>CAVQCH010000001.1:0-1264921 GCA_963710945.1 uncultured Acidobacteriota bacterium
TCGCTTTGCAGGCCGTCATGCTGGCGCGTGGATCGATGTAGGTGCAGCTCATCCCCCTGGCCATGGCGGCCATGAAAGCCTTGGCTTCCTTGACCATCAGCGATTCGACGATGTTGCGACCGTAGAGCACCAGGTGCCTGGTACGCGTCAGGTCGGGATGAGCGCGTCGGAGCCGAAGCCGTAGATCGAGCACCCGGCGTTGTGGCGGTTACTACCGCAGGTGGCGTCGTGGTTGAAGTAGTTCGGTGAGCCGAGCGCCTGGAGGAACGTGCGCGTCAGGTCGTTGAACGGTCCGCCGCGATCGGACAGCGCGATGCCGCGTCCGCCAAAGGTCTCGATCGTCTCCTTCAGCTTCTCGGCGATGTAGTCGAGAGCTTCGTCCCAGGACGTCCTCCGCCACTGGCCGCCGCCGCGCGGCCCCATGCGGATCAGCGGCGTCTGCGGCCTCTGGTCGTCGTCGTACTCGAGAGCCAGGCCGGCCGAGCCCTTCGCGCAGAGGCTGGCGCCGATGGCCGCGTCGTGTGGATTGCCCTGCAGCCAGGCGACGCGGCCGTTCTCGACCGTCACTTCGATCGGGCAACGGACCGCGCACATGCCGCACATGCTGTAGACCGTGCGCCGGCCCGGGGCGCCCACGCCGCGCCCGTTTGGTGCCATGGTGGAGCTCATTGCCGTCTCCTTCCGTCCGCTCGACCTCGGTTCAAGGACGAAATCGCGCCCAGGGCGCGCGCAGAACCAGCGGAGCTCACAGGCGTGCGCGGCGCCCCTCTGCTTCTACGACATCTACGACAGCTTCTTGGCCGCTCCTTTTACGGCCGAACCGACGGAGATCAAGGAGAAGCCGCTGAACACAAGGTTGACCCCCACGAGCGTCCCGATCGCCCACAGCCCGGACAGCGGCCACTCCCGCAGCAGGAGGAATCCCAGGAGGATGCCCATGACGGCGCTGAAGAGCATCCAGCCCCATCCCTTCTCCGGCCGCACGTGGAAGGCGAGCACGGCGCCCGAGATCCCGTCCACGACCAGGTAGCCCCCGACCAGCAGGGTGAGGGTCGCCAGCCCCAATCCGGGCCGGCCCGTGAGAATCACGCCGGCCACGAACGTGAGGATTCCGCCGACGAACGCGAGGGCGCCCTGCCCGAACGACCCTGCACTGAAGGCGCCGACCGTTCGCGCCACGCCGGCGATCACCAACGCGATCCCGATGAGAATGGAGACGCCGATGCCGCTGACCATTGGAGAGCCGATGGCCAGAAAGCCCGCGATCACCGTCAGCACCCCGAGGCCCACGAGCAATCCCGCGTTCTTCTGCAGCCTTCTGAGCCCACCCGCCCATCGCCTCTCTCAGGTTGTCCATGTCACTCCTCCTGAGGTACCCAGCTCTTGGGTACCCGGCCTTGCTTCCTTCAATCGCTCGCTACTTCTTCGGCGCCTTCTCGACCTTGATCGCGATCGCCTCGACGTAGGTGATTTCGACCGTGTCCCCGACGCTCACGCCCTGGAGCTTCTCCGGGTTTTTCACCTTGATCGTCCGCGTGGTGCCGTCCGGTCGCTTGAAGGTGACCGACGGGACCTTGGTGTCGATCGCGGTGATCACGACCGTCACCGTCACCGCCGCCCCGAGGGCGCCCGCTGGCTTCGCGCCAGGCGCGGCGGCCCCGCCTGCAACGGCCGCCGCTGCGCCGGCCTTGCCACTCTTCTTCACCTCGTAGGCGAGGGCCTCCGTGTAGGTCGCAACGACGAGGTCGCCCTTCTTGACCTGGGCGAGGTTCTTGACCTCGTCGCCCGCCACGAAGGCGTACTCCTGGCCATCGTCCGCCTTGAGCGTGACTTCGCGCGTCTTCTGGTTGATCTTTGCCACTGTCGCGGTGACCTGCACCGACGCCAGCACCGCCTCGCCCTTGGGTGGAGCCGCGGAGGCCTGGGCCAGCGCCAGGGACGTCACGCACAAGGCGACCGCGACACAACCCACCACCATCGAAAATCCGGACTTCCTCATCGTCCACCTCCTTCGAATGCGAGTAGGCTACGGTTCGCGCCCAAGTACGGTCTGATACAAACGCATCATTGTCAGCCGCCCATGCTCGTTCGAACTGGCCCCATGCGCCTGCGGAGCGCGTGAAGCGAACGCATCGGTCAGGATGCAGCGGCCGGAGCCGGGATCATGGGATCGGCGAGATGCAATCGCATCATGCGGGCCGGGCGGTCCGGAGTGTCTCCTCGGACAGGAGGTCGAGGTCATGGCGCGTTGGGCTGTGAAATGGGAATGCGGGGAATGCGAGACGGCTGACGATTGGACGCGGGATCCGATGGATCCCCCTGACGTGCACGTGCGCTTCTCCTGCTCATCGTGCGGGGCCCCCGTCTTCAGCGCAAGGTGCTCCCAGTTCGACGCTCCTCAAGTCCAGATCGAGACGGCCGGTGCGAAGGCCGAAACGGTGAGCCTCGACGGCGAGCCGTACTGAGGACGACGCTGAAAACGTTGCTGCTCGCGGTAGCTGCCTCGATCGCCACGCCCTCGGGAGACCCGAACCAACATGTGGCGATCCTTACAGCGTCAGAGGAGCGTCCGAAAAACAGGTGTGTCCCAGTGACCAGGCAGCTGTGGACGGGTGTAAAACCGACGTCCAGGAGCACACGGACCCTCTCCGTTGAGCGGGTTCCGAGTGATTCCCGGGGTTAGGAGGAGCATCGATGACGAGTGCAGGTCAGGGCGAAACGCTTGAGTCCGCGCGTCCGCAGTACGCCGCCGGTCTGACCGCGCGCACCGAGGAGCATGCCTACCGGTTCCTCCAGCACTTCATCTGGATCTCGTTCGCGATGGACCGTCCCGGCGAGCACCACGACGAGATGTGGGACGAGGAGGACCGCCTCCTGCGCCGGAGCGACCGCCCGTTTGCGCGAAAGGAACATCCATGAACGACCGCCGGCCAGACCTTCCGCAGATCGTCTTCGCGATCCTGATCATCTGCGGCCTCCTCGCGGCCGTGCTCTGGATCCTCGCGCCGTTCGCGGCGGCGCTCGTCTGGGCGACGACGATCGTTGTCGCGACGTGGCCCGTGCTCCTCAAGCTCCAGAAGCTCTTCGGGGGACGAAGGGGTCTGGCGACGGCTGTTCTCACGCTCGCGCTTCTCGTCGTCGTCGTCGTGCCCTTCCTCGCGGGGCTCGGAACGCTGCTCGAGAGCCGGTCCGCGATCGCTTTGAAGGTCGACCAGCTGAGGACCGCGGAAATTCCGCCCCCTCCCTCCTGGGTCGCGAAGATTCCCATCGTCGGTCAGCACGCCGACGCCGCGTGGCAGGGCTACGCGGGCGCGGCCGTGCGCGACCTCGCGGAGAAGGCGGCGCCCTACGCGCGTCGGGCTGTGGACTGGTTTGTCGGCACTCTCGGGAGCGTCGGCGCGCTCTTCTTCCACCTCCTCATGACGGTGATCGTCGCCGCCGTCCTCTACCAGCTCGGCGACTCGGCCGCGGAGCAGCTGCGACGATTCGCGCGGCGGGTGGCGGGGGACCGTGGGGGCAACGCGGTCGTCCTCGCGGGTCAGTCGATCCGCGGCGTCGCTCTGGGCGTCGTCCTCACCGCGGTCGGCCAGTCGGTGCTCGCGGGCATCGGCCTCGCGATCGCGGGCGTCCCGTTCGCCGGCGTGCTGACGGTCGTCGCGCTCGTCCTGTGCATCGCGCAGGTGGGCCCGCTCCTCGTCCTCCTGCCCGCGATCCTGTGGCTCTACGGAAGCGGCCAGGCGGGATGGGGGACGTTCCTTCTCGTCTGGACGATCCCGCTCATCACGCTCGACAACGTCATCCGGCCGATTCTCATCAAGAAAGGCGCCGACCTCCCGCTCCTCCTGATCTTCGCGGGCGTGATCGGCGGCCTCGTTTCGTTCGGTCTCATCGGGATCTTCGTGGGCCCCGTCGTTCTCGCCGTGGCCCACACGCTTCTCGACGCGTGGATCGATTCCGGAGACGTGGGGGAGCCGGCGGCGGGCTGACTCAGTCGGCCGCGGGCGGCTGGGGGGCGTATCTCCGGTGCCCTGCTTCGAGAGCAGCCGCCCGATGAGGACGGCGGGGAAGAGGATGCCGCCGAGGGACTCGAGGTTGGACAGCGCGCGCCACGGTGGGCGAGCTGGCGGACAAGCGCAGGGCGGGTTTCCGTCCCCGTCCTCGAAGATGACCCTCTGTAGAGGCCTTCGCGCCTCCGCGAGGAGCCTCGCAGCCGCGCGTGACTCCGGTGAGCCCAGAGGAAATACGGCGGGACCTGGCCGGTCGGCGTCAGCTTGGCTCATCTGCTCCCGTTTCCCGAACGCCGCCGAACCACGTCGGTAGCTCCCCAGCTGCTGCGGCCTGGAAGGCAGCCACGCAGACGGCATCGAGAGTCTCGTGGCGATTCAGGGGAGCAATCTCACCGTGCGACAGCGGAGACCAGAATGCCTAGAATGAATGAAGCAGGGAGTAGGAAAATGGAGGTTTTCTGGACCGTTGTCACCGGTGTCTTGGTGTTCGTGGCGAGTCAGCTCTTCCTCAAGCTCATCCTCGAGCCGATAGCTGAGCAGAAACGAGCAATAGGAAGGGTCGCTTATCTGCTGATCTACCACGCTGACGTCTATAGCAATCCGGGAAGCATCAACCCAGAGTTGGTCGCAGAGTCTCGTCGCAACCTTCGCGAGGCGGCCAGCGATCTTCAGGCAACCAGCGCCCTCATCCCGTTCTACAGGCAATGCGCGGCCATCCGGCTCGTGCTCCCTCACGAGAGTATTGACAGGGCCTCGCGCGACCTCATCGGGATCAGCAATTCGGCGCTGCCCAGCCATCGAGAGGAAATCGGCGAGCGCTGCCGCCAGATCGAGGAGGCACTCGGGCTTCCGCCGGTTTACTGAACGGGCTCCTAACGGACATGACGCCAGAATGAGCGAGTCCGAGAAGGCGCTCGACCAGCTCGAGCCGCTGCCGAAGATCCCGTACTGGCTCTCGCCCGGCCGGCTCAAGATCGACCCCAACTTCGATTCCCTTCGCACGAATCCGCGGTTCCAGAAGCTCGTCGCCGGCGGGAAGTGATTCTTGCGCCCTCGATATGGGCGGCTGAAGGAGACAAGCGACCTTCACGACTCTGCCTCCTGCCCGGCGCGCCGTACCCCGATCTCCGAAGCGGAAGAATCGGTTACAACATGGAGTCGATCGGCAGCACCCGCGCCAGGTTCGCACCCAGCTTCTGCCAGACGCTCGCGTACGGCTCGGAATCGAAGACGACTTTCTTTCCGTCGTCGACCCCGGTCCACCTCAGCGACTCGCGCCCTCGCCCCCGGGAAAGCTCCACCAGGAAAGCCGCCTGCTCGACACGTTCGTCGAAGTGTTTCACCGCGGCGGCGGCCAGGGCCGGCTCGTGGAAAAGAATCCCGATCTCGTTGTTGATGTACAGCGATCTCTGGTCGAAGTTGAACGATCCGACGAACATCGCCTTGCGGTCGATCGCCATGGTCTTGGCATGCAGGCTGGATTTGCTGAGGCCGGGAAGCCAGGTGAACCGGGCGCCCTCCGCCTTCCGGATCTGCTCGTTCAGCTCGTACAGCCGCACGCCGGCGCGCAGCAGCTGCTTTCGGTGCCGCACGTACCCCATGTGCACCGCGGCGACGTCGTTGGAGGCCAGCGAGTTGGTGAGGACGCGCACCCGCACCCCCTTGCGGCTGAGCTCGCACAGGGCATCGGCGCCCCGCTGCCCGGGCACGAAGTAGGGCGACACCAGGGTGAACTCCTCGGTCGCCTGAAGGATGTACGGCGCCAGCTGCGACATCAGCAGCTCTCCTTTCCAGGCGCCGCCCCGGGCCAGCTTCTCGGGGGAGTCGTGAATGACCCTGGCCTGCCCGAAGCCGAACTCGACCGTCTTTGCCCTCAGAGATTCGGCCAGCGCCGAGTGCTCCACGGCGTCCACGTAGACCGATGTCCGTTGCTGCAGGAAAAACTCGGCCAGTTCGTGGCGCAGCCCGTCCAGGGCGTCGGGGGGCACGGTCGCCCGCAGCGCAGCCATCGGGCGGGCATGCTCGCTGTTCCAGTACTGATCGAACTCTTCGGACACCTCCGGCACGACCGGGCCGATCGCCATCACGTCGAGATCGCTGAAGGCGAGATCCGGGTCCGCGTCGAAATACTCGTCGCCGATGTTGCGGCCTCCGACGATCGAGACCTGGTTGTCCACGGTGAAGGTCTTGCTGTGCATGCGGTGATTCACCGTTCTCATCCGGGTCAGAAACTGGAGGTCCTTCGAATGCCCGCGTTCGAAGGGATTGAACAGCCGCACTTCGACGGCCGGATGCGTATCGAGCGCGGACCAGACGTCGTCGGCCTCTCCGCCGTACATGTCGTCGATCAACATTCGCACCCGCACGCCCCGGTCGGCCGCGGCCAGGAGCTCCCGGATCAGGAGCCTGCCCACGGTGTCCTGATGAAACATGTAGTACTGCAGGTCGATGCTGCGCTCGCTCAGGCGCGCCAGCTGGGCACGTCCCCCGAAGGCATCCCGTCCGTTGCCCAGAAGGCGCATGCCCGACTGACCGGGATGTTGCTCCAGCTGGGGGCGGAGCGCCTTGCCGAGGCCGGTGCTCTCGCCGCCGCCGAGAGCGCGAGAAGAGGCTTTCGCCCCGGTCGTCCGGAGCCCGATCGCGAGACGTCACGCGATCATGCCAGCGCGACCACGCGCGCAGCGGCGAGGAGCTTCTCTTCTGTCGTCTTCATGGTGTGTCTCTTCCATTCGTGGAATCAATGCACCACTCGATGTCGCAAGGTTTCCAGCCCTTGTTGATCGCGTCTTCGGTCGGGCTGCAGAGCCGGAGGATGGCGAAAGTATCCGGTGACATTTCGGTATGGTGTTCCCAGAAAAGCTCTCAGAAAGAGATTTTCGCTGCGGTTCGTACCGTACCACGATTGGTCGCGGAGGGGCCGCGCATACTGCCCCCGGGGACCTACGAGATCGTCGGGCGCGCGCTGTTACTCTTCGTCGCTTTCATCCCATTTTTCGCCCTTTGGGAGCTCGGCAGTCTGACCGTGGAGAAAAGCCTCATCGATCTCTTCTTCCGACCCGGACAGCACCAGACCTCTCGCTGACGCTCCGGCCCTGCGTCGTCCTCTCGAACCAGTGTTCCGTCCGGGTGAGCATCATGTCGACGAGCGCTGGCACAACATTGCTCGAAATGGGTGATCGCCGGATGAGGGAGAGGCTCTTGTATTTGAATTCCCAGCCGGCAGGCTCTTCCGCGGCCCGCGCGTTCATCCGCCGAACGCGATCGTCAGAGCGACGAGTGCGCATCCGATGCCGACCATGACGAGGCCGAGGCGCCAGGGACGTGAGCCGGAATACTTCGCCAGGTTGTAGCCGCCCAGGAAGAGCAGGACGATCGCGATCGCGTTTGAGATGCGCAACGCCCGCATCGCGTCGCTCATCACCAGGAACGGAATGACCACCGGGAACGTGGACAGAAAGACGAGGAGAAACACTGCCAGCGCCCCCCGGAAGTCGTCGCGGTGGAACGGAATGCGCGCTGGCGGCTCCGGCAGCGCGGTCAGCCGCTGGCGCAGCGTTTCGAGTTCCTCCGGGCGCAGAATCGAGACGACGCCCGGAGGCAACTCGTCGGCGATCAGGGCGTGAGCCTTCGCCGAGTCTGTGGTGGTGCGCAGGCGCCGCAACGCGGCGATCGCGTGCCCCCTGTCGGCGAGGGTGCTCATGAGGTAGAAGATCGCGTCGATGATCCCCCACGCGAGATTGCAGCCGAGGGCGCCGATCAGCATGGTCCGGACTTCGGTTCGGCCGCTCCCGGCGGCCGAAAGGGAGCCTGTGAACGTCAGGACCATGATGAGGCCGAACAGGATCTCCGAGAAGCGCTCGATCGGAGCGAGGACCCGCCGACTTTTCTCCTTCGTGGGGGTGGGCTTTGTCGGGTCGGCGAGCGTCACGGCGTACCCAGCCCTCTCTTCGTCGCGCGTCACGAACCGGATCTCATCGCGGTAAGGATCCTTATATCTCACTGTCCTGACCATCGCCGCAAAGACACCGCCACGCTTGCACCGGGCTAACTTGCTCTTGATGAGAGCGAGCGCCCTGGCGCTTCCAGGCGCGCGAGTTCAGAGAGAACAGGATGGAGCAACTGAGATTTGCGCGTACGCGGAAGGACTCGGACACGGGACTCGGACACGCGACTCCAAGTGATTGACCTGTTGTGAACTTCTAGTAGGTTCGAGTCCTACACGGCTCACCACTCATTCCCGCCAGGTCGGTTCCGCCAACGGCTGCTATGGCCTGTCCGTGTGAAGCATCTCCCAGAACCGCCGGGGCGTGACAATCGCGAACTTCTCGACCGCGCCGAGCTTGAGAAGGGCCGCATCCCCGGTCACGAAGACGTCCGCATGGGCCGCGATCGCCTCGCCGAGCACGAGCGCATCGTCCGGGTCGACCCTGGCGTCACTCGGCTCGGACTCATCGACGAGCTGAGCCGCTTCGCCGGAGATGAACTCCACGATTTCCCCTGCTCGAGCGGCCGGCAGCTTGACCTTCTCGCGCAGCGCCTTGCTCACTTCGCGGACAACGTTTCGCCCAAGAACCAGGTCGTGCTCGAGCAGAACGACCTCCAGGAGGTCGGCGCAGAGCCCCCTAGATGCGAACGCACTCACGAGCACGTTCGCATCCAGGAAGACCCTCACGAGAGGGCGCGGAAGACATCTTCGTCGGTGACGAGTCCTTGCGCTTCCGCGAAGGGCAAGGTCTTCTTCCGCAGCTCCCGAAAACGAGCGACTGCGACTTGACGTCTCAGCGCCTCGCGCGCAATCTCGCTCTTGGTCCTTCCAGTATTCGTCGCGATACGCTCGAGAGCCTTCTCGAGTTTCGGGTCGAGCCGTATGGTCAGGGTCGTCATTGGTGATCTCCTGCGTGTACGACATTGTCGCACGAGTCCGGGCGAGGTGCAAATGGTGACTGGGACACAGGACTCGGACACGCGCGGTTCCAACTGACCGACCCGTTGTGAACTTCTAGTAGGTTCGAGTCCTACACGGCTCACCATTCACACCCCTCGACGGCGCATTCTCGGTCGTCGGCATCTCGCGGAGCCGCTTGCACGATTACACGGTAGTCGTGTAGTATTCGCGGGTGATCGCCTCCTTCGGGGATGCCGTGACCGAGGAGATCTACGACGGCCAGACCTCTGCCCGGACGAGACGGATAGGCCGGGACGTTTTGAGCGCGGCGAAGAGAAAGCTCGACATGATCGAAGCGGCTCACATCCTGGCTGACCTGAAGGCGCCTCCCGGCAACCGACTGGAGGCGCTGAAGGGCGACTGGAAGGGTTTTCACAGCATCCGAGTGAACGATCAATGGCGAATCGTCTTTCGCTGGGAAGAGGGCCTCGCGCGAGACGTGACGCTGACCGATTATCACTAGACCAGGGGGAGGAATCATGTTGCCGACAAGCCGAATTCCGACACATCCGGGCGAAATGCTCGTTGAGGAGTTTCTGAATCCGTTGGGCGTCACACAGGTCGAGTTCGCGAACCATCTCGGGATCCCGATCCAACGGGTGAACGAGATCGTCAACGGCAAGCGGGGAGTGACCCCTGAGACGGCGCTCCTGTTCTCCTCGGCTCTCAGCACGACGCCGGAGTTCTGGACCAACCTTCAGAGCTCCTACGATCTCGCGCGTGCGCGTGCTGGCATGGCCAGGCTCCCCAGCGCCCTTGGACGCAGGGGAAACCACGCCGTTGCCGAGGGGCATCGGAAGGCGAAGTAGGGTCCGGCGAAGCACGGCGTAACCATCGCGCCGTAGGGTGATGGCCGGCATTCCTCGCTCCATTTACCAACTCGTTGGCCGGATGTACGCAGCATCGCTGCGAGGCGCGATGTGCTGCCGAATTGGCCTCGCGCATGACTCGGACACAGGACTCGGACACGTAGCTCCAAGTGACTGACCTGGTGTGAACTTCTCGTAGGTTCGAGCCCTACACGGCTCACCACTCAGTACTCCTCAACAAGTCCTTACGAGCCCCGACGACGTGCTGTCGCGGGAGCGGCGCGGCGGCGACGAACGAGAAACGCCGGCCCCCTCACGAGGGTTTCGCGGCCGCGGCGTCGCGTTCTCGCCTCAGGAAACGGTTTGCCGTCCTCGGTCGCCCTCGACGAATGCGGCCTGCTTGCCCACGGCCAGCGCGCGCTCGGGATCCAGGAGCCCGTAGAGCTCGATGAGCTTGGCGACCAAGCCGGTCCAGCCGGTCTGGTGGCTGGCACCGAGGCCGGCACCGTTGTCTCCGTGGAAGTACTCGTAGAAGAGGATTAAGTCGCGCCAATGGGGATCGCTCTGGAACCTCTCGGTGCCGCCGTAGACGGGGCGCCGGCCATGATCGTCGCGGGTGAAGATCCGGCTGAGCCGGTCGGCGATCTCCTTGCTCACCTCGAAGAGGTTCATCAGCTTCCCCGACCCCGTGGGACATTCGATCTTGAAGTTGTCGCCGTAGTACATGTAGAAGTTCAGCAGCGCCCGGATGATGAGCGCGTTCACCGGCATCCAGACCGGGCCGCGCCAGTTGGAGTTGCCGCCGAACATGCCGGTGTTCGACTCGGCCGGCAGGTAGTCCACACGGTGCTCCTGCCCTTGCACATGCAAGACGTACGGGTGCGCCTCGTGAAACCTGGAAAGCGAGCGGATGCCATGAGGACCCAGGAACTCATTCTCGTCCAGCATCTTGGTGAGGATGCGGCGGAGCCGCTCCGGGGTGAGCAGGGCCAGGAGTCCCCGGTCCGCCACGCCGAAATGCCCCGGGCCCGTGGGATGGATCGACTTCAGCAGTTCGGGCATCCTGCGCCAGCGTTCGAAGATCCGGGCCACCGCCCGCGGAACGCTCTCCCGCTTGTTCTTCTCGACCACCGTGGTGGCACAAAGGGGCAGGAGCCCCACCATCGAGCGCACCTTGAGCCGCGTGGCACTGCCGTCCGGGAGCCGCAGCAGGTCGTAGTAGAAGCCGTCCTCCTCGTCCCACATGCCGTCTTCACCGGGGCGGTTCATGGCCGCAGCGATGAACATGAAGTGTTCCGCGAACTTCAGGATCATGTCCTCGTAGGCGGGGTCGTGAAGGGCAATCTCGAACGCAAGATCCATCATGTTCTGGGTGAACAGGGCCATCCAGGCCGTGCCGTCCGCCTGCTCGAGATGGCCGCCGGTGGGCAGGGGGGCGCTGCGGTCGAAGACGCCGATGTTGTCCAGGCCGAGGAACCCGCCCTCGAAGAGGTTCTTGCCGAAGCGGTCCTTGCGGTTCACCCACCAGGTGTAATTCAGCACCAGCTTGTTGAATGCCGACTTGAGAAAATCCACGTCCGTCTCGCCGCGCACGGCCCGCTCGGTGTAGTGCAGGAAGAGGGTCGCCCAGGCATGGACCGGCGGGTTCACGTCGCTGAAGTTCCACTCGTACGCCGGCATCTGGCCGCTGGGATGCAGGTAGACCGCGCCCAGCATCAGCTTCATCTGCTCCTTGGCGAAGTCGGGATCCACGATCGAGAGCGGGAGCGTGTGGAATGCCAGGTCCCAGGCGGCGTACCACGGGTACTCCCACTTGTCGGGCATCGAGATGATGTCCTCGTTGAGCATGTGGAACCACTCCGAGTTCCGGGCGTTTCGATATCCCCTGTGGAGGGGGTTGGAGTTGTGCTCGTCCAGCCAGTTGTCCCCGTCGAAGAAGAAGAACTGCTTGCTCCAGAGCATCCCGGCGATGGCCTGGCGCATCACGTTGGCCGCGTCTTCGTTCACGGATGGCGGCGTAACCGACTTGTAGAACTCGTCGGCTTCACGAAGCCTGTCGGCGAAAATGCCGTCGAAGGCCTTTCCGAATGGGTTGCCCTTCTGGCCCGGAGAGGTCCTGGAAAGCCGCAGGCGAATCACGCTGGTCTGACCCGCAGCGACATTGACCTTGTAATGCGCCGCGACCTTCGTGCCCTGCTTGCCGGGGTTCACCGCGCCCTGGTTGCCCTGCACCACGCAGTCGTTGATCCCGTCCTTGACGTGGGGGCTCTCGTTCCGCTGCCCGGGGAAGAGCAAAGCGTGATTCGTTTCGTTCTCGGTAAAGAGCAGCGGTACGTCGCCTTCGCAGGAGAGAATGAACTCGCCGAGCAGGGGATGCGTTGCCGCGACCGCGCTCACGCCTGCCGGGGCCTGGATCTGCTTGAGGCCCGGTTTCACGGAAGCCCGGTTTGATTCGGCAATCCACGCCGACCAGTCGTTCCGGAACCACAGCGTCGGCAAGAGGTGCAGCTCGGCTGCCTCCGGTCCCCGGTTGGCCGCCGTGATTCTCACGAGGATCTCTTCCGCGCCGCCCTTGGCGTATTCCACGAAGACGTCGAAGTACCGGTTGTCGTTGAACACGCCGGTGTCGAGCAGCTCGTACTCCATCTCATCCCGTGTCCGCCTCCGATTGGTCGTGACGAGGTCTTCGTAGGGATAGGCCGCCTGCGGATATTTGTAGAGGTACTTCATGTACGAGTGGGTCGGCGTGGAGTCGAGGTAGAAGTAGTACTCCTTCACGTCCTCGCCGTGGTTCCCCTCGCTGTTGGTCAATCCGAAGAGCCGCTCCTTGAGGATCGGGTCCTTCCCGTTCCACAGGGCCATAGCGAAACAGAGGCGCTGTTTGTCGTCGGAGATGCCGGCCAGTCCGTCTTCGCCCCAGCGGTAGGCGCGCGAGCGGGCCTGGTCGTGGGTGAAGAAGTTCCAGGCGTCGCCGTTTTCACTGTAGTCCTCGCGGACCGTCCCCCACTGGCGCTCGCTGAGGTAGGGCCCCCACTTCTTCCACTGGACCTTCTGGTCGCGAGCCTCTTCGAGTCTGACGTGCTCGGCTGTTTTCATCGGTGCGTCCCTCTGTCCGGCCAACCGGAATGTCTCGTCGTCGAGACCACTTCTGTCATTAGACCTCTTCGAAAACGGCCCTCAACTGTACCGTCCGAGTTCTCGGCCAGAGTCTGGAGTTCCTAAGCGCACATCACTCTCCGACGGCTTGGCCGGGCCGCCTCGGTCCGACGGGCGCCTGTCGGCCGTCGGTTTGACGAGAGTATTTGGTGCGGACCGCTGGTGAATGATGTGTTCGAATTAGGACACCGGCGACGGGCGGGATGTCGCGGTTCACCGCGTCGGAGATCCGGGGGTGGCGTGTGGGAATTCATGCGGATCTCGTACGACCCGATCTGCCCTCGCGGATCGCGCTGGTGCGCGACCGCTGCGGGCTCCCGCATCGCGAACCTCCTCCCTCCCTTCGGTCGGGAGACTATGAGCGCCGTGCTTCGCACGGCGCTCCCTACCGCCGGGGGTCTTCCTTCGGTGGTCGGGTCGCGATGCGAGCGGTTGGGACTGCGCGGCGAAGGTGGCCGCTCTGAGGCCGCGACGGTCGACCGAGGATACAGTTGGCCCCATATGACAAGCATGCGCACAAGAAATCTTCTGGTCGGCGCGCTTCTTAGTGCGTGGGCGCTAACCACGGCCCTTGCCCAGCCCGCCGACCCGTTGCCCTCGTGGAACTATGGTCCGGCGAAGGAATCCATCGTCGACTTTGTTACGAAAGTCACGACGGCGGGTTCGCCGGATTTCGTGCCCGTTCCGGAGCGTATCGCCGTCTTCGACAACGACGGCACGCTCTGGTGCGAGCAACCGGTGCCCGTTCAGCTTTACTTCGCGCTCGACCGCGTGAAGGTCCTCGCGCCGCAACATCCCGAGTGGAAGGACAAGGAGCCGTTTGCCTCACTGCTCAAGGGCGACATGAAGACCGCGCTCGCCGGCGGCGACCACGCGCTCCTCGAGCTCATGATGGCCACGCACGCGGGCATGACCACGGTGGAGTTCGAAAAGATCGTCAAGGACTGGATCGCCACAGCGAAGCATCCGGAAACTGGCAAGCTCTTCACAGAAATGACATATCAGCCGATGCTCGAGCTCCTCGGCTACCTGCGCGCGAACGGTTTCAAGAACTTCATCGTCTCGGGCGGAGGGATCGAGTTCATGCGGCCGTGGACGGAGCAGGTCTACGGTATCCCGCCGGAACAGGTCGTCGGCAGCAGCGTCAAGACGAAGTTTGAGATCCGCGACGGCAAGCCCGTCCTCATGCGTCTGCCGGAGCTGAACTTCAACGACGACAAAGGCGACAAACCCGTGGGGATCAACCAACACATCGGCCGCCGGCCCATCGCCGCCTTCGGGAATTCCGTGGGCGACCAGCAGATGCTGGAATACACGCAGGGCGGCAGCGGCGCGCGGTTCGAGCTGCTCGTGCTTCATGACGACGCGGCGCGCGAGTTCGCCTACGGCCCGGCCCGGGGATTGCCAGACGTCAAGCTGGGCTACTTCACGCCAGCACTCGACGAGCACGCGAAGAAGGACGGCTGGACCGTCGTCAGCATGAAGGACGATTGGAAGCAGGTCTTTCCGAGCGGGCAGGCCCCCGTCACCGCGATCGACATTCTGCTGGAGCCGGACGCCACGATGCTTCGGCATGCCGAAGCCAACAACGCCCGCCTGCGTAAGTTTTTCCCGAAGGGCTTTGCCCTGGACGCGACGCACCGGCCGCACATCACGATCGTGCAGCGCTTCGTCCGTACGGCGGATCTCGACAAGCTCTATGCCGCCGTCGGCAAGGTTCTGGCCGCTGCAAATGTAACCGGCATGAAACTGGAGGCGTTCAAGTACTACTACATCCCGATGAAGGATACGGGTCTGGCGGGCATCGTCGCGAGGCCGACCCCCGCATTACTCGAGCTGCAGCAGGCGGTGATCGCTGCGGTGGCTGCGTTCACTGTGGAGAGGGGAGACTCCTCCGCGTTCGTCACCACGCCCGAAGATCCCGTCATCGACCCGTCGTTGATCGACTACGTTTCGGCATTCGTTCCGAAATCCTCCGGCGGGCATTACAACCCTCACGTCACCACCGGCGTCGGGCCGCGGACATACCTCGACCAGATGCTCGCCGAACCGTTCGAGCCCTTCACGTTCTCGCCAGCGGGCGCGGCTGTCTACCAGCTAGGCCAGTTCGGCACAGCGGCGAAGAAACTCAAGCAGTGGGATCTGAAGCGCTGAGGCCAGCTCATCGTCCGGCTTTACCCACCCGTGAATTCGACTCTTGGACACGGGACTCGGACACGTGGATCCAAGTCTCTGACCTGTTGTGAACTTCTAGTAGGTTCGAGTCCTACACGGCTCACCACTCGTACGCTCGCGACTTCCGACTAGAACGACAACGCTCGGCCGCCGAGGAGTCGACTGGCCTACTGCTCTCCGTAGCGCTCTTTGTAGAACTCGTCGATCTTCTTGCGCTCCTCGGGCGAGAGACCTTTACGCCAGAGGTTCGGCCGGTCGTCCTCGACGGCCTGGATGACCCCGAGGACCTTCGGGTCTCCCTTGGCCGCCTCTTTCGCCTGCGGCAGGAACTTCATGTAGAAGTTCTCGGCCGCCTCGAAGAAGCCGTGCCATTGCACGAAGTCCGGTCCCTGCATCGAGGCGCCCATCCGCGCGCGTCTGCCTTCGTGGTGCCACAGGCGGTAGTACGTCCACTCGATCTCTTCGTCGAAGGGAGTTGGCGTGAGCTTTCCGGCCTCGCGCAGCGAATTCATGATGCCCGTCGCCGGCTGTCCGAATTTCGTGTTCCACAGATCGATCGTCGCGTCGTAGGTCTTGTAGAAGGAGTCGACGAAGGCCATGCCGTGGCAACGGCCGCAGACCTCCTTCATTGCCGAGCGCTTGGCTTCCCAGTTTTCGAGCTTCTTCGAGATCACCGGCCGCAGCGTCCACGAGATCCGCGCTCCCACGTCGTGCGTGACCGGCTCGCCGGGCGTCGCGGACATGTGGCACGTGGAGCAGGTCGGCGCCGCCGTGTAGTCCACGCCGACGACCCAGCGGTCGGAATCGAGGTTCATTTCCGATTTCTGGGTCCGGTAAGCGATCCCGTGCTTGCTCTCGTCGTAGATCTCGGCTTGCGGATGATCGGGGCCGAGGTGGCACTTGCCGCAGACCTCGGGCTGCCGGGCCATCGCCTTCGAGAACGCGTGGCGGCTGTGGCAGGCCGTGCAGGCGCCGAGCGAGCCGTCGAGGTTGACCCGACCGATCCCCGTGTTCGGCCACGTGGCCGGATCGAGCATCGGCGCGCCGATCGGCGTTCGTCCGCACCGACCCGTCCGGGTTCTTCAGAATGGCGACCGTTGAGCCATGGCACTGCCAGCAGCCGTTGACCGCGGCGAGCCGCCCTTCGACCACTTCGCCGAGAACGTTGTCGAGCGACCCGATGAACGACGCCGCCGCCGCGTGGTGGCTCCGCTGGTTCTCGGCCACGATGTCGCCGTGGCACGCGGCGCACGCACTCGGGGTGACGACGGTCAGGATCGTCGCTCCCTCGTGCTCGAAGGCTCCCGGATCCTTCGCGGAGGCGCCGTGACACTCCAGGCACCCGACGCTCTCGCGCGCGTGTCCGCTGTGCCGCCATTGCGCCACGATCCCCGGTGTCTTCTGCTCGTGGCAAGTCACGCATTTGCGGTTCCCGGCCGAGAGGGCGGGTTCGGCCGCCTTCTTCGCCGTCTTCCGGGTGTTCGCCTGGGCAGCGCCATTGGCGACGATGAGGAAGAAGAACAGGGCCCCGGCCATCCATCGGAAGGACGTTCTCGTGTTGACCATTTCGCCCCCTTTGCAGATCTTCTCAGTCTCGCACCAATCGTGGCGTCGTGTTCGCGCTCGACGAAAACGGCGAGGACACCGGCACCCCCGGGAGCGAGGGTCCCAGGTTGTTGACCCGGTGTGAACTACACGGCCCAGCGGCCGCCTGCTTCGATCCAACGGCCGATGCACTCGCTTCACACCCGGTTTTGCCGGGCGTGGTAGGTTCCGGGCCAGGGAGGGTTCCTGCCATGCGCCACTCCACCGGCCGAGCTTCGATCCTGATCCTCACACTCGCCGCGGTCTCGATTCCCGTCCAGGCGGCCACGAAGTACGCCGACGCCAATAAAGAGGTCATCGCCGCCGGCAAGACGGTCGACACCTTCGTCGCCGATCCGGACATGAGCTGGTTTCGCGCGCACGGGAAGGATGCCAAGGGCCTGCTCATCTGCTCCAAGGTCGTGAAGGCGGGGTTCATCATCGGCGGCTCCGGCGGACGCTGCGTGTTCGTGGCGAAGCAGGGAGGGACCTGGAATGGGCCCGCGTTCTACACGGTCGGGACGGCGAACGCCGGGTTCATTGCCGGCGTTCAGGATTCGGCGATCATCGGCCTCGTCATGACCCAGAAGGCGATCGACTCCCTGATGTCGAGCGAGTTCAAGCTGGGCGGCGACGCGAGCGTCGCGGCCGGGCCGGTCGGGACCGGGAAGGGGGGAAATCTCGGTGCCGACATCATCTACTACAGCCGCTCGAAGGGACTCTACGGCGGGCTCGACGTTTCCGGCGCCGTGATCAAGCCGAGCGAGGACTACAACAAGGCGTTCTACGGCAAGGCCGTCTCCCCGACGGAAATCATCGTGCAGGGCGTGGCCCACATTCCGGCCGCCACGCCGGCGCTGTTGACGAAGGTCGAAAAGCTCTACGCGGGGAAGTGAGCCGGCGCGGTTCCGATCGATCGGGACCTTGATGCCCCGTCGGGAATGAATCCTGCCGCCGGCCCGAAAAGCCGGCGGCAGGTGGTTCGCGGAGTAGTCGTCGTCAGGACTTGCGGCGGCGGAGCAGGATGATGATGAGTACGACCACGATCAACAGGATGATCACCCACACCATCGGAAAGTGGCTCGTCGTCTCGGTCGTCTCCGTGGTGGTTGTCGTGGCGGCGGCGGGGGCGGCAGCGCTGGCTTCCGCCGGGGCAGCCGTGGGGGCCTCCGCGGGGGCGGCCGCGGGGGCGGCAGCGGTGGGCTCCGCGCGGGAGCAGCCGCAGGCGCAGCGGCCGGGGCGGCGGCGGGAGCTGCGGCTGGCGCCGCCGCGGGCACAGGCGTCGCGTGGACCATGGCCTCGACCTCGCGCTCGGAGACGACCCTCGGCGCCTCGTCCGTGACGATCACGGCCGTGAAGACGTCGCCGACGCGCAGGTCGTGCATCGCGACCTGCTGGCCGTTGCGCATGATCGTGGCATTCCGCTTCACCGCGTCCTCGTTCGTGAAAACGCGATTCCCCTGCGACCCGCGGACGATGACGCTCGTGCCCGAGACCGCGAGGACCTTGCCCGTCTTTATCTCCGTCACGTAGACGGGTGTCGTGGTGACCGTCGTGGTGATCGTGGCCGTGACGTTCATTCCGGGCTTGAGGTCGGCGACGCCGATGTCCTTGCCTCCGGCCTGGAACTTGAAGCCGTCCGGAATCGTGTACTCCGTCGCTTTGCCGGCAGCGTCTTCGGCGACGACCTTGTTGCCGTTCACGCTGACGACCTTGGCGTGGACGACGCGCGTGCTCGTCATCGACTCGGGCTGTCCCGAGTGCGTGATTTTCGTGACGCTCGGCGGCGCCTGAGCCGTCACGATCGCTGCGGACGCCAGAAGCAATCCGACCCCGAGGACCGAGAACCGTCCCGTTTTGGCCTCCATGGGAGTCTCCTTTCTTTCGCTGCCCAGGATTCTCTATCAGCAGGGGGGGCCTGCCGTAATCGAAATGTATCTTGTTTTTTGCCACCCCCTCGTCGAATTTGGGCCCGTGGCGATCGATTCGTACCGCTTTCTGGACTACGCGTCGCGGCAGGTGATGAAGGCCTGGGCCGCCCGGCAGAGGTCCGGGGCTATCCCCTTCACGCCGCTCGGGAAGGCGCTCGGGGAGTGCACCGTGGCCCTCGTGACGACCGCCGGCGTGGCGCGCAACACCGACCGGCCCTTCGACCAGGAAGGCGAGCGGCGAAACCCCTGGTGGGGAGACCCGACCTTCCGCTCGATTCCCCTCGGCACGACGGAAAAGGACGTCCGGCTGTACCACATGCACATCGACCCGCGTTTCGGCGAATCCGACCTCGACGTCGTGCTGCCGATGCGCCGGCTCACCGAGCTCTCCCGCGAGAGGGTCGTCGGCCGCGCGGCGCCCACGCACTACTCGCTGATGGGCTACATCCTCGACCCGGCCGAGCTGGTCGAGAAGACGGCTCCGGCCCTGGCCGAGCGGATGCGCGCCGAGCGCGTCGACGCCGCCGCGCTCGTCCCGGCCTGACCGTTCTGCTGCCGGTCCGTGGGACTGGTCGCGCGGGTCCTCGAAGCGAGCGGCATTCCGACGGTGACGCTGTCGATGATCCCCGACCTGACGCGCGCCGTCGGCGTGCCCCGGCTCGCGGGCATCAGCTACCCGTTCGGCCGGCCTCTCGGCCAGCCGCACGACGCCGACGGCCAGCGCGCCGTGCTGCGAGCGATGTTGGAGCTGCTCGCGAGCGCGTCGGGCCCCGACACGTACGTCGAGCTGCCTTTCCAGTGGCCGGAGTCGCCGGCCCGGGCTCGCAACGCTTCCCGGGATCTCCCGCCGCCTCCCATCGTCGAGTTGCTGAAGATGAAGCCGTGGCTGCTGGCGAACCTTTACAGTGGCCGAATCCCGCTCGTGGAAGGCAAGACGGCCTGACCGGTCGCTGGCGGCGTCCGGTCGGGTTGGTCCCGGCGCGGCGCCGTACTCATTTGTCCGCCGTCGCCGGCCGCGGACCCCTCCCGAGCCGATACGCCACCACGACAATGATCCCCGCGACGGCCAGGAGGATCAGGACCCGCCAGAAGACGTAGTCGACCACGCTGCGGGCGCGCCGAGTCGCCTCGTCGAGGGATCTTTTCGAGATCGCGTCGACCTCCCGGAGCGCCGCGGCCCGCTCCTGGCCGATGCTCTCGAACGCCGCCTTGTGCTCCTGCAGGATCGCGTCCGCGATCGCCTGCCGCTCCGACGTCGCGTAAGCGGAGAGGGAGATCCGCTGCTGCTCGATCGCGGCCATCAGCGCGCTTCGCTGCTTGTCCAGGAGCTCGCCGACCGGTCCGGTCGCGGTCCGGACGGTTCCGGGCAGGTCGGCCAGGACCGCGTCCGCTCGCCGCGCGGCCTTGCCGATGTCGTCGAGATCCTCCAGGGTCGATCGCAGGCTATCCCTCCCGCCGAGATCCGCGGCGAGGAGCTCTCCCTGCCAGCGCACTTCCTTCGGCAGCAGCGTCGAGTAGCTGCCAAGGCGCAGCGACAGGTCCTCGAGCGTGTCTCCCGCCTGCCCGACGACCGCGAGCGCGCCGCGCTCCTGCTGGTCGAAGAACCGCGCGAGCTCGCCGGCCGCGGTCGCCCGCGCGCTGAAGCTGCCTTCGATCGGATGGGCGCGCGCGAACTCCTCGACGTTCGCTCGCCGGCGGGCGAATTGTTCGGGGCTGGCCGAGACGAGGGCCGCGGCCTCTTCGCCGGAAGCACGCATTTGCCTGACGGCGGCAACGGCGATCGGCTGCTGTGCGCCGAAGGCCGCCTTGCCGGCCCCGTCGGTGAAGTAGAGATCCATCTGCACGATCAGCACCCAGAGATCGAGGCCGCCGGCGAGAGGATCGGGTTGGAAGGCGGCCGCATAGATCGTCGGGATGCCGTCGGCCTTCCAGAGGAGGGCGCGTCGCCGCACGGCCGGATCCGAGGATTTCGACCGGATCTCGTCCGCCGCGCTCTCGAGGGCTCCGCCGAGACGGCCGGCCGTCTCGTAGACGCGCATCCGCAACGCGGTGGCGCTCATCGACCCCTCCCCGGTCTGCTGCTGCAGCGTCGACTGTCGCGGCGCGGCCATCGTCGAGCAGCCCAGGGTGAGGGTGAGAACGCCCATCGCGAGGAGCGCGTTCCGCGAGCCGCCGATGCGAGCGGTCATGCCGATCATGGATTTGCCTCCCTTCGTCGCGGGCTTCACTTCTCGAACCCGAGCTTGCGCATCAGCGCCTCGAATCGGGGCTCCGAGCGGAGGGGATTGAAGATCCGGTCGCCCCGAAGGTAGATCATCCATTGCGAATCCGCCTCGTATGCTCGTTCGAGATAGTCGAGGGCGCGCGCGCGATCGCCCAGACCGAGATACACGATCGCGAGGTTGAACGGGGGCACGTAACCCTTCAGCGAGGATTTGTTCAGCTCCTCGATCGCAGCGAGCGCGCCCTTTCGATCGCCCGTAACCCCATACGCGTACCCGAGCCACGCGGCCACGAACGGAGGTGACTCGAGCGCCCTGGCCTTCTGGAAGCGCGGAATCGCGTCGCGGGGTTTCCCTTCCTGAATGTGGATCCACCCATCCATGAATGGAGCAAAGAAGAAGGTCGGGTCGAGATTCGCAGCCCTCCGGGAGAGCTCCTTGGCCGCCTCGTATTTGCCTTGCCAGGCAAACGCGATGAGACCGTCGATGGGGATTTGCGGAGACAGCGGGTCGAGCTCCGTTGCGCGCTTGCTCTCGGCCACCGATTCGTCGAGCCGGCCCTCGTACGCAAGCCCCAGACCGAACTGATCGTGCCCGAATGCATAGTTCGGATTGAGCGCGAATGCCTGGCGAAATTCGCTCTCGGATCCCGCCCAATCGTGCTCGTACCAGGTCTTGTATACCGCCAGGGAGGTATGCGCTTCGGCGGAAGCGTCGTCCAGCTGGATCGCCTTTTCCGCTGCGGCCTTCGCCCGGCGCCCCGCTTCCGAGGCGGTGAGTACGCCTTCGTTGTAACCCTGCCCAGAGGTAGGCGTCCGAGAGGCCGGAGAACGCAGGCGCAAAGTTCGGATCCAGCTTGATCGCCTCTTCGAACTGCGCGATCGCCTTGCTCAGGTTCTCGTCGCTCGGGCGGTTGAAGAAATACCGGCCCTTCAGGTAGGCGTCGTACGCCTCCGGATTCACGCTCGCCGCGCGCGTCAGCCGCGACTGCTCCGCCGGAGTCAACCGGACGTGGATCTCGCGCGCGATCGCCGACGCCAGCTCGTCCTGCAGCGCCAGCACGTCGCGCGAGTTGCGCTCGAAGCTCTTGCTCCACAGATGCCGATCCGACCGCGCGTCGATCAACTGGGCGGTGATCCGAACCTTGTCTCCGGACCGAAGCACCGAGCCCTCCACGATCGCGTCGACGTTCAGGATCCTGGCAATTTCCGGGGTCGGCGGCCGGTGGGCGCCCTTGAACTGCATCACCGAGCCGCGGGAGATCACGCGAAGCTGGCTGATGTTCGCGAGATCCGACGTCAGCTCGTCGGTCATCCCCTCGGCGAAGTAATCCTGGCCGGGGTCGCCCGAATAGTTGTCGAGCGGAAGCACGGCGATCGACTGGATGGGGTGCGGTTCCGTCCCCGTCTGAGCCGCGCGAGAAGCGGTTTGAAACGTTCCGGAACGTTTTGCCGCATAGAGCGCGATCCCCAGCAGGACGAGCGCGATGGCGACGAAAACGGGCCATTTCCGGGCCGTGCGCGCGGGGGGAACGGTCTTCTCCGCGACGATCCCCCCGGGCGCCGTCTCGGATCGCGGCGAAGCGGCCGACGGGGCTGCGGAGGTTTCGTTGCGCAGGTCGCGAAGCTCGTTGTGCACGTCGCGCGAGGTCTGGTACCGATCGCGCGGGTCCTTCTCGAGGCAGCGGCGCACGATCCTCGCCAGGTGCGGCGGAAGATCCCCGCGCCGGTCCGTGACGGAGGGCGGCGTGTCGCGCAGGATCGAAGAGATCATGTCCACGGCGCTCGCGCCCTGGAACGGCCGCTCGCCGGTCAGCATCTGGTAGAGGACGACGCCGAGGGAGAAGACATCCGACCTCGCATCGACCTTGCCGCCCCGCGCCTGCTCCGGAGACATGTAGGCGACCGTGCCGAAGACCTGGCCCTCGCTCGTGAGGTTGCGGCTCTCCGTCGGAGTGCTCGTGAGGTTGGGATTGGAGTCCGCGGCCTCGAGCTTGGCGAGGCCGAAGTCCAGCACCTTGACGCGTCCCTCGCGCGTCACCATCACGTTGCCGGGCTTCAGGTCCCGGTGCACGATGCCGCGCTCGTGCGCGGCAGACAGCGCGTCGGCGAGCGGCACGGCGATCTCGAAGAATCGGGGGAGAGGGAGGCCGCCCGGCGCGAGGAGGGTGTCGAGGGTCTCGCCCTCCACCAGCTCCATGGCGAGAAAGCGGCTGCCGCCGTCCTCCTCCACCGCGTAAATGGTGACGATGTTGGGGTGGTTC
Source organism: uncultured Acidobacteriota bacterium (assembly GCA_963710945.1). GTDB lineage: Bacteria > Acidobacteriota > Thermoanaerobaculia > UBA5066 > Gp7-AA6 > DAHUXD01. Next base: position 23,093 of record CAVQCH010000001.1, read on the forward strand.
AAGGAGGCGAGCGAGCGGGCCTCGCGCTCGAAGCGGGCCAGGCGTTCCGGGTCCTGCGCCACGGCCGCCGGAAGCATCTTGATCGCCACGTCGCGCCCGAGCTTCGTGTCGGTCGCCCGGTACACCTCGCCCATTCCGCCCGCGCCGATGGCCGCGGTAATGCGGTAGTGGCCGAGGCTGCGGCCGATCATCTCGGACCTCCTCGGCGGCAGAACGCGCGGGCTCCGGTTTCGTAGGGGGAAATGGCGGGACCGATTCTAGCCTTTCGGAGGCGCGGGCGTGTCCGCGTGGCCGGGCACATTCTTCGTCGGCAGATCGGGGCGAAGAGGGTAAGCTACCGCCGCCGAAGTTGATGCCGTGAAGCTCAAAGACCGCGTCGCAATCATCACCGGCGCCACGTCGGGCATCGGCGAGGCGTCGGCTCTTCTCTTCGCGGAAGAAGGCGCCCGGGTGATGGTGACCGGCCGCGACGACGCCCGTGGCCGAAAGGTGGTCGCCGCGATCGCGGCGGCCGGCGGCACGGCGGTCTTCGCACGAGCGGACGTTCGGCGTCCCGGCGATTGCGAACGCGTCGTGGCGGAGACCCTGCGCGCCTTCGGCGGCCGCCTCGACATTCTGTTCAACAACGCGGGCGTGTTCCATCCGCACAACGCCATCGACTGCACCGAAGAGGAGTGGGACGCGACGGTCGACTCGAGCCTCAAGGGGGCGTGGCTGATGTCCAAGTACTCGCTGCCGACGATGATCGCCCAGGGGCGCGGCGTGATCATCAATCAGGCGTCGGGGTGGGGCATCCAGGGCGGCGACGAGGCCGTCGCGTACTGCGCGGCCAAGGGCGGGCTCGTCGTGATGACCAAGGCCATGGCGATCGACCACGGGAAGCAGGGCATTCGCGTGAACTGCCTCTGCCCCGGCGACGTCGAGACCCCGATGCTGGCCGTCGACGCCGAGGCCCGGCGCATGAGCTATGCGGACTACATGAAGGGCGCGGCCAATCGCCCGCTCGGGCGAGTGGGCACACCGGCGGAGCTCGCGCGCGCGGCGCTCTTTCTCGCCTCGGATGATTCGTCGTTCATGACCGGCGCCGCGCTCGTCGTGGACGGCGGAGGCATCGCGGACTGATGAAGGGCCTCGCCAACAAGCGGGTCGTGATCACCGGCGGCGCGAGTGGAATCGGCGCGGCGACCGTGGAGCGATTCCTCGAGGAGGGGGCGCGCGTCGCGGTGATCGACGTCGACGAGTCCGGAGGCCGCGCGCTCCAGAAGAAGCACCCGAAGCTCGCCGGCGTCATCCGGGCCGACGTGGCGGACGCCGCGGCGGTGGAGGGCGCCTTTCGGGAGCTCGACGTGCTGCTCGGCGGCGTGGACGTCGCGATCAACAACGCCGGCATCAGCATTCGCCACGACTTCATGGACATCACGCCGGCGGAATGGCGCAAGGTCATGAGCGTCGATCTCGACGGCGTCTTCTACGTGGCCCAGCAGGCCGCCCGGCGCATGCTCGCCGGCGCCGGCGGCGTGATCATCAACATGGGCTCGACGTCGGGCATGAACGGCTACCCGCGCTACGCCGACTACGACGCCGCGAAGGCCGGCGTGATCGAGCTGACCCGCACGATGGCTCTGGAGCTGGCGCCGACCATCCGGGTGATCGCGGTGTGCCCGGGGTACGTCTGGACGGCCATGCAGGAGGCCGAGTACACCCCGGAGATGAAGGCGGCGGTGGACGCCAAGATTCCGCTGCGACGCCATGCGACGACCGGCGAGATTGCCGCTCTCTTCGCCTTCCTGGCCTCCGACGAAGCGCCGTACATCACGGGACATCCGGTGATCATCGATGGCGGCGAAATCGCCGGGGGCCTGGCGAGCCGCTGACGAGCCATCACATTCCTCTTTGGTGCGATCGCATCACGACGCGGGTCGCCGCTTCTCATACGCTTCCGTCGGGCGGGAGACCTGGTGCCCACGGAGGCGAAGATGCGCACGAGAAGATTTCGCGTTGTGCTCGTATTGCTTCTGGCCGCCGGGGCGATGGGCGTCTCGGCTCCCGCTGCGGTCTGGCGCGCGATCGCCTGGAACAACCTCGGGATGCACTGCATGGACGCCGACTTTTCCGTCTTCTCGATCCTGCCGCCCTACAACAACCTCTTTGCGCAGGTCGTCGACCCCTCGGGACACCTGATCACCAATCCCGCGGGCGTGACCGTGACCTACGAGGCGGTCGCCGACCCGACCGGGTCCTACAATTCGACCTCGATCGGCAAGACGAATTTCTGGCAGCACGTCCTGGCCCTCTTCGGTGTTTCCCTCGCCGAAGATGTCGGGCTCGCCGGGAACGCCATGCCCGGAGCGGGCAACGTTCCGCGGGTCATGACCTTCGATGCGGCGCGAAGCGTTTTCGCCGGCGAAGGCATTCCGATCACGCCGTACGACGATGCCCACGCGAAGAATCCGTATCCGATGATGCGGGTGGCCGTGCGTGATGCCGGCGGCGCCCTTCTGGCGAGCACGAACGTCGTCCTTCCGGTGTCGGATGAAATGGACTGCCGCGCCTGCCACGGCTCCGGGAGCGGGCCGGCTGCCAAACCCGCCGCCGGCTGGGTGAACGACTGTGATTCCGACCGCGACTACAAGCTCAACATCCTTCGCCTGCACGATGAGAAGCAGGCCGGGGACCCCGCCTATGTCAGCGCGCTCGCGCTGGCCGGTTATGACGCGGGCGGCTTGTATGCGACGGCCGTCACCGATGGGACTTCCGTGCTGTGCGCGCGCTGCCACGCATCGAACGCCCTGCCGGGGACCGGTCAGGCGGGAGTCAAGCCCCTGACCGAGGCCCTGCACGGCTACCATGCGGCGCGTCACGGATCCGTCGACCGGCCAGACTCTCGACGCCGCGACGAACCGCGCTGCGTGCTATCGCTGCCACCCGGGCTCGGAGACGCGATGCCTGCGCGGGCCGATGGGCAATGCCGTCGCGGCCGACGGCTCACTCGCGATCCAGTGCCAGGAGTGCCACGGAATCATGAGCCGCGTCGGCGCGAGCGGCCGGCAGGGCTGGCTCGACGAGCCGGTCTGTCAGAGCTGCCACACGGGCACGGCCACGAGCAACAACGGCCAGATCCGTTATACGTCGGTGTTCGATACGAACGGGCAGCCGCGCATTGCGGTGAATCAGACCTTCGCGACGAACCCCAACACGCCGGTGCCGCCCTTCTCCCTCTATCGCTTCTCGACGGGGCACGGAAATCTGCAGTGCGAGGCCTGCCACGGTGCGACCCACGCCGAATATCCGAGCTCCCACGTCAATGACAATCTCCAGAGCCTGAACCTGCAGGGGCACGTCGGAACGCTCGTCGAGTGCGTGACCTGTCACGGCAGCGACCCGGCGACCGTCAACGGGGGGCCTCACGGAATGCACCCGGTGGGCCAGAGCTGGGTCAACGCGCATCCGGACGCCCTCGGCGGAGGAAATGCGAGCATCACGGACTGCGCGGCCTGTCACGGAACCGACTATCGCGGCACGGTGCTCTCCCGGGCCGCCGCCGATCGCGTCCTCTCGACGGATTTCGGAAGCAAACATTTTTGGCGCGGATTCCAGGTCGGATGCTTTGACTGTCACCAGGGCCCGTCGAATGGCGACGGGAACCCAAACCACGCGCCCGTAGCCAGCAACGCGACGACGAGCACGACGGCGTACACGCCGGTTTCGGTCGCCCTGGCGGCGAGCGACGGCGACGGCAACCCGCTCGTCTACAGGATCGTGTCTCAGCTCTCCAATGGCACCGTGGCACTCAGCGGGAACACGGCAACCGCCTATCCGATGTCGGGGTTCATCGGGACCGACGGGTTCGCTTTCGCGGCCGGGGACGGCTCGACATGGTCGAACGTGGCCACCGTATCCGTCGGCATCGGCGGCAGCTTCGTGGACGTCCCGTCGACCTCCCCGTTCGCGTCCGTCGTGGAGCGCATCTACCACTCGGGAGTGACGGCGGGGTGCGGCACCTCGCCTCTCGTCTACTGTCCGGGAACGAACGTGACGCGAGCGCAGATGGCCGTGTTCCTCGAGCGCGGGCTCCACGGAGCGACATATGAACCGCCCGCGGCGACGGGGCTCTTTGCCGACGTGCCGGCGTCGTCCCCCTTCGCGGCCTGGATCGAGCAGCTCTACCACGACGGAGTCACGGGTGGCTGCGGCGGGGGCAACTATTGCCCGACGGGATCTGTCACGCGGGCGCAGATGGCCGTGTTCCTGACAAAGTCGCGCCATCCCGTGACCTGCACCTATCCCTCGAGCGGAACGGTGTTCGCGGACGTTCCGGTGGGCTACTGGGCGGGCGGGTTCATCGAGCAGCTGGCGCGAGAGGGGGTCACGGGCGGATGCGGGGCAGGGCTGTACTGCCCGGAGTCTGCCGTTCGGCGCGACCAGATGGCCGCGTTCCTGGTCAAGGGGTTCAAGCTCCCTTAGGTGTCGGTTCTCGAGTAGGGCGGCATCTACCCCGCGCCCCGTCGGTGGCGCCAGTCATCGCGCCCCCGCGAAAGGCGTAGCCGTCGCCGTCGTGGTCGCCGCCGGATATAGGATTCGACCCCTGGTGAGACTCCCATGACGGAAACCGATCTCGTCGATCGGCTGACGAAACACAAGACCCTCGGCGCCGCGCCCCGCGAGGAGCTCGAGTGGCTGGCCGCGCACGGGACCCTGCGGCGGATGGAAGTGGGCGATGCGGTCTCGACACAGGGCGCGCCCGTGGAGGGGATGTTCGTCGTCCTCACGGGCCGCAGTACGATCTTCATCGATCGCGGCTCGGGTCCGCGCAAGCTCGCGGAGTGGGGGGCTGGCGACGTGACGGGTCTGCTGCCGTACTCGCGGCTCGTCAATTCGCCGGGGCGGTCGATCATCCAGGAGCCCTCGGACATGTTGGTCGTGCCCCGGGAGCACGTGGCCGCCCTGGCCCGGGAATGTCCCGCGCTGACGGCGATCCTCGTCCACCGGATGGTCGACCGGGCGCGGGAATTCACGTCGAACGAGCTGCACGACGAGAAGATGATCTCGCTCGGACGCCTCTCGGCGGGCCTCGCCCACGAGCTCAACAACCCCGCGTCGGCGATCGAGCGCAGCGCCGCGCTGCTCGGCAGCCGGGTCGACGACGTCGAGCAGGCCACGCGCGTGCTCTGCGAGTCCGGCCTGACGGAGGCCCAGTTCGACGCGATCGACGCGGTGCGCACCGCCTGCGCGGCGGCGCCCGAGCAGGGCGTGCGATCGCCGATCGAGCACGCCGAGCGCGAGGAAGCCATCACGGACTGGCTCGCCGACCGCGGCCTCGACACGGCCGTCGCGGAGTCCCTCGCCGAAACCGCCGTGGCGACCGGGACTCTCGATCGGCTCGCCGCCGCCGTCGATGGTCCGGCGCTCGGCGCCGCGGTGCGCTGGGCCGCCGCCGGATGCTCGGTCCGCCGCCTCGCTTCGGAGATCCAGGATGCCGCGACGCGGATCGCCGGCCTGGTGCTGGCCGTCAAGGGCTTCACCCACATGGACCAGGGTGTATCCGCGGGCCCGGTGGATGTTTCCCAGGGCCTGGGAAACACGGTCGCCGTTCTGAAATCGAAGGCACGCGGCAAGTCGGTCGCCGTTTCCGTCCGGGTGGAGCCGGATCTGCCGCGCGTGCGCGGATACGCCGGCGAGCTCAATCAGATCTGGGGAAACCTGATCGACAACGCGCTCGACGCCGTCCCGGAGTCGGGCCGGGTCGAAGTCGTGGCCGGCCGCGAGTCGGGCAAGGTCGTCGTCCGGATCGCCGACAACGGGCCCGGCATTCCCGCCGAGATCCGCGAGCGGATCTTCGATCCCTTCTTCACGACCAAGCCGGCCGGCCTGGGAACGGGCCTCGGCCTCGACATCGTCCGAAGGCTCGTCCAGCACAACGAGGGTGAGATCTCCGTCGAGTCGCAGCCCGGCCGCACGCAGTTCCAGGTCACGCTGCCGGTCGTCGAAGCCGGGGGCACCGAAGGCAGGGCGTGAACAAACCCGTTCTTCTCGTCGTGGACGACGATCCGCAGGTCCTCGCGGCGGTACGGCGCGACCTGCGCTCCCGGTACCGGGACCAGTACACGGTCATGAGCGCGGCCTCGGGGCCGGAGGCGCTCTCGACGGCGCGCGAGCTGAAGAGCCGCGGCGATTCGCTGGCGATGGTGATCAGCGACCAGCGCATGCCGGGGATGCTCGGCGGCGAGCTGCTCGCCCGGTCGCGCGAGACATACCCCCTGGCCCGGCGCGTCCTGCTGACGGCGTACTCCGACATCGAGGCCGCGATCCGGGCCATCAACGAGGCGCACATCGATCACTACCTGTCGAAGCCCTGGGATCCGCCGGAGGAGCTCCTCTTCCCGGTCGTCGACGATCTGCTCGACGCGTGGCAGGCCGAGTCCCTGCCGGAGGCGACGGGCCTGCGCCTGATCGGACATCAGTGGGCGACGCGATCGCACGCGATCAAGGATTTCCTGGCGAGCAATCTCATCCCGTATCGCTGGCTCGACGTCGAGCGGGACGCGGAAGCCCGGACGCTGCTCGAGGCGGCGGGTGTTCCGACCGACGCGTTGCCGGTCCTGTTCTTCGAGGACGGGAGCGTGCTGACCAACCCGGAGCCGCGCCAGGTGGCCGAGCGCCTCGGCCGGCCGCTCCTGGCGGCCTTCGACGTCTACGACCTCGTGGTCGTCGGCGCGGGGCCCGCCGGGCTCGGGGCCGCGGTGTACGGCGCTTCCGAGGGACTACGGACGATCCTGCTCGACCGCCACGCCCCGGGCGGACAGGCGGGGACGAGCTCGCGCATCGAAAACTACCTCGGGTTCCCCGCCGGCGTCAGCGGCAGCGAGCTGACGCGCCGGGCCATCATGCAGGCGCAGCGCCTCGGCGCCGAGTTCATCGCGCCGCTCGAGGTGACGGGCGTGTCGATCGACGGCGGCTACAAGCGCCTGGCGCTCACCGACGGGCGCGAGCTGGTCACGCGAGCCATGCTCGTCGCCACGGGAATGTTCTATCGGGAGCATCCGGCTCCCGGCGTGGCGGAGCACACGGGCGCGGGCGTCTACTATGGCGCCGCGACGACCGAAGCGCCGGCGTTCCGGGGCAAGCGCGTTCTCATCGTGGGCGGCGGAAACTCCGCGGGTCAGGGCGCCATGCACCTGGCCCGGTACGCCGCGGACGTGCAGATCGTCGTGCGCCGCGAGGGTCTCCGGGAAACGATGTCGACGTACCTCATCGAGCAGATCGGCAAGACGCCCAACATCCGCCTTCGCCCCCGGACGGAAATCGCGAGCGTCGAAGGCGAAGGCCACGTCGAACGGGTGACCCTCCGTTCCCTGGACGACGGATCTTGCCGGACCGAGGAGATCGACGCGGTTTTCATCTTCATCGGGACGCGCCCGCGGACGGATTGGCTGCCGGCCGGCGTGCTGCGCGACGCGAAGGGGTTCGTCCTCACCGGCCGCGACCTGATGGCGGCGGAGCCTTATGCGCGGACGTGGAAGGAGCAGCGGGAGCCGCTGCCGCTCGAAACCAGCGTGCCCGGGGTCTTCGCCGCGGGCGACGTGCGCGCGGGAGCCATGAACCGCGTCGCCTCCGCCGTCGGCGAAGGCTCGATGGTGGTCCGTCTCGCCCACGAATACCTGGCTTTGACTTAAACGTCGCCCTCGCGCGTCGCGCTGCTGCGCGATCGCTCACGTCGCTCCTCGCGGATCGCGCTGGTGCGCGACCGCTGCGGGCTCCCGCATCGCGGACCTCCTCCCTCCCTTCGGTCGGGAGACTATCCGCGATGCGAGCTTGGGGGAGAGTTTCTCTTAGCGACCGACCAGCTGCTGCAGGTGTGCGGGGTACCGAGCCCCCTGGACCGCGATTTCCGACGCGGCGCGATCGATTTCGCGGAGGTCGTCGGGCGTGAGTTCGATCGCCGCGGCGCCGACGTTCTCCTCGAGGCGATGCAGCTTCGTGGTGCCCGGGATCGGAACGATCCACGGCTTGCGCGCCAGAAGCCACGCGAGCGCGATCTGGGCGGGCGTCGCTTTCTTCTGCCGGGCGAACGTGGTGAGCCATTCGACGAACGCCAGGTTCGCCTTCCGGTTCTCCGCGGTGAATCGCGGTACGACGTTGCGGAAGTCCGAGCTGTCGAACGTCGTGTTCTCGTCGATCTTGCCCGTGAGATAGCCCTTGCCCAGCGGACTGAAGGGAACGAACCCGATTCCCAGCTCCTCGAGCGTCGGCAACACCTCCGCTTCCGGTTCCCGCCACCACAGGGAGTATTCGCTCTGGAGCGCCGTGACCGGCTGGATCGCGTGGGCGCGGCGAATGGTCTTTGCGCCGGCCTCGGAGAGCCCGAAGTGCTTGACCTTTCCTTCCCGGATCAGGTCCTTCACCGCTCCCGCCACGTCCTCGATGGGGACGTTCGGGTCGACACGGTGCTGGTAGAAGAGGTCGATGGCGTCGACCCTGAGGCGCTTGAGCGAGGCCTCGGCGACCTCCCGGATGTGAGCGGGCCGGCTGTCCAGGCCGTTCTGCTTGCCCGCTTCGATCTTGAACCCGAACTTGGTGGCGATGACCACCTGGCCGCGGAACGGGGCGAGAGCCTCGCCGACGAGCTCTTCGTTGGCGAACGGGCCGTAGACCTCGGCGGTGTCGAAGAACGTGACGCCGCGTTCGATGGCCGCCCGTATCAGCGAGACCATTTCCCGCGTGTCGGCGGCCGGTCCGTAGCCGTAGCTCATTCCCATGCACCCCAGTCCGAGGGCCGATACCTCCAGGTCGCTCTTTCCCAGCCTGCGTTTCTGCATTGATCCAACCGTAGTCATGACGTCCTCGACCTCCGACCCCAGCCTATGGTCCGGGGGCCGGCTTGGGTAGTCCCTGAAAGCCGAAAAGGGGCCCCGATATGATCCCCACTTCCGGAGGTGCAGGAATGCGGAAGACCTTTGCGCCCGCGAATCGGCTCACGTGGGCGGCTCTCCTGCTCGCGGGGCTGGCCGGCCTCGGCGCGGCCGCGGCGGCCCCCGACGACGACCCCTTCGTCTGGCTCGAGGACGTGCAGGGGGAGAAGGCCCTCGCGTGGGCCCGCGAGCACAACGCGAAGACGATCGCGGTCCTGGAGGCGCGGCCGCAGTACAAGCCCATCTACGACAAGACGCTGCAGATCCTGGATTCGAAGGAAAAGATCCCGACGCCGGAGCTCCTCGGCGAGACCGTGTACAACTTCTGGAAGGACGAGGCGCACGAGCGCGGGATCTGGCGCCGCACGACGCTCGCTTCCTACCGGACGGCCGCTCCGCAGTGGGAGACGGTGCTCGACGTCGACGCGCTCGCGAAGGCGGACGGCAAGGCGTGGGTGTTCCACGGGGCGAGCTGTCTGCCGCCCGCCAACGAGCGCTGCATGGTGAGCCTCTCTCCGGGAGGCTCGGATGCGTCCGTCGAGCGCGAGTTCGACACGAAGACGAAGCAGTTCGTGCCCGGCGGCTTCGACCTGCCGGAGGCCAAGTCCTTCATCGCGTGGCGCGACGAGAACACGCTCTGGCTCGGCACCGACTTCGGCACGGGGTCGCTGACGACTTCCGGCTATCCCCGAATCGTGAAGCTCTGGACGCGCGGCACCCCCGTGTCCGCGGCGCGGACGGTCTACGAGGGCAAAGCGGAGGACGTCGGCTCCGGCGGGCGGACCGAGATCCTGACCGACGGCCGGTACGACCTCATTTCCCGGACTCCCGCGTTCTTCCGGGAGGAGACGTTCCTCTTCGTCGGCGACCGCCTGGTCCGGCTCGACCTGCCCGAGGATGCGCGTCCCCGGCTCTTCTTCCGCGACCGGCTCCTCTTCTCGCTGCGAAGCGACTGGACCGTCGGCGGCAAGACCTACCGGGAAGGGTCGCTTCTCGCCGGAACGGTGGACGACCTGCTGCGCGGAGCGCGCCGGTTCGACGTGCTCTTCGAGCCGAGCGAGCGGGTTTCGCTCGCCGACGTCGCCCGCACCCGAGACCGCGTGCTGCTCCAGACGCTCGACAACGTGCGCAGTCGTCTCACCGCCCTGTCGTTGAACGACGACGGCGGCTGGACGCGGTCCGGGATCCCCACGCCCGGGGTCGGCACCGCGGAGCTGGGCGCCGCGAACGATCAATCGGAGTCCTTCTTCTTCACCTACGAAGACTTCACGACGCCGAAATCCCTGTGGCTTACCGAGAAGGGCGCCGCGCCCGTCCAGGTCAAGACGATGCCGGTGTTCTTCGACGCGAAGGGAATGACGACCGAGCAATTCGAGGCGACGTCGAAAGACGGCACGAAGATTCCGTACTTCGTCGTGCGACCCAAGGGGGCGAAGTCGGACGGGACCGCCCCGACGATTCTCTACGGGTACGGCGGCTTCGAGGTCTCCGAGGTTCCCAGCTACAGCGGGGTCATGGGTTCCGCGTGGCTCGCGCGCGGGGGCGTATGGGTCCTCGCGAACATCCGCGGGGGAGGGGAGTTCGGCCCGGCCTGGCACAAGGCCGCGGTGAAGGAGCAGCACATCCACAACTTCGAGGACTTCTCGGCCGTCGCGCGGGACCTCGCGGCGCGGAAGATCACCTCGGCGCGGCACCTCGGGATCATGGGCGGATCCCAGGGAGGTCTGCTCGTTTCCGGAACGCTCGCGCTCTACCCGGAGCTCTTTCACGCGGTCGTCGCGCAGGTGCCGCTGGCCGACATGCGGCGGTTCAGCCACCTCCTGGCCGGCGCGAGCTGGATGGCGGAATATGGCGATCCGGACAAGGCCGAGGACTGGGCCTACATCCAGACATGGTCGCCCTACTTTCTCCTCAAGCCGGAGACGAAGTACCCGACGCCCTTCTTCTGGACGAATACCCGGGACGACCGCGTCCACCCGGCCCACGCCCGCAAGATGGTCGCGAAGCTGGAGGCTCAGGGGCACCCCGTCTATTACTTCGAAAACACCGAGGGAGGCCACGGCAGCGGTGCGGTGAACAAGCAGACGGCGCAGGTCACGGCGCTCCAGTACGCGTACCTGTGGATGATGCTGCCCTGAGCGCCTCTTCCGCTCGCTACCTCTTTCCGATTGCCTTCGTCATCTCCTCGAGGCGCAGCCGGTCCAGGGACGCGATCGGCAGCGAGGTGAAGAGGCCGAGGCGGCGGTAGATTTCGCCGGCGACGCGCTTCACGGCCCGGCGCTTCTCCTCCTCGCCGCCTTCGACGGCGTCCGGATCCTCCGAGCCCCAGTGGGCCACGATCGGCTGGCCGGGCCAGACGGGGCAGGATTCTCTCGCCCGGTCGCACACCGTGATCACGAAGTCGAACTTCACGTCCTTGAACTCCTGCCACGACTTGCTGCGGGCCTCGCTCGCCTCGATGTGATACCCGTCGCGCAGGAGCTCGAGCACGTAGGGGTTGACGCGGCCGCGCGGGTTTGCCCCGGCGCTGTACGGCTCGAAGTGGACCGGATCGAGCCGCTTGAGAAAGAACTCGGCCAGGATGCTTCGAGCCGAGTTGCCCGTGCAGAGAAACAGGATCTTGAACTTCTTCCCGGGCGATGCATCTTTCATGACGTCTCCTCGGCCGCGCCGGGTGCCGGCGCGGGAAACCAGTGCCGCGTGGCGAGACACACCCGGCACACCGACAGCATGACGGGCACCTCGACGAGAACGCCGACGACGGTGGCCAGCGCCGCTCCCGACCCGGGTCCGTACAGCGCGATTGCCGTGGCGACGGCGAGCTCGAAGAAGTTGGAAGCGCCGATGAGAGCGCCCGGCGCCGCCACGGCGTATTCGACGCGGGCGAGCCTCATCAGTCCGTACGTCAGCGACGAGTTGAAATACACCTGCAGGAGGATCGGAACGGCGATCAAGAGGACGTGCATTGCGCGCCCGGTGATGTTCTCGGCCTGGAACGCGAAGATCAGCGTCAACGTCGCGAGCAGGGCGGCGATCGTGACGGGGGCAAGAGCGCGCACGAAACGCTCCTCGAACCAGGCCGCGCCCCGGCGCGCAATCAGGACGCTGCGGCTCAGCGCGCCCGCCGCGAGCGGAATGACGACGAACACGAGGACGGAGACGAGGAGGACTCGGAACGGAACCTCGAGCCCCGCCGCGCCCGTCACCAGCAGCTTCACCGTCGGCGCAAACGCGACGAGCATCACGAGGTCGTTGATCGAAACCTGCACGAGCGTGTAGGCGGGATCGCCGTCCGAGAGGTACGACCAGACGAAGACCATCGCCGTGCACGGGGCGGCGGCCAGGATGATCACGCCGGCCGTGTACTGCGCGGCGAGCTCCGGGCCGATCCAGGCGGAAAACACATGGCGGAAGAACAGCCAGCCGAAGAAGGCCATGGAGAAAGGCTTCACCAGCCAGTTCACGAAGAGCGTCACGAGCAGGCCTCGCGGTCGTCGCCCGACGCTCCGGATCGACTTCAGGTCGATCCGGAGCATCATCGGGTAGATCATCAGCCAGATGAGCGCCGCGATCGGAACGTTGATGTGCGAGCCTTCCGAGAGCTCCAGCCCGCGCAGGACCGCCGTCAGGCCGGGCAGCGTTTTGCCGAGGAGAAGCCCCAGGCCCATGCTGGCGGCGACCCAGAGCGAGAGATAGCGCTCGAAGGCGCCGAGGCGCTTTCCGGCGAGGCCCGCGGTCACGGTCGCGGCCTCACCGCGCGCAGCAGGTCTGCGGCTCGCACGCGGCATCCGCCTCGACGTCCTCGATCACGTTGTAGACCTCCCAGCGGTTCCCGTCCGGATCGTCGACCCAGAACTTGTCCTGGAGCGCGTAGCAGCAGGTCTCGCGTTTCTCCTCCTCGGCAGGCAGGCCGCGGGCCAGGAGAGTCCGCTTCCAGTCACGGACCGCGTCGGACGAGTCCACGCGAATCCCGAGGTGGGACAGGGCGCCTCCGTCGCGCCCCTGCCGGCCGGGCTGGAGGGCGAGATGGATCTCCGGCTCGGCGCTGACGAACTTCGCATAATCGGCCTTGCGCTTCTTCGGTTCCCCGAAGAAGCGGCTGTAGAAATCGACGGAACGATCGAGACTCGAGACGTTGAGCGAGATGTGGACCGCGGACGCCATGGGACCCTCCGTTTCTATCAATCGAAAACTATCGATCAGTACGGTCAAATTTTTTCAGACGGCCTTCGCCAGCAGCTCCGCCAGGCCGGCGATCGCGGCCTCGTTGCGCGAGTAGTAGATCCACCGGCCCCGCTTTTCCGCGTTCACGAGCCCCGCCCGCCTCAGCAGCCCCATGTGGTGGGAGACCGCGGCCTGCGAGAGCTGGACGGCCTGCTCGACGTCGCATGCGCAGAGCCCCCGCTCGTCGCGCGAGATCAGCTCGCAGCACGAGCGGCCCTTCGACTTCAGGAGGTCGAGGATCTTCAGGCGCGTCGGATCGGCGAGGGCCTTGAACACGAGGACGGCGTCCGGGCTCTGACTTCATAGATCGATTAATCTAGAACTATCAGGATGGCCCTGTCAACCGGGCCGCGGGGCTCCGGTCGGAGGGAGGTGCCTGGCGCCGGGGACCCGGCTTTCGCGGCCTATGTTGTGGCAGCGACGGCGGTAAACCCGGAGCGACGGCATTTCGTATCAGCCTTCGACGGCTGGGAGATTCATGAATCGCCGAAGGTTCATCCAGGGCGCCTTGGCCACCTCGAGCATGTCCCTCCTGCGCATTCCGCTCGCCCGTGCCTCAGATCCGGCACCCACCGCCAGGAGGATCCTGATTCTCGGCGGCACCAGCTTTCTCGGCCCGGCGGTGGTCCGAGCGGCCGTGATCGGCGGGCACACGGTCACGCTGTTCAATCGCGGGATCACCAACCCGCAACTCTTCCCGCACCTCGAGAAGCTCCGGGGCTTTCGGAGTCCCGTGGCCTCCGACGAAAACTGGACCGAGGTCGCATCCCGCCGGTGGGACGCGGTCATCGACGTCTGGCCGTCGGACCCGTCCGTCGCCGCATCCGCCGCCATGCGGCTGCGGGACCAGGCCGCGCACTATCTCTATGTGTCCTCCATCGCCGCCTATGCCCCCGCGGGGTTCGCCCGGCCGGGCCTCACCGAAGATGCGCCTCTCAATCCCTGGGACCCCTCGATTCGTCCCTATGATCGCGGCAAGGCCGAGAGCGAGAGAAAGCTGCAGAAGCTGGTGGGCGAGAAGCTCACGGTCGTGCGCCCGGGCCCGATCAAGGGAGATCGGGACGATTCGCCGGATCTCCTGACCTGGCTGCGCCGCTGTCAGGGCGGCGGCCGCCGCATCGGTCCGGGTACGGGCGACGACCACGTGCAGATCGTCGATGTCGAAGATGTGGCCCAATTCCTGGTCCTCGCCATCGAGCGGTCGTTGTACGGGACGTACAACCTCACCGGGGCTCCCATGACGTTCCGACAATTCGTGGAACGCTGCAACGCGGCAACCCGCTCTCACGCGGAATTCGTCTGGGTTCCCCGGGACTTCCTGCACCAGCAGGGCCTCGATCCCGCTCCCTTCGGTTCTCCGACGATCCCCGCGTGGCTCGGGAAGTTCCCCTTCTGGCACCCGGAACCGGAGCGCGTGGGGTTCTTTCAGATCAGCAGCCAGAAGGCGTTCGGGGTCGGATGGACCCAGCGGGCATTCGCCGAAACGGCCGCGGATTACCTCTGGTCTTTCGACTCGCAGGGTCCCGACCTCGAATGGAAGGACGAACTGGCTCGCGACGTCGAGGCCGGAGTCCTCGAGCGGTGGGACCACAGGAGCTGAGCGGCCCGGGCGTTCCAGCGCCTCCAAGTGATTGAGCCTGCGTAACCTCCTCGAAGGTTGGAGTGGCTCGATAGCTCTGCCACCGCGGCATCCTTAATGCGTCTGTATCAGCGAGAGCGGCGGCCGGGAGACTTACCTTCGATCCATGCAAATCGAGTTTCCCGGCGGGATGCGCGTCGAGGCGCTGCACGAGGGCTTCCGGATCCGGACCGACCAGCCGGAAAAGTCGGGCGGTACGGGAACGGCTCCGTCGCCGTTCGACCTCTTCCTGGCTTCGATCGGCACGTGCGCCGGCTTCTACGTGCTCCGCTTCTTCCAGCAGCGAGGGCTCGAGACCACCGGCCTGGCGCTGTCGGTCACGCCCGAACGGGATCCGGAGAGCAAGCTGACGTCCCGCATCCGGATCGAGATCGATCTGCCGCCGGCGTTCCCCGAGAAGTACCGCGACGCGGTCCTCCGCGCCGTCGATCAGTGCTCGGTCAAGCGCCACCTGGCGCAGCCGCCGGCCTTCGACGTCGTGGCGGTCGCGAGCGCCCGCCCGAGCCTGGCCGCCGCCGTCTGACTCCGCCGGCGCTCAGTGCGCCGGCGTGTACCAGATCGGCGAGGTCCAGGCGCGCTGCTGCACCGTCTCCGCCACGGTCGGGTTGGGCGGCAGGCCGAGCTTCGCCGCCCAGTAGGTCGACCAGCGCGGCGTCGGGATCTCGAGCACGCGGGCGTAGTACGTCGCGTGGGCGGCCGGATCGAACGCGGGATCCGTCCACTCGCCGATCAGCTCCGTCGCGCCGATCGAGTTCTGATAGGTGGCGGTCTTCACGTCCACCGTGTTGCCGACGGCGGGGACCTTGCCGGTCTTCGGGTCGGGCTTGCGATCGCCGCTCCACACGACGTCGACGACCTTCTCGGCGCTCTTCCCGTTCTTCGTCGAGATCTTGACGATCTGGATGCGGTCGAGGTTGCCGCTGTTCGGATCCTTGACGGCGTGAACGACGAGGGTGGGACCGGCGGCCCCGGATCCCGCGGGCAGATCGCCCCCCATGGGCACGCCGCCGTCGTAGGCCGCCTTGACCCAGTCGGCTTTCTGCGTCATGTCCCTGGGATAGCCCCAGCCGGCGAACATGCGGACCTTGATGCGCACGCCGGACGTCCCGAAGGTCTCCTTGCGCTTCATCGCGGCAAAGAGGGCCTTGCGCGTGTTCTCCTCGGCCCAAACGCCGGTCAGGCCGCCGGAGCCGATGGTGGTCGGGGGCTCGCCGCCGATCGACGTGGTGGCGGTGATCACCGTCCGGGGATCGCTGTCCTGGTTGCCGTGCGAGCCGGGGTAGTTGCTCGCCTCGGTCGAGGAGATGCCGGAGTGGAAGTCCGTGCCGGCCTCGATGCCGTACTTGAAGGGATTGACGCCCAGCTTCTGCTGCAGCTCCTGTCCCACGCCGTAGGCCTGGCGGATGTAGCTGCCCGTCGCGGACTTCGCTTTGATGTCGCTCCCGATCAGGTACGTCCACATCTCGAAATTCGCGAACTCGTCCGTCGGCGAAAGGGAGGGGCTCGTGTCGCTCTGGCCCTTGCCCTGGATGATCTCCGCCAGGGGCTCGTTCGCCATCCGGCGCTCGGCATAGTCGCGCGTGAGCGGCCTGCCCGACATGTCCTTCGTGCTGAACATCAGGCCGTTGCTGGCGTTGCCGTTGTGGGGAACGGCGATCACGTCGAGCCCCGCCTGGCGCTGCTTCTCGAGGTAACGCCAGAGCTCCTCGGGGTCGAGCGAGTCGAACGCGGTGAACGGCATCTCGGGACCCTTGTCGGCGAAGATCACGCAGCGGTGCAGGTTTTGATACTCGGGCGCCGAGGTCCACTCGTATCCCACGAACGTCGTGAATTGCCCGGGCTTGTTGTACTTGTCGGCGATGGCTTCGTACTTCTGCCAGGCGGAGCGAAGCATCACCGGGTCCGAGAACTCGGGCAGCGGCTTGTTGGTGACGGTCGAGCCGATCAGCTTGTGAAAGGCCTCGGCCGGAGACCTTCGGATCCTTGCTGGTCATCGTGGAGTACCACTCGGATTTCGCGAACGGTCCGTTGGGGTCGATCGTGTCGCGCACGACGCCGAGGTACTCCGAGTGATCGGTGACGGCGAGAAAGTCGAGCGGCGCGAGGCGCTTTTGCGGCTTGCCCATGTACTCGACCGATTTCGCCCATCGCGTAGCGGTAGGAGTCTTCCGGCGTGGTCCGCGTGCTCATCGCGAACGCGTCCATCGAGTAGCCGGTGTGCAGGTGCAGGTCGCCGAAGTAGGCGTTCTTGAGGGGATTGGCGGCGGGAGCAGCGAGCGCGGCCGCCGCCGCTGTCGTCGTCGCCGTTCCCGCGTCCGCGGATGCGGGCGGTGCCGGCGCCTCCTTCCTCTGGCAAGCGCCGAGAAGCAGGATCGCGGCCATCAGCAAAGAACCACGCGATCTTCATCGGCACATCCTCCAATTCGTTCAGGGCGCCGCAGCCTAACAGGCGTCGGCGAGCACAGGGCGAGCGGGCCGCTAGTCTTCTTCGTCCCGGCCGGTGTGGAGCGTCAGCTCGTCGGACTGCGCGTCGCGGTGCCAGAGCTGGCCGTAGCGACCCCAGTTGACGATCGTGTTGTACAGGTCGGGGATGGAGTGTCCCGGGAGGCGCTCCGCGAGGAACGCGCGGATGTCTTCGCCGGAGTGCGCCGCGTCGGGGTCGGCCGCCATGTGGCGGACGAGAGCCGCGAAGATTCCGAGCGTCAGCAGCCGCTTCCGGAAGAGCAGCTTCTTCTCCGGCGCGGGCGCCGCGACCATTTCGCGGCCGAGGTCCGTCAGACGAACGAGGTCGCCGGGCGTCTCGGCGAAGCCGAGCATCTCCGCGGCCTTCACGACCGCGATCGTGTGGCCGAAGTCGTACGCGGTGATCGCGTCGAGCTCGAAGAGGTCCTGCTCGCCGGCGTGATCGCTGAGGATCTCGAGAAGGCCGGCCACCTCGCTCGGACCGGCTTCCGGGATCGGCCGGATCGGGACCGACCGAGGGTCGGCCGCCGGCGGTCGTCGGCGGAGCCGGCTTCTCCTCGGGCAGGTGGATCCCGGTCACGATGTCGTGGATCTCCTCCACCATGCGCAGGAACTCCGGATGCCGGTACTCGCGCGGGATGCGGCAGCGTGTTCACGATCTCCTGCCGGATCGTCCCGGGATTCGCGCCGAGGATGACGATGCGGTCTCCCAGGTACACCGCCTCGTCGATCAGGTGCGTGATGATGAGGATCGAAGAGAGGCTGCTCGAGCGGTCCGACCAGAGGCGGTACACCTCGGCCCGGAGCAGCTCGGCCGTCAGGACATCGAGGGCGGAAAACGGCTCGTCCATGCAGAGCAGCTCCGGCCCGCCGACGAGCGCCCGCGCGATGCCGACGCGCTGCTTCATGCCGCCCGAGAGCTCCTTCGGGTAGGCGCGCTCGACGCCGGACAGGCCGACCTTGTCGATCGCCTGCGCGACGCGCGACTCGCTCTCCTCCTCCGGTAGCGGGGCCCCGTTCAGCCCGACCCGCACGTTCTGCTCGACGGTCAGCCACGGGTACAGCGCGAAATTCTGGAACACGACGGAAGCGCCCGGATGAATCCCCGCCAGCGGTTTGCCGTGCTCCTTCAGGTCTCCGGACGTCGGCGGGATCAGGCCGATCAGGATCCGCAGCAGGGTGGACTTGCCGCAGCCGGACGGACCGAGGATCGCGACCGTTTCGCCCTTCCGAACCGAAAAATCGACATCCTTCAGAACGACGCGCTCGCGGCCTTCGTCGTCGCGGTAGACCTTCGTCACGCCGACGGCCTGGGCGATCGCCGGCCCGGCGTCGCGGTGGGGAGCGTTCGCAGCGCTCATCGGTTCAAAGCGTACCGCGACTCGGCGAGCCGATACAGCGGCCGCCATACCGCGCGGTTGAGAAGGATGAGGGCCGCCGACATCGTCAGGACGCCGGCGGCGAGCAGCGGGAAGTTCGCGGTCTGTGTGGCGTGCGTGATGGTGGATCCGAGGCCGAACGTCTCCAGCGTCCGGCCCTGATAGTCCAGCGTCTCGGCCACGATGGAGGCGTTCCAGGCGCCGCCCGCCGCGGTGATGAGGCCCGTCACGAGGTAGGGAAAGACGGCGGGCAAAAAGAGCTTCCTCCAGCGGGCGACGCCGTCCACGTGGTACGTCTCCGCGGCCTCCTCGAGGTCGTGCGGGATCGCGCTCGCGCCAGCCAGGACGTTGAAGAGGACGTACCACTGGGCGCCGAGCAGCATCAGGATGGACGCGATCACGGCGAACGGAATCCGGAAGGCGAGCATCGCGGCGGTGACCAGCGGAAAGATCATGGGCGCCGGGAACGAGGCGACGAGCTGGACGACGGGCTGCAGGCGCCGCGACCACTTGGCCGATCGGCCGATGAGAATTCCGGCCGGAACGGTCCAGAGGGTTGCGAGGGCGAGGGCGCCGGCCGTGCGCAGAAATGTCGCCCCGAGGGCGGCGGCCAGCGTGCCCCATTCCCGGCGGGGCAAGGCGAGGAGCAGGTGAACGAGGCGGAATGAGCCCCAGGCCGCGCTCCCGACGGCGGCGGCACCGAACACCCAGAGCAGCGTCTGGCGCACGACGACGCCGGCGCGCTCGGGCTCGACGGGGGGCAGGACGGGTTTGCGAGCGACGGTCCGCCCCGCGCCGCCGCCGGATTGGCCGCGCTCCGGGCGCCATCGGCGCAGCCGGCGCATCAGAGGAGAACGCCGCAGCAGGTCGAGCATCCAGGATTTCGGCTTGTCCGCCGACGAGAGCTCCTCGAGCCGAAAGCGCTCGGACCAGGCCACGAGCGGCTTCCACAGCAGCTGATCGACCGCGAGGATCATCACCGACATCGCGACGATCGCCCAGATCATGGCGCGCCGGTCGCCCTTCGCGATCGCGACCGCCATGTAGGACCCCACGCCGGGAAGGCGAAAGTCGCGGTTGCCGAGCGTGAAGGCCTCGTTGACCGTCAGGAAGAACCAGCCCCCGGCCATGGACATCATCGAGTTCCACACGAGGCCGATCGCCGACGAGGACACCTCCACGGTCCGAAACGTCTTGAACCAGCCGAAACGGTGGATGCGGGCCACCTCCCGGAGCTCCGCCGGCACGGAGCGCACCGAGCCGTAGAAGGAAAAGACCATGTTCCAGACCTGGCCGGTGAAGATCATGAGGACGCACGCGAGCTCGAGCCCGACGTTCGAGTGCGGAAAGAGCGCGACCATCCCGAGCACCAGGCCCGGCAGGAAACCGAGCACCGGGATGCCCTGGCCGATGTCGAGCAGCGGGATCATGACCTTCTCCGCTCGCTTGGAGTGCGCGGCAACCGTCCCGTAGACGAGCGTGAAGATCAGCGAGAGCACGTAGGCGGCGAAACCGCGCGAGAGCGAGAGCAGCGTGTAGCCCGGCAAGGCCGCGGGGTCGAGGTCGATCGGCGTCGCGGTGCGGATGGGAGCGTTCCAGCGCTGCGCCAGGACGACGACGCCTCCCACGAGGGCCGCCACGGCCGCCACGAGAAAGAGGTCGACGGCGAGGCCGGCCGCGCCCGGGAGCGGGGTCTCCTCGAGAGTGGATTCGTCGGCGGTGCGTCCCGGAAGGAGAATCGGCACGGCAGGATTATTGGCGCAGGCGCGTATTTCGCGGTAGAAAAATCTCTTCTCCCGCTTCTTTTTCGAGAGGTTCAACTCGTCTTCATCTGGCGCCGGTACGGTCGCGCGCGGAGGAAACCCATGACCGGCGAATACCCGAAGACCTGGCCTCTCCGGTGCCACCAGTGCGGCGATCGCGTCCGGATCGAGCTTCCCGCGGACACGGAAGAGGGGACGACGGGCACGACGACGTGCCACCGCGGACACGAGCTTCTCTACGGCTATGACGGGACGACCGTGCTGCTCCTCGACGAGGCTTTCCTCGAGAGGCGCTGAGTGGAGCGCATCCCGGACCCCCGTTACGTGACGATCCCGTGCCGCGCGTGCGGCATTCGGGCCCTGGTGATCGAGGGCCAGGCCTGGCCGAAGCGCTGCATCCGCTGCGGAACGAGGTTTCGGATGGAATCGCGGGCCTTCGAGACGCTGCCTGACCCCCGGCCGGAGGCGCTCGCGCCGGGGCGCGCCGGGCCGGCGCCGCGTACGTAATCCCCGGGCGCGCTCGATCGTTGAATGAAACGTAGGGCGATGTCGTCTTCACGCAAGGACATCGAAGCCGCGGACCCGCGCCGCATCGCGGCCTGCCTGAAGGCCTGCGACGGGGTCCCCACCGAGAGGCTCGAGGCCGGGGCGATCCTGCGCCTCGTCGCCGCCTGCATTCACGTCGACGACGCCGAGGTTCGCGCCGCCCTCGAGGACCTGGCCGCTCCCCGGCGGCCGGTCGACGCCAGGCCGCGCTGACGCCGTCGGCCGGCGCGGTCGGAGGGCCGGTTACAATCCCGACCGCCGTCCACAAGACATGTCGATTGCAGCCGGAACGAAGCTTGGCCCCTACGAGATCGTCGCGCCGATCGGCGCGGGCGGAATGGGGGAGGTTTATCGGGCGACGGACCCGAGGCTTGGGCGCGAGGTCGCGATCAAGGTCCTGCCGGCCTCCATGTCCGACGACGCGGACCGGCTGCGGCGCTTCGAGCAGGAAGCGCGCGCGGCGGGCATCCTCAACCACCCGAACATCACGGCGGTGCACGACATCGGCACGCACGAGGGCGCGCCCTACGTGGTCCAGGAGCTGCTGGAAGGCGAGACGCTGCGCGGAGAGCTCGCGGGCGGGAAGTTCTCGACCCGCAAGGCGATCGATCACGCCCTGCAGATCGCCCACGGTCTGGCCGCGGCGCACGAGAAAGGCATCGTCCATCGGGACCTGAAGCCCGAGAACGTGTTCGTCACGAAGGACGGCCGGGTCAAGATCCTCGACTTCGGGCTCGCGAAGCTGACCCACATGGAGGAAGGCGGCCAGGCCACGAACCTGCCGACGGCCACGGCCGGCACGGAGCCGGGCGTCGTGCTCGGGACGCTCGGCTACATGTCCCCCGAACAGGTCCGCGGACGGCCGGCGGATGCTCGCAGCGACATCTTTTCCTTCGGCGCGATCCTCTACGAGATGCTCTCGGGGCAGCGCGCCTTCCGGGGCGACTCCGCGGCGGACACGATGTCGGCGATCCTGAAGGAGGATCCGCCGGACCTCTCGGTGACCAACCAGAACATCCCGGCTGCCCTCGAACGCATCGTGCGCCACTGCCTCGAGAAGAACCCCGAGCGGCGTTTTCACTCCGCGCACGACCTCGGATTCGATCTCGAGTCGCTCTCGGGGGATTCCTCGACGAGCCGCCCCGTCGCGGGGCTCCAGGCGGCGCGCGGCGAGCGACGCTGGCTGCCCGCCGTCCTCGCGGTCCTGGCGGTGCTCGCCCTCGCCGGAGCGTACGAGCTCGGCCGCGGCCGCCGGACGGTTTCGTCGCGAGCGGCGGTCTTCCAGCAGCTGACGTTCCGCCAGGAGCCGATCTTCAACGCGCGTTTCGCTCCCGACGGCAAGACGGTGGTGTACAGCGCCGCGCCCTCGGGCAACTCGCCCCAGATCTTCTCGCTGCGCCCGGACTACCCGGGCGCGAGCGCGCGGGGGCTGCCGGGCGTGCAGCTCCTGTCGGTGTCCTCGCGCGGCGAGCTCGCGGTGCTGACGGGAGCTCGCTACCTGCGCCACAGTTTGTTCGAGGGCACGCTCGCGCGGATGCCCCTCGAGGGCGGCGCTCCCCGGGAGATCCTCGAGCGGGTTCGCGAGGCGGACTGGTCGCCCGACGGATCCGATCTGGCAGTGATCCGCGAGGTCGACGGCAAGGACCGGCTGGAGTTTCCGGTCGGGAAGGTGTTGTGCGAGTCCGGCGGCTACATGAGCAACCCGCGCTTCTCCCGCAAGGGCGACCGGATCGCGTTCTTCGAGCATCCCATCAAGTTCGACGATCGCGGCCTCGTGGCCGTCGTCGACCTCCATGGCAAGAAGACCGTCCTCTCCGAGGGCTACTGGGCCGAGGAGGGGCTCGCCTGGTCCACCGCCGGCGACGAAGTCCTGTTCTCCGCGGGGACGGCGTACAACAACTTCGACGTCTACGCGGTCTCGCTCGCGGGCAAGCGGCGCACGCTGCTCCAGAGCGCCGGCGGGCTGACGATCCAGGACGTGGGCGCGGACGGGCGATGGATCACGAGCCGGGACGACCTGTATCGCGACGTCCCGACGCTGGTGGCGGGCCAGGATCGCGAGCGCAATCTCTCCTGGCTGGACCTGTCCTACGCGGTGGCCTTCAGCGCCGACGGCAAGACCCTCCTCTTCACGGAAGAGAGCGGCGGCGCCGGCCCCAACTACTCGGCCTGCATCCGCGGCGTCGACGGATCGCCGGTCGTGCGGCTGGGCGACGGCACCGCCACCGACTTGTCGCGGGACGGGAAATGGGCGCTCGCGGTGGTGCCAACCGTGCCCCAGCAGCTGGTTCTCTATCCGACGGGCGCGGGCGCGCCGCGCCGGCTCGATCGCGGGGGTCTCGTCAGCTACGAGACGGCGCTGCTCTTTCCCGACGGGCGCAGGGTCCTCGCGTGCGGCCACGAAGCCGGCCACGCGGTGCGCTGCTACGTCCAGGATGTCGACGGGGGCAAAACGCGGCCGATCACGCCGGAGGGCACCACCGACGGAATCCCGGCGCCGAACGGCCACGAGGTGGTGGTGCGCGAGAGCGGGAAAGGCCTGCGCATCTACCCGGCCGAGGGCGGTGCGCCGCGTCCGGTGCCCGGGGCGACGCCCGAGGACAGCGTCCTTCGCTGGAGCGCCGACGGCCGCTCGCTTCTGGTGGCTCCCGTCTGGGACGTTCCCGCCCGAATCGAGAAGCTCGACGTCGCGACCGGAAAACGCGAGCCGTACGCGACGTTCGGCCCGGCCGATCTGACCGGCGTGCTCCAGATCGGCCCGATCGCGATCGCCGACGACGGCAAGACCCGCGCCTACACGTGCCGCCGGATGGCCTCCCACCTCTTCCTGGTGACGGAAGCGCCGTAGCGGCTCTATTTCCCTCATGGCCGATTTCGAGACCGAAATTCTCGTCCTCGGAGCCGGTCTGCAGGGAGCAGGCGTGGCCCTGGAGCTCGCGCGGCGTGGCATTCCGCTGACGCTGGTGGAGCAGGACGAGCGCGCCCTCAACCGGGCCAGCCTGCGCAACGAGGGCAAGATCCACCTCGGCCTCATCTATGCCAACGACCGAACGCGCGACACCGCTTTTCTGATGCTCGACGGGGCTCTGCGATTCCGAGCCATCGTCGCCCGCTGGCTCGGGTCCGAAGCGCAATGGCTCGCGATCTCGACGCCCTTTCACTACCTCGTGGCCTGCGATTCGGTTCTGGCGCCGGACGCGCTCGTCCCGCACTACCGCGCGGTCGAGGCGCGCTGCCGGGAACAGCTCGCCGCGGATCCGACCCTCGACTATCTCGGCGGAAGGCCCGACCGGCTCTTTCGGCCCCTGACGAATTCCGAGCTGACCGCGCACTTCGACGCGGCCCGATTCGCGGCCGGCTTCGCGACCGCCGAGCTGGCCCTCGACACCGCTAAGCTCGCGTCGGCTTTGCGAGAAGCGCTCGCCGCGTCCCCGCGAATCCGACTCCGCTTCTCGCACATGGCCCGTATCATCGAGCGGGAGCGCGAGGGTTTCCGGGTCGAGGGGGATGGACCCGGCGGTCCCTGGCGCATCCGAGCGCGGCAGGTGGTCAACGCCAGCTGGGAGCGGCGCCTCGCGTTCGATCGGCAGCTGGGGCTCGCTGCCCCGGCCGACCTGCTGCACCGTCTGAAGTTCCGGCTCATCGTCCGCCTGCCGGCCGATCTGCGCGGCGCGCCATCGGTCACGATGGTCCTCGGGCGCTACGGCGACGTCGTGGTTCGTCACGACGGGACCGCGTATCTGTCGTGGTACCCGTCGGGTCTGCAGGGGTGGAGTCAGGACGTGGAGCCCCCGCGCTCCTGGGACGCCGCATGCCGCGGCGAGGCGGATCCGGAGCTCGCCCGCCGGGTCGAAGAAGGCATCCGGACCGCCATCGACGCCTGGTATCCGGGTATCGCGCGCAGCGAAACGATGCTGGTCGACGCCGGCGCCATCGTGGCGATCGGGCGCAGCGACGTGGATGACGCCGAGAGCGGATTGCACGATCGGACCCGCATCGGGGTTTCGTCCCACGGCGGATATCACAGCGTCGACCCCGGCAAGCTGACCACCGCGCCGATGTTCGCGGTGAAGGCCGCGGATCGCGTCCAGGCTTTCGAGGCGGGTCGGGTGGCATGACCACGGCGGAAGGCGCCCGGCCCCGCGTCCTCGCCCTGGTCCCGGCCTGGAAAGCGGCCGGGTTCATCGCGCGCACCCTGGACGCGCTCGCCGCCCAGACGTGTTCCGGGCTGGAGGTCCTGGTTTCCGACGACGCTTCGCCCGACGACACTGCCGCGATCTGCGAGCGCCGGGTGGCGGAGGACCCGCGCTTCCACCTGATCCGCCAGGAACGCAACCTCGGCTGGGTCGGGAACGTCAACGCGCTCCTCGGGCAGGCCCGGGCCGACTATCTGTTCTTCGCGTTTCAGGACGATCTGCCGGAACCCGGCTACGTCGAGCAGTGCGTGGCGGCGCTCGAGGCGGATCCCGCCGCGGTGCTGGCTTTCTCGGATATCCGGCTCGTCCGTCAGGACGGCGCCGTCGAAGAAAGGACCTACACACGGCTCGACGGCGTGACGGATGCAATCGAGCGCGCCCGGCGTCTCGCTCGACTCGAAGGCTCGTGGTGGATCCCGAACCGCGGCGTCTTCCGCGCCGCGGCGGCGCGCCAGATCGGCGGACTTCGTCGGCACGCGGCGGGGGAGTTCTCGGCCGATTGGCCGTGGCTGCTCGAGATGAGTCTGCTGGGGGCATTCGTACGAATCCCCGAGCGCCTGGTCACCAAGTTCTACCTTCCGGGCAGCCTTTCGCGGAGCTGGCGATTCGGCGCGCGGCAGTGGGCGGCGGTGGCGGCCTCGGCGATGAGGGCGGTCTCCCGACGCCGGTTGCCCCTGCGAGACCAGTTTCGGCTTTACGCCACGCTCGCGCGATTCGTGCTGCGCCAGTTCCGGCGCTCCGCCCGACGGCGCCTGGGCCGCCCGTGACCCTGGAACGGCGGTCGATCCGCGGCGATCGGCTCGTGTCCGTCATCGTGCCGGTGCACGACCGCTTCGAGCTCGCGGCAAGAGCGATCCGGTCGGTGGCGAGTCAGACGCATCGGCCGCTCGAGCTCATCGTGGTGGACGACGCTTCCACTCCGGCGTTCGCGCCTCCGGCGGAGGCGCTCGATTTCGAGGTTCGGGTGGTGCGTCTGGAGTCCAACCGCGGTCCGGGCGGCGCCCGCGACGCGGGCCGGCGACTTGCGAACGGAGAGTTCGTTGCTTACCTCGACTCCGACGACTTCTGGGCCCCCACGCACCTGGCCTCTCTGGTGGGAGCTCTGTCCGCGGCGCCGGAAGCGGGAATGGCCTATGGCGCCGCGATGGAAATGCGCGAGGGACGGCCGTCCGTCGTGCGGCGGGGAAGCGACGAGGCGCTCGAGCAGATCCTGCCCACGCTCTTGTGGCGGCGCCCCTGGCACACGAGCGCGTGCCTTTGGCGCCGCGATCTTGTGGACGCGATGGGCGGATGGATCTCGTCCTGGCACTGGGAGGACCACGAGCACGACTGCCGTGCCGCCTGCCTGGGCGCCAGGTTGGTCCACGTTCCGGGACCGACGTGTTTCGTCGAGGTGGACTCTCCGGGGCGCCTCTCGGCCAGCAGGGCGACGCGGCGCCGAACGCAGAGCTACGCGACGGTCATGCTTGCGATGGCCCGCCGGATTCGCGGCAGCGCGTGGCACCGCGACCCGATCGTGCGCAATCGGATGCGCGAGCTGCTCCTGGTCGCCGCGGCGCGGTCATCGGAGGAGGGGCTCCGCGGCCTGGCGACCCGGGCCGCTTTCGAGTCGTGGTGGTGGCCGGCGCCGCCGGCAAGCCTCGTCGCGGCGTGCGCCGTCGCGCTGCCGCTCGCGTGGCTGACGAACGGCCGCGGGTCGGCGCGAATCTTCCGATGGGCACGCCGCCGGTTGGCCCGGGGCGACGGCGCGCGCCGGCTCTCCTAGCGTTTCTCTTCGGCGATCGTGATCTTGAACCCGTCCGGGTCGGTCAGGGCGAAGTCGCGCATGCCCCACGGTTGGTTGCGGGGCTCCTGGTCGAGCTTGCCGCCGCGGGCCACGATTTTCTTCGCGAGGGCGTCCACTTTCTGGGTCGTCGTGCAGTAGAGCCGGAAGCCCTCGCCCTTCTTCCGGTCGCGTCCTTTCTTCCAGTCGTCCTGTCCGACCATGAACCGGACGTTTCCCGCGCGCAGGCCGGCCCCGACCAGCTTTCCCTGGTCCTCCCAGCGCTCCTCGACGGCGAAGCCGAGGACGTCCCGATACCAGGCGAGGCTCTTCTCGAGGTCGCTCACCGTAAAGCTCGGCGAGGCCGAGAGCATTTTCAGAGCTTCGGCGCCCGGGCGGGCCTTCGCCCCGGCGGCCTTCGCCCGTTTCGCGGGCGGCTTCTTCGAGGGACCCTTCTTCGCCGTTTTCTTCGTCGCCATGTTCTGCCTCCGGTTCTCGTTTCCGACAGTCCGGGACTCGGACCAGAATCCTAACTGGTTCGGGGGTCGCAAGCCGCGTGGATCGTGCTCGCCGGGGGCGCGGCCGGGCTTCTTCGGGCGCTCCTCGCGTAGCGCCCGTCAGGGCGTGGCGGAGCGCCCCGGAGGCAGTACGGGTTTGAGATCGGTGAGGAATTCCCCCATGACCTCGCCGAGCGCGCTGTTCCACGCCGCGACGACGGCGGCGGCGGTTCGCTGTGTCAGCGGGGTCCGCCGCGTATACGTCTTCAACAGGATTTCCCGCGCGGTGCCGGCCCCCGTCGCCGGGGCAAGAACGCGGAACCTCAGGGAGAGCACTGCCGCCGACTCGGTCGGGCTGCTGAAATCTCCGCAGAGCTCCGTCAGCGTGGGTTCGATGTCGGCGTCGACCGGGATGCCCTCGCCCGGGGCGACGACGTCGCGGATGTAGTCGGAATCCCGGAGGTAGCCGCGGATCGCCGAGGTCAGGATCCATGCGGGCGGAGCAGCCAGACTCGCATACGGATCGCGCTCGATGCCGTGCTCGGCGACCCGGTAGACCAGTTCGGATCCGGCGTATGTGGGCGCGACCTCGGCGCGCCGCAGCGCCACAACGCGCGTGGCCGTCGGGGCGGGAGACGTGCGCGGAGCCGGCGGGTCGATCGTGAAGGTCTGCGGCCTTTCCGGGAGCTTCGAGGCGCAGGCGCCGGTCAGCAGCGCCCCCACGAGGGCGAGTCCCGCGGCGATGCATCGGGCGGATCGAGACGGCAGTCCGAAAGCGGGGCGGCGCATCACTTCTTCTCCTTTTCGAGAACCGGGGCGGGCGCCGGGGCGCCGCCGAACAGGAACCCCGACGGATAGCGCTTGAGCTGGTCCAGGGCCTCGTTCAGGCTCCGCGCCGCGTCTCGGGTCCCGGCCAGCGTGTCGTTCAGGGACCGCACGTCGATTCCCGACAGCTTTTCGATGAGAATCGCCAGCCTCGCGTCGAGATCGTCCAGCAGGCGGGACGCATCCGCGCCGACCGCGTCGAGCTTCATGCTCTTGAGGTCCGCGCGGGCGTCCTCGGCGAGACCCTTGATTTCCTTGATCGCGCCCGCGGCGTCGCCGATCGCCTGGTTCGCGTTCTTCGAGATTCCCTTCACGTCGAGCTGGTTCAGGTTCTTCAGCGCGGAGTCGGCCGTGCCGAGGACGTGGTTCAAGTTCGTCGAGAGCCCTCCCGCGTCGAACTTTTCGAGGTTCGCCAGGGTCTTGTCCACCGAGGCGAGCAGGCGCCCGAGCTGGCTCGGCGCCGAAGGCACATAGGTGTACTTCGGCGTCCACGACACCTTGAGGGGCGGGTACTTGACGGGATCCATCCTCTGGAGGGACACGATGCTGGAGCCCGTGATTCCCTCCATCTGGACGACGGCCCGCAGCCCGTCCCGGATGATCGCGTCGAATTCCTTGTCCGCGTCTCCCCGCCACTTCACGGGAGCGATTCTCTGTTTGACGGCGCACCGAACCACGACGCACGCCGGGCTGACCGTGTCGTACATGTTCCAGCTGAATCCGATCTCGGTGACCTTGCCCACCGGGACGCCCCGCAGGGTCACGATCGAGCCCACCGAGAGCCCCTCGACGTTGTCGGTGGAGTAGGTCTCGAACATGTAGGTGGGCTGGAAGGCGCTGCGGATGCCGAAGAGAAAGAGCCCCCCGAGGATGATCGCCACGCCCAGGCTGACGAAGAGCCCGATTCGGAACTGGCTCGCTTTTTCGCTCATGAGCTCGGACTCTCCTTTTTCGCCGCGTCGGCCGGCTCGGCCTGGCGGAGGAAAAACTGTCGCACGTAAGGATCGTCGGAATGGTCGCGCAGGTCGGCGGGCTTTCCCTCGGCGATCATCGTCTTCGTTCGGGCGTCGAGCATGACGCAGCGGTCGGCGATCGCGTAGATGCTCTGGAGCTCGTGGGTGACCACCACGAACGTGATGCCGAGTCCCTTCGAGAGCTCCTTGATCGTCTTGTCGAGGCCTGCCGACGTGATCGGGTCGAGCCCCGCGGAGGGCTCGTCGAGAAACAGGATCCCGGGGTCGAGCGACATCGCCCGGGCGATGCCGGCCCGCTTCTGCATTCCCCCGGAAAGCGCCGAGGGCTTCTGCGCGGCGGCCGGAAGCAGTCCCACCAGGTTCAGCTTCGCCGCCGCGACGAGATCCTTTTCCGCGGCGCCGAGGTCGGTGAACTCGTCGAGGGGCAGGCGCACGTTCTCGAGGACCGTCATGGACCCGAAGAGCGCGCCGCTCTGGTACATGACTCCGAACTTCCGGAGGAGCCGGAGGCGGTCCGCGCCTTCCGCCGTGACGATGTCGTCGCCGCCGAAGAGGATCCGGCCCGTGACCGGCCGGTAGAGCCCGATCATGTTGTTCAAGAGCGAGCTCTTGCCGCAGCCCGAGCCGCCGAGAATGACGAAGACCTCGCCCCGCCGCACCTGGAAGGTGAGGTCCTTCTGGATGACCTTGTCGCCGTAGGCGATCGTGACGCCTTCGACGGAGATTGCCACCGGCGCCGCGCTCATACGTGCAGCACGTAGGTCACGACGCTGTACACGGCGTCCACGATGATGATCATGAGGATCCCGGCGACGACGGCGCGGGTCGTCGAGTCGCCGACGGCGTTGGGTCCCTCCTTCGTCTGCATCCCGCGGAGGCAGCCGAGGCCCGCGATGATCGCGCCGAACACGAAGGATTTGGAAATTCCGACGAGCACGTCGTGGACGCCGACGGCGCCCGAAAGCTGAGTCCAGATCTGGGAGAATGTGAATCCCATCGTGAACATGACGAGGATTCCCCCGAATACACCCGTCACCATGGAGTACGCGGCCAGTATGGGCATCAGGAGGGTGCCCGCCAGGACGCGTTGGATGACGAGGAAGCGGATGGGATTGAGCCCCATCGTCTCGAGCGCGTCCAGCTCCTGGTTCACCTTCATGGTTCCGATCTCGGCGGCAAACGCCGAGCCGGAGCGGCCCGCGAAGATGATCGCCGTGAAGATTGGGGAAAACTCGCGAACCATGATGATGCCGATTCCGTTCGCGACGAAGATCTGCGCTCCGAACATCTCGAGCGTCTGCGCGCCCTCGAAGGCGAGGACGAGGCCCATCAGCAGGCTGATGAGCGAGACGATGGGAAGCGCGTTGACGCCGGCCTTCTCGAAGACGACGGCGAACTCTCCCCAGCGCATCGCTCTCGGCCGCCGGAGGACGGCCGCGAAACCCTGCACGACCGCGCCGATGAAGGAGAGCTGGGCCCGCGCGTCCGCGACGACGGACTGGGTCGCGGCCCCGATTTCGCTGAAGACGGGCCGCCGCGGCGCGACCGCTTCGAGGCCCCGCAGCGCTTCACCGGTCGGGAAGGCGGTGAGAAGCGTCTGAAACTCGGGGCGCAGGCCCTTGATCGTGGCGCGGACGCCGGGGACGAGCAGGCCCTCGGCGAGCTCGTAGACGATGGATATCCCCGACATGTCCCCGCGGTCGATGCCGCGCGCGTCGACCTCGAGGGCGGACGGTCGCGGGCGCCGGCCAGCCGCGCCGCGATCTGCGCGCCGCGCCGCCGCCGCCGTCGAGACGTCGAACGTGCCGGCGAGGGTCAGCACCGCAGGCCGCCCGCGGACTGGCTTCAGGTCGACGCGGAACGGCGCGGCCGACGCGGCGGGCCGCGCATCGCCTCAGTGCCGGTCCTGGCTGATCTGTAGGGAGACGAGCCGGCCGATCAGGATGGCGGGGTAGAGCTGGCCGACCAGCGCCTCGGCGATCGCGAGCATGCGGGCGGCGGGATGGACCGGCGTGATGTCGCCGTAGCCCACGGTCGTCAGCGTCACGAAGCTGAAGTATGCAAGCGTCGGGGGCCCGTTGTGCAGGGCCGGATCGATCGGCCCGATGCTCAACGCGCCGGGCGCGGCATGGTCCACGAGCTTGTACGCGAACACCCAGCCGAGCCCGAGCAGCAGGTAGGCCGCGATGGCGCCCCGAATCCGATCGCCGGTGATTGGGCCCTGCCGGAAGACATGCTCGAGCACGAGGCTCGTCAGGAGGACGAGCAGCAGGAGCGACAACGCGTCGTTCCAGACCGCCAGGCCGGGCGCCGCTTGCATGTGCTTTTCCCATCGCACGAACAGGACGGCGGAGCCGAGCACGGCGATCGCGATGGCCAGCCACCGCCGATGGGAGAAGGCGACCACCCCCGCGAACAGAAGCGCGCCGAAGAAGGCGTCGAAGACGAACTGTCCCACGCCGGTGACCGTCATGAGCGGCCCTCCGACGAAGATGGCGAGGACGAGCGACACCAGCATCGCCGTCAGGCCCCATTCCTGCCACCAGACCCGCGAAAAAGCGGCCGGGCGCCTCACGATTTTCCGGCCGCCGTCGCGGCGTCCAGGCCCCGCGAAATCTCGCGCCGCCACTGGAGGTAGGAGCAGCCGGCGGCATCGAAGAGGAGAAGAGCGACCGCCGCAGCGGCTAAGGAAAACCGTCGGAGGGTCGCCGATCTGGCGCCGGACATCGGGGAGAGCCTATATCGCAATACGGCGCGAATGATCTGTTTGGATCAGTCGGGCGATTCGGACCCATGAACAGAATGAGGCGTTTGAAAGTGAAGGAGGGTTGACGATGAAAGGGTTCTACCGCAAGGCAGCCCTGGCTGCGGTGCTTCTCGGCCTCACCATCAGCGCCGGCGCGCAGGAAAAAGCAAAGAAGTCTCCGAGCGAAGCGGAGATCGCGACGGCCCTGGAGAAAGCGATGACGCCGGGCGAGGGGCAGAAGAAGCTCGGGTTCATGGTGGGCACCTTCGACGCGAAGTTCAAGACGTGGGCTACGCCATCCACGCCTCCGGTCGAGGACGTCGGGGTCATGATGGGCAACTGGGTTCTCGACGGGCGCTACATCCAGATGATGCTGGCGGGCAACGTCGCGGGCCAGCCGTACAGCGGCATCGGATACGCGGGATTTGACAACACGACGAAGAAATACATGGCCGCCTTCATGGACAGCGGCAGCACGGGCATCGAGTTCTACACGGGAGGATTCGACGCGTCCGGGAAAAACGCGGTGCTGAAGGGGACCATCGCCAACCCGGTCACCGGCAAGCCCGGTCCTCTCGAACTGCGGCTCACTCTGGACGCCGCCGGCAACCACGTCACGGAGCTGTGGGGCGATGGGCTCGGAAGCACGATGTTCAAGATGATGGAGATCACGTACACGAAGAGGGCGCAGTGAGCGGCCGGCGCTTCGCGATCGGCGTTTCGCTGGGAGCCCTGGTACTGCTGATGAGCGCGTCCCAGAGCTTCGGCATCGCCGGAGTGTGGCGCCGGACCGCACGCCGGACGACGGCGGTGGTTGCCACGACGGCCACCGCTTCGGCCGCCGCCAGCAGCTCTGCGGCTGCTCAGCAGTCGGCGGCCGCCCAGCAGTCCGCGGCCGCGGAGACGGCGGCGGCGCAATCGGCGGCAGCCGCTTCGCAGGCATCGGCAGCGGCGGCTCAGGCGGCGGCGGCGAAGACGGCGCCCGCAGCCGCACCCGCGGCTTCCGGAGACAAGACGCCACAGCAAAAGCTCCAGGAGCTCGAATCTCTCTACAAGCAGGGCCTGATCAGCGAGAGCGACTACAACGCGGCGAAAGCGAAAATCCTCGCCCAGCTCACGCAGTGAGCGTGGCGATCGAAGGGACGCAGGAGGGGTAGCGATGACTGAGCTTCATCGGCAGAGTTTTGGCATGAAGGTCTCTTTGGGAGTCCTCGCGCTGCTCCTGTGCGCGGCGCAGGGCTTCGCCGTCTTCGGCGTCTGGCGGCGGCACGCCCGGCGTTGGGCGGTCGTCGGGACCACCGTGGCGGTCTCGAGTGCGGAGAAGTCGGCGGCGGCGGCGCAGCAGTCCGCGGCCGCCTCCCAGCAGACCGCGGCGGCCGAGACGGCGGCGGCTCAATCCGCGGCCGCGGCAGCGCAGGCATCCGCGGCAGCCGCCGCTGCGGCGGCGAAGGCCGCGCCGGCACCCGCGGCTTCCGCCGACAAGACGCCGCAACAGAAACTCGAGGAGCTCGAGTCTCTCTACAAGCAGGGCTTGATCAGCGAGAGCGAATACAACGCGGCGAAGGCGAAGATCCTCGCCCAGCTCACGCAGTGACGGAATCCGAACAAGGAGATCGACCCATGAGGACTTCGCACAAACTCCCCCGCGCGGTGATTCTGCTCGTCGTAGTGCTTCTATCGCTCGGGGTGGTCGTGTCGGCCCAGGCCCCCAAGGAGGCGCCCAAGGCGCAGCTCATGTTCGTCCAGGTCGGCGAGGACGTCAAAGTGGACGACGCCGCGAAGACGATACGGCTGGTCAAGGTCGGCCAGCAGACGCTGTACTTTTCGGATCGGCCGGTCCGCCTGGCCGGTCACCTGAAGATGTCCGAATACATGCAGGAGTGGACTGCCAAGGCCGGTAAGGACAACTTTGCCGCCGATCCGCCGAACGCCGTGATTTCCGTCTACGAGCCGGGTCAGGAAGACAGCACGCTCGCGGTCGTCGAGATCACCCATCCCCGAATGGATGGGGCGGACATGGTCTACAACTACAAGCTCATCAAGGGCAAGCTTCCCGCCTCGGGCGGCCAGACCGCGCTCTTCATCGACTGGATCGGAGCCGGCGGCGGTGTGGGTGCCGGCTTCCACGGCGTGGGCGTGGGCGGCCGCGGCGCTGGCGTTCGATAAACTACTCCGAGACGGCGTGCACGCATAGCTACCTTATTGGCAAGGAGAGTATCGCCATGCAGCTCCGGGACCGATTCGTCCTTTCCATCTTCGCCCTAGCGGCCGCGTTGCCGACCTTCGCGCAGCAGGCGGCCCCGCCGGGCTCGCCGGCGGCGGTGACCTCGATCGACGGCAAGCAGCTCCCGCCGCCCGACCCGCCCTTCGGTGGCGTCATCAGGGACAACGCGCTCCAATCCAAGCCCTGGTGGGCGCCGCGCGTCGTGCCGCCCAGGGGCGCGCCGAACATCCTGTTGATCATGACCGACGATTCCGGCTACGGCGTTCCGAGCACGTTCGGCGGCGTCATCCCGACTCCGGCGCTCGATCGCATCGCGAAGGCCGGGCTGCGGTACACGCAGATGAATTCGACGGCCCTTTGCTCTCCGACGCGCGCGGCTCTCATCACGGGGCGCAATCACCACTCGGCCGGCTTCGGGGTCATCTCGGAACAGTCCACGGGTTTCCCCGGCTACAACAGCATCATCGCCAAGGACAAGGCGACCATCGGGCGGATTCTGCTCGACAACGGCTATTCCACTTCCTGGTTCGGCAAGGACCACAACACGCCTACCTTCACCGCCAGCCAGGCCGGGCCGTTCGATCAGTGGCCGCAGGGAATGGGCTTCGAGTATTTCTACGGGTTCGTCGGCGGGGACACCAACCAGTGGGAGCCCAACCTCTTCAGAAATACGACCCAGATCTATCCCAACGTCGGCCATCCCGGCTGGAACCTGACCACGGGGCAGGCCGACGACGCGATCAACTGGCTGAACACGATCAACCAGATCGATCCCTCGAAGCCGTTTTTCTGCTACTACGTCCCGGGCGGCACCCACGCACCGCACCACCCGACGCCCGAGTGGATCAAGAAGATCAGCGACATGCATCTCTTCGACAAGGGGTGGAACGCGCTGCGCGACCAGATCTTCGAGAACCAGAAGCGGCTGGGCGTCATCCCCAAGGACGCGAAGATGACTCCGTGGCCGGACAAGCTCCTGAAGCGCTGGGAGCAGCTCACGCCCGACGAGAAGAAGATGTTCCTGCGCCAGGTCGACGTCTTCGCCGCCTACGTGGCCTACACGGACTACGAGATCGGCCGTGTCATCCAGGCCGTCGACGACATGGGCAAGCTCGACAACACGCTCATCATCTACATCAACGGCGACAACGGCACCAGCGCCGAGGGGCAGCTGATCGGAACGCCCAACGAAGTCGCCATGTTCAATGGCGCCCAGGTTCCCGTCGCCGACCAGCTGAAGTATTTCTACGACGCCTGGGGCTCGGACAAGACCTACAACCACATGGCGGTCGGATGGGCCTGGGCCTTCGACACGCCGTTCTCGTGGACCAAGCAGATCGCCTCGCACTGGGGCGGCGTGCGGCAGGGGATGGCGGTCTCGTGGCCGGGACACATCACGGATCTTGGCGGCATTCGCAATCAGTTCCACCACATCATCGACGTCGTGCCGACCCTCCTCGAGGCGACCGGCATCCATCAGCCCGACTATGTCGACGGCATCAAGCAGAGCCCCATCGAGGGCGTGAGCTTCGCGTATACGTTCGACAAGGCCAATGCGAACGCGCCGTCCTCGCACCACACGCAGTACTTCGAGATGATGGGCGACCATGCGATCTACCACGACGGCTGGATCGCTTCGACGAAGGTCATCCGATCGCCCTGGGAAGTCTCCGGACCGGTCAACACGGACCCTCTCAACAACGTGACGTGGGAGCTCTACGACGTGACGAAGGACTGGACGCAGGCAGACGACGTCGCGGCGAAAAACCCGCAAAAACTCGCCGAGTTGAAAGCACTCTTCCTGACTGAGGCGCAGAAGTACCAGGTGCTGCCGCTCGACGCCTCCGTGGCCACGCGTCTCGTTGCGCCCCGGCCCAACATCACCGCCGGCCGCAGCCAGTTCGTCTACACGAAGCCG
Organism: uncultured Acidobacteriota bacterium; assembly: GCA_963710945.1. Lineage (GTDB taxonomy): Bacteria > Acidobacteriota > Thermoanaerobaculia > UBA5066 > Gp7-AA6 > DAHUXD01. The sequence goes on from CAVQCH010000001.1 coordinate 59,158, forward strand.
ATGGTCGGATTGCCGCAGGGAGACTCACCCCTGCTGCTGAACTGCTCCTATACGATCACCGCGGACATCGACGTGCCTCAAGGAGGCGCTGAGGGCATGATCCTGACTTCCGGCGGCCGCTTCGGCGGCTACGGCTTCTACCTGTTGAAGGGCAAGCCGGTGTTTCTCTGGAACATGGTCGACCTGCGGCGCATCCGCTGGGACGGCCCGGACGCGCTGCCGCCGGGTCGGCACACAGTCGAGTTCGACTTCAAGTACGACGGGCTGGGTGCGGAGACGCTCGCGTTCAACAACATGAGCGGCATTGGCCAGAGCGGGACCGGAACGCTCAAGGTCGACGGAAAAGCGGTCGCCACGCAGAAGATGGAGCACACGATTCCGCTCATCCTGCAGTGGGACGAGAGCTTCGATATCGGTTCGGACACCCTGACCGGCGTGAACGACGCGGACTACCAGCCGCCGTTCGCCCTCACGGCGAAGCTCAACAAGCTGACGATCAAGATGGACCGCCCGCAGCTTTCGCCGGCGGACATCCAGAAGCTCGAACAGGCCCAGAGGAACAACAAGGCGAGCGAGTAGGCGAGAGGTTCGTCGGGCAGAGCGCGGGGGCCGTCGGGCCTCCGCGCCCTTGCCGTTTCAGACCGCCGTCGTCCCGCCCGGGGCGGGAGCCGTATCTCCGGCGGGCCGCCTCTCGCCCCGCGAGAGGATTGCTGCGGCGCTCATGTCGCCGGTCACGTTCAGGAGCGTCTTGAAGATGTCCGGGATCGTCTCGACGGCATTCAGGATCAGCACGGCCTCGAGCGGGATTCCCGCGGCGACGTAGGCCGGGATGCTGCGGATCGTCCCGAGGCTCGGGATCCCCGCCGTGCTGAAGCTCAGGACGAGCTGCGTCCCGAAGAACGCGATCACCTGGCCGGGCCCGAGGCTCAGGTGAAAGACGTGCGCCAGGAAGAGGAGCTGAACGATCCCCGACACTCCGCGGTTGAGCTTGAACGCGGTGACGGACAGCGGCAGCACGAGGCCGGTCGCCGATTCCGGCAGGGCGAGATGGGTCCGGCCGCCCCGCACGAGCGCCGGCAGGGAAGCGACGGAGGAGCGGGTGGCGACGGCGACGAGCTGCGCCGGCGCAACGGCGCGCGCGAACCGCGAGGGCGTCGTGCGCCCGAGGAGCGCCGTCACCGGATAGAGGAGCAGCGTCATGAGCAGCAGGATCGCGGAGACGAGCACGATCCACGCAGCCACCACGCCCGTGACGCGCGCGCCCGATCGGAAGGCGAACTCCAGGCAGAGCGCGAAGACGCCGAGCGGCAGGAACCTCAGGATCCAGCCGATCAGCACCATCATCGCGTCGGCGAGCGCCTGGAAGAGCTCCTGGAGCGGGTCGCGCCGCTCCGGGGGCAGGCGGGTGACGGCGAGCCCGAAGAAGACCGTGAAGAGAAGGACCGGGAGGACGTCGCCGGCGGCCGCGGCCTGGAAGACGTTCGACGGGAGCATGGCGATCACTCGCTCCCGCAGCGTCGCGGGCGCGGGGATCGTCCCGGGGACGTCGGGCGCGGGAGCCGAGGTCGCGGCGCGCAGCGAGGCCGCCGTGTCGCCGTCCACGGAGTAGAGCGCGAGCACCGGCACCGTGACCGCGTACGTGACAAGCGCGGCTCCCACCAGCATCGCGACGAAGAGGAGAAGCGCCCGGCCGCCGAGCCCGCCGACCGAGCCGCTGGAGGACACGCCGACGATCGCCGACAGGGTCAGGGTGATGACGAGCGGAATGATCGTGAGCCGGATCGCCGCGACCCAGAGCTGCCCGACGGCCCCGACGGCATCGACGAAGAGGGCGGCCGCCGGCGCGCTCGACCCGCTCAGCGCGATTCCGAGGGCGAAACCCCCGACGAGCGCCGCAAGCGCGGCCGCCGTGCGGGAGAATCCGTGGCCGCGCGTCATCGGGGGGAGTCTCCGAGGACCAGGGGGTGCAGGCGCTTTGCGACCCGCCAGACGACGCGTTTCCGGCGCATCCATTCGAGGGATTTGACGACGGGCCGCATCCAGCGCGACCGGCGGATCGAAGCCTCCATCGCTTCGGCGACGTCGGTGCGGCCGGCGGCGCGGGCGCGAGCGGCGATGTCCGCGTAGAGCCGCCGATACGCCGCGCTGCGGAGGTAGATCCGACGAACCCGGTCGAGGTCGATGGGCCCCGCCCGAAATGTAGCGGCGCGATCCCGGACGCCGAGAACCTCGAACGTCAGCATGGCCAGGTAGCACTTCGGGCAGTCACAGCAGTTCTCGGCGGTCCGCACGCGAAAGCACACGTGGAGGCTGCGCATTGCCAGATCGGAGCGGGAGAGATAAATCGTCTTCTCGCTTCGCGGCACCGCGTGGCCGTCGTGGAGGATGCGGGTGACGCTCGTCGAGAACAGCGGGTCCGTCTCGGGGTGCGAGCCCCAGGGCCGGAGCGGGCCTTCCGAGTGCGTCCCCGCGATTTCGACCGTCCGGAAGAGGCGCTCGAGCATCAGGGCGACGCCCGCGAGAGCGCCGCCGTGGGAATGGTGTCCCCAGTCCGTCTCGCGGAAGCGCGTCGTGCGCAGGTTGGTGGCGACGTCGAGAAACTCCTTGCCGAGCTCGGCGGCCGCCGCGGCCAGGCGCGCGCGGAGGAGGCCGAACTCGCCGGCGGCCTCGATCGGGATGTCGAATCCCCACACGGAAATCAATCGGTCGATCCGCGGCGCCTCGATCCGGTCCGCGGCCTCGCCGTTCTTCAGAACCATGTAGAACGAGTCGACGCCCCCCGAGAAGAACGCCGCGGCCTCGCGGGGGCCGCCGTCGAGCTCGGTGGGCTGCGACGGGGCGTCGATGCGCACCGGCCGCCGCCTGCGGTCCCATGCGGCCCATGTCCGCATGATCCTGTCGGCCCCGGCGCGCAGCTCCGGGTCTACCGGCGCGCACAGGCGCAACGGCTGGCGAAGCGTCACCGCCAGCGGCAGCAGGCACGCGAGCCACGGGTTTCCGGACAGGCTGAGCGATCCGGCATGCTCCCGTGGTACGTCGAACCAGATCGTCTCCGGCTGCCGCGGACGATCGCCGTAGACGACCTCGCCGAGCAGCCGCACCCGTCCCGGGGTGGACCCCTCGCCGGTCCGGACGGAAACCAGATCCATTGCGATCACTTTAAGCGAGATCCGAGCTTTCGACCTCGCGCGGGGGAGAGCGCCCGTCAGCCGTTGACCTTCCGGAGCAGCGCCCGGAACCGGTCCGTGTCGCGGATTTTGGCCAGATCGGGGTCGGATTCGAGCTGGCGGCCGTCGGCGTAAGCCGGCGGCCACCGCGCGCTCGAGCCAGTCGAGAGCCCGGTCTTTCTGGCCCAGTAGCGAATACCCGCAGGCCACGTTGTAGAGATCGTTGGGCGAGTCGGCGCCGAGCCGGACGGCCTTCTCGAGGCTGGCGCCGGCGCCGGGGTCGCCGCTGGCCGCCTGGGAAACTCCGAGGCGCATCCAGGCGATGCCGTCGGCGGGATGCGTCTTCACGTATTCGGCGTAGGCCGCGGCGGCCTCCGGGTACTCCCGTCCGCCGAACCAGTGCGAGAGGGCCTTCTTCGCGAGCGAGGGCGGCCCGGACGCCGCGGGCGGCGCGAAGAGATCGCGGTAGAAATCCAGGGTCTCGCGCACGATGCGACGGCTTTCGTCGGTCTCGTCGAGGCCGTCGAAGGCGTGCTGGGAAACCGGCGCATTGACCATCGTCCAGGGAGCGTCCGCGGCGATCGCCTCTTTCCAGAGCTCCGCGATGCCGGCGTTCAGGCGCGGATTGTCGCGGCCGGCGCGGACGAAGTAGACGGGCAGGTCCTTGCGGATCGATGCCAGCTCGGCGTCGCCGTAATAGATGACGGCGCCGCGCACCCCGGCGCCCGCGGCGCCCATCAGGAACGCAAGGCCGGCCGTCACGTTGCCCGAGCACGCCCACGCGCCGATGCGATCGGCGTCGACGCCGAGCCGGTCCGCGCTGGCGCGCAGGAACGCGAAGACGGCGCCGATGTCCTCCTGGGAATTCGAGCGGGCCTCGAACGTGACGCCGATCCAGCCCGAGGCAGCCACGAGCCGGCCCCAGGACTTGTAGATTCCCCATTCCTTGAGCTTCGACCCGGGGCGATCGCCGACGCCGTTGATGAAGACGACCGCCGGCCGCTTCGACCCCTCGCGGAAGTCGGGAGGGTAGTAGAGGTCGAGCGCGAGGTCCGCGCCGCCGGCCTTCCCGTACGGGACGTCGCGCCGGACCGTGACGCGGTCCATGCCCGGAACCGCGTAGACGACCTCCTGCTCGGTCACGACGTGGGCCGGATTGGGGGGGAGCGGGACCGCGCGGGCGGCGGCGGCAAGCGATCCGAGCAGGACGGCGGCGGCGAGGCGGTCGTGCATGCAATCCCCCTCCCGCACCATACGAAGGGCGGCGGCGGCGGGTTATGGGGGCCCGGGAGCCCCGAGGGCATACAATGGTCGGATGAAACAAATTGAAGTCGCGCTGCATCGGGAGTCGGCCGGAGGCTCGATCCGGGTCGTCGTCGACGGCGGGAGGCCCGGCTATTTGACGGAGCCGGAGGTCCGCGACCGGCTGCAGAGGCAGCCGCGGCTGGATGCCGAGCGGCTCGAGGACATCGTTCGCAACCTCAATACGGGCCACGGAACCCACATGCTTCGCTACGCGCACCCGAATCGCCAGCGCGCGGGCGAGGTCCTGGCGCTGTGGGCGGGCGCGGATCGGCCGGTCGAGGCCGAATAGACGACGGACGCGGTTCGTCGATTCCCACGCCAGTGGTTCACGACAAGAAGGCGCTGAAGGAAAAGGCGGCGGAGGAACTGCGGCTTCTTCTGCTGATAAGCGCCTACCTGGCGTTGTTCTTCGTGGCGTTCCTGACCTACCGGAGGCTCGTTTCCCGCGAGCTCGGCGTGAGCTATTTCCGGTACGGATACGCCGTGATCGAGGCCTTCCTCATCGCCAAGGTGATCCTGATCGGCAAGGCCCTGGGGCTCGGCAAGAGCTCCAGCCGGCGGACGGTGGCGTACTCCGTCCTGCGCGCCTCGGTGATCTACGGCCTTCTCGTCGCGGTGTTTGCGATTCTCGAGCACGTGATCGAGGGGCTCGTGCATCACAAGACCCTCGCCGCGAGCATCGCGGAATTCCTGGACCAGGGCTTGTACGAGATCCTGGGCAGGACGCTCGTCCTCTTCGTGGCGTTTCTCCCGTTCTTCGCGTTCTGGGAGCTCGGCTCCCTGCTGGGCGAGAGGAAACTCTTCGACGTCCTCTTCCGGAAGAACAGCGGCCAGGGCGCCTGATTCCGCGGAAGACGATCATGGCGCCTCCGAAGCTCCGGATCCTGTATCTCGCGCTGGGCGTGGCCGCGTCGCGTCTGCCCGCGCAGACGATGTCCATCGAGGAGTACGAGCCGAAGTCCACGCTCGTCGTCCCCGAGCACAAGCCGATGCGCGCGAAGTATCCGTTCATCGACGTGCACAACCACCAGGACCGGGACATGTCCGCGGAGGAGGCGGCGCGCCTCGTCGCCGACATGGACCGGCTGAACATGCGGGTGATGGTGAACCTGAGCGGCTCGCAGGGCGCGGAATTCGAGAAGGGCTACAGGAACCTCGCGGGCCGCTATCCGGGCCGCTTCGTCGTCTTCGCGAACCTGGACTACAAGGGGATCGAGGCGCCCGGGTGGGGCGCGAAGGCCGCCGCGCAGCTCGCCGAGGACGTGCGGCACGGCGCGCACGGCCTCAAGATCTTCAAGGACCTGGGCCTCTCCGTGAAGGACGCGAGCGGGAAGCGCGTGCCGGTGGACGATCCGCGCCTCGACCCGGTCTGGGACAAGTGCGCCGAGCTCGGGATTCCGGTCCTCATCCACTCCGGGGAGCCGCGTTCCTTCTTCGAGCCGCAGGACAAGTACAACGAGCGCTGGCTGGAGTTGAAGCAGTTCCCCAACCGCGCCCGCCCGCCCGACAAGTATCCGACGTTCGAGCAGGTCATGGGGGAGCAGCACCGGGTCTTCGAGCGCCACCCGAAGACGAAGTTCATCGACGCGCACCTCGGGTGGCTGGGCGGCGACCTCGCCCAGCTCGGGAAGCTCTTCGACCGGATGCCGAACGTCTACACGGAGATCGGCGCCGTGCTCGCCGAGCTCGGCCGCCAGCCGCGCTTCGCGCGCGAGTGGTTCGTGAAGTACCAGGACCGGGTCATGTTCGGAAAGGACTCGTGGGCGGCCGAGGAGTACCCGGTTTACTTCCGGGTGCTCGAGACCGACGACGAGTACTTCGACTATTACCGCAAGCGGCACGCCTTCTGGAAGATGTACGGCCTCGCGCTTCCCGACGACGTCCTGCGCAAGCTCTACTACAAGAATGCGCTCCGCGTGATCCCGGGCATCGACGCCTCGGCGTTCCCGCCGTAAGCCTTACCCGTCCGATCCATCCCGGAGCGCTTCGCTACGGCGCGTAGAGCAGCAGGCCGAACGCCTTGACCAGGAAGACGGCCATCTGCCCGCGATTGTTGGGGTCGCCCGGGCAGTAGTTGCCTCCGCCGCAGCCTCCCGTGATGCCGCCGGCGGCGAGCTCCTCGATCCAGGCGTCGAACGCGCCGCCCGCGCAGGGGACGTCGGCGAACACGGTTCCCGTGCAGTCCGGCGGCACGTAGGCGGGACCGTGGCCGGCCTTCAGGAGAAAGACCGCCATCTGCGCGCGCGTCACGGCGGCATCCGGGCAGTAGTTGCCCGCGCCGCATCCTCCGGTGACGCCTTCCTGGAACAGCTGCTCGATCCAGTCGGCGAAGGGGCTCGGGCACGCCACGTCCTGGAAAATGCCGGGCGAGCAGCCGCGCGGAACGTAGGAGCTCCCGTGCTCGGCTTTGAGCAGGAACACGGCCATCTGCGCCCGCGTCACGGGCGTCGCCGGGCAGTAGCTCGCCGTGCCGCAGCCTCCGGTGATCCCGTTGTGGAAAAGGTCCTCGACGTAGAAGTAGAACGCGTGCGAAGTTGGCACGTCCGAGAAGCTGTCGCCAACGTGGAGCGTCCAGGTCCCGGATCCGGCGAGGCCGGAGGCGAGTGTCTCGTCGAGCTTCGCGTCCCAGTGGGCCGCGGGGCGGGTTCCCGTGATGCTGACCTGGTAGCAGTCGTGGGCGAGGGTGGCGTTCCAGCAGTCGACCGTCGCGCCGGCGCCGGCGTTTCCGTAGTCCGCGACGATGTCGTCCATCGTGTAGACGGGGCCGGGAGGACCGGTGAACGCGGAGGCGGCGCCGGTGAAGCTCGCGGGCGTCGAGAGAAGATTCTGCCAGGCGGTCTCGAGGACGACGCTTTCGCCGGCTTCGAGGACCCCGTTCAGATTGGAAATGCCTCCCGCGGCGTGAACGTCCACCTGAAGCCCCTTGAGGGCCGCGGTCGTGGGCTTGCGGCCCCACACCGGGTCGCTGGCGTTGGCGGGCGTGGGCAGGGGGAGGACGGCGTTCGGCGCCGTGGGGGCCGCGGGGCCCGGGACGGGAGCGGGCATCGTGTAGAAAGCGAGTTCTCCGTCGCGGTCCGACGTGAAGATGACGAGCGTGCCGTCGGGCGAGAAGGAGGGATAGATGTCGTCGAAGGCCGGGTTGTCGGAGAGCAGGACGATGTTGGTCCCGTCGCGGTCCACCTTTTCGAGCTGCCACGGGGGGCAGCAGGGATCCACGCTCTGGGTCATGTAGACGAGCAGGGCGCCGTCCGGCGACCACGCCGGGGCCCGGTCTTCTTCGAGAAAGTCGCCGCGCGGGGTGCCCGGCTCGCCGGTGGTCAGGATCTGCTCGCCCGAACCGTCGGGATTGAAGGTCACAATTTCATACTGGGCCGCCATCGAACCGTCGGACATCATCTCCGGCCTGACTCCGGCAAATGCGATCTTCGTCCCGTCGGGCGACCAGGCCGGGTCGATCTCGTCGTAGTCCGAGTTGGTGAGGTTCGTCTCGCCGGTCCCGTCGACGTTGATGACGAAGATGTCGAACTCCGTCGTGATCACCACCCCAGTCGTCATCCGTGTGAAAGCGATCTGCGTGCCGTCGTCGGACCAGGTGGGCCCGAACTGGTACGACGGAGTCGGAACGATGGGGGCCTTGCCGGTGCCGTCCGCGTTCATCACCATGATCATGTAGAAGTACGTGACGCCATCGAGGTAGGCAATCCGTGTGCCGTCGGGCGACCAGGCCGGTTGTGTTTCGTTGAGCTCCGGCGTGTTGGTCAGATTCGTCTGGTTCGAGCCGTCCGGGTCCATCACCCAGATGTCGCAGGTGATGTCGCCCGCGGGAACGCTGTAATCGCACACGGTGTAGGCGATCTTGCCGTTGACGCTCGTGACCTGCGCGAGCGCGGGGGTCGCGAGGGCGATCGAGACGGTCGTCAGGGCCGCGGACAGGGTCCAAAGGCTTCGCCGCATGGGACACCTCCCGCCGCGCGCGATGGCGGCGTTTCGGGCATCGTGGCTTCCCGCGATGCGGTGGGCGTGGGTAAGACGCATCATTTTTTGTGGCGGCGACTCCGCCTGTCCATGCTTATCTCAGGACAGGGACGGAAATCCGGATCCTCACGCAGAATTAAGAAGGGCGGGAGGCGCGCCGGGGTCTCAGGGCAGCCGCTTCGCGAGGGCCATCCAGAAGCTCGGTCCGTACTCGAGGAGAAAGGCATCGCGCTCCCCGGCGGTCCGGCGCGGCGCGGCCTTCACCCGCGCGACGTAGGCCCGGACGCGTTCGCCGACGAGCGGCCGTATCGCCGCGGGTACCGTTGCGAGCCCCGCGTCGAGGCCGGATTCGAGCTCCGCGAGCTGGCCGAGGACGCCCTCGACACTCGCTCCCTGGAGCGTGGCCGGGAGGACCGTCAGCGACAGCCCCGCCGCGGCGAAGATCCGCCGGTACGCGGCCAGGTCCTCGTAGTTGTAGGTGTCGTAGCCCGACTTCGCCGCGTAGACGTCGTTGTAGTAGGCCGACGCCTGCGCGAAGTCGAGCAGCGTGATCCCGAAGAGCTGGTGGTGTCCGTCCCGCGCGACGAATGGAGGATGGGCGCCGTTGGGGATCTCGAGGTAGGCGACTCCGCCCGGCGTCAGCCAGTCGCGCAGATTGCCGAGGAAGCTCTCGAGGCGCGCGACGTGCTCGACGACGTCGTTGGCCGCGATGAAGTCGAAACGGTTGCGGAAGCCGGGATGGGCGAGGGTCGCGTCTCCTCGTACGAGGTCGGCGTCCACGCCGTTCTCCCGCAGGTTGACGGCGGCGAGGCGGAGCAGCGCCTCGTTGATCTCGATGCCGGTGACGCGGAAGCCCTTCTCGGCGAACGCGACGAGGAAACCGCCGTACGCGCAGCCGAGATCCAGCATGCGCCGCCGCCGCCCGAAGAGGCCGGGGGCCCGGCCCGCCGGCGCCTCCCGCGCGATGCGCTCCGCCGCGGTCCGGCCGCGGGCGTTCGTCGTCACCGCGTACTCGAAGTACATCGGCAGGCACGGGTGCGCCTCGAGCGCCGCGAAGTGCTCGGCGAGAGCCTGGAAGAAGGCGCCGTTGCCGGGCTCGCGAAAGCGCGCGAAGCGCTCCGCCACGCCGCGGGCGCGCGGCGAGAGGGCCGACGGGTTCGTTGGCGCCGCGGCCGGCGTCGTCGTCGTCATCGGGCGTCGAGTTTAGCCGGGTCGATCTCGACGAGCGCGGCGACCGGATCTCCCGCCCGGTCGAAGAAGATCTTTTCCCGCCGCGGACCGTCGAAACGGCGAAGGGCCTCCGAGAATCCCTCGGACGCGGCCGACAGGGGCGTCGAAACCCGCGGGAAACGGAACACGAGGAACGACCCGCCGTCGCGGATCTCCGCGTCCCAGGTCCAGCCCCGCCGCGACTTCTCGCGGGTGGCTTCCCAGAAGAGCTCGGTCCCCGAGACGGCGCCTCCCGAGACGACGTAGAGGTTGTTCAGGAAGCCCCAGTCCAGGATCTTCAGGCGTTCGGGCGCGACGGGATGGGCTTCGAGGTGCGCGCTCACGTCGGCCAGGGCGCTCGAGAAGACCTGCCTGCCGCCGGTCTCCCGCAGGCCCCGGTCGATGCGGACGTCCCAGGCGAGGAAGAGCGCGGCGAGACACGCGGCCAGCGCGGCGAGCCCCGGCGCGGCGGGCCGGAACGCGCGTCCGACCTCGACGGCGAGGATCGCCAGCGTGGCCGCCGCGAGCGGAAGAACGGCGACGAGATGATGCTCGCTCACGTTGAGCCGCGACGCGAGCATGATCCCCGCGAGAATCGCGGCCGCCGCGGCGAACGCTCTGCGCCAGCGAGCCATTTCCGCGTGGCTGCCGCGAGCCGGGAGGAAAGCGGCCGCGAGCACGACGATGAGCAGAACGGCGCCGAGGCCGAGCTGCCAGGAGGGCGCCGTTCCGCCTCCCCAGATGTGGTGCTGCTCCGCGTCGGAGATCATGGCGCTCGCGAGACCGCGCAGCCGCGGCGCGAGCAGGCGCCCCGAAAGATCCTGCCGGGCGCTCGCGATGTAGCGAAATGTCGCCAGGCGCGACCGCAGCTCGTAGACGATCAGCGGCAGCGCCCCGCAGATGCCGCCGGCCGCCATGGCCAGAGCGTGCTTCGCGGAGGGGAGGGCGCGCCGCCCCCAGACCCACAGCGCGGCGGCCGCGGCCGAGGCGAGCAGCCAGGTCACGTTGGCGCGCCCCCACACGCCGAGCCCGGCCGCGATCCCCAGCAGGAAAGCGGAGAAGGCGGTCCGGCGGCGCAGATGAAAGGTCAGTGCCAGGGCGACGAGTCCCATCGCCGCCATCCACACCGACACGCCGCCGTTGTCGAACACCGTGAAGTCGAGGTAGGACGGGTGGATCGCGATGAAGGCTCCGGCGATCAGCGCGACTCCGGGCCCCACCTGCGTCCCGATGAGCGCGACGAGGCCGGCGATTCCGAGGCCGCCGAGGAGAATGCCGGCGAGCCGGGCGGTCGCGGCGCCGCGCCGAACGCCGCGAACAGGGGAAGCGCAGCGTACGCCTTGGCCGCGCCGACGTAGGGAATGATCATGAGGGGGAGTCGTCGGCCGAACACGGTGACCCACGAGGCCGGGTCGTGGACGAAGGGCGGCGTGCCCTGGCCGTGGAGCAGGAAGACCGCCGACTCGACGTAGAGGGCCTCGTCCATCTCGTAGCCGACGCCCGCGCGAAGCATCCGAGTCGCGAGGACTGCGTACAGCGACAGCGGGGCGAGGAGGGACAGGGCGAGCAGGACACCTGTCCTGCGGCTGATCCGCGTGGGCCGGCCCTGCGAATCCATCGGAAAGACTATTGCACGAGCTCGCACTCGACGCCTCGGGTGAGGCGGAGACGATGCCGCATCAGCAGATGCTCGATCGCAATTCGGTCGGCGAAGTCGAAACGATGCTATACCACGACGAGACGGTGGCGCTCGTCGAGGAGCTTCAGCGGCAGGCCCGGATCGAGCGGCGCTGAACGAGTTGAGGTTCCGAGGAGGTCCGATGAAGACTCGCGGCTTGCTCGCGGTGGTCCTGACGGCAATTCTGTTCTCGGGCGGACTTCTGGCGCAGGAGCTGCGTCGCGGGGAGGCAGATCCCGCCGACGTGATTAACGGCAGGGGCGTGGTGAACTGGGCCGCTCCGCTCTTCTGGTCGCCCGGAGAGGCGGCGGCAGACGAAGGAGACCGGGCGACGGTACGCGACAAGGCGACACCGGCCCTGACCACGTCGCCCGTGCCGCTGATCGGGATCACGCCCTGCCGGATCGTCGACACGCGGAATGCGTCCTACCCGCCCGGCTACGGTCCGCCGCAGCTCTCGGCGGGCGTGCCGCGCAGCTTCATGCTGACCGGTCAGTGCGGCATTCCCGCGGGAGCCCAGGCGGTTTCTCTCAACGTCACCGTGGTCAGCCCCACCGGGCTCGGTTACGTCCTTCTCTATCCCCAGGGAGGATCCCAGCCGGTCGTCTCGACGCTGAATTTCACGCTCAATCAGACCGTGGCCAATGCGGCCATCGTGCCGCTCAGTGCCGGGGGCGGCATCACGGTCGCGGCCGCGCTTTCGAACACGGAGCTTCTCATCGACACCAACGGCTACTACGCCGCGGCCGGAGTCGGCACGGAGAACACTTTCGTCGGCGTCGGCGCGGGCAACTTCACGATGACGGGAGACAACAACAGCGCCTTCGGCCACGGCTCTCTCTCGAGCAACACCGCGGGCAATTTCAATACGGCGATGGGTGTCAGCGCGCTCGGCTCGAACACCACGGGTGAGGGAAACACGGCCAGCGGCGCGTTTGCGCTCTTCGCGAACTCCGCGGGCAACGGCAATACCGCCGATGGCACCCTGGCTCTATCGACCAATACCACCGGGAGCTCCAATACGGCGAGCGGCTACCAGACTCTCTTCAGCAACACCTCGGGCGGCAGCAACACCGCCACCGGATATCAGGCACTGTTCAGCAACACGATTGGCGCCGACAACACGGCCAACGGCGCCGGCGCGCTCATCGACAACATCGGGGGCACCGACAACACCGCCGTGGGGTTCAATGCGCTCAACAGCAACTCGAACGGCACCTTCAACACGGGCAGCGGCTCCGGTGCGCTGCAGGCCAACACGACCGGCAGCTTCAACACCGCGACGGGCGCCGATGCGCTGTACTTCAGCGATGGAGGCGACGACAACACGGCCACCGGATTCGAGGCGCTCGTGTTCAACACCACGGGAGCGGACAACACGGCCATCGGGATCCAGGCGCTCCACCAGAATACGACGGGCACCCTCAACACCGCCCTCGGAGAACAAGCGCTGTATGACAACACGACGGGGACCAACAACACCGCGCTCGGCGCCGGCGCGGGCAACAGCCACGTTTCGGGCGACGACAACATTTACATCGGGAACATCGGCGATGCCTTCCCGAACGAATCGAACGCGGTGCGCATCGGCACCGTCGGCGTGCACCAGCGCGTTTACGTGGCGGGCGTCCTGGGGGTCACGGGCAGCGGGATCGCGATGCAGATCTATCCTGACGGGCAGATCGGGACGGTGTCCTCGTCGGCGCGGTACAAGGACGAGATCCGGGACATGGCGGACGCGAGCAGCGCCATGATGAAGCTGCGCCCCGTGACGTACCGGTTCAAGGGGCAGACCGACGGCAGCAGGCAGTTCGGGCTGGTCGCCGAGGAGGTCGAAGACGTGCTGCCGGAGCTGGTCGTGCGCAACGCCGCGGGCCAGGTCGAGGCCGTCTCGTACCACGAGATGCCGGCGATGCTCTTGAACGAGCTGCAGAAGCAGCAGAAGACCATCGAGAGCCAGGCGAGCGCCATCGCCCAGCAGGAGCAGGATGCGGCCGCGCGGCGCCGGCAGATTGAAGACCTGCTGACGCGGCTGGCCGCCGTGGAGGCGCGGCTGCGTTCCGCGGAAGGCCGCTAGCGGCCGGACGCGGGATGGTTCTTTCGAGTTTGTGATCCGAGGAGCCTCGGTTCTGCGCGTCAGAATAGGGAGGGGGACAAATCATGAACAGAAAGGTGTACTCGGGCCTGGCCCTCGTGTTTGCCGGCGGGATGGCGGCCCGCGGCTTGCTCGCCCAGGAGGTTCGGGTGGCAGACTGGCCTGCGCCCCCGTTCTGGTCTCCCGGGGACGATCCCGCGGTGCCGGGCTCCTCCGAACCGGAAGCGAGGGTCCGCGGCAAGGCCACGCCCGCCCTGACCACGTCGCCGGTGCCCTTCATCGGGATTACGCCCTGCCGGATCGTGGATACGCGGAATGCGTCTTTCCCGGCCGGCTACGGGCCGCCGCAGCTCTCGGCGGGCGTGCCGCGGAGCTTCGTCCTGGCCGGTCAGTGCGGGATCCCGGCCGAGGCGCAGGCCGTATCTCTCAACGTCACCGTGGTGAGCCCGGCGGGGACCGGCTACGTTCTGCTGTATCCGCAGGGGGGATCGCAGCCCCCCGTCTCGACGCTGAATTTCACTCTCAATCAGACGGTGGCCAACGCGGCGATCGTGCCGCTGGGCGCCGGAGGAGGCATCACCGTTGCCGCGGCGATCTCGAACACGGAGCTGCTGATCGACACCAACGGGTATTACGCCGCGGCGGGGGCGGGGAGCGGCAATACGTTTCTGGGTGTCAGCGCGGGCAACTTCACCATGACGGGCTTCAACAACACGGCGATCGGGATCGAGGCGATGAGCGGCAACGACACGGGCCACGGCAACACCGCGATGGGACATCAGGCGCTCTTCAGCAATTCCGCCGGCAACTTCAATACGGCTCTCGGCGAGCAGTCTCTGTATTACAACACCACGGGATCTCGGAACACCGTCACCGGAGACGCGGCGCTCTTCAACAACGTTATCGGCTCCCTCAATACCGTGGATGGGGACAATGCGCTCTTCTTCTGTCTCGACGGCTCCGGTAACACCGCCGTCGGATTGGAGGCGCTATATAACCTGAGTACCGGCAGCGACAACGTTGCCGTCGGCAACGGCGCGGGGTTCAACCTGACGCAGGGAGACCGCAACGTGTACCTCGGCAACGAGGGTTCCGAGCTCGATACGGGCGGGATGCGGCTCGGCCGGTTCGACCAGAACTATGCCTTCATCTACGGAGTGCGCGGCGTCATGACCGGCGTCGCGGACGCCGTTCCTGTCGTCATCGACTCGTCGGGGCAGCTGGGAACGATTTCCTCTTCGGCGCGGTACAAGGAGGACGTCGAGGACATGGCGGACGCGAGCAGCGAGCTGCTCCGGCTGCGGCCGGTGACGTTTCGGTACAAGGGGCAGGCGGGGGGCCGGAAGCAGTTCGGGCTGATCGCGGAGGAGGTCGAGCGGGAGCTTCCCGACCTCGTCGTCCGACGATGCCGCCGGGCAGGCCGAGACCGTGCTGTACCACGAGATGCCGGCGATGCTCCTGAACGAGATACAGAAGCAGCAGCGGACGATCCGGCTCCTGCTGGAACGCCTGGCGGCGCTGGAGGCGCGGGTGGAGGCGTCGGAGGAAAAGCGGTGAGCCTCTTCCCCCGGATGTCGCCCGGGCCGCCTAGGGGGTCAGCGCCTTCGCCTTCTCCTCGACGACCGCCTTGTTGTTCAGGATCGTGTCCACGATCTGCCTGGCGAGCTTCTTGATGTCCGCGGCCGACTCGACCTTGTTCACGACGAACTTCGCGGCGACCACGTAGGGATTCCAGCCGGCCGGTGGGCCCTGGCCGCGCAGGGCTTCGGCCTCGCCGAACACGATGAACGGCGCCGCGGGGTCGATGGCGAGGTCCGCGACGCTGACGGTTATCTTCGTGTTGACCGGGTCCGGCTGTCCCGACAGGAACGACGGCATCTTGATCATGCCGGTCTGCGAGTCGATCGCGTAGAAGATGCCGGTGACGAGCCAGCCCGCCTTCGGCAGCGGCGTCTCTCGCGAGATGCGCTGCGAGGTGTAGCCGCGGGCCTGGAATTCGTCGGCGACGGCGCCCGAGAGGGACCCGGCGCTCATCACGGCCTTCTGGCTCGCCCGCGTGCTGCGCAGGAACGAGAGGGGCCCTCGCCGCGACGAGCCGCTGCTTCCCCCGGCGGGGTCGCCCGTGTGCGCTTCGAAGTCCTGCACGTAGACGGTGCGCGTCGGCGACGGGGGCGCCGCCGTCGGGGATTGCGCCCGCACGGTCAGGGAAGCCGCGAAGGGCAGGATAGCGAGCAGGCCGATTCGTCCGATCCTCGTCACGCGCTACCTCCTCGAATTGTCTGCGGCGGACGGAAGGCGCCGCGCCCCGGCGAATTCAATCATGGAGGCGGCCGTTCGTTGTAGGCTTTCGGCCACTTCGACGCGCTCAGAATGAAGAACCGGAAGAGTCTGGCCCTGGCGCTGCCTCTGGCGCTCTCCACCGCATGCATGGTGGGGCCGAACTACAAGACCCCGAAGAGCGACGTCGCCCCGCAGTGGATTCCGAGTCCGGCCGCCGCGCCGCGGCCGCTCAACGCCGCGGACGCGTACTGGTGGAAGGTCTTCGAGGACCCCGTCCTCGACGGGCTCGTGGAGGCGGCGTACCAGAACAATCTGACGCTCCAGCTCGCCGGCGTGCGGGTCCTCCAGGCTCGCGCGCAGTTGAACAAGTCGATCGGCAACCTCTTTCCCCAGCAGCAGGGGCTGTCCGGCGGCATCTCCTGGAACCAGGTCAACGCGCCCGTGACGGTCAACCGGGCCGACGACAACCTGCTCTTCGCGGCGAGCTGGGAGATCGACGTCTGGGGCAAGATCCGCCGCGGCATCGAGTCGGACCGCGCCACGTACCTCGGCACCGTGGCCTCGTACGACGACGCCCTCGTCACCCTGATCTCGGACGTCGCGTCTAGCTACGTGAACATCCGCACCGCGGAGGAGCGCCTGCGCGTGGCGGCGAGGAACGTCGAGACGCAGAAGGAGAGCCTGCGCGTTGCCTCGGTCCAGTTCAAGTACGGCGAGACGAGCGAGCTCGACGTGAAACAGGCCACGACGCTTCTGGCGCAGACGCGCGCTCAGATCCCGAGCCTGCAGAACACGCTGCGCCAGGCCAAGGACGGCCTGGCGGTGCTCCTCGGCGAGACGCCCGACGCCGTGGACCGGCGTCTCACGGCAGCGGGCTCGATTCCGGTCGCGCCCGAGCAGGCGGCCGTGGGGATCCCGAAGGACCTCCTGCGGCGGCGGCCGGACGTCCGCACGGCGGGCCTGCTGGCCGCGTCGCAGTCGGCTCTCATCGGCGTCGCGATCGCGCAGATGTACCCGGCGTTCTCGCTCCAGGGCGCCTTCGGGTTCGCGTCGACGAACCTGGGGCAGAGCTCGCTCTCGGACATGTTCACGTGGCAGAGCCGCGTGGCGCAGGCGGGGGCCTCGTTCTTCTTTCCGATCTTCAACTACGGGCGGCTCGTCAACCAGGTGCGCGTCCAGGACGCCCAATTTCAGGAGGCGGTCCTGAACTACCAGAACACGGTGCTCAAGGCGCAGCAGGAGGTCGAGGACGGGCTCTCGGCGTTCGCGACGTCCCGCGAGGCCCTGACGAGCCTCGAGGAAGCGGCGACGGCGGCCGTCCGCACGACGCAGCTCTCGATCCTCCAGTACAAGGCCGGCGAGACGACCTACACGACGGTCCTCACCTCGGAGCAGTCCGAGCTGGCCGTCGAGGACTCGGTCGCGTCGACGAAGGGAAACGTGGCCCTGGGATTGATCTCCGTATACCGCGCCCTCGGCGGCGGCTGGGAATTGCGGGGAGACCGCGACGTCGTGTCCGACGAGGTCAAGGCCGAAATGGAACGGCGGACGAACTGGGGAGACTTGCTCGAGGCGGAGCATCACATGCCGAAAGAGTCGCCCGTGGAGGAGCCATGAGGGTGTCATGTCGAAGGGTAGGAGGGACGGCGGGACCGGCACGGCGCCGGGCCGCCGCGGCCTTGCTCGCGATCGCGGCGCTCGGGCTCGGATGCCGGCGTGCGGGAGCCGAGAGCAAAGCGGCGGTGCCGGCCGTCACCGTGAGCCACCCGGTCGAGCAGCCGGTGACCGAGTACCTGGAGATGACGGGCACGGTGGCGGCTTCGAAGACCGTCAACCTCGTGGCGCGCGTTCCCGGATACCTCGAGCAGGTCAATTTCAAGGACGGCTCGCTGGTCCAGGAGGGCCAGCTTCTCTTTCTCATCGAGCAGAAGCCGTACGCCGAGCAGGTCAAGCTCAACGAGGCGGCCCTCGTGCGGGCGCAGGCGGAGCTCGACCGCCAGGAAGAGATGATGAAGGAGAACGCCACCGCGCGTACCACCGTCGAGAACTGGGTCAGCCAGCGCGACCAGGCGAAGGCGCAGCTCGAGCTCGCGAAGATCAACCTCGAGTACACGAAGGTCACCGCTCCCTTCACGGGCCGGATCGGGGCGCGCCAGGTCGACCCCGGCAACCTCGTCGGGTCGAGCGGCCCCACGACGCTGGCGACGATCGAGCAATTGAAGCCGATCTACGTCAACTTCAACTTGAACGAGCGCGACGCCCTCCACATGCGGGACCTCCTCCATCAGTACCACCTCGAGCCCGGAGAAAGGGTGGGCAAGGAGCCGGTCGAGGTCGGGCTGCAGAACGAGAAGGGCTATCCCCACGTCGGCGTTCTCGATTTCACCGACAACAGCCTGAGCACGTCGACCGGCACGATTGCCCTGCGCGCCGTTTTCGAGAACGGGGACACGGCGCTCGTCCCCGGTCTCTTCGCGAGGCTGCGCCTCCCCATGGGCGGCCCGCGCCCGATGCTCGTGATCCCGGGCAGCGCGATCGGCAGCGACCAGCAGGGCGACTTCGTCTACGTCGTGGGTCCCGACGACGTCGTCGCGAGACGGTCGATCGTCCGGGGTCCCCTGACCGCCGCCGGCCTGGCGATTCGCAGCGGACTCTCGGCGGGCGATCGCGTGATCGTCAACGGCCTGCTGAACGCGCGCGCGGGCGAGAAGGTGGCGCCGGCCGAGGCGGCGGCGCCCGTGGCGACGCCGGCCGCGGCGGCGAAGCCGTGAGCGCAGTCAAGATCCGCGGCCGGTCCGATGCATCGCACCGGCTGACGCCCCTCACCCCGACCCTCTCCCGGAGGGAGAGGGAGTAGACCGCGGCCAAATCCTCTTGCTCGCCAAATTTTTCATCGAGCGCCCGGTTCTCGCGAACGTCATCGCGTTCGTGACGATCCTGCTCGGCGCCGTGGCGGCTGCCGTCCTCCCGGTGTCGCAGTACCCGCCCATCACGCCGCCGACCGTCCAGGTGACGACGACCTACCCCGGCGCGAGCGCGAAGACGCTCGTCGAGACCGTGGCGCTGCCGATCGAGCAGCAGGTCAACGGCGTCGAGAAGATGCTCTACATGCAGTCCAACTGCACGGGCGACGGGCGCTACACGCTGACCGTGACGTTCCAGGTCGGCACGGACCTCGACTTCGCGCAGGTGCTGGTGCAGAACCGGGTCTCGGCCGCGATGGCCCAGCTGCCGGCGGCCGTGCAGCAGCAGGGCGTGCTGACGAAGAAGAAGGAGACGTCGCCGCTCCAGATCATCACGCTCTCCTCGAAGGACAACCGCTACGACGCGCTCTTCCTCTCGAACTTCGCGACGCTGCAGCTGCGCGACAAGCTCGCGCGCCTGCCGGGCGTGGGCGACGTCACGGTCTTCGGCATCGGCGAATACAGCATGCGCGTCTGGCTCGACCCCGAGCAGATGCAGCAGCGCGGCCTGATGCCGACCGACGTCGTCAACGCACTGCAGGCGCAGAACGCGTACGTGGCGGCGGGCCAGGTGGGGATGCCGCCGACACCCGTGGGCCAGGACTTCCAGCTCACCGCCAACGTCCCGTCCGCGCTGTCGGACGCCTCCGAGTTCGGCGAGATCATCCTGAAGACGGCGGCGGGCGGCCAGATCACGCGGATCCGCGACGTCGGGCGCGTGGAGCTCGGCGCCCGCAGCTACAGCCAGGTCTTCCGCATGGACGGCCGGCCGGCGGGCGGCATTGCGATCTACCAGCTGCCGGGGGCCAACGCGCTCGACACCGCGAAAGGCGTGCGCGGCCTGCTCGCGACGCTCTCTCCCGGGTTCCCCCAGGGCCTCGTGTACGAGATTCCGTTCGACACGACGACGTTCGTGAGGGAGTCGGTCAACGAGGTGTACCACACGTTGTTCGAGGCGGGGCTTTTGGTGCTGGTGGTGATCGTGGTGTTTCTGCAGGACTGGCGGGCGACGCTGGTGCCGGCGACGACGGTGCCGGTGACGATCATCGGGGCGTTTGCGGCGATGGCGGTGTTGGGATTTTCGATCAACCTGCTGACGTTGTTTGCGGTGGTGCTGGCGATCGGGATCGTGGTGGACGACGCGATCGTGGTGGTGGAGGGTGTGGCGCAGCACGTGGAGCGGGGGCAGACGCCGAAGCAGGGCGCGATCGACGCGATGAAGGAGCTGATGGGACCGATCATCGGGATCACGCTGGTGCTGATGTCGGTGTTTCTGCCGCCGGCGTTCATGCCGGGGATCACGGGGCAGATGTACCGGCAGTTTGCGCTGGTGATTGCGGCGACGGCGCTGATATCGGCGGTGAACGCGTTGACGCTGAAGCCGACGCAGTGCGCGTTGTGGCTGAGGGCGAGGGATCCGAAGGCGAAGAAGGCGGTGTTCTTCCGGTGGTTCAACGCGGTGTACGAGCCGCTGGAGAGGCGGTACGTGCGGGTGATCCGGTTCATGGTGGAGAGAAGCGGGGTGATGGCGGCGATCGCGCTGGTGCTGATCGGCCTGGCGGGCTGGGGACTGACGAAGGTCCCCACCGGCTTTCTCCCCACCGAGGACCAGGGCTACCTGATGGTCGCCGTGCAGATGCCCGACGGGGCGTCGCTCGAGCGGACCCAGAAGGTCATGGACGACGTCTCGCATATCGGCCTCGCGGTTCCGGGAGCGGCGCACGCCATCGCGATCGGCACCGGCGGGCCCTCGCCGCTCGACGGCGACGTGTCGCTCGCCAACGCCGGCATCGTCTACGTGATGCTCAAGAACTGGAGCGAGCGAGGCCGCGGCGAGGACCTCAAGGCCGTCGAGGCGGATCTCGTACGCCGGCTCGCTTCCGTGCAGGAGGCCCGCACGCGCGTCCTCGTGCCGCCCCCGATCCAGGGGCTCGGCGCCTCGAACGGCTTCCAGATGCAGGTCGAGCTCACCGACGGCAGCTACGACTTCGTGCGCCTGCAGCACGCGACCGACGACATCGTCCGGGCGGCCAACACGTCTCCGTCCGTGCGCAACGCCTTCACGGCGTTTCGCGCGTCGGTCCCCCAGGTCACGCTCGACGTGGACAAGACCCACGCCGCGACGCTCAACGTCAACGTCGGCGACGTCTACAACACGGTCCAGATCTACCTCGGATCGACCTTCGTGAATCTCTTCACTCGGTTCGGGCACAACTACATGGTCTACCTCCAGGCCGACCCGCAGCGGCGCCTGACGACCGACGACGTCAAGGAGCTCTACGTGCGCAGCCAGGGCGGCAGCATGGTGCCCGTGGGCGCGCTCGCCGGGATCCGGGAGGCGCTGGGGACGTCGGTGATCTCGCTCTACAACCTCTTTCCCGCGGCGACCATCAACGGCATGCCGGCGGCCGGTTCGAGCTCGGGCCAGGCCCTGGCGGCGATGGAGACGATCGCGAAGAAGACGCTGCCGCGGGGGATGAGCTTCGAGTGGACGGCGATGTCGTATCAGGAGCGGCTCGTCGGCAGCTCCGCCTACCTCGTCTTCGCGCTGGCGATCCTGCTCGTGTACTTCGTGCTCGCGGGCCAGTACGAGAGCTGGATCACGCCGGCCGCCGTCATCCTCGCGGTCCCGATGGCGCTGCTCGGCACGGTCGTCGCGCTGACAGCCGCCGGACTGGCCAACAACATCTACGTGCAGATCGGTCTCGTGCTGCTCATCGCCCTCTCGGCGAAGAACGCCATCCTCATCGTCGAGATGGCGCGCGAGGGCCGGGCGGCCGGAAGGAGCATTCCCGAGGCGACGGTGGAGGCGTCGCGCGTGCGGTTCCGCCCGATCCTGATGACGTCCTTCACGTTCATCCTGGGCGTGCTGCCGCTCGTGCTCGCCAGCGGCGCCGGCGCCGCCGCCCGGCGCTCGCTCGGCGTGGCGGTCGCCGCCGGGATGCTCGCCTCGACGTGCCTCGCGGTCCTCTTCGTACCGTCGCTCTTCGTCGTCCTGCAGCGGTGGATCGAGCGGAAGGGGCCGGCGGAGACTGGAGCCCCCTCACCCCGACCCTCTCCCGCCGGGAGAGGGGGTTCGCTCGCCCCCGCCTCCGGGAAATCCCCTCTCCTCCCGGAGGGGGGAGAGGGCAGGGTGAGGGGGGCGTAATCCCCCGTGCTCGCCAAATTCTTCATCGAGCGCCCGGTTCTCGCGAACGTCATCGCGTTCGTGACGATGCTGATGGGCGCCGTCGCCCTGGGGGTCCTGCCCGTGTCGCAGTACCCGCCGATCACGCCGCCCACGATCCAGGTCACCGCCAGTTATCCGGGCGCGAACTCGCGGACGCTGGTGGACACGGTGGCGCTGCCGATCGAGCAGCAGGTCAACGGCGTCGAGGGCATGCTCTACATGCAGTCCACCTGCACGTCGGACGGGCGCTACACGCTCATCGTGACGTTCCAGGTCGGCACGGACCTCGACCTCGCGCAGGTGCTGGTGCAGAACCGGGTCTCCGCGGCCCTCGCGCAGCTGCCCCAGCCGGTGCAGCAGCAGGGCGTCGTCACGAAGAAGAAGTCCACGGCGATCCTGCAGATCGTGACGCTCACGGCGCCGGGGGGCGAGTACGACGCGCTCTTCCTCTCGAATTTCGCCACGCTCCAGCTCCACGACAAGCTCGCCCGCGTGCCGGGCGTTGGCGACGTCATGGTGTTCGGCATCGGGCAGTACAGCATGCGGATCTGGCTCGACCCCGAGAAGATGCGCCAGCTCTCTCTCATGCCGAGCGACGTGATCTCGGCCGTGCGCGCGCAGAACGCGTACGTGGCGGCGGGCCAGGTGGGGATGCCGCCGGCGCCATCCGGCCAGGACTTCCAGTTGACGATCGACGTTTCGGGCAACCTTTCGCTGGCCGAGGAGTTCGAGAAGATCATCGTGAAGACCGGCCCGGGCGGCCAGATCACGCGGGTCCGCGACGTGGGGCGCGTGGAGCTCGGCGCCCAGACCTACAGCCAGTTCTTCAAGATGAACGACCACGTCGCGGGCGGGATCGCGATCTACCAGCTGCCCGACGCCAACGCCCTCGACACCGCCGCCCGCGTCCGCGCCGCGATGGCCGAACTGTCGCGGGACTTCCCCGTCGGCCTGAAGTACGAGATTCCGTTCGACACGACGACGTTCGTGAGGGAGTCGGTCAACGAGGTGTACCACACGTTGTTCGAGGCGGGGCTTTTGGTGCTGGTGGTGATCGTGGTGTTTCTGCAGGACTGGCGGGCGACGCTGGTGCCGGCGACGACGGTGCCGGTGACGATCATCGGGGCGTTTGCGGCGATGGCGGTGTTGGGATTTTCGATCAACCTGCTGACGCTGTTTGCGGTGGTGCTGGCGATCGGGATCGTGGTGGACGACGCGATCGTGGTGGTGGAGGGTGTGGCGCAGCACGTGGAGCGTGGGCAGACGCCGAAGCAGGGCGCGATCGACGCGATGAAGGAGCTGATGGGACCGATCATCGGGATCACGCTGGTGCTGATGTCGGTGTTTCTGCCGCCGGCGTTCATGCCGGGGATCACGGGGCAGATGTACCGGCAGTTTGCGCTGGTGATTGCGGCGACGGCGCTGATATCGGCGGTGAACGCGTTGACGCTGAAGCCGACGCAGTGCGCGTTGTGGCTGAGGGCGAGGGATCCGAAGGCGAAGAAGGCGGTGTTCTTCCGGTGGTTCAACGCGGTGTACGAGCCGCTGGAGAGGCGGTACGTGCGGGTGATCCGGTTCATGGTGGAGAGAAGCGGGGTGATGGCGGCGATCGCGCTGGTGCTGATCGGCCTGGCGGGCTGGGGACTGACGAAGGTCCCCACCGGCTTCATCCCGACCGAGGACCAGGGCTACGCGATGGTGACGGTGCAGCTTCCGGACGGGGCATCGCTCGAGCGGACGGAGAAAGTGCTCGACGCCCTCGCGCGCCTCTGCCGCGAGAACCCGGCCGTGGACCGCACGATAGCGATCGGCGGCGTGTCGCCTCTCGACAACAACGCCTCGCTCTCGAACGCCGGGATCCTGTACCTGATGTTCAAGGACTGGAGCGCGCGGGGCAAGGGCGAGGACCTGCTGTCCATCTACAAGGACATGTCCGCGCGCCTCTCCCGGTACCAGGACGCCCGAACGATGTTCCTGGTGCCGCCCCCGATCCAGGGGCTGGGCCTCTCGGGCGGCTTCCAGATGCAGGTCGAGCTCACCGACGGCAGTTACGACTTCGTGCGCCTGCAGGAAGCGGCGGACCGCATCGTGGCGGAGGCCTCGCGCGACCCGGTGATCCGCATGGCCCTGACGCCGCTTCGGGCAGCGGTGCCCCAGGTGACGATCCGCGTCGGGAAGACGCAGGCCGGAAACCTCGGCCTGAACCCGGGAGACGTCTACGGCACGGTCCAGACGTATCTCGGCTCGAGCTTCGTCAACCAGTTCATGCGTTTCGGCCACCAGTACATGGTCTATGCGCAGGCCGACGCGCCGTTCCGCCGCCGGACCGACAGCCTCGACGAGTATTCCGTCCGGGCGAGCGGCGGCCAGATGGTGCCGCTCGGGACCGTCGCGGAAATCCAGCGAAGCCTGGGGCCGGCCGTCATCACCCAGTACAACCTCTTCCCGTCGGCAACGATCAACGGCGCCGCCAACGAGGGCTTCAGCTCGGGTCAGGCGATGCGGACGATGGAGGCGATCGCGGCGCGCACGCTGCCGCCCGGGATGACCTACGAATGGACCGCGATGTCCTACCAGGAGAAGCTCGTCGGGAGCTCCACCTACTTCATCTTCGGGCTGGCGATCCTGCTCGTCTACTTCGTGCTCGCCGGCCAGTACGAGAGCTGGATCACTCCGGCGGCCGTGATCCTGGGCGTGCCGCTCGCGCTGCTCGGCACGGTGTCGGCGCTGCTCGGCCTCGGCGTGGCCAACAACATCTACGTGCAGATCGGCCTCGTGCTGCTCATCGCCCTCTCGGCGAAGAACGCCATCCTCATCGTCGAGATGGCCCTGGAGGGGCTGGCGCAGGGCAAGGACCTCGTCGAAGCGACCGTGCACGCGTCGGAGGCTCGGTTTCGCCCGATCGTCATGACGTCGTTCACGTTCATCCTCGGCGTGCTGCCCCTGCTGCTCGCCAACGGGGCGGGCGCGAGCGCGCGCAAGTCCCTGGGCCTCGCCGTGGCGAGCGGCATGCTCGCCTCGACCTGCCTCGCCGTCCTCTTCGTGCCGGCTTTTTTCGTCGTGATCCGCCGCCGGGCGGAGCGACGCGGATAGACTCCCGAAAACGACGATGAAAGGAACACCGACCATGCACGACGCGCACGAGAGAAAGAGTCCAATCGGCTTTCGCCTGGCCGCGGTGGCCATCGCGGCCCTCGCGATCTGCTCCGCGCTCGGCGCGCAGCAGGAAGGCCTCCTGAAGGAGGCCCTGGAGAAGAAGCTCGCGGCGGTGAAGGAATCTGCCGCGGCCAACAAGGCGGCGCTGCGCAAGTACACCTGGACGGAGACCCTGCAGCTTTCGCTCAAGGGCGAGGTCAAGTCCACGAAGGTGATGAGCTGCGCCTACGGGGCGAACGGCCAGGTCGTGCGGACGCCGGTCGGCCCGCCTCCCGAGCAGAAGAAGACAGGCCCGCTTCGGGGCCGGATCATCGAGCAGAAGAAAGAGGAGATGACCGACCTCATGCAGAGCGTCAAGGCGCTGATCGGCCTCTACGTGCCGCCCGACTCCGGCCGGATGCAGCAGGCCCACCAGGCGGGGAATCTCTCGTTCAGCCGGCCGGCGGCGGGGGAGGCGGGGCTCCAGTTCAAGAACTACGCGAAGCCCGGCGACTCGATGGTGCTCGACTTCGCGATGGCGACGAAGAAGCTCGCCGCCTTGAACGTCAACTCGTATCTCGCGGATCCGTCGCAGGCGGTCACGCTCGCCGTGCAGTTCGCGACCCTTCCGGACGGCACGAACTATCCGGCCAGCGTCGTCGTCAACGTGCCGGCCCAGGCCGTCCAGGTCAACATCACGAACGCGAACTACCAGAAGCTCGCGGGGCAGTAGGCGCCGGATGCCCGCAGCGCGAGCAGCGGGCGCGAAAGAGGGCGGCCGCCCCCTCGGCGGGGGCGGCCGAAATAGTGGTTCTTGCAGGGAACGGTCCGGTAGGGACCTCAGCTCCTCGCCCTGGCGCGGCGGGTTCGGAACTTCAGTCGTTTCCGTGGTGAATTTTCTTCCCGTCGACCGCGAGGATCGTCCCGGCGTTCGTGAAGATCGCGCGCAGCTCGCTCGAGCTGTTGACCCAGACCAGGTCCAGGTTGGACGTGCGCGGAAACGGCGTGTTGGAGACGGCGATCACCGCCGATCCCGAACAATCGGAATTCACGATCACCGTTCCCGTCAGGACCTCGCCCTGCACGATCGTCCCGTTGAGGCTCAGTGTCTGGGTGCCGGAGAGATTGCCGCTGCGGTCGAGGCTAAACGAGCCGACGCTCGCGGCCGGCCCGACGGGGAGCCGCGTTCCGGTGACCGTGTATCCCCAGTCCCCCGCCACACTGCGGAAGCTGCACTGCTCGTCCGCCTTCAGGATCGGTGCCGCTACCAGGATTGCCAGGAAAAGAGCCAGGAGAGTGATCCGAGTCTTCATGTCTTCCTCCTTTTTCGTAAATCCCGCCGCGCCAGGGCGAGGAGTTGAGAGTCCGGAGTCAGTACAGCCGCAGTCCCCACGTCTTCACCACGAAGACGGCCATCTGGCCGCGCGTGTTCGGACGGTCGGGGCAATACAACAATGGGCTGGCGTTGCAGCCCGCAGTGATCTGGCGCCGATAGAGCTCCTCGATCCACGGCGCGTCGGCGTCATCCACGGGGACGTCGGCGAAGAGCCCCGTCGCCGCCGGAGGCACGTACTCGCTGCCGTTCTGTGCTTTCAGAAGCCACGGCGCCATGTCGCGGCGTTCGACCGGTTCGTTCGGGCAGTAGTTGCCGCCGCCGCAGCCTGCGATGATCCCTTCGGCGTAAACCTGCTCGACCCAGTCCGTGAACGGCCCCGGGCATGAAACGTCCGCGAACGCGCCTCCACAGGGAGGCGGCGCGTAACCCTGGCCGTACTTCGACCTGAGGAGGAAGACGGCCATCTGGTCGCGCCGGATGGACCGGGAGGGACAGTACTGGTTTACGTCGCAGCCGGCCGTGACACCGTGGTGAAAGAGGTTCTCGATGAACGGGTAAAAGCCGTCCGAAGTCGCGACATCGACGAAGCTGCTGCCGATGTGCAGCGTCCAGGTCGCCGAGCCGTAGACGATCGGGCAGGACTCCGGCTCCAGCACGGATCCGCTCAGGGGAAGAATCCAGTTCATCGGCGAAGGGCTGGAGGCGCTGATGGTGGTTTCTTCGACCGTCGCGTCCCAGTGGGGCGAAGGCCGGCCGTTCGGCGCGGAAACGGACAGCTTGTAGCAGTTCCCCGTGGTGTTGCAGTTCTGCGCCGTGTTCAGGCCGATCGTTCCGTAGTCGGCCGCGTCGTCGACCACCGTGTAGTCGGCTCCGGCCGGACCGCTGAAGTTCGAGACGGTTCCCCCCACGATGGCCGTCGGGGGGCAGGGATTGTTGGATGCGCATCCCGTGTTCGAAATCTGGAAGCTGTAGCGCCAGGCCGGTTCGACAGGGACCACCTTGCCGGGCTCGAAGACGCCGCTGCCGGCCGGGTCGACGTCGATCGCCGAAGGCCTCACCGGGCAGTGATGTTTGTAACAACCGGTCAGGATGGCGAGCGGCGACGAAGCCCTGCGGTGAGCGGCTCCGCGGCCTCTCCGGGGTGATGCGGAAACCAGGTTTGCGTCTGAGCATGATCGCCTCTCCTTTGTTGTGACCAGCATTCGCATCCGGACGGGCCGAGGTCTCCAGATCCGGTTCCGGGTTTGTTCTGGATTTGTTCGGGGGGCGGGCAGGACTAGAATTCGAGCAGGCACACCCGGTGCGAATTCAGTTCGGAAATTGCACGCTGGACCTCGATACGCGCGAGCTTTCGCGGGGCGGGAAAGCCGTGCACGTCGAGCCGAAGGCTTACCGGCTGCTCGAGATCCTGGTCGCGGCGCGCCCCAAGGCGCTATCGAAGGACGAGCTGCAGGACCTGCTCTGGCCCAACACGTTTCGTTTCCGAGCGCAGCCTCGCGCGCCTGGTGGACGTGCTCCGCGGGTGCCTCGGGGACGAGGCGCGCAAGCCGCGCTTCATCCGGACGGTTCACGGCTTCGGCTACGCCTTCTGCGCCGAGGCGACGACGTCCGCCGCGTCGGCGCCAGCGGACCGGGGATCCGAGTTCCATTGCCGCGTCGTCTGGAGGGATCGAGAGATCACTCTCGGCGAAGGGGAGAACGTGCTCGGGCGCGACCCGGCGGCGGTCGTCTGGATCGATCTGAAGAGCGTCTCGCGTCGGCATGCCCGCATCCTCGTCGACGCCGCTTCGGCGACGATCGAGGACCTCGGAAGCCGGAACGGGACCTACGTCGAGGGCGAACGCATCCAGACTCCCCGCAGATTGGCCAGCGGGGACCGAATCAAGGTCGGCGCCGCGATCCTCGTCTTCCGATGCTTCCGGGGCCTTGGGTCCACGCAGTCCGAAGCGTCGTCCGAGATTCGCTAGGGGGTTAGCGGGTCCAGCTTCCGGGCGCAAGCATGTCGGTCATGCGGGCGGGATTCTTGATCGACTGTCCCGCCATCCATGTGTCGGCGTCGGAGACGAGCCCACGTCCCTCGTCCCCTGCGAGAATCTCGCCCCGCCGCCGGCGAGCGGCCGCGGCATAGAGGGCCATGTCGAGGCGACAGAACTCGTCTTCGGCAAGTAGTAGTAGCCTCAACGCCCCCTCGAAGTCCCGTCGAGTCGAGGCGATTCCGGCGCGCACGAGCTTGCCAAGGGGCTGCACCCACGGTGCTCCCTCGCTCTCGAAACGGCGGGTATCGCGCGCAGCCGTTCGCAGCAAGGCCTCCTGGCCATGCTGTTGCGTATCGCCGTCGGCGGCGCATGCGAGCAGGCTACGCGCTCGAAGGTGTAGCGCCTCCATGCGATAGAGCTGGAGGCGGATCAGACCAGATCGCTTGAACGCGGGCCATTGATCGAAGAGGAGGTTTCTCGCCTCTTTCCCGTTGCGCTCGAAGAGCGCGAGCTCGCCTCCGGCGATCATCGCCCAGTAGTGAGGGTTGGTAAATGTCCTGTGCGAGAACGCTTCGACGATCTGCTTGAGGTTCTCGCGGGCCTTCTCGGGTTCGTCGGCCGAGAGGAGGACCAAATAAGAGTGCCGGATTCTGAGCGTGGCGACGGAGGCGAGATCGTCGCGTTCCTGAGCTTCCCGGGTGAGAACGGGTAAACGAAGTGCGAGCTCCTTGAGCCCGCCGAGATAAAAAAGGCTGCGGAGCATGAGGATGTGCGTGACGTCCAGCTCCCATGCCACACTCGTGCAGCGCGTTCGGAGGATTTCCTCGGCGATCCGGCCGTGTTCCCAGGAGGCCTTCCATCTTCCGAGGAAGAAGTATCCGCCGCAAGCCCACATGTGAGCCGTTCCGACCGCTCTCGGGGCGCCGACTCGTTCTGCGAGCTCCAGGCCGGTGCGTATCCCCCGTTCGACGCGTTCCCTCTGGGACCAGCCGTACGTCGCCGAGTAAGCGGAATCGGTTGCGATTGCGATCGCCGCCCTGTATGGCTCGCCGGCTCTCAGCGCGAGCAGCAGGTACCGATTCTGGAATTCTCTCGCGCGGGTTGTATTGATCAGGCTTAGACCGCTGCCGAGCGTCCAGTAGCTGTCGATCCGAATCAGGTCCTCGGCCGGAATCTGGCTCGCGTCGCGTTCCCGAAACTTGATTCCCCGGAGGCGGATCAAGGCGCGCTCAAGAAGAAACAAGAGGACCGTCCGCCAGGATGGTTGGACGAGGCTCAGGCCGACCCGCCCGGTGAATTGCTCGAACAACGGCAAGGCCTCGTCGAGGTGACCGCTTCGAAGGAGTTGGCTCGCCGCTCGGCCTTCCAGCTCGAGTGTTTCCGCTCGGCTCGCTCCTTCTGCGGCCGCAAGATAAGCCTTCGCCGCTTCCCGGCCGCGCCCCGCGTTGGCCAGGGCGTCACCGAGTTTCAGGCTGAGAGCCCGCCGCGTCTGAGCATCGGCCGGTGCACCGTGCTCGAGCCCAGCTCGATAAAGCCGCGCTGCGCGGTCGAATGCCAGCGCTTGTACAGCTCGCTCGGCTCCGAGGACGGCGAACTCCCCGGCACGCTCCTCGTCCCCCGCTTCCTGGAAGTGCAACAAGAGTTGTTCCGGATCGGTGTGCCCGGATGCTTCCAGGGCCGTCGCTAGTCGATGATGGTGGATCTTCAGATCCCTTGCAGAGATCTGCGCCACCACCGCCTCGCGGATTCTGTCGTGGTATGGCTCGATCTCCTGCCGTTCGCCTGTACCCCGGACCCTGACGAGGTGGCCGGCGCGGAGCAAAGGAAGCGCGCCCGTCTCTTCTCTCAGACCGGCAGCGCGGTCGGCGACCTCGGCGTCGAGCGGCTGGCCCGCCACGGCCACGACCTCGAGCAATCGGCGGGCCTCCTCGGGAAGGAGGACGACGCGTGCTCGCACCATCTCGTCGAGTGTCGCCGCGGCGCCAAGGCCGCCGAAGCGCACGAGCTCGTCGATGAAGAAGGGATTCCCCGCGGATTCGTGCGCGATCACCTCGGCCTGCACAAGCGACACCGATGGATTTGTCCCGAGTAGCGCCTGAACAAGCTCCCTGGCCTCGAGGAGTTCGAGCTCCTCGACGGCCAGACGGCGGACCTCGGGACCGTCGGGCCCTGCGAGGAGCTTCTTCAGAAGAGGGCTTGTCGCGGCCTCCTCGGTCCGGTAGGTCGCGATCAAGAGAAGCGATGGCGGGTCGGGTGGACGCATCAACTCGTCGAGCAGGACGGCACTATCGGCGTCGCCCCACTGGAGGTCGTCGATGAAGAGGACAACATCGCGTTCTGCCGCCAATCGCGTCAGCAGCTCGCGGAGAGCGGCGAAGGCCCGGCGCCGCAGTTCGAAGGAGTCGGCGATCTCGACCGTCTTGCGCCGGGTTCCCGCCACCGCTTCCACCCGGCGCAGGACAGGGAAGACCCGCGCCAGCGCCAGGATGTCCGTGGGAAGGAGTGCCTCCGCCTTCTCCGGTCGGGAGCCTCTTCAGATACTGGCTCAGCGAGTCCACGAGGCTGTCGAGCGCCTTGTACGGCATCGACTCGCGCTCGTAGCAGCGGCCCGAGAGGATGACGACGTTTTCGTTCCGGAGGTCCTCGAGGAAATGCCGCACGAGCGCGCTCTTGCCGATGCCCGAGGTGCCGTGGACGTACACGCTCGTTGCCTGTCCTTGTCGGGAGGCTTCAAACGCCTCGTGCAACGCCGAGAGGTGATCGCGCCTGCCGACGAAGGGCCCGGGACGCAATGAAAGAGCGGAGGCCTCCCTGGGTCGGACTGCGCCCGCCGCGGGTGCACCGAGGCGAACGAGGATCTCGTCGGCCGTCGGGCGGTTCTTCGGATCGCGGCGCAGGAGATCCATGCACAGCGCATTCAGGTCGTCGGGGATGCCGGGCACGATCGCCCCTGGTGTCCGCGGATCGCTGCGGCTCTTTTCCCACATCATCTCGACGAAGGTTCCGCCAAACGGCTGCCGGTCGGTGAGCGCTTCGTACAGCATGATTCCGAGGCTGTACCAGTCGCTCTTCTCCGACGCCGGGATCCGCGAGCCCTGCTCGGGCGACATGTACGCGGGCGTTCCCACCAGCGAGAGACTCCGGTCGTCGGCGTAGGGGCCGAGCTCGGTCACCAGTCCAAAATCGAGCAGGACCACCCGGCCCTCCCGCGTCACCAGGACGTTGGACGGCTTGATGTCGCGGTGGAGCTTGCCGGCGCCGTGCAGCGCGGCCAGACCCGAAACCACCTGTCGCAGTGAGCTCCGCAGACGATCCTCGTCAAACGAGATGCGGGAAGAAGCAGGGGACGCTGTGTCGACCTCGCCGGATGCGGCTTCGGCAGTCTCCGAGCGCGTGGATCCCAGGGATCCAGCCATTGCTGCCGGCCGAGGCGCGGCCTCCCGCTCCCGGACGTAGTGCAGGAAGTTCGTCCCTTCGACCAGCTCCATCGTGAAGAACCATCTCTCCTCGTCCGTCAGGAGCTCAGAGAGCGTCGCCAGGTTCGGGTGCGTGATGTCGGCCAGGGCGCGGAACTCCCGCTTCAGTCTGTAGAGCGCCTCGACGTTTCCGGGGCGCAGGGTTTTCAGCGCGACGGCGCAGTTGCGCTCGCGGTCGAATGCCTCGTAGACGACGCCGTAGGCTCCCGCCCCGAGCCGGCGCCGGATCTCAAAGCGCTCGGTCCCCGGAAAGTCCTCTTCCGCCGACAGAGACATCGCTCGAGGGGGCCCCTCTCCCTCGCAGGCCCCAGGGACAGGGACTGCCTGGGGCAGTTGGGCGGGATCCTACACCCGGCGCTGGTGGCCGAAGGATGCTGCCGCGGCGTTTTTCACGACCTTCCCGGGGCCCGGGCCCCGGTTCGGCGGGAGTCTTAGAGCTCGAGGCCCTGCACGCCGGGTCCGCTGCCCGGGGAGGCCGAGGCGCAGGTCGCGTGCAGATTGACCATCTCGACGAAGAGCGCGAGCCGCTCGAGAAAAGTATCCACGACCTTCGGTCCGTCGCTCGCGCGGCAGGTGAACGAGACCAGGCCCTTGCTGGCCTCGAGGCGGAATCGCTGAAACGAGTCCGAGTCCTTGACGACCTCTTGATAGGACTCGAGCCACCGCGCATCCACGGTTCCGGCCAGGCTCACGACGTGCCGCTGGAAGAGAGGCCCGAGGACCTCCTGGCGCATCGCGTTGCGGTCGACCGTCACGTTGTACATCTTCGATGTCCCTCGGCCATACGAGTAGAGCAAGGTTGGAGCCAGAGGCCAAAGCCTTCAGAGTGAGTAAGTTCCGGGACTGTCCCACCGGCCGGGTGACGAGAATCGTCGGCCCGGCCGCCGGAGACTGTCACCGCGGTGCGGCCGGCGTCAGGCCTATTTGTCGATGATGATGCGCCCGTCGTGCCGGTTGCCGGCCAAAACCTGGTCGTACGTGTACGCGAGCCCGTTCTGGTTCTTGGGGTCGTCGAGAATGGGCTGGAGCAGGTGGTTGATCTGCGGGCTCACGACGACATTTCTCGCAAAGGGGTGGATGAAGACCCAGTCGTAAGCATCCTTGCCATCCTTTCCCCTCACCTTGTCCCGGCGCATGTCCTCAAAGGGCGGGAGTTTATTCGCCTCGGGGGGGAACTTGCTTTCCGGAAAGATGATGGAAAGGTCCCTCCCGTTGTCGGATCGCCACGTCATCTGCTGTTTCTTCCCGAGGGAGAGCCGCACGTCCTCGCTCGGCTGCAGCACGGACGCATCCGGGCCGACGATGACGAGGGGATTGAACTGGATCTTCAGGAGTTGAGCCAGCTTGCCCTGGGCCGCGGCCAGGTCTGCCGCCGCCCTGTCCGCTTTGTCCGTCGCGGCCTTCACGGCCGCGGCCGCGTCGGCGGCGGTCTTGTCCAGCTCTGCTTTCCCCCGTCGGGCGCCGGCCCAGTAGCCGACGCCGCCGCCGATCAGCAAGGAGAGGAGCACGATCCCGGCGCGGGAACCTCCGTTGGTGGACATGGTTCTATTCCCCTTAAGCTCCCGGCCGCAATTCGCGGCGCGGCGACGCGATTCCGAGCCTGGCGCTACTTGTCGATGATGATGCGGCCGTAGATCGGCGCGCCAGCACCGAGCTTCACCGAGTACTGAACCCAGGTGAAGGGCGTGGCGTTTGCATTGATTGGCGGCGTCGTACAGACGCTCCCGGCGCCCGGGCCGCTCGCCGTGCAGGGCGGCATCGGTCCGTAGGGGCTGGGCGATGTTGGAGGGTTCGAAACGCCCGTCCAGTCGGGAATCGTAACCAAGAGATTCCCCCCGGCGATCGGGCCCTTCCAGGTCAACTGAGTATTGCCTTTCACGGAAACACAGACATCTGGCGCATAGGTTGAAAGCGCATCAACCGTGAAGCTCTTGCTCGAGCACGGGCTCGCCATGACTTCTTCGGCGGCCTTGCTCTGGGCTGCAGGATTGCTCGAAGCGCACCCTGCGAGATAGCCAAAGGCGCCGACCACGGCCAGAGACAGAAGCACGGTGGTTGGCTTGCGCATGATCTCCTCCTTGCCTCAACTGCCGGCCGCTTTTTGCGGCGCGGCGACGATCGAGCGGAATTCGGGGTTCTGCTGCAGGCGTGAGAACTCGGGCTGCCGCGCGATGATGTCGCGGCAATAGCCGGCGGCCGCGGCCTTGCGCAGCCATTCGAGGGCTTCCGCGTCGCGGCCCGCGAGTACGGCCACGATGGCGGCGTCGGACAGGACGTTGGGATCCTTCTGGTCGATGGCGAGGGCCCGCCGCATCGGCTCTTCGCCCTCCGCGACGTGGTCGGTTTTCGCGAGGCCCGTGGCCAGGCAGGAGAGGACCGTCGCGTCGTTGGGGTTGACGCCGAGCTCCGCGCGGGCGAGCGCGATGGACTTCGAATAGGCGTCGGCGGACTTGCGCCCGTCGCCGAGCGCACGGTATGCGTCGCCGAGGTTGCCGAACACCTGGCAGTCGTTCGGATCCTGGCTCGCGGCGCGCTCGAGGCTTGCGACGGCTTCGGCCGGCCGGCCGGTCCAGAGCTGAGTCAAGCCGAGGTTGGACAGCGCGCTCGGATACTTCGGGTCGATCGCGAGCGCCTTCCTGTATGCCTCGATCGCCGCAGGATAGTTGCAGCGCATCGTCTCGGTCCCGCCGAGATTGCTGAGGGGACGCGCGCTGTCCGGCGCCACCCGGGAGGCCCGGCGGAACATTTCCGCCGCGTCGCCATACTGGCCGAGGTCGTAGTAGAGACCGGCGAGCTGATTGAACACCGCGAACGAGGGCTCGAGCTCCATCGCCCGTCGGAATGCGTCTTCGGCCGCCGGCGCGTCGCCCGCCGACTCGTACGCGCGCCCCAGGCCCAGGAGGGCCTGCACGTTGCCGGGGCGGGCGGCCAGCGCGCGGTGGAACGCCTCGACGGCCTCTTTCGGCTTGCCGGTCGCGAGCAGGGTTTCGCCGACCGTGACGTCGACCTCCGGCAGTCCGGGGTCGATCGCGCGGGCCGCCTCGCTCGCCGCGACGGCTCGATCGGCCCAAACTCTCTCTTTCGTGGTCCGGAACGTTTCGAGGTCCGCGCGGGCGAGGGCCGCCTGCACGAGCGCCGAGTTGGGCTTTTCCTTCGCGAGCTTCTGGAGAATGTCGAGGGCCCTGGCCACGCCCTCGCGCTGGTCGTACCGCCGGAGCAGGCCGATGGCCTCGAGATACTTCTCCTGGTCGGCCGGCGTGTCGAGTCCGGAAGGGGTGGGCGTGCGCTGGGTGTCGCGGGGAAGCCGCAGGTCTCCGAGCACGCCGTCCGCGATTCGATCCTGGAGGACGAAGAGCGCGGGACCGTCGAGCGCGCCGGCCGCGATCTGGGCGCCGTTCGCGTCGAAAAGGCGATAGGTGATGCGGAAGCGGCCATTTTCCTGCTGCAGCGTGCCGGAGAGCACCGTGTTGGCCCCGAGCCTTCGCGCAACGGCGGCGGTGCTCGAGCTGGGGTCCATCGTGTACGCGTCGGCGGTCGGGGTGACGACTGACAGCCCCTTGACGTTGGAGAGGCGAGCGCTCACCCAGTCGGCGAGGCCGACTCCCCATTGCTCGCCCTCGGACGCGCCCGTCAGGTTGCGGAAGGGGAGAACGGCGAGTTGCCGCGCCGCCGAGAGGGGCACGGGCGCCGCCGACCGGACGGCGGGCCGAACCAGGAAGTACGCCGCGACGGCGACGGCGGCGCCCGCGACGACGGCGAAGGCAGCCCGCCAGCGCGACGTCGACCGCGCCCCGGCCAGGGCGCCGGCGCCCGACATGCCCGCCAGCGCCGACTCGATCTCGAGCCGGGCGTCGCCCGCGTCGCGCAGGCGCCGGCCCGGGTCCTTTTCGAGGCACATCGTCAGCAGCTCCCGCACGCGCTCCGGCGTGCGCGCGGGGAGGCTCGCCCAGTCGGGCTCGAGATGGAGGATCGCTCCGATCACGTCGGGCACGGTCTCGCCCGAAAACGCACGGCGGCCCGAGAGCGATTCGAACAGGATGCAGCCGAAGGCCCAGATGTCCGTGCGGCGATCGGTCTCCTTGCCCCGGGCCTGCTCCGGGCTCATGAACTCGGGCGTGCCCACGATCTCGCCGGGACGGGAGTCGGACATCACGAGCGTGGGGGAGTGCGACATGTCGCCGGCGAACGGCATCTCCATCGCCTTGGCGAGGCCGAAGTCGAGGACCTTGACCTTGCCCTCGGGCGTGATCTTGATGTTCGCCGGCTTCAGGTCGCGATGGATGACGCCCTTTTCGTGCGCGACCTCCAGGGCCTCGGCGACCTGCGAGGCGACGCGCAGGGCGTCGGCGACGGCGAGAGGTCCCGTCGAGAGGCGCTGCGCCAGCGTCTCGCCCTCGACGAGCTCCATGACGATGTACCGCGTGGCGCCGTCTTCCTCGGCGCCGTAGATCGCCGCGATCGTCGGGTGATTGACGGCGGCGAGCATCCGCGCCTCCCGCTCGAAGCGCGAGACGCGGGCGGCGTCGCTCGCGAACTCCTCGGGGAGCACTTTGATGGCGACTTCGCGGCCGAGCTTGCGGTCGCGCGCCCGATACACCTCGCCCATGCCGCCGACACCGAGAAGGTCGACGATCTCGTACGTCCCGAGGCGGGAGCCGGTCTGCAGGGTCATCGGGAGCCTCGGCCGATTCTATTTCGTATTCGGGCGTGCGCTTAGAATGAACAGATGAGGCACCTGCGCGCGGCCCTCCGCGGCCTCCTCCTCGCCCTGCTCCTTCCCGCGGAGCCCTCGCCGGCAGCGCCTGCGGGCCCGCCGCCGGCCCCGGGGCTCCTCGGGGAGACGATCGAGCGCTTCGACCACTTGAAGGCGGGGGAGGCGGTGACGGTGGCCAACCGGACCGTCTCGGCCGGGCACTTCACCTGCACCCTGCGCTCTGGCCGCGCGGCGCCGGTCCGGGCGGGCGAGGAGATCGTCGGCATCTTTTTCGAGGGCGACGGCGCGATGGAATACGTGTCGACCGACCCCGTCGAAGCGAAGATCGTGGCGTTCGACACCGACGAGGGCACGGGGATGAAGCCCGAGCGGACCGAGCGCGGCGTCGTCCTGCGCGACTCTTTCCGGCGCCTTCTCTGGCTGGCCCAGGGCACGCCGGTGCCGGGCTCGAGGGCAGCCCCGCGGCGTCGCTCGCCGACTCCTTCCGCAAGCAGCGCGAGAAGTTCGGCCGCTCGCACGCGGCGCCCCTGTCCCACGACTTCGCGCTCCAGCGGCTCAACGCTCCGGCGTCGCCGCTCGTGTGGGCGGAGCTCGACGGCGGCAAGGAGGACCTGGTCTACGAGCTCGACCGGGTCGACCATCCCTCCGAGGCGCTGCTGCTGCTCCACGCGAGCGAATCGCGGGATCCCGAGCTGCGCAAGTTCCTCTGGCCGGTCGCGCTCTCCTTCCAGCCGATCGGGCGCGACGCGCGCGCGCCGTCGCCGCCGCGCTTCCTGCTCACGGACGTGGAGATCGAGCTCTCGGCCTCCGCCGGCAACGACGTCCGGATCCAGGCCGTGGAGACCATCGTCCCGCAGGGGGCGAGCATCCGGGCGCTGCGCCTCGATCTCAACGACATCTGGTTCGCCCCGTCGGGGTCGGCGCTCTCGACGCGTTCCGAGCGCGTGCGAAGCGTGACCGACGGCGAAGGCCGCGCCCTGGCGTTCGACCACCGCCGCGGGGAGATCGTCGTCGCGCTCGCCTCGGCCGCGGAAGCCGACAAACCCGTGCGCCTGCGGTTCGAGATCGAGGGCGACTTCCTCGTCCGTCCCGGCGGCGACAACTACTGGGGGATGGGCGTGTCCTCCTGGTTCCCGCAGCCGTACCTCGCCGAGCAGGCCTTCACGTTCCGCGCGACCGTGCGCGTGCCGAAGCCTTTCGTCCCGATCGCCTCGGGAACGACCGTGCGGCGGGTCGTCGAAGGAAACAACAACGTCCTCGAGACACGGGTGGACCGGCCCATCCAGTTCCCGGTCGTCGTCGCGGGCAAGTACGAGATGCAGGAGGAGACCCGGGAGGGCGTCACGATCCGCGTGGCGACCTACGCCCAGGAGAATCCGCGGGCGATGAAGCAGCTGACGAACGTCGCGGCGGAGGTCATCGCCTTCTACCGCGACTTCCTGGGCGAGTTCCCGTTCGACGAGTTCGACATCATCGAGATCAACGACACCGGGTACGGCCAGGCGCCGCCGGGCGTCATGTTCATCACGAAGGAGGCGTTCGACCCGCT
The DNA here is from genome assembly GCA_963710945.1 of uncultured Acidobacteriota bacterium. Lineage (GTDB taxonomy): Bacteria > Acidobacteriota > Thermoanaerobaculia > UBA5066 > Gp7-AA6 > DAHUXD01. Next base: position 97,185 of record CAVQCH010000001.1, read on the forward strand.
GCTCGGCGAGATGAACCAGCTCACCGCGCGCGGCGTCGCCCGGACCTTCGCTCACGAGATCGCGCACCAGTACTGGGGCGTCGCGGTCCGCCTTCCCGCCTACACCGAGCAGTGGATCTCGGAGTCGTTCGCCGAGTACTGCGCGGCGCTCTTCCTGAGGCGGCGCCGCAGCGAGGCCGTCTACAAGTCGCTCGAGACGCAGTGGCGTCGCGGGGCGAAGTTCGCGACGGAGCTCTCTCCGATTCCGTTCGCGAGCCGCGTCTACGTCGCCAACGACCCGTCCCGCCGCGCCGAGATCCGCAACGGCCTCCTCTACGGCAAGGGGCCGCTCCTGCTCGAGGCGCTGCGCAGCGAGCTCGGCGACGAGGTCTTCCTCGATTTTCTGCGGTCGTACCAGAAGACGCACGCCTGGAAATTCGGCACGACGCTAGGCCTGGCGGCCGAGCTCCAGAGCGTCACGAAGAAGGACTACATGCCCTTCTTCGACGACTACTTCTGGGGCACGGCCATGCCGGAGAAGTAGCGGGGCGGTATCATTTTGCCGCTGCGAGAGTGGCGGAACTGGCAGACGCGCGGGACTTAGGATCCCGTGGGGTAACACCCTTGAGGGTTCAAATCCCTCCTCTCGCACCAATCACTTTCTCGGACATGAGCCGAAGGCTCGTGTCCTCTCGCACCAAAACTCTCCGGCGGGCTGACTCTACCGAACCCGACCCGCTTTCGGGCCGGTGCAAATACATCAGATCGCTCATTTCGCTTTTACGAACTGTTGGTGCAAACGCATCAATGAATAGAGGCTCCGAAATGGTCTTCTAGATCCACAAATGCGCCATTTGAAACATTGGCCCCGGCCCCGCCAGGCTGCCGTTTTGTTTCCCTCTCTGGTGATGGCGGGGCTGCTCCTGGCGGCCCACGTTTCCGGCGCGCAGAAGATCGTTTCCAAGCCCTGCATCGCGTGCCACGCACCGGTGCAGAAAGAGGCCTCGAAGAAGTTCGTCCACCCGCCTTTCAAGGACGAGAAGAACTGCGAGTCCTGCCACAAGCGTCACGGCGTCGTGGGCGCGCTCGTCCTCAAGGAGGAAGAGCCGCAGCTTTGCCTCTCCTGCCACGAGAAGCAAGCGTTGGCGCTGAAGGCCGCGCACCCGCACGCGGCTCTCAAAGACGGCAAGTGCACGTCGTGCCACGTCGCGCATTCCTCCGACAACCCGGGCCTGCTCAAGGTCTCCGGAAACGAGACCTGCTTCCAGTGCCACAAGAAGGAGGACTTCACGCGGGCCAACGTGCACAAGCCTGCCGCCGAGAGCTGCCTCGGCTGCCACCAGCCGCACGGCAGCGCCCAGGCCTCACCTGCTCTCGAAGCCCGAGGCCGAGCTGTGCGCCGGTTGCCACCGGCCGGGCGGGAGCGCGAAGGCCCCGACCCACGCCGGCTTCAGCGTCGACAAGCTCGCCTGCACCTCCTGCCATACGCCGCACTCGTCCGAAGAGAAGTCTCTGCTTCGCAAGGTCGTCCACGCTCCGGCGACCGACTGCGCGAACTGCCACAAACCGCCGGCCGCCGGAAAGCCTCTCGAGCTCGCGACGGCCGAGCCGGATCTCTGCTTCGCCTGCCACTCCGACCGCCAGGACGATTTGAAAAAGAAGGTCGTCCACGAGGCTTTCAAGGCCGGCTCGTGCACGGCGTGCCACACGCCCCACGCCTCGGACCAGAAGGCGCTGCTGTCCTCGTCGCAGAAGGACGTCTGCCTGGCCTGCCACGACGACGTGGGCAAGCAGATCGCCGGCAAGGTGCCCCACAAGCCCGCGGCGCTGGGCGAGTGCACCTCCTGCCACGTGCCGCACGCCTCCACCGAACCGAAACTGCTGAAGGCGTCGGGCGCCGACGCTCTGTCTCGGCTGCCATCCGAAGATCAAGGAGGCGCTGGCCGCGAAGAACGTGCATGCGCCGGCGGGATCCGGCGACTGCACGAGCTGCCACGCTCCTCACGGCGGCGATCAGCCGGCGCTCGCGGCCCGCGCGGGAGGGGAGCTCTGCTACTCCTGTCACTCCGACCAGAAGCAGGCCTTCGCCAAGGCCTTCGTTCACGGCCCGGTCGCCGAAGGGCAGTGCTACAAGTGTCACGACCCCCACGGCAGCGCCCAGCCGAAATTCCTCGTCAGGCCGGGCGACCAGCTCTGTTTCGGCTGCCACGCGGATCTCAAGCAGCGCGCCCTCGCGGGTGGAAAAGGCCACAGCCCCTTCGCCGACGGTTCCTGTGACACCTGCCACGAGCCCCACGCGAGCACGCGTTCGCGGCTGCTCAAGGACGCGACCGCCAGCCTGTGCGGCGCCTGCCACGACAACATCTCGGCCGACTTTGCCAAGGCGCGCTCGATCCACCAGCCGGTGAAGGCGGGCGCGTGCACGACCTGCCACGACCCGCACGGCAACCGCAACGCGTCGTTCCTGAAGACGACGGGCGCGCAACTCTGCTTCTCCTGCCACGGGAAGCTCGAAGCGAGGTTGAAGGCGCGCAAGGCCATCCTCCACAAGCCCGTGCAGGAGGGCAAGTGCCTGGAGTGCCATGCCGGCCACTCCTCCGCGCAGGCCGACCTGCTCGTCAAGCCCGTCGCCGCGCTCTGCGCCAAGTGCCACAAGGTCGAGGAAGCCGGCTTCGTCAAGGCGCACAAGGGCTACTCGGTCGAGAAGTCGGACTGCCTCTCCTGCCACGATCCGCACGTCTCGACGAAGAAGGGCCTCTTCAACACCGTGGCGCATCCGCCCTTCGCCGACGGCGACTGCGCCTCGTGCCACAAGCCGCCGGCCGCGCCGCCGGCCCCGCCGGCGCCCCCGGTTCTCGAATCGAAGGCCTCCGAGCTGTGCGCGGCGTGCCATGCCGATTTCATGGACCGGTTCCAGAAAGCCGCCTGGTCGCATCCTCCCGCCAGGCAGGGCAACTGCACCGCCTGCCACTCGCCGCACGCCTCGAAGGAGAAGCACCTCGTCGAGAAGGCGGGCGCGGCGCTCTGCATCGGATGCCACCCGGCGGTGAAGGCGGACCTGGACAAGAAGTCCGTCCATACACCGGTCAAGAACGGCGAGTGCGTCAAGTGCCACGACCCGCATTCGTCCGAGAACCCGCGGGGCCTGGTGAAGAAGGGCTCCGACCTCTGCTTCTCCTGCCATCCGAAGGAGAAGGCCCTGGTTCAGGCCAAGACCGTGCACAGCCCCTTCGCGAAGGGAAATTGCGCCGCCTGCCACGACCCGCACGCTTCGGCCCAGCCGAACCAGCTCGTGCTTCCCGCGAGCCAGCTCTGCGGCAAGTGCCACGACGTGAAGACTCCGAAGACGGCGCAGGCGCACAAGGGACTCGTCGCCGCCGGCGCCGACTGCCTCTCCTGCCACAACCCGCACGGTTCCGACCAGGCCGCGCTCATCCGCTCGAATCCGCACTCGGTCTTCGCGACCTGCAACCGCTGCCACACGCCGAGCGCTGGCACGCCCCAGCAGATGGCGGCGAACGCGACCGAGCTCTGCGTGAGGTGCCACTCGGCAGTCAAGCTCGCCGCCCAGAAGCCCGACGCGCACAAAGCGCTCGCGAAAGGGTGCACTACCTGCCACACCCCGCACGCATCCGACGCGAAGGGGCTCGTCCGCGGCGGCAGCGAGCGGGCGATCTGCCTCGGCTGCCACAAGGACATGCAGAAGCAGATGGCGAGCGCGTTCTCGACGCATCCCGCCAAGGCCGGCGATTGCTCGATCTGCCACGCGCCGCACCAGTCCGACCAGAGGCCGCTCTTGAAAGCCGCGAAGGCCGACCTCTGCAAGGACTGCCACAAGAACCACGCGCAATTCGGCCACCCGTTCGGGCCGGGCGTCATCGACCCCCGCACGGGCCAGACGATGACCTGCCTGTCCTGCCACAACCCGCATGGCACGCAGTTCGTCAGCATGCTCATCGACAGTCCCAGCCGCGCGCTCTGCATCCAGTGCCACAAGGACCAGCCCGAAGACGAGAAGCACAAGTCCAAGGCCGTGTCGCCGATCGCGGCCCCGGGGGAGCAGAAGTGAAGCGCGCGGTCATTTTCGCCGTCCTCCTCGGCGCCGCGTCCCTCCTCGCCGGCCTCGACGCGCCCGAGAGGGACGCTCCGCCGCACGCGAAGTTCCACATCCGGCCCGTGGCCCTCTTCTTCGAGCACCTCTACGAGGGTCCGTTTGGCGCCCCGATGGGCATCTCGGTCGACCCGTGGTCGGGCGAGGTCTGGGTTGCCGACACGCGGAACAACCTCGTCGGCGTTTTCACGCCCGACGGCGCGCCGCTCTTCACGTTCGGCAGCGACGACCTCCACGAGCCCGTCCGCGCCGTGACCGACGCGAAGGGGAGAGTCTACGTTCTCGACTCCGACCGCAACCGGATCAAGACGTTCAGCTACCGGGGCGATCCGCTCGGCGACCTCGCCCTGGCGGGCCTTCCCGAGAAGCCGATCTTCGGCACGATCGCCTTCGACGCCGACGGCAATCTCTACGTCGGCGAGAACGAGAGTTGCCAGGTCCTCGTGTACGGCCCGGACCTCAAGCCGCGGCAGCGCTTCGGCTCCTGCGGCGCCGAGGAAGGCCAGTTCCAGGCCATCACCGGGATCGCGGTGGACAAAGATCGCATCGTCGTCACGGACGCCCAGGTGCTTGCCGTCCAGGTATTCGACAAGCACGGCGAGTTCATCCGGGGCTGGGGCCGCCACGACATGGGAATCCAGAACTTCTCGCTGCCGGCGTCGGTGGCGCTCGACGGCAAGGATCACATTGTCGTCATCGACACGCTCCGGCACGAGATCAAGTTCTTCGACCTCGATGGCAACTTCCTGGAGCGGTTCGGCGGGCTAGGCCGCCGCATCGGCCAGGTCGCCTACCCGTCGGGCATCGCCGCCGACCCCTCCGGCCGGCTTTACGTCGTCGAGAAACTCAACGCACGCGTTCAGGTCTTCGTCGTGGCCGAGGGCGCATTTCCGCCCAACGCCCTGGACATGAACAGAAACAACGGCCCGAAAGGCCAGGCTTCGGAAGGAAAGGGGGTGCCCCGGAACTCGACCATCACCACGGAATCCAACCCCGGATCGTCTCCCGGTTTGTTGCAACAACCGCTTGGAGGTAACAAATGAATCGCCGAATCATCGTTTGTCTCGCAGTCCTCGCCGCCGCGGCCCTTCCGGCCCTCGCGGGAGAGTGGCACGCGGGCACGACCAACGTCTGCACCGACTGCCACACCATGCACTTCAGCATGCAGCACGATTGGGACAGCCTCAATGCGCCTTCGAACACCCCCGCTGCCAACGGAAACTGGCTGAGCGTCAACGGCCCGAATCAGTTCCTGCTCAAGGCTCCGGCCAACGAGCTGTGCGCGGGTTGCCACGACGGCCAGACGTTCGCTCCCGGACGTCATCGGAAACAACACGAACCTCGCCAGCCTCACGCAGGGCCGCTCCGCCGGCGCTCTCAACGATCCAGCCGGCGCCACCCCATACCAGCAGTACAAGGGCCACACGCTGGGCTCGACGGAAGTCCCGCCGGGCTTGAACCCGACGGCGGCCGGCGTCCCGGCGGCGAATCAGTACCAGACCGGAACCGACGGCCTCGAGTGCATCTCTTGCCACCTGCAGCACGGCAGCGCCACGGTCTGGCGCAACCTCGGCCCCCGCGTCGCGGCGTTCCAGCCGACCTACGCCATGGGCACGACGAACAACACGACCATGGACGTCTGGCTGAACCAGCAGTACACGACCGACGCCGTGACGACGGGCAATCCGTACCCGGCCAACAGCGGCAACGCCGCGACCTTCAACGTCATCTACGACAACGCCAACGTCATCTACAACAAGTCGAACCCGGCCGTCCCGGCAGGCTCCACCGAAACGACCTCCAACCGGATGGACACGTTCTGCTCCTCCTGCCATGGCAACTTCCACGGCGGCCCCGGCGACACCAACATCGGTGCCACGCTCAACGGCTCTCGATGGCTTCATCCGTCACCCGACTTCGGTCGTCGTGATCGGAGCGAGCGCCGCGCAGAGCTACGGCGGCCACTCCGCTCTCTCGCGGTACGTCCAGGCGACCACCAAGGTCAAGGTCTACGCCAACGACCGGGTGGGCTACACGGACGCGTCTCCGGGATGCGTCTCCTGCCACAAGAGCCACGGCAACCAGAACCCGTTCGGCCTGGTCTTCCTGAACCGCAACGCCACTGCGATCGACGAGCAGGGCGGCTACGCGACGGGGCAGGTCGAGATGGCCAACGGCTACGGCCAGGGCTATCGCAACCTGTGTGGCCAGTGCCACAGCCAGGGCAACTAACCATTTCCGGACTTCGTTCGGGGAGAGGCTGCAGCCCAGCCTCTCCCCCCTCTTTTCCTTCCTGAGGAACGAGCTCCATGCGCGGCGGGATTTCGAACAGGCCACTCCGAGTGTTCGCTCCCGCGAGCGTTTTGGGTCTTTTGATTTCTTCGTCCGGTTCCCGCGCCGGACGTCACGCGGCCGTCGCCGCGCTGATTGCGGTCGCTTTCGCCGCCACCGCTCTCGCCCAGCAGGACTTCAGCGGCCGGGCGCTCCTCTCGTACCAGTTCTTCGGCACCGACTCCGGATCGGCGGACGGCTTCCATCAGATCTACGACGTCGGGTATCAACGCCTCGTTACGGATCCCCTGCACGTCCAGCTCTTTTTCCGCGGGGAGGGGAACAAGTCCTCGCAGCACTTCGGCCTGACACAGACGTCGTCCTTCTGGCGCCTCCAGCCCTACGCGGAAGTGGACTATCTCCTTCCGCAGATCCAGTTCATCGGTCGCTACGACGCGATCCACGTCACGTCGAATTTCTCCGACAACACGGGGCGCGACCAGTTCGTCCAGCGAGGGATCGCAACCCTCACCTGGGGCCCGGACGCGCTCCCGAGACTTCTCCTCCACGGCGAGCAGTTCTCGAACACCGACGCCCAGGCCGGCATCGACCAGACACAGTCCCTGGTGAGCGAGACCATCGACTACACCTGGAAGGGACTGAACGTCGGCGAGTTCGCCGACTACCGCACGTTCGACCTCAACAACACGGGGTTCCGGCGCACCGCCGCCGACGTTCAGGTGTTCGGCCAGCTCGACGGCACCTTCCTCGGGGGCCGCGGCGCGATTTCCGCGCAGGCCGTGGCCGGGGTGACCAGGCTCGAAGAGTCCACGACTTCGAGCACCAGCACCTCGGTCCCCACCCAGGTCACCATCCCGTCCGCCTCGTACGTCCACGACGAGACGCCGCGCGATTCCCGGGACGCTCCTCCCGGCCCCGCGCCGGCGCTGGTCGATCGAGACTTCAAGACGAGCGCCGGCATCTCCCTCGGCCTCGGCGCGCCCTCGTTCCAGAACCTGGTCTTCGATCTCGGGCGCTTCGTCAACGTGGACATGTTCCGCGTGTACGTGCGGGACGCCGCGGGGAATCCCGTGGCATTCGGCGGCCTCGTGCGCTGGGACGTCTACGCCAGCAGCAACCGCCTCGACTGGAGCCCGATCCCCGACAACGGCACGCGGTTCATCGTCTCCGTCTCGGCCTACGAGGTGTCCTTCCCGAAGACGTCGCTTCGCTACTTCAAGATCGTCAGCTTCGGAACGAACTCGATCGACACGGTCGTGACGGAAGTCGAGGCGTACTTCCACACCGAGTTCGCGGCGGGCGAAACGAGGCACACGGACATCCACTTCCTGACGGCCAACCTCAACCTGTCGGGCCAGGTGACGCCGTGGCTGACGCTGACCTACAACGGGATCTTCAACGACTACAAGACGCTCCAGCCGGACCGCCCCGACTACGCCAGCATCGACAACGACCAGCAGTTCTCGGCCGACTTCAAGCCGAGCCGGTCCCTCGACCTCACGCTCCGTTACGAGCGGCGGACCGTTTCAGCCGACCGGCGGCCAGACGGATACCCTGAACGGATACTGGGGCATCCTGCAGTACACGCCGAACCCGAATCTCTCGACGACGGTCGAGGCCAGCCGCACGCGCGAGCTCACGATCCTGGACATCACGGCGGACACGCTGCGCGTCAGCCAGTACGCGCGGTTTCTCGACTCGCTCGACCTGCGCGTCGACGGCGGCGTGGTGCGAACGAACTCCGCGACGGAGCTTCTCCAGACGAAGACGAGCCTTCTCGACGCGACGAGCTACATTCAGCTGACCCGGAGCCTGCAACTCCTGGCGGCGGCCAACCTGCAGCGAACCGATTTCTCCGGCCGCGGCGCCGAAGGGCTGGGACTCGGAAGACAGACGATCGAGCGCTACTACGCGGAGCTCAACTACCGGCCGAGCGCGAAGCTGATGCTGTCGGGGCGCTACGGATATTCGAACGCCGGCGCGGTCTCCGGCACGATCCGCGCCTACCGCATCGAGTGGTACCCTTTCGCCGGCGGAACGGTCGGCATCGGCACCATCTACGACGAGGACGTGGACACCAACCACTTTTCCCGGAGGTTCCGCCGGCTCCAGATCCTCCCGACCTGGCAGATCAACCGCCACGCAATCCTCAACGTGAACTACAACTTCCTCCAGTTGGAAAATGGCGCGACGGCCACGACTCCGGCCACAACAAGCAAAGCCCGACAGTTCTTCGTGACCCTGACGCTGGTGCTCTGATTCGAAGGAGCGACGATGCGAAACATCCGGCGAACGACGATGCGGCCCCTGGCGATGACGGTTCTTCTCGTGACCGCGGCCTGTGCGAGCTCGACGACGACCAAGTACGTGCATCCCAACATGGACCTCGGCGCCATCAAGCGCGTGGCGGTCCTCCCGTTCGAGACGCTGGTTCCGGACCGCTCCGCGGGAGAGAAGGTCCAGAAGATCTTCCTGACGGAGCTCCTCGCGCTCGACGCCTTCGACGTCGTCGAGCCCGGCCAGGTCGCCAAGGTGCTGAAGGCCGAGCGCATCGACTCCATGGAGTCGCTCGGGCCGGCGGACCTGAAGCGGATCGCCGACGCCCTGAAGGCCCAGGGCCTCTTCCTGGGCACGGTCGTCGATTACACCGAGAGCCGCAGCGGCGCGACCCCGTCGCCGGAGGTGACGATCCAGCTGCGGCTGGTCGAGGCGCAGTCGGGCGTGACCGTCTGGTCGGCGAGCCGGTCGCGCAGCGGCGCGACGGCCTCGGCCCGGCTCTTCGGCGTGGGCGGACAGTCGCTGACGCAGGTTTCGCGGCAGCTCGTCCAGGAAGAGCTCACGACGCTGGTGAAGTGACGATGTCTCTCGTGACCCCGATCGCGCTGGTCCTCTTCGCCCTGTCGGCGCCCGCCCCGGCGCGCGCCGCCGAGACCGTCGTGATGGTGCCGTTCCAGAACCTCTCGGGAGCCGGGGGCGCGCCCGCTGCCGTCTCCGCCGAGCTCGCGCGGCAGATGGAATCGCGGGGCTACCGGGTGGTGCGCGGAGAGGCGGTGGATGAGTTTCTCGCAGCCGAGAAGATCCGGTACCTCGATTCTCTTCCGGCCTCGATCCGGGAAAAGCTCCTGCAGCGCTTCGAGGCGAGCGCGGTCGTTCTCGGCACCATCTTCGACTTCGCGGAGAGCGACAACCCGGTCGTCGCCGTATCGGCGCGCCTGGTCGGCGCCGACGGCAAGGTCGCCTGGTCCGCCGTCGCGGGGCTTTCCGCTGACGACACGAAGAAAGTGTTCGGCTTCGGGCGGCTCGCTTCGCTCGACGCTCTGGCCGCAAGGACCGTCTCGATCCTGACCCGGGATCTGCCGAAACCCGGTTCGGCCTCGAAGCTCGAGAGCGCCAGATCCAAACCCCTCGACCTCTCGTCGCCGCGCACGTTTCGCTCCGCCGCGCTCGCGGGAGGGGGAAACCTGGTCTGCGTCCTGCCCCTCGAGAACCGGTCGGCCGCGCGCGTGGCGCCGCGCGTCGTGGGCGAGCTGCTCGCCCAGCGCCTGGCGGCATCCGAGGGATTTCGGGTCGTCGAGGCGGCCGAGTTTCGCAACGCGATGGTGGCCGCGGGCGTCTACGGAATCCGGACGGGCGACCCCGAGGAGTTGAAGAAGCTCGGCGCGAAGGTCGGCACCAACCTCTTCGTCAAGGGGACGATCTACGCCTACAAGGACGTCCTCCCGGGGAGCGGCGTCACGACGCCGGAGATCGAGCTCCAGCTGACCGCTCGTGGACGTCGCGGCCGGGAAGGTCCTCTGGACGTCGAGCCTCGCGCGCAAGGGGCTCGACTACAGCGGGCTGCTCCAGCTCGGCGCGATCTCGAACGCCGTCACGCTGGCCGACCAGGTCGTCGCCGAAATGATCCGGGCGGGCGAGAACGCCCGGCCCGTCGGGAACCCGGGAGGCGCGCGCGCCGCGGCACCCTCTCCGGCGCCGACGCGCGGGAGGTCGTCGTGACTCGGGCGGCCGGGTCCAATTCAGGGAGGTCGGCCATGCGATCGCTTCGTTGGGTTCCTCTGCTCGCGGCGACCGTGCTTCTGGCCGGCTGCGCATCCACTTCCTATCTGGCGAAGGTGAACGACCAGGCGATCACCGGACCGGAGCTCAATCAGGAGTTCGTCCGGCTGCACGGCGGGCACGCAAAGTTCCTCGGGGGCGAGTCCGAAACGCGCCAGTTTCTCGACCTCGTGATCGACCAGGACCTCCTCGTCCAGGAGGCCTACCGCCTGGAGCTCGAGGACATCCCCGCGATCCAGGGCGCGGTGAAGGAGTACGAGGACCGGAAAGCGTCGGAGTACTTCGTCAAGGTCGAGATTCAGCAGAAGTCCGTTCCGACGCCCGAGCAGGTTCGTGAAGCCTGGGAGCGCGAGACGAGCGAGCTCTACCAGGCCCGGGAGATCTTGCTCGACACCCGGTCCGAGGCGGACGCCGTCTATCTCCAGCTTCTCTTCGGGGTCGAATTCGATCTCCTCGCGCGCCAGTGCTCGATCGCGCCGTCGCGCGTGCACGGAGGCCGCCTCTCGCCCATCGGATGGGGAGCCCGGAGCCCCGCGTGGGAGGACGCCGTCTTTCCCCTCGGCCCCGGCGAAACCACCGCTCCGTTCGAGACGCCGGAAGGCTGGCAGATCGTGGAGCTTCTGTCCGTGGACGTCGTCGAAAAGGCGGACTTCGGCAAGGCTTCGCCAAAGATCCAGGCCATCCTCGCCAAACGCATGGTCGAGCAACGGCGGCGGGAGGTCTCGGACTCTCTGTGGAAGAAATACCATGCCCGCCAGTCCGACCTCGCGCTCGATCCGGAGTCGCTCCGCCAGGCGGTGACGAAGACGCCCGACGCCGCCATCGTCACCTGGGACGGCGGACAGCTCACGGTCAAGGAGTTCCTGTCGGCCGTGGACTGGAGCGTCATGCCCGCCGACTACCCCGGGCGCTTCCAGGCGCAGATGGAAACGCAGTTGCGCCAGATCGTCAACGCGCCGCTCGTGCTGCTCGAGGCGCGTGCGCAAGGGTATGAGAAGGCGCCGGACGTAGCCGGGGCGGTCCGCCGGTACCAGGAAGACCTCATGGAGAGGGCCCTCTACGCCGACTACATATTCAAGGGCCTGACCGTCACCGATCAAGAGGTCCGCGACTACTACGACAGCCACAAGGCCGATTACATCGGGCCCGAGAAGCGCCGCGTCGCGCACATCGTCGTCCCGACGCGCGAGGAGGCCGAGGAGATCGAAAAGGCGATCGCCGAGGGCGAGCAGTTCGAGAAGCTGGTTTCCCGCTCGACGGACACCGAATCGGCGAAGAAGCTCGGCAATCTGGGCTGGGTCACGCGCCAGGACGCCGTGGGCGAGCTCGAGGCCGTCTTCTCGCTCGAGGAAGGGCAGGTCTCCCAGCCCATCGCGTCGAAGTACGGCTACCACGTCTTCCTCGTCCGAAAGATCGTAACCGGGGAGCCCCTCGAGTTCGAGGAAGCGAAGGATCGCATCCGCAAGAAGCTGATCGAGCAGAAGGAGCGTGACAAGCGAAAACTCTGGGTCCAAAAGCTGAGAGAGACTTCCAAGATCGAAATCAACAACGCCGGCATCCGCGCGTTCGTCAAGGCCAACGCCGCCACCTGATCGCGCCAGGCCGGCTTCTTTCGAGAGGAGATGGTTCCATGCGACTTCCCACCCTGGTTTCGATGCTGCTCGCCGGCGCCGTCGTCGGCGCCGCCCTTCCCGCGTTTCCGCCTCCGCAGGCGCAAAAGGCGCCGCCGAAGGCCGCGGCGGCCTCGGCTCCGTCCGAGGTGACGGGCACAGTCCTGGAGACGCTGGATTCGGGAGGCTACACGTACCTGAGGCTCAAGACGTCGAGCGGCGAGGTCTGGGCTGCCGTCAACAAGACCGCGGTCAAGAAGGGTTCGACGGCGACGATCGCGGATCCGATGCTCATGGAGAAGTTCGAGAGCAAGACGCTTCACCGTACGTTCGACCGGATCTACTTCGGGAGCCTCGCCCCGGCGGGATCGGCGCCCGCGAGCGCCGCCGGCGCCCTGCCTCCGGGTCACCCCGCGGTCGGCGGCCCCGCGGCGGGCGGGACGATGGCGGCGCAGCACGCCGCGGCCGCAGCCGGCCCCGCGGACGTCGGGCCGATCAAGGTATCCAAAGCGACCGGCGCCAACGCGAAGACGGTGGCCGAGATCTATGCCCAGAAAGCGACCCTCAAGGACACTAAAGTCGTCGTCCACGGCAAGGTCGTCAAGTTCCTGCCGAGCATCATGGGGAAGAACTGGATCCATATCCGCGACGGCTCCGGCTCCGCCGACAAGAAAGACGACGACATCACGGTGACGACGATGGACGTGGCCGCGGTCGGAGACGTCGTGCTCGTCACCGGGATCGTGAAGCTCGATCGCGACTTCGGCGCCGGATACGCCTATCCGGTCATGATCGAGGAGGCGAAGATCTCCAAGTGACAGGTTCGGGATCGCCCGCGGCTTCGACGGCACGTTCCGCGCGGAGCCGAGCCGTCGCCGGGGAAGTCCTGCCGTGGCTCGTCATCGCGGCGGCCTTCGTGCACGCTCTCGCCGTCAGCTGGCGCAAGTGGGGCGACGTTTGCGTGGATACGGGCCGTGAGCTCGATTTGCCACGCCGGCTCGCGGAAGGGCAGCTCCTCTATCGCGACGCCCGGTTCTACTACGGACCGCTCGCGCCCTATTTGAACGCGCTGCTGTACCGGATCTTCGGCATTCACCTCGACGTTCTGGTCTGGGCCGGCATCGCCTCCGCCGCGCTGATGACTCTTGCGATCTACCGTCTGGCCCGGTTCTTCGTGCCGCGCTGGGCGTCGGCGGCGCTCGCTGTGGCGTTCATCTACCTATGTGCCTTCGCCCATCTCTACGTCGGCGCGATCTTCAACTTCGTCCTGCCGTACACCTTCGCCGCGACCTACGGGATCGTCGCGGCCGCCTGGAGCCTGGTCTTCCTGATCGGGCACGTCCGGTCGGGTCGTGAGGCTTCCTTCCTGCTGTCGGCCGCGTGTCTGGCGCTCTCGGCGCTCTCGAAGGTGGAGGCGTTCGTTCCGGCGGCAGCCGCGCACGCGGTGTTCGCCGGGTCCCTTTTCTGGACCCGGCCGCGCCGACGGGCACTTTACTTTGGCGGGTACGCCGCCGCCCTGGCTCTCGTGCTCGCGGTGTACGGCGGATTGTGGCTGTCCGTCGGGCCGATGCTCTGGCGAAACAACCTCCTCGGCGTCGTCAATCAGGGATCCGAAAAGTTCGTGCTCTGGGTCATGGGCGTCCTCAGTCTCAAGGAGTCGCTCCGCGCCGTGGGGCTGTCCTCGTTGCTGCTCGCCATGATGCTCGCCGTCGGCCTCCTCGTCTCCCGGGTGCTCGTCCGCCGGAAGCTGCCGGCCGCCGCCGCCTGGGCCGTCGTCGCGGCCTCGGGGCTCGCGGCCTGGTTCGGCTATCGCCTCTGGCAGCTTCACGTTCATTTTCGGGCGCTGCCCGTCGCGATGACGATCGTTCTTGCCGCTCTCGCGGTTCTCTACGCCCGCCAGCCGGACCGGCGCGCCGAATGGCTGGCGCACCTGCTCCTGTGGGTATTCGGGTTCGCGTGCCTCTGGCGCATCCCCCTGAACGCCAGGCCCCATCATTACGGCTTCTATCTCCTGCCGGTCGGGCTCGTCTGTCTCGGCGTCCTCCTCTTTGCCTACGCGCCGAGGCTGGCGGGAGGGGGGCCGTGGCCCGAGCGGGTCTTCGCCGCCGCGGGACTCGGGATGCTGGCGGCGAGCATCTCCCTGGCGGTCGTGGATTCGAAGCAGCTCTACGCCCTTCACACCGACGAGGTCTCCACGCCCCGCGGCCGCCTGCGCATCATCAACCGCTGGCGGCTGGAGGGGCCGGCGATTCGGGCCCTTTCGCGCCTGCCGCCGGAGACCCGGCTCGCCACGGTTCCCCAGGGAGCCGGGCTCCTGTACTTCGCGGGTCTCCGCGAGGGCGACTCGATGTTTTCCTACCTGCCGATGGAGGTCGTCGATGGGGCGGCGGACGCCGACCTGCTGTCGCGCCTGAAAGGAAACCCTCCCGACGTCGTGGCCTGGGTCGGGATTCCGATGGAGGAGTTCGGTTCGTACGGGTTCGGCTACGACTATGCGGCGCGTTCCATGGCCTGGATCCGCGCCGAGTACGCTCCGGTGTCGGATCCGTCCGCGGCGATCGTGTTCATGGTGCCGAGGCGCAAGGTCGCCAGCCTGTCCGCGATCCTTCAACTCGAGCGCTCTCCCGAGCCGGCCGATGCCGAGCGACCCGTCACCGGAAAGGTCCTCGAGTCCTTCGCCGCGGACGGCAGCACGTTTCTGCGCCTGGACACGGGCAAGTCGAAACTCTGGGTGGCCGTTCCAGAGGCCAGGGTCTCCGTCGGCTCGACGATCACGGTCGTTGGCCTCCGGCCCGTTGCCGCGGAGCAGGGCGGGCTTCGGCGCCGCTTCGACGGCATTCTCGCCGGCCGGCTCGCGCCGAACGGCCGCGCTTCGCGGTGAGCGTGAGCGCGGAGCCCGTCGCTCGCAGTTCGGCGACCCTCATCGCGCGGCGCGGCGCGAGGGCATGGATCGTTCTCGGCCTCGTGATCCTGGGGGCGGGTCTCATTCGCGTCCGTCTCCTGAACGTCCCGTTCGAGCGGGACGAAGGGGAGTACGCGTACGCCGGGCAGCTCATCCTCTCGGGCGTCCCGCCCTACACGCTTCTGTACACGCAGAAGCTGCCGGGGACTCACCTCGTTTTCGCCCTCTCGATGGCCGCATTCGGTCAGACGATCGCCGGGGCGCGCGTCGCCCTTCTTCTTGCGACGAGCGCGACGTGTCTGGGCATTTTTCTGCTGGCTCGCCGCCTGCTGTCCACCCGGGCCGCGCTTGGCCGGGGCCGCGGCATATGCCGTCCTGTCGCTCTCGACGGAGATGCTGGGACCGTTCGGCCATGCCACGCACTTCGTGGCCGTCTTCGCCGTCTGGGGTCTCGTGGTCCTCGCCGGGGCGATCGAGCAGGACGGCGACCGGCGGTACGTCGCCTCGGGGTTCCTCCTCGGCCTGGCGGTCCTGATGAAGCAGCATGGCCTCGTGTTCGTGGCGTGCGCGGCGGTGTGGATCGCGGCCGGGCCCGCGAGAAGAAAAGCGAGGCATTTCGCCGCGTTGCTCCTCGGCGTCGCCGCCGTCTTCGGGCTCCTCGGCCTGTGGCTGCTCCTCTCGGGAAGCTTCGGCCGTTTCTGGTTCTGGGTCGTTCGCTACGCCGCGTCCTACGGCACCATGCAGGGACTGGCGGACGGATGGCAAAACCTCGTTTTCTCGACGTCCCGATTCGTGCCTCAAGCCGCGCTGCTGTGGCTGCTCGCCGCCTGCGGAGCAGCTCTCCTTCTGACTCGGCGGTTCTCGAGCCGGACGCGCTGGCGTCTCGGCTCGCTGCTGGTGCTCTCGTTCCTCGGCGTCTGTCCCGGCCTGTACTTTCGGGAGCACTACTTCCTCCTCTTCCTGCCCGCGGCGGCGCTGCTCGTAGCGGTGGCGAGCGAGGCGGCGGGCGCGATGCCGGGCATCGGTAGGTGGCTCGCGCCCGCCATGCTGCTCCTCGCCTGCGGACAGGCCCTCTGGTCGCAGCGCGAGATCTTCTTCCGCGCCTCGCCCGAGGAGGTCTCCCGCCTCGTCTACGGGCCCGACCTCTTTCCCGAGTCCGTCGAGATCGGGCGGTATCTGCGAGCGCACACGAAGCCGGACGACACGCTGGTGGTCTTCGGTTCGGAGCCGCAGATTCCGTTCTACGCGCGTCGGCGTTCGGCGACCGGATTCGTCTTCGTGTACCCGCTGATGCAGACGCACCGGGATACCCGTCGCCTGCAGGAGATGATGGTGCGCGAGGTCGAATCGGGACGCCCGGCCTATGCCGTCCTCGTCAAGACGCCCACGAGCTGGCTGGAGCGCCCGGATTCCGACCATTTCATGCAGGACTGGGCGGTCCGCTACCTCAACGACCACTACACGATCGCCGGCCAGGTCCTGGTCTCGGATCGGGGGAGTCGTTATCTCTGGGACGCGGCCGCGGAGCAGCATGCGCTGACCGACGCGACGCAGGCCCTGGTGATGCGGCGGAGGGACGATGTCCCTCGTCCCTGACGCGCTCCGCGGGCGAAAGACCCGAGCCGCATCCGCCGCCGTGGCGGTCGGCCTCGCGCTGCTCGCCGCCGTGATCTATGCGCAGACGCGGACGTTCGAGTCCCTGGACTTCGACGACCAGGAATATGTCTACGCCAACGAGAACGTCCTCGACGGCCTGAGCGGACACGGCATCGCGTGGGCCTTGACGGCGTTCCACAGCGCGAACTGGCACCCGCTCACCTGGATTTCTCACATGCTCGACGTCCAGCTCTTCGGCCCGGAACCGGGGCCGCACCACCTCGTCAACGCCGCCCTCCACGCCGCCAACGCCGTCGTTCTCTTCTTCGTCCTGAGGGCGGCGACCTCGGCGTTCTGGCCGAGCGCCATGGTGGCGGCGCTCTTCGCGGCGCACCCCCTGAACGTCGAGAGCGTCGCATGGATCTCCCAGCGCAAGAGCGTGCTCTCGACGCTCTTCCTGTTCCTATCGGTGGGCGCCTACGTCTCCTGGACGCGGAAGAAGGACGTCCGCGGCGGTCTCCTCGTGGCGCTGTGGCTCGCTCTGGGTCTCCTGTGCAAGCCGATGCTGGTCTCGGCCCCGCTGCTCTTCCTCGCGCTCGACTTCTGGCCGCTCCAGAGGACTGGCGATGCGGCGCGCCCTCGTTCGCTCGTCCTCGAAAAGCTTCCGTTCCTCGCCGTGGCGGGCGGCGCCGCGCTGTCCACGGTCCTCGCTCAAACGGCGTGGAAGGCGGTCGGCTCGACGGCGCGTTACCCCGTCGGAGACCGGATCGCCAACGCCATCGTCTCTACCGCGACGTATCTGCGCGACGCCATCTGGCCCGCCGGGCTTGCGTGCTTCTACCCGCACCCGGCGACGCTCGGCGAGCGGCCCTCGGGTCTCGCCACGGCCATCGCGGCGGCGGTACTGGCAGGGGTCACGGGTCTGTGCTTCGCGGCGCGGGGCAGCCGCCCCTGGTTGCTCTTCGGGTGGAGCTGGTACCTCATCGCGTTCGGGTCCCGTGATCGGCCTCGTGCAGGTCGGCTCCCAGGCGCGGGCCGACCGTTACACCTACGTCCCGATGATCGGCATCTTCGTCGCGCTGGTCTGGGAGGCGGCATCGCGTCTTCGCGCCATGCGGATTCCTGCCGCGGTCGGCGCGACGGCCGGCGTCCTCATCGTCGCGGCCCTCGGCACTCGAGCGTTCGTCCAGGCGGGAACGTGGCGCAATGGAGAGACTCTCTATACGCACGCCTTGAAGGTCACCAGGAACAACTGGCTCGCTTCGAACAACCTGGGCAACTTCTGGCTCTCGCGTCAGGAGCCGGAGCGGGCCCTGGCCGCCTTTCAGGAAGCCGCCCGGATGAAGCCGAACTACGAAGAGGCCTACTACAACGAGGGTGTCGCGTTCACGGCGCTGTCGAGACCCGCGGACGCCGTCGCGGCGTATCGCGAGAGTCTGCGGCTCTCTCCCTCGAACACGGATGCCTGGGTCAATCTCGGGTTTGCCCTGCTCTCCCTGAGGCGGGTTCCCGAAGGCTTGCAGGCCTACGAGACGGCCCTCTCCCAGAGGCCCGACGATCCGATGGCCCTCCACGGAGCCGCCGTCGCGCGCGCCGTCCTGGGAGATTCGGCCACGGCGCTCCGATACCTCGCGCGCCTGCAGCGGGTGGATCCGTCCCGCGCCGCCCAGCTGCGGCGCGATCTCGGAATGAGTCCCCCATGAGTTCGCCTTCGCGACATCGGAACCGGCGCTGGGCGGGCCTTGCGCTCGTCGTGCTCGTCGGTCTCGCGACGCGGATGGTCCCGTGGAGCATGACCTTCACGGCGCAGGGCGTGCGCTTTCGCAGCGACACGGACCCGTACTACCACGCCCTGCGCGCGCAACGGATCGCGGCGAACTGGCCCCGCGTCCCCTGGACCGACCCGAGCATGAACTTCCCGTATGGCGCCCGGATCCCGTGGCCGCCGCTGTTCGACTTCACGATCGCCGCCCTGGCAAAGGCGGCAGGGGCGACGGCCGCCGATCCGGAGCGTGTGGCGCGGGTCGCCGCGTGGCTCGCGCTCGCGATCGGCGTGGCGCTGCTGCCGCTGGTGGCTGTGCTGGGCGAGCGTCTTCTGGGAGGGGGCCTCTGGCTCGACGCGGCGCTGCTGGTGGCTCTCCTGCCGGCCAACGTCCGATTCGGCGCCGTGGGGGCCGCGGACCAGCACGGCGCGGAACTGCTCCTGTCGTGCGGGATCTTCCTCGCGTTCGTGTCGAGCTGGAAGGGCCGGGCCGCCGGCCCCCCGCGAAAGTGGGCGGGGCCCGTGACGCTCGGCGTCCTCGTCGCGCTCGCATTCTGGAACTGGCTCGGCAGCGCCCTCTACCTTCTGGTTCTCGTCGCCGTCGTGGGCCTCTGGCACGTGATCGCCCCGGCGGCGGACGCCGCGGCGCGCGGCATGTGCCGGGCGCTCTTCGTCGGAGGCCTGGTAGCCGCCGCGACCCTCGCGCTCTCGATCGCGCTCCTCGCTCCGCCCGAGACGCTCCGCCAGGGAGGTCTCAACGGACTGACGGGACTGCATGTCGCGATGTGCGCCGTCGCGGCGGCGTTCGGCGGACTGCTCCTGGCGGCGCGCCGCGGGGAAAAGCCCCGGTCGCCCTCGCGCCGCTTCGTGGAGGCGGCGGCCGCGGCGGCGCTCGCGTTGCTCCCGGCCCTGGCCGTGCCGCCGCTGCGCGAAGGCATCGCCCATGGCCTGGCCGCGCTCTCGCGCGGGAATGCGTGGTACGCCTCGATCTCCGAGTACCGGCCGATTCTCTTTTCGGGAGCTCGCTCTCTCGCTCAGGATCTGCGCACGGTCTTCTGGGCGTTCGGCCTCGGCCTCTTCGCGATGCCCCTGGCCCTGCTGCCGATGTGGCGCCGCTGGAGACAGAGCGAGGCCGACCGGCCCGGCCTCTTCTTTCTCTTCGTCTGGGGAGCCGCCTTTCTGGCTCTCACCCTGACCGAGCTGCGCTTCCAGCTCTATCTCGCGATTCCCCTGGCGCTCTGGATCTGTGTCGCGCTGCGAAGCCTCGGCGATGCGGCCGCTCGGCGCTGGCCCTCGAGGGCCGCCGCCCTCCGCGTCGCCGTTCCGGTCGCCGGCGTGCTCCTGGTCGCGAGCCCCGCGCTGCCGCACGACGCGTCGGGCGGGTATGCCGAACAGCTGCCAGGGTTCGAGTCCGACTTGTTTCCGGCCCTCCAGTGGCTCCGGCGAGTCCCGAGCCTCGACGCCTCGCGGCCTTCCGTCATGGCGGAGTGGGCCGTGGGCCACGCCGTCCAGTACTTTGCCGGAAAGCCGGTGATCGTGACCCCGTTCGGCACCGACCTCGACGAAGGCGTGCGGACCCCCGAGCATCCTTCGGGGCTCGAAGACTGGGCCGCGTTCCTTTTCGCCTCGAACCCCGAGGCCGCCGAGGCCGTGCTCTCGCGACGAGGCGCCGGCTTCGTCGTTCTGCGAAGCCCGAAGAACGAGGTCATCAGCGGCTATCGTTTCGCGACCCCGGCGACGCCTCCGGTGGCCGACCTGTCCTCCGACTGGCTCGCGGGGCCGTCGCCGAGCGTGCGGCCGGAGTTTTTCGGCCTCGTCGCCAGCCGGCTGTACTTCTTCGACGGGATGTCCCGCGACGATGCCGGCCCCTCGATGGGCGGTTACCGCCTCCTCTATGAGAGCCCGGGCGCGGAATGGGTCGGGAACCTGCCTCCAGCCCACCTCTACAAGATTTTCGGCGTCGTACCGGGAGCGCGCATCTCGGTCCGCGGCGCGGCCCCCGGAGGCGTCGTGATCGCGTCGGCGCGAATCCAGACCAATCAGGGCCGCGTCTTCGAGTGGAAGACGCGCAGCCCCGTCGACGCGGCCGGGCGCGCGACGCTCCGCCTTCCGTATGCCACGGGCGCCAACGGGCTCGTGCAGGCGGGTTCGTACTCCGTCACCGACGGCGTCCACGGCGGCATGCTCGATCTCGACGAGAAGGACGTTTCGGGCGCCGCCGCGATGGACATCGACCTCGGCCGCTGACGCGCCCTGGTTCCTCCGGAATTCCCGTTCCTGCCCGACTCAGGCCGGGCGTCCGCCCGCGGCCCCGAGGCCGGCGCGATCGGAGTAAGATCCCCGCCCTATGGCCATTCTCGCGACCAAGGACGAGTCCTCCACGCGCACCACGCTCGAGATCGAGGTGCCGGCCGAGGACGTGCAGAAGGCGTTCGCGGCGGTCACGCGCGCCTACGTCAAACGCGCCGCCATCCCGGGTTTCCGCAAGGGCAAGGCGCCCGAGACGGTGGTGCAGAAGAAGTTCGGCGACGAGATCAAGGGAGACGTTCTCGAGGCGATCCTTCCTGACGCCCTCGCCTCGGCGATCGAGGAGCGCAAGCTCGCGGTCCTCGGCCGGCCGCACATCGAGGACCTCAAGTGGGAGCCGCCCGGGCCCGATCCGCTTCGCGGCGCGGCTCGACCTCAAGCCCGTGGTCGACCCCGGCGACTACCGGGGCGTCGCGGTCGAAGACCAGCCGACCGAGCCGAGCGAGGAGGAAGTCGGGAAGGTCGTCGAGCGCATCCGCGAGGCGCACGCCGAGTTCCACCCGGTCGAGGGCCGCGCGGCGGCGCCGGGCGACTTCGCGGTCGCGGACATCGGGGGCGCTTTCGTCGAGATCCTGGCCCCGGGCCAGAACCCCCGGACGTTTCGCGACGAGAAGATCACGCTCGAGGTCGGGCACGCCGACTCGATGCCGGAGATCAACGAAGCCCTCCGGGGCGCCGCCCCCGGCGAGACCCGGCGCTTCCGCAAGAGCCTTCCCGGACGATTTCCCGAACGACGAGTTCAAGGGCAAGACCGTGGACTACGAGGTCACACTCTCGGCCCTCAAGGAAAAGAAGCTGCCCGCCCTCGACGACGAGTTCGCGCGCGCCGTCTCCGAGGGCGACACCGTCGAGACCCTCCGCGAGAAGGTGCGGACGCGCCTGCGCCACGAGAAGGAGGCGGACCGCCGCCGCAAGTTCCGGCGCGCGATCCTCGACGGCCTGCTCTCGCGCCGCGAGATCCCGACGCCCGAGGTCCTCGTGGAGTCCGAGACCGTGGCCGCCCTGCGCGACTACGCCCGGTACCTCGCGCAGACCGGCGTGGATCCGGAGAAGGAAGACTGGCAGAAGCTCCACACCGAGGCCCGGCCGGGCGCGGAGCGGCGTGTCCGCGAATACCTCCTGCTCGACGCGATCGCCGAGAAGGAGGGCATCGCCGTCACCGAGACGGAGCTCGAGGCCGAGTTCAAGCGGGCGGCCGCCCAGCGCGGCGTCGAGCCCGCGGTTCTCCGCGAGCAGATGGCGAAGGCGGGCGGGATCGACTCCCTGCGCGACGAGATGCGCCTGGCGAAGGTCGTCGACCTCTTGATTGACGGCGCGAAGGTGCTACCCTCGGGAATGCCGGTGGAAGTGAAATAGGGGTTGCGGATTGGGCGACACGACACTCGACGACGACTACGAGGGGGGCGGCATGGTTCTCGTTCCGATGGTGATCGAGCAGACGAGCAGGGGGGAGCGCGCGTACGACATCTATTCGCGGCTTCTCAAGGACAACATCATCTTCCTGGGCCAGCCGATCGACGACACGATCGCCAACCTCATCATCGCGCAGATGCTGTTCCTCGAGTCGGAGAACGCCGAGAAGGACATCGCCTTCTACATCAACTCCCCGGGAGGGTCGATCACCTCGGGCCTGGCGATCTACGACACGATGCAGTACGTCAAGAACGACGTCACGACGATCTGCGTCGGGCAGGCGGCCTCGATGGCCGCGGTCCTGATGGCGGCCGGCGCGGCGGGCAAGCGCTACTCGCTGCCGAACGCCCGTTTCCTCATCCACCAGCCGCTCGCGTACGGCATGCAGGGGCAGGCCACAGACATCGAGATCCACGCCCGCGACCTCGTGCGGTTGAAGGAGCGCCTGAACCAGATCATGGCCCAGCACACGGGGCAGCCCCTCGAGAAGATCTCGAAGGACACCGATCGCGACTTCATCCTCGAGGCCGAGGACGCCAAGAAGTACGGTTTGGTGGACGCCATCTACCACCGCCGAGACGACCTGGCGCTCAAGGCGGCGGGCTAGGCGCCCAAACCGGGAGCCGGGAGGAATCCCGGCCTTCCGTTCCCGCGTACATCCGGTGAAATGGATCGTCGCCGGTCTCGCGTTTGCCGTCTTCCGGCCCCTCGGAATACCTTCCTGCGGCAGGCGTTAGCTCTAAGGGGTATGCTAAATTCGGGTGCGAACAGTTGACGGGGAGGGAGAGGCGACCCTAAAATTCCCTCATCCCTCCGGAGGCTGAATGTCGAAGAAAACCGGGAACGGCGATGTCCTGCGCTGCTCCTTCTGCAACAAGAGCCAGCGGGACGTCAAGAAGCTCATCGCCGGTCCCACGGTCTACATCTGCGACGAGTGTGTCGACATCTGCCTCGACATCATCGCCGAGGACCGGGTCCTCGAGACCCAGGCCCCCGAGACCAAGCTTCCCAAGCCGAAGGAGATCAAGGATTTCCTGGACGGCTACGTCATCGGCCAGGACCAGGCCAAGAAGAAGCTGGCCGTGGCGGTCTACAACCACTACAAACGGATCGACTACCTCGAGAAGAACCGCAAGCTCGACGTCGAGCTCCAGAAGTCGAACATCCTGCTGATCGGACCGACGGGCACGGGCAAGACCCTGCTCGCCCAGACCCTGGCCAAGCTGCTGTCGGTGCCGTTCACGATCGTGGACGCCACGACCCTGACGGAGGCCGGCTACGTCGGCGAGGACGTCGAGAACATCATCCTGAAGCTCTACCAGGCGGCCGGCAACGACAAGGAAAAGACCGAGCGCGGGATCGTCTACATCGACGAGGTGGACAAGATCGCCCGCAAGGGCGAGAACCCGTCCATCACGCGCGACGTCTCCGGCGAGGGCGTGCAGCAGGCGCTGCTCAAGATCCTCGAGGGCACGGTCGCCAACGTCCCGCCCCAGGGCGGACGCAAGCACCCCCACCAGGAGTTCATCCAGATCGACACGACGAACATCCTCTTTCTCTGCGGCGGTGCCTTCGTCGGCCTCGAGGAGATCATCAACCGCCGCATGACCGAGAAGACGATGGGCTTCGGCGCCAAGATCGCGACGAAGAAGGAAAAGCGCTCGAGCGTGCTGCTCGAGAAGGTGCACCCCGAGGACCTCATCAAGTTCGGCATGATCCCGGAGTTCGTGGGGCGGCTGCCGGTCGTGGCGACGCTGTCGGAACTCGACCAGTCGGCCCTCGTCGAGATCCTCCGCGAGCCCAAGAACTCGCTCGTCAAGCAGTACCAGACCATGCTGGAATTCGAGAACGTCCAGCTGCGTTTTACCGACGACGCCATTGAGGCGATCGCCGAGGAAGCCCTGGCCCGCAACGTCGGGGCCCGGGGCCTGAAGATCATCATCGAAGACCTGATGCTCGACGTGATGTACCAGATCCCCTCGGACGACGACATCGAGGAGTGCGTGATCACGCGCGACGTCGTCAAGCACCACACCAACCCGATCACGATCCTTCGCAAGGCAGGGTAAACTGGGTTCCGGAATACGAACTTCGGAATTCGGATTTCCCCGAATGGGAACTCAAATCAGATGAAAACCGATAGCGCCGGCCGCGGGTTGGAAAGCCTCCCGCTCGTCCCCCTGCGGGACATGGTGGTCTTCCCCCACATGATGCAGCCCTTCGTGGTGGGCCGCGAATCCTCGATCCGCGCCCTCGAGGCCGCCCTGGCCACGCCGACGAAGCGCCTCTTCCTGGCGGCCCAGAAGGACCCCCAGCTCGACGAGCCCAAGCCCGGCGACATCTACGACGTCGGCGTCGTGGCGACGGTCGCCCAGTCCCTGAAGCTGCCCAACGGCCACATCAAGGTCATGGTCGAGGGCGTGCGCCGCGGGCGGATCATGGCCTTCGAGCGCCGGGGCGACTACCTCACCGTGGCGGTCGAGATGCTGCCGATCCGCGCCTCGGACGTGGACAGCCTCCGGGACTACATGACGAAGGTGCTGTCGCTCTTCGAGCAGTACGCCAAGCTGTCGCACCACCTCGCCTTCGAGGGCCTCGCGGCGTCGCTCAAGATCGACGACCCCGAGCGCTTCGCCGACACGCTGTCGGCGCACCTGTCCGTCGCCACCGCCGAGAAGCAGACGCTGCTCGAGGCGGAGTCTCCCTACGAGCGTCTCCAGAAGCTCCAGGACCTGCTGGAGGTCGAGATCGACAAGGTCAACATCGACCGCCGGATCAACAACAAGGTCAAGAAGCAGATGGAGAAGGCCCAGAAGGAGTACTACCTCAACGAGAAGATCAAGGCGATCCACCAGGAGCTCGGCCGCAAGGACGACCGCACCGACGAGGTCGAGGACCTCAAGAAGAAGATCGAGTCGTCCGGCATGCCGAAGGAGGTCCGGGAGAAGGCCGAGCAGGAGCTGCGCCGCCTCGAGGCCATGCCCCCGGTGTCGGCCGAGGCGACGGTCTCCCGCAACTACATCGAGTGGCTGGTGGGCGTGCCCTGGAAGAAGGCCTCCCGCGAGTCCAAGGACCTGACGCGCGCCGAGCAGATCCTGAACGACGACCACTACGGCCTCGAGAAGGTCAAGGAGCGCATCCTCGAGTTCCTGGCCGTGCGCCAGCTCGTCCAGAAGACGAAGGGCTCGATCATCTGCTTCGTGGGCCCCCCGGGCGTCGGCAAGACGTCGCTCGCCAAGTCCATCGCCCGGTCCCTCAACCGGCAGTTCGTGCGCCTGTCGCTCGGCGGCGTGCGCGACGAGGCCGAGATCCGGGGGCACCGGCGCACCTACATCGGCGCGTTCCCGGGGCAGATCATCCAGATGATGAAGAAGGCGGGCGCGGTCAACCCCGTCTTCCTGCTCGACGAGGTGGACAAGATGTCGTCGGATTTCCGGGGCGACCCGGCGTCCGCGCTGCTCGAGGTTCTCGACCCGGAGCAGAACCACTCCTTCGTGGACCACTACCTCGACGTCGAGTACGACCTCTCGAAGGTCATGTTCATCGCCACCGCCAACATTGCCGATCCGATCCCGCCGGCCCTGAAAGACCGGATGGAGCTCATCCCGTTGACGGGCTACACGCCGAACGAAAAGGTCGCCATCGCGCGCCAGTTCCTGGTGCCCAAGCAGCGCGAGGCGAACGGGCTCAAGGAAGACCAGATCGAGATCAAGGACGACACCGTCCTCGGCATCATCGAGCACTACACGCGCGAGGCTGGCGTCCGCAACCTCGAGCGCGAGATCGGCGGCGTGTGCCGCAAGGTTGCTCGCCGCATCGTGCAGAAGAAGGCCGAGACGCCCGTGAGCGTGACGCCCGAGAACCTCAAGGAGTTCCTCGGCAAGCCCCGCTTCCGCAAGCGGCTGAAGGGCGAGGTCTCCGAGGTCGGGATCGCGACCGGACTGGCCTGGACCGAGGCCGGCGGCGAGATCCTCATGACCGAGACGAGCCTGCTCAAGGGCAAGGGCAACCTGACGATCACCGGATCGCTCGGGGAGGTCATGCAGGAGTCCGCCCGCGCCGCCGTCTCCTACGTGCGCAGCCGCGCCGAGATGTACGACGCCGACCCGAACTTCCACGAGAAATTCGACATCCACATCCACGTGCCCGAGGGGGCCATCCCGAAGGACGGCCCGTCGGCCGGCATCACCATGGCCGCCTCGCTCTTCTCGGCCGTGACGAAGATCCCGGTCTTCAAGGACGTCGCGATGACGGGGGAGATCACGCTGCGGGGCAAAGTGCTGCCGGTCGGGGGGATCAAGGACAAGATCCTCGCCGCCTACCGGGCCGGGATCCGCACGATCATCCTGTCGGCCGAGAACGACAAGGACCTCGACGACCTGCCCGAGGAGATCCGCTCCGAGATGGAATTCCACCTCGTCAACACCATGGACGAGGTGATCAAGATCGCCATGGAGGGCCCCCGCCCGCCGGCCACGGCCGTCGAGCCCGAAGCCAAGCCCGCCGAGGGGGGCATCGTCGCGAACTGACCCGGACTGGCGCCGCCCGCGGAATTTGAAATAATAGGGTCCGTCCGGGGCCGAGAGTCTCCCGACCCTCGCCCCCGACTCCGAGCCCGATCCCCGAAGACACTCCCGGCGGTATCCGCCGACGAATCACACAGCAAGAGGACAGAAGTCATGGCCAGACGAAAAGGACCCACCGACTCCGACGTCGAGACCCTCGAGGCTCCCCCCGAGGGGCTCCCCGACACCAGCGGGGAAGAGGCCGCCGTCGAGCACGGCGACACGCTCGACATCCGCGCGCTGCACGACATCAAGATCCCGCAGCTGCTGAAGATCGCCCGCGACCTCGAGGTCGAGAACGCGACCGGGATGCGCAAGCAGGACCTGATCTTCAAGATCCTGCAGGCGCAGACCGAGAAGAAGGGCCTGATCTTCTCGGAGGGCGTGCTCGAGTGCCTGCCCGACGGCTTCGGCTTCCTCCGCGCTCCCGAGTACAACTACCTGCCCGGCCCGGACGACATCTACGTCTCGCCGTCGCAGATCCGCAAGTTCGACCTGCGCACGGGCGACACCGTGTCCGGACAGATCCGCCCCCCGAAGGAGGGGGAGCGGTACTTCGCGCTCATCAAGGTCGAGGCCGTCAACTTCGAGCACCCCGACGTCGCCCGCGAGAAGATCTTCTTCGACAACCTGACGCCGCTCTACCCGCAGGACCGCATCCGCCTCGAGACGCCCAACATGACTTCCCGGGTGCTCGACCTCGTGGCGCCCGTCGGCAAGGGCCAGCGCGGCCTGATCGTGGCGGCGCCCCGGACCGGCAAGACGATGGTCCTCCAGTCGCTGGCGAACTCCATCTCGACGAACCACCCCGAGGTGACGCTCATCGTGCTGCTCATCGACGAGCGGCCCGAAGAGGTCACCGACATGCAGCGCTCGGTCAAGGGCGAGGTCATCTCTTCGACGTTCGACGAGCCGGCCGCCCGCCACGTGCAGGTCGCCGAGATGGTCATCGAGAAGGCCAAGCGCCTCGTCGAGCACAAGCGCGACGTGGTGATCCTGCTCGACTCGATCACGCGCCTGGCCCGGGCCTACAACGCGATCGTGCCCCCGTCGGGCAAGGTGCTCTCGGGCGGCGTGGACTCCAACGCCCTGCAGCGGCCCAAGCGCTTCTTCGGCGCCGCCCGCAACGTCGAGGAGGGCGGCTCGCTCACGATCATGGCGACGGCGCTCATCGACACGGGCTCGCGCATGGACGACGTCATCTTCGAGGAGTTCAAGGGAACGGGCAACATGGAAGTCCATCTCGACCGCAAGCTCGTGGACAAGCGCGTCTTCCCGGCGATCGACATCAACAAGTCGGGCACCCGCAAGGAGGAGCTCCTCATGGACAAGCAGGAGCTCAACCGCGTGTGGGTCCTCCGCAAGGTCCTGAACCCTCTCTCGACCGTCGAGGCCATGGAGCTGCTGACCGAGAAGCTCGAGAAGACCAAGACGAACGGGGAGTTCCTGAATCTGATGAGCCAGGGGTGACCCGGTCGGAAAACGGGAAACGGGAAACGGGAAACGACGGGCCCCGATTCTCGCTCGTTTTCCGTTTTACGTTTCCCGTTTCCCGGGCATGATTCGCATCTCCGTCGTCGACTTCCTGAACGCGCGGCCCCTGACCTGGGGCCTGCTGAACGCGCCCCCCGCGGGCGTCGCGGTCTCCCGGGACGTGCCGTCGGTCTGCGCGGCGAAGCTCGCGGCCGGCGAGGCCGACGTCGGCCTCATCCCCTCGATCGAATACCAGCGCATCCCGGACCTCCGGATCGTGCCGGGGCTCGGCATCGCGGCGTCGTCGGAGGTGCGGTCCGTGCTCCTCGTGTCGGACGTCTCGCGCGAGAGGATTCGCTCGGTCAGCCTGGATCCCGCCTCGAGGACGTCGGCCGCTCTGACCCGGATACTGCTCAAGCGCGTGTACGGGCTCGAACCCCAGTACCGGGAAACGGGAAACGGTAAACGGGAAACGACGAGCCAACCTTCGGATTCGTCTTCCGTTTCCCGTTTCCCGCTTCCCGGCTCGACGGATGCGCGGCTGGTCATCGGCGACCCGGCCCTGAAGACGCGCCTGAACGGCCACGTCGTGCTCGACCTCGCCGCCGAGTGGCGAGCCTTCTCCGGCCACCCCTTCGTCTTCGCCTTCTGGGCGGTCCGGGCCGATCGCGCCACGCCCGAGGTGGACGCGCTGCTGCGGCGGTCGTACGCGGACGGCCTCGCGAGCTTCGACGCGATGGTGCGGCAGGAAGCGGCGGCCTCCGGCCTTTCGGAGCCGGTCGTCGAGGACTACCTGCGGCACGCCCTCCACTTCGAGCTCGACGCGGGCGATCTCGAAGGCCTGAGCCTCTTCTATCGGCTGGCGGCGGAAGAGGGTCTCATCGGCGCGGCGCGGCCCCTCGCGTTCACGACCTCGTCGTGAACGAAGCGCCGCCGCCGCCGATCGAGCGCTGGCTGCGCGCCCACGAAAATCTCACGGCCGCGCTCCTCGTCGGGCTCGGCCTCCTCGCGCGGCTGCTGGCGGCGCGCGGGCCCTTCCGGACGCCCGACGAGGCCCTGCACCTGCGGATGGCCGGGGCCGCCGACGTCGGCGCGGTCTACCGCGAGTCGCTCGGCAACGCCCACCCCCCGCTCTTCGTGATCCTGCTGCACTTCTGGAAGGCGATCGCCGCCTCCGACTGGTCGCTCCGCCTCCTGCCGGTCGCCTTCGGAACTCTCTTCCTGTGGGCCTTTCACCGCTGGGCGCGGCGCCTCTTTGGCGGGGAGGCGGCCCTCTTCGCCCTGGCGTTCGCGGCGCTTCTCCCGTCGGTCGTGCTGGTCTCGTCGGAGCTGCGCGGCTACGCGCTCCTGCTCTGCATGGTGGCCGCCGCCCTGGCCGCGCTCGAGCACGCGCTCGACGAGGACGCTGCGGCGTGGATGGCGGCCTTCGGGGCGTTCGCGGTCCTGGCTCTCCTGAGCCACTACGCGGCCCTGCGATTCGCGGCGGCCGCCTTCGTCTACGGGACTGCGCGCCTGGCGGCCGGGCCGCGGTCGCGCCGCCTGGTCGCGGCGTTTTCGATCTCGCAGGCGGCGCTCGCCGGCCTCGCGCTCTTTCTCTACGTCAGCCACCTGTCACGGCTCCACGGCGGCGCGCTCGAGCAGGAGGCGCGCACTACCTGGCTCGGGGAGGCCTACTACCCGGGCAGCGGAACGGGGCCGGTCGTCTTCACGGCGCGGCAAACGGTCTCGCTCTTTCACTACCTGTTCTCGGCGACCGCCCCGGGACTCGTCGCGCTCGGACTCTGCGTTTTCGCCGTGGTCCTGCTCGCCCGCCGGCGGGATCCGGCGGCGGTCCTGATCGGCCTTCCCTTCGCCATCGCGGCGGCCGGCGGTCTGGCCGGCGTGTACCCGTACGGCGGCACGCGGCACTCGATCGACCTCGCGGTCTTCGCCGCGGCCGGCGTCGGCGTCGCGCTCGCGCACGTCGTGGGCGAACGGCGATGGGCGGCCCTCGTCGCGGCGGCGGCCCTGGCGCCGGCCGCGTTCCTCGCCGGCGGCTGACGCCCCGGGGCTTGTTGAGGTCGGGACGCCGGCTTATATTGCCTTCATCAAACACGGCGACGGGGACGGCGGCATCGGCTCGAGCGAGCAGCGCTACCGCGAGCTCGTCGAGAACTCGAACGAGCTCATCTGGTCCGCGGACGCCTTCGGCCGGTGGACCTTCGTCAACGAGGCCGCCCGCCGCATCTACGGCTGCGCCCCCGAGGAGATGATCGGCCGCCCGATGACGGACTGGATGGTCCCGGGCGACGCCGCCCGCGATCTGAAGACGCTCGAGCGGATTCTCGAAGGCGAGCGCTACGTCCAGTACGAGACGCGCCACCGGCGCCGGGACGGCAAGCTCGTGACGCTCTCGTTCAAGACGACGGCGGTCCGGGACGCCCGCGGAAACCTGCTGGGGACGACGGGAGTCGCCTCCGACATCACGGGACAGCGGGAGGTCGAGGCGGCGCGGCGCCTGTCCGAGGCGCGCTTCCGCAACCTCTTCGAGCGCAACCTGGCCGGCGTCTACCGCACGACGCTCGACGGCCGGCTGCTCGACTGCAACGACTCCTTCGCGCGCATGCTCGGATTCTCGTCCCGCGACGAGGTCCGGGGCCGGAACTGCGCCGACTTCTACCCGGACCCGTCCGACCGGGCCGCGTTCCTCGCGCGCCTGAAGGAGCGGGGCGCGCTCACGAATTCCGAGATCGAGCTGCGCCGGCGGGACGGCGGCGGCGGTCTGGGTGCTCGAGAACGTCAACCTGCTCGAGGAGGGCGCCCCCCCCGAGACCGTGATCGAGGGGACGATGATCGACGTCACGGAGCGCCGCCGCGCCCTCGACGCGCTGCGCGAGAGCGAGGAGTACTTCCGCTCGCTCATCGACAACGCCCTCGACGTGATCATGATCGTGAACGCGAACGGGACGATCCGCTACGGCAGCCCGTCGGTCGAGCGGCTGCTCGGCTACCGGCCGCAGGAGCTGACCGACGAGGCCGTCTTCGAGTACGTCCACGCGGAGGATGGCGAGGCCGTGCGCCGGATGTTCGCCGCGATGGTCCACGGATCCGGCTCGGCGTCGGGGGAGTTCCGCGTGCGGCACCGGGACGGCTCCTGGCGGCACATGGAGGCGATCGGCAGCGACCTGTCGAACCAGCCGAGCGTGGCCGGGCTGCTGGTCCAGCTGCGCGACGTCACCGAGCGCAAGGTCGCCGACGAGAACCAGGCGCGGCTCCAGTTCGCCATCCAGGACGCGGCCAAGGAGTGGCAGCGCACCTTCGACGCGATCGAGTCGCCCGTGCTCGTCCTCGATGGCAACGCGCGGATCCGCCGCCTGAACCGGGCCGCGAAGGTCCTGTCCGGAAAAACCTACCGCGAGACGATCGGTCTCGCGATCGAGGCCCTCGGGCCGGGGGAGCCCTGGCAGAAGTCCTCGGAGCTCGCGCAGGCGATCCGCTCGGGCGGCGCGGCCACGTCGGGGCAGGCCCGGGACCTCGGCACGGGCCGCAGCTGGGACGTCGCCGCGAGCCTCTTGAAGGCCGCCAGTTCCGAGTCCGAACGTATCATCCTCGTGGCGCGCGAGATCACCGGCGTCGTCCAGCTCCAGGAGAAGCTCCACCACACGCGGACGATGTCGGCGATGGGGTCGCTCGTCGCCGGCGTCGCGCACGAGGTGCGCAACCCCCTGTTCGGGATCTCGGCCACGCTCGACGCCTTCGAGGCCCGATTCGGCCAGCGCGAAGAGTACCGGCAGTACGTCGCGGTGCTGCGCGGGGAGCTCGAGCGGCTTTCGCACCTGATGGGGGACCTTCTCGAGTTCGGCAAGCCGACGAGCCTGGAGTTCACCGAGGGCGCGATCGCGGACGTGGTCGCCGAGGCCGTCGCGGGCTGCCGGGCTCTCGCCGACCAGGCGCGCGTCGCGATCCAGGGCTCTCTCGACGGCGGGTTCCCGCCCATCCGGATGGATCGCCGGCGGCTGACCGCAGGTCTTCCAGAATCTCCTCGACAACGCGGTGCGGCACGCGCCGCCGCAGAGCGCGGTTATAGTCGAGGCCGAGCTGATGCGGGTCGAGGGCGGGCGATGGATCGACTGCCGCGTGCGGGACGCGGGTCCGGGCTTTCGCCCGGAAGACCTGCCGCGCATCTTCGAGCCGTTCTTCACGCGGCGGCGCGGCGGCACCGGCCTGGGCCTGTCGATCGTCCAGCGGATCGTCGAGGACCATGGCGGCCGCATCTCCGCGGGCAACCTGCCCGGGGGCGGGGCCGTCGTGACCGTGCGCCTGCCCGTCGCCGCCGCGGGGCCGCGTGGCTGACGCGGCCGGCGGGCGCGGCGCGGCGCGCCGGCGGGTCCTGCTCGTGGACGACGAGCCGGCCGTCCGCTTCGGCGTGCGCGACTTCCTGGAGGGCCGCGGTTTCGCCGTCGAGGAGGCCGAGGGCTGCCGTCAGGCCGAGGAGGCCTTCCGCGCGTCGCCCCCGGACGTCGCCATCGTGGACTACTCGCTGCCCGACGGCAACGCCCTCGAGCTGCTGCCGCGCCTCAAGGACGCCGACCCGTCGGTGCCGGTCGTCATCCTGACGGCGCACGGTTCCGTGGACCTGGCGGTGCGCGCGATCAAGGAAGGGGCCGAGCAGTTCCTGACGAAGCCCGTCCAGCTCGAGGCGCTCGCGGTCATCCTCGAGCGGCTGATCGAGAACCAGCACAACCGGCAGCAGCAGCTGGCGCGCCGGTCGCGCCTGGCGCGCGACTTCCGCGACCCGTTCCTGGGCGAGAGCGCGGCGATCCGCGCTCTGGAGGCCGAGGCGCGCAAGGTCGCGGCCTCCGACAGCCCCGTCCTGATCCAGGGCGAGACGGGCGCGGGCAAGGGCATCCTGGCGCGCTGGCTCCACGAGAACGGCGCGCGCGCCGAGAACGCGTTCGTGGACCTGAACTGCGCGGGCCTCTCGCCGCGAGTTCCTGGAGACCGAGCTCTTCGGCCACGAGAAGGGGGCGTTCACCGGCGCGGTCGCCGCCAAGGCCGGCCTCCTCGAGGTCGCCCACCGCGGCACGGTCTTCCTCGACGAGATCGGAGACGTGGACCTCCAGGTGCAGCCGAAGCTCCTGAAGGTCCTCGAGGAGAAGCAGTTCCGCCGCATGGGCGACGTCCGCGACCGGCGCGTGGACATCCGGCTCATCACGGCGACGCACCAGGGCCTCGGCGGCCTCGTGCGCGAGAAGAAGTTCCGCAGCGACCTGTACTTCCGGATCAGCACGATCCCCCTGACCGTCCCCTCGCTGCGCGAGAGGCCCGGCGACATCCCGCTGCTCGCGGAGCGCATCCTCGAGACGCTCGCCCCGCGCTCGGGCCACGCGAAGATCGCGATCGCGGAGGACGCGGCCGCGGCGCTGGCCCGCTACGAGTGGCCGGGCAACATCCGGGAGCTGCGCAACGTCCTCGAGCGGGCGATCCTGCTGTCGGGCAGGAGCGTGCTGACGCGGCGCGACCTGCGCTTCGAAGCCACCGAGGCCGGGGCCGCGCCCGAGGACCTGGACCGCACCCTCGTCGAGGTCGAGCGCCAGCACATCGAGCGCGTGCTCGGCGCCGAGGGCGGACGCGTCGAGGCGGCCGCGAAGCGGCTCGGGATTCCGCGCAGTTCGCTGTACCAGAAGATCAAGAAGTACGGGATCCCGCTGCCCTGACGGGCCGTTTTCGGCGTCTGACTTCCAGACTTTTGCCCCGATTTGTCTGAGCTTCAGACGAAACGCGGCGCGCGGCGCCGGCCGACCTTCGGCTTAAGTAGCTCGTCCGATTAGGTTTGCCGTCACCGGCCGCCTCTGGCCGCGCGCTTGCACTCTCTCTCGCCATTACGCACCGAATTCTGATCGTGGACGACGAGGAGCCGATCCTGTTCGCCATGCGCGAGTACTTCGTGACGAAGGGCTACGAAGTCGACTGCGCGCGCGACACCGACGAGGCCGAGGCGCTGCTCGCCGCGCATTCCTACGCGCTCGCCATCCTCGACCTGCGCCTGACGGGCACCCACGGCGCGGAGGGGCTCGAGGTCATCGAGTCCGTGCGCGCGCGGTCCCCGAGGACGCGGATCATCCTGCTGACCGCCTACGGCTCGCGGGAGATCGAGGCGGAGGCGCGCCGCCGCGGCGCCGACGCCTTCCTCCACAAGCCCAAGCCGCTTTCCGAAGTCGCCGCAATCGCCTCGGGGCTGATGGCCCCGGGGCGCGAACACGCCGCGCAGTAACCGCCGCTACTACCGAGGTGACGATGGCACGCAAGAAGATTCTCCTCGTCGACGATTCGAACACGGTGCTGATGATGGAGCGCATGATCCTGAACAAGGGATCGTACGACCTCGTCACCGCCAAGGACGGCTCCGAGGCCGTCGAGCGGGCGTTCGCCGAGCGCCCGGACCTGATCCTGCTCGACGTGATCATGCCGCGCATGAACGGCTTCGAGGTCTGCAAGAAGATCCGCGAAGACGAGGGCATGAAGACCGTGCCCATCATCATGGTCACGACGCGCGGCGAGGGCGAGAACGTCGAGAGCGGCTTCCAGAGCGGCTGCAGCGACTACATCACGAAGCCCTTCAGCAGCCTCGAGCTGCTGACGAAGATCGAGAGCTACCTGGCCGAGGAGAAGCGATGAAGCCGGCCGGGGGCAATCCCGAGTCCTACGTCGAGAAGGTCCGCGACGACACGCGCCGGTACGTCCAGGCCCTGCTCGAGGAGAACGGCAAGCTGCGCGTCCTGACGGCCTCGCTCGAGAGCGAGAACCGGTTCCTGAACGAGCAGGTCGCGGCGCTGCAGAAGGACGTCGAGAGCCACTGGATCGAGCGCGACCGGCTGCAGAAGAGCCTGGCCGCCGTCGAGGAGGAGAACCGCCGCTTCTCCGAGCAGTACGTCGGCGTCGAGCAGCAGAACACGGACCTGGCCAGCCTGTACGTCGCGAGCTACCGCCTGCACGCGACCCTCGACCGAGGAGAGGCGCTCTCCATCGTCCAGGACATCATCTGCAACCTCATCGGCTCCGAGGAGATCGCGCTCTTCGAGGCGGACGAGTCGGGCTCCCATCTCTCGCTCGTCGCCTCTCTCGGCATCGATCCGGCGCCCTTCCGCGACCTGCCGCTCGGCCGCGGCATCATCGGCCGCTCGGCGCGCACCGGCGAGATCTATCTCGCCGGCCGCGACGACGACGCCGGCCGCCGGCCCGAGGAGGAGGCGCTCTCGGCCTGCATCCCGCTGCAGTTCGACGGCCGCCTGCTCGGCGCCGTCGCCGTCTTCCGGCTGCTGCCGCAGAAGACCGGCCTCGTCGCCCTCGACCACGAGCTCTTCGACCTGCTCGCGACCCACGCGGCCCGCGCCCTCTACTGCACGGATCTGCAGGCCCGCGTCGCGGCCGGGGCGCGCTCGTGAGTGCCGACCGCCCGGCCTGGAGCGCCGTCGCGGGCGAGCTCGTCGCGGACCGGCGTCCGAGAAGGACGGCGCCTCGCCCCACGACGAGGGGCGGGACCTGATCCGCGTGTATCTCCAGCCGGGACAGCTCTACGCCGCGGCGCAGCCGAGCGCCGTCACCACCGTGCTCGGCTCGTGCGTGGCGGTCTGCCTGTGGGATCCGATCCCGCGCATCGGCGGCATGAACCACTACCTCCTGCCGTTCGTCGCCGGCGCGGGCCAGCGCTCGCCGCGGTTCGGCAACGTCGCCATGGCCGAGCTCGTCGACCGGCTCGTGGCGCTCGGCGCCGTCCGTTCGCGGCTCCAGGCCAAGGTGTTCGGCGGGGCGTGCGTGCTCGAGGCCTTCCGCGCGCGCCAGGGCCACCTCGGCGAGAAGAACGCCGGCGTGGCCTTCAAGCTGCTCGAGGAGCTCGGCATCCCCGTCGTGTCCAGCGACGTCGGCGGGCGTTCGGGACGCAAGCTGATCTTCCACACCGACCACGGCAACGCCTGGGTCGCGAAGCTCTAGGAACGACATGGACTTCGACGCCGAAGCGCTGCTGCTGACCTTCATCGCCGAGACGGAGGAGAACCTCCGGGTGATGGAGGAGGGCCTGCTCGCGCTCGAGACGCGGCCCGACGATCCGGAGATCCTGCAGACGATCTTCCGGATGGCCCACACGCTCAAGGGCAACTCGGCGTCCCTCGGATTCTCCGGCGTGGCGGAGTTCGCCCACGCGCTCGAGGACCAGCTCGAGCGGCTGCGCAAGCACACGCGGGCCGCGACCCCTCAGCTCGTCACGGTGCTGCTCGAGGCGATCGACGCGCTGCGCGAGATGCTGCCGGTCGCGGTCGAGGGCAACCACGAGATCGATCCCCGGCACCAGGAGGTGCTCCGGCGCCTGGCGGGGGACGCCTCCGCGGCGGCCCCGGCCCTCCCGCCGGCGGCCGCGCCGGAGCCCGCCGACGTCGCGGCCCGGGGCGAAGCGGCGGCGCGGGCTTCCGAGTCGGGCCGCACGCTGCGCATCGGGATCGAGAAGCTCGACCGCCTCATGACGCTCGCCGGCGAGATCGCGATCTCGCGCGGGCGCCTGCGCCAGATCCTCGAGGAACACGAGGTTCCGGGCGCGCTCGAGGCGCACCAGGACGCCGCGCAGCTCCATGCCGAGCTCCAGGAGCTCGTCATGCAGGTGCGCATGGTCCCGGTCGGGCCGACGCTGCGCCAGTACATCCGTACGGTCCGCGATCTCGCGACCGCGCAGGGCAAGCTCGCGCGGGTGGCCATCGAGGGCGAGGACGTCGAGGTCGACACGACGATCGTCGAGCACCTGCGCGACCCGCTCACGCACATGATCCGCAATGCCCTCCACCACGGCATCGAGACGCCGGAGGTCCGCCGGGCGAAGGGCAAGGACCCGTGCGGCGCGATCGCCCTCTCGGCCTGGCGCGAGGCCGGCTCGATCGTCATCGAGCTCGCCGACGACGGCGCGGGCTTCAACCGCGACCGGATCGTCGAGGAGGCGCGCCGCCGCGGCCTCGCCGACGAGCCCGAGAAGCTGGCCGATCCGGAGCTCTACCGGCTGGTCTTCGAGCCCGGCTTCTCGACGGCCGAGAGCGTCACGGAGTGGTCCGGCCGCGGCATGGGCATGGACGTCGTGCGCGATCGCATCGCCGCGCTGCGGGGCTCGATCGCGATCGAGAGCTGGCCGGACGCCGGGACGTCGATCAAGATCCGCCTCCCGCTGACGCTCGCCATCATCGAGGGTTTCGGGGTCGGCGTCGGTGACGAGACCTACGTGATCCCGGTGGACCGGGTCCTCGAGTGCATGGAGCTGCCCGCGGCCGCCGCGGAGCCGGCCGGCCGGCGCGGCCGCCACGGGATCCTTCAGCTGCGCGGCGAGGCGCTGCCGTACGTGCGCCTCGGCGACGTGTTTTCCGTGGGCGCCGGCCCGGCCGCCCGCGAGAGCGTCGTCGTGGTGCGCCACGACCTCGCCCGCGCCGGCATCGTGGTCGATCGCCTGCACGGCCAGAGCCAGGCCGTCATCAAACCTCTCGGCGAGATGTTCCAGGGCGTCCGGGGCCTCTGCGGCTCGACGATCCTGGGCGACGGCCGCGTGGCGTTCCTCCTGGACGTCCCGGGCCTGCTCGAAACCGTCCTTTCCCAGGCTTCCGCCACCGCGGCATGAGGAGTTCCGTGATGAAACGCATTTCCCGCATCTTCCTGGTCCTGGCGCTCGGGGCCCTTTCGGCGCGCATCGGCGCGCAGGACGCCAGCGCCTACAAGGTCATCGTCAACGCGTCCAACACGACGACGCAGCTGACCCGCCTGAACGTCGGCGAGATGTTCCTGAAGAAGACGCCGCGCTGGCCCGGCGGAATCCCCGTCGCGCCGGTCGAGCCTTCGGCCAAGTCGCCGGTCCGCCAGCGGTTCACGCTCGAGATCTACGGCAAGCAGGTGATCGCGATCTCGAGCTACTGGCAGCAGATGATCTTCAGCGGCAAGGGCATCCCGCCGCCGGAGAAGTCGAGCGACGCCGACATCGTGGCGTTCGTGAAGGAGACGCCGGGCGCGATCGGGTACGTCTGGGCCGGAGCGGACACCTCCGGCGTCAAGGTCGTCCCGATCGTGGACTGAAGGAGATCCCATGCTCAAGAACCTCGCGATTCGCTGGAAGGTGATCCTGCTGCCGTGCTTCGCGGCGGTCGGATTCCTCCTGCTCCTGGCGGTCAACTTCGCCCTGGGCCGGCGCGAGGAGCGCCAGCTCGGCCTGATCGAGTCGGGCTTCGTCCCGTCCCTCGAGCTCTCGCGCGACCTCGAGGAGGCGCTGACGTCCCTCCAGAGACAGCTCCAGGACGCCGTCGCGGCGCAGGACTCCGAGGCGCTGAACGGCGCCGGCGCGCTGCGCGACCGCTTCCTCAAGCGGCTCGACGACGAGAAGGACAACCCCGTCCTCGACCGGGACGAGCGCGACAAGCTCGTGCGCGCCTTCCAGGAGTACTGGACGCTGGCGAGCTCGGTGAGCAACCGCATGATCCACCAGAAGGCGGGCGAGGACCTGACGCAGAACCTGACCGCCATGACGGCGCAGTTCAACCAGATCACCGAGACCCTCAAGTCGCGGACCCGCCACGACCGCGAGGCCGTGCAGGCCGCGTTCGCGGCCGCGCGCGCCAGCCAGCACTGGCGCTGGGGCGCGATGTCCTTCATCACGCTGCTCTGCCTGATCGTCTCGATCGTGGTGGCCCTCGTGGTCTCGCGGCTGGTGACGGCCCCGCTGACCGCGATGACGTTCCACCTCGACCAGATGGTCCAGGGCGGGGGAGACCTGACGCGGCGCATCCCCGTCGGGTCGCGCGACGAGATCGGCCAGATGGCCGCTCTCTTCAACCGCTTCGTCGAGCGCCTCGCGGAGATCATCGGCGACGTCCGCGACCGGGCGAGCGCCGTGACGGGCTCGTCGTCCCACGTGGTCGCCGTGTCCGGCCAGGTCCTGTCGGCCTCGAGCCAGGTTTCGGCCTCCGCGCAGGTCGTGTCGCAGGGCACGAGCGAGCAGGCGGCGTCGGTCGAGGAGACGACCTCGTCGCTCGAGGAGATGAGCGCTTCGATCACGCAGAACGCGGAAAACAGCCGCGCCATGGAGCAGATGGCCCTCCAGGGCGCCCGGGACGCCGAGGAGGGCGCCGCCTCCGTCAAGGAGACGATGCTCGCCATGCAGGCGATCGCGGAGAAGGTCTCGATCGTCGAGGAGATCGCGTACCAGACGAACCTGCTGGCGTTGAATGCGGCGATCGAGGCGGCGCGGGCCGGAGAGCACGGCCGCGGGTTCGCGGTCGTCGCCACCGAGGTGCGCAAGCTCGCCGAGCGCAGCCAGGCCGCGGCCAAGGAGATCGGCGGCCTCGCCACGTCGAGCGTGCGGCTGGCCGAGCGCTCGGAAGCGTTGCTCGAGCAGCTCGTCCCCTCGATCCGGAAGACGACGGACCTCGTGCAGGAAGTCGCGGCGGCGTCGGCGGAACAGTCGGCCGGCGTGTCGCAGATCAACCGCGCCCTGGCCCAGGTGGACCACGTCACGCAGCGCAACGCCTCGTCGGCCGAGGAGCTGTCGTCCACGGCCGAGGAGATGGCGAGCCAGGCCGACGCGATGCGCCGCCAGGCCGAGGCCGTCCTGAAGCAGACCGAGAGCCTCCACCGGCTCATGGCGTTCTTTCGCATCGGCGCGACGGACGCCCCCGCCGCGGCTCCCGAGGCGCCGGCGGCGGCGAGCTCCGAATCCGGCGCCTGGGAGGCCGTCGCCGACGCCGGCGAGGCGGCGGCTTTCGCTCCCTTCCTGAACGCGCGTTCCAACGGGGGCTCCCACGGCGACGCCGACTTCCGGCGTACCTGGGAGGCCTGAGGCCGCATGATGCTCGGCAACCTTCGAATCGGCGTCCGTCTCGGCATCGCGATGGGCCTGGGCGTCCTGACGACGCTCGTCGTCGCGGCCCTCGGCTACAGCGGGATCGTGCGCGTGTCGGACATGACGTCCGCCATGCTCGCGCACGACGCCAAGATCGCCTCCATCTCGGCGGGGGCGCGGGCCGACACGCAGGGCCTTCAGCGCTTCGAGAAGGAGCTCTGGCTCAAGGTCGGCAACGCCGACCAGGAAGCCGAGGCGCTGGCCAACTGGAAGGACCAGCGCTACCGGCTGACGGAGCGGCTCGGCGCCCTCGAGCGCGACACGCAGGTGTCCGAGGACAAGGATCTCGCCGGGAAGATGCGCACGGACCTCGCGAGCTACGAGAACGGCTTCTACCGCGTCGTCGGCCTGGTGCGCCAGCACTCGATCAAGACGACGCAGGACGCCAGCCGCGAGATGGCGGGCACGAAGGACGCGGTGGAGGACCTCGAGAAGTCGGCCGCCGATCTCGCCGCCGCGAGCTTCAAGCGCATGGGCGACAAGGAGAAGGTCCTCGCCGCCCAGAAGGACTGGACGGCGCGCGCGATGGTCGCGGTCATGCTGATCACGACGATTCTCGGCGTGCTGATGTCGGTGCGCCTCGCCCGCGGCGTGACGCGGCCCATCCTGCAGGCCGTCCATGTCACCGAGGCGATCGCCCGCGGCGACCTCCTCGTCGCCGTGCCGTCGTCGGGCCGGGACGAGGTGGGACAGCTTCTCTCCGCCATGGACCGCATGGCCGGCCGCCTGCGCGGCGTCGTCGCGGAAGTGCGCTCGGGCGCCGATGCGCTCGCCCGCGCCTCGTCTCGCGTGGTGGCCGTCGTCGGCCAGGTGTCCTCGGCCTCGAGCCAGGTCTCGGCCTCGGCCCAGACGCTGTCGCAGGGCACGAGTGAACAGGCGGCGTCGGTCGAGGAGACGACATCTTCGCTCGAAGAGATGAGCGCCTCGATCACGCAGAACGCCGAAAACAGCCGGCAGATGGAGCAGATGGCGCTCCAGGGGGCGCGCGACGGGAAGGAGAGCGCGAAGTCGGTCGAGGACACGGTCGAGGCCATGCGCTCGATCGCCGAGAAGATCTCGATCGTGGAGGAGATCGCCTACCAGACGAACCTGCTGGCGCTGAACGCGGCGATCGAGGCGGCGCGGGCCGGGGAGCACGGCCGCGGGTTCGCGGTCGTCGCCACCGAGGTGCGCAAGCTCGCCGAGCGCAGCCAGGCCGCGGCCAAGGAGATCGGCGGCCTCGCCGCGTCCTCCGTCAAGGTCGCCGAGCGCTCCCGCGACCTCCTCGGGGAGCTCGTGCCGGCGATCCGCAAGACCGCGGACCTCGTGCAGGAGGTGGCCGCGGCCTCTTCGGAGCAGTCGTCCGGCGTGTCGCAGATCAACCGCGCCCTCTCGCACGTCGATCAGATCACGCAGCGCAACGCCTCGTCGGCCGAGGAGCTGTCGTCCACGGCCGAGGAGATGGCGAGCCAGGCCGACGCGATGCGGCAGCAGGCCGAGGCCGTGGCCTCGCAGGCCGAGGGTCTGCACCGCGTCGTGGCCTTCTTCCGCACGGACGCCGCCGCGCCCGTTCCCGCCGCGGCCGCGCCGTCCGCGGCCCCGGACGCCGCCGAAGACGGTCTCGAGGACGAGGCGGCCGCGCCCGTTCCCGCGCCCCGCGCGGCCGCCGTCGCCGCGTTCGTGCCCGCCCGGGTGCCCGCCGCCCGCGCGGCGGCCGGCTCCGAGCGCGAGTTCCGGCGGTTCTGAGGAGGCATGACGATGGCCGCAGCCGGAAAGACCCTGAACCACGTGCAGTACCTGACGTTCTCGCTCGCGGGCGGGGAGTACGCGATCGCCGTTCTCAAGGTCCGCGAGATCATCGAGCACGAGGCGGTGACGCGCGTGCCTTCGACGCCGTCCTTCATCCGCGGCGTGATCAACCTGCGCGGCAGCGTCGTCCCGGTCGTGGACCTCGCGAGCAAGTTCCGCCTCCCCGAGAGCGCCGTCACCAAGCGCACGTGCATCGTCATCGTCGAAGTCGCCGCGGAGTCCGGGACGCTGGTGATGGGCGTGCTGGCCGACGCGGTGAACCAGGTCGTCGAGTTCCGGCCCGAGGAGATCGAGGCGGCCCCGTCCTTCGGCACGCCGGTCCGCGTGGACTTCCTGAAGGGCCTCGGCAAGCTCGGCAGCCAGTTCGTCCTCATCCTCGACACCGACCGCGTGCTCTCCTCGAGCGAGCTCGCGACCACCGCGAGCGCCGCGCCGCAGGCCGTGGAGGCCGCCTCTTGAGCACGGCCGCCCGCCGCGCCGCGATCGCGGCTACCGACGTCCTGGAGCGCCCGCGCGCGATCACCGAGCGGGAGTTCTCGCTCTTCCAGGCGCTCATCCTGCGCGACGCCGGGATCTACCTCGCGCCCGCCAAGAAGGCGCTGCTCGTCGGCCGCCTCGCGAAGCGCCTGCGCGCCCTCGGCCTCTCCTCCTTCGGCGAGTACTACCGGCGCGTCGTCGACGAGGACGACCGGGAAGAGCGAGTGCAGATGCTCGACTGCATCAGCACCAACGAGACGCACTTCTTCCGGGAACCGCGACAGTTCGAGTTCCTCGAGCGCCAGGTGATCCCGGCGTGGAAGGAGAAGGGGCCCCGCGTCCTGCGGATCTGGAGCGCCGGCTGTTCGACGGGGGAGGAACCCTACTCGCTCGCCATGATGCTCCTGCACCACTTTCCGCCGGGCTCGGGGCGGCAGATCGAGATCCTCGCCACGGACCTCTCGACGCGGGCGCTCGCGAAGGCCGAGGCGGCCGTATGGCCTCTCGAGAAGGCCCCGGAGATCCCGACCGAGTACCGGAAGGCCTTCATGCTGCGCGGCACGGCCTCGCAGGAAGGCAAGATGAAGGTCGCGCCGGAGGTCCGCGCCCTCGTGCGCTTCGGGCGGCTCAACCTGA
Organism: uncultured Acidobacteriota bacterium; assembly: GCA_963710945.1. Classification (GTDB taxonomy): domain Bacteria; phylum Acidobacteriota; class Thermoanaerobaculia; order UBA5066; family Gp7-AA6; genus DAHUXD01. The sequence goes on from CAVQCH010000001.1 coordinate 140,048, forward strand.
ACGACGAGCGGTACCCGGCGCGCGGCCCGTTCCACCTGATCTTCTGCCGCAACGTCCTCATCTACTTCCCGATGGACGGCAAGCTCCGCGTGATCCACCGCCTGCTCGACGTCCTCGCGCCGGACGGGCTGCTGTTTCTGGGGCACGCGGAGAGCCTGAACGCGGTGACCGACCGGGTCGTCACCGTCGTGCCCACCGTCTACGGCCACGCGAAGGCGGCGGGCGGCAACCGTCCGGCGTCCCGCGCGGAGGCGCGCACCGCATGACCGGCGCGGCCCGCCCCCTCCAGGTCCTCGTCGTGGACGACTCCGCCGTCGTGCGGCAGACGCTTTCGGCGCTCTTCGCGCTCGAGGGGATCGCCGTGACCGTCGCGGCCGATCCCTACATCGCCATGGAGAAGATGGGCCGCCAGCGGCCCGACGTCATCGTGCTCGACCTCGAGCTGCCGCGCATGCACGGGCTCACGTTTCTCGGCCGCATCATGGCCGAGGATCCCATCCCCGTGGTCGTGTGCTCGGCGCTGACGGGCGACGGAACCGACGCCGCGATGCGCGCCCTCGAGGCCGGCGCGGTCGCCGTGGTCACGAAGCCGCGCCTGAACATCCGCGAGTTCCTGCACGAATCCGCCGTGCTCTTCCTCGACGCCGTGCGCGGCGCCGCGCAGGCCCGCGTGGACCGGCAGGGTCCGGCGGCGGCGCCCCGCCTGACCGCCGACGCTGTCCTTCCGGCGCGGCGCGGCCCGGCATCCGGCGCTTCCGCGGACCGCATCGTGGCCGTCGGCGCCTCGACCGGGGGCACGGAGGCGCTGACCGCCCTCCTGCCGGCGCTTCCCGCCGACGGTCCCGCCGTCGTCGTCGTCCAGCACATGCCCGAGGGCTTCACGGCGGCGTTCGCGATCCGCCTGAACGGGCTCTGTCGCATGGAAGTCAAGGAAGCCGCCGAGGGCGACCGCCTCCGGCCGGGCCTTGCCCTCGTCGCGCCGGGCAACCGGCACGTCGTCGTGCGACGCCGCGCCGACGGGTACTACGTCGAGCTCTCCGACGGGCCGCTCGTGTCGCGTCACCGGCCGAGCGTGGACGTGCTCTTCCGCTCGGTCGCCCAGGCGGCCGGGCCCGCGGCGATCGGCGTTCTGATGACGGGAATGGGCGACGACGGCGCGCAGGGACTCCTCGAGATGAAACAGGCCGGCGCCGAGACGCTCGCCCAGGACGAGGCCTCGTGCGTCGTGTTCGGCATGCCGCGCGAAGCCATCGCGCGCGGGGCGGTGGACGAGGTCGTGGCGCTCGAGCGCCTGGCCTCGACCATCCTGAAACGGGCCGCGCGCGGGGCCGCGCAGGGAGCCGCGTCGGCGGCGGGAGGGCGCGCGTGAGCCAGGTACCGCCGGAAGCGCGCCGCGAGACGCTTCAGAAGCTCGTTGGCGAGCTCGCGGGCAAGACCCGGTCGCTTTCGGCCGAGCTTGCCGAGCAGGTCGAGCGGCTCGCGCGGCAGGCGCGCGAGCTCGAGGAGGATCTCGGCGCCGCGCAGACGCTGCTTTCGGAGGACGCCGCCGCGCCCGCCTCGGCCGGCAACGGCAATGGCAACGACAACGGCAACGGCAATGGCAACGATAACGGCAACGGTCGACCGGTCGCCGACCTCGAGCGCGAGAACCGCGACTTTGCGCGGCGCTGTGTCCAGCTCGAGGAGCACTCGGCCAACCTCGCCAACCTCTACGCCGCGACCTACCAGCTTCACGCCACGCTCGATCCAGACGCCGTCGTCAACTGCATCGTCGAGATCTCGGTGAACCTGATCGGCGCGGCCGAATTTGCCCTGTACCTCCTCGAGGAGCCCAAGGGGGAATTCGCGCTGCGCATTCGCGAAGGCGAGCTTCCACCCGAGATCACGCACCTGCCCGAGCCCGTCTATCCCCTCGAGCAGGCGGCGGTCGCCGAGAAGCGGACGCTCTTCGCGGTCGAGGAGCAGGAGGGGCCGATCTGCTGCGTGCCGCTGCTCCACGAGGAGAAGCTCGTCGGCCTGCTCTCGATCTATGCGCTGCTGTCGCACAAGGCCGCGTTCACGCCGCTCGACCGCGAGCTGCTCGAGCTGCTCTCCGGGCAGGCGGCCGTCGCGTTGGTGTCTTCGCAGTCGCACGCCTCGATCGACCGGAAGCTGAAGACGGTGCAGCGCGTCATGGACTTCATCAAGAGCTGACATGGAAACGTCGCGCGCGGACATGGACGCCACGGCCCCTCCGGAGACGCCGGAGGCCGACGCGCGCGCCCTCGAGGGCCGCCTCGAGGACCTGCCGCTGTGCGACATCCTCCAGGTGCTCCAGGTCAGCGGCAAGACCGGCGGCCTCTTCCTGACGCACGCGGACGGCCGCAACGCCGTCATCCTCTTCCGGTCGGGCCGCATCGTGCAGGTCGCGGGCACCGCGAACTACCGGCCGCTCGGCGACCGGCTCGAGCAGCGCGGCGTGATCTCGCGCGCCCAGCTCGAGGAGGCCTCCGGGTACATGGCCTCCTTCCCGGGGATGCGCCTCGGCGACGCCCTCGTGGAACGCGGGCTGCTGACGCGGGCGCTCGTGGAAGCCGAGGTCCGGGCGCAGATGTCCGAAACCGTGCAGAGCCTCATGGACTGGAGCGAGGGGCAGTTCGAGTTCCGCGTCGGAATGCAGTGGCCGGGGCCCGAGATCCCCCAGGCGTCCACAGACTTCGTCCTCGAGGAGGGCGTCGAGCCCCAGCGCATCATCGTCGACCTCACCGAGAAGCGCAGCGCCGACGACACGCACCCGCTTTCCGCCCGGCGGCCGAAGACGCCCGAGGAGCAGGCCGAGGAGGAGGTCCAGGCCCTCCTGGTGTCGCTGAACGACGGCAAGGTCGGGGCCGACGGCGAGCCCGGCGATCCCGACACCTTCCGCGCCGCGCGCAAGTTCCTCTCGCTCTCCGAGGAGCTCTTCTCGGTGCAGGGGCGGGGCGAGATGGGCCTCGTCCTGCTGCGCTACGCGAGCGAGCTCTACGGGGACGGAGCGCTCGTCCACTGCCAGCCGACAGGGTTCAAGGTTCTCGGGCAGTTCGGCTCGCCCCTGGCGTGGGGCGCGGACGCCTACGGGCCGGGCAAGACGTTCTTCTCGAGAGAAGAATGCCCGGTCCTCGAGATGGTCCGCACCGCGCACCGGCCCTACGCGGGTCTCGTTCGGCGCACCGAGGAGGGCACGCTCGTGCCCGCCGCCAAGGGCGCGGCCGGCGTCGTTGCGGCCCTCATGGTGCCGATGACGGTTCTCGGCTCGGTGTCCCTGATCCTCGTATGCCGGACCGCCGTGGCCGGCGCCCCCGACGCGCGGGCGCTCGTGGCCCTCGCCCGCCAGGTGGCCCTGGCATTCGAAAACCTCGCGCTGAGGGATCTGGCGCAACGTCGCGACAGAACGGCCTGATTTAGTCCGTCATCCCGAGATTTAGTCGGTCATCCCGAGCGCAGCGAGGGATCCCGTCCTCGACGCGCCGCGTCCCGAGTCGAGTCCGGGATCCCTCGTCGCTGCGCTCCTCGGGATGACAGGGCGTAAGTCCGCGCTAGAATCTCGCCGTGAACGGCCCCCGGACCACCGAAATCCTCGACCGCACGCTCGCGGGCGCACGCCTGTCGCCCGCGGACGCGGTGACGCTGCTCGAGGAGGGGAATCTGCTCGCCCTCGGCGCGGCGGCCAACACGGTGCGCAACCGGCAGAACGACCCGACGGTCGCGACGTACATCGTGGACCGCAACATCAACTACACGAACGTCTGCGTCTACCGCTGCCAGTTCTGCGCGTTCTACCGCCCGTCGGCCGAGCACCCCGAGGCCTATGTCCTCTCGCACGAGCAGATCGGCGAAAAGATCCAGGAGACGATCGATCTCGGCGGCACGGGCGTGCTCCTCCAGGGGGGCGTCCACGCCGGACTGGAGTTCTCCTTTTACGAGGAGATGTTCCGGTACATCCGGAAGACGTTTCCGACGATCCATCTCCACGCCCTGTCGGCGCCCGAGGTCTACTTCCTCCAGAAGATCACCAAGTGGCCGATGCGGGACGTGATCGCGCGGTTGAAGGACGCCGGGCTCCAGTCCATTCCGGGAGGCGGCGCCGAGATCCTCGAGGACTCGGTCCGGAAGCGCATCTGGTCGCTCACGAAGGCTCCGACGGAGAAGTGGGTGGACGTCCACGAGTCCGCGCACGGCCTCGGCATGCGGACGACGGCGACGATGATGTTCGGGGTGGGGGAGAGCTACGGGGAGCGCGTCGAGCACATGGAGGTCGTCCGCGACCTCCAGGACCGCACCGGCGGCTTCACCGCCTGGATCCCGTGGACCTTTCAGAAGGAGAACACCGAGCTCGACGGCAAGGTGGACGAAGCCGGCGGCTTCGAGTACCTGAAGACGCTCGCCGTCTCGCGACTTTTCCTCGACAACGTCCGGCACGTGCAGGGTTCCTGGGTTACGCAGGGCCCGAAGATCGGCCAGGTGTCGCTCTCCTTCGGCGGCGACGACCTCGGCTCGATCATGATCGAGGAGAACGTCGTCTACGCCGCCGGCGCGCGCAACAAGATGTCGCAGGACGAGATGCGCCGCGTCATCGCCGACGCGGGCTACACGCCCGTCCAGCGCCGCACGCTCTACGACGCCTGCAAGGAGCCGTGCTGCACGGCCCCGATCCCGCAGCCGAAGGCGGCGCACGACGCGCTGCCCGTCCTGGGCGCGGAGATCGACGCGGGCCTCGCCTCGGCGTAGGGGCAGCACGCCCCTGCCTTGACGCGGCTCTGCCCCGCCCGGCGGGAGCGGGAGAAGTTGCGGGTCTTTGGACTTCGCGGCGGAGCCGCCGAAGGCAGCCCGCGCGCAACCCGGCCGCGGAGTATCGGGACGGGGTGAGGAGCGCCGTCCTACGGCGTCGTGGCCGTCGCGCCTTCGCCGCCGCATGCTGGTCGCGTTGCCAGCACGCCCCGATGTAGAGGCCGGCGGCGAAGAGGATCACGCCCCCGGCCGCGCGAATCCAGACCCGCGTCCGGCGGTGCTTCCAGGGCGGCTCGGAACGGAAGGTGACGCGCTCCGAGGCCTGGCGCAGCTGCTCGGCCTGGAGGGCGCGCAGGTCGAGCACGAGGTCCCGCGCCGTCTGGTAGCGGTCGGCAGGGTCTTTTTCGAGGCAGCGGAAGACGAAGGCCTTGAGCTCCTCCGGGATCTTCTCGGCCTCGGGGTGCTTCTTCGGGTCGTCGCGCAGGACCGCGCCGAGGGTTTCGACCGGGCTGCTGCGCACGAAGGCCCGGCGCCCGGTGAGCATCTCGAAGAAGGTCGCGCCCAGCGAAAAGATGTCGGTCCGGCCATCGATCTGCTTGCCGCGAACCTGCTCGGGCGACATGTACCCGGCGGTGCCGACGAGGAACTGGGAGCTCGATCCGCGCGCGTGGGTGATCGTGTCCGAGAGGCCCGCCGTGCGCGCGGGCTGCTCGATGCGGGCGATGCCGAAGTCGAGGATCTTCGCCCGGCCCTCGTTGGTCAGGAAGATGTTGTCGGGCTTGATGTCGCGGTGGATGATTCCCTTGCCGTGCGCCGCCGCGAGCCCGTCGGCGATCTGGCTGGCGACCTCGACGGCTTTCTGGGGATGGAGCGGACCGGTGCGGAGACGGTCGGCGAGGGTCTCGCCCTCGAGGAGCTCCGTCACGGCGTACGGCACGGAGCGGAACGAGCCGGTGTCGTGGATGGCGAGGATGCTCGGGTGGTTGAGGGTCGCGACGGCGCGCGTTTCGCGGTCGAAGCGGTGGAGGCTGTCCGCGTCGTGGGCGGCCGCGTCCGGCAGGAGCTTCAGGGCCACCTCGCGCCGCAGCCGCGTGTCCCGGGCGCGGTACACCTCGCCCATGCCCCCCTTGCCGAGCGGGCCCAGAATCTCGTAGGGACCGAGCTGTTCGCCGGGAGCCAGTGCCATCTGGCGCTAAGAATACAGGGAAGCGCTACACTTCCGCCGCGATGGAAATCTGGCTCCTGCGCCACGCGGCGGCCGAGGACCGGTCGGCGTCGGGTCGCGACGCGGATCGCACGCTGACCGAGGACGGCCACAAGCGGGCGCGCGAGGTCGCCAAGGGCCTGGCGGCGCTCGAACCGGGCATCGAGCTCGTCCTGACCTCGCCCTACGCGCGGGCCCGCCAGACCGCCGAGCCCGCCGCGAGGGCGCTCGGTCTGTCGTCGAAGCTGCGGGAGACGCGGGCCCTCGAGCCCGAGAGCGACCCGGACGACATTCTCGCGGAGCTCAAGTCCGAGGGCGTCGGGTCGGTCCTGCTGGTGGGCCACGAGCCCCACATGGGAGGCCTCCTCGGCCGCCTCGTCGCCGGGCGCCCGGGCCTCGTCATCCCGATGAAGAAGGCCGCCGTGGCGCGCCTGGAGTGGTCGGGATCCGGCCCGGCGGCGCTGCGCGCGCTGCTGCCCGCCCGGGTTCTCTCGCGGGTCGGCGCTGCCGGGGATTAGGCCTCCCGGATTCGATAGACTTCCTTCTCTCGCTGGCCGTTTCATTTAGGAGGAACCTCATGGGCAAGCTCGCTCTCGGATGCGTCGGAATCCTCGTCATCATCGCCGTGATCGCCGGGATCTCCTTCGCCGGCACCTACAACAAGCTCGTGACCCTCGGCGTGGACGTCGACAAGCAGTGGTCCGAGGTGGAAAACCAGTACCAGCGCCGCGCCGACCTCGTGCCGAACCTCGTCGCGACCGTGCAGGGCGCGGCGACCTTCGAGAAGGAGACGCTGACGGCCGTCACCGAGGCCCGCGCCTCGGTCGGGCGCGCGACGATCACGCCGGGCAAGGCGCCGGCCGACGCCGAGTCGCTCGCCCGGTACCAGCAGGCGCAGGACCAGCTCGGCTCGGCCCTGCAGCGCCTTCTCGTCGTCTCGGAGCGCTACCCGGAGCTCAAGGCGAACCAGAACTTCCGCGACCTGCAGGCCCAGCTCGAGGGCACCGAGAACCGGATCACCGTCGCCCGCGGGCGCTTCAACGAGTCGGCCCAGGCCTACAACACGGTCCTGAAGAAGTTCCCGACGAACCTGATCGCCGGCATGCTCGGATTCAAGGAGAAGCCCTTCTTCAAGGCGACGACGCCGGGAGCGGAGCAGGCGCCGAAGGTCCAATTCAACTTCAACGGCGCGGCCCCCACGGCGGCGCCGGCTCATTGAGCCGGGGTCGGTAGCCGGACAACGGGAAGCGGGAATCGTGAGACGCGGGGCGGCCGGCGGTGCGCGGAGAGTCCTTCTCCTGGCGGCCGCCGGTCTTGCCGTGGCCTGGGGCCTTCTCGCCGACCGTTACGACGAGCAGCTTCCGGAAAAGCCGAAGCGGTACGTTACGGACCGCGCCGGAGTGTTCGGGTCCGGCCAGGCCGAGGCGTTGAACGCGCAGCTCGAACAGTTCGAGCGCGACACGTCGAACCAGCTCCTCGTCTGGGTGGACAAGAAAATTCCCGAAGGCTTCACGCTCGAGGACTTCACGGTCCGGACCGCCCAGAGATGGGGACCCGGAGGCACGAAGCTCGATCGAGGCCTGGTCCTCTTCGTTTTCATCGACGACCGCAAAGTACGCATCGAAGTCGGCAAGGGTCTCGAGGGCGCACTGCCGGACGTGACGGCGAACAGGATCATCCAGGGTGAGATCGTCCCGCGATTTCGAGAGGGCGACTACTCGGGCGGCATCGCCGCGGGGGCGGCGGCGATGATGGCCGCGGTAAAGGGGGAGTACAAGGGCACGGGACGCACGGTGGACGAGGGGCGTCGGCGCAAGAACGACCAGTTCGGCTCGTGCCTGGCGATGGCCATCTTCTTCGGCATCTTCTTCGTGCTGCCGGCGATCTTCCGCGCCCGGCGCGGCTTCCGGTCCCATGGAGGCGGGGGTTGGTGGACGGGCGGCGGCGGCTTCGGCGGCTTTTCGGGGGGAGGCTTCGGGGGAGGTGGCGGCGGAGGCGGTTTTTCGGGAGGCGGCGGTTTCTCGGGCGGGGGCGGCTCCTTCGGCGGCGGCGGCGCCTCCGGGAGCTGGTAGGCGATGGCGAGCTACTTCTCGAAATTCGACTCGGACCGGATCGTCGCCGCGATTGCCGCGGCGGAGAAGGCTTCCTCCGGCGAGATCCGGGTCCACGTCACGCGCCGCGTGCCGAAGGACCTCGAGGCGCGGGCCCTGCGGCGCTTCGAGCTGCTCGGCATGACGAAGACGGCGGGACGCAACGGCGTCCTCATCTACATCGCCCCGCGCGCGCGCCAGTTCCGGATCCTCGGCGACGTCGCCATCCACGAGAAGTGTGGCGAGGAGTTCTGGCGCGAGGTCGCGGGCACGATGGAAGCGTCCTTCCGCAAGGGCGAGTTCACCGAGGGCGTCGTCCTTGGCGTCGAACGCGTCGGGGAGGTGCTCGCCCGGCATTTTCCGAGGAAGGCGGGCGACCGCAACGAGCTTCCCAACGCGATCGACGAGGAGTGAAAAACGGCCTCTAAGTCCCTGATTTCACTGGGGCTTGACTTTGCCCCGAAAACCCTTATGATTCGCGGCTCTTATGTACGCCATCGTCCGCACCGGCGGTAAACAGCTGAAGGTCGCCGCAGGCGACGTCGTCCGGGTCGAGAAGCCCGCCGGCGACGTCATCAAGAAGGGCGAGACGCTCGCCCTCTCCGGCGCGAGCGTGATCCTCGTCTCCGGCGACGGGGGCGTGCGCACCGGCACGGACGCGCTCAAGGGCGTCAAGGTCCAGGCCAAGGTCCTCGGCGAGATCCGCACCCGCAAGGTCCTGGTCTTCAAGAAGAAGCGCACGAAGCAGTACCGGCGCACGAAGGGCCATCGCCAGACGATGATCCAGGTGCGCATCGAAGCGATCGAAGGGTAGGCGGGTAGAGCGATGGCACACAAGAAAGGTCAGGGCTCTTCCCGCAACGGGCGCGACTCCAACTCCCAGCGCCTCGGCGTGAAGGCGTTCGGCGGCCAGACGGTGCCGGGCGGGACCATTCTGGTGCGCCAGCGCGGCACGAAGTTCCTCCCGGGCGTCAACGTCGGCCGCGGCAAGGACGACACCCTGTTCGCGAAGGTCGCCGGCACGATCCGCTTCCACGACAAGGGCCGCCTCGGCCGCTTCATCTCGATCGACGCGACCCGTAGCGATCCGCTGTCAGCGTTCTGCTGTCAGCTACGCCCGCTCCCTCGTCCCCTGAAAGCTCGACGGCTGAGAGCTGACGGCTTCACCCATGTTCATCGACACCGCGGAAATACAGGTCAAGGCCGGCGACGGCGGCAACGGCTGCATCGCCTTCCGGCGCGAGAAGTTCGTCGCGCGCGGGGGACCCTCGGGCGGAGACGGCGGGCATGGCGGCTCGGTCTGGGCGGTCGCCGACCCCTCCTACAACACGCTCTACCACCTCCGCCACCAGAACCGTTTTCATGCCCAGCGGGGCGAGCACGGGATGGGCTCGAACTGCCACGGCAAGACGGGCGCCGACGTCGAGGTGCACTTCCCGCTCGGCACGGTGGTGACCGACGCGGACACGGGAGAGCGCGTCGCGGACCTCGTCACCGCCGGCGAGCGCGTCCGGCTCGTCAAGGGCGGCAACGGCGGCTGGGGCAACCAGCACTTCGCGACGCCCACGCGCCAGGCCCCGCGCTTCGCCAAGCCCGGCCTTCCGGGCGAGGAGCGGCGCCTCGCGATCGAGCTCAAGCTCCTGGCCGACGTCGCGATCGTCGGCCTGCCGAACGCCGGCAAGTCCACGCTCATCTCGGCGATCTCGGCCGCGAAGCCGAAGATCGCGGACTATCCGTTCACGACGCTGGTGCCGCATCTCGGCGTCGTGACGTCGAATCACGACCGGCGCACGCTCGTCGTGGCCGACATCCCGGGCCTCATCGAGGGCGCGCACCGCGGCGCCGGGCTCGGGATCCGGTTCCTGAAGCACGTCGAGCGGTGCCGGCTGCTCTGCCATCTCGTCGACGCGTCCTCGGCGGGCGACGCCGAAGCGGACGTCGCGACGATCGAGCACGAGCTTTCGCAGTTCTCCGCGGAAGTCGCCGCGCGGCCGCGGATTCTCGCGGCCTCCAAGTGCGACGCCGTGTCCGATCCGGAGCGCCTGCCTTCGATCCGCCGCGCCGCCGAGCGCCGGGGCCTGCCGTATCTCGAGATCTCCGCGGCGACGGGCGCGGGGTTGAAGGAGCTCGTCGGGTTCCTGTTCCACGAGGTCGCGGCGGAGGTTCCGCCGCGTGCCAGGAGCCGGCCGCAGCTCCGGCGGCCGGACACGGAGAAGCTGGGTCCCATGCGCATCGGCGTCTTCGGCGGCACTTTCGACCCGGTCCACAACGGGCACGTGATCCCCGTCGAGGCCGCGGCCGTGAAGTTCCAGCTCGAACGCGTCCTCTACGTCCCGGCGCGCCTGTCCCCGCACAAGGAGAGCGCGCCGACCGATCCGCGGCACCGCGTCGCGATGCTCGCCCTCGCCCTCGACGGCCGGCCCGACTGGTCGATCGACCTCGAGGAGCTGGATCGGGAGCCGCCCTCGTACACGGTGGACACGCTGCGATCGATCGCGGCGCGCCATCCGGGCGACGAGCTCTGGCTCCTGATGGGAACCGACATCCTCGCCGGCTTCGACCGCTGGAGGCAGCCCGGCGAGATCCTGCGTCTTGCCCGCGTGGCCGCGTTTCATCGGGAGCCGTTCGCGGGCGACCGCGTGAAGGTGCCGGCCGTGGAAGGTCTTATCGGATCGGCTGTCGGTTTTCGACGCCGGATCGGTTAGAATCTCTGCGACGGACCTCCGGAAGGACCTGGCGGCGGGCAAGGGCATCGGGGGCAGGGTTCCGGGGCCGGTCGCGGAGTACATCACGAAGCACGGTCTCTACAAGCCCGGGACGCCGCAGCGTTGAAACCCGGTCTCTCCTCCCAGGACAAGGTCCGGGAAGGTCTCACCGCGGCGCTCGACCGCAAAGCCGCCGCCGTCCTCGTCTTCAACCTGACCGACCTGACGACGATGGCCGACTACTTCGTCCTGTCCACGGCGAGCTCGGATCGCCAGGCCCGCGCCATCGCGGACGCCATCGTCGAGAAGCTCGGGCCGGCCAACTCGGTCGAGGGCATGCAGAGCGCCCGCTGGATCCTGATGGACTACGGCGACGTCGTCTTCCACGTCTTCCAGGAGGAGGCGCGGCGGTTCTACGCCCTCGAGCGCCTGTGGGGCGACGCGCCCAATGACACGGAGGTCTTTAGCGGCGGCTCGACGCCGCCGTACGAGAGCAGGCGGGTCTGAAGCGGCCCCTCGACGGGGCCGACGAGAGCAGGCGGCCGCGATAGCGGCATCCCATGGCCGACAAGAGCTCTGAGGTCGCTTCGGTCGCACTTCCGGACGCGCAATCGCGCGCTCGGCCGCGAGATCGCCTCGCTCGACCGCGCGGCGGACCTGCCGTCGACGATCCTGATCCTCGGCGAGAGCGGCACCGGGAAAGACCGCCTCGCCCGCGCCATCCACGACGTTTCCGTGCGCGCGGCCCGACCCTTCGTGCGCATCGACGCGGCCAACCTGTCCGACGAGCTCTTCGAGAGCGAGCTCTTCGGCCACGAGCGCGGCGCGTTCACCGGGGCCTTTGCCGCGAAGAAGGGATTGCTCGAGGTCGCCGAGGACGGGACGGTGTACCTGGACGAGGTGTCGTCGCTGACGCCCGCGGCGCAGGCCAAGTTCCTGCGGGTCCTCCAGGAGAAGAATTTCCGGCGCCTCTCGGGCGTCGCCACGCACTCCTTCCAGGCGCGCCTGATCGTCTCGTCGCGCCGCGATCTCTCGACGCTGGTCGAGCAGGGCGCGTTTCGCGACGACTTCTTCTATCGCATCGACGTCGTCTCCGTGAGGCTGCCGCGCCTGGCGGACCGGCGCGAGGACATCCTCCCGCTCGCTCGGGAATTCCTGAAGCGCGCGGCCTCCGCGTACTCGCGGCCCGCGCGGCTCTTCACGCCGGAGGCCGAGAAGACGCTGCTGCGGCATTCGTGGCCGGGCAACGTGCGCGAGCTCATGCACGTCGTCGAAAAGGCGGTGTTGACCGGCGAGTCGGCGGAGCTCGGACCGCAGGATCTGCCGACCGGGGCCCTCGGGGCGCCGGAATCCCTGCTCGCCGCCGCCGTCGAAAACCGGTGGACGCTCAAGGAGCTCACCGACGCGTATATCGACGAGTCCCTGCGCCGGGCCGGCGGGAACCGGTCGCTGGCCGCCAAGCGGCTCGGCGTTTCGCGCAAGTTCCTCTGGGAAAGGGGGAAAAAGTGACCGGGTTTAGCGGCCGTTAAGTGACGGATCCGTCTGGACTTCTGGCGGAAACCGAGTATCATCTCGGATTCAAAAAAGAGGGCCCCCTTCGCCGAGAAGGGGCACCACGAAAAGGAGACCCACGAATGCCTTCGACAGCGACCAAAGCCGTACGGATGACGAAGAAGGAAATGGAGAAATACCGGCGGCTCCTCGAGGACAAGAAGGCCCTGCTCTCGGCCGAGATAGCCAAGACCCGCAGCGCGGAGGAAGAGACCACGGACGAGGCGACCCAGGACATCGCCGACAAGGCGGTTTCCTCCTACACGCGGGAGTTTCTGTATTCCCTGACCGACGGAGAGCGCTCGACGCTGCTCCAGATCGACGACGCGATCACCCGGATCGACGAAGCCACGTACGGCCTCTGCATCAACTGCGGCAGCCTTCTCGCCGAGAAGCGGCTGAACGCGGTTCCCTGGGCGCCCTACTGCCTCGACTGCCAGGAGCTCGACGAGAAGGGGATGCTCCAGAACTAGCCTTCACGGTTCCTTTGCTCGCATGGGCCCCGTCGGCTTCGCCGGCGGGGCCCTTTTTCCTTTCGCCGTTGGGTAGACTGCGCGGACGTGGCCAGGATCCCGTTCTCCGATGCGGCGGTTCCGAAGTTCGAGGCGTCACCCTCCGCGGTGCTCGTGGTGGGCGACGTCGATTTCTTCGTGGATGAAGCGGCGGCGCGCGCCCGGGCCGTGCTCGGCGGCGGGGCCGACGTCGAGGTCCTGCGCTTCGAGGACGACGCTCCCGCCGAGGCGGTCTCGGACGCGCTGCTGAACCGCTCGCTCTTTTCGCCGCGCCGGCTCGTGGAGCTCGACATCTCGCGCCTGCTCGGCACCGAATCGCCCGGGCGCCTGGTGACGAAGGCTCTCGAGGCCTGGACGAAGGGCGGGTCCGGCGGACGGCGCGAGGCTTTCAAGCAGGCGCGGGCGCTCCTGGCGGCGCTCGACCTGCCCGCCTCCGGCGATCCCGTCGAAAATGCGGAGGCCGCCGCGAAGCGGGTACGCAAGAAGGACGACGCGCCTCTCCTCGCCGAGATCTTCAGGGAGCTGCCCGAGGAAAAGAGCGGCGGGCCCGCGGTGCTGAAGGGCGCTCTGCGCGTCCTGCTCGAGCGGGAGACGAACGACGGCACGGTGGCGCTCCTGACGGCCGTTTCGCCGCCGGCCGGCGTCGACCTGCTCCAGGAGATCGGCGCGCCGGGGCGTCGTCCTGGAGGTTGTGGTGGGCGAGGACCCCGGACCCGCGCTGCGGCGCCTGGCCGCGGCCCAGGCGAAGGAGCGCGAGGTCACGCTCGATCCGGGCGCCGTCGAGCGCCTGCTCGCGCGCACGAACGCGGATCCCGCGACCTTCGCCGCGGAGCTCGAGAAGCTGCTCGACTGGGCGGGCAAGGGCGGGCGCATCCGCGCCGCGGACGTCGAGGCCAACGTGGAGGACGAAGCCTCCGAGGACGTCTACGGCCTCTTCGAGGCGATCGGCCGACGCGACGCGGGAGACGCGCTGGCGCGGCTCGGGCGGCTCTTCGACGGCCGCGACGTGCGCCAGGGCGACCGCGCCGTCGAAAAGATCGAGGAGATCTGGCCCATCCAGCTCTTCGGCATGATCTCGAGCGAGGTGCGCCGCATGCTCCTGCTCCGCGCGCGCCTCGAGGAGGGAGGACCCGCCGGGTTCGACGCCTCGATGTCGTACCCGGCGTTCCAGGCGCGCGTCCTGCCGCGCCTCATGGCGCCGGCCGCGCCGTTCGGGAGGTCGCCGTTCGAGGGCGCCCGGGCGCCGACGCACCCGTTCGCCCTGTACCGCGCCGCGCAGCGGTCCTCGCGATTCACGAGCCGCGAGCTCGCGCGGGCGCTGGCCCGGGCGGCCGACGTGGACGTGCGGCTCAAGTCCTCGGCGCTCGCCGAAGACACGGTCGCCGCGTACGTGGGCGAGCTGATCGCGGGGGCATGACCTCGAAAAAGCGCGGGGGACGGCGCCGCTTGCGCGGTCGCCGCCCTGTCTGTGTGGGAGGTCTCCTTCTCTAACTTAATATACGGAGCAGAATGGCGGAGAGTTTCACGCTCGATCTGTCGCCCCGAACCGCCCTGATCACCGGCGGCTCCCGGGGAATCGGCCGGGCCGCGGCGGACCTGCTCGCCCGCGCGGGCGCGCGCGTGGCCATCAACTACCGGCGCGACGAGGCCGCGGCCAACGCGGCCGTTCGCGAGATCCGCGCGGCGGGCGGGGAGGCGATGGCGCTCGCCGGCGACGTCTCGGAGCCCGCGCAGGCCCGGCAGATCGTCCGCGACGTCGTCGCGGCCTGGCAGCGGCTCGACATTCGTCGTCAACAACGCCGGCATCTGGGAGCCGACGCCGGCCGGCGAGGACTGCATCGAGGCGTGGGACCGGACCTACGCGATCAACGTCCGGGGCGCCGTCCTCGTCACGGACGCGGCCATTGCCCACCTCGAGAAGACGCGCGGCTCGATCGTCTTCGTCTCCTCGACGTCGGGCCAGCGGGGCGAGGCGGGCTACGCCGCGTACTCGGCCTCGAAAGGGGCCTTCATCTCGTACACGAAGTCGCTCGCGGCGGAGCTCGGGCCGCGCGGCATCCGCGTCAATTCCGTGGCCCCGGGTTGGGTGGACACGGACATGACCGCCTCCGCGCTCGGCAATCCCGCCGAGCGCGCCGCGATCGAGAAGGCGATCCCGATCGGGAGGATCGCGTCGCCCGAGGACATCGCGGGCCCGATCCTCTTTCTCGTCTCGGACCTCGCCCGGCACGTCCAGGGCGAGGTCCTGAACGTCAACGGCGGGAGCGTGCTCGTTGGATAGGCCGCGGACCGGACCGGGTTCGTAGGGGCGGCCCTTCGGGCCGCCCGCGGGCGGGGCAAGCCCCGCCCCTACATGGGGTGGGACCAGATGGAAAAACTCGACGGGCGCGACTGGCGGTTCGTCGCCGTCTGCCTCCTCGCGATCGCCGCCGGCGCCGGGGTGACGGCCTCGCTCTTCCGGAGGGCGTTCCCCGAGGCCTCGATCGAGTTCAAGGTCAACCGCGAGCAGGCGCGCGTCCTGGGCGAGAAGCTGCTCGCGGCGCGGGGCACCGACGTCGCGAGCGCCCGCTTTGCGGGAGAGTTCGCCGTGGACGAGACGCCGAAGGTCTATCTCGAGCGGGAGCTCGGCCTCGAGCGCGCCGGCGCCCTCTACGGCCGCGAGGCGAAGATCTGGCAGTGGCGGATGCGATGGTTCCGGTCCGGCGTGAAGGAGGAGGAGTACGTCACGCTGTCGCCGCTCGGCGAGCTGATCGGCTTCGAGTCGGTGCGCAAGGAGGATGCTCCCGGGGCGCGCCTGTCCGAAGCCGAGGCGCGCGTCCTGGCGCGCCGCGAGCTCGCCGCGCGCGGCCTTCCGGAATCGGCGCTCGTGCCCATCGAGGCGACCCCGGTCGCCCGGCCGAGGCGCACGGACTGGACGTTCGTGGACGAGAAGGCCGGCGTGAAGTTCGCCGGCGCGACGATCCGGTACGCGACGACCGTCTCGGGGGACCGGGTCACCGGCTTCTCGGAGTTCGTCCACGTCCCCGAGACCTGGGTC
Organism: uncultured Acidobacteriota bacterium; assembly: GCA_963710945.1. GTDB lineage: Bacteria > Acidobacteriota > Thermoanaerobaculia > UBA5066 > Gp7-AA6 > DAHUXD01. The sequence continues at coordinate 155,890 of CAVQCH010000001.1, forward strand.
CGCGACTACCAGCGGCTGCGCTCGAAGAACGAGGCGGCGGGGCAGGTGGCCACGTTCGCGCTCTTCGCCACGCTGGTCGCGATGCTCGCCGTCCTCGTGCGCAAGATCGTCCTCAAGGACGTGCGGTGGCGCCTCGTCGGCGCCTTCGGCGGCATCGCGTTCGTGCTCGCGCTCCTGTCCGCCGTCAACGGGCTGCCGCTGACGCTCTCGCGCTACGACACGGCCAGCCCGCTGTCCGCGTACCTGGCCGAGCAGCTCGTGCGCGGCCTGCTCGGCGCGGTCGCCACGGGGGCGGGCATCGCCATCGTCGTCGCGGCGGCCGAGCCGATCTACCGCGAGCGGTTCCCGCGCCAGTTTTCCCTCGGCGGCGCCTTCTCGGCGCGCGGCATCCAGACGAAGGCGTTCCTGAAGAGCGTCCTGCTCGGCTACGCGCTCGTCGCTTTCTTCTTCTCCTACCAGGCGGTCTTCTACGTCGTGGCCGGCCGCCTGGGGGCGTGGGCCCCGGCCGAGGTTCCGTACGACGAGATGCTCAACACGGCGCTGCCCTGGGCGACGGTCCTGCTGATCGGGTTCCTGCCGGCGGTGTCCGAGGAGGGGATCAGCCGGATGTTCTCGATCTCCTTCCTCGACCGCCTGGGCGCGGGCCGCTTCGTCGCCGTCGTGCTGCCCGCCTTCATCTGGGGCTTCGGCCACTCGACGTACCCGAACCAGCCCTTCTACATCCGGGGCCTCGAGGTCGGGTTCGCCGGCGTGCTCATGGGCTTCCTGATGCTCCGGTACGGCGTCGTGCCGCTGCTCGTCTGGCACTTCACGGTGGACGCGCTCTACACGGCGCTCGTGCTGCTGCGGTCGGGCAACACCTACTACGTCGTGTCGGGCGCGGTGGCGTCGGGGATCCTCCTTCTGCCGCTGGCGGTATCGCTCGTGCTCTACGCCCGCCGGGGAGGGTTCCTGCCCGCGACCGGGCTGACGAACGGGGAGGAGGGCTCGGTGCCGGAGCCCCCGCCCGCGGCCCTCGAGGCCGATGCCGTCGCCGACGTGAAGCCGGTGTCGAAGGCCGCGCGCGGCTTCGCCGTGGCGGCCGCCGCCCTGCTCGCGATCTCCTTCCTGGTGCCCGCGCCGCCGGATGCGCCGCTCGTCGAAGACGCGACGGGGCGCGCCGCCGCCGAGGCGATCGCGCACCGGTTCCTGGTGGTCAACGGCGTGGATCCGGAGCCGTGGCACAGCGTCGCCTATACCGGCACGGGCTTTCCGTACGACGAGAGCGTGCGCGCCGCGAAACCCCAGGACGCCTCGGGGATCCCGGGCTTTTCCGACGACGCCGCGCGCTACGTGATCGACCGGGGCGGTCCGGCGGCCTTCCGGAAGCTCGCCGCGCGGCAGCTTCCCCTGGCCTACTGGGTCGTGCGGTACTTCCAGCCCGAGAAGAAGGAGGAGTGGAAGGTCCTGCTCGACGCGCGCCGCGCCCGGGTGGTGGCGTTCGTGAACCCGGTCGCCGAGGACGCCCCGGCGGGGGCGCCGCCTTCCTCGGAGGACGCGCGCCGCCGGGCCCTCGAGGCGGCGGGCAAGCTCGGCTATCCCGCGGGCGACTACGCGGTGCTCGAGGTCGGCACCGAGGCGCGCCCGAAGCGCGTGGACACGACCGTCGTCCTCGAGGCCCGTCCCGCGGGTGTCGGCGACGCGAAGCCGCGGCTGACCGCCGTCTTCCACGGTCCGCGACTCTCGGCGTTCTTCCCGTCCATCCAGGTCCCGGAGAGCTTCATGCGCGAGCAGCGCAAGCGCTCCTCGGCCGGCGTCCTGCTCACGGGAGTCCGGGTCGTGGCGGGAGGGTCGCTGGTGGGGCTGGCGATCATCCTGTTTCTGCGCCGCGTGCGAGAGCCCGAGTTCCGGTGGCGGGCGCTCGCGCGGCCGCTCTTCTGGGCGGCCGCGATCGGCGCGGCCGGGCTCGTCAACGCGTGGCCGTCGCTCTTCCGCCAGTACGACACCGAGAAGCCGCTCGGCCTGTTCCGCCTGGGCCTCGGCGTTTCCCTCGTGCTCGGCCTGGCGGCCATCCTGCTCGGAGCGTGCCTCGGTTTCGTGCTCATCGGCGCCGCGCGGCCGGGCTGGGTGGCGGCCCTGCGCCGCAAGGGGTCGCTGTCGGACGCCGCCCTGCGCGCCGGAATCGCCGCGGCGGGCCTGGCGGGTCTGGCGCGCGCGATCCACGTCGTCTCCTCCCGCGTGCCGGCGCTCTACGATCCCGACCCGTCGCTGCCGGGAGGCCTCGCCGACGCCGTTCCGGCGGTGAACGCCGTGTGGGCGGCGGCCCGGGGCGCCTTCGGGCTGGCCGCCGTGGCGGCCGTCGTCGCCATGGCGTGGCGCACGAATTTCTTCCGCACGGCCGCCGGGCGCGCGCTCGGCATCCTGGCGGTGATCGTCGTGCTGCTGCCCTCGGAGATGCGTTCGCCCGGGGAGCTCGGCTTCGAGCTCCTCGCGAGCGTTCTCGCCGCGGCCTGGATCGCCCTGTGCGCCTTCGGGCTCCTGCGGGACCATGCGGCGGCATGGGCGCTCTTCGGCCTCGTCGCCTTCGGCGGCCGCGACGCGGCCGAGCTTCTCGCGCAGCCCGCCGCCGCGGACCGGGCCGCCGGCGGGTGGGCCATCGTCCTGCTCGTTCTGGCCGGGATCGCCCTGCTGGCGGGGCGGCGCGAAGGAGCCGCTGCCGCGCCCGAAGCGTCTCTGCCTACGGCAGCTGGAACGTCTTGACGATGAACACGGCCATCTGCCCGCGAGTGACGTTGTTCGTCGGACAGAAGATGCCGGCGCCGCAGCCCCCGGTGATGTTCTCGTTGTAGAGCCGTTCGATCCAGTTGGCGAACGTGCCCGGGCAAGTCACGTCGCTGAAGATTCCCTGGCAGACCGGCGGTACGTAGCCCGAGCCGTGCTCCGTCTTGAGCAGGAAGACGGACATCTGCTGCCGCTTTACCGGGTTGCCAGGACAGTAGAGAAGCGGACTCGACGAGCAGCCGCCCGTGATTCCCTCGTTGTACAGCTCCTCGATCCAGCCCGCGGCAAACGAGTCCGACGCCACGTCGCCGAAAAGGGTTCCCGTCGGCGAAGGGGGCATCCACCACAGCCCGTATTTCGCCTTCAGCAGGAACACCGCCATCTGGGCTCGCGTGACGTCGCTGGCCGGACAGTAATTGCCGCCGCCGCAGCCTCCCGTCACGCCGTCGCCCGCGAGCGACATGACGTAGTCGTAGAAGGCATGGGAGGGCGGAACGTCGTTGAACTCGACCATGAATGCCTTTTGCATCAGGGCGACCGAGCCGTCCGGATTCGAGATCGAGACGTCCAGGAGCGTTCCCGCCGGCATGGGAGGCGTCACCGCGGTGATCGTCTGCTCGTCGATGAAGGCCGTGTTGGTGGTGACGATCGATCCGAACCGCTCGACCGCCAGAGGTTGGAAGAGCTGTCCCTTGAGCGTCGTACTGGTTCCTCCCGCCGCCGGGCCGCGGTTGGGCGTCACCGAGAACAGGCTTCTCTGCGACATTTCGGACGTGTTGGCGCCCGGGATGCCGCCCGGATCCGACGCCGTCGCGGTGAACCAGAGGTACGGGGGCACCAGCTGCGGAACCGTGAACGTCGCCGTAAAGGTCGCGTTGCCGGCGGCGTCGGTCGTCGATTCGGCCAGACCGAGGTAGTTCTTGCCCTGCAGGAAGTCCGACGGGTGGACCGGAGGAAAATCGGCGTAGAGGTCGATCGCGTAGAGCGTGTTGGGCTGGCTATTGAGGGTCCCCGAGATCTGTATGGTGTTTCCGCTGATGTTCCAGTCCGTGATCAGCGGAAAGTTCTGCAGCTTGTTGGCGCCGGTGTCGGGGTCGCCGACGTCGTTGGGATACGGGCTGGGACTGAAGGGGAAGGAGAAGTCGATCGCCAGGCCGGTATTGAGAAACATGGAGTTCCCGCGGATCACGTTGCCGGTTCCATTGAGGACCGACACGCCCGGCGCGATGGACCCGGGCGGGGCGCCGAGGCCGTTGTACGCGATGTAGTTCTGTTCCCCCACGCCGTCTCCACCGACGACCGTATTGCCGCCCGCACCCCACGCCGCGATTCCGGCCTGGACGTTGGGAATCGGCGAACCGTCGACCCCGATGCCGATGAGGTTGCCTTGAATCACGTTCCCGGTGTCCGTCAGGCCGCCGATGTGGACCCCGTGGAGGAATCCGCCGATGACGTTGCCCTGGCCGGCCCCGGCGCCGCCGATCGTGTTGTTCTGGCCGCCCGAAAAGTCGAGGCCGTAGCCGCCGGCGACGAGGACCTTGTTACCGGTGGCATCCGTTCCGATGTAGTTGCCCTGGACGGTCGCTCCGTGCGTCCTGGTGCTCGCGGCATCCGCGAAGAAGCCGATCCCGTAGCCTTGCGCCGAGATGAGATTGTCGGCGATCGTGGCGTTGATTTCCCCGTCGAGCTCGATTCCGTTAGCCATGGGCAGGGCGACGAGGCCGGTCTTGTCGAGTCCGAAGGAGTTGCCCTGGACGATGTTTCCGCCTCCCGAGGTCAGCCGTATTCCGCCGCCGCCCACGATCACGTTGCCCGCGCCCGAACCGGGGGGTCCGCCGATCAGGATTCCCGGGGAGAACCCCGCATACGGCGGGCCCGCCGCGATGCCGAGCCCCGCGTTGGGCAGCGCCACGGTGCCCGTCACGTCGGTTCCGAGGTAGTTGCCCTGGATCACGTCCTGGGCGGAGTAGCCGCCGCGCCCGTTCGTTATCTGGATTCCGTTTCCGTTGCCCGAGATGACGTTGCGGTCGGCCGCCGTGACGCCGCCGTAGTGGTTGCCGCCGAACGTGTCGTCCAGGATTCCGACGTAGTTTCCGTCCGCGACGGTGCCGGAGGCGTCGGTCCCGATGTAGCAACCGAGGATGAAGTTCCCGCCCGGGTTCTCCATGATGATGCCGCCACAGTCCCCGCACCCGAAATTGCCGAAATGGTTGATGACGAGGGACCGGACGGTTACCGGGCCGTTGCACAGCAGGGGCGGGTCGCCGATGAGCAGTCCATGCCAGGCATTGGCGTGCGCCGAGTGGATCTCGATCAGAGGCACGCCCGCGAAGCCCGGCTGCGTTCTCCCGTCGATGTCCCCCGACCCGCAGATGCCGGGCAGGTTGCTCATGAGGTCGATCCTCTGGGGCCCCGTGCCGATGGCGAACTGGATGACGAAGCCATTGAGGTACCCCACCATCGTGATGGCGTCGCGCAGACTGCACGTTCCGATGCCGCTGACGTTGCAGGAGGGGTTGATGCCGTCGCCCGCGTCGTTGACCAGCACGCAATTGGCCTGGCACGATTGCGCCGACGCGACGCGTGTCCCGATCCACATTGCGGCGAAGGCGGCGAGTCGGAGTTTTCCTGGGTTCTTCATGGGGCTCCTCTCAGGGAGTCACGACGGTGACTGTGTCGGTGCTGCACGCCTTCCCGGCCGCCGTCTGGACGCAGACGTTGAAGGTGCCGGCGGGCGTCGTGGATTGCAGCGTGACCTCGATGAAGGTCGATCCATCGTTGAGGGTCACCGGGGGAGTGGCCCTGATGCTGCCGCCCGACTCCAGCGTGACCGTCGGGCTGGCGTAGATGTTGGTGCCGAAGACGTCGAGGCGGTCGTTCGGGTGAAGGGGAGATCGTTCTCCCGCGATTCCCGTGATGACGGGCGCTCCCGGAGCCGGGGTCGCGGTGGGAGGCGCGGGCGTTGCGGTCGCCGGGATCGGCGTGTTCGTCGGCGGAGCGGGAGTGAGCGTGGCCGTCGGGGGTAAGGTCGCGGTCGGCGGCGCCGGGGTGTTCGTCGGCCCCGATGGGGTCGGCGTGCCGGGAGGCTGCGGGGTGCCGGTCGGGGGGGCCGGTGTGTTCGTGGCCGCCGGCGTGCGCGTCGCGTCCATGCCGGTGACCGTGTTCTCGTTGCAGTGGCCGCCGACGGTGAAGGTAATGACGAAGATCGCTCCGAGAGCCGCGAGGAGCTTCCGAGCCATGACGCCGCCTCTCTTTCTTCTAGAAGTGTTGCGGTGACAGAGGTTTAACGTTCTCTTGACGGTGCGGGCATAGAATTCAGCCCGTTCCCGCAGAGATATTCGCTGGGCGCCGGACAAGTCCTCAGGGATCTCTCATGGATGTCTCAATCCCGCCGGCCTCGGGCCAGGGCCACCTTCCGGTGGCGTACGAATTCGGCGCGTTTCGGCTGGAGCCCGCCGAGCAGCGCCTGACCTGCGACGGCCAGCCCCTTTCGCTGCCTCACCGCGCTTTCGACCTGCTCGTCTTTCTCGTCGAGCGCTCCGGGCACCTCGTCACGAAAGAAGAACTGCTGCAGAGCCTCTGGCCCGGCCTCTTCGTCGAGGAAAGCAACATCACGCAGAACGTGTTCCTGCTGCGCCGCGCGCTGACCAACGGAGCGAGCGGCCATGACTACATCGAGACCGTCCCGCGCCGCGGCTATCGCTTCATCGCGCCCGTGAAGGCGGTCTTGCCGGAGCCGGCCGCATTGCCACCGGTCGCGGCGCCGCCGCCGCCGGCGACGTCCACGCGGGTCTCCCGTCCGCGGCGCCTGCCGTGGCGCACCGCCGCGGCGGCCGCTCTGCTCCTGGTGGCGGCGTCGATCTGCATCTGGCTGCTTCGGGCGCCCGGGGCAGCGCCCGCGATCGGGATCCGCTCCCTCGCGATCCTGCCGCTGAAATCCCTCGGCGCCGCCACCGCGGACGAGCCGCTGGGCCTCGGCATCGCCGAGGGGGTGGTATCGCGCCTTTCGCGAAGCCGCAAGCTCGTCGTGCGGCCGCTGTCTTCGTCTCGCAAGGCGGCCCTTCTGGCGACCGACGCCGCGGCGGCCGGCGCGAACCTCGGTGTGGACGGAGTGCTCGAAGGGTCGCTCCAGCACTCCGATGGCCGCGTCCGCGCGACGGTGACGCTGGTGCGTGTCCGCGACGGCCGCGTGTTGTGGTCGGACTCCTTCGAGGAGCCCGCCGACGAAGTCTTTCTCCTCGAAGATTCGCTTTCGAACCGGCTGGTCGCGGCTCTCGGATCGGAGATCGGCCTCGACGAGCAGACGCGCGGAACGCGCAAGACGCCCGCCAATCCTCGCGCCTACGAGGCCTACCTTCGGGGCAGGCTGTTCTGGAATCGGCGCGATGTCGAAGACCTCGAGAGGGCGGTCGCCGCCTTCGAGGAGGCGATTCGCGAGGACCCCTCCTACGCGCCCGCCTATTCGGGACTGGCGGACGCGCACGTTCTCCTGGGTCCGGACGCCCCCGAGTCGTTCCCGAAGGCCCGCCGTGCGGCGGAGAGGGCGATCGCCCTCGATCCGAACCTGGCCGAGGCGCACGCGTCACTCGGGTTCGTTCGGTTTTTCGCCGACTGGGATTTTGAGGGATCCGAGCGGGAACTGCGCCGCGCCCTGCAGCTGAACCCCGGCTATCTGACGGCGCACCAGTGGTACGCGTACTGGCTCGTGGCCGCCGGCCGTCCCGACCGCGCCATTGCCGAGATCCGCCGCGCTCGCGAGATCGATCCGACGGCGCTTGCCGTCAACCGCGACGTCGGGCACATCCTGCTCTATGCGAGACGGTACGACGAGGCGATCGAAGAGCTCCACCGCGCCCTCCGGATGGATCTCGACTTTCATCAGGCGCGTTACCTCCTGATCGAGGCGCTCGCCGATGCCGGCCGGTTCGATGAGGCGGACGCCGAGATCCAGAGGGTTCCCCTTCCTCACTCGGGCCGCACGTTTCGGATCCTCGATGCGAGCGTCCAGGCGCGGGCGGGTCGGCCCGAGATGTTGCGGCCATTGCTCCCCGACGCCCGGTCCGGGCCGGAGGGGTCGGATTTCAGCGCGGAAGGCGCGGCGTGGATGTGGGGAGTTCTGGCGGACTACGATCAGGCTTTCGCGTGGCTCGAACGGGCCTATCGCGGCCGGCGGTTCTACCTGGTCTTCCTCAACGCAGACCCGCAGTTCGACCGGCTCAAGTCCGATCCCCGTTTCGCGGCCCTCGTCCACCGCGTCGGCATTCCGTCGTAGCCGGTCAGCTCCCCGTCGAGTGGTAGCGCCGGACGCCGCTCTTCCAGACGGCGAGCGCGGCGGTCAGCGACAGCGCGGCGATGAACGGGACGGCCCAGAACTCGCGCGCGAACTCGGCGCGCCGCAGGAAGTGCATCACCGGGTAGAACGATGCGAAGGCGAAGGGGATCACGAAGGACAGCGTGAAGCGGATCCAGCCGTCGTAGATCGTCAGCGGGTAGCGGCCGAACTGCATGAGGTTGAACACCGGCGGGACGATCCCGATGCGGTCCTCGATCCAGAAGGACGTCGCGGTCAGGCCGATGAAGATCGCGAGATAGATCGTCGCGCCGCAGACCGCCCAGAAGGCGAAGAGCAGCAGCTCGGCGGGACCGAACGAGAGCCCGAGCCGCCGCGAGGCCCAGGCCACGGCGACGAGCCCCGTGACGGTCTCCTGCAGGGACTCCAGGCGGAAGGACTCGAAGAGGACCTGGAAGACCGAGTCCACCGGCCGCACGAGCACCCGGTCGAAGCGCCCCTCGATCAGGTACCGGTCGGAAAAGAGGTAGAGGTTCCAGGAAAACACGTTGAAGACGCCGAGCGGCACGAGCGAGAAGCCGTAGAGGAAGACCATCTCCTCGAAGCTCCAGCCCTTCACGGCCGGCACGCGCGAGAACACGATGAGCAGGAAGCCGAAGGCCGCGGCCGTGCCGAGAAACGACGCGAAGACGCTCGAGAAGAAGTCGAGGCGGTATTCCAGGCGCGCCTTCGCGTACTGCGAGAAGTACAGCCGGAAGAGCCGCCCGTGGCGACGCAGTCCCTGCAGCATCGTCACCCTCCCTGGATCGTGATGCGCTGGCGCGAGCGCTGCCAGGCCCACTGGCCCAGGGCGAGCAGGGCGAGCGTCCAGCCGGCCTGCAGCGCGAGCAGCCTGCCGGCCTCGGCGCCGGTGGCCTTGCCGAGATAGAGGGCGGCCGGCGTGAAGTTGATGTGGGGAAACGGGGAGGCGAAGAGGATCGAGCGCAGGGGCTCGGGGAAGAGCGTCGTCGGGATGAGCAGGCCCGACAGCAGCTCGAGAACGAGGTACTTCGCGCGCAGGATCCCGAGGATGGACTTCGACCGGATGGCCACGAGCCCCACCAGGAAGTTGATGGCCGCGACGAGGAAGAACGACATCGCGGCCGACCACAGGAACATGGCGCCCGCCGCCACCGAAGCGGGCGGCTTGAGCGGGAACAGCAGCCCGAGCACGACCGCGATCGGGACGGTGAAGAGGACCGCGCGGAAGGCCGACTGGCCGGCCGCGTCGGCGATCATGACCATCTGGAAGTCCACCGGCCGGATCAGGTTCATCGCGAGCTTGCCTTCCTGCACCTGCCCGGCGAGCTCCCGGTCGATCTCGTTGAAGTAGAAGGAGCGGATCGCCCAGCCGACGGCCACGTACGTGACCATGTCCCCGAGGGACAGTCCGGGCACCGTGGCCCCGGTGCGGAAGACGGCGCGCCAGATGAAGTAGTAGACGGCGACGTTGAAGAGGTACGTGAGCACACCGACGTAGTAGCGCGCGCGAAAGGCGAGCATGTTGAGAAACCCGATCCGCGCGAACGGGACGGCCGAGCGCCAGGTCGCCGAGGCCGCCGCGCTCACGAGATGCCCTCCTGGTAGATCCGCTTCACGACGGCCTCGATCTCGGGTTCCTCGATCTTCAGGTCCGAGACCTCGAAGCGGTTGACGATCTCCTTCACGGCGGTCGCCGGCGCGGTCTGGCGGCGGTCGACGTCGAGGCGGTAGCGGTGCAGGCCGATCTCGCGGATCGCGAGGCCGTTCCAGGTGAGCTGCGACGGGTCCGGCGCGTGCTTCACGTCGAAGACGATGGCCGTGACCGGGAGGATTCGGTCGCGCAGCTCGTCGAGGGCGCCGTCGAAGAGCAGGCGCCCGTGGTCGATCACGATGACGCGCCGGCAGAGCGTCTCGATGTCCGCGAGGTCGTGCGTCGTCAGCAGGACGGTGGTGCCCTCCTGCCGGTTGATCTGCTCGAGGAACTCGCGCACGTTGGCCTTGGCGACGATGTCGAGGCCGATCGTCGGCTCGTCGAGGAAGAGCAGCGGCGGCCGGTGGAGCAGCGAGGCCGCGAGGTCGCAGCGCATGCGCTCGCCGAGCGACAGCTTGCGGACGGGCTGGTGCAGGTAGGCGTTCAATCCGAGGACGCGGTCGAAGAGCGACATGCGGTCGCGGTACTCGGCCTCGGTCAGCCCGTAGATCTCCTTGAGGAGGCGGAACGACTCGACGACGGCGATGTCCCACCAGAGCTGCGTGCGCTGCCCGAAGACCACGCCGATCGTGGCGACGTAGCGGGTCCGGTCGCGGTACGGCACGAAACCGTTGCAGACGACCTCGCCGGAGGTCGGCGTCAGGATCCCGGTCAGCATCTTGATGGTCGTGGACTTGCCGGCGCCGTTGGCGCCGATGTAACCGACCATCTCGCCGCGGGCGATCGAGAAGGTGACGTCGGCCACGGCCGCCGTCTCGGTGGCGGTGCGGCGGACGAGCGACTTCAGCGCGGCCTTGAGCCCCTCCTTGCGGCGATAGGAGCGGAAGACCTTGGAGAGGCCGGAGACGCGGACGATCGGGTCGGTCACGAGCGGGACAGCTCCAGGGCCCGCGCGTAGATCTCCCGGGCCGGACGGCGCGAGCGCCGGGCGATGTCGCGGGAGAGCGCCTTCAGCGCCTCTCCCGCGGCCAGGGCCGCGCGGATGCTGTCGTCCACGTCCTCGGCGGACGCCGGCGCTTCGTCGCCGCGCCTGCCCTCCACCACGACCGTGATCTCGCCCCGCCCGGCACCGCGCGCCCGGAAGACCGCCGCGATCTCCGGCAGCGTTCCGCGGACGGCCTCCTCGTGGAGCTTGGTCAGCTCGCGCGCCACGCAGGCGCGGCGCGGCCCGAGCACGGCGGCCGCGGCCTCCAGGGACTCCGCCAGGCGGTGGGGCGCCTCGAACCAGACGAGGGTCTCCGGGCGGTCGCGCAGGCCCTCGAGAAACCGCCGCCGCTCGCCCTCCCGGGGCGGCAGGAAGCCCAGGAAGGCGTGGGGGACGGCGGGCAGCCCCGAGACCGCCAGGGCGGCCGCCGGAGCCGAAGGACCCGGGCACCACGAGCACCGGGTACCCGGCCGCCGCCGCGGCCTCGACGAGGCGGGCGCCGGGATCGGAAAGCGTCGGCATCCCGGCGTCGGACACGAGCGCCACGGTCTCGCCGCGCCCGAGCCGCTCGAGCAGCTCCGCCGACGCGCGACCCTTCGCGCGGCCCGGGGCAGGAGATCCGCCGGGCCGGAATCGAGAAACGCGACGCGAGCTTGGCCGTCACGCGCGTGTCCTCGCAGAAGATCGCGTGGGCGTCGCCGAGCGCCTGCCGGCCGCGCGGAGAGAGGTCGTCCAGGTTGCCGATGGGGGTCCCCACGACGAGGAGGCGTCCGCTCTCGGTGTGGCTCGCGGGGACGGGTTTCTTCATGTGACTCCCGGGGAATCCGAAAAATAGCACGGGGCCTTTGGTTATCATCGTCGGCGATGCTCCTCGCGGCCGCCTGCCTCGCTCTCGCGCTCCTCGCCGGCCCGCCCGGAGAGGTGGTCGTCGACCGCGTCGCCGCCACCGTCAACGACACGGCGATCCCGGAAAGCGAGGTCCGTCGGGCGATGGTCGTCTCCGCGCTCGATCCGCGGCCGGGCGAGGATCGGGAGGCCTTCCGGTCGCGCGTGCTCGACGCGCTGATCGAGGAGCACCTCGAGTACGAGGACGCCGCCCGCTTCGGCCCGTCGCCGCCCGGACGCCGCGGAGATCGACCAGGCCATGACGAGCCTGCGCCAGCGTCTCCAGGCCGAGGGCAAGAATCCCGATGCCGAGTTCGCGGCGGCCGGGATGACGGTCGACGAGGTGCGCGCCTCGATCGACCGCCAGCTCGTGATCGCGCGCTACCTGCGCGAGCGGTTCGCGCCCATCGCCTACGCGGACGAGGAGCAGGCCCGCGAGGAGTACGAGAAGCGCTACACGCCGGCGCAGAAGGCCGCGGGAAAGCCGGTCGCGGCCTTCGACGCCGTGGCCGAGGAGATGCGCCGGCTCGCTTCCGAGCGCCTGTTCGACGAGGAAGTCGCCCGGTGGCTCAAGGACCTGCGGCAGAAGGCCCGCGTCTCGATCTACCGGATCCCCGTCGCAGTGCCCGAGGACCGGGCGCGGGTCGTCCTCTACTCGACCACGCCGGCGCGGACGCCGGCGCCGTGAACGGCCTTCTCCCGCTCCTCGTCGCGCTCGTTCTCGGCGCGGCGCCCGGGGACGCCGCCCGGCGCGACGTCGCCGTGCCGATGCGCGACGGCGTGAAGCTCCGGGCCGACGTGTTCCTTCCCGCCGAGACGGGCCGGTTTCCGACGCTCGTCTACCGGACTCCCTACGACCGCAAGGCTGCCGAGGAGAACGACGTGGTGCAGGCCGCGCTCGGGCGCGGGTACGCCGTCGTTCTGCAGGACGTGCGGGGGCGCTACGGGTCGGGCGGCGTCTTCGTTCCCTACGCGAACGAGGGCCGCGACGGCTACGACACGATCGAGTGGGCCGCCGCGCAGCCGTGGTCGACGGGGGAGATCGGCACGTTCGGCCTCTCGTACCCGGGCGCCGTGCAGTGGCTCGCCGCGGTCGAGTCTCCGCCGCACCTGAAGGCGATGGTGCCGGCGATGACGTTCTCGACGCCGCGCAACTTCTTCTACGCCGGCGGCACCTGGGACCTCTCCTGGCTCGACTGGATCTGGCAGAACATCGCGCCCGACGCGCGCGTGCGCGCGAACCTGCCCGGGCCGCGGACGGGCAAGGAAGCCCGCGCGGCGTGGAAGCTGCTGTCGCCCCCGCTCGCCGACCGGCTCCCGCTCACGGACGTTCCGGACCTGCGCGCGGCCGCGCCGTACTACTTCGAATGGCTCGCGCACCTTCCGGGAGACCCGTGGTGGGATTGGGCCGAGATCCGCGGCAAGTACGGCAGGGTCGGCGCCGCCGTGCTGAATTTCTCGGGCTGGCACGACGAGACCTATGGCCCCGAGGGCGCGATGACGAACTTCGCGGGCTTGCTGGCCGCGCGGGCGGCCGACAAGGACCCGCGCACGCAGCTCGTGATGGGGCCCTGGACGCACGGCGGCGAGGACTCGGACAAGTCGGGCGACCGCGCGTTCGGCCCGCAGGCGCCGATCGACTACGCGGGGATGATCCTGCGCTTCATGGATCGGTACGCGCGCGGCCTGGACAACGGCGCGGACCGCGACCCGCGCGTGCGGGCCTTCGTCATGGGGGAGAACGCCTGGCGGACCGGCGACTCCATGCCGCTGCCCGGCACCCGCCCGCGTTCCCTCTATCTCGCGCCGGGCGGCAAGCTCGTCTCGGAGCCGCCCCCGGCGGCCGATCCGCCGCGGCCCGCCTTCAGCGCGTTCGTCTCCGACCCGTCCCGGCCCGTGGTCGACCCCTACGGGACGAAGTACGGGGCGCACGACTACCGCGCGCTCGCGGCGCGGTCCGACGTCCTCGTTTTCGAGACCGCCCCGCTCGAAGAGGACCTGCGCGTCGTCGGGCCGATCGGCGTCGAGATGCATCTGTCGGCGGACGCCCCGGACGCGGACCTCTGGGTGCTCCTCGAGGACGTCCTGCCGGACGGCACGGCCTGGAACCTCTCGAGCCCGGGGACCGACGTCCTGCGCGCGAGCGACCGGGACGCCGGTGCGGCGCCGAAGCTCCTCGCCCCCGGCGAGATCGTGACGCTGCGGCACCCCAACCTCCGCACGGGCAACCTGTTCGCGAAGGGCCACCGCGTCCGCGTCGTCCTCTGCGGGAGCTTCATGCCTCACTTCTCCCGAAATCTCCAGACCGGAGAATCCGAGACGCGCTCGGCCGTCACGCGCCCGGCGACCATCCGCATCCATCACGACGCCGCGCACCCGTCGCGGATCGAGCTGCCCGTCGTGGCGGACACATCCGGCCGGTGAAGCCCCGCGGGCTCTCCCTCGCCCTGCTCCTGCTCGCGGCGCCGGGCGCCGCCCGGGCGGGGATGCGCATGGAGGAGGTCTGGATCCCGATGCGGGACGGCACGCTTCTCGCCGCCACCCTCTACCGGTCCGACGCGGAGAAGCCCGGACAGCGCTCGCCGGTCATCTTCGAGTACCTCCCGTACCGCAAGGACGACGGCACGTTCCCGAACGACTACCCGCTCTACGCGTACATGGTCGACCACGGCTACGTCGGCGCGCGCGTGGACATCCGCGGCACGGGCCGCAGCGAGGGCCGCCCGCCCGACCGCGAGTATTCCGAGCAGGAGCAGCAGGACGGCGTCGAGGCGATCGCGTGGCTCGCGCGCCAGCCGTGGTCGAGCGGGAGCGTCGGCATGTGGGGCTTCTCGTGGGGCGGCTTCAACTCGATCCAGATCGCCGCCCGGCGCCCGCCGGGGCTGAAGGCGATCCTGCCGGCCGAAGCGACCGAGGACCTCTTCCAGGACGACATCCACTACATCGACGGCCTCTTCCACGTCGACGAGTACGAGCTCGCCATGGAAGTGCAGCCGGCGATTCCGCGCTTTCCGGACTTTCCCCTGGACGAGAAGACTCTGGCCGAGCGCTTCGACAACGCGCCGTGGTCTCTCCTCTACAAGAAGCAGCAGCGGGACGGCCCCTTCTGGCACGCCTCCCTCTTCCCGGCGCGCTACGACGCGATCGAGGTCCCCGTTCTCATGATCGGCGGCTGGTACGACGGATACCGCGACTCGGTCCCCCGGATGCTCCAGAAACTGAAGGCGCCGGCGTGGGGAATCGTCGGGCCGTGGAACCATTCGGGGCCGGACTCGGGGCAGCCCGGTCCTCCGATCGACTGGCGTCGCGAAGCCGTGCGCTTCTTCGACCAGTACCTGAAGGGCGCGGACACGGGCTGGTCGAGGCAGCCGCGCCTGTCCGTGTACGTGCGCCACTACTATCCGCCGGGCGCGGACCGCACGACGATTCCCGGGCAGTGGCGCTTCGAGGAGGGCTGGCCGCTCTCCCGGTCGCGCCCGACGACGCTGCACCTGACTTCCGAGCACACGCTGGCGCCGGACGCCGGCGCCCCGGGCGCGCACGAGCTCGCCTACGCGCCCGCCACGGGAGAGGCGGCCGGCTTCTGGTGGGGCGAGCTGACGCCCGACCAGCGCCCGGCGGACGCGTGGAGCCTCGTCTACGACTCGGAACCGCTGGCCGAGGACACGGAGATCCTCGGTTTTCCGACGGCGCTCCTGCAGGCTTCCGCCGACGCGCCGCTCGCCAACTGGTTTGCGCGCCTTTCCGACGTCGCGCCCGACGGCCAGGTGACGCTCGTGACCGGGGCCGGCCTCTCCGGAGCGCAGCGGAACTCGGCGTCGAGCCCGGAGCCCCTCGAGCGCGGCCGCACGTATCCCCTCGAAGTCGAGATGCATTTCACTTCCTGGGTGTTTCCGCGGGGACACCGGGTGCGCCTCGCGGTCTCGAACGCTCTCTGGCCAATGATCTGGCCGACGCCCTACCGGATGACGACGCGGCTCGCGCTCGGCGGAGCGGACGGGTCGCGGCTGGTGTTGCCGGTCGTCCCGGCCGAGGCGCGGCCGGCTCCGGCCTACCCGGCGCCGCCGCCCTCGATCGACGCGCCCGGCGTCCGGTCGACCGGCGGAGAGTGGCCCGGCCAGTGGACGATCTGCCGCGACGAGGTCCGCGACGCGGTCCACGGCGACTGGCGGGGCGACTCCCGGTCCGAGTATCCCTGGGGAACGATTTCGGCCGTCGAGCAGCTGACCTACGACGTCGCCAACGCGCACCCCGAGGCCGCCGTCGTGACGGGGGACGCGACCACGACGATCACGCTGCCCGACCGAACCCTCGCGTTCCGCGCCCGCCTCGAGGTGACGAGCGACGCGGCCCGCTTTCACTACACCCTGAAGCGGGAGCTCCGAAAAGACGGGGTCCTCGTCCGCGAAAAGTCCTGGCAGGAGTCGATTCCGAGAGACAATCAGTAGACCGGGGCGCCATGCCGATCACGTACCGCATCGACCGCGAACGGAGTCGGATCTACACGACCTGCGACGGGCCCGTCGCCCTTCCCCAGGTGATGGCGCACTTCGACGCCCTCGAGAAGGATCCGGATTGTCCGGCGCGGCTCGACGTCCTGCTCGACATTTCGAACATCGCCAACCCGCCCGACGGCGTCCAGCTGCGGGCCGCCGCGGACCGCGTCGGCCTGGTGGGCAACGTCGTCTTCGGCGCGTGCGCCGTGGTGGGGGAGCGCGACGCCGTGTTCGGGATGGCGCGCATGTTCGAGGTCTTCGCGCGCGGGCACTTCGCCGCCATCCGCGCCTTCCGCCAGCGCCGGGAGGCGGAGGAGTGGCTGGACGGATTTTAGCCGTCGCGATCGCGCAGCGAGGGATCTGCGCCCTACGGGCGCACCGCCGGCCGGCTCGCCCAGAAGGGGCTCGACCGGCCGGCTGATCCCCTCGCTGCGCGCTCGCTCCCGCCGCGCGACGCTCCTCCGCTCGGTTACTTCGCGGAGACTCGTCGCGCGGCGTGCTTTAGTCCGGCCCTCTCTCGACGAGCGGCAGAGCGGCTCTAGCTCGCATCGCGAATAGTCTCCCGACCGAAGGGAGGGAGGAGGTTCGCGATGCGGGAGCCGAAGCGCAGCGAGGGGGCAGGCTTGCGGTCGAGCGCGCATCCGCGCGAGCCGCAAGCCGCTGCGCCGTAAGGCGCAGCCCCCCGAGCGAAGCGCAGGCGACGGTTACCCCGGCGGCCAGGCGAGCGGGCGGCCGCCGAGCAGGTGGAAGTGCAGATGGAAGACGGTCTGCCCCGCGCCTTCGCCGTTGTTCGCCACCAGGCGATAGTGCTCGAGCCCGAGGTCGCGCGCGATCGCCGCGGCGCGGGCGACGACCTCGCCCACGATCTCGCGGTCTTCCACCCCGGCGTCGGCGAGCTTCGGGATGTGCTTGCGGGGAATGACGAGGACGTGCGTCGGCGCCTTCGGCGCGATGTCGTGGAAGGCGTAGACGCGAGAGTCGGAGTAGGCCGCCTTCGAGGGAATCTCGCCCGCGGCAATCCGGCAGAACAGGCAATCGGTCATCCCTTTACCCTCCTCACGTTCGCGCCGAGGCCGGCCAGCTTCGCCTCCATGCGCTCGTAGCCGCGGTCCAGGTGATAGACGCGGTCGATCGTCGTCTCGCCCTCGGCCGTCAGGGCCGCGATGGCCAGCGCCGCCGAGGCCCGCAGGTCGCTCGCCATCACGCGGGCGCCCGTCAGGCGCGCAGGCCCCTCGACGACGGCCCAGCGGCCCTCCAGGCGGATGCGGGCGCCCATCCGCACGAGCTCGGCGGCGTGCTGGAAGCGGTTCTCGAAGATGGTCTCGGTGATCGTGGCGACGCCGTCCATCCCGGCGGCGAGCGCCATCCACTGGGCCTGGAGATCCGTCGGGAAGCCCGGATAGGGAGCGGTCGCGACGTCGTGAGAGGCGAGGCGGCCCTCGGCGCGCACGCGCAGCGTGTCGCCGATGGTGTCGAGCCGCACTCCCGTGGCGGCGAGGCGCGAGGTCAGCGCCGCCAGGTGCTCGGGGGCGCACCGCCGCACGGCGATGTCGCCCCGGGTCGCGGCCGCGGCCAGCGCGTAAGTGCCGGCCTCGATCCGGTCGGGCAGGACCGTATGGGATGCGCCGTGGAGCCTCTCGACGCCCTCGATCACGATGGTCTCGGTGCCCGCTCCGGTGATCTTCGCGCCCATCGCCGTGAGCAGCCGGGCGAGGTCGACGACCTCGGGCTCGCGGGCGGCGTTGACGAGACGCGTCGTGCCGCGGGCGAGCGTCGCGGCGAGCATCACGTTCTCCGTCCCGGTGACGGTGACCATGTCGAAGACGATCTCGGCGCCCGTCAGGCGCGCGGCTTTCGCCTCCACGTAGCCGTGGTCGAGGCGCACCTCGGCGCCCAGCTTCTCGAACGCCGCCAGGTGCAGGTTGACCGGGCGCACGCCGATGGCGCAGCCGCCCGGCAGCGAGACGCGGACCGACCCGGCGCGGGCGAGCAGGGGCCCGAGGACGAGCACCGAGGCACGCATGGTCTTGACGAGCTCGTAGGGCGCGTCGGCCGAGCCGATCGCGCGGGTCTCGATCGTGGCGGTCGCGCCGCTGCGTTCGACGCGCGATCCGATGTGCTGCAGGAGCTTGCCGAGCGTGCGGATGTCGGCGACATCGGGCAGGTTCGACAGGCGGACGGGCTCCTCGGTCAGCAGCGCCGCGGCCAGGCAGGGCAGCGCGGCGTTCTTCGCCCCCGAGATCGCGACCTCGCCCGCGAGGCGGACGGGGCCCTCGATTACGAACTTGTCCACGGCTTGCGGATTCTACTGACTCTCTCCGAGGCGGACTCGAGGCGGGCCAGGCAGATGCGGGGGATGCCCTCGAGGTCGGGCTCGATCTTCAGGAAACGCCATACCGGCCGCGCCAGGATCTCCGAGCGGACGGCCTCGGCCTGGCCGAATCCGATCTCGAACACGAGAAGGCCCTCCGGCGCGAGAAACGCCGAGGCCGTCGCCAGCAGCTGGCGGATGGCGGCCAGTCCGTCCGCCCCGGCGAAGAGCGCGCGACGCGGGTCGTGGTCGCGGACGGTCGGCGGGAGATGAGGAGACTCGCCGATCGCGAGGTAGGGCGGGTTCGAGAGGATGACGTCGAACGGCGTCGCCGAGAGGGCGGAGAGCCAGTCCGAGGCGACCAGCTGCAGCCGCGGCAGGACGTCGTGCCGCGCGGCGTTCTGGCGGGCGAGAGCGAGCGCGTCGAGCGAGATGTCGAGCGCGACCGCGCGCGACCCGGGTCTCTCGAGGAGATACGAAATGGCGATGATGCCGCTCCCGGTCCCGGCGTCGAGGACGCGCCGCGCCTCGGGGGCCTCCTTGAGGGCCTGCTCGAGGAGCACCTCCGTCTCGGGCCGCGGCACGAGGGCGCGGCCGTCCACCTGGAACGGACGGCCGTAGAAGTCCCACTCGCCGATCAGGTGCTGGACGGGAACGCCCGTCAGCCGCTTCTCCCAGAGGGCGGTGAAACGGGCGACGACCCCGGGGTCCAGCGTCTGGCGGGGGTTGAGCGCCAGGGGCGACATCCCGCCCATCGCGTGGGCGAGCAGCAGACGCGCGTCCCAGAGGTTCGCGTCCGCCCCGGCCGCGACCGCGCGGTCCGCCGCTTCCTTGAGGAGCTCACCGGTGGTCATGTTCCGGGATGCGGGATGCGGGATGCGAGGCGCGGGACGGGAGCGGGGGCACGACGCCTCCCGCCTCCTGCCTCCTGCATCCTCATGCCCGGGCCAGCTCTTCCTTGAGCCGCTCGGCCTGGAAATGGGCGGAGATGGGCTCGACGAGCTCCTCGAGGTTGCCGTCGAGGACGTCCTGGAGGCGGTGCGTCGTGAAACCGATGCGGTGGTCGGTGATGCGCGACTGCGGGAAGTTGTAGGTGCGGATCTTCTCGGAGCGGTCGCCGGAGCCGACCATCTTCTTGCGTTCGGCGGCGATGGCGCCCTCCTGTTTGGCCTGCTCGATCTCGAGCAGGCGCGACTTGAGCACGCGCATCGCCTTGGCCTTGTTCTTGATCTGGCTGCGCTCGTCCTGGCACTGGACGACGAGGCCGGTCGGCAGGTGCGTCAGGCGCACGGCCGAGTACGTCGTGTTGACGCCCTGGCCGCCCGGGCCGGAGGCGCAGAAGCGGTCGACGCGGAGGTCCTTTTCCTCGACCTTGACGTCCACGTCCTCGGCTTCGGGCAGGACCGCGACGGTGGCCGCCGAGGTGTGGATGCGGCCGGAGGCCTCCGTGGCCGGCACGCGCTGGACCCGGTGGACGCCGCCCTCGTACTTGAGGCGGGAGTACGCCCCCTCGCCCTCGATCAGCGCGGTGATCGTCTTGATCCCGCCGATCCCGGTGTCGTCGCGGTCCACGATCTCGACCTTCCAGCGCTTGCGCTCGGCGTAGCGCTGGTACATCCGGAAGAGCTCGGCGGCGAAGAGCGCGGCCTCGTCGCCGCCGGTGCCGCCGCGGATCTCGAGGAACACGTTGCGCGCGTCGTTCGGGTCCTTCGGCAGGAGGAGGACCTTCAGCTCCTCGTCCACCTTCGCCATCCGCTCGGTGAGCGAGGCGCGCTCGGCGGCGGCCATCTGGTAGAGCTCCTCGCCCGGCGCGAGCGACTCGACCAGCTCCCGGGCGCCCTCGAGCTCCTTCTGGATCTGCTGCCGCTGCTCGATCTTCCCGACGACGGGCTCGAGCTCGGTCAGCGTCTTCTGGGCGTCCCGCACGGCGCGGTGGTCCTGGACGAAGTCCGGATCGGCCAGGCGGGCCTTCACCTCTTCGTACTTGCGGCGGATGTCTTCCAGCTTGTCGAGCATGTTGCGGCCTTCGGCGACAGCGTTCAGCTGTCAGCCAGACGGAGAACGATCATGGCCGCTACAGCGCGGCGCAGGGGAAGGGTCGGGAGTCGGTGGGGCGCATCCCCGAGGTTCCGCCAGCTAGGCCGAGGTGCCGGAAGCCTTCTTCTCGTAGCGTTTCCGGAAGCGCTCGACGCGGCCGGCCGAGTCCATGAGCTTCTGCTTGCCCGTGAAGAACGGGTGGCACTTGCTGCAGATCTCGATCCGCAGCTCCTTCTTGGTGGAGCGGGTCGTCCAGGTCTCGCCGCAGGCGCAGTGGACCAGGACCTCGTGAAGCTCGGGGTGGATGTTGGCTTTCATGGAACGGCGGATTCTACGGAAGAGGAGGCCCGGGCGCAAGCCCCCCGTCCCGAGGCCGCTTTTCGGGCCTGTTCCGGGCTTGCCGGGCGGCCGACGGGTTAGAATCCCGAACTCTAAGGAAACCTGTGTTTTACCTCTACGTCACCGCTCCCGGCATGGCCGCCCGCAAGGTGTCGCTGGATCGTCCGGTGACGACCATCGGCCGGTCGTCGATGAACGACCTGCCGATCTCGGACAAGATGCTGTCGCGCCAGCACTCCCGCATCGTCCGCGCCGACGACGGCGGCTTCACGGTCGAGGACCTCGGATCGCGCAACGGCACGTTCCTGAACGGCGAGCGGCTGACGACCGTCCAGGTGCTGAAGCCCGGCGACCGCATCACGGTCGGCGGCGTCACGCTCAAGGTCGAGTCGGAGTCGACGACCCGCGTGCGGATCGAGGGCGGCGGCGAAGACCCGCTCGACAACACCATCCTCAAGGCCTCCGCCGAGCTGCTGCGGGCGCACGCCACCGAGACGGACCCGCGCCTGCCGGCCGAGCAGCTCGGCAAGCTGATCGAGTCCCTGCGGGTGGTCAACGAGCTGACGGTCGAGCTGCTGCGCGACATTTCGGTCGACGAGCTGCTCGGATTCCTCATGGACAAGGTCTTCGAGACGCTGAAGCCGGACCGGGGCCTCGTGCTCCTGAAGTCGCGGGTCACGGGCGAGCTCGCGCCGGCCGTCGTGCGCGTGGCCGAGGGCATCTCGGCCGAGGACATCCGCCTCTCGAAGACGCTGGTGGCCGCGGTCGTCGAGAAGCGCAACGGCCTGCTTCTCATGGACACGTCCACGGGTTCGGGCGTCTCGCTCGCCGATTCGATCCGGCTCTCGGGCATCAAGTCGGTGCTCGCGGCCCCGCTCGAGAACGAGGGCGAGGTCGTCGGCCTGATCTACGTCGACTGCCGCGTCGGCCACCGCTCCTTCGAGGAGGCGGACCTGCGGCTGCTGACGTCGCTCGCCAACGTGGCCGCGGCCAAGATCCAGAACGCGCGGCTCATGGAAGAGAACGCCGAGAAGCGGCAGATGGACCGCGAGTTCGCGCTCGCCCGCGAGATCCAGCAGCGCCTGCTCCCCGAGGACCCGCCGCCCCTGCCGGGCTACGAGCTCCACGGCTCGAACGTCGCCTCGCGCCAGGTCTCGGGCGACTACTTCGACTTCCGCCCGCGCAGCGACGGGAAGATCTACGCCACGATCGCCGACGTCTGCGGCAAGGGCGTCGGACCGGCGCTGCTCATGGCGTCGCTGCAGGCCTCCTTCCACGCCTGGGCGGACGAGGGGGTCCCGGTCGCGGAGATGACCGGGCGCCTGTCGGAGGCGATATCGCGCCGCACGGGTCCGGACCGGTTCATCACGTTCTTCCTCCTGCTGCTCGACCCGTCCACGGGCGAGGTCGAGTACACCAACGCGGGGCACAACCCGGGCCTGCTCCTGCGCGCGGATGGCTCGATCGAGGAGCTCGGCTCGCACGGCCTGCCGCTGGCGCTCTTCCCGGGCAAGCCCTACGGGTCCTCCAAGCTGACGCTCCAGCACCACGACCTGCTCTGCCTCTACACCGACGGCGTGACCGAGGCCAACGATCCCCAGGGCGCCGAGTTCGGCATGCCGGCGCTCAAGGAGTTCCTGGGTGCGCAACGGGGCAAGGCGACCTCGGACATCGAAGCGTCGCTCGCCAAGGCGCTCGAGGACCACGCCAAAGGCGAGCCCTTCGCGGACGACCGGACCCTGGTGATGGTGCGGAGGCTGGAGGGCTAGCAGGCTGCTGAAAAATGGATGCGGGCGTCGTGGCCGGGGCTTCGCTGCGAACGGCGGCCGAAGTCTTGCTACCGGAGCCCTATACGGTAGCTGGTGTGCTCAACCGGGAACCACTCTTCGCCCCGTGGGCGCGTCGAGCGCCCCTCAAAACACCGCGTCATCGCTCCTCGACGATGCTCCCGCATCGCCGTCGTCGCGCTTCCTTGCATCTGACCCCACGGCGCTCGTAACGCCATCCCACACCCTTTTTCAGCAACCTGCTAGTCCCGGATCTCGAGGCGCTTGATGATCTCGTGCAGGGTCGTCGGCTTGATCTTGAGCAGCTCCGCCGCCCGCTTCTGGACGCCGCCCGTGCGCCGCAGGGCCGTCCGGATGAGCCGCTTCTCGTAGTCCTCGACGAGCTGCTTGTAGGTCGCGCCGTTCTCCGGAAGGCGGATCGGGAGCTCGCCGCGGTCCGGCTGCAGGACGGTCTCGGGCAGCAGGTCGAGCCCGATCTGGCCGCCCGGGGGACAGAGCACCACGGCCCGCTCGAGCGCGTTCTCGAGCTCGCGCACGTTGCCCGGCCAGTCGTGGTCGAGCAGCGCGCGGAACGCCTCGGGGCCGATGCCGGCGATCGCCTTCTCGTTTTCGGAGGCGTACAGGCGCATGAAGTGCTCGGCCAGCAGCGGGATGTCCTCGCGCCTCTCGCGCAGCGGCGGGATGGAAATCGTGATGACGCAGAGCCGGTAGTAGAGGTCGTCGCGGAACCGCCCCTCGGCGACCATCTTCTTCAGGTCCACGTTGGTGGCGGCGATGATGCGGACGTCGACCTTCTGGGTGTCGACCGAGCCGACCCGCATGAATTCCTTCTCCTGGATGACGCGCAGGAGCTTGGCCTGGGTGTCCATGCTGACGGTGCCGATCTCGTCGAAGAAGATCGAGCCGCCGTCGGCGGCCTCGAAGAGGCCCTTCTTGTTGGCGATCGCGCCGGTGAAGGCCCCCTTCACGTGGCCGAAGAGGTTGGACTCGAGCAGGTCGGCCGGCATGGAGCCGGAGTTCACCGTGATGAAGGGCGCGCCCGAGCGCGGCGAGTGCGTGTGGATGGCGCGCGCGACGAGCTCCTTGCCCGTGCCGCTCTCGCCCTCGACCAGGATCGTCGAGCGCGACGGGCCGGCCAGGCGCACGAGCTCGAAGATCTTGCGCATGCCCGCCGACTTCCCGACGATGCGGCCGAGGCCGAAGCGCAGGGAGAGCTCCTCGCGCAGGCGCCGGTTCTCCTCGGTCAGCCGGCGCGCCTCGGAGCCCTTGCGCACGGTCAGCAGCACTTCCTCGTTCTGGAAGGGCTTGGGGATGTAGTGGAACGCGCCCAGGCGCATCGCCTCGATGGCGCCCTCGATCGAAGAGTAAGCGGTCACGATCGCGACGACCGCGTCGGGGTCGCGCCGCAGGATGTCGCGCAGGACGTCGAGGCCCGGCCGGTCCGGCAGCATGAGGTCGAGGAGCACGACGTCGTGCGGCTCGGCCTCGAACATCGCCACGGCCTCCGTGCCCGAGGCGGCCGCGGTGACCTCGTAGCCCTCGCGGGTCAGCAGGGTGCCGAGGACGTCGCGGATGACCTCCTCGTCGTCGACGATCAGGACCCTCACGAGGGCGACCCCGGCGGCACGAGCGGCAGCTCGACGCGGGCCTCGGCGCCCCCGCCCTCGCGCGACCCGAGGGCGATCGTGCCGCCGTGGCGGCGCACGATGTCGCGCGAGATCGCCAGGCCCAGGCCCGTGCCGCCCGACTTCTTGGTCGTGTAGAAGGGCTGAAAGACGCGCTCCGCGGCAACGGAGGTCAGGCCCGGTCCGCGGTCGGCAACGGTGACCCGGACGCTCTCGCCATTGCGCTCGAGGCGGCAGGTCACGACGCCGCCGTCGGGCGAGGCGTCGCGGGCGTTGGTCAGCAGGTTGACGAATACCTGCTCGAGGTCTCGCGGGTCGCCGATCACCAGAGCGGGCGGCCCATCGGTGTCCGCGTCGAGCTCGAGCCGGCGCCCCGCGAAGGCCGTCTCGACCGACTCCGCCGCATTGACGAGCACGGCCCGCAGGTCGGTCTCGAGGGGAGTCCGCGCCCGCGGCCGCGCGAACTCGAGCAGGTTGTTGACCAGGTGCGCGGCGCGGAACGTCTGCCGCTCCATCTTCTTGAGGATGGCGTAGCGCGGATCTCCCGGCGGGGTTTCCGACAGCAGCATCTGCGCGTACGAGGAGAGCCCGGCGATCGGCGTGTTCACCTCGTGGGCGACGCCCGCGGCGAGCACGCCGAGCGAGGCCAGGCGCTCGCGCTCGGCGAGGGCGCGCTCGGACCGGATGCGGTCCGTGACGTCCTCGACGACGACGACGCGTCGGTCGGGGGCGCCGCGGAAGGCGGAGACGGACAGCTGCAGATCGCGCTCCTCGCCTGTCGGCGTCGCGAACTTGGTCTCGAACCGCCACTCGTTCTCGTTCTCGGGTGCCCCGGCCAGCGACACCCCGGGGAGCGTGTCGGAGAGCGGCAGGCCGGCGAGCTCCGCCTCGGGCCGGCCCACGAGGGCCGCGAACGCGGGGTTGGCCGTGTGGATGCGGTTGCCGGCGTCGATGACGACGATGCCCGAGGACGACGAGTGGATGACGCTCTCCTGGTACTCCTGCAGCGTGCGGATCTCGGCCAGCCGCTCGGCCAGCGCGCCGTAGAGCCGCGCGTTCTCGTAGGCGAGGCTCGCCTGCGCGAGCACCGCCGTCAGGAGCGCCTCGTCCTCGGAAGACAGGGGGATCCGGCCGTCCTTGTAGCCGACGCCGAGGGCGCCGACGAGCGTGCCCCCGCAGCGCATGGCGAAGAACGCGCGGTAGCCGAGGGCGTGCAGGCGCAGGAGCGCGGCCGGCGGCGCCGCTCCGAAGGCCGTTCCCCGCAGGCGCAGCCGGTCTTCCCGGGCCAGGGCGTCGGACAGGGCGGCCGCGTCCGGGTCGCGCGCGGGACCCTCGAAGAGGAAGAGCGAGCAGGGAACGACGCGCAGCGCCTCCTCGACGCGGCGCACGATCGCCTGCACGACCTCCTCGCGCGGGCGCGGCGAGGCGAAGTCGCGCGCGATGTCGAGCAGGGCGCGCCGGGCGCGGTAGGTATCGTGGTACTGGATGCGCTCGAGGACGTCGGTGATGCGCTTCTTCACCGGGACCAGCAGCGAGGCGAGGATGATTCCCGACGAGAATGCGATCACGTTCTTCCCGGCCGCCGCCATTCCCTCGAGCGTGCGGTCGAGCAGCGAGTTCAGGAGGACGAACGTCATGCCGCCGAGCAGCACGGCGCCGGTCGTTCCGATCGCCTCGCGCACGAAGATCTCGACGTCCCAGAGGCGCCACTTCAGGAGCGCGTACGCGAAGGCGAGGGGGATCAGGACGAGGGGCACCACGGCGAGGCTCGAAAGCAGGGGAGACTCGAAACCGAACGCGCGCGGCAGGACGGAGAGGATCAGGAACGGCGCCAGGCCCACGATCACTCCGAGGCCGATCCATCGGACCTGCTTCTCGGCTTCCGCATCCTCGCGGCGGCGCATGAGCTCGAGCAGGCGCGCGAGGACCGCCATGCCGTAGACGGCGAAGTAGACGAACCAGAAGCGCTCGCAGGCCTCCAGGAAGGCGGCGGCCGCGAGCGTGGGGCGGGCGCCGAGGACCGACATCTCCGCGACGAGGTACGCCAGGGCCGGCACGTAGAGCAGCGGTACGACGCGCCGCGCGCGGACCGGGCGCGGGAAGAGCAGGAAGAAGTGGAGCAGCAGCGCCGGCAGGAACGCGCGGAAGAAGTCTTCCGCGAGCCACGCCGCGCGCCACACCGAATCGCGCGGCCCCGCCGGCGTCAGGACGTAGATGCCGAACGAGGAGAGGCACAGCGCCCAGAAGACGAGGGCGGCCGCGCTGCGCCCGCGCGCCACCGTGAAGAGGCCGATGACGAGGTAGAGGATCCCGACGAACGCGAGGAAGAGGTACGTCGCGTCGAACCGCACGGACGGCTCCCCGAGCGAAACTCCCCGGATCTCCCCCGAGCGGTCGAGGACGACGAGCGCGTGGGGAAACGGCTTGCGGGCGAGTTGCTTGTCGGGGTGGGCGAGCGAGCCGGCCGTCTGGCCGTCGGCGAGCACGATGCGGTCGCCGGCCACGAGACCCGCGCGGGCCGCCGCCCCTCCCGGATCCACGGCGGAGAGGGCGATGGCTCCGCCCTCCCGGTCGCCCGTGAAGCCGGCCGTCGTGAAGCTGTCGACCTTGCGGGCGAAAGAGACGAACGCGAGCGCGACCGTGCCGAGGGTCAGCACGACCAGGCCGAGGACGAGAAATCTCTTTGCCAAGCGGGTCACACCGGTTGATTCAGCAATCCGAATGCCACCTCGAGCGCGGCTTTGGAGGCTGCTAAACCCTTGAGATTCATAGGGTCAGGAGAATCCGATGTCTTGGAAAGAATTTGGAAACCAAGAATATGAATATAGTCCAAAAAACTTTTGGAGTGATGCGGCCTGTCGATCGCGGAATCCCTCGGGCCGCCGGCCCTCGGGATGACCGGCTCGGCGTTTACGCGTCGCAGGTCAGAAGGACACGGCAACGCCGCCGAGCAGGCGGTTGGCCGTGGCGGTCTCGTCCTTGTGCTCCGCCAGCGCCGTGCCGTGAGCGTTCTCGACGGCCACGATGAGCTTCCAGGCCGCGCCGAAGGGGGAGAGGCCGATTACGGAGAGATCCTGGGCGACCGACAGCGTGAGCGTGTCGGAGTCGTTGTCGAGAATCGTCCCGGCCGTCTGGAGCTGCTGCCGGATGCCGCGCACGAGCAGCGCGATCCCGGTGCGCGTGGGAAGTACCTCGACCGACGCCCGCGCCGACCAGAACTTTCCGGGGTTGCTCGCGATGCCGAAGCTCGAGCGGCTCGGGCCGGCCACTTCGCCGTCGATCGAGCCGTAGCGGGCGGAGATGCTGCCCGAGAGCGTGTTCGACAGGCGCTGCTGCACGACCGCGCGGTACTGGCGCACCGAGTTGCCGTCGAGCAGGTAGACGCTGTCGAAGTTCGTCAGGAAATCGCCGTCGAAGAACGTGCGTACGATCTCGCCCATGCGCTGCTCCGAAACCTCGATCTGGATGGCCGAGTCGGCGCCGGCGTTGTGCTGGATGCCGGCAGCGAAGGCCCGGGTTGCCGCGGCTTCCTGGTTCTCCTCGACGGAGGCGATGCGCGGCATGACCGCCGTGGCGTCCTCGGTCGACCCGAGCGCCCGATAGAGGCCGCGCACGTAGACCGTCGTGCCCCCGACCGTGTACCGCGCGGTGAGGACCGGCGCGACGCCGTATCCCGCCGTGCCGCTTCCGATGTAGCGCGCCACGACGCCGCCCTCGACCTCGATCCGGTCCGAGAAGCGCATCGAGGTCGAGGCCGCGAGGTCCGCGTCCGGGGCCGACTGCACGAAGACGCCGTCGGCGCCCACGCCGGACGGGCCCACCGTGGCTTCGCGATAGCGATAGACCATTCCGACGTTCACGCCGGGCGCGTCGAGGGTGGAGGCGCGGCCGTAGCGCCCGTTGACCTCCCAGGTGCGGGAGGCGGCAGGGAAGATCGTCGTGCCGAGCGCGGTTGCGCGATAGAGGTTCGTTTCCTCGAAGTAGCGTGCGGCCACGGATTCGACCTGCCCCTGCTCGGCGCCGCGGCTCCAGCTGACGGCGTGCGTCTGCAGGCTCGCCGGCGTCTCGTTGAGCGAGAGGACGTTGCGGCGCGTCGAAACCATCACGTGCGCGTCCGCCGACGGCGCGATGTCGAGGGCGAGGCCGGCCGTGTTGCCGGTCGTCGTCTCGCCGGGCGCTTCCACGTCACCGAGCCGGGCATAGTCGCCGGAGATCCCGTAGTGCCAGCCATTGGGCAGGCCGCCCTGCACGCCCACCGCGGCCCGCGAGAGCGCGGCCGAGGACGCCTGCGGCGCCATGTCGGTCATGGTCTGGAGCTGCCCGTTGACGAGGCGGCTCGCCGCCGCCTTCTCGGTGGGCAGCGCGGACGCAACCGGCGCCGGCCTGTCGGAGACTTCCTCGATCGCGAGCTCGCGCAGCACGTCGGTCGGCAGCCGGTCGCGCAGATCCCAGATCGTCGCCGGAGCGGCCGCGTCGGGCGCGGGCTCGCCGCCCTTGCGCGTGAGCTTGATCGAAACCGCAGACACCTGCTCGGCGCCGGCCTGGTGCCAGATGCGCTGCAGCGCCGGCTCGAAACCCTTCTTGTACGCCACGAGCTCGTAGACGCCGGCCGGCGCCGACGCGAGCACGAACGTGCCGTCGGTCGCGGTGCGCATGCGCGCGAGCGAGTTGTCGCCGAGGTTGAAGAAGATGACGAGGACGCCGGGAACCGGCGCTTCGAGGTGACGCACGACACCGGAGATCGGCGGCGCCGGCGGAGCGGCGAGCGCCCGCCCTCCTGCCACCGCCAGCAACAGGACCGAAAAGGAAGCCAGGATGCGGTGCCGTTTCATATGCCGGGCCCGAGGGTCCAGTTCGGAAGTATAGATTCGTGGAAAGTCAAATGCCACCCTCCCCGGACCCCCAATTCCGGGAATTTTTTCGTCCCGGGCCACCGGGCCGGTCAGCCCCGGAAAAGCCCCTTCACGACGTGGCCCGCGATCGAGGGGTTTTCCTTGAGCCGCCGCACCGAATAGGCGTACCAGGCCTCGCCGTAGGGCACGTAGACGCGCAGCCGGTGCCCCTCGGCGACCAGCCGCCGGCGCAGCGTGCCCGCCACCCCGAGAAGCATCTGGAACTCGTAGGCTTCGCGCCCGAGGCGCAGGCGCCCGACCAGGGCGCGGGCCCGCTCGACGAGCTCCGGATCGTGCGTCGCGATCCCGACGTAGCAGCCGGCCGAGAGCAGGGATTCGACCAGCTGCATGTAGCTCGCGCGGATCTCCTCCCGATCCTGGAAGGCGATCGACGCGGGCTCGACGTAGATGCCCTTGCAGACCCGGACGTTGCCGCCGACGGCGGCGATGCGGCGGGCGTCCTCGGCGCTGCGCCGGAGGTACGCCTGCAGGACGATGCCGAGCTTGTCGTGCTGCTGCTTCGACTCGAAGAAGATCCGGAGCGTCTCCTCGGTGACCGGCGAATCCTCCATGTCGATCCGCACGAAGATGCCGCGGGCCTTCGCCGCGGCGACGATGCGGGCGAACTGCCGGCGGCAGAACGCCGGATCGAGCTTCAGGCCGAGGGCGGTGAGCTTGACCGAGATGTTGGTGTCGAGCCCCTTGTCGGCGATCTCGCCGAGGGCGCGCTCGTAGGCGAGCACCGTCTCCTCGGTTTCCTCGCGCCGCGTGACGTCCTCGCCGAGCACGTCGAGCGTGGCCATGCAGCCCTCGGCGTTGAGACTGCGCACGAGGGCGAGCGCCTCCTCGAGGGTCTCGCCCGCCACGTAGCGCGACGCGATGCGGCGCACGACCGGCTTCGGCACGAGCGGCAGCGTTCGGACGACGAGGCGGTGCAAGGGATTCACGCGAGCTCCTCGTCGAGGTCGGTGCGCGAGGCGCGGGCGAAGCACCAGACCACGACCGATCGCGCCCCGGCCGCGGCCAGCCGCCGGGCACACTCGCGCGCGGTCGAGCCGGAGGTGGCGACGTCGTCCACGAGCAGGATGCGGCGGGCGGGAACGCCGCGGGCGGCGAAGGCGCCGCGGACGTTGGCGGCGCGCCCGGCGGCGGGCACGCGGCTCTGGATCTCGGTGTCGCGCACCTTGACGAGCCGGCCGGCGGCGAAGGGCACGCCGAGCCGGCGCGCGACGGCGCCCCCGAGCACCTCGGCCGGATGATAGCCGCGGGCGCGGCGTCCGCGGCGGGTGGCGGGCACGGCGGCGACCTCGTCGGCCTCCGGCGCCTGGAGGCGCCCGGCCATCGCGGCCGCCATGCGCGCCCCGAGATAGTCGGCGCCCTGGAACTTGAAGGCGAGCAGGATGCCCCGGGCGGATCCCCGATACGCCGCGGCCGCCCGCAGACGCTCGAACTCCGGAGGATCGAGCAGGCACCGGCCGCAGAGCGTCCGGTCCGGGGCGCCGGGCAGGGCTTCGTCGCAGCGGGCGCAGCGGTCGGTCTCGGGGACCGGCAGGGACCCCCAGCACGCCCGGCACACGCCGCCGCGGAAGAAATCGTCGGCCGAAAGCCGCCGGCAGGACAGGCATACGGACGGCAGGAGGAATCGCGCCGCGGCCCGCGCCAGTCCGATCACTCTTTGAACCTGAAGCGATTGCGTGTCCGCCTCCGTAAACCGGGAAGCGGCGGAATTGTATCCGTATCGCTCGCGGCCGGATCCGCTAGAGTGGACTTGGAACTTGGAACCTGGAACTTGGAACCTGGAACCTGAAACTCGATTCCGGAGGTGATGTTGAGACTCTCGAAGCGAACTCTCCTGTGCGCCCTCTTCGCCGCGGCCGCGGCCGCGCCCGCCCGCCCGCAGGGCTGGGGAATCGGCGGCACGTACGGCTCGGTCAACAACGTGGACCATTCCTTCACGCTCGACGGATTCAAGCCGAGCGAGTACACCGTGTTCGTGGACTACAAGTTCGAGCAGTTCTCGCTCCTTCGGATGACGTACGGCTCGATGTGGACGCAGCAGGCGAACGTAGGTCAGATGGTTCCCGTCGCCGGTGGCTCCTACCCGGTTCCGTCCGCGAAGGAGCGCATCAACTACCTGACGGCCGACGTGTCGTACCTCTTCTGGGAGGGCTTCTACACCGGCGGCGTGTTCGGGGGCATCGGCGGATACAACTTCAAGCCGCAGCCCATGCAGCCGGCCTACGCCGCGTACCAGGATCCCGAGGAGAAGGTCTTCGGCTGGAACGCCGGCATCGACGGCGAGTTTCGTGTCACCGAAGTACCTGTCGATTGTGCTCCGCATCACGTACCACAACATCATGGCGACCCAGCGTCGGGAGTTCGTCAACGCGGACGCGGGACTGGTGGCGAAGTTCTAGACAGCTCGGATCCGGAGGGAAGGGGGCCGGGAAGGTCTACTTCTCTTCCTTTTCCGTCTTTTCCGGGATCAGCGGCAGCAGGGTGGACTCCTTCTTCGAGGACAGCGAGACCTGCGCCTGGATCCGGGTGACGCCCTTGATCGCCAGGATTCGCCGCTGCAGGAAGTCGGCGAGGGAGGCCGGATCCGCGGCCTTCACCTTGATGCGATAGCCGAATTCACCCGCGAGATAGTGGCATTCCTGCACGCTCAGGAGCTTTTCGAGATCGTCCACGAATCCCTTCTCGAAGCGCGGGTGCTCGAGGGCGACGTCCACGTAGGCGGTCAGGGGCAGGCCCATCTTCTCGTGGTCGAGCAGGGCGACGAAGCCCCGGATCATTCCGTGGCGCTCCATCTTCTTGATGCGCTCGTTGACCGACGGAGTGGTCAATCCCACGGCACCCGCGATCCGCGCCTGGGAGAGCTTCCCGTTGCGCTGGAGCATGTCCAGGATCCGCAGGTCGATTTCGTCGATACTCATCGAGGTTTTCGATGCCTTATAAGATTAGATGGTTCGAAGGATAAGACTAATAATATTAGTCTCCCGAACCGTGTCAATGGCCTAATTTCGGCGGTCGATATAATGCCCGCCAGGGCATGGCAAAAAGGGACTACTACGAGGTCCTCGGGGTCTCCCGGGGGGCCCCGGAGGCCGACATCAAGAAGGCCTATCGCCGCCTGGCCCGGAAGCTCCACCCGGACGTCAATCCCGGCGACAAGGCCGCCCAGAAGCGCTTCCAGGACGTCCAGGAGGCCTACGAGGTCCTCAAGGACGAGGAAAAGCGGCGGGCCTACGACCGGTTCGGCCATGCCGGCCCCGGGGCCGGATTTGCCGGTGGGGCGGACCCCAGGTCCGGCGGGGGGCCGGCGGGCGGGTTCCCGGGAGGGGTCCCCTTCGAGGGGTTCCATTTCGAGGGGGGAGACCTCGGGGACCTCTTCGGCAATCTCTTCGGGGGAGGGCGCCGGGCGGCGACCGGCCCCCAGCCGGGCGAGGACGTCCGCGCCCGGATCGAGGTGCCTTTCCGCGACGCGGTGCTCGGCGGCACGGCGTCGCTCGCGCTGCGCCGCGAGAAGGCGTGCCCGACCTGCGGCGGCACGGGCCGCGAGGGCAAGTCGGTCTGTCCGACCTGCCGCGGCGAGGGCGTCGTCGCCGAGACCGAGCGCGTGCGCGTGCGCATCCCGGAGGGCACGGAGAACGGCGGCGCGATCCGCCTTCCCGGTAAGGGCGCTCCGGGCGCCCGGGGCGGGAAGGCCGGCGATCTCTACGTGACCGTCCATGTGTCCCCGCACGACTATTTCGAGCGGCACGGCAACGACATTCACGGCATCGTCCCGATCACGGTGAAGGAGGCGTACGCCGGCGCCGAGATCGAGGTGCCGACGATCCACGGCAGCGTGCGCGCCAAGGTCCCGCCCGCCACGCAGAGCCGCCAGAAGTTCCGCCTCCGCGGCCAGGGCGTCAAGGACCCGCGCACGGGGGAGGCGGGCGATCACATTTACACGGTGCGCGTGATGGTGCCGAAGACGCTCACGCCAGCCGGCACCGATGCGGCGACCCTGCTCGAGTCCCTGTACGACGGAAACGTCCGGGCGGAGCTGCCGAAGGGGCTCTGAGGGACGACGCGGGATGCGGGATACGCGATGCGGGATACGCGATGCGCGATGCGGGATCCTGCTTACGGCTTGCTGCTTGCGGCCTCGAGTATTTCCTCCGCGTGCCCGTCGGGCTTGACCTTCGGCCATACCGCGGCGATCCTGCCCTTCTCGTCGATCAGGTACGTGACGCGGTGGATGCCCATGTACTTTCGGCCGTACATGCTCTTTTCGCCCCAGACGCCGTAGGCGTCGAGGATCTTCTTGTCCGTGTCGGCGAGCAGCGTGAAGGGCAGCGAGAACTTTTCGGCGAACTTCTTGTGCGACTTCACGTCGTCGGCGGAGACGCCGAGGACGACGATCTTCCTGCGGCGGAACTGCGACCAGCCGTCGCGGAAGGAACAGGCCTCCTTCGTGCACCCCGGCGTGTCGTCCTTCGGGTAGAAGTACAGGACGACTTTCTGTCCCTTGAAATCTCCGAGCGAGACGGGGTTGCCGTCCTGGTCCGTCGTCTTGAATGCCGGGGCCTTGTCACCCACCGCGAGAAGAGCCATGCGCACCTCCGAGACGGGGGATCTTAAAGGAGAGTGCCGCTCGTCGAGTACGGGATCCCTCGCGGCGCTCGGGATGACAGGCAAAAGGGCTCGGGATGACGGGGGGTGGCGGGGTCGTGGGCGGGAGGAGGATGTAAATCGCGCCGCGCGCGATTCTCAGTTGCGCCCGCCCATGCCGGTGACGAGCTCGAACGCCCGGTCGTACGTCATCTGGTCGTCCACGGCAATGAAGCGCACCGGGGCCCAGTCGGTCCCGTCGAAGCGCGAGAACTTCACCTTGCCGTCCTCACCCCAGGAGAGGGTCGGGCGGTACCGGTCGCCGATGGTGGTGCGCATGCCGTCGCGGGTTCCGCCGGCATCCGGCGCAATAAGGGCGGGGGGTGCGGCCAGCGTCACGCCGACGATCGGAATGTGGCGGCGCTTCCAGTTGAGGTTGTCCGGCTCGGAAGACTTGCCCCAGTCCTGCGGGAACTGGATGCGGACGACCTTGTACTTCCCGTCGTGCAGGTCGGCGAAGCTCGCCAGCACCGATCCGGAAAGCCCGTCGGGCTGGAGGCTCGGGTACAGGTACGCGCCGGAGGGGATGCCGGCGGTCGACGTGTCACCCGCCGTGCCGAGCAGCGCCGGCAAATCGTAGATCGCCAGTGCCGTCGGGTCGAAGTTCGTCTCGTCGAGGTAGAGCACCGCGTAGCGGGCCTGGGCGTACTGCGAATCCTCCCACCAGATCACCGAGAGGATAGAGCTCGTCTTCGAGACCGGGTTGTCCTGCTCGTCGAGATACGAGACCGGTCTGATGCGTGACGAGCATCTTCGGGTTGTAGGCCCGCGAGATGCCCGCGCTCGGCATGAGCATCGAGTTCGTCCAGGTCCCAGCGCGCAGCACGCCGACGCGGATCTGCGAGAAGGCCGACATTTCCTCGGTCCAGAGAAGCAGTAGCGTGGCCGTCTGCTCGTCGTAGGCGAGATCGAGCCCGTGCTTGTCCTGATAGGAAACCGTCCCGGGGAGAATCGAAACCGAGAGGGTCCCATCCTGATCCTGCGCGCTCCATACGATGAGCTTCATGCGCGGCGAGATCCCCGCAGCCGTCACGCCGAGGTCCGCCGCGGAGCCCGTGCGCACGACGTGGAGCGTTCCGTTCCCCGTCAGAAGCGACCGCTCCTCGAGCGCCGCGCACAGCCCCGGCAGCGCGGCGAGCGCCGCCGCGAGCCAAAAGCGTCGAAGCAGGCCGTGGCGCGACATCATGCCCTCAGGTTGATCATGCCCATCAGGCTGATCTGGTGGAGGTAGTTCTTCAGGGCCGGGAAGTTCGGATAATAGTTGGCGAGCGCGTCGTAGTGCTCGTCGGCGTCGCCCTCGCGGCCCATCTCGCTGTAAGTTTCGGCCAGCAGGTAGTGAGCGTTCTTCACCACGTCCTCGCGGCCGAACTCCTTGCCGAGCCCGAGGGCGCGCACGCCCCAGCTCTCCGCCTCGTCGGCGCGGTCGAGCTTGAGCGAGGCGAAGCAGAGGTCGAGGCACGGGTAGTCCATCGCCTGGCGCGAGCCGAGGCTCTCGAGCAGCGACAGCGAGCGGCGCACGAGGGGAAGGCCGACCGGAACCGCGTCGAGCGCGATGTGGCAGTAGCCGAGGTTGTCGGCCACGACGGCGGCCTCGGAGGACTGGGCGCGCCCCTCGGCCTCGTAGCGGTCGAGCGATTCCTGGAAGAGCGAGCGCGCCTGGTCGAACCGGCTCTCGTGGAGCTCGAGGTTCGCGAGCAGGTTGAGCGAGGCGGCCGTCCACTCTTCGAGCCCGAGCTCGCGGCTCTTCTGGAGGGCGCCCTGCGCGTAGAAGGAAGCCTTCGCGTACTCGCCGCGCACCTCGTGGGCGTGCGCGGAGGCGTACCCGGCGAGCACCGCGTTGGGGCTTCCGGGGCTGCGCAGGACGATCTCCTTCAGGCGCGAGAGGTCGAAATCCTGGCGGTCCATCTCGAGCAGCGTCGTCGCGCGGTTGCAGGTGAAGAGGTCTTCGATCTCGCGGTCCTTCCAGGACCGGGCCAGCGCGAGACCGTCTTCGTAGAGCGTCAGCGCGCGGTCGTAGTCCCCGCTCCAGATCGCCTCGCGAGCGGTCTTGCGGAGAAACTCGAGATGCTTGCGCCGTTCGCTCATCGTGGTAAGGCCGGGGCCGTACTTGGTCATTCTAGGCGCTGGGCAGGGCAACTCAAGGCTTTTCTTCGGGTTCGGAGTGAGCCCCGTCACCAGGCAGCGGCTCGCCCGACTCCTGGAGTTTCTTGAAGCGCACGAAGTCGCGGATCTCCTGGCGCGCCTCGTCGGAGAGGCTCTGGAACTCTGTGGCGAGATCGCGGGCGTCGCGCTCGGCGGGCGTCTCCGTTTCGCCGAAGAACTCGCCCATCTTCAGATCGAACACCTGGAGGATCTTGAAGAGCGTGTCGAGGCCGACCTTGTATTCGCCCTGCTCCATGCGCGAAAGGTCGGACTGAGCCACCCCGATTTTTTCGGAGAGCTCGGTCTGCGTCAGGTGCCTGCCCTTGCGCAGCTCGCGGATTCGCGAGCCGACGAGGGCGACTTTGCGCGGTGAATGGGAGGACATGGCTGTTTACGGAAATGCTATTAAAACATAGTTCGGACCCATATAATCGAGCACCTTCGGAAGATGCCTAGAAAGAACGGGGCGCTCGCGTCCAAAGCCTTCCTGATAAAGGAGATGGTGGCCCGGGATGTCCGGTCGCGGTACGCCGGATCCGGCCTCGGCATCCTCTGGGCGTTCGCCAATCCCGTCCTCTGGATGCTCCTCTACACGGGCGTCTTCTCGCTCGTGCTCCGCGTGCCGGTCGAGTCGGGATACGCGAGCTTTCCCGAGTTCCTCATGGCCGGCCTGCTGCCGTGGATGGCGATCTCGGAGGGCGTGGCGCGCTCGTCTTCGTGCCTGATGGACAACTCCGCGATGGTCAAGAAGACGGTCTTCCCGCTCGAGACGCTCGTGCTCTCGGTGGTCCTCGCGGCCGCCGTCAACGAGGTCATCGCGTTCGCGGTTTACGGCGTCTACGTCGCGCTGCTCGGCCACCTCGCGTGGCCGTGGCTGCTCCTGGCGGTGCCGGCGCTCTTCTTCCAGGTGCTCCTGACCTTCGGCATCGGCTGCATCGCGGCGACGATGACCGCATTCGTGCGCGACACCGTGCATGCCGTCGGCATCGTGCTGACCGTCGGGTTCTACGCGACGCCGATCGTGTACCCCGCCGGGCTCGTCCCCGCGCGGCTGCGGCCGCTGATCGAGGCGAATCCCGTGACGCATCTCGTGGACCTGTACCGCCGCGCCTTCACGCTTCACGCCGCGCCGCCGCCGGCCTCGATCGCGTATCTGGCGGCGTTCAGCCTTCTCGTCGCGGCCGCGGGCGCGGCCCTGTTCGGGCGCGCCCGACCCCATTTCGCGGACCTGATTTGATGGCTCTTCTGTCATCCCAGGGGCGCAGGCCCGAGGGATCCCGGACTCGACATGTCGGGCTCGCAATCGAGCACGGGATCCGTCCTCGCATCGCTCCTCGGAACGACAAACTATGCACGTTCGTGAATAAAGAGTCCGCCTTGCGGGTTCCTCGGACGGCGCCCCCGACAGGTACCGGACACCCTCGTCCTACAGGAGGTTTCGTGAAACGCATTCCCCTGCTTCTGCTCCTCGCCGCCGTGGCGTGCTCGTCGTCGACGAGCAAGCCCGCGGCACCGCCCCCGGCCAACAAGCCCGCGGCACCTTCCCCGGCGACGGGCCCGAAACCCACTCCGACGCCCGGCATCCATTCGCGCCTCGACCCGAACGTGATCGAGGAGTCCGAGACGCAGTTGATCCGGAGGCTCCCGAAGAAGGAATACATCAAGGTGGACGACCGCCACGTGCGGCTACCGATGTATCCGAACCAGATGATCGAGATCTTCAAGGAGGACGACGAGTACTACTACAGCGCGGAGATCGTCGAGCTGCCCGAGGAGGCCGAGGCTCGCCGCCAGAAGCTCGCGCAGCAGACGAAGGGTTCCGCGCCCGGCTCGGCGCCGAAGGCCGCCTTGCCGCCGAGCCCGGGCGTCACGGCCGCCGATTTCGAGGACATCGTTCCTCCCGCGAGCGCGCGCGGAATCCGGCTGGAACGGGTATCGCAGCCCGGGCTTCCCGCCGCCGGAATGTGGCGTGCCAGCTTCGTCGTCGCCGACGTCAATGGCGACGGCATCCCGGACATCGTGGCCCCGCCGGACAGGCTGGGTAACGGCAGGCTGCGTGTCTGGATCGGAAGCGGCAAGGGCATCTTCTCGGAGT
This sequence comes from uncultured Acidobacteriota bacterium, assembly GCA_963710945.1. Classification (GTDB taxonomy): domain Bacteria; phylum Acidobacteriota; class Thermoanaerobaculia; order UBA5066; family Gp7-AA6; genus DAHUXD01. Next base: position 193,865 of record CAVQCH010000001.1, read on the forward strand.
GGCCCCTCACCTTCGTGGAGGATGGGAAGCCTGCTCCGCGCTTCTCGATCGACTACGGCGGTGTCGCCGTGGGCGACCTGGACGGCGACGGAAAGCTCGATATCGTTTCGGCTTCACACAGCCGGGGGCTCGTCGTGCTCCTCGGGGACGGGAAAGGCGGGTTCCAGATCGTGCGCCAGGGGCTCCCGAAGTCGGACTTCTCGTCCCAGGCGGTCGTCTTGCTCGACGCCAACGGCGACGGCAAACTCGACATCGTGGCCTCCCGGGACGGCCCGGCGTCTGACGAGCGAGGCACCGTCGACATGCAGCAGGTTCGCGTGTATCTGAACAAGGGCAAGGAAGGGTTCGAGTGGAAGAAGGACGGCCTCGTGGGCGGCTTCTACTCGAACTGCCTGCACGCCTGGGATTACGACGGGGATGGCCGGAAAGACGTACTGACGGGAAGCAACTACACCGGAGCGCTGATCCTCCTGTGGAAAAGTCAGGGCGACGGGACCTTTTCCCCGGTGTCGTCCGACGTGATCGAGCCCTATGCCTACCACCTCGCCACGGCTCCCGGGACATTCGGGAAAGCCCGTCACGGGGCCTACGCGGACGCATACGCGGCGCAGGCCAACGTTCCCGAAACGGTCCGCGCCGTCGGGATTTCGGTCTACAGCCTTCGCGAAGGCAAGTGGGAACGCCATCGCGCCTGGCGGCAGAAGGAGGGGCGGGCCCCGGTCAGCGCGGTCGCGATGGGCGACCTCGACGGCGACGGGCTCGACGATCTTGTCTTCGCCGACAACGAGAAGCGCCGGATCCGGGTGCTCTTCCAGCAGGTCGACGGGACCTTCGCCGAGCTCGCGGAGAAGGACGAGCCCGCAATCGAGTCGCTCGGACAATGCATCCGGTTGGCCGACCTCGACGGGGATGGTCGGCTCGACATCCTGCTCTCGAGAACGGTGAGCTCCTCCACGCCGAACGAAGCGGGGGGCTGGAATGTGTACCTCAACAGAGCCAAGTGAAACGCCGTCAATTGCTTAAGGCCAAACTTATGACTCGAAAGCATAAAAAGTGCGTTTTCCCCTTGACTATGGGCTTGTCGGGGGCGATCATCCGATCCATAGCTCGGGGCCCCCTGGCCCCAACTGGAACAGCAATCAGGTTTTGCGCGGTGTAGAAAATCGAAGTGTGGGAGGTGATGGGATCGTTCGAGGGAAGGTAATCTCGATCGTGTGTTTTCGAATTGTTAACCGTAACGAGGAGATCTCAATGAAGAAAGCCCTACTGACGTGCCTGGCCGTCGCCGCGCTGTTCGCGATCGCGAGCTCTGCGACCGCCATCACGTGCACTATCGACCAGCGGCCGGCGGCTACCCTCCTGGTGCCCTATTTCCAGGTGAGTGTCGACCCGGCAGCCCTCAACGCCAAGGACACGATCGTGACGATCGGCAACGCCTCTTCGGCGCCGATGATCGCCCACGTCAACGTGTACGACCGGTTCTCGGTCATTCGGCTCGACTTCAACGTCGCGCTGACCGGCTTCGACATCCAGTCGATGCGCATGTCCGACATCGTCAGAGGCCACCTGCCGGTGACCCTCGACAGCCACGGCGAAGACGTCTGCCAGCGCAACGGCGGCGCGGTGTACCCGAACCCGGACGGCTTCCTGCGCGTTTCGCCCACGGGCTCCACGAACGTCCCGGCGACCGGGCTGGACAACACCGCCGCCACGACGAACTACTCGGGGACCTACAGCGACATCGTGTCGCATCTGGACGTGGATTGTGACGGTGTTGCCGGCGACCTCGCCATCGGTTACATCGTGATCGACCACGCCAACTACTGCAACCTCTCCGATCCGACCGACGCGAACTATTACATCGATGACGCGATCGGCATGGAGAACAACCTCTTCGGCGAAATCATCTTCACCTCGAACGTCGGCCTGCCGACCTATGGCATTTCGACGGTGAACCTCGAGGCGGACACGACGCTCGGCACCGCCACGCAGGCGTGGGCCAACGGCGGCCTTACGGCCCGCACGTTCTACGCGCGGTACATCGATCTCGCAAACGAAACCACGTGCACCAACTGCGGTTCCGGAAACTCCGATACCGACCTCGCGCTGTCGGCCCCCTGGGACGAGGGTTTCGGCGACCAGCGCGAGCCCCTCGGCCTGCGTTGGGCGGCCCGCTGGTTCGACCTGACGGGATCGGGCATCATCACGACCAACTTCCAGGTGTGGCGCGGCGGCAACGGGACCCTGGATCCGACGGACTGCACCGTCCAGGAGCCCATCGTTACCCTGACGTTCTGGGACGAGGACGAGCAGACGGTGACCGCGGGCGTGTGCCCGTCGCCGTGCACGGCCCCGCAGTACAACTTCCCGGAGGAGACGCAGCAGCGCAACATCCTTGGCTTCGCGCACCCCGCAGCGGATGCGGGTTGGGTCCAGATGGACTTCACGGGCGGTTCGGGGGTCGATCAGGCGTGGGTCGGGTACTCGTTCGAGGGCTCCATCGCTCTCGAGTCGGTCCTGATCCAGGCCACGCAGCTCGATCCGTCGTCCTGCAACCCGCTGGGAGTTCAGAACGTTCAGACGATCGTTCCGGTCATCCCGTCGATCCCGACCGGCACCGGCCTCTAATTTGTTTCTCGGGAGTGGGCGGGGCATCGAGCCCCGCCCACTTTTCTTTCAACCACGGCAGGCCTAACTATGGTGTTCGGAGGTCTGATCTCGGCTTCCCTCCCGCGATTTTCGACGGTTCGGGGGAAGATGAAATCCGATTCTCGTGTTTCCCCGAGTTCGGAGCTCGCCGTTTCCCTTCTATTGGAGGTTCCCTTGCGCGTGAATCGCCCCGTCACACGTCTGCTCGCGTTGGCCGTCGCCCTCGGCCTCGGAAGTGCGGTCTCCGTCGAAGCTACGGACTGCGGCATACCGCTCGGGACGAGCTCGGCCGTGCTTCCCCAGTACTCCGGCACCCTTCCGGGCTCGGCCGACATGACGACGGCAGGCGGCTCGAGCTACCTGTACGTGCTGACGCAGTGGGGAATGCTCCGCGCGAGTATCTCGGACCCGGCCAATCCCGGTGCCTTCTCCCAGTTGGTGGTCGGCAAGGAGGGCGGCTCGAACAACGGCGGCGTCATCCAGATCTATTGCGACTGCCACCAGGGCGGAAACACCATGGACGTGGCCCAGGCGTCGGACGGAACGGCGCGCGTCATCTCCGACTGGCAGCCCTTCAAGCAGGGCGGCGGCGAATTCCGGCCTCGGGGCCCAGCTCGTGCAGGCCACCGGGTCGAGCGCGATGACGTTTGGAAATCAACTCGACATCCCGAGTGACGTGCCGCTCGGCTCGCGCATCGCCGCGGTGTATCTGGCGGCCTCGGGCAAGTACTTCGGCTACTTCCCGACCTCGGGCGACAACGTCCAGAAGGTGGACTTGACGAGCCCGAGTGGAAGCCCCAGTTCGAGCGACGCCCTGCCCTCCTCGAACGCCATCAATTGGTCTTCGATCGATGGGAGCAACGTCGTCGGCGTGCGGCTGGCCGAGGCGAACGTCGTCGCCGGCTCTTATAGTGCGCACCTGCTCGTTGGCGCGACCAAGGCCGACATGACGCTGCACGTCGCGGAGATCGACTCGAACGGCAACCTGAACGAGGTCGCCAACGGCTCCCTCGTGGGCTTTCCCATCCAGTTCGACGTCGGCGTCATCAACGGCGAGATCTTCGTGGTCTCCGCCGAGGGCTCGGCCGGGATGAGCGTCTACAAGTTCACGCCGCCGAGCAGCCTGACGTTCGCGGGCAGCATGTCGGGTACGTTCTACCGGGCGCTGCTGCGCGGGCCCGCGCCGTTTCCCGCCCTCCTGACGCACAAGTGGATCGCCAACGGCGAGTCCTACGTGGACATCCACGACACGAAGTGGATCACCGAGGGCGGCTCGCCCATCCGCGCGGCGCACCTGCGGCAGGAGGGGAGCACGAGCCCTCCCTACAAGGGCAAGGGCTTCGAGGCGCTCGTCCAGCAGACCGGATCGACCGTGACGGCCTACGTGTACCGCGAGGTGCAGGGGTACCCGCTGTTTTCCCTCCACACCGACAAGATCGACATCTCCTGCATCGCAGCCGATCCGAACGCGCCGCCGATCCCGTTCGCGCTGATGTCGAACCTCTCGTCGGTGGCGCGCGGCGACGGCCTGAACTTCTACGGCGACAAGTGGCAGCTCCAGGACGCGTCGGTGTCCTACGCGCCCGTCACCGAGCTCGACTGGGACTTCCATTACACCGGCACGTTCGGGGCGGAAAAGATCGTGACGGGAGCCAATGTCGGCGGCAGCGGGTTCAACCCGGCTTACTGGCCGTGCGACAACCTCGCGGGCGGCGACATCACGACGGGCAACGGGTGCCTCCAGAGCCTCGGCACGCTGACGCAGAGCTACCAGCTCGGGCTGCAGGCGAAGAACGTCAATGGTCCGGGCGCCTCGCCGTACGTTTCGACCGCGCTGACCGTCCTGTCCCCGCAGATCTCGATCGTCGGCTTCAACGGGACCGTCCTGCAGGTCCTCACGGGCGGGACCGCCGACGCGCGCGGCTCGCAGGGCAACACGGCGGAGGCCACCTTCTCGTGGACCTTCACGCCGGGCGGAGGGGCCACGGGCCTGAATCCGCCGGTGCCCGCGGCGGCGACGTCCTTCTCGGTCCAGGCGACATACAAGGGCGGATACACGACTTCCAAGAGCGGGGCGGTCCAGCAGGTGGACCTCGTGCCGAACTTCTCGCTCGCGCCGAATCCGGTCCTGAAGGGCGCGACGCTCAACCTCCGCAACCTGATGCAGATCGGCGCTGCCGCGACGCTTGTGTCGGTCGACTACGCGATCACGCAGGGCGGGGGCAGCGGCCCGCTCGCAGCGACCTTCTATCCGCCGAACGGCACGGCGAACGTCACCGTGCCGGACTCGGTCGGCAACTTCTCGATCGCGCTGACGTGGAACTACACGGTGAGCGGCGTGCCGAAGACGGCCTCGCTTTCGCTGCCCTTCACGACGACCAATTTCACGCCTGTCCCCGCGCTCGGCATCTACAAGGCCGCGGACCACTCGCAACAGGTCTTTCCGCTCGGCAACCCAATTACGTACAGCCTCCAGCAGGGAACGACGTACTATCTTTTCGACGACGAGGGTCTCCCGGGCGGACTCAGCCACCCCGGGGCTTCCTTCTGGAAGAGCGGCGACTCGAACCAGTCCATCAGCGGCGGCGACACCGAGCTGACGGGCTCGCCGACCGCGGGCTACGGCCCGGCGACCTTCGCGGCCTCCACCGCCTGCAGCGGCAACTGTTACTTCAAGGTCCAGGTCCCCGCGACCGGGGGGACCATACGCGCCTTCCGGTACTCTGTCGGGACTTCGGGGCCACCGCCACCGCCACCGCCACCGACGACGAGCGTGAGCCTCGCGGCTCCATCGCCGGCGAGCCCGCAGGCGGGCGAGACCGTGACCTTCACGGCGGTCCCGGTGGGCTTCACGGGCACCGTCTCCTACCTGTGGTCTTTCGGCGACTCGGTTGCCCCGGTGTTCCTGGCCGGGCCGAACCCGACCACGCACGTTTACGGCGGGGCCGGCATCTACACGGTGACCGTGCAGGCCAACGGCGGCGGTGCCACGAGGATCGCGTCGCAGACCGTCGTCGTGGCAGACGCGGGCCCGCCGCCTCCACCGTCTCCAGGCTACGCGATCACGGGCGCGACCCTCGGGTCTGACGGGCGGTGGGAAGCTCCGATGGGCCAGACGGTCACGTTCACCGCAAGCGAGGCCAATGCCGCCTCGTGGGGCTGGAGCTTTGGAGACGACGCCTCGGCCTCCGGGCGCGTCGTGACACACGCCTACAGCGCCCTCGGTCCGCACGACGTCGTCCTGACGGTGAACGGCGACGCCGTCAACACGTCGGGCAGCTCGAGCGCGACGATCGGCTTCACCGTCTTCGACCCGACCGTGCTCTCCCTCGGCGATCACCGCTTCGAGGTCCGCGCCAGCTGGACGAGCGTTTCCCAGGGCAAGAACGGCGTCGGGACCGCGGTGAGCCTGACGTCGGACACGGGTTACTTCTGGTTCTTCAGCCCGTCGAACATCGAGGTCGTCGTCAAGGTGCTCGACGCCTGCTCGGTGGACCCGGAACACTACTTCTGGGTCTTCGGCGGTGGATTGACGAACCTCGGGGTCGAGTTGACCGTGACCGACACGATCACCGGCGCCACCAAGACCTATTCGAACCCCGAGGGGACGCCTTTTGCACCGATCCAGGACACGCGCTTCGAGAGCTGCCCGGCGAGCCCTGCTTCGGCGGCGCCAGCGGTGCGAAGCCTTGCCGCGACGACGGCGACGGTGACGCTCGCGGCGCCTGATCCGGCCAATCCGGCGGTCGGGGACTCCGTCCAGTTCACGGCGACGAGCGATCTGCCGAGCCCCGTCATGTACCGCTGGGACTTCGGCGACAGCCAGTGCTCGGACGAGACGCCCAACTGCGGAGGCCTCAACGTCGGGCCGAACCCGAACACGCACGTCTTCACGGTAGCCGGCACCTACACCGTGACCGTCAAGGCGTCGTCCGGCGGCACTTCGGCAACGGCCACCCAGTCGGTGACCGTCTCTCCCGCGTCCACGATTCCGCATCCTTCGACCGCCTACACGGTCTCGGGCGCCTCGCCGGGAGCGGGCTCGAAGTGGTACGCGACGGTCGCCCAGGAGATCACCCTGACGGCCTCGGAGACCCACGCCGCGTCCTGGGATTGGGACTTCGGCAACGGCGAGACGGCGACGGGCCAGACGGTCACCCACACTTTCGCGAATGCCGGCAGCTTCCCGGTCACGCTGAAAGTGACGGGCGACGGGACGAACACCGAAGGTACGTCGTCGGCGGTGATCCGTTTCTCCATCACCGATCCGTACACCCTGTATCTCGACGGCGGCCGGTTCGCGGTCAACCTGGCCTGGTCGAGCTCCGCCGGGACGGGCTCGAATGGATTGGGAACGGCGACGGACCTTACCGACGACACGGGGTACTTCTGGTTCTTCAGCCCGACGAACACCGAGGTCGTCGTGAAGGTGCTCGACGCCTGCGGATATGACGGCAACGGCGGCGGCCACTTCTGGGTCTTCGCCAGCGGTCTGACGAACCTCGGCGTGACGCTCACCGTCACCGACACCTCGACGCAGCAGGTCGTCGAGTACACGAGTGCGGACGGCACCCCGTTCCAGCCGATCCAGGACGTTACGTCGTTCGCTTCCTGCGGGGCGCACTAGAGTTTTCTCCGTGGCCGGGAGGCCCGAGGGGCCCCTCCATCCGGGGGGCCTCTCGCCCGGCTCGCGGCCGGGGGACTAGAATCAGCCCGATGAGCGAGAGCGGGTCCTCGGGCTTCCGGCGCGGCGCCGCCGTGCTCGCGCCGGACGCGCCGTCCCCGTTCCTCCACGACCGCGGCGCGGAGCTCTATAACCCGCTGACGGGGGCGGCGCTGCCCAAGAACGGCGAGGCCTACCGCGCGCTCGCCCGCATCGCCGAAGGCCGGGACCCGGACGCGGACGCGGCCGTCCTCGACCACCTGCGGGCGGCGCGGTTCCTCATCGAGGACGTCGAGACCGAGGCCCGCCGCACGCACCTGCTCTACGTCTCGCTCGAGACCTGCACGAGCTGCAACCACCGCTGCCCGTTCTGCCCGGTGTCGGTCGATCCCCGCGACAAGGAGGTCATGAGCCAGGAGCTCTTCGTGTCGCTCGTGGACCAGGTCGTCGCCGCCGGGGGAAACCGGGTCGTCGTCTTCCTGTCGAACTACAACGAGCCGACCGTCGACCCCCTCTTCGAGGAGCGCTGCCGCGTCCTCTTCGACCGCGGCCTGCCCGTCTCGATCCTGACCAACGCCTCGCACTTCGATCCCGACCGGGCCGCGCGCCTCGAGGCGATGGGGCGCTTCCGGTACATCGGCATCAACCTGCCGACCCTCGATCCCGAGCGCTACCTGAAGCTGCACGGGACGAAAGACCTCGCCCGCGTCCTCGCCAACGTGGAAGCGATGCGCGCCCGGACGCTCGCCGAAGAAACGGCGATCGTCGTCCTCGGCGACGAGGACGAGGACCACCGACGCGACGTCGCCGCGATCACGGAGCGCTTCGGCCCGAAGGGCTGGAACGTGAAGGGTTTCAAGATCCGGAGCCGGCCGGCGAGCGGCACGTACGTCCCGGAGCCGCCGCCCAAGAAGAAGCTGCGCGGCTGCGACCTGATGGGCTCGCGCCCCTTCGAGCACCTGCACGTCACGGCCACCGCCCGCGCGGTTCTCTGCTGTCAGGACTACTACGAGAACCTCGCGATCGGCGACCTGAAGACGCAGACCGTGGCGGAGCTGCTCGGCGGCGACACGATGGCGCGGCTGCGCAAGTGGACCTACGGCGTCGAAGAGGCCCCGGCGGATTTCCTCTGCCGCCGCTGCGAGTTCGCCCTCGGCGAGTAGGGCCGTGTCCGAGCTCGCCGTTTCCGCCGACCGCGTCTCGAAGACGTATCGCGTCTACGACTCGGCCGGGGACCGGCTGCGCGAGCTGCTGCTGCGCCGGCCGCGGCACCGCGAGTTCCACGCGCTCTCGGACGTCTCCTTTGCGCTGCCGCGGGGGCGGGCGCTCGGCGTCATCGGGGAGAACGGCGCCGGCAAGTCGACCCTCCTCAAGATCGTCACCGGCACGACGCGCGCCAGCTCCGGCACGGTCACGCGGACCGGGACGGTGGCTTCCATCCTGGAGCTCGGCATGGGGTTCCACCCGGAGTTCACGGGCAGAGAGAACGCGCGCATGAACGCGGCACTGCTCGGCCTGAACGGACCCGAGATCCGGCGAAGGTTGCCGGAGATCCGCGATTTTGCCGAGCTCGGCGAGTTCTTCGATCGCCCGGTGCGGACGTACTCCTCGGGCATGTCGCTGCGCCTCGCCTTCGCCGTCGCGACGCACGCGGACGCCGACGTCCTCATCGTGGACGAGGCCCTCGCCGTGGGCGACGGCTACTTCCAGAAGAAGTCCATCGATCGGATCACCGAGTTCCACCGCCGCGGCGGGTCGCTGCTCTTCTGCTCGCACGCCCTGTACTACGTGGCGCTCCTGTGCGACGAGGCGATCTGGCTGAAGAATGGCGTGGTCGCCGCGCAGGGGCCGGCGCTGCCGGTCGTGCGTCGCTACGAGGCCTTCCTGCAGGAGAAGGAGCGCGCGCTGGCCGGGGACCCGGACGCGGCCGCCGTCGCGGCCTCGGGCGCGGAGGGCCGCAAGCCCGCGCGCCTGACGGAGGCTTTCGTCCACGACGGCTCGGGGTACCCGAGGACGGAATTCGCGGCGGGGGAAACGCTCGCCGTCGAGGTCGAGTTCGAGACGGACGATCCGACGCTGCGCTTCCACGTGCGAGTCGGCATCGACCGCGAGGACGGCGTGCAGGCCTTCGCCGTGGACACCCGGCAGCAGCCGTGGGCGCCGCTCACGGGCCGGCGCAGGCATCGACTGCGGCTCGTCTGCCCCGATCTTCCGATCGCGCAGGGAGAGTTCCGCGTCTACGTGTACCTCGGCGACGAGAAGGCGCTCCACGTCCACGACGCGCGGATCCTGAAGCCGGGCTTCTCGGTGGTCGCGCCGGAGTACGTCGTCGGGCTGATGGCGCCGCGCCACGTGTGGATGCTTCCGGAGGCTCCCGCCGAGGAGTCGGACGGCGCTCCGGAGCGGGTCGCGGCCTCGTCTTGATCGGCGCGCTCGCGTTTCTCTCCGGGTCCGGCCCGAACGACTACGGGGCCCGTCTCTCGCGGCTGGCGTGGCGCCGGGCGGTAGGCGCTCCGTTGGCCCGGGATTGGAGCTGGAGCGCCCCGGCGGGGCCGCGGATCGCCGAAGCGGACTCGTGGGTGGCGGTCGCCGACGCGGCGGCCGTGCCCGTCGTGACGGGCGGGGTGCCCGATCCTCCGGCCGGACGGGTCCTGTGGGCAGAGAGCGCGGTTCCCCTGGATCCGCCGTTCGTCCACACCCTGCGGGAGCTCGAGGGGGCGCGCCTCGGACCGGTGCCCGGCGGGCGGGCGGCCGCGCCGGCGGCCCTGGCGTTCCGGACGGCCGATTTCCCGGCGGCCGGCGCAATAACTATTAAACACTATATTAGACAGTTACTCACACGCACGGCCCGACCGACCGCCCATCCCGCCTTCCGGACCGTCACGTTCGGGGACCCGTCGGAGCGGGAGCGGCCGGAGCTCGTACGCCGCCTGCCCGCCGGCCGCCTGCGCGTGCTCGACGCCGGCTGCGGCGCGGGAGCGGGGATCGCGGGCGCGAAGACGGCCAACCCGGGCTGGACGGTCACGGGCATCGAGCGCGACGCCGGCCTCGCGGCGCGGGCGCGGAGCCGCTGCGACCGCGTACTCGAGGGCGATCTCGCCGCGATCCTGCCGCGCTCTCGAGCGCGAGGGCGAGCGTTTCGACGCGATCGTCTTCGCCGACGTCCTCGAGCACCTCGAGGATCCCGTCGCCGCGCTCGCCGCCGCGCGGCGGGTCGCGGCGCCCGGGGCGGCGCTTCTGGCGAGCGTGCCCAACGTCGGCCACGTCTCGATCGTGCGCGACCTCGTCGCGGGCCGGTTCGACCCGACGCCGACGGGCCTCGTGGACGCGCGGCACCTGCGGTGGTTCACGCGATCGTTTCTCCGCGAGGCGGTCGCCGAAGCGGGCTGGCGCGTGGAAACGATCGAGGGCGAGCCCGGGGCGCCCGCGGCCGGGGCCGGCGGGTTTCTCGCGCTCGCGGGAGCGTGGCCCGATTGCGATCGGGAGAGCCTGTCGACCTATCAGTGGGTCGCCACCGCGAGAGCCTGAGATGTCCGCGTCGAACGCTTCGCGACCCGCGGCCGGCGGCGCCCTGCGCGTCGCGTACCTGCTCGAGTCCACCGAGATCTACGGCGGCGTGCAGATCGTCCTGCGGCAGGCGGAGGCGCTCGCGCGCCGCGGCCATCGCGTCACGGTCGTGTCCGCCGAGCCGGCGCCGGACTGGTTTCCCCTGACGCGGGCCCGGTTCGAACGCTCCTCCTACCGCGACTCGCGGGCGCTCGCCGAGGCGGACGTGCGCGTGGCGACGTTCTGGACGACCGTCGAGCCCGCGATGGCCGGAGCGCGCGGCCCGGTCTTCCACCTGTGCCAGGGGTACGAGGGCGAGATCGCGCACTACCTCCCGGTCCGCGCCGAGATCGAGCAGGTCTACCGCGCGCCGACGCGCAAGCTCGCGATCTCGGCCACGCAGGCGGCCCGGCTGGATTCGCTCGGCTTCGGGCCCGCCACGAACGTGGGGCAGGCCTTCGACGCGGAGGAATTCTTTCCGGGGCCGGCGCGGCCTCCCGCGGATCCGCCGGTCGTCCTCGTCGTCGGGCCCCTCGAGGTCGAGTTCAAGGGGATCGAGATCGCGCTGACCGGCCTCGGCCTCTGGCGCCGCCGCGGGGCGCGATTCCACCTGCGCCGCGTCTCGTACTCGCCGTGCCTCGAGGCCGAGCGCAAGCTCGGGGTGACCGACGAGTACCACAATCGGCTGCCCCCGGAGCGCATGCCCTTCGCGTATCGCGCCTCGGACGTCTTCGTGGGCGCTTCGCGCGTCGAGGAGGGATTCGGGCTGCCCTCGCTCGAGGCGCTCGCCTGCGGCATCCCGACGCTTCTTTCCGACGTGCCCGGGCAGCGCGAGATCGGCGCCGACGCGGCCTGGTATTTCCGCGACGGGGATGCCGCGAGCCTGGCCGACGCCCTGCCGGCCCTGCTCTCGCCGGAGGCCCGCGCGCGGGCGCGCACGGCGGGCCCCGCGGCCGCCTCCCGCTTCGACGCCGCGCGCGTGGCCGAGCGGCTGGAGACGGCGTTCCACGGGGCCCTGGACGGCGCGGCATGACGCCCTCGGTCTCCGCGATCGTCGTCAACCACCGCAGCGCGGCGGAGGCCGCGGCGTGCGTGGACTCCCTGCGCGAGGCCTTCGCGGGCGAGAAGGTGGCCGGGGAGATCGTTCTCGTGGACTGCGCTTCCGGTCCCGACGAGGTCCGGGCGCTGTCGGCCCTCGGCGCGGACCAGGAGGCCTTTCTTCCGGACAATCGCGGCTACTCGGGCGGCGTCAACGCCGGCCTCGACCGGGCACGCGCGGAGCGCGTCGTGATCTCGAACGCGGACGTCGTGTTCCTGCCGGGCGCCGTCACGGCGCTGCTCGACGAGATCGCGGACCGGCGCGTCGGGGCCGCGGCCCCGCTCTGTCTCTGGGACGCGGCGGGGACGCTGCGCCTGCCGGCCGACTCGGCCGCCGGCTTCTTCGGCGAGCTCGGCGTGGCGCGTTTCGCGCCGTTCGCGCGGCGGACGCTCGCGCTCTGGGAGCGCGGGGGAGACGCGCGCGCACCTGACCGGGGCCGTGCTCGCCTCGCGCCGCGACGTCTTCGACCGCGCGGGCCGGATGGACGAGCGTTTCCTGTTCGAGTACGAGGAGACCGAGTGGGAGGACCGCGTTCTCGAGAAGGGGTTCCTCCTGCGATTCGTGCCGCGGGCGCGCGTGCGGCACCTCTTCGCCCGCAGCGCCGGGCGCAATCCCGAGACCGAGCAGCCGTCGGGAGGTGTCGCGCCGCCTCTACCGCGAGCGGCGCTACGGCCCCCTCGGCCGGGCGCTGCTCGAGCGCGCCGCCGCGCGGCCGCCGCGCCCGATCGCCGCCGCGGTGCTCGCCGAGCCCCGCGTCGCCGCGCGCCCCGGCGCCTGGGTCGCGGTCTCGACCAACCCGTCGCTCATTCCCTTCGCCGGGGCGCCGCTCGAGAAGGAGTTCCGGCTCCCGGAAGAGGTCCTCGCGTCGCTGAAGCCGGGCGCGGTGTACCTGCGGGTCTTCGACGCGGCGAGCGGCCGCCCGCTCGAAACGTTCGTCTGGGAGAAGCGGTGAGCGGATTCGCGGTGCGCGCGGCGACCGAGGCGGACGCCCCCGGCGTGCGGCGCCTCTTCGAGCGCGTCTTCAAGACGCCGCTTCCCGAGGAGGAGTGGCGGTGGAAGTTCGCGCAGGACCCGGACGGCTGGCAGGGCGTCGTCGGCGTCGTGGACGGGGAGATCGTCGGCAACTACGCCGGGTGGGGGATGCGATTCCTGCTCGAGGGCGAGCCGCGCCTGTTGTACTCCGTCGGCGACGTGGCGACCGATCCCGCGGTGCGCGGCCTCGGCGGCCGGCACGGGGTGTACCGGGCGATGACGGAGGCCTTCTACGGGGCGCTCCGCGGCGTGCCGTTCTGCTTCGGCTTCCCGAACGCCCGGGCGCTGCGGGTGAGCGAGCGGATCGTGGGTTCGCGGACGCTTCTCCCGATCGCCGTCGTGAAGACGCCGGTCGAGGCCTTCGGAGCGCCGCCCCCGGATCGGGAATCCGGCGAGTTCGTGGACGAGGCGTTCGATCCCCTGTGGGACGCGGCGCGGCGCACGCTCACGCACGCCGCGGTGCGCGACCGCGAGCGCGTGAACTGGAGGTTCCACGCGCGGCCCAGCCGCTACTACCGGATGGTCTGGCGCCGCCAGGGCCGCGAGCTCGTCGCGTGGGCGGTGATCTCCGTCGTCGGGGAAGAAGCGACCGTGGCCGACTACCTCGGTCGCGAGGCCGACGGGCGCGACCTGCCGGCGCTCTTCGCCGCCGCGGCCGACGAGGCCCGGAGCCTCGGCGCGCGGCGGCTCGCGTTCTGGGAGACCCCGGCCGGGCCGGGACGCGCGCCGATCGCGGCCCTTCCCGGCGAGAGAGCCGACGCCGGCTTTCCGATGATCGTCCGGGTCTACGACGAGGCGGCGGCCGAGCGCTTCGCCCGGAGCGCGCACCTCGTGCCGTCGCTCTACGACCTCGTCTGAGTCGGCTACACTAGACCCCACTTCATGCAGCGCGAAGACTCGCTGATTCCCTACGCGCCGACCGAGCTGACCGGAGCGCGGATTCTCGCGCTGGCGGCGCATCCCGACGACGAGACCTTCGGGGCGGGAGGCACGCTCGCGTGGAACGCGGGCCGGGCCGAGGCGATCCGCGTCTGGATCGCCACCGACGGCACCGGGCAGGAAGGCGTCGCGCCGGAAAGCGCCCGCGAGTACGCCGCGCGCCGCCGCGACGAAGCCGCGCGGGCAGCGTCCATCCTGGGAATCGCCGCGCCCCGGTTCGGGGGCCTGGCGGACCGCGGCCTCGCCGAGGACCCGGGCCGCCTCGAGGCCCTCGTCCGGGCGGAGATCGAGGACTTCCGCCCGGACCTCGTCTTCTGCCCGTCGCCGGTCGAGATTCACCCGGACCACCGCGCCCTCGCGCGGGCGGTGTACGAGCTCGTCGCCGCGTCGCGCGCCGGGGATCCGGACCACGACCGGTTCCGGCTGCTGCGCATCGCCTTCTACGAGCTGTCGCACCCGCTGCTGCCCAACGCGCTCGTGGACATCGCCGCCGAGGCCGGCCGCAAGGACGAGGCGCTCGAGGCCTTCGCGTCGCAGCAATCGGTGCGCGACTACGCGGGCGCCATCCAGGGGCTCAACGCCTACCGGCGGCTGACGCTGCCGGGCAGCGGTCCGGCCGAGGCCTTCCGCGTCGTGTCCTACGCCGACGCGTCCACGACGTCGCTCGAGGAGCTGCGCCGCGCGATCGGCCCGTCGGTCGTCGCCGACGGCGCTCGCGGGCCGGTTCCCGTCAGCGTCGTCGTCCGCACGCGCAACCGGCCGGCCCTGCTCAAGGAGGCGCTCGAGAGCCTGCGCGCCCAGACGTCGCGGCCGCGGCAGGTCGTCGTCGTCAACGACGGCGGCGCGTCGCCGCGGGAAGTCACCGACGGATTCCGCGACGCGTTCGACGTGGTCCTCGAGGATCCGAAGCAGCGCCGCGGACGCTCGGCGGCGGCCAACCGCGGCGTGGCCCTCGCGACCGAGGAGCTCGTGGCTTTCCTCGACGACGACGACCGCTGCTTTCCGGACCATCTCGAGCGGCTGGCCGCCGGCCAGCGGCAGGGGCCCGAGCCTGTCGTGTACGCCGACGCCGTCACGGTCGTGTACGGGCAGGGCGAATCGGGATGGGAGCCGCGCGTGCGGACGCTCCAGTATTCGCTGGACTACGACCCGGACTACCTGCTGCTCGCCAACTACATCCCGATTCACACGCTGCTGCTGCCGCGCGAGCTCTTCCGCAAGGTCGGGGGCTTCGACGAGGGCCTCGACTACTCGGAGGACTGGGACTTTCTCATCCGCCTTTCGGCCGAGACGCCGTTCCGCCACCTGCGGGCCGTGACCTGCGAGTACCGCGTGTTCGAGGCGCAGACGAACGGCGCCGGCCACGTCGCGGCCGGCGCCGGCGCCTTCCAGGACGCCCGCAAGAAGATCTTCGAACGCTACGCCGCCCGCCGCACCGACGCGGGCCTGGCGCGCGTGCTCGACCGGATGCGCGCGCAGGTCGCGTACTGGTACGAACGCGACGGCATCTCGCAGGGCGAGCTGCAGTTCCTGCGCGAGGGCCACCGCCGCGCGAGCGAGGCGCTCGCCCGCTCCGAGGTAGAGCGCAAGGCCGACACGGCGCGGTGGAACGCGGAGAATGACCTGCTCCACGAGCGGGCGGCGGAGTACGACCGGCTGCTGCAGGAGGCGCAGGTCGAGATCGAGCGCCAGCACGGCATCCTCGAGGAAATCTACGCGTCGCGCACCTGGAAGCTGCACCTGTTTCTGGATCGGCTGAGGGGAAGGCGGTGAGGTTTCGGCCGGGAACCCGGCCGTGCTGATCGTCGTTCTCGCGCCCGAGCCGATCCGGCCCCGGATGGCCGGGATGGGCATCCGGGCGCTCGAGCTCGCGCGGGCTCTCACGTCGGAATTCGAGGTCCGCCTGCTCGTCCCGAACGACGCGGGCGAGGCGCGCGAGGTGGCCGGCCCCGTCGGCGTCGTCGCGGCGAAGGAAGGCGCGCTCGGCGGGGCCGCGCGCGGCGCGGGAGCCGCCATCGTCTCCGGACACGCCGCCAACTGGTGGTTCCCGCAGGTTCGGGACGTGCCCGTGGCGGTGGATCTCTACGATCCCTTTCCCGTCGAGAACCTGCACTACGCGCGCGTGCTCGGCGAGGAGGCCGCGCGCCACGACCGCCGGACGCTCGACCTCGCTCTGGCGCGCGGCGACTTTTTCCTGTGCGCCTCCGCCGAGCAGAGGCTCTTCTACGCCGGCGCCCTCTTCGCGGCCGGCCGGATCGGGCCGGCGAACTTTCCCGACGACCCGTCGCTGTCGCGCCTCGTCGCGGTCGTGCCCTTCGGCGTTCCCGAGGCGCCGGCCCGGGGCGACCGGTCCGCGGGCCGCCGCGCCGTCGGCGCGCCGGAGGGCGCGCCGCTCGTGCTCTTCGGCGGCGTCTACGACTGGTACGACCCGGAGCTGCTGCTCTCGGCGTGGCCCGGCGTTCTCGCGCGCGCTCCGCAGGCGCGGCTTCTCTTCTTCGAGAGCCCGAATCCGGCAACGACGCCGCAGGGCGTGTTCGAGCGCGCGCGGGAGCACGCCCGGCGGATCGACCCTTCCGGGCGCTCGATCCTGTTCTCCCCGTGGCTTCCTTACGCGGCGCGCGCCGACCTCTACGCCGCGGCGGACCTCGTGGCGGCGGTCTCGACCCCCGGCCTCGAGACGGAGCTGGCGTATCGGACGCGCCTTCTCGACGCGGCGTGGGGAGGCGTGCCGGCCGTCGCCGTCGAGGGCGGTTCTCTCGCGCGCGAGCTCGCGGCGGAGGGCGCGGCCTTCGAGTGCGGCCGCGACGCGGCGGCCCTCGCCGACCGGATCGCGGCGCTTCTCGCGGATCCCGCCGCTCTCGGGCGCGCGGGCGAGGCGGCGCGGAGCTTCGCGGCCGCGAGAAGCTGGAAGGCCGTCACCGCGCCCCTGTCGGCGTGGTGCCGGCGGGCGCGGGTCGACCCGGGCCGCCTGCCGGCGCCGGCAGACGCGGCCCGGGATCCGCTCTGGAAGCGCCTCTTCCGTTGATAGTCTTGCCCGCCGTGGCAAACCCCGAAGCCTCGATCGTCGTCGTGCACCACCGCGGCCCCGAGCACCTGCTCGAGGCCCTCGCGGCCCTCGAGAGCGCCTGCGCGGCGGGGCTGTCGGCGGAGGTGATTCTCGTGGACAACGCCTCCGAGACGCCGTGGGACGTCGTCCTCGCGCGGCACCCGGAGGCGCGGCGCATCGCGGCCGGCGCGAACGTGGGGTTCGCGGCGGGCTGCCGGCGAGGCGTCGAGGCCGCGCGGGCGCCCTTCGTCCTCTTCGTCAACGACGACGCGGCCGTCCATCCCGACGCGCCGCGCCTGCTGGTGGACGCCCTGGCGCTCGCCGACGCCGACGTGGTCGCGGCGGGGGGGCGCCTGACCGACTGGACCGGGACGAAGAACGACTTCTCCGACGGCTTCCTCACCTTCGACGGCCACGCCTTCGCGGCGGACGCGGGGCGCCCGGTCGGGGCGCTGCCCCCGGCGTCGCCCGGCGACGAGAGGCTCTTCGCGTGCGGCGGCCTCATGGCCGTCCGGCGCGCGGAGTTCCTCTCGTCGGGCGGCTTCGACGACGACTACTTCGCCTACCTCGAGGACGTGGACTTCGGCTGGCGCCAGTGGATCTTCGGTTCGCGGATCGTGGCGGAGCCGCGCGCCGTCGCGCGCCACCGCGGGGGCGCCACGGGAGAGGCCCTCGGCATCTTCTCGCGCGGCTTTCTGTTCGAGAAGAACGCCTTCGCGACCGTCTACAAGAACCTGGGCCGCGAGGCGTTCCGCGACCTGATGCCGGCCATCGTGATGACGTTCGTCACGCGAGTGGGGGAGATGCTCGCCCGGCGCAACCCCGGCGCGGCCGAGCTCGAGCGCGATCCGTACGCGCCGGGAGACGCCGAGCCCTCGTTGGTACGGCGCCTCTTCGGCATCGCGGCGGAGCCGGCTCTGCGGGTCGCCGTGGACGACCCCCTGACCATCGCCCACCTGCGCGCCCTGTCTTGGATCCACCGGCATCACGGCGCGCTCGCCGAGAAGCGGCGCGCGGTGCAGGCCGGCCGGCGGCGCGCGGATGCCGACATCTTTGCGAAGTTCCCGCTGCGCCTGGTGCCGACCTACCCGGGCGACGACCGGCTCGCGTCAGACTTCTTCGCGCCGTTCTTCGAGAGCGGCCCGGCGCTCGTCCGGACGACTCTCGCCGAGATCTTCGAGGCCGGGGCGTGAAGTTCTCGGTCGTCATCCCGACGTTTCGCCGGCCCGAGACGCTGTTTCCCGTCCTCGAGGCGCTCGCGCGCCAGGACGCGCCGCCGGAGTTCGAGGTCGTCGTCGTGGACGACGGATCGGGCGGCGAGACGCCGGCGCGGCTGGCGGCCTACCGGCCTCCGTATCCCTTCCGGTTCTTCTCGCAGGAGAACTCCGGCCCCGCCGCGGCGCGCAACCGGGGCGTGCGCGAGGCGAAGGGCGAGACCATCCTCTTTCTCGGAGACGACACGGTTCCCGAGCCCGCGTTGCTCGCGGTCCACGGCCGGACGCACGCCGAGCCGCGGCCCTATCCGGTGGCGGTGCTCGGCTACACGACCTGGCCGCGCGAGCGCGCGGTGTCGCCCTTCCTCCATCACATCAACGAGTACGGGCTGCAGTTCGGCTACGGCCTGATCCAGGACACGGAGGCCGTGCCCTTCAACTTCTTCTACACGTCGAACGTGTCGCTCCCGCGCCAGCTCCTGGTGGACGCCGGGCTCTTCGACACGAGCTTTCCCCACGCGGCCTGGGAGGACATCGAGGTGGCGTACCGGCTGATGAAGGGCGGCATGCGGATGCTCTACCGGCCGGCCGCGGTCGCCCGGCACCACCACGAGATCACGTTCTCCTCGTTCCGGCGGCGGCAGGAGAAGGCCGGCGAGGCGGCGGCGATCTTCTACCAGAAGCATCCTGAGCTCGGCGACTTCCTGGCCGTGCCGCTGGCGCGGACGCTGCCCGACCGCCAGGGGCCGTTCGGACGGCTGCTGCCGTTCTGGGCGGCGCTCTCGGAACGGCGGGAGCTGCCGGGCGGACGCCGGGCGGTCGACCGCGTTCTGCGCGACGACTATCTGAGGGGGTTGAAACGCGGCCTGCAGGCGACGGAGCGAATCCCTTCCGGATGACGCACTGACCTGCGCCGAGGTCAAATCCCCGCGGCGACCCGCGCGGAGGACGCCGCGCAAATCGAGTCCCCCGAAGCACTTCCCGCACGACCTCGATGTAAACCCCATGGCCTCCTTCTTGCTCAATTAGAATGTGGAGGCTGTGTCCATGAAGACGCTCAAGTCTGCTTCGCTCCTGCGCGCACTGGTCGCGGCGGCGGCGCTCCTCGTGCTTGCGGCGCCTTCGGCGCTCGCCCAACACTCCGGCGGCGGTCACGGTGGCGGCGGCAGCCACGGTGGCGGCGGCGGTTACCACGGCGGCGGCGGCTACCATGGCGGTGGCAGCTGGCACGGCGGCTACCACGGCGGCGGCTACTGGGGCGGCCGCGGCTACTACCGTCCCTGGGGCGGCTGGGGATGGGGCTGGGGTTGGGGCTGGGGTTGGGCCGGCTGGGGCTGGGGCGGCTGGCCGGGCTGGTACGGGTACGGTTACGGACCCGGCTACGGCGGTTATGGCTACGGGTACGGTCCGAACTACGTCGCGTTCGTGGCCGGTGACTGGGCCATCGTCAGCACCAACGTTTCTCCCGAGACGACGCGCGTCTTTCTCGACGACGTCTTCATCGGAATGGTGGAAGACTTCGACGGCCCGGAGTACCTGTACCTGAAGAAGGGCGTCTACAAGCTCGAGTTCCGGCTCGACGGTTTCGAGTCGAAGGCGATCGAGCTGCAGGCGCGCCCGGGCGCCCAGATCCAGATCACGCGAGAGCCTGAAGAAGATATCCGGCGCGAAGCAGTACGGTTCCTACGACAATCCCGAGCCCGAGGGCGGCGTGCAGCATTTCTTCAGCAAGGAGAAGAACGGCACGCATCCGGTCAACGTCCAGAGCGGCCAGCAGGGCGGCCAGGCCTGGCGCGACGAGCCCCAGGCGCAGCCCCAGGCCGTCGACGAGCCGGCCAACACGGTGCAGGCTCAGCCGGACGCGCCGCGCACGCCGCAGGGATCGGCCGTGCCGAAATCCCGGTCGCGGTTGCTCTTCCGGATCACGCCGGGGGACGCTGCTGTCTACCTCAACGACACCTTCGTGGGTACCGGAGAGGAGCTGTCGACGCTGGCGAGGGGCCTTCAGGTGCCGCCGGGCCAGCACACGATCACGGTGTCGCGGCCGGGACTGGCAACCCGGGAGCAGACCGTCGTCGTGGGGCCGGGAAAGAGCGAGACCGTGGAGATCGCGCTCGAAAAGAACTGATACTTCCGGTCATCTCGAGGGCGGCGCGGGCTCGACTTTCGGCGGATATTGCGCTTGACGCCGGAGTTTAGCCATATACTGAACGGCACTCGAAGGAATCGATTGGGGGGGCGCGAAGGACCGATGGCGTCTGTCATCCTAGTTTGCCACACCTTCCGTCAATCTTTGTAGCTCCCAGGTCCGCACTCTTCCCGATCCTTCCGAAGCCCGTCGGCCCGGAAGCTCCCCGCGGTTCCTTCGAGGTTTCCCCTTTTCCGCCGGTCGGGGGCGCCCCCGCCTACGGCCGGGCCGCCGCGTAGAGCTCGAGCAGCACCCTTTCGTAGTGCATCCGCCGATTGCCCTTCCGGTTGTCGGCCGGGGGGTCGGCGGCGAGCAGGGCGGCCGCACGCAGGGCGGCGGCCGGCGCCCGGCGCGCGATGCGGGACAGGCGCCCGGCGACCGCCCGGTGACGCAGCGCCTCGGCGGGAGCGGAGGCGGCGGCCAGCGCCGCGTCCGCGAGAAGCTCCGCGAGGAGCCGGGCGTCGGCGCGGTCGAGCGCGGCGACGTATTCGGCGGCGAGGATCAGAACGGCGAGGCGCCCCTCGCCGAGGCCCTCCTCGAGGGCGGCCACCAGCGGTCTGGCGCCGCTCGCGCCCCTCCGTGAGCCGGGCGGCGGGGTCCGCGTCGTCCTCGGCCGCGAACAGGACGAGATCATGCGCGTCCTGCTCGGAGTGACCGCGCTCGATCCAGGCGGACTGGCGCGCGGACGGGCCGGGCGTCGGCAGCACGGCCGGCGTGCACCGCGACCGGATCGTCGAGAGCAGGGTCTCGGGGCGCACGGTCGTCAGGATCCAGCGCATGTGCTCGCCCGGCTCTTCGAGGGCCTTGAGCAGCGCGTTGGCCGCCTCGAGGCCGAGCATCTCCGCGCGCAGGACGCGGGCCACGCGCCGCGCGCTCTCGTACGGCCGGCCGGCCGCGAAGGCGAGGGCCTCGCGCACGCGCTCGACGCGGATCTGGACGCCCTCGGGCTCGACGGAGAGAAAATCCGGGTGCAGGTCCGCGTCGACGCGGCGGCAGCTTCCGCATTCGCCCTCCGGATCGCCGCCCGGGCAGAGCAGCCTCGCCGCCAGGCGCCGCGACTCGCGGTCGAGGCGCGCCTCGGAAGGACCCGACAGCAGGAGCGCCGCCGGAAACCGCTCCGGGGCGGCCGCGAGGGCGTCGAGCCGATCCTCGGCGGCGACGGTCATGCCAGCCCGAACCTTCCCGCGAGAACGCGCCAGGTCTGCTCGAAGACCGCGGCGGCGTCGCTCCGCCGCCGGGATCACGGCCACGCGGCCCGGGTCGCGGCGCGCGATCGCGAGAAATCCGGCGCGCACGCGCTCGTGGAAGGCGAGCGCCGCCGATTCGAAGCGGCCCTCCCCGGCGTCGCGGCGGCGGGCGCGCGCGAGCCCTTCCTTCGGGTCGAGGTCGTACAGGATCGTCAGGTCGGGAGCGAGGCCGTCCCGGACGCGGGCGTCGAGGCGGACGACGACGTCGGCGTCGAGGCCGCGCCCGGCGACCTGGTAGGCCTCGGTCGAATCGGAGAACCGGTCGCAGAGCAGAAACTCGCCCCGGGCGATCGCGGGGCGGACGACCTCGGCGAGGTGCTGACGCCGGGCGGCCTCGATGAGAAGCCACTCGGCCATCGGCTCGAGGCCGGAATGCCCGGTGTCCATGAGGACGTCGCGGATCTTCTCGCCGATCGGCGTGCCGCCTGGCTCGCGCGTGGTCCGGACGGGCTTTCCCAACGCGCGCAGGCGTTCGGCCGCGAGGGCGAGCTGCGTGGACTTGCCGCCGCCCTCGATCCCTTCGAACGTGATGAACGGCACGCGCGAAGAATAGCCCGGTCGGGGCGCTTTCGATCGCCGATTGCCGTTAACATGTCGGTTCTCGGTTCGCGTTCGGGCGCGTGGTGGGGGGATGACCGAAATCGTTCAAACGGATCGCCCGGGCTCCGGGTTCCGGCGCGGAGGATTCCTGGCGATCGGTTTCGCCGGGCTTGCAATCGCGATCGCCTCGATCGCGGACATGTTCTCCGCCCGCCCGTACGACGGCATCGTGCCCGTGCCCTACGGCCGCGAGGGCATCGAGGTCCGGGCGACGGTGCCCGGCAGCCCGGCCGAGAAGGCCGGGATCAAGCCCGGCGAGTGCGTCCAGGGGATCGGGAAGCGGATCGTCAAGTCGAGCTCCGACGCCTCGGCGGAGCTGCGGCGGCACCGGATCGGCGAGAACGTGACCTATCTCGTCCGCAACGGGCCGTGCCCCGCGCAGCCACGCGTGGACGCGCCGGGGGAGCTGCGCTCGGTGAGGCTCCAGCTCTCCTCGGAGAGGCTCGGCGGCCGGACTTACCTCTACGCGGTCGTCGTCGGCTTCCTGTTCTTCCTGATCGGCCTCTTCGTCTTCCTCCGCGTGCCAGGGGACCGCTCGGCGCAGATCTTCTTCCTGCTCTGCGTCCTCTTCCTGATCTTCTTCGTGTGCCGCCTGCGGCCCGCCTCCTACTGGTGGATCGACGTGTTCGTACAGAACACCGGGACGGTCAGCCTCTTCCTCCTGCCGGCCGTGTTCCTGCACTTCTTCCTGGTGTTTCCGCGGCCCAAGCGCCTCCACATCGCGCGGACCGACGAGTGGACCGGGGAGCCGCCGCCGCGCTGGAAGGTGCGGGTCCAGGACTTCCTGTCCGCCAGTCCCGCCCTGCTCTACCTGATCTACGCGGTGCCGCCCTTCGTCTTCCTGTACGACGTGTTCCGGCAGGTGCAGGGCGAGAAGGTGACGGTGCTCTCGGGCGCGCCGCTCTCGTCCTGGATCCTGCTCGGCGACTACCTGGTCCTCGGCCTCGTGGCCCTGGCGCACTCGGCCTTCACGCTGGAGGAGCCTCGCGAGCGCCGGCAGGCGTTCCACGTGTTCGTCGGGACCATCGTCGGCACGGTGCCGTTCGTCCTCTTCTTCATCGTCCTGCCCTCGGCGTTCGGGATCGACGAGTACGCCTTCTACGGGATCATCCCGATGATCCTGATCCCGCTGACGTTCGCGTACGCGATCGTGCGCTTCCAGATGCTGAACGTCCGCGTCATCGTGCGCCGGACGTTCCTCTACGCCGCGACGACGGCCGTCCTGCTCGGCCTGTACGCCGGGGCGGTGGCCCTGGCGAACCTGGTCTTCACGAGCTCGCGCCTGTCGGCCTCGCCGCTCTTCAACTTCGGCTTCTTTCTCGTGGGCATCTCGCTCTTCGAGGTCCTGCGCCGCCGGCTCCAGGCGCCCCTCGACAAGCTCTTCTTTCGGGAGAAGTTCGACTACCAGGCGGCCCTGCTCGAGATGAGCGAGGCGATCACGGGAGAGCTGGACCTCGGCCGCATCGCCGACTACCTGACGGCGAGCGTGGCCGCGACGATGCGCCTGGAGAAGGCCTCGATCTGGCTGCGCGACCGGGAGGGATGGATCGAGCGGCGGGGCCGGCGCGACGACCGCCTCTCGCCGACGGCGGCGCTGCGGCGCGTGCTGCGGCAGGAGGGAAAGCCCTCCGACATCCAGGAGATCTCGCTGCACTTCGCGGACGCGGAGAGCGAGGAGTTCCGGCTGCGGCTGTCCACGGAGGGATTCCGCCTGCTCGTCCCTCTCGTGTACCGCGAGCGGCTCATGGGCATCCTCGCGCTCAAGGAGAAGCTGTCGGGCGAGCGCTTCGACCGCGAGGACCAGGCGCTGTTGTCCACCCTCGCCAACCAGTCGGCCCTCGCGATCGAAACGGCGCTGCTCCACGACGAGATGACCCGGCAGGCGGAGTTGAAGCGCGACCTCGAGATCGCGCGCGACATCCAGACGAGCCTGCTGCCGCGCAGCCTGCCCGAGGTCGCGGGCTTCTCGTTCTTCGGCGGCAGTATCCCGGCGCGCGTCGTCGGGGGCGACTTCTACGACTTCATCCCCTTCGAGGACGGCCGGCTCGGCGCCGTGATCGGCGACGTCTCGGGCAAGTCGGTCCCGGCCTCGCTGCTGATGGTCGCGGCCAAGGAGATCGTCTACTCGCGCGCCCTGACCACGAGCGACCCGGGAGCGCTCTTCCGCGAGTCGAACCGGCGGATCTACTCCATCAAGCGGCGAATGTTCGTCTCGCTCGGGTTCTTCCTGCTCGATGCTCCGGCCATGCTCCTGCGCTACGCCATCGGGGGACAGCCGCTGCCGATCCTGGCGCGCAACGGGGACGGCGGCCCGTGCCTGATCGATCCGCCCGAGCACCGCCTGCCGCTCGGGGCCTTCCGCGACGTGCCCTACGACACGAAGGAGCTGTACCTGAAGCGCGGAGATCTGCTCTTTTTCTACACGGACGGCTTCACCGAGGCCATGAACGCCGCGATGGACCCGTACGGCGAGGAGCGCCTGATGCTCTCCGTGCAGGCCTACCGGGACCGGCCCCTGGAGCAGGCGGCCCAGGGGATCCTGGCGGACATCCGCGAGCACGTGGGGGGTGCCGAGCAGTACGACGACATGACTTTTCTGCTCATGAGGGCCGATTAGCAGGCTGCTGAAAGAGGGTGTGGGATGGCGAGTGTAACCGCCGCGAGTACGCGGCGTTCCCTACTGCCGGGGGTCTGCCTTCGGTGGTCGGGTACCGAGCGCCGCGGGGTCAGATGCAAGCAAGCGCGACGACGGCGATGCCTTTGCATCGCCGAGGAGCGATGACGACGCAGATGGCCCCGCGCCGCCGTAACCCGAAGGGTGGACGGCACTTTGCCGGCTTCCACTTACGCAGAAAGGGCGCCTGGCTCACGGCGGCGCTGGGCGGGCGCGGGTGCAAGGTGCCGGACACGACGCCCGCATCCATCTTTCAGCAGCCTGCTAGGGGCGTTCTTGGGCCATTTCCGGGAGAAACCCCGGGATCGGCCATCCGTATGAAGGAACAGGCATGAAGAAAAGGTGGGTCCTGGGAGTGGTGGGGGCGGTTCTCGTGCTCGGCGCGGGGGTTGCGACGGCACTGTTCCTGGCCAACCGGCGCGACGTCACGACCGCCTCGACGGCTGCCTACGAGGCGTACGAGGAGGCCCGGGCCAACGCAGGCCGTTTCTACGCCAAGGAAGCCCGGCTCGGCTTTGCCCGGGCGCTGGAGCTCGACCCGCACTTCGCCATGGCGATGCTGGGGCTCGCGGACCTCTCGGACCGGGAGCAGGCCATCACGCTCATCCACCGGGCGGCCCGCGAGCGGGACCGGCTCTCGGAGCGCGAGCGCTACTACGTGGACATCGCGTCGGCCTCGGTCGACGGGAAGCGGGACACCGCCCTGGCCCTGGCCACGGAGCTGCACCGCCGGTGGCCCGGGGACTGGTGGGGCGCGGGCAACCTCGCCAAGGACGCCCTCTCCAAGGGCGACGCCGAGCGCGCGATCAAGATCTACGAAGAGCTGCTGGCGGTCGATCCGAACAACGCCGAGGCCTACAACCAGATCGGTTACTACTACGGCTATCGCGGCGAGTACGACAAGGCGATCGACTACCTGACGAAGTACCAGTTCATCTCCCCGGACAACGCGAATCCCTTCGACTCCCTCGGGGAGAACCAGGCCTACTCGGGCCGGTACAACGAGGCGATCGAGAACCTGAACCGCGCCCTCGCGATCAAGGCGGACTTCGCTCCCGCTTACCAGCACCTGGGCGTGGTCTACGAGGGCATGGGGGAATACGTGAAGGCCGTCGAAGCCTACGAGAAGGCGGCCGAGCTCGACAACACCGACGGCATGCGCCGCGACTTCCTTACGTTCGCCGTGCGGGCGGCCCTCGAGGGCGGGGACCGCGAGAAGGCGCGCGCCGCGATCGCCAGGATCGAGAAGATGCCCGTCGACCCGAAGAGCGACTACGCCCACGTCGGACCGGCCTTCATGGTCGTCCTCGGCGATCTCGCGGACGGGAAGGCCGCCGAGGCCGAGCGCGGGCTCCTCGAGCTCAAGCCGAAAATCGAAGCCCTCTGGGACGAGAACAAGAAGGCAGGGAAGTTTCCGACGTACCTCAAGCCGCACTTTCCCCAGTGGAACTACATGATGGCCAAGGCGCTCTCCATGCAGGGCAAGACCGACGAGGCGCTGAAGTACTACGAGCAGAACGCCAACCCGCCGAACCCCTTCTACGACTTCAACGATCGCCGCTGGATCATGGAGGCGCGCGCGCGGGTGGCCGAGATCGTGGCCGGCAAGGGCGACCTCGACCGGGCCGAGAAGCTCATCGCCGAGAATCGCAAGTGGAATCCGAGCTGGGCCCCGTGCCGTCCCTCCGAGACCGCCGTGGCGGAGTTGCGCCGCGCGAAGGTGCTGGCCGCCTCGAAGTAGCCCCGATCCATGGAACGGTCCCGCCACTTCGAGACACAGCACCGCCTCCTCCTTCTCGAGACGCTCTACGACGCGGGCCTTTCGCTGGGCGCGATGCCCGACGAGCAGGCCCTGGCCGAGGACGTGCTGTCGCGCGTGGTCGGCGTGCTCGACGCCTCGCGGGGGTACCTGGCGACGTTCGCCGAGGGGGGTGCCCGGCGCGCCGAGGCGCGTGTGGGCTTCGCCAAGCGCCCGGCGGAAGCCGTCGTCGCCGGGGACGAGTTCCTGCGGGACGTCCTCGCCTCGGAGGGCGCGGTCGAGCGCTCGCGCTTCAAGCTGCTCGGCCGGCCGGTGCTGGCGGCGGTCGGCGTCCGCATCTCGGGCGGCGGCCGGCCCACGGGCGTCCTCGTGCTCGCGGACAAGGAGGCGCGCCGCGGCGGCTCGGCGGCCTTCGAAGAGGAGGACCGCCGCTTCCTGGTGTCCCTGGCAGGTCTCTGCGGCATGGCAATCGAAAACCGGCGGCACCTCGAGAGGCTGACGCGCGAGCGCGAGCGCCTCGAGGAGGAGAACCGGCGCCTGCTCGACGAGACCGGCCGCGCGGCGGCGGGGCGGCTCTTCGTCGGCGACTCGGCCGCGGCGCGACGCGTGCTCGACCTCGTCTCGCGGGTGGCGCCGTCGAAAATCTCGATCCTGCTGACCGGGGAGAGCGGCACCGGCAAGGAGCTGGTGGCCCGGATGATCCACGCCCGCAGCGACCGCGCCGACAAGCCGTTCGTCGCCATCAACTGCGCGGCCTTCCCCGAGACGCTTCTCGAGTCGGAGCTCTTCGGCTACGAGCGCGGCGTGGCTTCACGGGCGTCGACGGCGCCGGCGCGGGCCGCTTCGAGACGGCGCAGGGGGGCACGCTCTTTCTCGACGAGATCGGGGACATGCCCGTGGCCCTGCAGTCCAAGCTGCTGCGCGTGCTCCAGGAGCGCGAGATCGAGCGCGTGGGCGGCCCGCCGGCGGGTGCCCATCGACGTCCGCGTTCTCGCCGCCACGCACGCGCGGCTGGCCGAGCGCATCGCCCGCGGCGAGTTTCGCGAGGACCTCTACTACCGGCTGCGCGTCGTGGAGATCGGCCTGCCGGCCCTGCGCGAGCGGCGGGAGGACATCCCCAAGCTCGTGCGCTACTTCCTCGAGCGCTTTGCCGCCCGCGAGGGGCGCGAGGTGCCGAACCTCGACCGGGACGCCTACGCGGCGCTCCTGTCCCACGACTTTCCGGGCAACATCCGCGAGCTCGAGAACCTGCTCGAGGGCGCCGCGGCGCTGTCCCAGGGGGGCACGATCCGCCGGGAGGACCTGCAGTGGCTTCCGAGGTCCGGGGTGCGGCCCGAGCTGGGCGCACCCGTGATCCCGGGCGAGGAAGACGTCGCCGACTTGAAAGCCCTCGAGGAGAAGCACATCCAGCGGGTGCTGCGGATGGCCGGCGGAAACAAGAGCCGGGCGGCCCGTCTTCTCGGGATCAGCCGCCGGACGCTGTACCGCAAGAGGGTTGTGGGACGTAAAGTCACCGTATCGTAATGTCACGTTTACTATACTAAACATCTTTATTACAATCATTTAACGATAAGCATCTATCGGCATTCGTATCGCTATGTGCCATTGTGATACGATTGCGCCGCGATGGTGGCCCCATTCGGCAGACCCCCTAACCCTCTCTCGAGGAACGGCTTATCCCCTCATCTCGCCGCGGCTCCTGGCTGGCAGGGCTCTTGCCTCTCTGGAACGTTGCAGTGATGAGAAAAGCGCTCGCGATCGGTCGGGAAGCCATCGAGGTCCCCAACCTCCTGTGGGGGCTCCTCGCGGGTGAGCTGTCGCTTGCCCTGCTACTTCTCGGCTCCGATAGACTGCCTTTCGTCTTGATCCGCTCACTGCAACTCTTCCTGCGGTTCTAGGAGCCGCGAGCGTTCCCATGTCGCAGGGAGGATCCGCTCCGCCCGGGCTGTCGGCTGCCGGCGGCCGCGAAGTTTCCATGACCATTCCGGTCGCGCCGGAGATGGAGATCGTGGCCACGGCCCAGGCCGCCGCTCTCGGCGAATACCTGGCGATGACGCGGGATAAGATCGACGAGGTCAAGCTCGCGCTGGTCGAGGCGTGCATCAACGCGTTCGAGCACGCCGACTGCCGCGACGAGCAGCTGCACCTGACGTTCCGGCTCGGGCGGGAACCGAAGGGAAGGGAGTGGCTCGAGGTGGAGGTTCTCGACAAGGGCAAGGGCTTCAACCACTCCACGGTGGAGGAGCCGTCGATCGAGAAGAGCTTCGGCGGCCACCGCAAGCGCGGCTGGGGACTGCAGATCATCAAGAGCCTGATGGACGAGGTGGAGATCACGTCGGGCGAGTGGGGGACGCGGATCCTGATGAGGAAATACAAGTGAGCGAAACCTGCAAGGTGTCCTCGGAGCGCCAGGGGGACGTCGCGATTCTCTGGACGGACGGCTACATCAACAATCAGGGCGGCGAGGAGATCGCGCGGGAAGCCTACGCCCACCTCGAACAGGGCGCGCGGGCGCTCGTGCTGAACCTCGAGAAGACCCGCATCGTCAACTCGATCGGGATCTCGATCCTGATCGAGGTCCTGGAGAAGGTGATGGACCGCAAGGGGGCGCTGGCGTTCTGCGGCCTGACGCCCACGATCGACAAGACGTTCCGGATCATGGGCCTGGCCCAGTACGCGGAAATCTACCCGACCCAGGAGGACGCGCTGCGCGGCGTCCGGGCGCAGCCCGCCTGACCCGCGCCGCCGAGCCAGAATGACGGCCCCGGCCCCGACTCCGACCGCCGCGCGGCTCGACGAGCTCTGGAAGCGGATCGGGGCGGTCCTCGAGGGAGAGGGCCCCCTTCACCACCGGATCGCGGAAGCGGCCGTCGTCGCCACCGGCGCGCGCGACGCGACCGTCTACCTCCGGGACCGCGAGGCCTGGATCCGGGCGGGGGAGAACGCGCCGGGCGCGGTCGAGCCGGGCGAGGTGCCGGAGCCGCTGCCTGCCGGGATCTTCCAGCGGGAGGGCGACCTGTGGCTGCCCCTGTCGGCCGAGGGCGAGCTCCACGGCGCCCTGCGTCTCGGCGGCATGCCGGGCGCCGAGATGCCCGAGAGCGCCGCCATGCTCGCGTTCCTGCTCGGATCCGTGGTCGGCACCCATCGCCTCTCGCGGCAGGTGCGCGATGCCGAGTTTGAGCTCAAGGCGCGCCTGCTCGAGCTCGAGTCGCTGTACGACCTCGGCCTGTCGCTCGGCGGACAGCTCGACCTTTCCGCCCTGGCCGACGAGGTCCTCTTCCGCTCGATCTCCCTGACCGACGCCGGAAAGGGAACGCTCGTCCTGCTCGAGGAATCGGGCGCCGTCCTTCTCGAGAAGAGCGTCGGCGGGGAGGTGGTCACCGCGCGCGAGGCCTCCGCCTGGTCCCTGCCCGAGGGAGGCGTCATCAACAACGCCGCCGCGACCGTGCCGACCGCCGGGATGCGGCTGGCCCGGTGCGAGAAGTGCCTGGCGGTCGCGATCTCGGTGCCGGGCCGCCGCCTGGGCGTCCTGGCGGTGGCGGACAAGGAGTCGCGCGACGGCCGGGTCCTCGACTTCACGCCCACCGACGCGCGGCTGCTGTCGCTCTTCGCGAATCAGGCTGCCGCCGCCATCGAGACGGCGCGCCTCCACAAGGATGCGATCGAGAAGGAGCGCATCGAGCGCGAGCTCGAGCTGGCCGCCGCAATCCAGCGGCAGATCCTGCCGCGGGACCTGCCCGCGGTCAAGGGCGTCGAGATTGCCGCCCGGAACGTGCCCACCCGGCAGGTCGGCGGGGACTATTTCGATTTTTTCCCGCTCTCGGGAGGCCGCCTCGCGTTTCTCGTCGCGGACGTCTCGGGAAAGGGCGTGCCGGCGGCCCTGCTCGTATCCACGGTCCACGCGGCGGTGCACCTCCAGATCGACGAGGCCCGGACCGTGCCGGAGCTGATCGCCCGCGTGGATCGCCATCTCCAGAAGTACGCGGCCACGCGCAAGTTCCTGACGTGCTTCTTCGGCCTCTTCGAGCCCGACTCGGGAACGCTCCGATTCGTCTCCGCCGGCCACAACCCGGCGCTCGTGCGGCGCGCGTCGTCGGGCGCGATCGAGCAGCTCAAGGCGACGGGCGTCCCGCTCGGCATGTTCCCGAACGCCGCCTGGCGGGAGGAAACGATCGCCATGGAGGCCGGGGACCTGCTGTGCGTCTACAGCGACGGCATTACCGAGGCGCTCGACGCGGCCGACGAGGAGTTCGGCCTGGACCGCCTTTCGCGCCTGATGTCGGCGGAGGCGCCGTCCGTCATCTGCGAGAAGGTCTTCGGCGCGGTGGCGGCCTTCGCCGGCGACGTGCCCCAGTACGACGACCAGACGCTGCTCTTCCTGCGGCGGGTGTGACCCCGGCCGCCCGGGCGCGGAGTTAAGATCCGCCGGTGCTCGTCTTCCGGACGCTCGCTTCCCCCCGGCGCCCGAGCCGGGCCACCCTGGCGGCGGTATTCTTTCTCCCGACGGCCCTGGCCGCGGCCGGCTGCCGCGCCAGGCGCGAGGAGGCGCCCCGAGTGAGCTCCGTGGGCGGTTCAGCGGAGGCCGGGTCCCGGGCCCGGATGGTGGACACGCAGATCGCGGCCCGCGGCGTGCGCGACCCGCGCGTGCTCGCCGCGATGCGCAAGGTGCCGCGCCACCTCTTCGTCGCGGAGTCGGAGCGCGCCCGCGCCTACGAGGACCACCCGGTCCCGATCGGCGACAACCAGACGATCTCGCAGCCCTACATCGTGGCCCTCATGACGGAGCTGCTCGAGCTGCCGCCGAAGGCCCGCGTGCTCGAGATCGGCACGGGCTCGGGATACCAGAGCGCGGTCCTCGGCGAGATGGCGGCCGAGGTCTACTCGATCGAAATCCTGCCGGAGCTCGCGAAGGCCGCCGGCGACAAGCTCCGGGAGCTCGGCTACACGAACGTCGTCGTTCGCGAGGGCGACGGGTACCGCGGCTGGGCGGAGCACGCCCCGTTCGACGGCATCATCGTGACGGCGGCGCCCGAGCGGATTCCGGAGCCGCTCATCGAGCAGCTCTCGCCCGGCGGAAAGATGGTGATTCCCGTCGGCGGCTTCTTCCAGGAGCTCAAGGTCTTCGCGAAGGACAAGGACGGTCGCGTCACCGAGCGCGACATCATCCCGGTCCGCTTCGTGCCCATGACGGGAGAGATCGAAAAGGAAAAGACGCCGGAGAGCCCCTAGGCTCCCCGGCGCTCAGGCGACTCGAGTACGGGATCCCTCGGGCCTGCGGGCCCTCGGGATGACGAGCGAAGCGAGAGCGTCGTCCGTCAGTTGCCCGCGCCCTGGATGACTCCCTCGGCGAGCACGATCTCGACCCGCCGGTTCTTCGCGCGGCCCTCGACGGTCGCATTGTCGGCGACCGGGAACTTCGGGCCGTAGGCGGCGGCGGTCATGCGCGAGGACGCGACGCCCTCCTTCTGCAGGAAGGACATGACGGCGTCGGCGCGGTCCTTCGAGAGCCGCATGTTCAGCTCGTCGGAGCCGGTCGAGTCGGTGTAGCCCTCGATGCGCAGGTTGATCTTCGGAAAGACCTGGACGATGCCGGCGAGCTTGGCGAGCGCGACCTGCGTGTTCTGCTTGAGGGTCGCCTTGTTGACGTCGAAGAGGATGTCGGGCAGGTTGACGACGACGCCGCGCGCGGTCTTCGTGATCTGGGCGACCGACGAGAGCGCGCCGTCGAGCTGGCCGGCCAGGTCGTTGCGCTCCCTGGTCAGGCGCTCGTTCTCCGTCTGGAGCTGGGCGTTCTTCTTCTCGAGCGTGGCCGCCACGGTGGCCACCTCGGCCGTCGTCCGCTCGGCTTCGGTGCGGGCCGCCGTGGCCTGGGCGCTCAGCTCCTCGGCCTTGCGCCGCGCGTCGTCGGCGTCGCGCCGCGCCGCTTCCGCGGCCTCGGCGGACAGGCCCGCCGCCGTCGCCCGCTGCTGGGCTGCGGCCGCGTCCTGCTGCGCCGCCGCCGCCTGCTGCTGGAGCAGGGTCATCTGCTGCTGCGCGGCCGTGGCCTGCTGCTGCGCCCGGGCAAGCTCGGCCTGCGCCGCGGCCGCCTGTTCGCGGGCGGCGACGGCCGCCTCGCGCGCGGCCAGGGTCTGCTTCTCGGCGTCGGCCGCCTGCGCCTGGGCCGCGGCTTTCTGCTGCTCGAGGGACTGCATCTCGGCGGCGCGCCTGGCGGCGGCCGCCGCGGCCGCCTCGGCGGCGAGGTTCTTTTCCGTGTCGCGGATGGCGGTCGAGGACAGCGACAGGCTGCGGCGGGCGTAGTCCCGGCCCACCTTCTTGTTGCCGGAGTTGTACGAGTTCGTCGCCTGCGCCAGGGTGATGCCGGCGTCGCGGATCGAGTCCGGCGCGTACTTCTCGGCGCCCATCTGCCTGGCCTCGTCGAGGACGCGCTGGGCCTGCGCGACGTCCACCGGCAGGCTGCCGGAGTAGCTCATGCCGCCGACCTGGGGGTTGCCGACGGAGGGGGCGGGACCGAAACCCGAAAACGTGATCGGCGTGCTCTTCGCCTTCTTCGGCGGGGGAGCGATCGACGTGAAGCAGACGAGCTCGGAGGGCCGCGGGACGAGGGGATACCGCTCGGCCGTGACGATCAGGCCGAATTCCTTCTGGCCCGTCCGGTAGCGGCCGTCGCCGGAGGAGTCCTTCACGATCAGCTCGCCGAGGTTCTCGGCGTTGCCGTCGCGCGAGACCGCCCACACCACGTAGGACGTGACGTTGCCGGCGAAGAGGATCGCGGGCGGCAGGCTCTTGTACTCGACCTCGACGTCCGCCTGGCCGTCCTTGAACTTGACGGAGGCCTCGGCGGAAGCGGGCGCGACACGAGCCGTGGCAGCCATCTTCAGATCGACGCCCGAGCGCTCCGGGTACTGGACCACGGACAGCGGCAGGTCGGCGGCGAGCGCCGGAAGCGCCGCGAGAACGACGGCGGACAGGGCGACCAGGAACCGGCGGACGGGTTGGGCCATGACGGGTCTCCTCCTCAATGTTTCTCGGGCGGTAAAAGGAAGCCGAGCGGGGCACAAACTATATTTCGCGCCTGCGGGGCCGTCAACCCGGGCAGCGGCCCCCGATTCGTGTGGATATACTGCCCGCGTCATCCGCCGGCGATCACGATGATGAGAACTCCGCCGACCTCCGTCCTGCGGGCGCGCTTTCGCCGAACGCGCCTCGCGGGGGCCGTCGCGCCCGTCCTACTCGCGGCCGCGTCCCTTGCCGCCGCGGACGAGCCCACGACGGGGACGAACATTTTTCGGCCGCTGTCCTCCAACGCCCTCGCCGGGCACCGCTATTCGCTCTTCGTGCTGGGGATCACGGGCGCAATCTTCCTGGTGGTCTTCACGATGCTCGTCGTCGCGGTGGTGCGGTTCCGTCGCCGTCCGGGCGACGACCAGGCCGAGCCGCCCCAGGTCTACGGCAGCGACCAGGTCGAGGTCGCCTGGACGGTCATCCCGATCCTGATCGTCATCGTCCTCTCGCTGACGACCGCCCGGACCGTCTTCCAGATCCAGGACCTCGCGAAGCCGCCCGGCGCCCTCGAGGTCACGGCCATCGGGCGCCAGTGGTGGTGGGAGTTCCGGTACCCGCAGCTCGGCGTCGTCACGGCCAACGAGCTGCACGTTCCGGTGACCGACGCGGCGCACCCGGCGCCCACGTTCATCCGGCTCGAGTCCGCCGACGTGGCGCACAGCTTCTGGGTGCCGCGCCTGGCCGGAAAGACCGATCTCATCCCCAACAAGGTCAACGAGACCTGGATCGACCCGCGGGTCCCTGGCCTCTACGAGGGCCAGTGCGCCGAGTATTGCGGCACGCAGCACGCGAAGATGCTGCTGCGCATCTACGTCCACACGCGCGAGGATTTCGACCGCTGGGTCGCCGCGCAGCGGGAGACGGCGGCGGCCGGCGCCTCCGCCGCGGAGGGCCGGATGGTCTTCGAGACGACCGCCTGCCTGAACTGCCACACGGTCCGCGGCACGGTGGGCAACGGGCTCTACGGCCCGGACCTGACGCACCTGATGAGCCGCGAGACGATCGCCGCCGGCGCGGAGCCCAACACGCCGGAGAGGTTGCGCGCGTGGGTGCGCGATCCGAACGTCCTGAAGCCCGGGGCGCTCATGCCGGCGATGCAGCTCGACGACCGCAAGCTCGACGCGCTCGTCGCCTACCTGCTGACCCTCAAGTAGCCTTGTCCTCCGAGAGCGTCCCCCTCGCCGCCGCCCGTCCCGCCGACGGACGCGTGCGCGTGCTCGAGGGCCTCCACGGCTGGATCACGACGGTCGACCACAAGCGCCTCGGGATCATGTACGTGCTGTACGGCATCCTCTTCCTCGCCGTCGGCGGCGTCGAGGCCACGATCATGCGGATCCAGCTCGCCGTGCCGAACAACCACTTCGTCTCCCCGCAGGTCTTCAACCGGATGATGACGATGCACGGGACGACGATGGTGTTCCTCGTCGCCATTCCGATCCTGTTCGGGTTCGCCAACTACCTCGTCCCGCTCATGATCGGCGCGCGGGACATGGCGTTCCCGCGGCTGAACGCCCTCGGCTTCTGGCTGACGGCCTTCGGCGGCCTGCTCCTGTACTTCA
Organism: uncultured Acidobacteriota bacterium; assembly: GCA_963710945.1. Lineage (GTDB taxonomy): Bacteria > Acidobacteriota > Thermoanaerobaculia > UBA5066 > Gp7-AA6 > DAHUXD01. The sequence goes on from CAVQCH010000001.1 coordinate 229,142, forward strand.
GCCTGGTCGGGGGCGAAGGGCTCTACGGCGCGGGCAGTGCCCCCGACGTCGGCTGGTTCGCGTACGCGCCGCTGACGGCGAAAGCCTTCTCGCGGGGCCACAGCACCGACTACTGGACGCTCTCGCTGCTCGTCATGGGGATCGGCACGATCGGCACGGCCCTGAACGTCGTCACGACGACCATCTGCATGCGCTGCCCCGGGATGAAGCTGACGCGCATGCCCCTGCTCGCCTGGATGATGTTGACGATGTCGTCGATGACGCTGATCATCCTGCCGCCGCTGACGGCAGCGCAGATCATGCTCTCGATCGACCGCTACCTCGGCGGCCACTTCTTCGACGCCCAGGCCGGCGGGTCGGCCCTCCTGTGGCAGCACTTCTTCTGGATCTTCGGCCATCCCGAGGTGTACGTGCTCGTCATCCCGGCCTTCGCCTTCGTGTCCGAGATCCTTCCGGTCTTCTCACGCAAGGCGATCTTCGGGTATCCGGCGATGGTGGCGGCGACGACCGGCATCGGCTTCCTCTCGCTCGGCGTCTGGGCGCACCACATGTTCACCGTCGGCATGACCTCCCACGCCAACACGTTCTTCGCCATGACCACGATGGCCGTGGGCGTCCCGACCGGGATCAAGATCTTCAACTGGCTGGGGACCCTCTGGGGCGGCAAGATCCGGTTCGCGACGCCCATGCTCTTCTGCCTCGGCTTCCTCTTCCAGTTCCTCATCGCGGGCCTGACCGGGATCATGCTCGCGGCCGTGCCGTTCGACTGGCAGCTCTCGGACTCCTACTTCGTCGTGGCGCACTTCCACTACGTCATCGTCGGCGGCATCGTGATGGCGATCTTCGGGGCGATCTACTACTGGTTCCCCAAGGCCACCGGCCGCATGCTCTCGGAGAGGCTGGGCCGCTGGCACTTCGGGCTCTTCGTGATTGGCTTCCACATGACCTTCGACACGATGCACGTGCCCGGGCTGCTCGGCATGCCGCGGCGCATTTACACCTACGAGGCCAGCCGCGGCTGGGGAGCGCTCAACTTCGTCACCACGATGGGCGTCGCGCTCCAGGCGGCGGCGATCTTCATCTTCCTGTGGAACATCGGCCGCTCGCTCGCAAAGGGGAGGGCAGCCGGCAACGACCCGTGGGATGCGTGGACGCTCGAGTGGGTCGTCACGTCGCCGCCGCCGGCGTACAACTTCGCGAAGCTGCCGGTCGTGCAGAGCCGGCGGCCGCTCTGGGACTTCAAGCACCCGGACGATCCGGACTGGAAGTACGAGTGAGCATCCGCGCCGACGCCCTGCCCCGGCCCCCGCAGCGCTGGGTCCTCCCCGAGCGAGGGCCCGTGGGGATGGCCTGCCTGATCGTCGCCGAAGCCGCGATCTTCACCATTTTCGTCGTGGCCTACCTCTTCTACCTCGGCAAGAGCGCGACCGGGCCGCAGCCGAAGGACGTGCTCGAGTTCCCGCTCTTCATGTCGATCTGTCTGTTCGCGTCGAGCGCGACGATCACGGTCGCCGTCGACGCGCTGCGCCGGGGAAAGCCGCGCATCTTCGGCGCGTGGTGGGCGCTGACGGCCGCGCTCGCCGTGACGTTTCTCTTCGGGACCGGGCTCGAGTGGAAGCGGCTGATCGTCGAGAAGGGGCTGACGATCCGCACGAACCTGTTCGGCACGACGTACTACTCGCTGGTCGGCCTGCATGCCTTTCACGTCCTGGCCGGCGCGACGATGCTCCTGGTCGTTCTCGCCCTGGCCGCCGCGGGCAAGGTCGCGCGTCAACACGCGGGGCGCACGCACGTGCTCGCCCTCTACTGGCACTTCGTCGACGCGGTGTGGGTGGTGGTCCTGCTCGTCGTTTACGGGATCGGGCGCTGAGGAGGAACGGATGCCGACGCTCGAAGAGATCGAACGCGAGCGGCCGAGGAGCGTGGACCTTCCGGCGCCCACGGCGTGGCCCATGGTCCTGGCGTTCGGCATCACGCTGCTCTTCGCGGGTTTCGTGACGAGCCTGGCGGTCTCGGCCGTCGGGGCCGTCCTCATGGCCGCGGCAGCCGCCGGCTGGTTCCGGGAAGTCCTTCCCCACGAGCAGGAGGAGACCGTCCCGGTCGCGCCGCTTCTCGAGTTCCCCGCCTCCCTGCGCGAGCGGGTGGCCCGGCTCGACGTCGCGGCCGGCACGCATCGCGCCCGCCTGCCTCTCGAGATCCACCCGGTCTCGGCCGGCGTGAAGGGCGGCCTCGCCGGAGCGGTCGCCATGGCCGTTCTCGCGGTCCTCTACGGCGTCGTGATGCAGGGGAGCGTCTGGTACCCCATCAACCTGCTCGCCGCCGGAGCCTCGGCGCGGCTCGCCGCGATGCCTCTGGAGGGCCTGCACCAGTTCCATGCCGACGGCCTGCTTCTCGCGACGGCCATCCACCTGCTGACTTCGGTGATGGTGGGCCTGCTCTACGGCGTCATGCTGCCGATGTTTCCGCGGCGGCCCGTCCTGCTCGGCGGCGTGATCGCGCCGCTGCTCTGGACCGGGTTGCTCCACGCGACGCTCCAGATGGTCAACCCGACCCTGGAGGCGCACGTCGACTGGCCCTGGTTCGTCGTGACCCAGATCGGGTTCGGTGTCGTGGCGGGAATCGTCGTCACACGCACCGCCTACGTGCGCACGCTGCAGTTCGAGTCCTTCGCGGTGCGGGCCGGCATCGAGACCCCGGGCGTCGTCGAGCCGCGCGACGGGGAGCCGAGGTGATGATGCGGAGGCCCCGCCGGCTCGCCGCCGTGGTCGGCGCCGCCGCGCTGCTGGCCAGCGGCTGCGACCGGCTGCCCGGCCGCCCGAAGGCGGGCGCCGCGGAGGTCCGTCCCGACCGGGTGAAGAGCTTCGCGGTCCTGTACGCCGAGAACTGCGCGGGCTGTCACGGGATCGAGGGCAAGGGCGGCGCCGGCGCGATCGGCCTCGCCGATCCGGTCTACCTCGCGATCGCCGACGACGCGGTGCTTCGCCGCGCCACGGCCTCGGGAGTGGCGGGCACGCCGATGCCCGCCTTCGCGCAGAGCGCGGGCGGGATGCTGACGGACGAGCAGGTTTCGATTCTCGTCTCCGGGATGCGCGGCTGGACCCGCGCCGGCGCGCTCGGCGGGACCGTGGCTCCGCCGTACGCCGCCGCCGGGGGCGATCCGGCGCGCGGCGCCGCCGTCTACGCCAAATTCTGCGCCTCCTGCCACGGCGCCGCGGGAGCGGGCGGCCCGAAGGCGGGGTCGATCGTGGACGGATCGTTCCTCGGCCTCGTCAGCGATCAGGGACTGCGAACCACGGTGATCGCCGGGCGTCCCGACATCGGCCAGCCCGACTGGAGAAACGACGTCCCGGGACAGGCGATGACGGCCGGGGAGGTCTCCGATGTCGTCGCGTGGCTGGCCTCGCGCCGGCCCGCGTCGCCCGGGCAACCCTATCCGGGGAGGAACCCATGAGCCCACCCCTCACGCGGCGCGGCATGCTCCTGAAGCTCGGGCTGTTGCTCAACGCGGTCGCCGGCCTGATGCTCGCGGCGCCGATCGTCGGCTACCTCCTGTCGCCCGCGAGACGAAAGCGCATGCGCGAGGCGCTCGCCTGGGTCGAGCTCGGCGAGCTGTCGCGCTTCCCGGAGGGCCAGACGCGGATGGCCACGTTCCGCAACCCGTCGACGCGGCCCTGGGACGGGGAAACGGCCGACATCCCCTGCTGGGTGCGGCGCGAACAGGGCCGCGAGTTCCAGGTCTTCGCCGTCAACTGCGCGCACCTCGGCTGTCCCGTGCGCTGGTTCCCGCAGTCGGGCCTCTTCCTGTGCCCCTGCCACGGCGGCGCGTACTACGCCGACGGCAGGCGCGCTTCGGGGCCGCCGCCGCGAGGGCTCTTCCACTACGACTTCAAGGTCGAGAACGACCGGCTCTGGATCAAGGCGGGGATGATGCCCACGCTCGGCAACGTCGCGAGCGCGGCGACGAACCTACCGGAGAGTCCGCCGTGCGCCTGATCGGCCCGCTCTCCGACTGGCTCGACGAACGGCTCAAGATCGGCGCCGCGATCCGCGAGACCGCGGCTCACCCGGTGCCGCGGCGCTCGGCGAGCTGGTGGTACGTCTTCGGCAGCGGCGCCCTGACGCTTTTCGCCCTGCAGGTCGTGACCGGGATCTGCCTGGCGCTCGTCTACGTGCCGTCGGCCGACGAGGCCTTCCGCAGCCTCCAGGTCCTGAACTTCGAGCAGCCCTTCGGCTGGTTCCTGCGCGCGATGCACGGGTGGGGCTCGAACTTCATGGTCGCCATGGTCCTCATTCACATGGTCCAGGTGTTTCTGTTCGGGGCTTTCAAGTACCCGCGCGAGCTGACCTGGATGGTGGGCGTCGTGCTGCTCGTCGCCACCCTCGGCATGGCCTTCTCCGGCCAGGTGCTTCGCTTCGACCAGGACGCGTACTGGGGGCTCGGCATCGTCGCGTCCATCGCGGGCCGCATCCCGATCGTCGGCGGGCAGATCGTGCAGATCGTGCTGGGCGGCCCGATCATCGCGGGCGAGACGCTGACGCGGTTCTTCGCGCTCCACGTCTTCGTGATCCCGGGCCTCCTGATCGCGCTCGTCGGCGTGCACCTGCTGATGGTCCTGAAGCTCGGCATCAACGAGTACCCGATGCCGGGCCGCCTCGTGAGAAAAGAGACCTACATCGCCGAATACGAAGAGATGGTCCGCAGGGACGGCGTCCCGTTCGTTCCGGTCGCCTTCCGGAAGGACCTGGTGTTCGCGGGCCTCGTCGTTCTGGCGGTGATGTTCTGCGCGGCCGTCTTCGGCCCCTTCGGGCCCGGCGGCGCGCCGGATCCGACCATCATCCAGACGGTGCCGCGCCCCGACTACTTCTTTCTGTGGATCTTCTCCGTCGCCGCGCTGATGCCGCCCTCGATCGAAAGTTTCGTGCTGCTCGTCGGGCCCGTGATCGGCATCCTCGCCCTGCTCCTGCTGCCGTTGTGGGCGGGCGTGGGCGAGAAGAGCTGGCGCCGGCGCCCGGTGGCCGTCCTCGTCGTCGTGTTCGCCGCACTCGGGATGGGGAGTCCTGACACACCTCGGCCGGACCGCGCCGTGGTCGCCCGTGATGGACGCGTGGAGCGCGCTGCCGGTCCCGGCCCGCGACCTCCAGGGCAGGAGCGCGGTCGTGCGCCAGGGCGCGATCGTCTTCCAGGCGAAGCAATGCCGCAACTGTCACGCTCTCGGCGACGCCGGCGGCCGCCGGGGCCCGGCGCTCGACGACGTCGCGACGCGGCTGACCAAGGACCAGCTCTTCCGCCAGGTGCTCCAGGGCGGGGGCAACATGCCGGCCTACGGGACGAACCTCTCGCCCGCCGAGACGACCGCGCTCGTGTCCTTCCTCGAGACGCTCCACCCGCAGAACCAGCCCGCGGCCCGGGACGCCGCCCAGGCGCCGATCGCCGGGCGGTAGGATCCGGCCATGTCGCCCGTGGTGCGCGCCGCGCTCGCGTCGTGGGCCGTGCCGGCGTGGCCGACCGCGCTGCTCGCGGGAGTCGCCCTCGTCTACGGCCGCGGATGGCGGCGCCTGGCGCGGCTGCGCCCGACGCTCTTCCCGCGCTGGCGCCTGCTGTGCTTTCTCGGCGGCCTCGCGGTGCTGTGGATCGCGATCGCCTCGCCGCTCGACGCGTTCGGCGGCCTGCTGCTCTCGGCGCACATGGTGCAGCACCTCCTGCTCACGTCGCTCGCGCCGCCGCTGCTGCTGCTCGGCGCCCCGGAGGCCGTCCTGCTGAAGGGCTTGCCGCGCGCCGCGGCGCGGGACGCGCTCGGCCCGTACCTGGCCTGGCCGCCGCTTCGCCGCCTCGGCCGCGCGCTGACGCACCCGGTAGTCGGACTCTCGGCCATGACGCTCGCCCTCTGGGGCTGGCACGTCCCCGGGGCGTACGAGCGCGCGCTCGCCTCGCCCGCCTGGCACGGGGTCGAGCACGCCTGCTTCCTCGCGGCGGGCCTGCTCTTCTGGTGGCCTGTCGTGCTGCCGTGGCCGAGCCGGCCCTGGTGGCCGCGCGTCGCGATCCCGCTGTATCTGCTGGCCGGCGACGTGGCGAACACGGCGCTCGCGGCGGTCCTCACCTTCTCGGACAGGATCCTCTATCCGACCTACGCGTCGGCACCCCGGCTCTTCGGCCTCTCGGCCGCGGCGGACCAGTCGCTGGCGGGCGTGCTCATGTGGGTGCCCGGATCCCTCGCGTTTCTCGCGCCGGCCGTGTGGATCGCGGCCCGCGAGCTCGCTCCCTCCGGCCTCGCGCGGCGGCCGAAGCCCGCGCCGCCGGCGGCGCCGGCCCCCCGCGGGCCCTTCGACCTGCTGCGCGCTCCGGTCGTGGGGCGCCTGCTGCGCGCGCGCCACGGCCGCCGCGCCATCCAGGCGGCGACGCTGGTCGCGGCGCTCGCCGTCGTCGCCGATGGGCTGCGCGGCTCGCCGGTCGGGGCGATGAACGCGGCGGGCGTTCTCCCGTGGACTTACGGGCGGGGCCTGCTCGTCATCGGCCTGCTCGCGGCGGGAAACCTCTTCTGCATGGCATGCCCGTTCACGCTGCCGCGCGAGCTCGGCAAGCGCCTTCGCCTCGACGGGCGGCCATGGCCGGCGGCGCTGCGCTCCAAGTGGCTGGCGGCGGCGCTCCTGGCGGCGTTCTTCGCGGCCTACGAGGTCTTCGCCCTGTGGGACCGCCCGTACGCGACGGCGTGGATCCTGGTCGGCTATTTCCTCGCCGCTTTCGCCGTGGACACGTTCTTCCGGGGCGCGAGCTTCTGCAAGTACGTGTGCCCGATCGGCCAGTTCCAGTTCGTCGGGTCGCTGGTTTCCCCGCTCGAGGTGAGGATCCGCCGGCCCGAAGCGTGCGCGTCGTGCACCACGCACGATTGTCTCCGGGGCAACGCCGGCCAGCGAGGGTGCGAGCTCGACCTCTTCCTGCCGCGCAAGGCGGGCAGCGTGGACTGCACTTTCTGCCTGGATTGCGTGAAGGCGTGCCCGCACGACAACGTCGGGATCCTGCCCGTGCTGCCGGGGCGCGAGCTCGCGCGGGACGCGCCGCGCTCCTCGGTCGGCCGCTTCGCGGGGCGGCCGGACCTGGCGGTCCTCGGCCTCGTCTTCGTGGTCGCGGCCTTCGCGAACGCCTGGGCGATGGTCCGGCCGGCCTCGGCGCTCGCCTTCACGGGCGTCGCGGCCGCCGTCGTGCTGGCGGCGTTCGTCTCGTCGGCCGTCGGTGCCCGCGCGCGGCTCGCGCTGGCGCTGGTGCCCCTCGGTCTGGCGATGTGGTCGGCCCACTTTCTTTTCCACCTCGTCTCCGGCTGGGCGACGGCCGTCCCCGTCCTGGTCCAGCTTCTCCGGATCGGCGAGCCGCGGTGGACGGCCGCCGGCGCCCTGGTCTCGGCGAGGACGCTGCTCGGCCTGCAGCTTCTCCTTCTCGACGTCGGCGTGCTCGTCACCATCCATGCCGCCTGGCGCTCGGCGCCGCGCCGCCGCGCGCTGCTGCCGTGGGCCGCCGTGGCGGCCGGGCTCTGGCTCGCGGGCGTGTGGATCTGCCTGCAGCCGATGCCGATGCGCGGGATGGTGCACTGATGCGGGCGTGGGCGGCGTTTCTCGCGCTGCTCTTCTTTGCGGCGGAGGCAGCGGCCGACGGCGGGCGGCTGCGAATGCGGCAGGCCGCGGGGCCATTCACCGTTTCGGTCTTCACGTCGCCGGAGCCCCTCACGGCGGGACCGGCCGACGTCAGCGTGCTGGTGCAGGATGCCGCCGGCGCGGAAGTGCTTCTCGACGCGGAGGTCGACCTCGTCCTGCAGGCCCCGGGAGCCGAGGCCGTGCGGACGGTGCCGACGCGGCCCGGCGCCAACCGGCTCTTCCGGTCGGCCGCCGTGCGGCTCCTTCCGCCCGGCGACTGGCTCCTCGGGGTCGTCGTGAGGCGCGGAGCCGACACGGCGCGGATCTCCGGCAGCGTCGCCGTGGCGCCGGCGCCGCCGGCATGGTCGGGAGTCTGGCCGTTCCTCCTGGCGCCGCCCCTGGCCATGGCGCTCTTCGGGCTCGGCCGGGCGCTCCGGCGGCGGGCGAAGTAGACTCCGGACCCAGTGCGAGGCGCCGCGGTGAGCAGAGTTCCAACGAAAGCTCCCGACCTCGAGGTCGGCGCGTGAGGCGGCCGGCCGCGTTCTCCGCCGTGTGGTGGCAGGAGTGGGGGCTGACGGCGATGCTCGTGTCGCTCGTCCTCGCGCTCTTCGTCGGCGCTCCGCTGCTGGGTGCCGGGTTCGCGCAGCTCCCGTTCGACATCTTCTTCGCGGCGCTGCTCCTGTCGGGCGTGGTCGCTTTTTCCCGCCGGCGGGTGCTGGCGGTCGTCACCGCGGTCGTGGGGCTGGCCGGCCTCGGCGTACGATGGACGAACTACGGCCAGACGCAGTCGAGCCTGGTGGCGTGGGACGAATCGCTGTCCCTGCTGATGCTGCTCCTGCTGACGGGCCTCGTCCTCGAGCACGTGTTCCGCGAGGGCCCGATAACGGGCGACCGCATCCGCGGAGCGATCGTCGCCTACATGCTGCTCGGGCTCGTCTGGGCCTTCGCCTACATGCTCGTCGAGCACGCCTGGCCCGGCGCGCTGAACCTGGGCCCGGCGGGACCGGGCCGGCCATATGCCAAGCAGAGCCTGGCGTACTTCAGCTTCATCACGCTGACGACGGTCGGCTACGGCGACCTGACGCCGGTCCACCCGGTGGCCCGCGCGCTGGCGATCGCCGAAGCCCTGGTCGGCCAGCTCTATCCCGCCATCCTGATCGGCCGGCTCGTCTCGCTCCAGATCTCGTCGCGCCGCGACGAGCCCGCGTCGTAGTATTCCGTCGTGAAGTCCGACGTGCCCGCTACCGCCCCGCGACGGGGCGGAGCCCGTCGCCGCGGCGGCTCCCGTTTCGGGAGGCCCCTGCTGATTCTCGGCGGCGTGGGTCTCTTCGCGGGCGTCCTTGCCGCCGCGCCGCTGCCGGGCGCGCCGGCGGCTGTCCCGACGCCCGCCGCCGCGGCCGAAGAGGTCTCCGGCGATCCCTACGAAAGGGAGACCCCGCACGGCTGCTTCTTCGGCTTCCTGAGAGCCGCCGAGCGCGGCAACTATGCAAACGCCGCCGAATATCTCCAAATCCCGCCGTCTCTCAAGAGCGAGCGGGAGACGATCGCGCGCGAGCTGCAGGAGGTGCTCGACCAGAGGTTCTTCTCGACGGGGCTCGAGCGCATCAGCCGGTCGCCGCGTGGATCCATCGACGACGGTTTGCCGCCCGAGTCCGAGCGCGTGGGCGAGATCCTCGGCGGCGGCGGCGAGGTGCTGCTCGTCCGGCGCGAGGCCGCCGGAGGGCCCGCGATCTGGCTCATCTCCTGGGAGACGATCCGCGAAGCGCGGCAGGTGTACCGCGAGCTCACCGGGCCCGAGATCGAGAGCCGCCTTCCCGCGTTCTTCTCCGGCGTGCGCTTCGGGTCGCTGCGGCTCTGGCAGATCCTGGGCTTCGTCCTCCTCCTGCCGATCCTGTACGGCCTGTCGTGGCTGCTGGTCAGCGGCCTCTTCGCGATCGTGCGTCTCGTGCGGCGGATGCCCGCGGTCGAGTCGGGGGAGTGGACCGCGTCCGCGCGCAGCCCGGTCACGCTCCTCCTGACCCTGCTGCTGCACCGGATCGCCGTCTTCTGGCTCGGCATCCCGGTCATGTACCGCATCTACTACAACCGCTTCCTGTACGTCGTCTTCTTCCTCCTGGTGCTGCGCCTCCTGCTGCGGCTCGTGGACGTGATCGACCGCAGGCTGCTTCGCCGCGTGATGCCCGCGGGCCGCACCGGCGGCCCGTCCATCTCGCTCGTGCGGCGCGCCCTGCGGACGGCCGCCTTCGTGCTGGTGGTGCTGATCGCGCTACCCGCCTTCGGCGTCAACGTCACGGCGACGCTCGCGGGCCTCGGGATCGGCGGCCTCGTGCTCGCGTTCGCCGCCCAGAAGAGCCTGGAGAACGTCTTCGGCGGGTTCGCGATCCTCGCCGACCGGCCCCTCGCCGTGGGGGACGTGTGCCGGATCGGCGGCCAGCTCGGGGAGGTCGAAGACATTACGCTCTGGGCCACGCGGCTGCGCACCCATGAGCGGACGGTGGTCAGCATCCCCAACGGCGCGGTCATGACCGGCCAGATCGAGAACCTGACGCGCCGCGACAAGTTCTGGTTCCACCCGACGGTCGGGCTCGCCTACGAGACGACGGCGGCCCAGATGCGGCAGGTAGTCGAGGGGATCCGAAAGCTGATGGCGGCCGACCCGCGCGTCGAGACGGACGGGTCGCGGGCGTGTTTCCAGCGGCTCGGCGCCTCGTCGCTCGACATCGAGATCTTCGGTTACGTGCGGGCCGACACCTACCCGGAGTTTCTCGCGATCCAGGAGGAGCTGCTGCTGCGGATCCTCGAGATCGTCGAGGGAGCCGGCGCGTCCGTGGCGTTCCCGACGCAGACGGTCCACCTGCGCGCGGCGGACGAGACGTCCTCGTTGCCGAAAGGGCGGCCGCCGGCTTGAGAGCGGCCGTGCGCATCCTGGCCGGAGGCCTCGCAGTCCTCCTCGGCGCGAGTGCGGTTGCGCGCGCGGAATCGTTCCGCGCCTTCTCGCCCGCGGCGGCCGGCACGGGGTTCGAGGAGTCCTTCGATCGAGCGCTCGACGAGGCCTTCCCTCCGGCGATCTCGCTCGCGGCGCTCGATCCGGCGGCGGCGGAAGAGGCGCCGGCGCCTTCCGTCCGGAAGCCGAATTGGTTCGTCATCGCCCCCCTCTCGGCCCTCGCCATCGTCGGCTCCTACTTGAACGCGCGGACCGACGGACCCCAGTTCCCGTTCCACTTCACGAGCGAGGGCTGGATCGGCCAGAACACGTACGCCGGCGGCGGCGACAAGGCCTCCCACTTCGTCTCCTACTACATCGTCGGCAAGCTCATGGCGGGCGTGAACATGGAGTTCGGCATGTCCCCGGACGACGCGTTCCTTCTCGGCACCGGGGTCTCGGTCCTCGCCGGTCTCGCGACCGAGCTCGGAGACGGGACCAACAAGTACGGCTTCTCCTGGGAAGACATCACCATGGACACGGCTGGGAGCGGCGACGTCTCTGGCGATCGGGCACTACGGCCTCGACGACCTCGTCGGCTTCCGGGCCGGCCTCGTCCCGGCGCCGACCGCGGTGTGCTGCCCCTACGGGGGCACCGGCAAGGACTACACGCCCGAGATCTACACGGCCGACCTCAAGCTCGCCGGCCTCGGCGAGCGGGCCAAGTTCAATCCCGGCCCGGCGCGGTTCCTGATGGTCTCGGTCAGCTACTCCGCGAAGGGCTACCCGTATTCGGACCCGCTGGTGCGCGAGCGCCAGGTCGGGTTCGAGCTCGGGATCAACTTCGGCGAGATCCTCCGCGCCCTTCGCGTGCCCCCCGACAAGTGGTGGAGCAAGATTCTCTACTTCGCCTTCGACGTGCTCCGATTCCCGTACACGCAGGTCGGGATGTACTACGACCTGAACAACGGGCACTGGTACGGGCCCGGCATCGGGGACCAGTGGCCGGGCGCGCACCATTGAGACGGGAGCGGGTCGGGGCGGGATGACGACGGCTCGGACCCCGTTTCGCCGCACCCTGCGCGTGGTCTACCCGCTCGCGGAGGGGCGGATCGTCCTGCGGACCGAGCAGGACTGGCAGAAGGACATCGAGGCGGACACGCCGCCGGACGGCGGCCACACGTTCACGTTCACGGTCGAGTCGACGAAGCCCTTCCTCTATTTCAAGCCCGTGCTGCGCGTGGGCGACGACGTTTTCGGGACGCCGGGGGCGAACCGGCTCGTCCTGATGACCGAGCCCGACACGCGGCCCGTCTATCCGCACTTCCGCACGGCCGGCGGCGGCCACTTCGCCGACCCGATCGAGTTCGACTCGACGCGCCTCGGGCGCCGCCACCGGATCCGCGTGTATCTGCCGGCCGGCTACCGCGAGAACACCCTGAAGCGCTACCCGGTCCTCTACATGCAGGACGGCCAGAACCTGTTCTTCCCCGACGAGGCGTTCCTCGGCAACGACTGGCACGTGGACGAGACCGTCGGCGTGCTCGACACGATGAGCGTCGTCGAAGACTTCATCGTGGTCGGCGTCTACTCGAAGGACCGCTTCGCCGAGTACACGAAGCCCGGCTACGAGGCGTACGGGAAATCGCTGATCGGCGAGGTCAAGCCCCGGATCGACCGGGACTTCCGGACGCTGCCCGGACCGATGCGCACGGCGCTGCTCGGGTCGTCGCTCGGCGGCGTCGTGTCCTTCTATCTCGCGTGGGAGTGGCCGGACGTCTTCGGCCGGGCGGGGTGCCTCTCGAGCACGTTCGGCTATCGGGACGACCTGCTCGAACGGGTGCTCTCCGAGGAGAAGCGCGAGGCGGCCTTCTACCTCGACAGCGGATGGCCCGAGGACAACTACGAGGTCACGGTCTCCATGGCGATGGCGCTCGTCTCGCGCGGCTGGGTCCACGGGCGCGACCTCCTCCACTTCGCCTTCCCTCTCGCCGAGCACGACGAGAAGGCGTGGGGACTGCGCCTCCACCTGCCGCTCCAGCTCTTCAGCGGCATCGTCCGGCAGGCGTCGCGGGCGATGGAGGGCCATACGGACCCGGGCCCACCCCCGGGGCCGTCGGAGCCGTAGGGGCGGGGCTTGTCCCCGCCCGCCTCTGGTCCATGGTGACTCCTGTGGGCGGCCGCAAGGGCCGCCCCGACGGCACCCGAAGAGATCGCCGCGGATTAGCCGAGCTCGTCCAAGAGTTTCGCCACGAGGCCGGTCCAGCCGGTCTGGTGGCTCGCGCCGAGGCCGGCGCCCGTGTCCCCGTGGAAGTACTCGTGGAAGAGCAGCAGTCCCTTCCAGTGCGGGTCGCTCTGGAACGCCTCGTAGCCGCCGAACACGGGCCGGCGACCGGCGGCGTCGGGCAGGAAGATCCGCGAGAGGCGGCGCGCGAGCTCGCGCGAGACCTCGTGCAGGTTCATCATGATTCCCGACCCCGTGGGGCACTCGACCTGGAACGCGTCGCCGAAGTACAGGTGGTACCGCTTGAGCGACTCGAGGATCAGGTAGTTGAGCGGAAACCAGACGGGCCCCCGCCAGTTCGAGTTGCCCCCGAAGAGCTGCGTGCGCGACTCGCCGGGCTCGTAGTCGAGGCGGAAGTCCTGGCCGCGGGCGTTCGCGGAGTACGGGTGGTCCCTGTGATACCGGGACACCGAGCGGATGCCGTACGGCGAGAAGAACTCGGATTCGTCGAGCATGTATTTCAGGACCCGGGTCAGCTGCTCGGGCCGCACGACCGACATGAGGAGGCGCTCGTCCGCGCCGTGCTGCGTCATGGAAGCGCACGCCGAGGTCAGGTCCTGCCGGTGCGCGAAGAACCACTCCATCCGCCGCTTGAAGGCGGGGAATCGGTTGATGATCTTCGAGTCGCCGGTGGTGACCGCGGTCAGGGGCAGCAGGCCCACGAGCGACCGGACGCGGATGGGGACCTGGCGCCCGTCGGCGTGGTGGATCTCGTCGTAGAAGAAGCCGTCCTCTTCGTCCCAGAGTCCCAGCGACGGCGCGTCCGGCCGCTGGATGGCGTGGGCGATGTACACGAAGTGCTCCCAGAACTTGGAGGCGACGTCCTCGTAGACGGGGTCCTCGCTGGCGAGCTCGAGGGCCATGCCGAGCAGGTTCAGGCAATACATCGCCATCCAGCTCGTGCCGTCGGCCTGGCTGAGCACCCAGCCCTCCGGCAGCTTCATGTTGCGGTCGAAGATGCCGATGTTGTCGAGCCCCAGGAAGCCGCCCTGGAAGATGTTGTTGCCGAGCGCGTCCTTGCGGTTGACCCACCAGTCGAAGTTCAGGAGCAGCTTGTGGAAGACGCGCTCGAGGAACATCCGGTCGCCCTTGCCCGTCTTTGCCCGCTCGATCTGGAAGACGCGCAGGGCGGCCCAGGCGTGGACCGGCGGATTGACGTCGGCGAAGTTCCACTCGTAGGCCGGGATCTGCCCGTTCGGGTGCATGTACCACTCGCGCAGCATCAGGACGAGCTGGTCCTTGGCGAACTGCGCGTCCACGAGCGACAGCGACGACGCAGTGAAACGCGAGGTCCCACGCGGCGAACCACGGAAACTCCCAGGTGTCGGGCATCGAGAGGATGTCGGCGTTGAAGACGTGCCGCCAGTCGCTGTTGCGGCCGCTCCGGCGGGCGGCGGGCGGGGGCGGCTGCAGCGGGTCGCCCGTCGAGCCAGCGCCGGACGTCGTACTTGTAGAACTGCTTGGACCAGAGCATCCCGGCGAAGGCCTGCCGCATCACGCTCTTCTCGTCGGCCGACAGCTTCTCGGGGATCACGGCGGCGTAGAACTCGTCCGCGTCCTTGCGGCGCAGCGCGAGGACGCTGTCGAACTCCTCCCCGAGCGGGTCTCCCGCGGCCGGCGCGGCGTCGGTCAGCCGCAGGCGCACGCGCGCGCTGCCTCCCGCCGGGATCGTCGAGGCGATGGCGCGCGGCCGCCTTCGTGCCCCGCCGCGGCCGGGTTGACGGCGGCGACGTCGCCCCGGATCACGTACTCGTGGAAGGCGTCCTTGACGTAGGGCGACGGCGTTGGGCGCGCCGAAGACGCGCTCGGCGTTGGTCTCGTTCTCGGTGAAGAGAAGCTCGGCGCCGGGGGAGGCGTGCAGCCAGCGGCGCCCGAGATAGGCCTCCTCCAGAGCGACGAGCGGCCCGCCGTCCGGGCGCGTTCCGGCGGCGGCGAGGGGGCGCTTGCGGTTCGGCCGCCAGCGACCACGTGTTGCGGAACCAGACGGTCGGGAGAAGGTCGAGCGTCGCGGCCTCCGGGCCGCGGTTGGCGACGGTGATCTCGATGAGAACGTCCTCCGGCGCCGCCTTCGCGTACTCGACGAACACGTCGAAGTAACGGCTCTCCGCGAAGATGCCCGTGTCGAGCAGCTCGTACTCGGGATCGTGGATCGTCCGGCGGCGGTTCTCCTCGAGAAGCTGCCGGTACGGGTACTCCGCCTGCGGGTACTTGTACAGGTACTTCATGTAGGAGTGCGTCGGCGTCGAGTCGAGGTAGAACCAGTACTCCTTGACGTCCTCGCCGTGGTTGCCCTCGGAGTTGGTCAGGCCGAAGGGGCGCTCCTTGAGGATCGGGTCTTTGCCGTTCCAGAGCGCCAGCGCGAAACAGAGCAGCTGGTGCCGGTCGGAGATGCCGCCGAGCCCGTCCTCGTTCCAGCGGTACGTCCGGGAGCGGGCGTGATCGTGGGGGAAGGAGTCCCAGGCCGCCCCGTCCGGGCTGTAGTCCTCGCGAACGGTGCCCCAGGCCCGCTCGGAGAGGTATGGCCCCCAGCGGCTCCAGTGCGCCGCTCGGCGGTTGTTCTCGTCGAGCCGCCGGCCCTCGGCCGTGTCCGCCGGCTTCGGCTTCACGGCTCCTTTGCCGGGTTGTGCCAGCCCTCGAGGCCGACCGTCATCCGATCCGCTTCGGCCGGCCCCCAGGTGCCGGGCGCGTACGGGTGCACCGGCGTGGCATTGTCCAGGATCCCGTTCACCACGGCCCACGCCGCCTCGACGGCGTCTTCGCGCACGAAGAGCGTGGGGTCGCCCTTCATCGCATCCGTCAGGAGGCGCTCGTAGGCGTCCACCTCGTCCTTCCCGGCGTCGCGCACGGCCATCAGCTCGGTCGGCACCGAGCCCGACTCCGTCCCCGACTTCTTGACGCGCGCCCCGATCGAGATCGAGATCTTCGGCCCCAGGCGGAAGCGGAAGTAATTGCTCTCCTCGGGCGAGAGCCGCGAGAGCGGCGGCCGCTTCAGGTCCACGATCACCTCGGTCGCCGTCAGCGGAAGGCTCTTCCCGGCCCGGATGAAGAAGGGCACTCCCGCCCAGCGCCAGGAGTCGACTTCGAGACGCACGGCGGCGAACGTCTCGACCGTGGAGCCCGGCGCCACGCCCGGCTCCTTGAGATAGCCGTCCATCTGCCCGCGCACGACGTCCTCCGGCTTCAGGGGCTGGATCGCGCGGAAGACCTTCACCTGCTCGTCGCGGATCCGGTCCGCGTCGATCGCGATGGGCGGCTCCATGGCGAGGTAGCCGACGACCTGGAGCAGGTGGTTCTGGACGACGTCGCGGATCGTGCCGGTCTCGTCGTAGAACTTGCCGCGCCCCTGCACGCCGAATTCCTCGGCCATCGTGATCTGCACGCAGTCCACGTAGTTGCGGTTCCAGATCGGCTCGAGAAACGTGTTGGCGAAGCGGAAGTACAGGAGGTTCTCGACGGCCTCCTTGCCGAGGTAGTGATCGATGCGGAAGACCGACGACTCCGGGAAGACGGTGTGGAGCGTCTGGTTGAGCACCCGCGCCGTGGCGAAGTTGTGGCCGAAGGGCTTCTCGATGACGACGCGGGCGCCCTCGGCGCAGCCCGACTTGCCGAGCTGCTCGATGACCGTGCCGAAGAGGCTCGGCGGGATCGCCAGGTAGTGCGTCGGGTGCTTCGCCGCACCCAGGGCCTTGCGGAGCTTCGCGAACGTGGCCGGGTCGCCGTAGTCGCCGTCGATGTACTGGAGGAGGCCGGCGAGCTTCCCGAATGCCGCCTCGTCCACGCCGCCGCCGTATTCCTTGAGGCTGGCGCGAGCCCGCTCGCGCAGCTGCTCGACGGTCCAGCCCGATTTCGCGACCCCGATGACGGGGACCGAGAGAAAACCGCGCTTGATCATTCCCTGGAGGGAGGGAAAGATTTTCTTGTAGGCGAGGTCGCCCGTGGCGCCGAAGAAGACGAGCGCGTCGGCGGCGACGGGTGCGCCACCCGGCTCAGTGGACGCCATAGTGGTTCTCCCTGCCGTGCCACAGCGCGACGCCGCCGAGCAGGCCCTCTTCGTTGGACACGACCATGACGTGCGGCGGCAGGTCCACGGCGATCTTCTGCGCGTTGCCGCCGCCGATGTAGAGGCGGTCGAAATTGAAGAGCGCGGACAGCGACGCGATGGCCTTCGACACCCTGCGGTTCCACTTCTTCCTGCCGGCCTTCTTCATGGCCCGGTTGCCGAGCTCCTCCTCGTAGGTCTTCTCGTTCCAGCCGGCGTGGTGGGCGAGCTGGACGTTGGGCACCAGGAGCCCGTCGACGAAGAGCGCGGAACCGAAGCCCGTGCCGAGCGTGATGACGAGCTCCACGCCCTCGCCCTTGATCGCGCCGAGGCCCTGCACGTCCGCGTCGTTGGCGGCGCGCACGGACTTACCGAGCTCCTTGGTGAGCATCCGGTCGATGTTCACGCCGACCCAGTCGGGATGGAGGTTGTGCGCCGTCTCGACGACGCCGCGGCGCACGACGCCTGGAAAGCCCACCGAGATCCGGTCCCAGGCTCCCTGCGCACGGGCGAGCCCGAGAATCGCCTTGATGACCGCGCGGGGGGTGGCGGGGCGCGGCGTATCGACGCGCAGGCGCTCGCTCAGGCGTTTTCCGTCCGTGCCGACGACGAGCGTCTTGATGCCGGTCCCGCCGATGTCGATGCAGAGGGTTCGCGGATTGACTTCTTGACCGGCGCCCGGGGCGCCGACACGGGTGGGGGGCCGTTCCGATCTGCTCATTTTGGTTCTCCCAGCGGCAGGCCGGCGTCAGTCTTTCTTCTCGACGTGGCCGCCGAACTCGTAGCGCATGGCCGACATGAGCTTGTTCGCGAAGTCGGCCTGTCCGCGCGACGCGAAGCGCTCGTAGAGCGCGGAGGTCAGGACCTCGGTCGGCACGCCCTCGTCGATCGCGGCGAGGAGCGTCCAGCGGCCCTCGCCCGAGTCGGACACGCGGCCCGAGAAGTCCGCGAGCTCCGGCGATTTCAGCAGGGCGATGGCCGTGAGGTCGAGGAGCCACGACGCGATGACGCTGCCGCGGCGCCAGACCTCCGCGATGTCGGGCAGGTCGAGGTCGTACTGGTAGTGCTCGGGGTGGCGCAGGGGAGTCGTCTCCGCGTCCACCTCTCGCGCGGTCTTGCCGACGTTGGCGTGCTTGAGGACGTTCAGGCCCTCGGCGTAGGCCGCCATGATGCCGTACTCGATGCCGTTGTGGACCATCTTCACGAAGTGTCCCGCGCCCGACGGGCCGCAGTGGAGGTATCCCTCCTCCGCCGTGCCGGCGACCTTCTCGCGGCCGGGCGTGCGCGGGATCTCGTTGCCGCGCCCCGGGGCGATCGTCTTGAAGATCGGGTCGAGGCGCTGCACGGCCTCTTTGTCGCCGCCGATCATCATGCAGTAGCCGCGTTCGAGGCCCCAGACGCCGCCGCTCGTGCCCACGTCCACGTAGTGGATGCCGCGGGCCCGCAGCTCGTTCTGGCGGCGAATGTCGTCGATGTAGTACGAGTTGCCGCCGTCGATGATCGTGTCGTCTTTCTGCATCTTCGGCGCGAGCTCGGCGAGCGAGCCGTCCACGGCGGCGGCCGGCACCATCAGCCAGGCGGCCCGCGGCGGCTTCAGCTTCGCCACGAAATCGTCGAGGGAGGAGGCGCCGACGGCCCCTTCGGCGGCAAGCGCCTTGACCGTGTCGGCGCTGCGGTCGTATACGACGCAGGTGTGGCCGTTCTTCATGAGACGCCGCACCATGTTCGCGCCCATGCGGCCGAGTCCGATCATGCCGAGCTGCATCGCTTCCTCCTTGGGAAGGGCCTGGGGTCCGAGGCCGGATTCTTTCACGACCGGGGGCGACCGGAAAGCGCCGCGTGAGAGGATGGGCGCGGCCGAGCGGCCGGGGAGGAAATTGCGATGAGACTGGGCGTGAAGACGGGGTTAATCGCGTTGGCGGCGTCCGGACTGGCCATCGCCTGCGCGACGTCGACCCTGAAAGTCAGCGTCGGCTGGGACCAGCACGCCGACTTCGCGAAGTACAAGACGTGGGCGTGGAAGACCGATGGCTCGATCGGCGATCCCGTGTGGGCCAAGCGCTGCCAGGACGTGCTTTCCGATCAGCTCGCCTCGGACAGCCTGGCGCAGGTGAAGCTCGACCAGAACCCGGACCTGTGGGCGGTGGTGCACGCGCGGCTGTCTTCGAAGACCGTCGTCGTGCCCTTCAGCCCGGACTGGGGATACGCGTGGGGCGGCTGGGCGCCTCTCGACACGTACGAGACCGAGATCCCGGTCGGGACGATGATCGTGGATCTCGTGGACGTGCGGAAGAAAGAGGTCGTCTGGCGGGGCCGCGCCAACGACGTCGTCTCCACGGACAAGTCCAACGAGGAGCGCGAGCAGAAGCTGATCTCGGTCCTGAAGGAGATGTTCGCGGGGTTCCCGCCGGGCGTCCCGCCGCGGACGCCGACGCCCCTGCCTCTGTGAGCGACTCTGAGAAGATGACTGTCCTGAGCGAGTTTTTCAAAAAGGGGGAAGGAATGACCGGGAGACTACGTATCGGGGTTTTCGCCGCCGCGGCAATCGCCACGTTGCTCGCGGCCCCGGCGCCCGCCGCCGCGCAGTCGGCAGCGAAGAAGCCGAACATCCTCATCATCTGGGGCGACGACATCGGCTACTGGAACCTCAGCGCGTACAACCAGGGCATGATGGGCTACCGCACGCCGAACATCGACCGCATCGCGAAGGAGGGCGCGCTCTTCACCGACTGGTACGGCCAGCAGAGCTGCACCGCCGGGCGGGCCGCGCTCATCACCGGGCAGGTCGGGTTCCGGACGGGCCTGCTCAAGGTCGGCCTGCCGGGCGCGAAGGAAGGGCTCCAGGCGCGCGACGTGACGCTCGCCCAGCTTCTCAAGGCCCAGGGCTACATGACCGCGCAGTTCGGCAAGAACCACCTGGGCGACCTCGACGAGCACCTGCCGACCGCGCACGGGTTCGACGAGTTCATGGGCTCGCTCTACCACCTGAACGCCGAGGAGGAGTACGAGAACGAGGACTACTTCAAGGACCCGGCGCTGATCAAGAAATACCAGACGCGCGGCGTGATCCACACCTGGGCCATGCCCGACGGGACGCAGAAGATCGAGTCGACCGGCCCGCTCGGCAAGAAGCGGATGGAGACGATCGACGACGAGGTCACGAAGGCGTCGCTCGACTACCTCGAGCGCGCGAAGAAGGCGAACAAGCCCTTCTTCCTGTGGTGGAACGCCACGCGGATGCACATCTGGACGCATTTGAGCCCGAAGTGGCAGGGCAAGACCGGCCTCGGCGTCTATCCGGACGGCATGATGGAGCACGACGCGGATGTCGGGCTGCTCCTCGACAAGCTGAAGGAGCTCGGCCTCGAGGACAACACCATCGTCATGTACTCCACCGACAACGGGGCCGAGAAGTTCTCGTGGCCCGACGGCGGCACGTCCCCCTTCCGCAACGAGAAGGCCACCAACTGGGAAGGCGGCTTCCGCGTGCCCTGCGCGATTCGCTGGCCCGGAGTGATCAAGCCGGGCACCGTCAACAACGACATCTTCGCCCACGAAGACATGCTGCCGACGATCATGGCCGCGGCCGGCGTCCCCGACGTGAAGGAGCAGCTCCTCAAGGGCATGAAGGTCGGCAACGGGACGTTCAAGGTCCACCTCGACGGCTACAACATCACCGATGCGCTCGCCGGGAAGGGCCCCGATCCGCGCAAGGAGTTCTTCTACTTCAACGACGACGGCTCGCTCGTGGCTTTGCGCTACAACCAGTGGAAGATCGTCTTCGCGGAGCAGCGCGCACACGGCCTCGACGTCTGGCAGGACCCCTTCGTGCCGCTGCGCTTTCCGAAGCTCTTCAACCTGCGCTCGGATCCCTTCGAGACGGCCGACCACGAGAGCATCAGTTACGGGCGCTGGCGCGTCGATCGCGCCTTCCTGCTGGTGCCGGCGCAGCAGTACGTCGGTGCATTCCTCGCCTCGTTCAAGGAGTTCCCCCCGAGCCAGAAGCCCGGCTCGTTCTCGCTCGACCAGGTGATGAAGGAGCTCGAGCCGAGTCAGTAGCTCGCCCCCCCTCACCCTGACCCGAAAACGCCGGCCCCTCCGGGCCGGCGTTGCCTTCTGCCGGAGCTAGCGCCGGCGCCCGCCCCCGCCGCCGGTCGGGCGCGACATCGAGTGCGAGCCGCTGCCGCCGCCCCAGCCTCCAGGAGTGTGCGAGGCGCCGCCGTTGGACTGGAAGCTGTTGTAGCGCTGCTGCCCGGTCGTGCGGGCCGAGCTCTCCTTGGAGAGCTGCTGGGTCTTGGCCTGGTCGTTGACGTTCGACCAGCCGCTCGAGCCCGAACTCTTCTGCTGCCAACCGTCGCCCGTGTTCTTGTAGACGTTGCCGTCCTTCGTCGCGTAGTAGTCGCCACTCGACGTCTTTCCGACGGCCGTGTCGCCGACGCGCGCCGCGCTGCCGCCGTTGGACGTCGTGACGCCCCCGACCTTCGTCGTGTTGCCGGTGTTCGGGTTGTAGACCTTGGCCTGTCCGCCGGAGATCGAGTTGCCTGTGTAGGCGTTGCCGACCGTGCCGCCGCGCGCCGCCACGGTCGCGCCGGTCTTCGTGTTCGTCGCCACGCCGCGGCCGCCCGTCGCGTAATTGCCGGTGTAGACGTTGCCGACCGAGCCGCGCTGGCCGGCGGCGAGGTTCCCGGTCTTCGAGTTGTAGGCGGCGCCGGACTGGCCGTGCCAGGCGTTGCCGGTCCAGGCGTTGTAGCCGCCGCCGGAGCGCGAGACGCCGCTCGCGGCGCCCCAGGAGTGGTAGACGTTGCCCGAGGACCAGCGCGCATAGCCCGGGCCCCAGACGGCGGCGCCGTGCGCGCCCCATGCGGCACCGTAATATCCGCCGTGCCATCCGCCGTACCAGCCGCCCCACGCGCAGCCCCAGCCCCATCCGCCCCAGCCCCAGCCCACGCCGATCGTGACGTGGCCCCAGCCCCAGCCGCAGCCGTAGCCGAAGCCGTACGCCCATCCGGTCCAGGGCGAGTAGCCGATCGCGATGCCGAAGCCGTACGTCACGGGCGGCCCGTACCAGTACGCCCCGATCCACGGCGTGTAGTAGTAGCCGGTGCCGTAAACGACGACGCCGTTGTACACGATCGCGCCCTGGTAGCCCGGGGTGTAGCCGACATAAACCACGGTGGGCGTGGTGTCGTAGACGCGGACGTACGTCACGTTGTAGAGCGGGGAAGAAGGCGGGATCGAGTAGATCGCCGCGGGGACCGAGGTGGCCACCGTCCAGGGCCCGGTGGCCGATGGGCCGACGAACCAGATGCCGTTCTGGCAGAGGTAGAAGGCGTTCGGGCCGGCCATGATGATGGGCGAGGACGCGTTGACCACGTACTGGAGCGAGGTCCCCTCGATCGGCTTCATCTGAGGCTGCCCGTCCATCTTCACGGGCTGCGCCTTGGTCTCCGAGATCTTGACGGCGGCCGTCTGGGGAACGCTGTTCGAGACGACGGCCTCCTGCGCCTGCTGCGTTCCGGGAACCGAGGCTTTCACGTTCTCCATCGGGCTGTCGTCGGGGATGGAGGCGAAGTCCTTCGGCAGGTCGTCGAAGGGAACGAACGTCCAGGGACCCTCGGGGCCGGGCGCGCTGAACCACCGGCCCGACAGCAGCACGTAGCTCTTCTGGTCGCCGATGCTCTTGAAGACGCGCCCGGTCGTGTTCTTGACGTAGAGCAGGTTCGTGCCGTCGATCGGAACGTAGTCCGGCTGGCCGCTCGTCACGATGAGCTCGGTGGGCGAGGTGGCGACGTATACGACCGGGATCGGCCCGGTCTTGAGCGTCGGCTGCTTCACGTCCTTCGCGTCCGGGTCGTCCGGGGTTCCGCCCGAGAGCGGGTCGCCCGCCTTCGCGTCGAGGATCGCCTTGAGCGCCGGTTCGAGAGACTTCGGCGGATTGGTCGCGACCGTCCACGGACCGTCGAGCGTCCTTGGACTGCACCCAGCCGTCGAAGAGGTGGAGGTACAGGGCGCCCGACTTGTCCTTCAGGACGATCGGGCTCGTGTTGATCACCCGCTCGAGATCGGGCCCGGCCGGGCGCCAGGCCGGCTCGCCGTCGATGAGCACGAGGATCGCCGGGACGCTCGAGAAGATCACCTTCGGCGGGTCGTTCTTCAGGGGCTGCGATTCGCCCTTCTTCTGCTCCGCCAGGATGGCCTGGTTCGCCTCGAGCCGGTCGAGGGCGATCGTCACGGATTTCTTGTTCAGGATCGCCTTGCGGAACATCTGGAGGTACGTGTCGTCGGCTGCCGGCGCCGAAGGAAAGGTGACCTTCACGACCTGGATGTCCGTCAGCTCGACGAGCCGCGTCGTCTTGTCCACGTTCGTCTTGGCCTCGGAGAACATGACGCCGAACGTCGGCTCCTTCGCGCCCTTGGAAGTGATGGAAACGGCGGCGTGCCACTCGATCGTACGGCCGTCCCAGGCGTCGAGCTGCGGCGTGTACAGCGCGATGGCGTTGTCGCCGGCGGTGAACTTGCGCGGCCAGCGGTCCTCGGGCGCCGCGCTCTGGGCGGCGGGCGCGGGCGCGGCCGCGGGCTTCGCGGTCTGCGCGAAGAGCTCCGGCGGCGTTCCCAACGTCAGCGTGAACGCGGCGGCGAGAACGGCCGCGGTGAATCGGTGGAGTCGAGGGCTCATGGGACGGGCCTCCTTCGGCCGCAGAAGCATACAAGAGCGAGACGTCTTCCGGCCCGGAGGGTGCTACCCTGCAAGGATGAAAAAACTCCAAACCGCGATTCTCGTCCTCGCGCTCGCGATCCTCTGCTTTCTTCCCGGCGCCGCGGCCCGCGCCCAGAACATTCCGGGATCGATCGAACTCACGGCGGTGGGCGGCGGCTATTTCGGCCACAACATCTACCAGAACGCCCGCACGAGCATCGAAACGGGGACGACGTACGAGTACGGCGCCCGGCTCGGCGTGGATCTGACCGAGGGTATCGGGATCGAAGGAAGCTGGACCTACGCGAAGCCCAACCTGAACGCCACGCGCATCCTTCCCGAGGGGCTCGAGGGGACGATCGGAGACGTCAAGACGAACATCTACGAGCTCGACGGCCTCTTCTCGGTCGGGAACGACACGGCGAGCTTCTACGTCGTCCTGGGCATCGGCGCGACCTCGTTCGAGCCCGAGATCGGCGGCGTGACGACGGCCACGAACACGTACCTGTCGGGAAGCGCCGGCATCGGCGGGAAATGGTGGCTCGGCCGCAACTTCGGCCTGCGCATCGAGGGCCGGTGGCGCTGGGTCGCGACGGGCCACACGACCGAAGCCGGCGCGTGGTGCGATCCATTCGGCATCTGCTACGGGTACACGACCAGCGTCTACGGCCACCCGGACATCACCGGCGGTCTCACGCTCCGGTTCTGACCCGGCGGCGCGCCGGGCTCCCGGCGCCCCGGTTGTAGACTTCCTCTCCGCGGCCGGCGGCCGAAGGAGCAGCGTATGAGCGTCAGTCCGCTGGCGGGCAAGCCCGCCGACCCGTCCATCCTCGTCGACCTCCCGAGGCTGGTGACGGCGTACTACACCGGCCGGCCCGACCCCTCCGTCGCGGCCGAGCGGGTGGCGTTCGGGACGTCCGGGCATCGCGGTTCCTCCTTCGACAACGCGTTCAACGAGGCGCACATCCTCGCGATCACGCAGGCCATCTGCGAGTACCGGAGCCGGCAGGGCATTTCGGGCCCGCTCTTTCTCGGGATCGACACGCACGCGCTGTCCGAGCCCGCCCTGGCGAGCGCGCTCGAGGTCCTCGCCGCCAACGGCGTGACGACGCTGGTCGACGCCGACGGCGGCTACACGCCGACGCCGGTCGTCTCGCACGCGATCCTGACGCACAACCGGGGCCGGAAAGACGGCCTGGCGGACGGGATCGTCGTCACGCCGTCCCACAACCCGCCGCGCTACGGCGGCTTCAAGTACAACCCGCCGCACGGCGGTCCGGCCGACACGGACGTGACGCGCGTCATCGAGGACCGATCGAACGCGCTGCTCGCCGCGGACCTCGCCGGCGTCGCGCGGATGCCCTACGCGCGCGCCCGCAAGGCGGACACGACGCGCCCCCACCCGTACCGCGAGGCATACGTCGCCGACCTCGGCGCCGTCGTGGACATGGAGGCGATCCGCGCGAGCGGGATCCACCTGGGCGTCGATCCTCTCGGCGGCGCGAGCGTGGCGTACTGGGACGCCATCGGCGAGCGCTGGGGGCTGAACCTCGAGGTCGTCAACCACGCGGTGGACGCCACCTTCCGCTTCATGACCGTCGACTGGGACGGCCAGATCCGCATGGACCCGTCCTCGCCCTGGGCGATGGCGCGCATGGTCGAGCTCAAGGACCGCTTCGACGTCGCCTTCGCGTGCGACACCGACGCCGACCGGCACGGGATCGTCAGCCGCAGCCGGGGCCTGCTCGAGCCCAACCACTTCCTGTCGGCCGCGATCGCCTACCTGTTCACCCATCGCCCGTCGTGGCCCGCGGCGGCGGCGGTCGGCAAGACTCTCGTGTCGAGCTCGATGATCGACCGCGTCGCGGCGCGGCTCGGGCGGCGGCTGATCGAGGTCCCCGTCGGGTTCAAGTGGTTCGTGGACGGGCTCATCGGCGGCGCCATCGGATTCTGCGGCGAGGAGAGCTCGGGCGCGACGTTCCTGCGGCGCAACGGCACGGTGTGGACGACCGACAAGGACGGGCTGATTCCGGACCTGCTGGCCGCGGAGATGACGGCGCGCACGGGAAAGGATCCCGGCGAGCTCTACGGGGCGCTGACGTCCGAGTTCGGCACCCCCTTCTACTCGCGGGTGGACGCCCCGGCCACTCCCGAGCAGAAGGAGAAACTCAAGAAGCTCTCGCCCGCGGCGGTGACGGCCTCCTCGCTCGCGGGGGAGCCGATCACGGCGAAGCTGACCCGGGCGCCCGGCAACGACGGCCCGATCGGCGGGCTGAAGGTGACGGCGTCGAGCGGCTGGTTCGCGGCGCGGCCCTCGGGGACCGAAAACATCTACAAGATCTACGCCGAGAGCTTCCGCGACCGCGCCCACCTCGACGCGATCCTCGCGGAGGCGAAGGACATCGTGGCGCGCGCCATGACGGGCGCAGCCTGACCTATGATCGAACCGATCGGCCATACCCGGAGGTGACACGATGAAAGCGACCCGGAAACTCCACGATCTCGGCCAGAGCCTCTGGCTCGACAACATCACCCGCGACCTGCTCGACAGCGGGACTCTCCAGCGATACATCGACGAGCTCTCGGTGACGGGCCTGACGTCGAACCCGACGATCTTCGACCAGGCCATCAAGAACAGCAGCTCCTACGACCGCGCGATTCGCGAGAAGCTCGCGCAGGGCCGGTCGGGAGAGGGCATCTTCTTCGACCTCGCGATCGAGGACCTGCGCCGGGCGGCCGACCTCTTCCGCCCGATCTGGGACCGGTCGGACGGCGTCGACGGCTGGGTGTCGCTCGAGGTGTCGCCGCTGCTCGCGTACGACACGAAAAGCACCGTCGCCGCGGCCCGGGAGCTGCATGCGCCGGGCCGGGCGGCCGAACCTCTTCATCAAGATCCCCGGCACGAAGGAGGGCCTGCCCGCCATCGAGGAGTCCATCTTCGCCGGCGTGCCGATCAACGTGACGCTCCTGTTCTCCCGCGAGCAGTACCTCGCGGCCGCGGAGGCCTTCCTGCGGGGCATCGAGCGGCGCATCGAGGCGGGCCTGAAGCCGGAAGTTCCCTCGGTCGCGTCGGTCTTCATCAGCCGCTGGGACGTCGCCGTCGAGGGCAAGGTCCCGGCGGCGCTCGTCAACCGCCTCGGCATCGCGATCGCGCGGCGGACGTACCGGGCGTACCGGGAGCTGCTCGGATCGCCGCGCTGGCAGCGCGTCTACAACGCGGGCGCCCGGCCGCAGCGCCTTCTCTGGGCGAGCACCGGGACGAAGGACCCCAAGGCGTCCGACGTGCTGTACGTCGAGGCCCTCGCCGCGCCGTTCACGATCAACACGATTCCCGAGAAGACCCTGAAGGCCTTCGGCGATCACGGGCAGGTCGGCGAGCCTCTGTCGGCCGACGGCGGCGACGCCGAAGTCGTGCTCGGACAGTTCAAGCAGGCCGGCATCGACGTGGACGCGCTCGCGGCCCGGCTCCAGGACGAAGGGGCGAAGGCGTTCGTGAAATCGTGGGAGGAGCTCCTGGGCGTGATCGCCTCGAAGAGCGCCGTTCTCGGAAAGGCGAGCTGAGCATGGCGGCGAGCATCCCGCCCCTCGCCGCGCGCCCGGCCTGGAAGGCGCTCGAGGCCCACCACGCGAAGGTCAGGGACGTCCACCTGCGGCAGCTCTTCGCCGACGACCCGAAGCGCGGCGAGCGGATGACGCTCGAGGCCGCGGGGCTCTTTCTCGACTACTCGAAGAACCGCGTCACCGACGAGACGCTGAAGCTGCTCGTCGAGCTCGCCGAGGAGTGCGGCCTGCGGGCGCGGATCGACGCGATGTTCCGGGGCGACAGGATCAACGTGACCGAGGACCGCGCGGTCCTGCACGTCGCCCTGCGCGCGCCCCGAGGGCGAGTCGATCGTCGTCGACGGCCAGGACGTCGTGCCCGACGTCCACGCGGTGCTCGACAAGATGGCGGACTTCTCGAACCGGGTCCGGAGCGGCGCCTGGAAGGGGCACACCGGCAAGCGCATCCGCAACGTCGTCAACGTCGGCATCGGCGGCTCCGACCTCGGCCCGGTGATGGCCTACGAGGCCCTTCGCCACTACAGCGAGCGATCCATGACGTTCCGGTTCGTGTCGAACGTGGACGGCACGGACTTCGCGGAGGCGACGCGCGACCTCGACCCGGCGGAGACGCTCTTCGTCATCTCGTCGAAGACCTTCACGACGCTCGAGACGATGACCAACGCCCACACGGCGCGCGACTGGGCGCTGAAGGGCCTCGGCGGCGACCCGAAGGCGGTCGCGAAGCACTTCGTCGCCGTCTCGACCAACGCCGGGAAAGTCTCGGAGTTCGGCATCGACACGGCCAACATGTTCGGGTTCTGGGACTGGGTCGGCGGCCGGTACTCGATGGACTCGGCCATCGGCCTCTCGACGATGCTCGCGGTCGGGCCGGACAACTTCCGCGCGATGCTCGACGGCTTCCACCAGATGGACGAGCACTTCCGGACGGCGCCCTTCGACCGGAACCTGCCGGTGCTGATGGGCCTGCTCGGCGTCTGGTACACCGACTTCTTCGGCGCGCAGACCGTCGCGGTCCTGCCGTACGAGCAGTACCTGAAGCGCTTTCCGGCCTACCTCCAGCAGCTGACCATGGAGACCAACGGCAAGCACGTGCGCCTGGACGGGACGCCCGTGGACGCCGACACCGAGCCCGGTCTACTGGGGGGAGCCGGGGACCAACGGGCAGCACTCCTTCTACCAGCTCATCCACCAGGGCACGCGCCTGATCCCGTGCGACTTCATCGCGTTCGTCGAGGCGCTGAACCCGCTCGGCCGCCACCACGACATCCTCGTGGCGAACGTCTTCGCGCAGGCGGAGGCGCTCGCGTTCGGCAAGACGGCGGCGGAGGTCAAGGCCGAGGGAACGCCGGACGCGCTCGTGCCGCACCGCGTGTTCGAGGGCAACCGCCCGACGAACACGATTCTCGCGCCGACGGCTCACGCCCGAGGCGCTCGGCAAGCTCGTCGCGCTCTACGAGCACAGCGTCTTCACGCAGGGCGCGATCTGGGCGATCGACTCGTTCGACCAGTGGGGCGTCGAGCTCGGCAAGGTCCTCGCGCAGCGCATCGTCCCCGAGCTCGAGAGCCGGACGGAGCCCGCGCTCGCGCACGACAGCTCGACGAGCGCGCTCATCCGCCGCTACCGGAAGGCGAAGGGCGCCGCCTCGTGAAGACCGAGATTCTCGCCGACGCGGACGCCGTGGCGCGGCGCGCGGCGGGGATCATCGCCGCGGATGCCCGCGAAGCCGTGGCGGCGCGCGGGCGCTTCGTCATGGCGGTCAGCGGCGGCCATACGCCATGGATCATGCTGCGCGACCTGGCGGACGAGGACGTGCCATGGGCCGGCGTCCACGTCGTGCAGGTGGACGAGCGCGTCGCCCCGCCGGGCGACCCGGACCGCAACCTGACGCACCTGCGCGAGAGCCTGCTCTCGCACGCGCCGCTGCCGCCGGATCACATCCACCCGATGCCGGTGGAAGCGCCCGACCTCGATGCGGCGGCGGCGCGGTACGCGAGGGTCCTCGAAGGGATCGCGGGCGCGCCGCCCGTCCTCGACCTCGCGCACCTCGGGCTCGGCCCGGACGGCCACACGGCGTCGCTCGTCCCGGGCGATCCGGTGCTGGCGGTGGCTGACCGCGACGTGGCGTTGACGGGGGTCTACATGGGGCGGCGGCGGATGACGCTGACGTATCCCGTGCTCGACCGGGCCCGCCGCGTGCTGTGGCTCGTGACCGGCGCCGAGAAGGTCCCGATGTTCCCGCGCCTCGTGGCCGGCGAAGCCGCGATCCCGGCCGGGCGGGTGCGTTCGGACCGGGCGCTGCTTCTCGCCGACCGTGCCGCCGCCGGGAAATGAGTCCCGTCCATATATAGTTCTCGGGTCGACTCCCCGTGGAGACGTCGAGGAGAGATCATGGCGAAGAAGCCCGTATCGAAGGCCAGGGCGACGAAGGTGAGCCCGAAGACCGCGGTCTCGAAGAATCCGGTCGAGCGCGTCGCCCAGCTCAAGCCGGGCAAGTACGCCGACGGCATGCCCCTCCACGAGGTCGAGTATCTCGAGTGCAAGCTCATCCTGAGGCCCAACCACTTCACGTCGCGCCAGAGCCTCTTCGACTTCGCCAAGGTCATGCGCCGGCCCGGCCGGGAGCACGAGCGTCGAGTTCTCGAGCGAGGAGTTCGTGGACGCGCCGCTGCAGATCCGCGAGGTCCTGTTCATGGACACGGCGGACTTCCGGCTCTACAACAACGCCTTCATCCTGCGCCGCCGCATTCCCTACGAGGACGGCTTCCCGGCGGCGGATCCCGAGATCGTGTTCAAGTTCCGCCACCCGGACATGCAGAAGGCCGCCGAGACGGACGTGCGGCCGCAGATCTTCGGCGACTACCGGATCAAGTTCAAGGCCGAGGCCCTGCCGCTCAAGGACGGCTCGGCGGGATCCGGCTGCTCTTCTCGCACAACGTGGAGTTCCCGATGAGCCACGTGCACGAGAACAATCCGACGTCGCTGGACACCCTGATGCGCGTCTTCCCGGTGCTCAAGACGCCTCAAGATGTCGCCGAACGAGAAGCGTCGCAGCTCGTCGGCAGACACGATCGTCGAGGAGGTGCTCCAGGACATCGGCATCCTCGACTTCGGCGAGGGGATCACGGCCAAGGCGAACGTCGCGCTGTGGCGCGCCCGCGGCGACCACCGGCCGCTCATCGGCGAGTTCGCCTTCCAGATCAAGTTCAAGCGAGCGGGACGAGCTGAAGCGAACAGGCGATGAAGCGCGCCGAGGCCTTCTTCCTGGCGCTGCAGTACGCCGCGAAGGACTGGATCGCCCTCGGCGCCACCAAGACGGGCGTCGTGTACCGGCTGAAGGGCAATCCGCCCCACGCGCACGAGTGAGCCGGCGGGCGGGAATCGATAGCCCCGGTCGGGGCCGCGCGGGTTCGCGGCGATGAAATTGAAGTGGCCCGCCTTCGTCCAGAAAGACATCGCCGGCGTCCGCTTCGCCCTCAACGTCTTCATCGCCTCGGCGATCCTCTGGTACCTGCTGCGCCACGTCGCCGACACCAACCCGATCTGGGCCATCGCCTCGATGATCGCGGCGTCCGAGCCGCAGCGTGAAGGAGGCGGAGCGGCATGTTCAAGAGCCGCATCATCAACGTGCTCGTCGGCTGCGCGCGTGGGCCTGGTCTTCCTGGTCGTCGGCGGGTCGAACGAGTGGAAGCTGCCCCTCGCGCTGGCCGTGACCGTGCTGCTCTCGTCCTACGTGATCCACATCCAGACGATGTGGCGGCAGGCGCCGATCACGGCGGCCATCGTCATCGCCGTCGGGCCTGACCCACCATTCGAAGCTGACCGGCATCGAGCACGGCCTGCACAAGGTCGGGGAGGTCCTCTTCGGCTGCCTGATGGGGCTGCTGGTCAGCTCGCTGATGTCGAAGATCTGGCCGCTGAAGGAACCGAAGGCGGCCGCGGCCTGATGCCCACGCCGCCGGTTCCCTCGAGCGGTTCCGGCGCGCGCATCCTCTCCGCCGGGGATCTCGAGGCGACCTTTCTCCCGGGCCGCGGGATGCTCGGGGCGTCACTCCGGCACCGAGGCGCCGAGATCCTCCGGCGAGTGGAGGACATCGACGCGGCGGCCGCGAAAGGCTCGACCGCGGGCATTCCGCTCCTCCACCCGTGGGCAAACCGACTGGCGGGTCTCTCCTACCGCGCCGCCGGGCGGGAGGTGGCGCTCGACCCTTCCTCGCCACTGCTGCACTTCGACAGCCACGGCCTTCCCATCCACGGCGTTCCGTGGGGACGCCTGGCGTGGGACGTGGCCGAGGCGGCGCCGGATCGCCTCGTCGCCCGGCTCGACTGGAGCAGGCCCGACCTGCTCGCCGTGTTTCCGTTTCGCCATCGGCTCGAGATGGCAGTGACGCTCGAGCCCGGCGCCCTGACCATCGAGACGTCGCTTCTTGCCGGAGCAGACGGCCCGGTTCCCGCGGCGTTCGGATTCCATCCGTATGTCGGGCCTGCCGGGAGTCGATCGCGGCGAATGGCGGCTCGTTCTCCCGGCGATGCGGCGGCTCGAGCTCGACGGCAACGGCATCCCCACCGGCGCCGAGGAGGCCTTCGATCTCTTCGATTCCCGTCTCGGCGATCGTGCGTTCGACGACGGCTTTCGGCTCGCGTCCGAGCGGGAGACTTTCGCCGTCTGGGGAGCGAGGCGTCGCATCGGCGTCGAGCTGCTCACCGGGTATCGCTACGCCCAGGTCTACACGCCCGCGGGCCAGGACCTGGTCGCGCTCGAGCCGATGACGGCGCCGACGAACGCCCTGGCGAGCGGCCGGGGGCTCTCGATCGTCGAGCCCGGCGGGCGGTACCGGGCGGCTTTCCGGATCGTGGTCGCCGATTCGCCCTAGCGACGGTCCTTGCGCTTCCCGGTGCTAGACTTCGACCGCCGACGGCTCGAATCCACTGCCGGCGAGGGGAGAACCAAGATGTCTATTCGAAAACTCGATAAGAGCGGGGGAGTCGTCCGGGGCATCGCCGTCGTGCTTTGCTTCCTGCTGATCGGCTCGGGCGACGCGGTGCTGTTCGCGCAGGGTCCGGCGCCGCAGGACGCCGCGGCGCAGGCGGCGGCGCCCGCCGAACCGGCGGCCCGTGAAGCTTCCTCCGGACCAGCTCGATTCGCTGGTGGCGCCGATCGCCCTCTATCCCGATCCGCTGCTGGCCCAGACGCTCGTGGCGGCCACCTATCCGCTCGAGCTCATCCAGCTCCAGCAGTGGCTCACCAAGAACAAGGACCTGAAGGACAAAGCCCTCGCCGACGCGGTCGCCAAGCAGCCCTGGGATCCGGCCATCCAGTCGATGGCCGCGATTCCCGACGTGGTGAAGCGGCTCGCGGACGACATCCAGTGGACCACGCAGCTCGGGGACGCCTTCCTCGACCAGCAGGACGACGTCATGGACGCCGTGCAGCGGATGCGGAAGAAGGCCGAGGAGAAGGGCGCGCTGACATCCAACAAGGAACAGGTCGTGGAGACGAAGGTCGTCGAGCAGAAGACGGTCATCGTCGTGCAGCCCACGAA
This sequence comes from uncultured Acidobacteriota bacterium, assembly GCA_963710945.1. Taxonomy (GTDB): domain Bacteria; phylum Acidobacteriota; class Thermoanaerobaculia; order UBA5066; family Gp7-AA6; genus DAHUXD01. The sequence goes on from CAVQCH010000001.1 coordinate 261,813, forward strand.
CCCCGAGGTCATCTACGTGCCCTCCTACAATCCCACGGTCGTTTACCCGCCGCCGGTTTACCCCTACCCGCCGGTCTACTACCCGCCCTACTACCCGGGCGCCGCGCTGGTTTCCTTCGGCGTCGGCATGGCGATGGGCGCGGCCATCTGGGGCGGCTCCTGCTGCGGCTGCTCCTGGGGCGGGGGCAACAACAACATCAACATCAACACCAACAACAATTTCAACAGGAACACGAACGTCAACCGGAGCGGGAACAACAACTGGCAGCACAACTCCCAGCATCGCGGCGGGGCTCCTTACTCCAACAAAGCGACGGCCAACAAGTACGGCGGGTCAACTCGCGGCGGCTCGGGCTCGGGGTCCACGCGGCAGGCGTCGTCGCGATCCGGCGGAGCGAGCGCGAGCAGCATGAGCGCGAACCGTGGCGGGGCCGGCGGCGCGAGCGCCAACCGCTCGTCCGGCGCCGGCGGGGGCGGGGATCGGGTGGGCAACCGCAGCGTTCCCCAGAGCTCGTCGCGCAGCAGCGGCGGCAGCGCCTTCAGCGGAGCCTCGGGAAGCAAGTCGAGCGCCAGCCGCGCCCAGGCCAGCAGCTCGCGGGGAGCCTCCAGCATGGGATCGCGGGGCGGCGGCGGCGGCGGCGGGCGGCGGAGGTAGGGCGATGAAAAAGGACATGACCATGAACACCCGAAAAGGCGGTCTTCCGATCCGGTTCCTCATGGCCGCGCTCGCCATCGCGACGCTCCTGGGGGCACCCGCGCTTCGCGCAGCCACTCCCGCGCCCGCGCAGAAGACGTTCGCCACGCCGGAGCTGGCGGTCGATGCCGCGGTCCAGGCGGCCGCCACGGACGACGTCCCGGCGCTGATGGCGATCTTCGGGCCGGACGGCAAGGACCTCGTCGCCTCCGGCGACTCCGTGCAGGACCAAAAGGGTCGCGCCGAGTTTGCCCGGCTCGCCAAGGAAAAGACGACCATCGTGAAGGACCCCTCCAATCCGCACCGGGTGACGCTCTCGATCGGCGAGAACGGATGGCCCTTCGAGGTTCCGATCGTCCAGAAGAACGGAAAGTGGATGTGGGATTCGAAGGCGGGCCGCTACGAGGTCCTCCTTCGCCACATCGGATCGAACGAGCTCGACGCGATCTCGGTGTGCCGGGGCTACGTCGAGGCGCAGCACGACTACGCCCTGGCGGACCCGGACAAGACGCGGCGTGCACCAATACGCGCAGCGCGTCATCAGCACGCCCGGCAAGCACGACGGGCTCTACTGGAAGAGCGAGCCCGGCGGCCCGGAAAGCCCCATCGGCGAGGAAATCGCGAAGGCGATCGAGGAGGGCTATACCAGCAAGAGCGAGCCGTACCACGGCTACTTCTACAAGGTCCTCAAGGGGCAGGGGAAGGCGGCGCCGCTCGGGAAGCTCGACTACGTGATCAAGGGGAACATGATCGGCGGGTTCGCGCTCGTCGCGTGGCCGGCGAAGTACCGCGTCACCGGCGTGAAGACGTTCATCGTCAGCAACGACGGCATCGTGTACCAGCGGGACCTCGGTCCCGACACCGCCAAGATCGCTTCCGCCATGACCCTGTACAACCCGGACAAGGGCTGGGTCGTGACCGAGGCGGAGGAGAGCGACGACAGCGACAGCGGGGACTGATCCCCGGCTCGAGGACCCGGCGGTATGAACATCATTTACCTCCGTCCTGCTGTTTGCGGGCGGCCTCTTTGCGGGCATGCTGCTGCTGCAGGAGGCCGGCCGGCGCCTCGGTGCGAGCCGCCTCGCGGCGGACCCGGAGGGCGCGCGCACGGGGCTCGGCGCGGTCGAGGGCGCGGTCTTTGCCCTGATGGGCCTCCTTATCGCCTTCACGTTTTCCGGGGCCGCGTCTCGGTTCGACGGACGGCGCCTGCTCATCGTCGAAGAGGCGAACGCGATCGGCACCGCGTACCTCCGCCTCGACTTGCTGCCCGCCGACGCGCGACCGAGGCTCCAGGGATCTCTTTCGCCGGTACGTGGACGGGCGGCTCGACGTCTATCGGAAGCTCCCCGACGTCGCGGCCGCGAGAGAGGCTCTGGCTCACTCCACCGCGCTGCAGGGAGAAATATGGAGCGGGGTTCTCGATGCCAGCCGGACCGAGCCCCAGGCGCGGGTGTTGCTCGTGCCCGCCCTGAACGCCATGTTCGACATCACCACCACGCGGACCGCCGCCACGGAAATGCATCCGCCGGCCGTCATTTTCGCCATGCTCGGTTTCGTCGCCCTCACCTGCTCGCTGCTGGCCGGCTACGCGATGGCGGGCGCGAAGAGGCGCAGCCTCGTCCACAGCCTGGGATTCGCCGTCATCCTGACGCTCACGGTCTACGTGATCCTCGACCTCGAGTACCCGCGCGTCGGCCTTATCCGCGTGGATGCGATGGACCGGGTGCTGGCTGACGTCCGCCAGGGCATGAAGTAGCTCCGGCTCGGCGCGTCGGGTCCGATCAGCGGGGAAGGTGTTCCGGGGCTTCCGCGCCCGCCGCCGGCGACGCCGAGTCGAGACGGACCGCCGTCCAGACGAGGCGATACGGGGCAGAGCCCGTCCAGCTGAACGGGTAGCACGTGATCAGGGTGATCCGGGCATCGGGGGTTGGCGCGATGGCCGACAGATCTTCGGGCCGCACGATTCGCCGGTCACGAAGGCGATAAGTCGAAGTCCCCGAGGGCCCGTGAAAGCGGGCGACGTCGCCCCGGCGGGCGTCCGCCAGCCGCCGAAAGAAGGAATCGCGGTGGCCGGCGATCACGCAGTTGCCGCTCCCGCCGTCCGGCCGCGCGGTGGCGGAGAGGTGTCCGGGTCCCTTTCGCAGGGTGTCTTCGGAGGTTCCCTCGAAGACGACGAGGTCGAGTCCCAGCCGCGGGAGCTCGAGCCGTCCCATCGCTTCTCCGTCCGCGAGGCGGCGGACACGACCGGGCGAGCGCACGGACGAAGGGGAGGCCGGCGAGACGCTACCCGCCTGGGCGCGCAAGCCGATCATCCGGTGCGCGGCCGGTCCGACCAGTAACAGCACGCCGGTGGCCACCAGCAGGTCGCCGACGAGGGCGTGACGCCGCATTTTGAGATCCTCCCGCACGCGCGGAGAGGCGCGAGCCGCCCAGCTGCGCCTCTCCGGAAAACGCCTTGTCAGAAGAAACGGCGGATCGCCACTCCTCCCAGAAGAAGGGCGACACCCGCGGCCACGAGCAGCGGGTCGGACGTGCCGGTCTTCGGCAGATCCTCGACGACCGGGGCGGGCGGCGCCGGCGGCGGGACGTACGCCGGCGCGGGCGCCGGCGCGGGCGCCTTCACCGGGCGCTCGACGACCGGCGGCGCGGCAACGGGCGGCGCGACCACGGATACATGGATCTCCTTGCGATCGAAAACCTCACGGCTGCGGTTCAACGCGAGCAGCACGATCGTGTGCGGGCCCGGCGGAACGTTCTCGACGTTGACGACGTTCTTGTCGTCCCGCATCGTCTCCCGGAACAACCCGTCGAGGAAGACGTCCACGTCCGGATGGGGCGTCGTGTCGAAGTCATGAGCCATGTCTCTCTCGGCGGGGATCTCGGTGTCCACGACGACCTGGATGGCATCGCCGGTGATCGTGGCACCCTCCAGTGGTTGCATCACGCGGAGCCGGTAGTCGTGCTTCGTCGGGCCGGCGCTCGGCGACGCCGCGTTCTGCGCGAGAGCCACGACGGCCACGGCGGACGCGAGAAACGTCAGCGCGATCATTCTCAACGTTTTCATGGTTTACCTCCTCCTGTTAGAGCTCGGTTGCGGCCGACTCTGGCCGGAACCGCCATCCCTACTCTTACCCCGACCGGGCCCCCGTCGAAAGGCGCAGTTGCATCAATTCCGGAAGCACCGGGAGGGAACTAGAATCTGCGCACGGAATACTTGGAGGTGCGGGTGAAGGAATTCATGCGGCGCCGGCCAATCCTGGTTCTCGGTGTCGCCGTGGCCGTCGCTCTGGCCTGCCTCGTGTGGTTGTTCTTCGTTCTCGGCCGCCCGCTACCGCCCCGGGTCGTTGTCATGACGACCGGCCCGGAGGGGAGCGCGTACCGCGAGCTCGGCGCGAAGTATCGCGCCGCGCTCGCCCGCGACGGAATCGACCTGCAGCTCAAGCCGTCGCTCGGCAACATCGAGAACCTGGCGCGCCTCCAGGACGTGTCTTCCGGTGTCTCGGTCGGCTTCGCCGTGGGCGGCCTGACGACCGCGAAGGCTTCGCCGGCGATCGAGTCGCTGGGCACGATCTCGTACGACCCGATCTGGGTCTTCTGCCGCGGCCTGCCGGATCAGGCGCAGTTCGGCGACCTGCGCGGCAAACGCGTCGCGATGGACCCCGAGGGCGGCGTCATGCTCGAGCTGCTGCGCGCGAGCGGCCTCGAAAGGCAGATCACGGCCGTCCCGCTCCAGCCCGCCGCCGGGGGCGAAGCCCTCCTGCGGGGCGAGATCGACTGCGCGTGCATGCTCACCTCCGCCGACGCCCCCATCGTGAAGAAGCTCCTCGCCGACGAGCGCGTCAACCTCATGAACTTCGCGCGGGCGGACGCTTTCGTCGCCCTCTTCCCTTACCTGCAAAGGCTCACCCTCCCTCGAGGCGTCGGCAGCCTCGCGAAGGACCTCCCCCCTCGCGACGTCACGCTCGTCGCGCCGATGGCGAGCCTCCTGGTGCGCGACGACCTGCACCCGGCCCTGCAGTACCTGCTTCTCCAGGCGGCGGACGACATCCAGTCGGGCCCCGGCATCCTCCGCAGGCCCGGCCAGTTTCCGGCCGCCGAGCCGGTGGACGTCCCGCTGTCGAAGGAAGCGCACGCCTTCTACAAGTCTGGTGGAAGCTTTTTCCAGCGGCATCTCCCGTTCTGGCTCGCCGTCCTCGCTTCTCGCCTCGTGCTGGTGCTGGTGCCGCTCGTGGGCGTCCTCTACCCGCTCATGCGCGTGGTCCCCATGGTGATCTTCTTCGCCGTCGAGCGGAGAGTGGCCGCCCTGTATGCGCAGCTACGCCGGATCGAGGCGCGGATCGACGCCGGTGATCCGAAAGAGGAGATCTCGGGCGATCTCGTGCGTCTGGACGAGGAAATCCTCCGGAGCCGCGTTCCTGCCTCCCGCGCCCGCGAGCTCTACACTTTGAGGCATCACGCCAGCCTCGTTGCCGACCGGCTGCGCGCCCCTAAAAGCTGATGGCGAGGGAGGTCACGACCGTCGGCGTTTCCCAGCCCGGGATTGAAGACGAAGACGTTCAAGACGAGGCTCTTGTACGTGAAGCCGACGAAGAAGCCCCGCTGCACGTCGAGACCCGTCTGGTACAGGCGCGTCCGCTGCGAGGCGAGGCCGAACGAAAGCCATTCCAGGGGCGAGTAGCCGAGCTGGGCCCAGTTGTAGAAGAAGTTGTTGGCCGAATCCTCGGTGTCGAACACGTACTCGCCCTCGCTGTAGAGCTGGAGAGGTCCCCAGGAGAGCGTCAGCTCGTAGCCCGGCGCCACGCCCCGGGTGTCGCCGAAGACGCCGCCGGCCATGAGCGTCGCGTCGAGCCGGAGTTTGTCTCCGGTCCCGACGTTCCAGCCCACCCAGGCCGAACCCGCTTTGGGTCCCTCGTAGTTGTACCGCCCCTCGAGGTGCAGGCCGCCGTGGTTGGCGATCACGGTCGGCTGGGCGTAGTGGTGGTCGTCCGGCGGGAAGTATCCGTACACGCTGGCGTTGAATTCCCAGCCCTTCTCTTCCGGCGCCGCGCCGGGGGCCGGCGCTTCCTGGGCCGGCAGGGCGGCGGCGCTCAGGACGAGCACCGCGGCGAAGGCGAAGGCGGCGCGCACGCTCATCCTCCGAGCGCGATCGTGAGGCCGACCAGCACAACTCCGATCGCCACCATCGCGAGGCCGGTCCTCCAGGGTCTGAAGCCTGAGTATCGGGCGAGCGCGTAGCCGCCCGCGAACAGCAGGACGATCGCAATGCCGTTCGAGACGCGCAGCGCCAGCATCGCGTCGTGCATGATGAGAAAGGGAACGACCACGGGAAAGGTGGACAGGAACACGAGGAGGAACACACCGAGCGCGCCGCGGAGGTCGTCTCGGTGGAGCGGCACGCGGGAGGCGGGATCCGGAATCGTGGCGAGCCGCTCGCGGAGCCTCTCGAAGTCCTCCGGCTCGAGCGTTGCGGCCATGACCGGAGGCAGGGCCTCGGCGATCAGGGCGCGTGCTTCGGCCGGGTCCGTCGTGCGGTGCAGTCGGCGGAGGGCGACTGCGCCATGGCCACGATAGCCGAGGATGTTCATCAGATAGAAGATCGCGTCGATGATCCCCCACGCGAGGTTGCATCCGAGAGCGCCGATGAGCATGGTGCGCACCTCGTTGCGCCCGCTCTCGGCGGCGGAAAGCGAGCCCGTGAACGTGAGGACCATGATCAGGCCGAACAGGATCTCGGAGAACCGTTCGGTCGGATCGAGGATCCTCCGGCTCTTCGTCGAGTTGGTCCCGGTCACGTTTCTCGCGACTACTTCTCGTCTTCGGTGACGACCCAGCCCTTGGCGGGGTTGAACGCCTTGATCTTGGGAGCGATCGTGCCGGTCTCGAGGCCGAGGTCCTTCTGGTACACGACGCCGTCGTTGTTGACCTGGAAGGTCTGAACGCCCGTCACGCCGTAGTGCGCCGGCCACGCGATGGCGGCAAAGCCGCCGATCATCATTCCCTTCACGATGTAGTTCCGGGCGCCCAGCCGGGCGGCGGGACCCTGGGCCGTCAGCGTGCGGAAGTAGTACCCGTTGACCGGCTCGGCTTTCTTCGTGTAGCCCGCAGCGAGCAGCCTGGCGATTTCGTCTCCGATGGGGCCGGCCGGCGTGCCGTTCGCGTCGTACCACGACAGGCCATCCTGTTTGCCGGGCGTGCTGATCCATTTCTGCGCGTACTGGAGCATCGGGGAGCCGTCGTGGGGCTCCAACGCGTACTCCTTCTGGGCTTCGACGTAGCCGCGAAGGAGCGAAATCGCATTGAGCTCGTTTCCGCCGATCCGGCGCGCGAGGATCTTCCCGGCCTGCCATCCCGCACGTTGAACCGCCATTTCCCTTTCTTGGCGACGAGCGGCACGGGCATCGGCCAGTCGCCGTCTCCGACGATCAGAACGGCGCGCTGGGGGTCGTCGACGTCGAAGGACACGGTCATCTTCTGGTGCGCCTTCTCGGCGAACTCGGCGATGTCGCTCTTGTCCCGGACCGGATCTCCCGAGGAAACGACGTCCTTGCCGTCGGGACCGAAGATCTGGAGCAGGGCCGGGACGTCGCCGGCCTCGGCCGCCTTGACGAGGGCGTCGGCCGCCTGCTGCGGGGTGTCGAAGGCGAGCGGGCCCCGGCGCCTTCGCCGTGCCGGCGGGACGAGAGCGCGAGAGCCGCTGCGGGCAACGCGAGGATCGCCAGCGCGGCGGCGAGGGACCAGCGAGAGAGGTCATGCGTCTTCATGTCTGGCTCCTTGCCTACCGCCGCCGCCCGCCGCCACCGCCGCGGGACATCCCGCCGCCGCGCGACATGCTGCTCATGCTCGAGGATCCGCGCGAGCTCGACGAGCGCGCCTGGCTCCCGTTGTACGATCCTCCGAACGCGCTGCTCGAACGGCCGCTCGAGCTCGGCGAGGAGAATTGACGGCTCCCGACCTGGTTCAGCGCCGCCCGCGCGATCGTAGCTGCCCGCTCCGGCGGCTACCGAGCGGCTGCGATCGATGCGCTGGGCCTGGCGCGCCTCGCCTGGCGTCCCGAGCGCCGGGTCGCCCCGCGTCCCGCCACCGTATTTCTGCGCGGTGGCCCGGTCCTTGTAGGGAGCGCCTCCCCGCTGCTGCGGGTTGTGCTGCCAGTTGTTGTTGTTGCCGCGGTTGACGTTGTTCTGCCGGTCGTAATGGTTGATGTAGTTGTTGTTGCGGTTGATCGTGATGTTGTTGTTCCCGCCCCAGCCGCAGCCCCATCCCCAGCCGCCGGATATGCCGATGCCGATCGCGATACCGACGCCGAAACCGAGCCAGGCGCCGCCGTAGTAGGGCGGGTAGTACAGGGGCGGGTAGGGATAGTAAGGCGCGCCCCAGATGACCGTCGGGCTGTAGCTCGGGACGTAGACGACCTCGGGGTTCGACGGCTGGATCTCGATCACGGTCTTCGATTCGACGGTCGTGGTCTCGACCTTCTGCTGCTCCGTCGACTCGAGCTTGCCGCCCTCCTTGGCCTTCGCGCGGAGGCGCTGGACGGCGTCCATCACCTCGGTCTGCTGCGCGAGGAACGCGTCGCCGAGGTCCGCGGTCCACTGGATGTTCTCGGAGAGCTTCTTCAAGGCGTCGGGAATCGAGACCAGGGCCTGGACGCTCGGGTCCCAGGGCTGCTGCTCGGCCGCCTTGACGAGCGCGTCTCCCTTCAGGCTGCTGTTTTTCTTGAGAGGACCGGTTGACACGCCCTCAACATCAGACGCCAGCCATTGCTGCGCCGCGACGACGTCGATCGGATAGGTGGAAGCCACCAGCATCTGCGCGAGCAGCGGATCCGGGTACAGCGCGATGGGGGCGACGAGCGAGTCGAGCTGGTCGTTCGAGAGCTTGACCGCCTCCTCGGTTGCCGCTGCGGCCGTTGCCGTCGGCGTTGGAGAGGCTTCCTGCGCGGGGCAGCATCGGAGACGGGGCCGCGAGCCAGGCGTGAGCGTCGCCGACCGAGCGCGGCTCCTCGGAATCCTGCGAAAGCGCTTCGGAGAGACCGGAGCATGCTCGCTTCCTTTCGGTTAGATCCGGCGCCCGGGGTGATGGCCGGGCCGTAGTCGTATTGGAACGGGCGACTCCCTTGGCCAGAGGTGTCTGCCCGGGGGGTCGAGCGACCGCCGCGGAGGCGCCGTCGGGGCGGGGGCGGCCTTCGGCACGTCGCCCGGGGAGCTGACGACGGCCGAAGGAGGTGGGTTCGCTTCGCTGATGCCCGCCGGATATCCATAATTGCCGGGAGGCGGCGCCGGCGCCTGCTGCGTTTGCGCCGGAGTGTCGGGGGTGCCACCGGGCAATATTTTCGCGGTGCCGCCCTCCATCGCCAGGTTGTCGTTCAGCGATGCGCCGCGCTCCTCCTGCTGGATCCGGAAGGCCGGCACGCCGGTGACTTTGACGATCTCCTTGACGTCCGCTTTTCGCAGACTCATGAGCTTGCCGTCCTTCCAGGTCTTGAAGGTGTAGGTCGTTCCCTTGAGCGTCGGATTCTCGCGGGCGATCATGCGGCCAGTGGGGAGTAGGTCGATCCGGTAGACGACCTCCTGTTCGATGTTCTTCGTCCGCTGCGTGAGCTTTTTGACCTTCGACTGGGAGAGGTGGACGACCGCCCGGTCCGGCCAGGCCTTGAAGACGTAAGCGTCTCCTTCCAGGACCGGCTTGCCGAGGGCGAACGCCGTGCCGGAGGGGTCGAGATCGATCTGCCAGATCTCGAGCATTCCTTCCCCGGCGGGCGTGGGCTGCATGCCGACGAGCGGCGTGGGCCGGGCGGGCGGCTGGCCGGGCGGGTTCGCGGCCTGCTCGCCGTACGCGCCTGCCGCCAAGCCCACGGTTGCGATCGCCAGTGCAAGTTTGTACCGCATCGCAAGAGCGTAGCACGGGCAGCGAGGCGCGGTGATCGTGGAGCGGGCGCTTGCCATACGATCTCGTTGGATGCGAACTCGAACGACTCCATGACGAGCTGGGTTACGGTCGTCTGGACCGCGATCGCTGCGTCATGCCTGACGCTCGCGGCCGTGCACGCTCTGATCGGACTCCGACAGCGAAGCGGGGCGAACATCCTCTTCGCCGTCAACAGCATGTCGGTGGCGGCCATCGCCGCCTTCGAGCTCGCCTTGATGAGAGCGGCGACCCCGGCCGAATATGGCTCTATCGCGCGGTGGACTCATGTGCCCGTCTTCGTGCTCGTCGCTTCCTTCGTGCTCTTCGTGCGCGCGTTCTTTCGCGCCGGTCCTCGCTGGCTCGGATGGGCGGCCATCGCGACCCGGGGGGCAGCGCTCCTGGTCAACTTCCTGCGCCGCCCGAATCTGAACTTCGTCGAGATTTCGGCTCTCGCCCGCGTGCGGTTCCTGGGCGAAGAGGTCTCGGTGGCTCAAGGAGTCGTGAGCCGCTGGACGAGGCTCGGTGAGCTGAGCTCGGTCCTGCTGCTCCTTTTCCTGGTCGCCGCGGCGACGGAGGTCTGGCGGCGCGGGGAGAAACGCCGGGCGGCCGTGGTCGGCGGCATGGCCCTGTTTGTTTTCGCCTCTGCCGGTCACTCGGTGCTGATCCACGCGGGGATCGTGGTCCTCCCCTATATGCACACCGTCTTCTACCTCGCCATTCTCGCGGCGATGGGGTACGAGCTGACCTTCGATGTCCTGCGCGCTGCCGACCTCGTCCGGCAGGTCCAGATCGGGGACCGCGCCCTGCGGGAGGCCGACAGCCGCCTGGAGCTCGCGGCCGACGCGGCCGGCCTCGGCTTCTGGTCCTGGGACGTCTCGTCGAACGAGGTGTGGATGACGGCCCGGGGTCGGGCGATTCGAGGCCTGGAACACGGGGAGCGGATCGACGTCGCGCGCTTTCTGGCAACCGTACACGCCGAGGATCGCGAGGAGGTTCGACGGGTCCTCGAGTCGACCGCCGCGAACGGCGGCAGCTTCGATCTCGAGTACCGGATCATGCGACCGGATGGCGAGGTTCGTTGGATCGCCCTCCACGGCGCCGGCAGTCCCGATCCCGAGAACGGCCGTCTGCGGGTCCAGGGCGCCTCGATCGACGTCACCCGGCAGAAAGCGGCGGAACTCGAATCGTCGAGAAGGCAGAACGAGATCGCCCACCTCTCGCGCGTGACCGTGCTCGGCGAGCTGTCGGGATCTCTTGCCCACGAGATCAACCAGCCGCTGACCGCGATTCTGAGCAACGCACAGACCCTCCAGTACCTCGTGGAGCAGGAGGGCGCCAGGCCTTCCGAGGTCCGGGAAATCCTCGCCGACATCGTCGACGAGGGCAGGCATGCAGCCGAGGTGATCCAGCGCCTCCGGGTCCTCCTGAAGAAGGGTCAGGTGCTTCCGGAAGCGCTCGATCTGCCCGTGCTCGTCGACGACGTCGTCCGTCTGGTTCGGGGCGATCTCGCGCATCAGGGCGTGACCTTCTCGGCGCAGTTGCCGGCCGCAATGCCCCTCATACGCGGAGACCGCGTCCAGATCGAGCAGGTTCTCCTGAACCTCCTCACGAACGGCTGCGATGCCATGGCGGACACCGACCCGATGGACCGCCGTCTCGTCCTCGGCGCAACGCTCGTGGAGGGCGGCATGGTCCGCGTGTCGGTCAGCGATCAGGGACCGGGCATCCCTCCCTCGGACCTCGAGCGCGTCTTCGAGCCGTTCGTGACGACGAAGAGCAAGGGCATGGGCCTCGGGCTATCCGTCTGCCGCACGATCGTCACGGCCCACCAGGGCGAGCTGTGGGCGGTCAACAACGAAGGGCGGGGAGCGACGTTCCATTTCACGATCCCCGTTTCCGGGACGATGCCGGAATGACACCTCCGGCCGAGCGCGTGTACGTCGTCGACGACGAGCCCGCCGTGCGCAAGGCGCTCTGGCGCGTGCTGCGCAGCGCGAGAATCGAAGTCTCCGCCTTCGGGTCGGCCGAGGAGTTCCTGGGGGCGCTCGACAGGCGAGCCGGCCGGCTGCGCGGTTCTCGACGTCGCCATGCCGGGGCTGGACGGCCTGGCGCTCCAGGCGGCGCTTGCCTCCCGCGGCATCGACCTGCCGGTCGTCTTTCTGACGGGGCGCGGCGACATCCCGATGTCCGTGCGAGCCATGAAAGCGGGGGCGTCCGACTTTTTGACGAAGCCCGTCGAACGCGAGGCCCTGCTCGCGGCGGTGCGGCGAGCCCTGGAGAGGGGCCGGGCCTCGGTACGGGAGCGGCGTGAGGCGTCGGACCTCCGCCGTCGCCTCGCTTCCCTGACACCGCGGGAGCGCGACGTGCTCGAGGGGGTCGTGGACGGGCGGCTCAACAAACAGATCGCGGGCGATCTCGGCATCTCGGAAAAGACCGTCAAGTTCCATCGCGGCCGTCTCATGGAGAAGATGGCCGCGAGCTCTCTCGCCGAGCTGGTCCAGCTGGCGGGACGACTCGGCATCCGGCGCTCGTAGCGTTCGAACGCTTCGCCGCCGCTCGGGCCTCGGCGGGTTGAGACCAAGGTCGTATGGCCCGACCTGCGGGCGGCTGCTAGGGTCGGGAGCGTGAATCCCAGGAGGTGGGAGTGCTTCGTCGCGGTGGTGGATGACGACGAGGCCGTGCGCCGTGCTCTCTCTCGCCTGGTGCGCTCGCTCGGGTTCGAAGTGGAGGCTTTCGAGTCGGGACAAGCGTTCCTGGACGCTCTTCCGGCCAGACGCCCCGATTGCGTCGTGCTCGACCTTCACATGCCGAACGTCAGCGGTTTCGAGGTCCAGGCGCGGATGGCGAAAGCCGGACTGCGCGTCCCGGTCATCGTCATTACAGGCCACGACTCGCCGGAAGCAGAGGCCCGGGCCCTGAGTGGCGGAGCCTCCGCCTACCTGCGCAAGCCGTTGGACGGGCAAGTGCTCCGGGAGGCAATCCATGCGGCCGTCGTGGGCAGCGCGCCGTCCGACGCCGGCGCAAAACAGTGAGGAGGAGGACCGTCATGGTGGCTAGTGGAGTTTCCGGGCGTTGGCGGTTGGACTTCGCAGGGCTGGCGATGATCGCGTGGGGCGCGGCGTCCGTGGCGCTCGGCCAGGCGGTCACGGGCACGATTGCGGGGAGCGTCGTGGAGGAAGCCGGGCCGCCGGTCGCCGGCGCCACCGTCACGGCGCGTAACCTGGCGACGGGATTTCGCCAGTCGGCGGTCTCGGAGACATCGGGCGCCTACCGCGTCGAGGGCCTTCCGGCGGGAACGTACGACGTGACCGCGGAAGCTTCCGGTTTCGGAACGGGGCTCTCGACCGGCGCGGTCGTCCATGCCTCCGAGTTCACCAACGTGGCTTTCGCCCTGAAACCGGTTGCGCGGGCCGCGCCCGTCGCCGTCGCGGTGCAGGAGCCGCAGGGACAGGCGGGCGCGCCGCCTCCGGACCCCATGAAGAAGGGTCCGCGGATGCAGATCTACGGATTCGCCATGACGGACCTGATCTACGACATCAAGCAGGTCAACCCGGACTGGTTCGACGTCCTGCGCCCGACGAAGCTGCCGTCCTTCGCGAACGAGTTCGGCGAGAACGGCAACTTCTGGGCGAGCGTGCGGCAGACGCGCTTCGGCGTGCGCGGGTGGCTGCCGACGGGATGGGGCGAGGTCAAGACCGAGTTCGAGTTCGACCTCTTCGGCGTCGGCGCGGACGCCGGCCAGACCACGATCCGCCTGCGCCAGGCGTGGGGCTCGCTCGGCCAGTTCCTCGTCGGCCAGACGAACAGCGTCTTCATGGACGGCGACGTGTTCCCGAACGTCGTCGAGTACTGGGGCCCGAACGGGATGGTCTTCTTCCGCAACATCCAGTTGCGCTGGACGCCGATCGACGGCAAGGGCCAGCTCGCGATCGCGATCGAGCGGCCGGGCGCGAGCGGCGACAGCGGCCAGTTCTCCGACCGCATCGAGCTCCAGAACATCAAGGGCCACTTCCCGTATCCCGACGTCACGGCGCACTACAAGTACGGGGACGACTGGGGCCACGTTCAGCTGGCCGGGATCTTCCGCTACATCGGCTGGACCGACACGCTTCAGGATCAATTCGACCTCTCGGGTCACGCGATCGGCTGGGGTGTCAACGGCAGCGCCGTCCTGAAGATCACCAAGAGCGGCACGCTTCGCCTCGAGGCGAGCTACGGCCAGGGCATCGAGAACTACATGAACGACGCGCCCGTGGACGTCGCCGTGCAGAGCAACGCCGCCAATCCCGTCACTCCCCTCACCGGCAAGGCCCTGCCCGTGTTCGGCTTCGTCGCCTACTACGACATCAACTGGAGCGACTGCTTCTCGACCGCGATCGGTTATTCGCGGCTCGACATCTCCAACAGCGACGAGCAGCTCCCGGCGGCCTTCAAGGTCGGGCAGTATGCGAGCACGAACCTGCTGTGGTACCCGGTCAAGAACGTCATGACGGGTCTCGAGTTCCAGTGGGGCCGCCGGCAGAACTTCACCGACGGCTTCGCGGTGAACGACTACCGCATCCAGTTCTCGGCCCAGTACAAGTTCTCGTGGGATCTGGGTGGGAAGCCGTGAGGATCTTTCGAAAATTCACTCTGAGGCAAGCCCTGAGCGGTGAACCCGCGCCAGGGGGGAGGAACCCATGATCACGACCGAAGAAGTCCAGCGCAATGAGGAGGCCACCATGTCATCGCCGAAGGTTCGAGTTGAGCACGATCTGCTGGGAGACCTGCCGGTTCCTGCCGACGCCTACTACGGCGTCCAGACCGCGCGGGCCCTGGAGAACTTTCACATTTCGGGCGTCGAGCTGCGGCTCTATCCCAACCTGATCAAGGCGTTCGCCATGGTCAAGCTCGCGGCGGCGCGCGCCAACTTCGACTGCGGGCAGTTCTCCAAGGAGATCCTGACCGGGATCGAGGGCGCCTGCCAGGAGCTGATCGGACGGCAAGCTGCACGACGAGTTCCGCCTCGACGTCTTCCAGGGCGGCGCGGGTACCTCGACCAACATGAACGCCAACGAGGTCATCGCCAACCGGGCCCTCGAGCTGATGGGGCACAAGAAGGGCGAGTACAAGTTCTGCGACTCGCACGATCACGTCAATTGCTCCCAGTCCACGAACGACGCGTATCCTTCCGCCCTCCACATCGGGATGGCGCTGGGGAACGTCCAGCTCGTGGCGGAGATGAAGGAGCTCATCGCGTCCTTCCGCCGCAAGGGGAAGGAGTTCGCCGGGATCCTGAAGATGGGCCGGACCCAGCTCCAGGACGCCGTGCCCATGACGCTCGGCCAGGAGTTCGAGGCTTTCGCCGCGACGCTTTCGGGCGAAGTCCAGGCTCTCGAGCGCATTCAGAACGTCCTCTGCGAAACCAACATGGGAGCGACGGCCATCGGGACCGGCCTGAACGCGCCGGAGGGCTACGCACAGAAGTGCACGGAGCACCTCGCGAAGATCACGGGTTTCCCGATCCGTCTGGCCGAAGACCTGATCGAGGCGACCCAGGACACGCAGGCCTACGTTCTCTACTCCTCCTGCATGAAGAGCCTCGCGATCAAGCTCTCGAAGGTCTGCAACGACCTGAGGCTCCTGTCCTCCGGGCCGCGCTGCGGCCTCCACGAGATCAATCTTCCGGCGAAGCAGCCTGGCTCCTCGATCATGCCCGGCAAGGTCAACCCGGTGATCCCCGAGGTCGTCAACATGGTCTGTTTCCGGGTCATCGGCAGCGACCTCACGGTCTCCATGGGCGCCGAGGCCGGCCAGCTCCAGCTGAACGTCTTCGAGCCGGTCATCGCGGCCTGCATCTTCGAGGCGCAGACGATGTTCGTGAACGCGGCGCGCACGCTGCGCGTGCACTGCGTGGACGGCATCACGGCCAATCCGGACGTCTGCAAGCACTACGTGGAATACAGCATCGGGACGGTCACGGCCCTGAACCCGGTCATCGGGTACGACCGCTCGACGGAACTCGCCGCCGAGGCGATGAAGACGGGCCGGGGCATCCTCGAGCTCATTCGCGAGAAGAAGGTCCTGACGGAGGATCAGATCGCCAAGGTGTTCAACCCGGCTGCGATGACGGGGCAGCCGCCCCGGAAATGATCGGCGGGGCGCCTCTTCGCGCGGCGCTGCTGGCGTCGGTCGTCGGCGCGCTCGTCCTGCCTGCGCGGGGCGAGCAGCCGGCGGCGGACGGCTGGCGGCCGTTCACCGCGACGTGGACGCTGTCGGGGCAGCGTTCCTTCGTGCCGACGGAGGGGGAGCGTCCCGCCTCGATCGTCCACCTCACGGGCCCCCTGACGCTGACGAGCGGAGAGGGGCTCGGCCGCGGCCTCTACGGCGAGGTGATCGGTTTCGACGACGGCAAGGATCTGCTCGCGGGCCGCGCCGTCTTCACCGACGCGCACGGCGACCGGATTTTCTGCGTCATCGAGGCCGAGTCGATCGGAACCGGCCGCCGGGCCACCGCGACGATCCGGGGCGGCACCGGGCGATTCGCCGGGCTCGAAGGGACCTTCTCGTTCGCCTGGCAGTACGTCGTGGAATCCGAGGGCGGCGAGGTCAGCGGGCGCGCCGTGAACCTCGAGGGACGAACGCGGCGCGGCGCCTCGGGTCGTAGCGGGGCCGGGCCATGACCGCGGGCACGAAGACTCTCGTCGCGCGCCTCGGGGTGGCGGCCCTCGGCGCCGCCATCTGGTTCTGTCCCGTGCCCGATGGGCTCACGTCCCCGGCGTGGCACCTCTTCGCGATCTTCGCCGCGACGATCGCTTCCGTCATCGTCGGCGCGTTTCCCATCCTCACCGCCTCCGTCCTCGCCGTCGGCATCTCCGTACTCTCCGGCGTCCTGACGCCCGCCAAGGCGTACGCGGGGTTCGCGAACGGGACGATCCTGCTCATCGTCGTCGCCTTCCTCGTCGCGCGGGCGATCGTGAAGTGCGGTCTCGGCCAGCGGCTCGGCCATCTCGTGGTGAAGCTCTTCGGGCGTTCGACGCTCGGTCTGGGCTACAGCATCTTTCTCCTGGACGCCGTGATCGCGCCGGCGTTCCCGAGCGACACGGCTCGCTCCGGCGTCCTGTACCCCCTCGTCCTCTCCCTGGCCGAGGGCGGCGGGTCGCGGCCCGACGAGGCGACGCGCAAGAAGATGGGGGCCTACCTCATGTTCTGCGGCATGGCGACGCTGTCTCTGTCCTCGGCGCTCTGGCTCACGGCGATGGCGGGCAATCCGCTCGGGGCCGAAATCGGGAAGTCGATGGGCTTCAACATCTCCTTCGGCTCGTGGTTGCTCGCCTCGCTCGTGCCGACGCTGCTCCTGCTCGCCGTGCTGCCGTTGCTCATCTACAAGATCTTTCCGCCGGAGGTGAAGGCGACGCCCGAGGCGCCCGCCGCCGCGCGCAAGGCGCTCGCCGAGATGGGGCCCCTGAGCCTTCACGAGAAGATCGTCGCCGCCACCTTCGTGGTCATGGTCCTGCTCTGGGGGCTCTCCGGGACGCTCAAGCTCGACCTCACGGCGGTGGCGTTCCTGGGGCTCGGCGTGCTCCTCGCCACGGGTGTCCTGACCCTGAAGGACATCGGGCAGCAGGGCGACGTGCTGGCGACCTTCATGTGGTTCGCGATCCTCTACACCCTGAGCGGCCAGTTGAACACGCTCGGCTTCATGGGCTATCTCGGCCAGCGGCTGGGCGGGGCCCTGGGCGGCCTGCCATGGGTGGCGGCCTACGCCATCCTCGTCGTGGCGTACGTTCTTCTCCACTACCTTTTCGTCAGCCAGACGGCGCACGTCCTCGCCCTGTTCGGCGTCTTCCTGGGCGTCGGCTCCCAGCTCGGCGTTCCGGTGCCCCTGCTCGGCTTCGCCCTGCTCTTTTCGACGAGCTACATGTCCACGATCACTCCCCAGGCTTCGAGCGCAAACGTGCTCGTCGTCGGGAGCGGATACCTGACGCAGGGCGAGCTCTATCGGCTCGGCACGATCACCACCGCCTTCAACATCCTGGTGCTTCTGCTGGTGGGGACGCCGTGGCTGCTCTTCGTAACGCGCTGAGAGGGGAAGCATGACGTACTTTACGGAAGCCCTGCGGAAGAACCCCGAGCTCGCAATCTTCCTGACGCTCGCCGTGGGCTTCGTGCTCGGCCGGATCCGGATTGGCAGCTTCCGCCTCGGCAACGTGGTCGGAACGCTGCTCGCGGGCGTCGTCATCGGGCAGCTCAACATCCAGGTCGATCCCGTCGTCAAGCTCGTCTTCTTCGACCTCTTCCTCTTCGCGACCGGATACAAGGTCGGCCCCCAGTTCATCCGGGGGCTCGGCAAGAGCGCCCTGCCTCAGGTGGCCATGACGGTGGTCCTGTGCGTCACCAGCCTCGTGGTCACGGTCGCGGCCGCAAAGGTCTTTCATTACGACTGCGGGACCGCGGCGGGACTGATGGCCGGCGCCTTCACGGAATCGACGGTCATCGGCACGGCGGGCGAGACGATCAACCACCTCGACCTGCCGGCCGAGGAGAAGACGCGGCTCCTGAACAACATCCCCGTGGCCTACGCGGTCTCCTACCTCGTCGGCACCGGTTTCGTCGTGTGGTTCCTGTCGAGCCTCGCGCCCCGGCTCCTGAAGGTGGATCTGAAGGCCGAGAGCCGAAAGCTCGAGAAGGAGCTCGAAGGCGACTGGGAGTCCAAGACCACCAAACAATCCGCCTATCGCGAGTGGGACCTGCGGACCTATCGGATCGACGACGCGGTGTGGGCGGGCAAGAGCGTGGCGGATCTCGAGAAGTACTTCGCCCCGGCCCGGGCCTTCGTCGAGCGGATCCGGCGCGGGGCGGAGATGATCGACGTTTCACCGGGCATGGTGCTCGCCAGCGGCGACGCGATTGCGCTCGCGGCGCCCCGGAGCGTGCTCGCCGGCGGGGTTCCGATCGGGGTCGAGATCGAGGACCGGGCGCTTCTCGACTTCCCGATGGTCGCGCTGGACGTCGTCCTGACCAACCGGAGCCTGGCCGAACGCAGCCTCTCCGAGCTCGCCGAGCTCCACGGGCGCGGCGTGGCGCTGCTCCAGCTCGTGCGCGGGGGAGAGGAGATCCCCTTCGTGCCGTCGACCGTGGTCAATCGAGGCGACATCCTGCGGCTGTCCGGCGCGACCCGCGACGTCGAGCGCGTCGGCGCGGCCCTGGGCTACGTCGAGAGGCCGTCGCACGAGACCGACGTCGTCTTCGTCGGCCTCGGCATCGTCGTGGGCGGGTTCGTCGGGCTCCTCTCGGTCACGCTGGGCGGGCTGCCGCTCAGCCTGACGGCGAGCGGCGGCGCCCTCATCATGGGTCTCGTCTTCGGGTGGCTGCGGTCGGTGCGCCCGACCTTCGGGAGGATCCCGGAACCGGCGCTGTGGGTGTTCGACACGATCGGCCTGGCCGTCTTCATCGGCGTGGTCGGCCTCTCCGCGGGCCCGAGCTTCGTTGCGGGATTGAAGCAGACCGGGCCGAGCCTGCTCTTCGTCGGCCTGGTCGTCGCCGTGACGCCGCACATGGCGGCGCTCTTCTTCGGGCACAAGGTCTTGAAGATGAATCCGGTCATTCTGCTGGGCGCCTCGGCCGGGGCCGGAACGGTCACGGCCGCCCTGCGCTCTATTCAGGACGAGGCTCAAAGCAAGCTTCCCGTGCTCGGTTACACCGTGCCTTACGCCATCGGGAACATTCTCCTGACGGCGTGGGGGCCGGTCATCGTTCTTCTGACCAAATAGAGGAGGTTCCCATGTTTCCCCGTAAGACGTTTCTTCTCACCCTGCTGCTTGCCCTGACGCTTGCGGCGACGGCGACCGCGCAGGCCGGCGCGGCCGCGGCGAAGGGCCCGCTGCCGAACGTCGTGGTCCTGGCGACCGGCGGCACGATTGCCGGGGCTGCCGCGAGCGACGTCCAGGCCGGCTACACCTCCGGGCAGGTCGGCGTCGACCAGCTGCTCGCCGCCGTGCCACAGGCCAAGAAGCTCGCCAACCTCCGGGGCGAGCAGATCTCGAACATCGGCTCCCAGGACATGAACGACGAGGTGTGGTTGAAGCTCGCGCGCCGGATCAACGAGCTCACCGCGATGAAAGACGTGGACGGCATCGTCATCACGCACGGGACCGACACGATCGAAGAGACCGGCTTTTTCCTGAATCTCGTCGTCAAGTCGAGGAAGCCGGTCGTCCTGACGGCCGCGATGCGGCCGTCCACCGCGCTGTCGGCCGATGGACCGCTCAACTTCTACAATGCGGTGGCCGTCGCGGCGAACAAGGACGCCGCCGGGCGCGGCGTGCTCGTGGTCGTCAACGACTGGATCCACGGCGCCTCCTCGCTCACCAAGACGAGCACCACGGCGGTGCAGACGTTCCTCTCGCCCCTGCGCGGGCTCATCGGCGTCGTCTCGTACGGGGAAGCCGAGTTCTTCCGCGGTCCCGTGGGCCGGAACACGATGGACTCCGAGTTCTCGCTCGACGGGATCACGACCCTGCCGCGCGTGGACATCGTCATGGCCTACGAGAACATGGACGGCGGCCTGATCGATTGCGCGGTCGCCGGCGGCGCGAAGGGCATCGTCATCGCGGGTGTCGGCAACGGCAACATGACGCAGGTCGCCCTGGATGCCCTCGCCGCCCAGGCGAAGAAGGGCATCGTCTGCGTGCGCTCCTCCCGGGTGGCGACGGGGCGGGTGGGCCGCAATGTCGAGGTGGACGACGACAAGATGGGCTTCGTGGCCTCGATGGACCTGAACCCCCAGAAGTCCAGGATCCTGCTGCGTCTGGCGCTGACGAAGACGAAGGACGTCAAGCAGATCCAGCGCTACTTCGACCAGTACTGAGGCTCGCGGCGCCGCCCGCATGAAAGCCAGAACGACAGGGGGCCGCGGCGCACCGCTCGTGCGGCTGGCCGCGGCGGTCCTCCTGTGCGCGCTCGGGGCGAGCGCCTCGACGGCGCAGACCGGCGCCGGCGCCCTCGAAGGGCGCGTGCTCGATGAGGGCGGGGCCCCGGTTGCCGGCGCGACGATCGCGGCTCGCAACCTGACGACCGGGTTCCGCGGGTCCGCGCTCACCGACGGGTCGGGTCTCTTTCGCATCGTCGGCCTTCCGGAGGGTGCGTACGACGTCGCGGCCGAAGCTTCGGGATTCGGCACGGCGCTGACGACCGACGTCGCCGTGGGCGCCGCCGGGGCCGCGCGCGTCGACTTCGTGCTGAGAGCGGGGACGCCGAGGGGCGCCGTTACGTCCGTGGCGACGCCTCCTTCGGAGCCGGGGCCGACGACGAAGTCCCGGCCCAGGTTCCAGATCTACGGATTCGCGGCCCTGAACCTGATCTACGACGTCGACCAGATGAACCCGGACTGGTACGACATGATGCGCCCGTCGAAGCTTCCGTCCTTTCCCGACGAGTTCGGACTAAATGGCAACTTCTGGGCCAGTGTCCGACAGAGCCGCTTCGGCGTCCGTTCCTGGCTGCCGACGGGTCTCGGCGAGATCAAGACGGAGTTCGAGTTCGACCTCTCCGGTGTCGGTGCCGACGCCGGGGAGACGACGTTTCACCTGCGCCAGGCCTGGGGAGAGCTCGGAGCATTTCTCGTGGGCCAGACCGCCAGCGTCTTCATGGACATGGACATCTTTCCCAGGATCGTGGAGTACTTCGGCCCCGACGGCATGGTCTTCTATCGCAACGTGCAGCTGCGCTGGACGCCCATCCGGGGCGAGAAGCGCTTGATCTTCGCCCTCGAGCGGCCCGGAGCCAACGGCGACACCGGCGAGTTCGCGGGCCGGGTCGAGCTCGAGGGAGTCAAGAGCCGCTTCCCGTACCCGGACTTCACGGCGCAGTACCACTACGGCGAAGACTGGGGGCACGTTCAGCTGGCCGGAATCGTGCGCTACATCGGGTGGACCGACACGCTCCGGGACCGGTTCGACCTGGCGGGTCACGCCATCGGCTGGGGCTTCAACCTGAGCTCGGTGCTCAAACTGTCGAAGACCGGCAATCTCCGGCTCGAGGCCTCCTACGGAGAAGGAATCGAGACCTACATGAGGGACGCGCCCGTGGACGTCGCCGCGGAGTCGAACCCCGGTCACCCGTCGCAACCGGTCGTCGGCAAGGCGCTGCCGGTCTTCGGCATGGCCGCCTTCTACGATTTCAACTGGAGCGAGGCATTCTCGAGCGCGATCGGTTACTCCCGGATCGACATCCAGAACAGCGACGACCAGCTCCCGAACGCCTTCAAGGGCGGGCAGTACGCCCTGGCCAACCTGCTCTTCTACCCCGTCAAGAACGTGATGACGGGCCTCGAGTTTCAGTGGGGCCGTCGACAGAACTTCTCGGACGGGTTCGCCGTCAACGATTTCCGCATTCAGTTTTCGGCGAGGTACAACTTCTCCTTCGATCGGGGAGGGGAGAAGTAGACTGTTCTCGATCATTGTCCCCGCCCTGGCGCGGGGAAAGGGAGGACTCGGCCCCATGGCGAAAAAGCAGAAGGAGGACGACCGGCCCCGGCTCAAGGGGAAGGAGTACGTCAAGCAGATGCGCCGGCTCCAGGCGGAGCTGTGCCGGCTCCAGGACTGGGTGAAGCACGAAGGCCTGCGGGTCATCGTGGTGTTCGAGGGCCGCGACGGCGCCGGCAAGGGAGGCACCATCCGGGCGCTCACCGAACGCGTGAGCCCGCGGGTTTTCCGCCTCGTGGCGCTGCCCGCCCCGTCGGACCGCGAGAAGAGCCAGATGTACATCCAGCGCTACATGCAGCATTTCCCGGCGGCCGGCGAAGTCGTCATCTTCGACCGCAGCTGGTACAACCGGGCGGGGGTCGAGTACGTCATGGGCTTCTGCACCAAGGCGGAGCGTGCACGCTTCCTCGAGCTCTGCCCGGAGATCGAAACCTACATCGTCGACGCCGGCATCATCCTGATCAAGTACTGGCTGGAGGTGGGCAACGACGAGCAGGAGCGGCGTTTCCAGGCGCGGATCACGGATCCGCTCCGGCAGTGGAAGCTGAGCCCGGTGGACCTGCCCTCGCGGACCCGCTGGTACGATTACTCGCGCGCGCGCGACCGGATGCTCGCCGCCACGGACACGAAGGTCGCGCCCTGGTACATCGTGCGCTCCGACGACAAGAAGCGGGCGCGTTTGAACTGCATCTCGCACCTGCTCAGCCTGATCCCCTACAAGAAGGTGAAACACGAGAAGGTCGTGCTTTCCGGGCGTTCGAAGAAAGGTGCGTATGACGACCAGGCCGCGCTCGAGGGCAGGCGGTTCGTGCCCGAGAAGTTCTGAGGCGCGGGCGTCCGTCCGTGAGAAAGCCATGAAAGATCTTCCGTCGTGACTCTCGCTTTCCGGAAAGAGTGGCTTCGGCCCGACGTCATCGCCGGCCTGACTGCTGCGGCGGTCGTCATCCCGAAGGCCATGGCCTATGCGACGATCGCGGGGCTGCCGGTCGAGGTCGGCCTCTACACGGCCTTTCTTCCGATGCTCATATATGCCGTGCTCGGCACGTCGAACGTGCTGAGCGTGAGCACTACCACGACGCTCGCCATTTTGACCGGCGCCAGCCTCGCCGGTGTCACCGGCGACCCGCAGGCACTACTACGCGCGTCCGCGACGCTGGCGCTCCTCGTGGGAGCGATCCTGCTCGGGGCCTCGCTCCTGCGGCTCGGTTTCGTGGCCAACTTCATCTCGGAGCCCGTGCTCGTCGGATTCAAGGCGGGCATCGGCGTCGTCATCGTCCTCGACCAGGTCCCGAAGCTGCTCGGCTTTCACATCCCCCGGGGAAGGTTCATGGCCAACCTGGCCCAGACCATCGCGCACGTTCCCGCCACGTCGCTGCCGACGCTGATCGTCGCGGTGGTCATGATCGCGATCCTCGTCGGCTTCGAGCGCTTCCTGCCCAGGGTGCCAGCGCCCCTGGTGGCGGTGGCGGGCGGCATCGCCGGGGCGTGGGCGCTCGGACTGCAGTCCCGGGGCGTGGAGCTGGTGGGCCACATCCCGACGGGCCTTCCGCCGGTGACGCTCCCGGACGTCTCCCTCGCGGCCGGGCTCTGGACGGGAGCCCTCGGCATCGCCCTGATGAGCTTCACCGAGACGATCGCGGCCGGAAGGGCCTTCGCCCGGAGCGGCGAGCCGGGGCCGCGCGCCAACCGGGAGCTGCTGGCCACGGGCGTGGGAAACGCCGCCGGCGCGCTGCTCGGGGCGATGCCGTCCGGCGGCGGCACTTCGCAGACCGCGGTCAACCGCCATGCGGGGGCGCGCAGCCAGTTCGCGGAGATCGTCACGGCGGGCGCGACCCTGGCGACGATGTTCCTGCTCGCCCCCCTGATCGGCCTCATGCCCCAGGCGACGCTGGCCGCCGTGGTCGTCGTCTACTCGATCGGGCTCATCAAGCCGGCGGAGTTTCGGTCCATCCTCCGCGTCCGGCGAACGGAGTTCGTCTGGGCCCTCGCGGCATTCTCAGGCGTGATGCTGCTCGGGACGCTCAAGGGCATTCTGATCGCCATCATCCTGTCGCTCATGTCCCTCGCCTACCAGATGGCCAACCCGCCCGTGCACGTTCTGGGCCGCAAGCCCGGGACCAACGTCTTCCGGCCTCGCTCGGAAGAGCATCCCGAGGACGAAACGTTTCCGGGGCTGCTGATCGTGCGGCCCGAGGGACGCGTGTTCTTCGCCAACGCGGAGCGGATCGGCCAGAAGATCGAGGCACTCGCCGCCCAAGCGAAGCCGAAGGTCGTGGCGCTGGACATGAGCGCCGTCTTCGACCTCGAGTACACGGCTCTCAAGATGCTGATCGAAGGGGAGAAGAGGAACCGCGAGCAGGGCGTCGAGCTCTGGCTCGCCGGCCTGACCCCCGACGTGCTGGCCATGGTCCAGCGCTCGCCGCTCGGCGAGACATTGGGCCGCGAGCGCATGCTCTTCAACCTCGAGACGGCCGTCGCGAGGTACGCAGCGCGCTGACGACGCCCGGACGCCCTTTACGGCTTCCGGAGGTCCAATATCCTCGTCTCGAGACCCAGCTTCTTGAGCACCTCCGGAGAGCTCTCGTCTATGGCGACGGCTTCGTGACACACGCCACAGTCCTGGGTGATGGTCTTGCCGTCGGCGGTCTTGTGCGCTTCGTCGTGGCAGCGGAAGCACCCGGGAAAGGCCTCGTGGCCCAGGTTGTTCGGATAAGTGCCCCATCCGACCTGGAGGTCCGGGAAGACGTTCGTGTCGTAGATGCGAACCAGCATCTTCGCGGCCGCCGCCACGTCCTCCCCTCGTTCGGAAGCCACCTTCGGGTAGGTCTGCCGGTAATAGGCCTCGAGCTCGGCGGGGATGCGGCGGCCCGCCTCGTCGTTGCTGGCGTATTCGGCCTTCAGCAGTTCCACCCCCTTTTTCTTGAGGAACGGAAGCGTGGTGGGCAGAAGGCCGCTCGCCATCGCCTTGTCCACGGCTCGGCCCGGCAACTCGAACGTGTGGGTGGGCCGGTTGTGACAATCCACGCATTGCATCGTGTAGCGGGGGAGACCGTTTTCCACGCCCGCAGCGGCTCCCTCGGCGAGGTAGGAACGCGTCTCTCCTTTCCCGGTGTTGCGGTATTCCACCCACGGGATCTTCTGTCGCTTCCCGTCGGCGGCGGCATAGCGGATCTCGACACCCGGCCCGAAGTGGGCGCGGTGGATGCCCGGCATCAGGCTGCCTCCGACCATCATCATGAGGACGGTCTGGCTGGGCGTATTGGCTTCGTCTTCGGCGAACTTGGAAATCAACTTCAGCCTCGCCGAAACAAACTTCTCCGGCCAGTGGCACGTCTCGCACGTCTCGCGCGCGGGCACGAGCCTGTTGCTTTCCATGGCCGACGGGATCGGCCGGGGGTTGGAGTTCGTGATCACCTCGACCAGCTGGCGGGTGCCGGCTATCTTGCTCTCGAACCAGCCACGCGCCCCCTCCCCGACGTGGCAGTCGACGCACGGCACGCGGGCGTGCGGCGAAACCTTGTGCGAGCGGAACTCGGGCGTCATCACGTGGCAGGTCTGGCCACAGAATTGAACGGTCTCCATGTGCTCCACGGCCCGATACGTGGCCTGGGTTCCGACGACGACGTTGACGAGAGTGACGACGCCGAGGAATCCGATCAGCCGCCGCATTGCGGCTTTTCGGTCCAGGATGTGCTCCGCGAGCCGAAGGCGCGCCCGTCTGCGCGCGAGGAAGACCCCCACGGGGATCATCGCCAGGCCGGCCACGAGGACGACAGGGATGATGAGGAAGACCACGATGCCGATGTAGGGATTGTCGACATGTCCCCGCAGGTGCACCGGCAGCACGAACAACCAGGAGATCAGAGCCGTGGCCGCCAACCCCATTCCCAGGAGGCTCAGCCAGTGGCTCGTGATCAGAACCAGAAACGGGCGATCGCGCAGCCGGTCGGCGGAAGGCGGAGGCGTGGACGCGTCCTTCATCGGACCTCCTTGCGGGCCCGCGAGAGAAACCCCGCTCGCGTTCGAGAACCAGCCCGCCCGCCGCGATTATTCACCAGACTGCTTTCCGGGCGCCCGGCTCCCGCGGAAACGTCGAAGTACGGGAGCCCAACGACTCTCCGGCGCGTGAAGGTGTATTCTGCCTCCAGGCTGTCGGTTCCGATCGCCGCACGCGGGTTGGCGCGCTGTGGCGAGTGTGAAAATCAGGGCCCGCCCGAGGGTCCGCCGTTCGCACGGGGGCAAAATCATGGAGAAGGGCACTCGGATCGAGGTGGACCCAGAAGGTACGGCCGATGCCAGCCCTCCCGCGGAGTTGACCTCAATCAACCGCAGGAACCTCCTGAGGATGACCGTTCTGGGCGGGACGGGGCTCGCGCTCGACGGACTCCTGGACGTGCCGGCGATGCGGGCGGCCACCGTAGGACTGAGGCTCTCGAACGTCGCCGAATTCACGACATCGTGCAATTTCTGCTCCTGCGGCTGCGGGATGATCGCGGCGGTCCGCGACGGCAAACTGATCACGATGGAAGGCGATTACGACCACATCGTCAACCGCGGCTCGTTGTGCGTCAAAGGCATCTCGATGTTCGCCACGCATGCCTCGCCGAAGAGGCTCACGACGCCGCGCTACCGGGCGCCGGGCAGCGACCACTGGGAGGACATCTCCTGGCAGGACGCCGTGAACCGGGTCGCGCAGAAGATCCGCAAGACCCGCGACGAGACCTGGATCTCGACCGAGAAGGTCGGCGACAAGGAAGTCCCGGTCAATCGGACGGACGCGATCGCCTTCCTGGGCGGCGCGCAGAACACCAACGAGGAGTGCTACCTCTTCCAGAAGGCGGCCCGGCTGCTCGGCCTGTCCTACGTCGAGCACCAGGCCCGACTTTGACACAGCCCCACGGTCCCCGGTCTGGGGGCCTCGTTCGGGCGGGGGGCGATGACCAACCACTGGATCGACCTGCAGAACTGCAAGACGATCCTGGTGGAAGGCAGCAACGTCGCGGAAAACCATCCCATGGCCTTCAAGTGGATCCGGAAGGCCCAGGAAAACGGGGCGAAGATCATCCACGTCGATCCGCGATACACCCGGACCTCCGCGGCGGCCGACGTCTACGCGCGCATCCGGCCCGGCACGGACGCGGCGTTGCAGAACACGATGATCAACCACATCCTCGCGAACAAGCTGTACGACGAGGACTACGTCGTCACCCACACGAACGCGCTCTACCTGAGCGATGAGGCGTTCGGCTTCAAGGACGGCGTCTTCAGCGGGTACGACGAGGAGCACCACAAGTACGACACCAGGAGCTGGGGATACCAGCTCGACGCGAAGGGCAAGCCGCGCGTCGCGAAGAGCCTGGACGACCCGCACTGCGTCTTCACGCGCCTGAAGACCCACGTCTCGCGGTACACGCTGGAGACGGGCGAGCAGATCACCGGCATTCCCGCGGCGCAGATCCAGCAGATCGCCGAGATGATGGCGAAGAACCGGCCGGGATCCATCCTCTACGCGCTCGGGATGACCCAGCACACGACGGGCGTGCAGGGCATCCGGTCGTTCACGATCCTGCAGCTGCTGCTCGGCAACATCGGCAAGCCGGGCGGCGGCGTCAACGCGCTCCGCGGCGAGCCGAACGTGCAGGGCGCGTGCGACATGGCGGTGCTCTACAACTACTACCCGGGCTATCTCAATTCTCCGTCGAGCGCCGAGCCGACCATCTACGACTACGTGCGCAAGAACGGGATCGCCGACAGCCGCTACCTCGTCAACCAGCTCAAGGCGTTCTTCGGGGACGCGGCGACCAAGGAGAACGACTACGCCTACGGCTGGCTTCCCAAGCGCAACGCCGCCAAGGACTACGGAACCCTGCCGATGTTCGAGGATGCCCTCGCCGGGAAGCTGAAGCTCCTCTGGATCGTCGGCCAGAATCCCGCGGTCACGGTGCCCAACCTCAACCTGACGTTCGACGCGATGGCGAAGCTCGAGACGCTCGTGGTCCAGGAGATCTGGGAGACGGAGACGGCGACCTTCTGGAAGCGGCCGGGCGTGGATCCGAAGACGATCTGGCACGGAAGTCATCCTCCTGCCCGCCGCGTTCTTCATGGAGAAGAACGGGACCATCTCGAACTCGGGCGGCATGGTGCAGTGGCGGCACGCCGCGGTGAAGCCCCCGGGTCAGGCCAAGCCCGACGGCGAGATCGTGGACGTCATCTTCCGGCGCGTTCGCGACCTGGTCCACGACTCGAAGGAGCCGAGGGACGAGATCATCAACAAGGCCTTCTGGACCTACACCACGGCCGAGGACGTCCTGCGCGAGATCAACGGCTACGCGCTGCGCGACAACCCGGAAACGGGCTCAAGAAGGGCGACCTCGTGCGCAAGGTCGGCGATCTGCGGTCCGACGGCTCGACGTCGTCCGGCGCCTGGATCTACGCGGGCGTCTTCGCCAACGGCGAGAACCTTTCGAAGCGCCGCGATTCGACGACCGACCCGGGCGGGCTGGGGCTCTACCCGGGCTTCGGCTGGACCTGGCCCAACAACATGCGCATCCTCTACAACCGGGCCTCCTGCGACCGGAACGGCAAGCCCTATCCGGGCTCGAAACCCATCATCTGGTGGGACGAGCAGGCCAAGCGCTGGACGGGATGGGACGTGCCCGACGTTCCCGTCGTGACCGACGGCCCCAACACGCCCAATGGACAACGTGCCTTCCACCTGGGCGCGGAGGGCGTGGGGAGGCTCTTCGCGGCCGTCTACTCGGACCCGGACGAGAAGAATCCCGGGTATCCGCGCGACGTGGCGTACGTGCCGAAGGACGGTCCTCTGCCGGAAATGTACGAGCCGGTCGAGAGCCCGGTGGAGAACCTGCTTCACCCGAAGGTCAAGAGCAACCCGATGCTCAAGTACCCCCGCGTCGCGTCGCACCAGCCGATCGGCACGGCAGACAAGTTTCCCTACGTCCTGATGACCTCGACCGTCGCCGAGCACTGGTGCGCCGGATCGACGACGCGCAATATCCCGTGGTTGAACGAGCTCGTTCCCGAACCGGTCCTCGAGATGCCCGTCGCTTTGGGCAAGAAGCTCGGGGTCAAATCGGGCGATTGGGTCGACGTGTCCTCGGCCCGCGGCAAGCTCACGGTGAAGGCGCTCGTGACACCCCGCATGAAGTCCCTGCCGATCGCCGGCAGCGAGGTCACGATCGTCTGGATGCCTTACAACTGGGGCTTCCAGGGTCTCTCGACCGGACCCAGCGTCAATCACCTCACGATCGATGCCTCGGATCCGGGGGCGGGAACGCAGGAGACGAAGGCCTGCCTGGTCAACGTGGTCCGGGCGGCCGCGCCGGGCGCAAAAAGAGAGAGGCGGTCATGACGACGCCGAGCACTTCGGCTCCGGTTCCGATCCGGACGACCTTGATCGACATCACGAACTGCATTGGTTGCCGGGCCTGCCAGGTGGCCTGCAAGCAGTGGAACGAGCGCGAGGGCGAGGAGACCGAGTTGTTGCCCACACTGGGCTTCCAGAACCCGGCGACGCTCAGCTCCAAGACGTACACGCTCATCTCCTTCCACGAGATGGAAAACCCGGAGAAGCCGGGAGGCCTGGATTCCGCTTTCGTGATGCGGCGGTGCTTCCACTGCCTCGAGCCCGGCTGCGTTTCGGCGTGTCCGACGACGGCGCTGTACCGGCAGCCCGACGGTCCCGTTTCCTACGACGTGGACAAATGCATCGGCTGCCGGTACTGCATGCTCGCGTGTCCCTGGGACGTGCCGACCGCGGAGTGGGACAAGCTCGCCCCGAAGATCGAGAAGTGCACCCATTGCGCGGACCGCACCGCTCAGCCGGTCCCGATCGCATTCAACGGGGCGCCGGCACCCGCGGACGAGACCAAACGATTCCTCGAGACGATCGCGACCCCGGCGTGCGTCAAGGCGTGCCCCGCGGACGCCCTGCGCTACGGAAGCCGCGAGGAGATGCTCGCGCTCGCGCACAAGCGCATGGGCGACCGCCCGGACAAGTACGTCGACCACATCTACGGAGAGAAGGAGCTGGGCGGGACGAGCGTGCTGTACCTCTCGTCGGTGCCTTTCGAGAAGCTCGGCTTCCCGACGTTCGGGGAGAAGCCGTTTCCGCGGTTCACCGCGGCGGCCCTCGGGGCCGTGCCTCCCGCCGTCATGGCGATCGGCGCCCTGCTCGGTGCCGCCTACGCGTACTTCCGCAAGCGGGTGCAGGCGGTGGCGGACGGATCGGGGAGCGTGGACACGGCCGACGCTCATGCGGACCACGGTCATCACGTCGCCTTCGAGCGGCTGGACGAGAGGCTGATGACCCCGTTCAACTGGGTCCTGCTGATCCTCGTTGCGTTCTGCGGCCTCTCGATGATCGCGCGGTTCGCGCGCGGCCTCGGCGGCAGCACGCACCTCTCCGACACATATCCGTGGGGCCTCTGGATCGTCTTCGACCTGATCTGGATCGCCGTCGCCGCGGGGGCGTTCGCCATGGCCGGGACGATCTACGTCTTCCAGCGAAAGGACCTGTACGGGCTCGGCCGAAAAGCCGTGCTCATGGGCCTCTTGAGCTACTCCTTCGTCACCGTCACGCTCGTCGCCGACCTCGGCCTGCCGTGGCACTTCTACCAGCTCGGCCTTCAGTCGCCCGATCACTCGGCGATGTTCGAGGTGTCGTGGTGTGTCGGCCTCTACGTCACGATCCTCGCCATGGAGTTCCTCCCGGTCGTCCTGGAGCGGTACGGCCTCCACCGGCTGCTGGCGCTCTGGCAGAAGTGGTCCGGCGCCTACGTCGCCTTCGCGGTCACGCTGTTCATCTTCATGATGTCCCGCAATGTGGTCTACGCTGCCGTGACCGCCGCCATCTTCGGGGCGCTCGCGTGGCTGTTCCGGGCGCGGGACAAGAGTTTCGAGCCCATCCTGCTGGCGATCGCCGCCGTCACACTGTCCACGATGCACCAGAGCTCGCTCGGCTCGCTGTACCTGCTCATGCCGAACATGCTGTCCTCGCAGTGGTGGTCGCCCGTGATGCCCGTCTCGTTCTTCCTGTCCTCGATCGTCGCCGGGTCGGCCCTGGTCATCCTGATCGACATGTGGATCGCGAAGGGTTGGCGCCGGCAGCTCGACATGACGTCGCTGGCATCGGTCGGGAAGATCACGTTCTGGTCGATGGTCGTCTACCTCGCCTTCCGGCTCGGCGACATGGCGCTTCGCGGCCAGCTCGCCAGCGCCCTCGCCGGCCGAATGGGTCTGGCCTTCGCCGTGGAGATCGTGGTCGGAGGCCTCGTTCCGCTCGCGCTCCTTGCCAGCAGGTCCCTCCGCTCCCGGCCCGACGCCCTCTTCTGGGCAGCGCTCCTGGCGGTTCTCGGCGTGGTCTACAACCGGATGAACGTGGTTCTTTTCGCGATGACGTTCCGTGGCCGCATGCCCTGGGTGGCCCCGCGAGTCCTATGCGCCGTCGATCTTCGAGTGGGGAATCTCGATCGGCCTGATCGCGGCGACGATCTTTCTTTTCGGTCTCGGGGCGCGGCTCGTCCCGGTCCTTCCCAGGCAAGAGGCCGGCGAGGGACATTGAAGCCGGTGACATTGGACGGCTGGCTGGAGGCGCACCCGTACCTCCGGCCGGTCGCGGAACTGTGCGCGGGGGTCGATCGCGCCGCTTCAGAAATCGGGATCGCGCCGCCGGCGATTCCCGATTGGGACGACTATGCCGCAGATTTTCGAGAGGGCGTGCCGCTCCTGCAGAGCTCCACGGCCGCACCGGACCTCGAGCCCGCGGGGAGAATGGTCGTGTCGCTCGTCGAGCGACTCGCCTCGCAGCCTCTGGCCGGCGACCTGGCCGCCGACACCCGGAGCCTGGACGCCGACCTGCGCCGGGAAGGCAACGCGGCGCGTCGCGTCGTCGCCTGGCTTCTCGGCGACGATTCGTTCGCGCCCGCGTCCCCCGGCCTGCTGCGACATCTCGGATGGATCGTGATGGCGCGGTATCTGGCCCCCGTCGTGGAGGCGTTCCGAGGTTGGAGGGACGAGGAGCGCTGGCTGCGTCGTTACTGTCCAACGTGCGGCTCCCTGCCGGCCATGGCGCAATTGGTCGGCGCGGATCCCGGGCGCCAGCGGCTCCTTGCGTGCGGGTGCTGCGGTACACGGTGGCGGTACAAGCGCACTGGCTGTCCGTTCTGTGAGGGCGACACCCACCGGCTGTCGGCCCTGGCCGTCGACGGAGAGGCAGGCCTGCGGATCGACTACTGCGAGTCCTGCGGCGGTTACCTCAAGACGTACGACGGCCAGGGGGACGAGGCCCTCTTGCTGTCGGACTGGACCTCGCTCCATCTCGATCTCATCGCCTGCGACCGGGGCCTGAAGAGGCTGGCGACGTCTCTCTACGAATTCTCGCCGGCGTCCAGTGACAGGTAGTCGAGAGGCCGCCGATAGCGAAGGGTCGACAGCCGGTCCATCTCACTGTATCGGGAGGTTCATCGAGACGAGCGCCGATGAGTGCCCGGCGGGCCCCGGCTAGTTCAATCGGAACGACAGCGCGACGCTCAGGATCTCCTTGTTCGCGAACGGCGCGGAGCTCCAGGCGATCGTGGGTCCCTGGACGAGGATGTCGATGATCCCGGCGTTGAAGGCGACGCCGATTCGCGAACCGGCCTGGAAGTAGTACTGGCTGCCCTCGGCACCGTGGACGCCGGGAGAGCCGTCGAAAACGTCGCCGCCGCGGACCTTCGGGCCGCCCTCCACGCGCACGGGCGTGATCGCCAACCCGAGGACGCGGAAGGGATACCAGCGCAGGTCCAGGGCGAGGACTCCGGTCAGGTACGCCGAGTCTCCCACGGTCCGCCGGGCGCCGATCGCGAGCGAGCCTCCGGGCGCCCAGACGAACTTGCCCCCCCAGCGGTCCCGGTCCCAGAGGACCATCGCTCCGATCGCCCCCTCCCCGTACTGGCGCCCCGAGACGGCGACCGAGGGCGGCTCGACCGTCGTGACTCCCGTTCCCACGTACCAGGAGGCCGTGCGGCCTTCGAGCCGTCCGTAGGGCGCCTGCGGGGGCGACCACGTCTCGTCCGCCCGTTCGACCTTCTCGCTGTGATGCTCGATCAGGGAGCCGCCGGCGAATCTCGGGGAGGTGAGGGCCCAGGCCACGCCGATTCCGAAGGAGAGCTCGGCGGCGGGCTTGCGCCAGTCGATCTCCAGAGGACCGTGAAGCGTGATGGCGAAACGGCTGTCGATGACGTAGTCCATGCGGAAGAAGTTCGACGTGACTTCCGATCCGGTGCGGTCGCCCCCGAAGGCGACGCGCCAGGCCGCGGGAGTGAATCCCAGCGCGAGACGCCTTCCGATCGGGAGCGCGAGATCGACCTCGAGGCCGAGCAGGCCGGCGCCCACGCCAATGTCGTAGCGGCGGTAGCCGACCTCGCCGGACAGCGCGTAGACGAAGGGGTTCAAGTCCCAGCTATACCGGAAGAGCGTTGCCTTGGCCGTGACATCGAGAAATTTCCGCGTGGTGTTGTAGGTCGTGTCGAGGCCGAGGAAGGCGTACGCGCCGGGAGAGAGGTCTTTGGGCTGGTGCTCCTGGCACTCGTCGCCCTGGCAGGGATAGGTGGCCCGGAACCAGCGGTCCTTGAAGGAGCGCCAGGCGTCGGATTGTTCGGGGGGCGGTTGAGGCGCCGCGGACGTGTCGGCGGCCGTGGAGGCTTTCTTGTGCGCGACGCGGAGGTCGCGCACGACGACCAGCAGCTCCACGATCGCCCGCCGCGCGTGGTTCCCCTCCTCGGACAGGCACTCGTAGGGCACCATGTACGGATAGTCGGTGAGGTCCTTGCAGTGACGCCCGTCGACCGTGACCCGGTCCTCGACGATGTACGTCTTGTCGCGGTGGTCGTCCCACTTGTGGAAGGCGGAGTCGGGGATGCGCGCGATCTTCTCGGACGACAGTCCCGGCAGGCGCGTCAGAGGCTTCCAGATGCGGAGCTCCTCGATCGCGTCGGTCTCCGGAAGGCGCTGCGTGTGCGACCCCGAGAACGAGTCGCCGACGGAGTGCATCAGCTCGTACAGGCCGTAGCCGCCCTTGCGCGTCCCGGGCCCGCCGTCGAGGACGACCTGGCGCATGAGGTTGTCGAGAAAATCGCGGCATCGGACGAGCGCGGTGGTCGCGAGGTCGCGCGGAATCGTCGGTTCCCTCGATGTCCGGGGACTCGGCGTCCTCGAGCTGCGCCATGAAGTGGAAGCACTGGCCGGCGTCGCTGAACTGCCGCCGAAAGGCCGCGTCGGGCTGGTCGGTCAGGGGCTTGGGCCACGCGAGGAGGGGATTGGTCGTCGTTGCGTCGGCGCAGAATCCCGGAGGATGCCCGTCCCATCCGAAGCAGAGCGGCGGAGCGAGATCGCCGTCGTCGAAGAGGTCGCGCAGGACGTCCGGCTGCGGCGGACGGCCGTCGTGGCCCTCGATGAGCGTTCGGTAGGCCAGGGCCTCGATGACGACGTGCCCCTTGCTGTCGAAGGCGAAGGCGGACCCGGACAGGAGCATGAGGGCCACGGCCGCCGCCCAGATCGGGGCCGAGGGTCGAATCGGCGCGCGGGCCGTTGCGGGGAAGGAGAGCATCCGAGGAGAAGGGCCGCGCTGGCGCACAGTCTGGAGCCTTGCGCCTACGGCGACTCCGAAGTGGTGTCGTCCACGCCCGACACCAGGACGGGCGGGTGCTTGGACCACTCGTGTCCTTCTTCTGCCATCTGGTAGCCGGTGTCGAAGAGCGCCTGCATGTACGCCTTGTCGAACTCCGACGTGTGCGGCTTGTCGAAGGTCGCCGGGATGAAGGCGAGATTGTAGTCCACGTGGTCTCTCTGGGTGATGGCGTAGATGCGGTAGAGGTCGCCCATCCCCTGATACTGGATCAGGCACGTGATGGCCCGGAAGGCGATCGGCAGCGTCCGGCGGTCGACTTGCGCCCATTCCGGGTCCAGACGGGCGTTGCGGATGATGTAGAGCGTCCGGTCCCTCGCGGCCAGTTCGTGCAGGCGGATGGCTGCCGGATAGACGAACACCTGCGCGGTGGTGCCTCCGTCCACATGCATCTCCTGGTACGCTTTTCCATCGGCTTCGACGTCGATCATCACGGGGGGAAACGTCCCCGGAATGGCCGACGATGCGATCAGGATCTGCTGGACGAGCGCGAGCGCCCCCGGGAGCCTGTCGGCCGCGATCTCCGTGAGGTTCCAGATGACCGGCCGCCGCGCGTCGAGGTTCGTCGTCGCGACCAGGAGGATGCGGCCCTTCTCGTGCTCCTTCGCGATGGCGTCGAGCAGGGCCTGGGTGACGTGCTTCTTGACCAGGTTCCACAGGGGCGTGTTGTCGGCCATCGCGTCCTGGTACAGGACGGAAAGCAGCGACCGCTGCTCGGCGACGTCGCGCATCGAGATGCCGGTATAAATGGATCTCAGGGTCTCGTCGTAGGCCGGGCCCAGGAACGCGAACGGAGCGATCAAGGCCCCCGTGCTGACGCCGGTGACGAGCTTGAACTCGGGTCGCGTGCCGGCCTTCGTCCACCCGTTGAGGAGTCCCGCGCCGAAGGCGCCGTTGTCGCCGCCGCCGGAGATCGCCAGGAATGCGGAAGGCGGAAGAGGGCCGTCGTGCCCCTGGCTGCGAAGGTAGGCCCTTTCTCGCTCGAGGGACTTCAGGAAGTCCCGTTCGAATTCCTCGACGTGCGCGGCGTCCCGGGGAAAGTATCGGATCCCGGCCGGGAAGCCGGAGACGGTCGCCGCGGCCTGCAGGGGGGCCGGCACCGCCTCGCGCCGCGTCGTCGTCGCGCAACCGAGGGGAGCGAGGGATGCCAGGACGGCGAGTAGAAAGCCGCACCGGGGGAAAAGGCTCCGCGTCCGGGCTGCTCGAGACGTTCGGTGCATCCGCTCAGCCGATCCCGCGCCTATTGCGGCGAGGACGCCGAGGCGGCCGCCGGAGCAGCGGCCGGCGAGAGCCAGGTCGGATTCGGGTCCTCCGGCTGCAGGTTCCACCCTCCGCCGAGCGCCTTGTAGATGTCGACGTAGTCGACCAGGAGGTCGAGGCGCGAGCGGGCCAGCGCGATTTCCGCGGGGAAGAGCTGCTGCATCGCGTAGAGAACCTCGAAGTAGTTCGCGAGGCCCGAGTCGTAGCGGAGGGTCGACAGGCGGACCATTTCCCCGTAGGCGGTCACGGTGCGCTCGAGCTCGGAGACCGTGAGCCCGATCTTCTGCCGGGCGTACAGGACCGTCGTCGTCTCGGCAAAGGCGCCCGTGACGGTCTGCTCGTACTGGATCTTCGCCTGTTCCCACTGGGCGTAGGTGGCGCCGTACTCGCTGCGGAGCCGTCCCCCCTGGAAAAGCGGGCCGAGCAGCCCGGCCGCGATCGACCAGGTCTTCCCGGCGGGATAAAAAAAGTTGTCGAGCTCGGGGCCGACGGCTCCGAAGAACCCCGTCAGGCTGATCACCGGGAAGAAGTTCGCGGTGGCGACCCCGACGAGGGCGTTGGCGGCGATGAGCTGCTGCTCGGACTGCCGGACGTCGGGCCGGCGCTGCAGGAGCTCCGACGGGAGGCCCGCCGGGATCTCCGGAGGCAGAGGCTGCGCGGCATTCGTCTCGCCGCGGGGTACGGGCGCCGGGTTTCTTCCCAGAAGAAGGTTGAGCTGGTTCTCGGTCGCCTCGATGCGGCGCTCGATTTCGGGGACCTGCGCGGCGACCTGGCCGAGGGCCGCCTCGGCGTAAGCCGCCTCGAGGGCGGAGGCCGCGCCCTCGTCGAGCTTGCGTTTGTAGAGGTTGTAGGTTTCCTGGAACGCGGCAACGGTCTTCTTCGAAATGACCAGCTCCGCGTCGAGCTCGCGAAGCGAGAAATACGTGGTCGCGACGTCGGACACGAGGGAGAGGAGGACGCCGCGGCGCGCGTCCTCGCTCGCCAGGTACTGGGCCTTCGCCGCCTCGTTGAGCCGGCGGATGCGGCCCCAGATGTCGAGCTCCCAGCCGAAGTTCACGTTGACGGAGTTCAGGTTCCGGGTTGCCGTGCTGTTGGGCGGCAGGTACACGGAGTTGCGTCCCCGCGACGAGTCGGCGCCGTACCCGATCTGCGGGAAGAACTCCGAGCGGGCGATGCCGGCCCGCGCCCGGGCCTCTTCGACGCGGGCGGCGGCGATCTGGACGTCGTAGCCGCTCTGCAGCGCCTGGTCGATGAGCTGCTTCAAGACGGGGTCGGCGAAGATGTCCCACCAGGGCTGGTCGGCGACGGAGCCCGCGGGGGCGGGCGGGCCCTGCACCTCGCGGTACGCGTCGGGAGCCGTCACCGGCGGCTGCTTGTAGTCCGGACCGACGGCGCAGCCGGCCAGCAGGACGAGCACGAGACAGGAAGCGGCGAGCTTTCTCATCTCAGTGACCTCCTCCCGCCGGGCTCGGCTTCGGAGCCGGCGCCGCCGCAGGCGCTTCTTCTTTCTTGCCGCGGTTCGCGAGCTTTTCGACCATCACGAAGAGCGCGGGGATCAGGAAAATCGCGATGCCGGTCGCGGCGAGCATGCCGACGATGACGACGGTGCCCAGCACCTTGCGGGAGACGGCGCCGGAGCCTGTAGCCGTCCAGAGCGGCACGCAGCCGAGGATGAACGCGAAGGACGTCATCAGGATCGGCCGCAGCCGGAGCTTCGCTCCCTCGAGCGCGGCGTCCACGAGGCTCTTGCCTTCCTTCTGCTGCAGGACGGCGAACTCGACGATCAGGATGGCGTTCTTGGCGGCGAGCCCGATCAGCATGACGAGGCCGATCTGTCCGTAGACGTCGAGGTTGAACTTGCGCCACAGGAGCCCCAGGAAGGCGCCGAAGACCGCGACCGGCACGGACAGCAGAACGCTGAAGGGAAGCGACCAGCTCTCGTAGAGGGCGGCGAGGATCAGGAAGACGAAGACGATCGAGAGGACGAAGACGCGCGCCCCCGCGCCCGCGGCCTTGACTTCCTGGTAGGACATGTCGGCCCAGTCGTAGCCCATCTCTCTCGGGAGGACTTCCTTCGCAACGGCCTCGAGCGCCGCCGTGGCCTGCCCCGAGCTGTACCCGGGCGCGGGGACTCCGGTGACCTGCGCGGCCCGGAAGAGGTTGAACCGATTGGTGAACTCGGGCCCGGCGATTCCCCGGGTCGTCGCCACGGCGGAAAGGGGCACCATCTGGCCGCCGTTGTTGCGCACGTAGAACTGGTTGATGTCGTCCGCCTTGACGCGTCCCGACGCCTCGGCCTGCAGGAAGACCTTCCACTGGCGCCCGAAACGGTTGAACTGATTCACGTAGATGCCGCCGAGAAACGCCTGGAGGCTCTGGTAGACGTCTCCGACGGCGACGCCCTGTTTCAGGACCTTGTCGCGGTTGATGTCGGCGTAGATCTGGGGCACCGAGGGCCGCCAGACGCTGTTGACGTTGGCGAGCTCGGGGCGCTTTCGCGCGGCCTCCAGGAACTTCTGGAGGTTCTGGTTCAGGAATTCGACGCTCCCGCCGCTGCGGTCCTGGAGCCAGAAGGAGAAGCCGCCGCCCGTGCCGAGTCCCTGGATGGCCGGAGGGGGAAAGGCCACGGCGTTCGCTTCGAGAATCTGGGCTCGAAGGGCGCCGTTCAGCCGCTGCATGATCGGCCCGACCTCCATCTGCTTGCCCTCGCGCTCGTGCCACGGGTCGAGGGAGACAAAGTAGAACGCCGTGTACGGCGCCGAGGCGCCGGAAAGCAGACTGTAGCCGGCGATCGTCGTGACGTACTTGACTCCCTTGGTCTCCGCGAGGATCTTCTCGATCTTCTGGCACACGGCATCGGTCCGCTGGAGCGAAGAGGCGTCCGGAAGCTGGACGTTGATGAAGAAGTAGCCCTGGTCCTCGTCCGGCAGGAAGCCGGAGGGGAGCCTCTTTCCGAGCAGGCCGGAGAGCGCGACGAACCCGCCGAGGATCAGGAGGGTGACGACGAACTTTCGGACCAGGTGGTGGGAGATGTTGACGTAGCCGTCGGTCATCTTGGCAAAGACCCGGTTGAACCAGGCGAAGAACTTGGCGAGAGGCCCCTTCGATTCCTTCTTGGGTTTCAGAATGAGGGAACAGAGCGCCGGCGAGAGCGACAGGGCGTTGAAGGCCGAGATGAGGACCGAGATGGCGATCGTGATGGCGAACTGCATGTTCATCCGCCCCTGGATGCCACCCATGAGGGCCACCGGGATGAACACGGCGGATAGGACGAGGGCGATTCCGATGACCGGCTGAGTCACCTCCTCCATCGCCTTCAGCGTGGCGTCCTTCGGCGAAAGGCCGTGCTCGATGTGGTGCTCGACCGCCTCGACGACGACGATCGCGTCGTCCACGACGAGGCCGATCGCGAGAACCAGGCCGAAGAGGGAAAGCGTGTTGATCGAGAAGCCGAGCATCGGGAAGAAGATGAACGTGCCGACGAGCGACACCGGCACGGCGAGCAGCGGAATGAGGGTCGCGCGCCACCCCTGCAGGAACAGGAACACGACGATGATGACAAGGACGATCGCCTCGAAGAGGGTGTGCTCGATCTCCTTGATGCCCTCGGTGACCGGCAACGTGGTGTCGAGGGCGACCACGTAGTCAAGGTCGTCCGGGAAGCGCTCCTTCAGCTCCTTCATCGTCTTCTTGACGCCCTCGGCCACGGCGATGGCGTTGGAGCCCGGGACCTGGAAGACGCCGATCGGGCAGGCGGCCTTTCCGTTCAGGCGCGAGCGCTGCTGGTAGTTCAGGGCGCCGAGATCGATCCGGCTGACGTCCTTCAGGCGCACCATGGACCCGTCCGGGTTCAGGCGCACGACGACGTTGCCGAATTCCTCGGCCGTTTCGAGGCGGCCCTTGGCGCGGAGGGTGTAGGTGAACTCCTGCCCCGTCGGGGCGGGCTCCGTGCCGATTCCCCCCGCCGGGTTGACCGTGCTCTGCTGCTTCACCGCGTTCATCAGGTCGGGAACGGTCAGGCCGAGGCTCGCCAGCCGTTCCGGCTTGACCCAGATGCGCATGGCGTAGTCGGCGGTACCGTAATTCTGGATCTGACCCACCCCCGGCACGCGGTAGATGGCGTCGTTGACGTTGATCGTCGCGTAGTTGCCGAGGAAGAGGGCGTCGTACGTCCCCTTGGGGGAATACAGCGAGACGATGAGCAGGGGATTGCTCGTGGCCTTCTTGACCGTCAGGCCGAACTGATTCACGTCGGCCGGCAAGTTGGGCTGCGCCTGCGAGACGCGGTTCTGCGTGTTGACCTGGTCGAAGTTGATGTCGGTCTCGACGTCGAACGTGACGGTGAGCTTCATCGTTCCGTCGTTGGCGTTCGTGGACTGCATGTAGATCATGTAGTCGACGCCGTTCATCTGCTGCTCGATCGGCGTCGCGACGGACTGCTCGATCGTGATCGCGTCGGCGCCCGTGTAGGTCGTCGTGACCTGGATCTGGGGCGGCACGATGTCCGGGTACTGCGCGGTCGGGAGCTTCGTCATGGCGACGGCCCCCGCCATCGTCATCAGGATCGCGATGACGATCGCGACGATCGGCCGGCGGACGAAAAAGGCGCCCACGTTACTTCCCGGCCTCTTTGGCGGGCTCCGCCGCCGGCTCTGCCGGGCTCGAGGCCTCCTTCGGCACGACCGTCATCCCGGACTTCACCCGCTGCAGACCTTCCACCACGATCCGATCCCCCGGATTCAACCCCTCCTCGATGACCCAGAGGTTACCTTCGAGCGGTCCGACCTTGACGACCTTGATCGTCACCTTGTTGTCAGCGCCCACGACGGCGACCTGGAAGCTGCCCTGCAGCTCGGAAACCGCCCGCTGCGGCACGAGGAGGGCTCCCTTCTTGACGTCCATGGCGACCCGGACCTTGGCGTACTGGCCCGGCCGCAGCAGGTTGCCCGGGTTCGGGAACGCCCCGGCGAGCTGGATCGTGCCGGTCTTCACGTCCACCTCGCGGCCGACGAGGATCGCCCTGCCGTGGTGCGGGAAGACGGAGCCGTCCGAGAGGATGAGCTGCAAGGGGCCCTGCTCGAGGTCCTGGCCGGCGCGAAGGGTCTTCTCGGGCGGACCGTGCTTGGCGACCCAGGTCAGGTATTCCTGCTCGCTCGGATTGAAGTAGACCTTGATCGGATCCACCTGCGAGACCGTGGTCATGACGGTCTGGCGGTTGACGAGATCGCCGACCTGGGATTTCGCGATGCCCGCGATGCCGTCGATGGGGGAGACGACCTTCGTCCAGTCGAGATCGAGCCTTGCCTTCTCGAGATTCGCCCGCGCGCTTTCCACGTTGGCCTGCGCCGTGCGCTCCCGCGTCTCGGCGTCGTCGAGCTCCTGCTGGCTGATCGCCTTTTCGGCGGCCAGCGGTCTGTAGCGCGCCGCCATCGTTTTCGCGTTGGCGAGCGTCGCCTCGTACTGGGCCAGCGTGCCCTTGGCCTGGTCGTACGTCGCCTGGAACTGGCGCGGATCGATCTCGAAGAGCGTGTCGCCGGTCTTGACCAGGAAGCCCTCCCGGTAGACCTTCTGGAGCAGGTAGCCTTCGATCTGCGGCCGTATCTCGGCGTTGACGAAGCCGTCGAGCGACCCGATCCACTCCTGGAAGACCGAAACGTCCTTCTGGATGACCGGCGCGACCTCGACCCCCGGGGGCGGCGGTGGAGGAGGCTCCGCTTTCTTGCAGCCTTCGCTCGCGGCTCCGGCAAGAACGGCGGCGAGCACGACGGGCGCCATCGCCGCTCGTTTCGACCACCGGTGCTTCGAGAGAATCATTTCGGCCTCCTCCACGCTGTGGATCGAGCGACTATATCGAAGAGCCGACGAACGGGGCTGGTCCGCGCGGCGGCGCGAGCCGGACCGGGGCGGATGAGTGCCGGACCGGCGTTGACCGGAACTGGTACCCACATTGGCCCGCACGATATTCGCCGCCGGCGACCCCGGCCATTGACCTTTGGTCCCATTGCGGCCCGGGGGTTGGCGCCAAAGAAAAGGGCCCCGCGGCTGGCGGGGCCCGGTCACCGTCCGTCGGGGGGCTACTTCGAGACGGTCGCAATGACGAGGGAGTCGGTCTTGTCGTCCACGGTCGCCATGCCGCAGGCGGTCGTCTTGCCGGCCGCGTCGAACTTGCAGCCGTAGACCCCGGCGGCCTGGGCGGCGCACTCGCTCTTGTCGAGCTCGGCGGCCCACCAGCCGGAGCCCGCGGGGGCCTTGCGCGTGTTGTCCTTGCCGTAGATCGCGACGAGCATCCCGCCCGAGCCCGTGCCCCCGTTCGAGCAGGTGAACGTCCCTTCCTTGTAGAGGTAGAGGACCTTGTCCTCGTCGTCCCACAGAAGGCTCGCTTCGTCCACGTTTCCGTCACCGTCGACGTCGAGCTTCTCGACCCACATGGAGTCGGTGTCGTCGGGCGTGTTCGCCGTGTTCGCCGACGTCTTGCCCTTGCCGATGGACTTGCTCTGGGTCGCGTTGGCGGGCGGCTTCGGCGACATGGCCTTGTCGCGCACCGCGGCGGGGGGCTGGACCTTGACGGGGGCCGAGGGCGCCGCGGCGGCGCCCTGGCCGAAGGCGGTTGCCGTGGACAGCAGGGCCGCGGCGGAGAGGGACAGGACGGTGGTCGATGCTTTCATTCGTCTCCTCCTGGTGTCAGACGTGCATGCCTGACGTTTTCGGGGCGAAAGTATACGCATCGCCCGCCCGCGTGGTGTGAACGCCGCATGAACGGCGGGGGAGAGCGGTGCTGCTCTCAGGGCCGGCGCAGGAGCCAGCCGAGCATGAAGAGGCCGGCGGCGGCGATCCAGCTTCCGGCGACACGGACGGCGATGCGGGCCCACGCAACGCGCAGCGACGAGACGAGTCCGGCCACGAGCGCCACGGCCACGAAGATCGCCGCGGCGACGCCGAGCGCGTTGCCCAGCACTCCCGAGCGGGTGGCGGCGAGCTCTCCGCCGTTCCAGGCGCCGTGCAGGAGCCCGAGGACGATCGCCAATGCCGTGACAACCGGGAGGGACAGCCGTGCGTCGGCCGCGGCGAGAGCGCCGAGAGCGATGGTCAGGATCGCCGCCGTGAGTGGCAGGTGGGGCAGCAGTCCGAGGGCCCGCCCGGCTGCGGTGCCGGCGAGCCACGCCGCGGGCAGGGCGAACAACACCGCGCGCCCGTACGCGGGTCCGCGCAGGCCGGCGAGGAGAGACAGCGCGAGCACGGGCAGAAGGTCCTCCGCGGTCGCGAAGAGATGCAGCAATCCATCGTAGAAGGGCCCCAGGCCCGTGTTCATGAGGTGGGCGAGCATCGTGAATCGCGCTCTAGGTCAACGCCCGCCAGAGAAACGCGAGCCCGGCGAGGGCGACGAACGCCCCGGCCCACCGCAGCGCCGCGCGTCCGGCCGGCCAGCGGTGGATGAGGCCGATCCCGATGCCCGTGGCGTGGAGCAGCCCGGTCGCGATCACGAACCCGAGGCTGTAGAGGACGCCGTCGGCGCCGGCCGGCAGCTCCGTGCCGTGGGCATGGCCGTGGAAGATCGCGAAGAAGCCGACGAGGACCGCCGCCACGCCGAGCTTCGGCCTCGCCTCGAAGAGGACGGCGGCGCCGAGCCCGATGGCGGAGAGGGCGATGCCGATCTCGATGCCCGGCAGCTTCACGCCCATCAGGCCGAGCGTGCCGCCGAAGGCCATCACCATCGGAAACGTGACGGGCAGCAGCCACACCGCGGGCGGCCCGAGCTGCGCGCCCCAGAGGCCGACGGCGATCATCGCCAGCACGTGATCGAGGCCCGACACGGGATGCGCGACGCCGGCGAGAAACCCGGTCGCCTGCCCGCCGCGCGGATGCGCGAAGAGGGCGCCGGGAGGGAGCATAGCGCGAGGAGAGCGACGCAAGCACGCGGGATGGCCCTGCCCCGCATCCGTCTCATCGATCCAGCCGAACAGGATGGCCGTGCGCTGGATGGTCCAGAACGCGCCGAGCGTCCCGACGGCATAACCGGGCAGGGCCTCGACCCAGCGCGGCCACCGGATCTGGAGCGTACGGAACGCGCGCTCGAGGCCGAGGACCAGGAGGATGAATCCCACCTGCCCGATCTCGACCCCGACGTTGAACCCGAGAAGCGCCAGGGGCAGATCCTGCGCGGGGAAGTCCCGCGCTCGTCAGCGCGCGAGGCGAAGCCGAATCCGTGCACGAGGCCGAAGAGAAATGCCACGACCCAGGGGTGGCGGATCGTGAAGCTCGTCTGGCCCCGCCAGGACCGGACGATCTCGGGGCCGAGAAAGAAGATCGAGAGCGCGATGGCCGCGTTCAACGGGAGGATCGGGGCCTCGGCCCAGCCGAAGGTCGCGATCGCGAGCGTGATGCTGTGCGCGACCGTGAACGCGGTCACGGTCTTGACTAGCATCCAGCGGTCCTTGACGATCAGGAGCAGG
The DNA here is from genome assembly GCA_963710945.1 of uncultured Acidobacteriota bacterium. Lineage (GTDB taxonomy): Bacteria > Acidobacteriota > Thermoanaerobaculia > UBA5066 > Gp7-AA6 > DAHUXD01. The sequence goes on from CAVQCH010000001.1 coordinate 306,270, forward strand.
CCCAGCACGAAGAGTAGGTGGTCCGCGCCGAAGGCGATGTGGCGGATCCCGTGCTGGACGTAGGCGCCGAGGACGGCGAGCGGTCCCTGAGCGGCCGCGATCTCGACCCAGGCCTGCGAGGGCCGGACGATCGTCGTCCACTTTCGGCCGTCTTGGAGCTCGATCCGCACGAGGACGTCCGTGATGGTGGCCTGCAGGCCGGGGAACTCGATGCGCTTGCCGGAGAGCCCTCCCGGCCCGGCGTCGATCCGGCGGCGTTCGAGGAGCGAGTCCGTCAGTTCCTGCACCGACGGCTCCTTCACGTTGACGACGCCGTCCGGCATCTTCAGCGCGATCGGAAGCCGCATGCCCGACAGCACCGGCGTGCGCCAGAGGACGTCGTAACGCCCGGGCCCCGTTTCCTTGATCTCGAGGTAGGCCGGACGCGCCTCGTGAGCACGCGCGGACGCCGGGAAGAAAATCGCGCAAAAAACCAGCCCGAGGGCGGCTCGGAGAAGAATTCGCCAAGCCGCGCTCGGGCCGCTATACATTCGCCGCTATATTACTTCTCGAGGGTGAGCTTGAGCCCCTCCGCGGCCACCTTGATGCTGGCGCCCTTGGTTTCGCTCTTGAGGTTGATCACGACGCCGTTGGGGTTCCGAAGCGAGGAGACGCCGGCCCCCTTGCCCGCCGTGCCGGCCGTACCCGCCGCCGCATAGACGCCTTCGAAGTCCTCGAGCTTCTTGAGGTTGTAGACGCCGCCGCTCGCTTCCGCCTTGGTGATGCCGACCTCGGCGACGGAGAGGCCTTCGATCTTGACCGGATGCGTCTTGCCGCCGTACGTCAACTCGCCCCGGCCCCAGGTCCAGCCGATGCCGACCGCGATGGACCCTTCGCGCAGCGTCAGGGTGCCGTCCGGGGCCTTGTCCTCCGCCGGCGCGGAAGACGCCAGAAGCGCCATCAAGCCGGCCATCGCGATCCACGCCCTCCACGGGCGATGCATGGGATTCCGCATGGGATTCCTCCTTGTCCGGTGCCGGCGGCCGGGTCATTCCGACCGTCCGGCAGGACCGTCCCTCCTTCTCAATGCAAGGCGGACGCCAGATTCCGGGCGGCCGCCCGCCCGAGCCGGACCCTCAGTGCCCGAGCTGGGCGAGGGCCTCCCGGAGCGGAGCGCTGGAGATCTGGAGGAATCCGTCGAATGGCTGGTCCATCTCGAGGATGAGGAAGATCGCGCACGACACCGAGAGCGCGCAGGCGAACAGGGTCACCATCACGGTGGCATTGGGCGGCGCAAACAGGCCGAAGCTGGCGAAGATGATGGCGAGCCAGAACACCACGACCGCGAGCAGGGCGGTCGAGACCGATCGGCCGCGCTGCTCGAACATCAGCCAGCGCGTCTGGCCGAGATCCATCGCGAGGCTCGTGGCCTGGGCCTGCAGGGACCGCTGCAGGTCGTTTTTCGGCGAGAGCGCCTGGATCCCTTCGTAGACGCGGTCGCCCCGGGTCGCGGCCGGCGACAGCGCCGCGGCAGTCGGGTTACCCGTCGGCCAGAGCTGCTCGATCGTGTGCGCCGTGGCGGCGCGAAGCATCTCGCGCGTCTCCTTCGTCTCCGTCCCGTACATCGCCAGGGCGTGATCGAGCAGGACGAGCTTCGAGGTCATCTGCGTGAGCTCGGTCTTCTGCTCGTCGTACGAGCTCTTCGCCGACGCGACGAGCAGGCCGAGGAGAAGGGCCGACATCGTGGCGATCAGCCCCATGCCGAGCTTGACCACGTCCCGGGTCTCGGGGCTACGGTGATGCTCGGGCAGGATCCGGCGCAGCCCCATGCCGACGAGCGCCCCCCCGAAGACCCAGGCGAACACGACGAGGCTGGTCGAGAGAGGGCTCATTTCGCTTTCTCCTTCTGCGGGACGGCTGCGGAGGCGTCTTTCTGCGGCGGCGCCGGGAGGACAAGCTCGTACTTCGCGCGCATGGCCCTGTAAGCCTTGTCCCAGGCTTCGGCCTTGCGCGACGCGAGCCACGCCGTCTTGACGTCCGGCTCGACCTCCTCGAACGACGATGTGCGCTCCGGCGTCAGGGAATCGACGAAGACGAGGTGCCAGCCGTAGCCCGACTCGATCGGACCGGTCCACACGCCTGGCTCTTGGACGAAGAGCGTCTTCGCGAACGGGGGACCGAAGTCCTTGGCGACCTGATCGGGCGTGCGGTCGGCGAGATAGTCCTGGAACATGAACGGGTCGCCGAGCGCCGCGGCGCCCGGCCAGCCCGCGGGCTTGCCGACGAGCTTGCCCAGGGCGACCTTCGCGTCCGACCAGGCGTTTCTGCCGCGGCGGTCGGGCGAGTAGTACAGGTGCCGGAACGTGACGCGCGCGGGCTGCGTGAACATCGCGGTGTTCTTCGCAAACCAGGTCTTCAGCTCCTCGCTCGTGGGCTCGTGGGCGGCGGAGACGTCCTCGGCGAGGAACTCCATCTTCTGCGCCATCCGCCGCCGGACGATGGTGTCGTCCTTGTCGAGCCCCATCGCGAGGGCCTCGCGGTAGAGGATCTCCTCCTTGATCCGATTCTCGATGAGGGCGAGCATCTCCTGCTGGCTCGGCGGTCGCTGCCACTGCGCAGCGAACCCGATCTGGAGCTGGCGCAGGTCGTCCAGCGTGAGGACGATCTGCCTGGACGGCGCCGTGCGGTCCGTTGCCGGCTTGACGAATCGCGACACCGCGAACAGCGCCACGCCGAGCAGCAGGAAATGCAGCAGCGGCTCGCGCAAGAGCGCCTTCGCCCTGGATGGCTTCGAGCGGCCCGGGTCCTTGGTCACGGCGCGGAGGTTATCGCGACTCGCTCCGGCGAGGGGGGCTCGTCAAGGGGTTACACCATTCCGGACTCGGAGGGCACGGGCGGGCGTGCGGGGAGCAGGGCGAGGACCGCGTGGATGACCGCCGCCGGCCATGGCAGGGGTCCGGTCGCTCCGCCGCGGATCCCGCGGTGGATCAGGTAGGCCGGTCCCGACCTCGAGCCCCGCGGCAACCTTCGGCACGACGTTCGACTGCATCACGCCGAGGCGCCGCGCTCGAGGCGCAGCGCTTCTAGCAGATCCTCCTCGTTTCGGAGAGGGCCGGGTCAGTGCTTGTCAGCGAACCAGGCCTCCACCTTTTGCACGGCCTTGTCGCCGATCCCCTCGATCATCCGCCGCCGAAAGTCCTCGCGCATCGTTTCGAACTTCTGCTGCTGCTCCGGATTGAGAAGGGGCGAGATCTTCTCGTCGAAGGACGCACCCGCCTTCTTGAGCGCCTCCACCCTTTGCAGGTCGCTCAACTTGGTGTCCTTCTTCAGTTCGCCGAGTTGCTTGATCTCCTGTTCCAGGATGGGAACGATCTCCCGCTTTTGCTGCGCCGTCAGCCCGAGCTCCATCGAGAACTGGTTCGAGAGGGCGGTTAGCGGGTTCGTCGCCGCTAGCGGCGCCGCGATGATCTCGTAGTTGGCGTAGCCGAACTCGTTGTTTCGGGCCGCATAGTAGGTGCTCCCGAGCTTGTAGAACGCAAAGTCGTACGGATCCTGCGACACGAGGACGATGAGCTTGTCGCCCTCGATCTTGTAGGCGCTGGTCGTGCCCTGGTAGCCGTCGCGGCCGACATTGCCGAAATGGCTCGGCACCACCTCGTTCGCTCCGATGCGGAACACGTTCATCTGGCCCTCGGCGGTGAACGCCTGGAAGAACTGCTCTCCGATCACGTTGTTCCGCATCCAAAAAGCCTTGCCCACGACGAGCGCCTTCAACTGTTGCTCGCTCAGGGGCGTGCCGCCTTTCGACTTCAGGTCCGCGACGGTCATGCCCGCGGGCGCGCCCTTGCGCACCTCGGCCGAGGGCGTGTACCAGATCGGCGAGGTCCAGGCGCGCTCCTGCCCCGTCAGCGGCACGACGTTGGGCGGGGGCAGCCCGGACTTGACGGACTGGATCAGGGTCCAGCGCGGCGTCGGAATCTCGAGGACGCGCGCGTAGTAGAACGCATGCAGGCTCGCGTCGAACTCCGGGTCCGTCCACACGGTCTTCAGCTCCACCGAGCCGGTGTCGTTGGTGTACGTGGCCTTCTCCAGGTCCACGGTGCTGCGGACGGCGGGGACCTTGCCGGTCCACTTGTTGGGCTTGCGGTCTCCCGACCAGACGACGTCGTAGACCTTCTCGAAGCTCTGACCGTTCTGAGTCCAGCCCTTGACGATCTGGATGCGGTCGAGGCTGGCGGAGGTGGGGTCCTTCAACGCCCAGACGACGAAGCGCGGAGCGACGCCCTTTCCTCCCGCGGCCATCGGGCGCAGGTCGCCGCCCATGGGAACGCCGCCTTCGTACGCGCGGTGGACCCAGTCCCGCCCGTCCGCGGCGTTCTTGTCGTAGCCCCAGCCTCCGAAGAAGCGGACCTTGATGTGCGGACCGCTGACACCGAAGGTTTCCTTGCGGTACATCGCGTCGAAGATCGAGGCGCGGGTGTTCTCCTCGGCCCACACACCGGTCAGTCCGCCGGGGTTTTCGAGGCGCACGTCCATGGTGCCGCCGATCAGCACGCCGGCGAAGCGCCGCTGGACCGTACCGTCCGCATCGGCGTGGAGACCATAAAAGTTGTCCTGGCGGTAGGGGCTTCCGGTGTTGTGCGAATCGGAGCCGCCCGCCATGCCGAACTTGTACGGGTTGTAGCCGCGCACGTCCTGCATCGTGATGCCGTCCTTGTAGGCCTGGCGCGCGAAGCTGCCGGTGATGTGGTCGATCCGGCCGACGTCGTCCGGAAGGCCGAGGATGGCCTGGTACAGCTCGTAGTTCGCGAACTCGTCGTTCGGCGACAGCAGCGGATGCGTCTCGGATTGACCCTTGCCCTGCTTGATCTCGACCAGGCGCTCGTTGCGGTCGCGGGCCGCCGCCCAGGCGGCGTCGATCGGCCGCCCGGTAGTGTTGTCGACGTCGACCGGGTACATCCAACCGTCGCTGACGTTGGCGTTGTGCGAGATCGCGAGGAGCTCGTTGCCCGCCTTGCGCTGCGCGTCCATCCAGTTCCAGAGCTCCGTGGGCTTGTTGGAGTCGAGCGAACTGAAGGGATAGGGGGGCACCTTGTCGCAGGCCCGGAAGAACACGTTGCGGTGCAGGTTGCGATTGCCGGGCATCGAGGTCCACTCGTACGAGCAAAGCGCGGTGAACTTGCCGGGATGATTGTTCGCGTCGGCGATCTTGATGTTTTCCTTCCACACCGTGGAGGTGATCTTCGGGTCCATGAGCGCCTTGATCGGCGGCTTGTTGGTAAGGGTAAGCAGGTAGGAGAAGACCTTCTGCTGGTCGGCCGCGTTGTTCGGGTCCTTCATGATCATGGGCTGCGCCTCGGGCAGCTTGCTCACGTAGGAACCGGGGGTGTTGGCCTCCTTGGTGACGCCCACGTACTCCGAGTGATCGGTCACGCCCATGAAGTCGAGCGGCGTGTCGATCTTGATGTCGAAGCCCATCGGGTGCTTGATCGTCTGTCCCTGGGCGTACTTCAAGGCATCGTCCGGGGTGGTCGTGCGGTTGCCCATCACCCACGCGTCGAGCGACCAGCTCGTGTGGATGTGCTCCTCGCCGAAGTAGGCGTCGCGATCGGGGTTCGGCTGCTGGGCAGTGGCGTGGGAAGGGGAGAGGGCGACGAGCGCCGAGGCGACACCCGCCAGGATCCACGGCCGGGCGGTCCGGTTCATGACAGTCCTCCTGAAAGCTGGCGAAACTTCATCACGCGGCCGGCTTCCGGTCAAGAAGCGTGCGGCACCCGTCCGTCCGCGCCATGCGCGGCGGACTCGGCGCGAGCCTCGCCCTGCGACCTCGCTCAGGGAGCGGGAACGACCGTGTAGTAGACGCCGTTTGCGCCGGCCGAGGGAAGAAACCAGGTTCCGTTGAGCCTGCGAGATTGCAGCGCCCCGCCGGAGGACGTCTGGCTATTCGATCAAAAGTCCCGCGGAATTCCCACCCTCATCGAGGCAGCCCCGCGGACTCTCCGTAGCGATCGCCCCAGCCGGCGCCTCCGCCGCTCGGGCGGGGAGAACCGTCCGACGCGCCGAAGAGGGCGGTCCAGCCGCCGCTGTCGGAGGCGGCCGCGCCCCGGGCGAAGTTTCCGAACCGGGCGTCCCCGGCGCGGCGCGCCTGCGACTCCCGCTCCGGGGCGGCCGTGTCGCTCGTCGCGTCCGTCCAGCCGGTCGCCGTGCGCTGCCGCCAGGCGCCGGCGGCGTGGGCGAAGACCTGCCCGTTCCGGTCGGCGTAGTAATCGTCGGCGACCCCGGCCGCCGGGTACGCCGACGTCTGTCCGGTCTTCGGGTCCGTGAACGTGGTCTCGCTGCGCCCCGTCGCCGCCGAGGCGATTTCCGGGGTCGTCGCCGGCCGGTCGTTCGGCGCCCCGTCCCCGTACGTGTTCGGCTTCGGCTCGATCGCGGCGCTTCGCGGCGGCGCCGCCGGCGCCGCGGCGGCGGGCGCCGGGAGGTCGTCGTAGCGGCCCGTCGCTGCGGAGGACTGCCCGCGAGCCAGGTCACCGGCGGCGAGGACCTCGGAGAAGTAGGAGCGCGTGCCGTAGGTCGCCGCATCGCCGTACTGACCGTACACGCTCGCGCTCGTCGTCCCGTAGGCCGCGTCGTACGGGTGGTACTCGGCGGTCGAGTACGGATAAGGATGGTAGTAGGGCAGCGGGTAGGGATAGGGATTGTAGTAGGCGGTTGCGCCGACGACGGCGGGCGTCGTCACGCCCATGGCGAACGCGAAGGCCGAGCCGCCGGGCGGATTACGCAGCGGCTGGGCGGCGGCGCCGTACGTCGCCGGCGTCGGGTACCAGACGGAGCCGACCCAGGGCGTGTAGGGGTAGCCGGTGCCGTAGACCACGACGCCGTCGGGTGAGACGACGGTGCCGAGATACCCGGGCGTGTAGCCGACATAGACCACCGCGGCGGTCACGCCGTAGATCTGCGCGTAAGTCACGAAGTGGAGCGGCGAGGTCGGCGGGATCGTCGAGATCACCGACGGAAGGTCGTCGGCGACGAGCCAGGGCCCGGTGATCGACGGCGCCATGAACCAGATGCCGGCACGCAACGCGTACGACCGGTTTGCATCCACCTCGATGATCGGGGTCGGGGAATTGACCACGTACTTCATCGAAGTGCCCGCGATCCGCGCGAGCTGCGGCTCGCCGTCGAAGCGCGGCGCGAAGGTCGGCCCGCCCACCCGCTTGACCGTCGCCGTCTCGGGGATCATGTTGGCGATCAGGGCCTCCTCGGCCTGCGGTGTTCCCGGGACCGCGGCCAGCACCACGCCGGCGGGCGAGTCGGCGGGGATCCGGCGGAAGTCCGCCGGAAGGCTCGCGCCGGAGACGTAGCTCCACGGGCCGGTCAGGCCCGGTGAGGAGAACCAGCGCCCGGAGAGAAGGACGTAGTGGCGCCGGGCCGACGGATCGAGAAAGACGTCCGCCGCGGTGTTGGCCGCGCGCTGGATGCCGGTCCCGGGAATCGGGACGAAGGCGGGCGGGCCCTGGAAAACGATCAGCTCCGCCGGCACCTCGCTGACGGCGATCGTCGGCACGCCCGACGCGAGCGTCGGTTTCGGGCGGACGCCGACGCCGTCGAGAAGGTCCACGATGCCCGTCACCGCGATCTGCCTGGCCACCGCGTCGATGCCGGGCGGGAGCTCGGCCGGCAATCGCCACGGGCCGGCGATTGCGTCGGAAGAAAGCCAGCCGTCGTAGACGTGCAGGTAGAGAGTCGGCGCGCCCGCGGCCGCGAGAATGAGGGCTCGCGTGTTGACGACGCGCTGGAAATTCGTCCGGGGCAGGGCCCGCAGCACGGGCGCCCCGTCGATCGGCACGAGGATCGCCGGCGTTTCGCTGACGAGGATGCGGGGCGGATCGTTGGCCACGGCAACCGCCGCGGGCTTTGCCGCGGCCGCGGCGGCGAGGGAAGCCTCGACCCGGTCGAGGGAGATGGTCCTCTGGCCGGGGCCGAACCCCTTGCGCAGCGCCAGCAGATACGACGCGCCGTTGTCCGAGACGCCGGGGAAGTCCCGCTTGATCAGCGTCACGTCCTCGAGCGACACGATGCGCGAGACCTTGTCGACCTGCGTTCGCGCCCGGGCCAGGACGACCCCGAGCGCCTCGTCTCCCGCGCCGTTCGGCCGGGCCGACACCACCGCGCGGAACGTCAGCGTGTTGCCGGTCCACGACTCGGCCTGCGGCTGGTAGACGAGCAGCAGGGCGTCGCTCGTCGCGACGGCGCGCGGCCACGGATCGGCGGGCGCCGTCGCGCCGCGGGCCGCGCCCGCGAGGGCGAGAGCGCCGAGCGCGACCAGGGCCTTCATGGCGCTCGTCAGCGCGCGACCTCGATGACGGGAGGCTTCCAGGCGCCTTCCCCGGGAGGGAGGATCGAGGGCGGCTCGGTCTTCGGCCAATAGAGCCGCATGACCATGTAGATCGGGCCGTTCGGCGCCGGGAGCCAGTTGGCCTCCTGCGCCTTGCCGGGAGAGTCCTTCTGGGCGTAGATCGTCAGCGAGCCGTCGCCGCCCTTCTTCATTCGCGGCGGCATGGGCGAATTCACGAGGCAGCGGTTGATCGGATTCTCGACCAGGAGCTGCGTCTTGCCGTCGTACATCGGGAGGGCTCCTTCCCTCCGAACGGAGGTTCGGAGAAGACAGGAGAGTATCAAGCCTTCGGTCGAAAGCGACCTTGGGCGCGCGGCGCGCCATTGCTAGAATCGAGACACATGAAGTCGCCGAGGGCGCTCCCGGTGGCTGGTCTCGTGCTCTTCGCGCTGGCCGCCACCGCTCGCGCCCAGAAGACCGACGTGATCGAGCTCTTCAACGGCGACCACGTGACCGGGGAGATCAAGGCCTACGCGACCGGGCGCCTGACGCTCGATACGGACATCGCGAGCGACATCTCGCTCAAGTGGAACAAGATCGTCAGCATCACCTCGTCCAAGGAATTCGAGATCGAGACGACCGACGGCCTGTACCACTACGGAACGCTCGCCCCCTCGACTCCGCCGGGAAAGCTCGCGGTCGTCGAGAAAGACGGCACCATCGCTGCGTTCGAGTTTCTCTCCATCGTGCGCATCACGCCGATCCACCAGCGATTCTGGCGGCGCTGGGACGGGTCGTTCGATCTCGGCTTCAACTACACCGCGGCGAACCAGTTCGTGCAGTTCACGTTGAACGCGGACGCCATCTTCCGGCGCCCGACCTTCGCGGCATCGATCAATCTGAGCACGTTCTTCACCAGTCAGCAGGGCGTCCCGTCCTCCCAGCGGGCGAACTTCGGCATGACCTACCAGAAGTTCGTGGACGGCCGGTGGTTCTGGGCGGGCTTCGGGGGCCTGGACCGCAACATCGACCTCGGCCTCGACCTGCGCGTGACCCTCGGCGTCGGCTACGGGCGCTACTTCGTGCTGACCAACCAGACCTCGTTCGCCGCGGTGCTCGGTCTTTCCGGGGACCACGAATCCCCGGTGGACGGAACGGCCTCCTACGAAGCCGCGGCGGTAATCGGCGGAAGCTTCTCGAGGTTCACGTACGACTTTCCCAAGATCACCTACAACATCTCGCTTCAGGTCATCCCGTACCTGACGGACTCCGGCCGCGTGCGCCTCGAGTTCAACTCGTCGGTCAAGCGCGAGATCGCCCGGGATTTCTACCTGAGTCTCGCGGTCTTCGACAGCTTCGACAGCCGGGATCCGTCCACGCAACAGAAGAAGAACGACTGGGGGCCGGTGCTTTCGATCGGGTATTCGTTCTGAGGCGGGATGCGGGATGCGGGAGGCGGGAGGCGGGAGGCGGGAGGCGGGAGGCGGGAGGAACCGTGAGCCGTGAGCCGAAATGGCTCACGGCTCACGGACTCGTCAGCGACTTCAGAAGGGGAGCGGCATCGCGAACTGGACGTAGAGTCCCTGGCCCTGCGTCGTGGTCTTGCCGCCGTACTGCCAGAAGTAGCGCACGGTCAGCGCTCCCTCGAGGGCGGTCAGCTCGGGGCCGACGCCGTAGATCGTCGTCTTGTTGTTCTGGAGGATCTGGGGCACGTCCGAGCCCGTCGTCGAGCTCACCTGCCACTGGGCGTAGCCGGCGATGCCGACCCAGCCGCTCGCCAGGCTCTTCTTGTCGCCGAAGTCGCGCCCGACGCCCCACATGTAGTTGATGGCGTTGCCCTGCTTCCAGTCGACGTCCTGCTTCTTGCTGTTGATGTCGTAGAAGAGGGCGCCGGCGGCGCTCCAGTGCTTTTCCTTGTCCACGAAGCCGGTGGCCCGCAGCGAGATCTCGTTGCACCACATGCCGAGGGAGGTGTTGTTCAGGGCACCCGGCGTGTACCGCCCGGTGGGCGCGTAGAAGGTGTACGCGAAGAGCACGTCGGTGCCGCCGCCGAAGATCGGCATCTTCTTGTCCGAGTGCCAGCCGATCTGCAAGGGCGAAACGTAGAGCTGCGAGAGGGCGAGGCCCGTCGAGGCGCCGGCGTTGTCGAGACGCGGGAAATCGAGCCGGAAGTTGGCGAAGGGCACCCCGACCACGGCGCCGTAGTTGCCGCCCAGGATCTTGATGCAGGATACCCACATCACGAGAGGCCCGAAGAGCTCCGAGGTGAGCGTCGGGCCGTTGAGGCTGTTTCCGTTGGGCCCCCGGATCTGGTCCGCCCAATCGATGCCGCTGAACATCCCGACGTAGACGCCCGGGAGGGGCCTGCGTCCCGGCCATCATGCCGTACATACCCTTGATGATGAGCTGCTGGGCTCCCGCGCCGGCGGCGGCGGCGGCGAGGCCGAGCGCGAGGGCGAGAACGCGGAGGATCCGGGACGCGCGAAACGGGTTCATTCAAGCCTCCGGAAATTCAAAGAGAAACGAGCGGCCGCAAGCCGGCCGCTCGAAAAACGTCAGTGCCGTTCGCCTACTTGCTCCCCGAGCCCGGCGGGAAGTTCTTGAAGAGCTCCTGCATCGCCTGCTGCACCTGGCCGCGATCCGCGCCCGTTCCGGAGACCTGGTCCTGCGCCGTGCCGCGCCAGACCATCTCCTTGGTCTTCGGGTTGACCATGTCCACGATGATCGTGCCGATCGGAATGTTCGTCTGCGTGGCCGTGGCCATGCCGCCGCCCATGCCGCCCCAGCCGCGGTAGCCGAAACCGCCCATGCTCGTGGCGTTCCACTGCTTCTCGCTCGAGAGCACGACGTGCGAGTAGACGACCATGTCGGGATTCGAGGTCGCGACCGTCCAGCCCTTCGAGGTCAGCGCCTGCGTGATGCCGTCCTCGATCCTCTTCTGCGTGAAGGTCTCGGGGTCCTTGGTGCCTTCGGCGAGCTGGAAGGTGTGGAACTGCGACCAGTTGACGGTGTGGTCGTAGTCGACCGCCGTCGTCATCGTCGAGCACGCCAGGGTCAGGGCTGCGGCCGCGATTCCCAGGAGGGTTGACACTTTTCTCATACTTGCTCCTCTTCTCCTTTTTGCGGCGCCCATGCTACTGCAGTTCGACCGCCGGCGGCTTCCGGGGACCAAAAAAACGAAGGGCGGCCTGACGCCGGCCGCCCTGCGGAATCGATGGAATGCCGGGAACTTATTGGCCCGGCTTCGGCGGGAAGTTCTTGAAGAGCTCCTGGATCGCGTTCTGAACCTGGCCCTGCTCCGCGCCCGATTGGGAAATCTGGTCGCTGGCGGTGCCGCGCCAGACGAGCTCGTTCGTCCTGGGATTGACGAGGTCCACCACGAGGGTGCCGATGGGAATCTTGGTCTCCGTAGCGGTCGTCATGCCGCCGCCCATGCCGCCCCAGCCGCGGTAGCCCCAGCCGCCGCCCGTGCTGGTGGCGTTCCACTGCGTCTGCGTGGACCGCACCCCGTGCGTGTAGACCAGGATGTCGGGGTTGGACGTCACGGCCTGCCAGCCCTTCGCGGTGAGCTGGCCTGCAATCGCGTCCGCGATCCTCTTCTGCGTGAACGTCACGAATTCCTGGTTTTTTTCGACGAGCTGGAAGGTGTGGAACTGCGACCAGTTGACCGTGTGGTCGTAGTCCACCGCCGTCGTCAGCGTGGAACAGGCGAGGCTGAAAGTCCCGATCAGGATTCCGAGAATCGTGGCCGCTTTCTTCATCGTCGTCTCCTCTCGTTCGTACGTTGTGAGTTTCGGGCCCGCGTCTACCGCCGGAAGCCGCCGCCCCCGCGGAATCCGCCACCGCCGCCCCAGCCGCCGCCGTGGAAACCGCCCCATGCCGCCGCCACCAAAGCCGCCTCCTCCTCCTCCCCAGGAGTGGCTGCCCCAGCCGCTCGAGCCGAAGTTGCTGGCGCGGTTGTCGCCCGCCGAGCGCGCGTTGTCCCAGCTGTTCATGGACGACGCGTTGCCGCCCGCGCCTCCCCAGGAGCCCGAGTTGTGGTCGTACTGCGACCAGCCGAGGTTGCCCACGCTGGTAGCCCCGAAACCGCTGCCGCCCGCGGACTTGTAGACATTGCCGTCGTGGTCGGCGTAGACGTTGTTTCCGACGCGGGCGACGCCGCTGTTGTCGTTGTGGACGCCGGCGACCGACGTGGTGTTGCCGCCCGGGCCCGTGACTTCGCCGCGGCCGCCGGTGACGGACTGGCCTGTATAGGCGTTGCCGGCGGTGGCCCGCCAGCCGCTGGCGCTCGCGCCCGTCTTCGTGTTCGTTGCGGTGCCGCGCTCGGCGCCCGCGTAGTTGCCGGTGTAGGCGTTGTACCCGCCCGCGCGCTGGCCCGCGGAGGCGACGCCGGTCGTCGAGTTGTAGGCCGCGCCCTCCGAGCCGCGCCACGCGTTTCCGGTCCAGGCGTTGTATCCGCCGCCGCTGCGGGTCACGGCGCTCGTCGAGCCCCAGTGGCTGTAGACGTTGCCCGAGGACCAGCGCGCGTACCCCGGTCCCCAGACCGCGCCGCCGCCGTGGCCCCAGGCCGCGGCGCCATAGCCGCCGTACCAGCCGCCGCACGCCGCGCCCCACCCCCAGCCGCAGTAGCCCCAGCCGTAGCCGCACATGGCGGCGCCCATGGCGAAGCCGCAGCCGACGCCGAAGGCGAAGCCCCAGCCCGTCCACGGCGTGTACGCGAGGTTGACGCCGTACCCGTACGTCACCGGCGGCCCGTACCAGACCGACCCGATCCAGGGGGTGTAGACGTAGCCGGTCCCGTACACGACGACGCCGTCGTTGATGATGACGCCGGTGTAGCCCGGCGTGTAGCCGACGTAGACGACGGAGGGCGTCGAGCCATAGACCTGGACGTACGTCAGGTAATACAGCGGCGACGTCGGGGGGATCGAGTAGATGGACGCCGGGACCCACGCGGCGACGGTCCACGGGCCGCTCATGGCCGCCGACGAGAACCAGATGCCGCTCTGGCAGGTGTAATACGCGTAGGGCCCCGTCATGATGATGGGCGTCGACGCGTTGGCGACGTACTGCAGGGAAGTGCCCTCGATCGGCTTGAGCTGCGGCGCGCCGTCGAACGTGATCGGCTTGGCGATCTGGGCGCTACGCTGCACGGTCGCGGTCTGCGGAATGCTGTTGGCGATGACGGCTTCCTGCGCCTGCGTCGTTCCGGGAACGGACGCCTTGACGTTCTCCATCGGGCTCTCGTTCGGGATCTTCGCGAAGTCCGGGGGAAGGCTCGCGGGCGGGACGTATTGCCAGGGTCCGGCGGTCGTCGCGGCGCTGAACCAGCGGCCGGCGATGAGCACGTACGTGTTCTGGTTGTCGATGTCCTTGAAGATGCGGCCGGTCGTGTTGGTGACGTAGAGAAGCTGCGTGTTCGGGATCGGGTCGTAGTTCGGCTGGCCGTTCACGACGATGAGCTCAGTCGGGTGCGTCTCGACGTAGACGACGGGCAACGGCTTCGTCTCGAGGGAAGGCTTCGGCGCCTTCGGGTCGGCGGCCGAGCCGCCCTCCATGGGGTCGCCATTGCCGGCGGCCTCGATCGCCTTGAGGGCCTTGTCGAGGTTGTCTTTCCGGGCGAAGCGGGGATCGGCGACTTCCCACGGTCCGGCGATCGAAGCCGCCTTCACCCAGCCGTCGAAGAGGTGCAGGTAGAGCTCGCCGCTGTCGGCCTGGAGGATGATCGCGCTCGTGTTGATCAGGCGCTGCAGGTCGGTGCCGGACTGCGGCTTGTAGACCGGGGCGCCGTCCACCAGGACGAGCACGGCCGGCACGTTCGAGAAGAGGATTTGCGGCGGGGCGTTGTTCAGCGGGCGCGACTCGCCGACCTTCCTTTCGGTCACGATGCCGAGCTCGGCCTCGAGCCGGTCGAGGGCGATCGCCTTGGACTTCTTGCCCGCTTCGTTCTCCTGGAGAGCCGCCTGCCAGGCCGCCGCCTGGCCCGGATTGGACGGGAAGCTCGAACGGGTGATGTTCAGGTCCTCGAGGATGACGACGCGGTTGACCTTGTCCACGTCGGTCCGCGCCGTGAACCAGATCACGCCGAAGACCGGGTCCTTGGCGGCGGCCGTCTTGACCGACACGGCCGCGTGGCCCTCGAGCTGGACGCCGGCCCAGCTGTCGAGCTGCGGCTGGTAGACGAGAAACGTCGTCGTGCCGCTCTTGATCTGGCGCGGCCACGGATCGGCGGGTCCCGCCGCGGTGGACGGCGCCGCGGGTGGCGGAGTCTGCGCGGCGAGCGGGCCGACCGTCAGGCCGCCCGAGAGGGTCAGCGCGAGGACGAGCGAAAGGGCCTTGCGGAAGCTGGGCATTCTCCGGCTCCTGTCATCGGAATTGGTCAACCCTCACAAGTCGGGAATCGTCTACCGCATTCCGCGTCCGGGTCACTTCTTGCGGACGTACTCGATCTCCATGATCTTCTGCATCTTGCCGCTGGGTCCCTTGCCCCACATCTCCATCGAGTAGTGGTCGTTGTCCGCGATCGTGATCTTCGTGTCGGCCGGCGACGCCTTTCCGGTGGAAGGGTCGTTGATCGTCGCTTTCATCGACAGCACCTTTCCGGCCGCGTCCAGCGTGCCGGTCGACCACATCATCCCCGTGCCGGCGGTGTCCATCCAGGTCGACACGTACTTCCTGGACACGTTGTCGTACCCCATGAAGCCGATGCCGTTGAACGCCTCGCCGAGAAATGTTCCCTCGTACTTCGTCTGCACGTAGCGGTCCCCCAGCGCCCATGCGCTGACGGAAGTTCCCGCGCTGTCCTCGGGGGGCTTGGACGGGTCCATCCACGTGCGCACGCGGGTGTCGAAGGTGCCGACCATGAAGCCGAGCTTCTTCTGGCCCTCGCCCGGGGTCATGGCCTTCTGCCACGCCTCCATCTGCGCTTTCTCGTCGACGGCGGCCTTCTTCTTGTCCTGGGCGCGGGCGGCGGCGGTCAGGCCGAGCGCCACGACGATCGCCGTGGCGATGCGACAGAACTGTCTCATTACGGGGGTCCTCCTTCGGAGGCAGAGTCTATCGCCGCGGGGCGGTGGTGTCGTAGGATTCGCGGGTGAGCCTGCGGCGAGCGCTCTCGGCGGCCCTGTTCGCGGCGGCGGCGTGCGCCGGGGCCGGGACGCCGCCGGCGCCGGCTTCCTCCGTTCTGCCCTGGATCGACGACGACTACGGCCGCGCCCTGTCGGAGGCGCGCGCCCGGAGGGTCCCGATCTTCGCCGAGCTGTGGGCGCCCTGGTGCCACACGTGCCGCTCGATGCGGGCCTTCGTCTTCACGGACAAGGCGCTCGCCCGGTACGCGAAGCAATTCGTCTGGCTGTCGGTCGACACGGAGAAGGCCCAGAACGCCGACTTCGTCAAGCGGTACCCCATCCGGGCCTGGCCCTCGTTCTACGTGATCGATCCGGGCAAGGAGTCCATCTCGACGCGGTGGGTCGGCGGCGCGACGGTCGGCCAGCTCGAAAAGCTCTTCGCCGACGTCCGCGCGTCGCGCGCGGACCCGGTGCTCGCCCGGGCGGCGGCCCTCTACGCCGCCGGCGACTATGCCGAGGCGGGGAAGGCCTACGCGCAGGCGCTTTCGGTCCTGACGCCCAAGTCGCCGCAGTACGCCCAGGCCGTGGAGGCGCGCCTCTTCTGTCTCCAGACGACGCGCGCCCGGGCCGACTGCGTGGCGCTGGCGCGCGACGCGATGCCGCACCTGCGGGCGACCGCTTCGGGCGCCAACGTGGCCGGCTCCGGCCTGGACTGCGCCCTGGAGCTTCCGGCCGAGGCCCCGGGCCGCGCCGCGGCGATCGCCGCGTTCGAGGGCGACGTCGTCGCCGTGCTCGCGGACAGGAAGCTCGCGCTCGCCGCGGACGACCGCTCCGCCCTGTACGGCTCCCTCTTCTCGGCGCGCGAGGAGGCGAAAGACGAGGAGGGCGCCCGGAAGGTGGCAAGCGAATGGGTGGCCTACCTCGACGGCGAGGCCGCCCGCGCGGCGACGCCCGAGCAGTGGACGGCCCTCGACCCCAACCGCCTCAATGCGTTCGAGGCGGCCGGCGAGATCGAGAAGGCCATTCCCATGCTGGAAAAATCGGAGCGCGAGTTCCCGCAGGACTACAACCCGCCGGCGCGGCTGGCCCTCGTGTACCTGCGGCTGAAACAGTACGACGCCGCCCTGGGCGCGTCGGACCGCGCCCTCGCCCGCGTCTACGGGCCGCGCAAGCTGCGCGTGCTCGCCGTCCGGGCGGACATCTATAAGGGGATGGGGGACTCGGCCGCCGAACGCCGGACGGTCTCCGAGGCGCTGGCCTACGCCGAGGCCCTGCCGCCCGGCCAGCGCTCGGATTCCGCGATCGCGGCGCTCAAGACGCAGCTCGACCCGGCCGCCGGCAAGCCCTGACCCCGAGGCGGAAAGCGGGGAGCCTCTGCTACGATGCGCGCCTGTCGTGCGCGCGCTTCTACTGGTCCTGATCGCCCTCGCCCTGACCCCACCGTCCCGGCTCGAGGCCGCGCCCCCGTCCTCGGAAGCGCTGCGGGCGTTTCTCGACGCGGAGTGGGCCTGGCGGCTGGCCGAGAATCCCCTCCTCGCCACGGCCGCGGGCGACCACCGCTACGACGACCGCCTTCCCTCCATGACGCGCGAGGCGCTGTCGCGCCGCGCCGCGCACGACCGCGCCGCGCTCGAGCGCCTGCGGGCGATGGACCGGGCGTCGCTCTCGCGGGAGGACCGCGTCGATGCCGACATGTTCGCCCGGGAGCTCTCCGACGCGATCGCCGACTTCGAGTTCGGGACGTACCGGATTCCGATCAACGCGGACAGCGGCTTCCACACCGACTTCGCCGACCTGCCGGACAAGATGCCGTTCGCGACGCCGAAGGACTACGAGAACTACATCGCCCGGTTGAACGCCTTCCCGGCCTACGTGGGGGAAGAGATCGCGCTGATGCGCGAGGGCCTCGCGTCCCGGTTCACGCTGCCGAAAGTGGTGCTCGAGGGGTACGACGTCACGATCGCGACGCACGTGGTGGACGATCCGGCGCGCAGCGTCTTCTTCGCGCCCTTCCGCGCATGGCCCCCGGGCGTGCCGGAGGCCGACCGGGCGCGGCTGGAGGCGGCCGGCCGCCGCGCGATCATGGACGGCGCCGTCGCCGGCTACCGGAGCCTGCTCGATTTCATGCGCAGCGAGTACGTGCCGGGCGCGCGGACGACGATCGCCGCTTCGGCGCTGCCCCGCGGCCGGGACTACTACGCGCACCTCGTGCAGAGCTACACGACCCTCGACGTGACGGCCGACCAGGTGCACGAGATCGGCCGCCGGGAGGTGCTCCGCATCCGCGCCGAGATGGATGCCGTCATGGCGAAGACGGGGTTCACGGGCAACTTCGCGGCGTTTCTCGAGTTTCTCCGCAGCGACCCGCGGTTCTACGCGAAGACGCCCGAGGCCCTGCTGAAGGACGCCTCGTACGTGGCCAAGCGGATGGACGGCAAGCTCCCGTCGCTCTTCGGCCGGCTGCCACGGCAGCCGTACGGGATCGAGGCCGTGCCGGCGCACCTCGCGCCCAAGTACACGGGCGGCCGCTACATCGAGGCGCCCCTCGGCGGAACCCGCGCGGGCATGTACTGGGTCAATACCTACGCCCTCGACAAGCGTCCCCTCTACACCCTCGAGGCGCTGACGCTCCACGAGGCGGTGCCCGGGCACCATCTCCAGATAGCGCTCCAGCAGGAGATGACGGGGCTGCCGGAGTTCCGGCGCTTCTCCTCGGTCGGCGCCTTCGTCGAGGGCTGGGCCCTCTACGCCGAGCGGCTCGGCCTCGAGGCCGGTTTCTACCAGGATCTCTACAGCGACTTCGGCCGGCTGACCTACGAGATGTGGCGGGCCTGCCGGCTGGTCGTGGACACGGGGATCCACGCGAAGGGCTGGTCGCGGGCCGAGGCGATGGAGTACCTCGAATCGCACACGGCGCTCTCGCTCCACGAGGTCCGCACCGAAACCGACCGTTACATCTCCTGGCCCGGACAGGCGCTCTGCTACAAGATGGGGGAGTTGAAGATCCGGGAATTGCGAAAGCAGGCGGAGGAAACCCTGGGCGGGCGATTCGACGTGCGCGCCTTCCATGACGTCGTTCTCGGCCAGGGCGCCGTGCCGCTCTCCATCCTCGAGGACCAGGTGCGCGCCTGGATCGCCGCGCGGAGGATTTCCTGAGCACCACGGCGGCGCGCCGCGCGAGCTTCCAGGCGCGAAACCCCGCCACCGGCGAATGGCTCGAGGGCGAGTTCTTCGAGGCCACGCCCGGCGAGATCGACGCGGCCGCGCGCGCCGCGGAAAAGGCGTTCGAGCCCTTCTCGGCGCTGGCGCCGGCGCGGCGGGCGGAATTCCTGCGCGCGATCGCGCAGCAGATCGTGGGACTCGGCGACCGGCTCCTCGAGCGGGCGGCGTCGGAGACGGGGCTCCCCGCGGCCCGGCTCGAGAGCGAGCGCGCCCGCACCGTCAGCCAGGTCCTGCTCTTCGCCCAGGTCATCGAGGAGGGTTCGTGGGTCGAGGCACGGATCGACCGCGCCGTGCCCGACCGCAAGCCGCCCCGTCCCGACATCCGGCGCATGCTCGTGCCGCTCGGCCCCGTGGCCGTCTTCGGCGCGTCGAACTTCCCGCTCGCCTTTTCGGTCGCGGGCGGCGACACGATCTCGGCCTTCGCCGCCGGCTGCCCGGTGGTGGTCAAGGCGCACCCCGCGCACCCGGGGACGTCCGACCTCGTCGCGGGCGCCGTGCGCACGGCCGCGCGGGAGACGCGCATGCCGGAGGGCGTCTTCGGCATGGTGCACGGCCACTCGCCCGAGGTGGGCATCACCCTCGTGACTCACCCGGCGATCCGCGCCGTCGGCTTCACGGGCTCGCTCGTCGCGGGCCGCACGCTCTTCGACGCCGCGGCCCTGCGCCCGGATCCGATCCCGGTGTACGCCGAGATGGGATCCTCCAATCCGGTCTTCGTGCTGCCCGGCGCGATCTCCGAGCGCGCCCCGGCGATCGCCAGCGGCCTCGCGGCGTCGGTGACCCTCGGCGCCGGCCAGTTCTGCACGAACCCCGGCCTCGTCTTCGTCATCGATTCGCCGGCCGCGAGCGCCTTCCTGAAGGCGGCCGGCGACGCCCTGGCGGCCACCGCGCCGGGCACGATGGCGCACTCGGGCGTGAAGGCCGCGTACGACCGCAGCCTCGGCGAGGCGGCGAGGATCGGCGGGGTCGCCCTCGCGGCGCGCGCCTCGGGCGAGGGGCCGCACCCGGACACCGAGGCGACGGCCGCCCTGCTGGTGACCGACGCCGCGACCTGGACCGGGAACGCGCGGCTCTCCGACGAGATCTACGGCCCGGCCACTCTCGCGGTGCGCTGCACGTCGCGCCCGGAGATGCTGCAGCTCGCGCGCGCCCTGCGCGGCCACCTCACGGCCACGATCCACGCCTCCGAGAAGGACCTGTCGGAATTCTCGGATCTCGTCGCGATCCTGCGCCGCAAGGCCGGGCGTCTCGTCTTCAACGGCTTTCCGACGGGCGTCGAAGTGTGCCCCGCCATGCACCACGGCGGGCCGTATCCGGCGACGACGGATTCGCGCGCGACGTCGGTCGGCACGGCCGCGATCCAACGCTTCGCCCGGCCGGTGTGCTACCAGGACTTCCCGCAGGCGGCGCTTCCCGACGAGCTCCGGGACGCCAATCCCGGCGGCATCTGGCGGCTGGTGGACGGAGGCCTGACGCGGGAGCCGCTGTGATGCCCCGGGGCCTTCCCGAGGCGATCGAGGTCGTCGACTCGCACACCGAGGGCGAGCCGACGCGCGTCGTCATCGGCGGCTGGCCCGAGCTCGAGGCGCCCACGATGGCGGGCCGCCGCGAGGAGCTCGACCGCCGCTTCGGGCCGCTCTGGCGCGGCGCCATCCTCGAGCCGCGCGGCCACGACGCCGTCGTCGGCGCGCTGCTCACGCCGCCCGTGTCGCCGGGCGCGGTGGCCGGTGTCGTCTTCTTCGACAACGTCGGGCCGCTCTGGATGTGCGGTCACGGACTCATCGGGGTCGTGCGCACCCTCGAGCATCTCGGCCGGATCGCTCCGGGGATGGTGCGCCTCGACACGCCGGTCGGGCCCGTCGGCGCGGAGCTGGCGGTGGACGGGCTCGTCACGATCGAGAACGTCCCGGCAAAGAGCCTCGCGCGCGACGTGGCGGTGGAGGTCCCGGGCCTCGGGCGCGTCGTCGGCGACGTGGCGTGCGGCGGCAACTGGTTCTTCCTCGCGAGCCTGCCGGACGAGCCCGTCGTGCCGAAGAACCGCGAGCGCCTCCGGACCGTCACGCTCGCGATCCAGCGCGCGCTCGCCGCGCAGGGGGTCACCGGCGATGGCGGCGCCGACGTCGACCACGTCGAGCTCTCGGGGAGTCGGCCCGCCCGGACGCCGACAGCCGCAACTTCGTCCTCTGTCCGGGCGGGGCCTACGACCGCTCGCCCTGCGGCACCGGGACGTCGGCGAAGATGGCCGCGCTCCACGCGCGGGGACTGCTCGCGATCGGGCAGCGCTGGCGGCAGGAGAGCATCACCGGCAGCCTCTTCGAGGGGTGGCTCGAGAGCCGCGGCGAGGACCTCGTCCCGCGAATCCGCGGCCGCGCGTTCGTCACGGGACGGACGACGCTCTTCTTCGATCCCCGCGACCCGTTCCGCCACGGCTTGAGTCTGGCGGGCGATGCCGGCGCCTGACGTCCTCGTCGTCGGCGCCGGCATCGTGGGCGCCGCCTGCGCGGACGCGCTTTCGGCGGCCGGGCTCTCCGTCACCGTGCTCGAGTCGGCCTTCGCGGGCGGCGGCGCGACGGCGGCCGCGATGGGGCACGTCGTCGTCATGGACGACTCGGAGGCGCAGTTCGCGCTGACCGCGCTGTCGCGGCGGCTCTGGACGGAGCTCGCGCCGGAGCTGCCGCCGTCGTGCGAGGACGAGCCGGCCGGCACGCTGTGGGTCGCGGCCGACGAGGAGGAGATGGGGCACGTCCGCGCGAAGGCTTCGTTCTACGCGGAGCGCGGCGTCGCGGCCGAGATCCTCTACGCGGCGGATCTCGCGCGGGCGGAGCCGAACCTGCGCCCGGGCCTCGCCGGCGCGCTGCGGGTCCCCGGCGATCGCGTCGTGTACCCGGTCAACGCCGCGCGCTTGCTCCTCGAGCGGGCGCGTGCGGCGCGGCGCGGCGAAGCGCGAGGGCGTCGCGGCCGTGTCGATCGGGCCGGGGCGCGTCGAGACGCGGTCGGGACGCCTCGAGGCCGACGTCGTCGTCAACGCCGCGGGCGCGGCGGCGCCCCTCCTCACGCCGGGCCTGCCGATCGTGCCGCGCAAGGGCCACCTCGTGATCACCGACCGCTACCCGGGGTTCTGCCGGCACCAGCTCGTGGAGCTCGGGTATCTCAAGAGCGCGCACGCGCCGACGGCCGAGTCGGTCGCGTTCAACGTCCAGCCGCGGGCGACCGGGCAGATGCTGGTCGGCTCCTCGCGCGAGTTCGTCGGCTTCGACGCCGCGATCAACCGCCGGATCCGCGACCGGATGCTCCGGCGCGCGCTCGAGTTCGTGCCGGACCTGGCGCGGCTCTCGGCGATCCGGACCTGGACGGGCTTCCGCCCCGCGACCCCCGACAACCTGCCGCTGATCGGCGCGGCCGGCGCCGCGCCGGGCCTCTTCGTCGCCGCCGGCCACGAGGGCCTCGGCATCACGACGGCGCTCGGCACCGCGCGCCTCGTCGCGGACGCCGTTCTCGGGAGGCCCGGCCCTATCGACGCGTCGCCGTACTCCCCGGATCGGAGCTTTCCGGCGGCACACCATGACTGAGACGGTCGCGCTCTGGTGGACGGCCGCCCGGCGAGCTCGGCCGCCGGCGTGACGCTGGCCGCCGCTCTCTCCGACCTCGGCGTCCACGCGCTGCGCGCGTCCGCGACGGGCGAGCCCCGGGGCGTCCTCTGCGCGATGGGGATCTGCTTCGAGTGCCGCGTCACGATCGACGGCGTGCCGCACCGGCGCGCGTGCATGGAGGTCGTGCGCGACGGAATGCGGGTCGAGACCGGATCGGCCGGAGTTCGCGGGTTGCCGTCCGCGGCCCCGTCCGGTCGCGAGACGCTCGACTGCGACGTCGCCGTGGTCGGCGCCGGGCCGGCGGGCGTGGCGGCGGCCTGCCGCGCGGCGGAGAGCGGGGCCCGCGTCGCCGTCCTCGACGAGGGGCTCGCTCCGGGCGGGCAGATCCATCGGCGCCTGCCGGGCGCCCGCGTGCCCGAGGGCGCGGCGGCGTGGATCGAGCGCCTCGAGCGTTCCGGCGCCGTCGTGCGCGGCCGGTGCGGCGTCTTCGACGGCTTCCGGCAGGGCGAGTCCTGGCGGCTGTCCGCCGAGACTCCCGCGGGAGTTCTCGACGTGCGCGCGAAGCGCGTGATCCTCGCGACCGGCGCGCGCGAGCTCTTCCTGCCGTTTCCGGGCTGGACGCTTCCGGGCGTGATCGGCGCGGGCGCGGCGCAGGCGCTGGCGAAGTCCGGTGCGTCGCTCGCCGGCCGCACCGCGGTCGTCGCCGGCTCGGGTCCGCTGCTGCTGCCGGTCGCGGCCTCGCTCGTCCGGGCCGGCGCGAGCGTGGCCGTGGTCGCCGAGCAGGCGGGGGTCGCCTCGCTCGCGCGCTTCGCCGCCGCCCTCGCGCTCCGGCCCGGGAAGCTTCTCGAGGCGGCGCGCTATCGCGCCCGGTTCTCCGGCGCGCCATACCGGACGGGAGCGTGGGTGGCGGAGGCAAGGGGCCGGGAGCGCGTCGAGAGCGTGGTCGTGATCCGACGGCGGCGAGCGGCGCGAGATGCGCTGCGACCTCGCCGCCGTGCGGCTGCGGCCTCGTGCCGAACCTCGAGCTCGCGCGGCTGCTCGGCTGCGAGATCGCCGGCGGCCGCGTCGCGGTCGGGCCGTTCCAGGAGACTTCCGTGCCGGGCGTCTTCGCGGCGGGCGAGCCGTGCGGCGTGGCCGGCGTCGACGTGGCGGTCGCGGAAGGCGAGATCGCCGGCCTGGCCGCCGCCGGCGCCGCGGGAACGGAGGCCGACCGGCGCCGCCTCGCGTCGAGCCGCGCGCGGGGCCGCCGGCTGGCCGCCGCGATGGACCGCGCCTTCGGCCCCGGGGGGAGCTCCGCGCGCTCGCGGCGCCCGGCACGATCGTGTGCCGCTGCGAGGACGCGACGCGGGCCGCCCTCGCCGCCTGCTCGAGCGCGCGCGAGGCGAAGCTCTCCTCGCGCGCGGGCATGGGCCCGTGCCAGGGCCGCGTCTGCGGCCCGGCGCTCTCGTTCCTCTTCGGCTGGGATTCGGATACCGTACGCCCGCCGGCGAAGCCGGCGACACTGGGCCATCTGGTCATTTCCACCGAGGAGCGCGCATGAAGTGGCAGGGAGTCTTCCCGGCGATCACGACCCCGTTCCAGGAGGACCTCTCCGTCGACCCCGACTTTCTCGCGCGGCACGTCGAGGCGATGCTCGCGGCCGGTTGCTCCGGCTTCGTGCCGCTCGGCTCGCTCGGCGAGGCGGCGACGCTCTCCGCGCCGAGAAGAAGCCGCCGTCCTCGAGCCGTGCCGCGAAGGCGCTGTCGGGACGCGCGCGCCCTCGTCGCCGGGATCGCGGCGCTGTCGACGGCCGAGGCCGTCGCCACGGCGCGGATGGCCGAGGAGACGGGCTGCGACGGCCTGATGGTGCTGCCGCCGTACGTCTACCGGGCCGACTGGCGCGAGACGGCGGCGCACTTCTCGGCCGTCATCGGCGCGACGCGGCTGCCGTGCATGCTCTACAACAACCCGATCGCCTACGGCACCGACGTCTCGGCCGAGCGAGCTCGCGGCGCTGGCGTCGCGGCACCCGAACCTGGTCGCGGTCAAGGAGTCGAGCGGCGACGTGCGCCGCGTCGCGCGCGATCCGCGCGCTGCTGCGGCGACCGGCTCGCGATCTTCGTCGGCGTGGACGACCTGATCGTCGAGGGCATCGCGGCGGGCGCGGTCGGCTGGATCGCGGGCCTCGTCAACGCCCTGCCGGCGGAGTCGGTGCGGCTCTTCGACTCGGCCGCGCCGGGCGCGCCGCCGAAGCGCGGGCGCTCTACGAGTGGTTCCTGCCGCTGCTGCGGCTCGACATGGTGCCGAAGTTCGTCCAGCTCATCAAGCTCGTGCAGCAGGAGTGCGGGATGGGGTCCGAGCGGGTGCGGCCGCCGCGGCTCGTGCTCGAAGGCGCCGAGCGCGGCGAGGCGCTCGCCGTCATCCGGGAGCGCCTCGCGCGTCGGCCGAGGATCTGAGGAGAAGCGCCGCTTACTTGCCGGCGTCGCCCGTCGGGATCGGGAGCTGGTTCAGGAGGTTCAGGCGACCCGCGGTCGTCGTGTAGTCGTCGATGAGCGCGAAGCGGCCGGCGGCGTGCGCGTTGAGCTTCTGGCTCATGATGCCGTAGTACTTGACGCGCAGGTCCGTGTTCTTCTTCTGGAGGTTGGCAGACTCGGTGACGAGGCCGGTGATGTCGGCGTCCGACAGGTTCTGGAAGTTGTCGGCGTACTTCTTGGCGAGGTCCACGCGCGACGAGAGGAGCGCGTCCTTCTCCTTCTCGTACTCGCCGTAGACGCCCCAGAACGTCTCGAGCTGCTGCGGCGTGAGCTCGCTCATGCCCGCGGCGAAGAGCTTGCGGCGCGCGTCGGTCAGCGCCATCTTGTAGCGCGCGATGTTGAGGGCCTCCTGGCCGGCGGCCGAAGTGGCGGGCTTGGCCGCGGGGGGCGGACTGTGCCGGCTGGGCCTGCCGGGCCTGCGCGGCGGCGGCGGCGATCCCGGCCGCCAGGGAGAGAACGAGAACCTTCTTCATGACGTCTGCTCCTTCTGTTCGTTGAGATTGTGGCCGCCGGCTCGCCGTCGGCCGATCCAGCCGGCGGATCCTACACCGAAAGTCCTTGAGGCGCGGCGATGCTTCGGGAACCGGGTTCAGACGTGGCAGGAGCCCAGGCCGCGCTTTTCGAGGTACCGCTGGTGGTATTCCTCGGCGCGCCAGAAGGGCCGGGCCGGGGAGATCTCGGTCACGATCGGCCGCGGGAACCGGCCGCTCTTTTCGAGGCGCTCCTTCGAGGCCCGGGCGGCCGCCTCCTGCTCCGGCGAGTGGAAGAAGATGACCGACCGGTACTGGGTCCCGACGTCGGGCCCCTGCCGGTTCAACTGCGTCGGGTTGTGGCCGTTCCAGAAGACGTCGAGCAGGGCGTCGTACGAGACCGCGGCCGGATCGTAGTCGACCTCGACGACCTCGGCGTGGCCGGTCGTGTCGGTGCAGACGTCCTTGTAGGTGGGGTTTTCGACGTTGCCGCCGGCGTAACCGACCGCGGTGTCCCGCACCCCAGGCACCTTGCGGAATTCCTCTTCCACTCCCCAGAAACAACCCGCGCCGAACGTCGCTTTCGCCATGAAAGACCTCCCTGTCGAACCCGCCGGACCGCTTCGAGCGTATTACGGAAATCATGGAAAAGACACGCACCGTCCGCCGCGTCCTGCCGAGCGTCGAGACGCTCGAGGGGGCGGGGTTTCTCGTCCACCGTCCGTTCCCGACGTCCGCCCTCGACCATTTCGACCCGTTCCTGCTTCTCGACGAGATGGGCCCGATGGAGCTCGGTCCGGGACAGGCGAAGGGCGCTCCCGACCATCCGCACCGGGGCTTCGAGACGGTGACCTACCTGCTCGCCGGCCGCATGGAACACGGCGACTCGCGGGGCAACCGCGGCAAGCTCGGGCCCGGCGACGTGCAGTGGATGACGGCCGGCTCGGGCGTCGTGCATTCCGAGATGCCGGATGCGGCGTTCGCCGCCGCCGGCGGCCGGATGCACGGCTTCCAGCTCTGGGTCAACCTGCCGCGCCGCGACAAGATGATGACGCCGCGCTACCAGGAAGTTCCGGCCGACCGGATTCCCGTGGGGCGCTCGGCCGACGGGTCGGCGACCGCGCGGGTCATCGCCGGCGAGGCGCTCGGCGCGCGCGCCGTCATCGACACGCGCACGCCGATCGTGTACCTCGACGTCGAGCTCGCGCCGGGCGCCGTGCTCGAGCAGCCGGTTCCCGAAGATTTCAACGCCTTCGCGTACGTCGTCGAGGGATCCGGCCTCTTCGGGGCGGACAGAACGCCAGGCCGGCCGCACGAGCTCGTCCTCTTTCGCAACGACGGCGGGGCGGCGCGCCTCGAGGCGGCCGGGGACGCGCGCCTGCGCGCCCTGCTCATCGCGGGACGGCCGCTCGACGAGCCCGTGGCGCGGGCCGGACCCTTCGTCATGAACACTCGGGCCGAGGTCGTCCAGGCCTTCGAGGACTTTCAGAGCGGCCGTCTCGGGTGAGGCACGGCGGCCGCCGGCGCTCGCCGCGCAACCCGGCATAAGCTACCCGCGCCTTGCGCAAGACCTTCCAGGCCTTCACCTACCGCGATTTCCGCCTCATGTGGGCGGGAGCGTTCACGTCGAGCGTCGGCACCTGGATGCAGGAGGTCGCGCAGAACTGGCTGATCCTGACGATGACGGGATCGGCGTTCCTGCTCGGGCTCGACGCGTTTCTCGGCGACGCGCCGTTTCTCCTCTTCTCCCTCTTCGGCGGCGTCCTCGCCGATCGCGTGGACCGCCGCCGCATCCTCCTGCGATCGCAGTACGTGCAGATGGCGAGCGCGGGCCTTCTCGCGGCGCTGCTTCTCGCCAACGCCGTCCAGGTCTGGATGATCCTGACGCTGTCCTTCGTCGTCGGGCTGGCCCAGTCGTTCGGCGGCCCCGCGTACCAGGCGCTGGTGCCCACGCTCGTGGATCGCAAGGACCTGCCGAACGCCGTCGCCCTGAACTCGATCCAGTTCAACCTCGCCCGCGTCGTCGGCCCGGTCCTGGCCGGGGTCGCCTTCTACAAGCTCGGGGCCGCGGCCTGCTTCGGCCTGAACGCGCTTTCGTTTCTCGCGCCGATCTGGGCGCTCTGGTTCCTGACCGGCGGTGGCGGCACGATCGCCTCGACCGAGGGCGTCATGGCCAGCCTGAAGACCGGCCTGGCCGCGGTGTGGCGGGCGCGGGCCCTGCGCAGCCTCATCGTCCTCTCCTTCATCGGCAGCTTCTGCGCGATGCCGCTCGTCACGTTCCTTCCGGTCTTCGCGCGCAGCGTCTTTCACCGGGACGCCAAGGGCTACAGCGTGCTGCTCGCCTGCTTCGGCGTCGGCGCGATTCTCGGCGCCTTCGGCGTGGCGGCGTTCGGCAACGTCCGGCGCAAGGGCGCGCTGGCGATCGCGATGCAGATGTTCTTCGGCGCCGTGATGACGGGGTTCGCGATCTCGCGGACGCCGATCGTCTCCTACGTGCTGCTCGGGCTGGCCGGCGCCTCGCTCATGATCGTGTTCGCGCTCTTCATGACGCTCGTCCAGTCGAGCGTCGAGGACGGGATGCGCGGCCGCGTCGTGTCCGTCTACTCGCTCGCGTTTCGCGGCGCGATGCCCCTCGGCAATCTCGTCGCGGGAGCGCTCGCCGGGGTTTTCTCCGCGCCGACCGTCCTCATCGGGAACGGGATCGTCATGGTGCTCGTCGGGGTCGCCGCGATGGCGAGCGGGCGCGGAAGGATGATGGATCTCTAGGGCGGATCGGCCGCCATTTCGATCCGGCCGGCCGGCCGGGAAATGGATTGGCAAGGGGTAGGGTTGGTGGAGCTGAACGGGATCGAACCGTCGACCTCCTGAGTGCGATTCAGGCGCTCTCCCAAGCTGAGCTACAGCCCCACGCGAAGAGGGCGCGGAGGATAGCACGGCGGAGGAGAAGCCGGCAAACGACGGCCGGGTCCTTTTCCGGCTACGTGGTCGGCGCCGGCCGGCGGGCGAGCGCCTGCGTCAGCCAGGTGGCGTCGGCGATCAGGACCAGGTCGCAGAGCGCCTCGGCGACGTAGAAGACCCGGGAGTAGTCGGGCGGGGCGTTGGTCAGGATGCAGACGGCGAATGCCGTGGCGGACATGAGGATCGCCACCAGAAGGCCCTCTCGAAAGAGACGGCCCCTCGTCGACGCCCTGCGGTAGGTTGCGGCCGCCGCGGCGGCGTTCGCGGCGAAGAGGAGCGCGAGCGCGGCGAGGGCGTGCGGCGCGAGGGCCTTCCGGCGCGCCGTGCTCCAGAGGGCGAAGCGGTCCGTCAGCGTGCGCGTCGGATGCTCCTCGGACTGTTCGAGGTTGCCGTAGCTCGGGCGCAGGGTCCAGATCTTCGGGGAAATGCGGCGCAGCCGCTCGACGATCCGATCGGGATGCTTCCCGTAGAAGCGGGCGACCCTCCCGTAGCCGGTGCTGCCGAGGAAGCGGGCGTGGAAAGCCGGATCGAGCAGCGGCGAGTCGGCCTGGAACGCGTCCGTGCCCGAGTACCGCAGCCACCCGGGATCGAGACCGAGCTCGGCCGCGTCGGCCGCGGGCGCGGGGGAGTTCGGGAGGATCTCGTAGAACACGACCTGGTAGAGCGCCGCCCCGCGCAGCGTCTCGGGCGTGTGCCGGCCGTAGAGGAATCCGAAGAGGCAGAGTCCCGCCGCGCTCCAGGCCGCGGCCTTCGTCCGCGCGCCCCGAAGGCCGGCGCCCGCCAGGCGCAGGCCGTAGAGCGCGACGAAGGGAGCCTGGATCGCCTCCTGCGGCTTGGAGCCGACGAAGAGGACGCCGCAGAGAAAGTAAGCGGCGAAGAGCTCCCCGTCGAGGCCACCCCGCCGCACCGCGAGGGCGGCGACGCCGACGAGCAGCAGGAGGAAGAGCAGCGACGCCGTCTGGCTGTAGAAGGAATTGAAGGGCCCCGCGTAGCCCACGTCGGTGAAGAAGAAGACGAGCAGCGCCGCGGCCACGCCCTGGGCGGGGACGGAGAGCTCCCGACAGGCGCGGAGCAGGAGGCCGATCGCGAGCGCGAGCAGCGCCGCATGGATCCCGGCGAGCGCCCGGATGTCGAAGAGGCCGCCGCGCCAGAAGGCCGGGCTCGCCCATCGCGCGACGAGCGCGAGCGCGGTCTCGGACGACTGGTACCCGCTGGGCAACCAGCCGACCGGGAGGATCCGGTACTTCGTCCGGAGAAACGAGAAGTACCTCTCGGCGTAGCTGTCCGTCGAGTGATCGAAGCCCGCGTAGCCCATGACGCGCTGGTAGTCGCCGTTGTCGGCCAGGCCGGAGACGGGGGGAACGAAGAGCTGCGCCGAAAGCAGCAGCAGCGCCGCCGCCACGGCGGCGCCCGTGATCCAGCGGTTTACGGCGTCCGGAGTCCCGATCACGGCAGGCAGGAGCTTAAGTCGAATCGGCTACGATTCGGCGCATGGAACACGGCATCGACATCGGGCCGATCCTCCTGGCTTTCGCCGCGGCCCTTCTGGGCGCGAAGCTCTTCGGGGAGCTGGCCGAGCGCGTCGGTCAGCCCGCCGTGCTCGGCGAGCTGCTGGCCGGCATCCTTCTCGGCCCCTCGGTGCTCGGCCTCGTGCCGCTCTCGGACGGCATCTTCCTGCTCGCCGAGATCGGCGTCGTGCTCCTGCTCTTCGAGGTCGGCCTCGAGACCAACCTCGAGGATCTCGTCCGGGTCGGAGCTCCGGCCATGGCGGTCGCGCTCGCCGGGATGGCGCTGCCGTTCGCGGGTGGCTACCTGGTCACGAAGGCGCTCGGCTACGAGCCGCTCACCGCGATCTTCGTGGGCGCGGGGCTGACGGCGACCTCCATCGGGATCACCGCGCGGGTCCTGTCGGAGCTGGGCGTGCTGGCCACGAAGGAGGGACAGATCATCCTCGGCGCGGCCGTGACGGACGACGTGCTCGGGCTCGTGATCCTGGCGATCATGTCGAAGGTCGCCGGGGGCGGGCACGTGGACGCGGCGGCCGCCGCGAAGTCGGGAGCGCTGGCCATCGGGTTTCTCGTCGTGGCGATCGGCGTGGGGATTCCGCTCGGCCATCGCCTGATCCACGTGGTCGGGAAGGCCCGGGTGCGCGGCGTGCTCGGGGCGGTCGCCGTGGCGTTCGCGCTCTTCGTGGCGTGGGCCGCCAAGGCGGCGGACTCGGCGCCGATCGTCGGGGCCTTCGCGGCCGGGATGGCGCTGGCGCGCACCAATCGGGGGCACGACATCGAGAAGGCCGTCAAGCCCGTCGCGGACGTCTTCGCGCCCGTCTTCTTCGTCTACGTCGGCGCGGAGGTGGACGTGCGGCTGCTCAACCCGGCCGTGGCGGCGAACCGTCCGGCGCTGCTGCTCGGCCTGCTGCTGACCGTCGTCGGCTTCGCCGGAAAGTTCGCCGCCGGGTTCTGCGCATGGGGAAAGGTCCGGCGAGCTTTCATCGGCGCGGGGATGGTGCCGCGGGGAGAGGTGGGGCTGATCTTCGCCTCGCTCGGCCTCGCGACGAAGGCGCTGCCCGACCGGGTCTTCGTCGCGTTGCTCGTGGCGGTCTTCGCGACGACCTTCGTCGCGCCGCCGCTGCTCAAGGTCCTGCGGCCCCGCGCCGCGTAGACGCCCGCAGCGATTTTTCAGCAACCTGCTAGCGGCGGCGCAGCTCGGCGAGCGTGGCGTTCAAGAGCCCGTGCCGCTCGGAGTCGAGGCGGAAGAACAGCGGCTCGAGCACGAGCGCCACGCGGTCCTCGCCCTCCGGGCTGACGCGGTAGAGGTCCGGCAACAGGGCGTCCACGATGCGGGCGACCGTGATCTCCCGGCGCGGCAGCGCGAGGACGTAACCGTTCGTCGCATCCCCCTGCACGAGCCCGGCCTCCTGCAGGCGGTCGAGAATCGCCACGGTCTCCGCCGGGGGCGCCTCGGGATCCGGCTCGATCTCGGCGAACGGCATGGGCTCGGAGGTCGACAACCGCAGGAGCATCCGGACGGCCCTCTCGGCGCGCCCCTGCCGCGCGAAGCGGCCGGAGGCGCGGGCCACGTGCGTCTGCAGGACGTGGGTCAGCTCGACGCCGAAAAGGATGAGCGCCCACGCGAAGTAGAGAGAGAGGACCGCGAAGAAGATGAATCCGAGCGATCCCGTGATCAGGTTCATGCGGGCGAGGGCTTCGACGTAGACGCCGAAGGCCAGGCGCAGCAGCTCGAGCGCCAGCGCCACCGCGGCCCCGGCGACGGCTGCCGCGGCCAGGCGCACGCGGGCGTTGGGCATGTACCGGAAGAGGAGGGTGAGCAGGAGCGCCTTCAGGAAGAAGGGCGCCGTCGCGAGGAGAACGGCCTTGACGCCCGAATCCACGTCCACGGAGTGCCTCATCGCCCGCAGCCCCCACCCGATGCCGCCGAGCACCAGGCCGAGGGCCACCAGGGCGAAGGTGTAGACGACGACGCGGGCGACGCTCATCCGCCGCCGCGGCGCGCCCCAGACCGCGTTGAACACGCCCTCGACGACGAAGACCAGCCGCACGGAGGCGATCACGAGCAGCAGCAGGCCGATCCCGGAGATGGCGCTCGACTCGGTGATGAAGTCGCGCATGCTCTGCGTCAGGTGCGCCGTCTGGTAGGGCAGCAGGGTGTTGACGATCGAGAGGATCTGGTCGTCGTTCTCCTGGAAGAACGTGGCGAGGAAGAGCGAGAAGGTCGCCAGCAGCGGCACGAACGTCAGGATCGTCGTGAAGGCGAGCGAGCCCGCCAGGTCGAACCCGCGGTCGGCCCGAAAGCCGCGGAACGTATCGGTGGCGACGGCCAGGAGCGACCAGCCGGCCCCGTCCTTCCTGTCGATCCCCGTGCTCGCCGTGACCAATCAGGCCAAGGGTATATGATGCGGCCTCTGCCAGTGGGGAGGTAATCATGGCGAAAGACACACCGTTCGACCGTGCGAGGGATTTCGTGGAAGAAAAAATCGATCGGACCCGGGAGGTCCTCGGCGACTCGTATGGCAAGGCGCGCGAGCAGTTCGACGACGTGAGCGACGAGGTTCGCAAGAACGTCAAGTCGACCGCCAAGAAGCTCGAAAAGGACTACGGGTACATCTGGGACGACGTGCGCGGCTACGTGCGCGAGAATCCCGGCACGGCACTCGCCGTCTCGGCGGCCGTGGGCTTCGTTCTCGGGTTCCTCCTGCGCGGGGACGACGACTAGAAGAAGCCCGGACATCGCGCGGGCCCCGTCCTTATAATCCGCCCATGACCACCCTTCGGGCGGATTCCCCGGCGCTCTCGACGTTCGCGTCGAGCGCCGGCTGCGCGTGCAAGATCGGCCAGTTCGACCTGGCCGCCTTGCTGAAGAACGTCCCCGCGGCCTCGGACCCGAACCTGCTCGTCGGCAACGCCGAGTCCGACGACGCCGCGGTCTATCGCCTGGGCGGGGGCGTGACGATCGTGCAGACCGTCGACTTCTTCACGCCGGTCGTGGACGACCCGCGCCTCTTCGGACGGATCGCCGCGACCAACGCGCTCTCGGACGTCTATGCGATGCGCGGCCGGCCAGTCCTCGCGCTGGCGCTCGCGGCCTTTCCGATGAAGGTCCTGCCGACGACCGTCCTCGAGGAGATCCTCCGGGGCGGCGCCGAGAAGGTCGCCGAGGCGGGCGCCGTCGTGGGCGGCGGCCACTCGATCGATCACGACATTCCGCTGTACGGCCTGTGCGTCACCGGGGTGGTGGACGAGGCGAAGGTGACGCGCAACGCCGGCGCGCTTGCCGGCGACGCCCTCGTGCTGACCAAACCGCTCGGCATCGGCATCACGATCCGGGCGGGCCGCGTGGATTCCGCCGCCCCCGGCGCGCCGCGCAGGCTGTCGGACGCGGCGCTCGACGAGGCCGTGACCGTCATGTGCACGCTCAATCGCGCGCCGGTCGAGGCGATGGAGGGGTTCGACATCCACGCCGCCACCGACGTCACGGGCTTCGGCCTGCTCGGCCATGCCCACGAGATGATGGAGGCGTCGCGCACGACGGCGGAGTTCTCGATCGCGCGGATCCCGCTGCTGTCGCAGGCGCGCCGGCTCGCGGCCGAGGGCGTGGCTCCGGGCGGCTCGCGCGCGAACGCGCGCAACATGCGCTCGCGGGCCGACGTGGGCGCGGGCGTGACGGACGAGGACTTCCTTCTCGTCTGCGACGCGCAGACCTCCGGGGGCCTTCTCGTGGCGCTGCCCGGGGACCAGGCCGACGCCTACGCCGCGCGCTGCCGGGAGAAGGGGGCGCCGGCCGGGGCCGTCGTGGGGCGGGTGCTCGAACGGGGAGAGACGTCGCTACGCGTGACGCGGTAGCGGAGGAGGCGCCATGGCCGGAGACTCCGAGAACGAGGAAGACTGGGTCGAAGTGGCCTCCGTCGGCGACGACGAGGAGGCGGAGATCATCGCGGGGCTCCTCGAGTCGGAGGACATCCCCTGCGAGATCGAGGGCCCGTCGGCGACTCCCTGGCCCGAGACGCTCGGGGCGATGGGGGTCGCCCGCGTGATGGTACCCGCCGACCGCGCCGCCGAGGCGCGCGCGCTCATCGCCGAGCGGGAGAAGGACGCCGACCGGAACCTCGCCGAAAACGCCGACGAATGAGCCTGCTGCCCGCGGGGTCCAAGCTCGGGCGATTCCAGATCGTGTCGGTCCTCGGCCAGGGGGCGATGGGCGTCGTCTACCTCGCCGAGGACCCGGAGATCGGACGCCGCGTCGCGATCAAGACGGTGCGCCCCGAGGGCGTCGGCGGCGAGAGCGCGGCGGAGCTCGAGGCCCGGTTCCTCAAGGAGGCGCGCCTGGCGGGGCGGCTCCAGCATCCCAACATCGTCACGGTCTTCGACGTCGGCCGCGACCGCGACGTGTGCTTCATCGCGATGGAGTACGTGGACGGCCGCCCGCTGACGCGCTACCTCGGCGGAGCGGCGGACCTGCCGCTGACCGCCAAGATCGGGATCATCCGCCAGACGGCCGAGGCGCTCGGCCACGCCCACGAGCGCGGCGTTCTCCACCGCGACGTCAAGCCCGGAAACATCCTCGTCGGCAAGGACGGCCGGGTCAAGGTCACCGATTTCGGGATCGGCAAGTTCACCGAGGCCACGACCTCCGAGCTCACGCGCACCGGTCACATGGTCGGCAGCCCCGCCTACATGTCCCCCGAGCAGGTCAAGGGCGAGAAGCTCGACGGGCGCTCCGACCTCTTCTCGCTCGGGATCGTCCTCTACGAGCTGCTGACGGGATCGCGTCCCTTCCCGGGCGAGTCCATCACGACGCTCGTGTACCAGATCCTGCACACCGAGCCGCGCGATCCTCTCGAGTTGAACGCCGACCTTCCTCCGGCCACCCGCGAGGTGATCGCGCGGCTTTTGGCCAAAGCCCCGGACCGGCGGCCCGCAGACGCCGAGGAGTTCACCCGGGAGCTGCGGCGCATCGAAAAGTTCCAGCGGGAGTCGGAGATGACGCGACGCGCCGTGGCCGCTCCGCCGGTACCGCCGGCCGGCCGGGCGACCGGGGGGCCTCCGGTTCCGGCCGCGACCGCGCCGGTGGCCCCTCCCGCGGCGCCTCCACCCGGCGCCCCGCGCCGCAGCGGCATGCCCGTCATTCTCGCAGCGCTCGCGATTCTGGTGGCCGCGTCTTTCTGGCTGCTGCGGGACCGACGCGCCGCCGCGCCGCCGCAGCCGCCGCCCGGGGTTCCCGCCATCCGGCCGACGAGGGTTCCGACGGCGCCGCCCGCGACGGGGCTTCCGACCCCGGAGCCGACCACCGAGCCGCCGACGCCGGCTCCGACCGAAGCGTCGCCGCCAGCGCCCCCGGCCGTCGCCGAGGCCGCTCCGACGAGGCCGCGCCCGACGCGCCGCCCGAAGCCGAGCGCGGCACCGACGGCCGAGGCCGCGCGGGCGACGCCCGCCCCGCCTGCGCCCCCCGCCGAGAGCGCGAAGCCCGCGCGCGTGGACGCGGTCGTGGCGACGCGGCGCGCGGTCCGCTTCACCTCGAGCCCGGACCAGGCGCGCCTTTACCTCGACGGGCGCTACATCGGCATCGCCGACGACTGGGACAACCGCGGCGGCGGCCGCGAGCTCGAGTTCGACGCTCCCGGAACGCACTACGTGCGCTTCGAGCTGCCGGGCTACCAGCCGATGACGCTCGAGATCCAGGTCACGCCCGAGTCGGGCCGGGACTCGCCCTCCATCGACGCGGACATGGACCGCTTCGACCGCATGGCGTACGAGAAGCTGTCCGCGCCAGCCGATCGCACGACGGGCGCCGTCGAGTTCGCGGTCGAACCGCCGGACGCGACCGTCGCCGAAGGAGGCAGGACGCTCGGCCCCGCGTCGTCGTTCGGCCCGGCCTCTCCCCTCGAGCTCAAGGGCCCGACCGTGCACGACCTCGTCCTCTCGGCCCCGGGCTACAAACCGAAGCTCGTGCGCATCCTGGTTGCGAAGAACGCTGGCAAGGACCGGGCGATGGTGAAGGAGTCGCTCAAGAAGCCGTAGCTTCGCATCTCAGGTTTCAGGATCCTCTACCCGCATCCCGCATCCCGCATCCCGCATCCCGCATCCGCGTCCCGCACAACGTCTCATCCCGGTCCCGCCAGCACCCTCCAGTTGCCCAGCCGCTCGGCCGTCTCGACCGCGCGCCGCGCGGCGAGCCGGCACAGCAGCAGCGAGAGCGCCGCACAGCCCTCCGGATCCGCCGCTTCGAGCGCCTCGAACCGCGCGCGCGAGAGCTCCAGCACGGCGGCGTCTTCGTGCGCGACCGCGTCGGCCGAGCGGCCGGAGCCCGGATCGAGCAGGGCCATCTCGCCGAAGATCTCCCCGGGGCCGAGGATCGCGAACGCCTCCTCGCCGCCCGAGATCTGGCGCGAGATGCGCACGCGGCCGCGCGCGATGACGAAGATCGCGTCGCCGGCGTCCGCCTCGCGGAAGATCACCGCCTCCGCGGGGTATTGCTTCTCCTCGGCGAAGACCGCGAAGACGAACCGATCCGACTCGGACAGGCCGACGGTTTCGAGCGAGCGCGAGCGGTCGGCGAGCGAGAGCTCCTCGCGGGTCGGCGGGGGAGCGCCGGCCGCGGGAGCCCGGCGCCGCGCGGCCTCGCCCGGAAAGAACTGCCGGAAGAGGTCGTTCAGGCTCCCGAGCCGGCGCGCCAGGCGCAGGCGCAGGTAGCCCAGCCACGCCGCGCGGTCCGCGTCGGGCGAGAAGAAATCCACCGGAAGGCCGAGCAGCGTGACGGGCCCCCGCGCGCGCGCCTCGCCGGTGCGCGCCGCCTCGACGAGGACCTCCTCCCCGACGAAATCCCCGGGCTGCGCTTCGCCGAGCGGCTGCTCGCCGACCGGCGTGGGCCGCACGAGATCGAGCGCGCCGTGCACGACGAGAGAGATCTCGCCCGCCGGGTCGCCCGCGCGGTAGAGCACGTTGCCCCCGGAGAGGCGTCGCAGGTCGCCCGCGGCAGCGGCCGCGAAAATCGCCCCCTCGTCGAAGCCCTCGAGCGACGGAAGCTCCGCCAGCCGGCGCGCCCGCTCGAGCGCTCCGGCGGCGGCTCCCGCGCCGCGCCGGATGAGGGATCGCAGCAGCGCCGGCGAGCGGTCGGGCCACGCCACGCCGGGCGCGCGCCGCGCGGCTTCTTCGGCGAGACGGTCGCGGGCGGCCGCCACCGCCTCCTTCCAGCCGGGAATCTGGCCCGGCGCCAGAGCGCGGGCCGAGCGCAGGAAGCGGCGGTCCGTGGCGTCGGGCAGCCCGTCCCCGCGCAGGAGCGCCGCCTCGAGCAGGTCCCAGGCCGCTTCGCCGAAGCGCTTCTCGAGAAAGGCGAGGCGGCCGCGCGCGGACGCGATGCGCGGGTCGAACGGATCGCGGCGTCGCGCCTCGTCGAGGAGCCGGCGCGCCCCCGGAAAGTCGTGAGCCTCGAGCAGGAGGCGGGCCACGAGAACGGGGTCGTTTCCGTCGAGCGCGAAGGGCCGGGCCTGGTCGACCCGGCCCGCGGCGATCAGGACCCGGGCGAGCGAGGCCGAGGCCGCCGCCCGGTCTCCGGCCTCCAGGGTCTCGGCGAGCCGGTAGAGCAGGTCCGCCTCGCCCGTCAGGCCTGCCGTCTCGCACGCGCGGGCCGCGGCCCGCGCCCGTCCCGCCGGCGCGTCCGTCACGGAAGGATCCTGGCCGCAGTGCGCATCCCGGGCCTCCGAAATCTGTACGGATTCTACGGGATCCATCCCGCGCCGGCGGTCCGGCGCGCGCCGTCCGCCGCGGTTCTTCGCTTGTGCTAACTTCCGTGTCCCGATGGGAGCCCCCGCCGCGGCGCCGACGGCGCTCAAACGCACGCCGCTCTACGAGCTGCACCGCGAGCTCGGTGCGAAGCTCATCGACTTCGGCGGATGGGAGATGCCCGTCCAGTACGCCGGCATCCTCGAGGAGCACCGCGCCGTCCGCGAGCGGGTGGGCCTCTTCGACGTCTCGCACATGGGCGAGTTCGACGTCGCCGGCAAGGACGCCCTGGCCTGCCTCCAGTGGCTGACGCCGAACGACGTCGGCAAGCTCGAGGATGGCCGCATCCACTACTCGGCGTTCCTGACCGAGAAGGGCACGTTCGTCGACGACCTGCTGGTGTACCGGAAAGCCGCGGACGCGTATCTGCTGGTCGTCAACGCGGGCAACACCCCGAAGGACTTCGCGTGGGCCACGGCGCACGCGAAGGGCGACGTCCGGATCTCCGACCGCAGCGCGGACTACGCGCTCATCGCCGTCCAGGGCCCGAAGGCCGCGGGGCTCCTGGCACGCGTCTGCCGGCCCGACCCCTCGGATCTGCCCTACTACGGCTTTCGCGATACGCGGGTCTGCGGCGCCGACGCGCTCGTCTCCCGCACGGGATACACGGGCGAGGACGGGTTCGAGGTCTACTGCCGCCCCGAGGACTCTTCCCGCATCTTCCGCGCGCTTCTCGACGAGGGGCGCCCGGACGGCGCCGTCCCGTGCGGCCTCGGCGCCCGCGACACCCTGCGCCTCGAGGCGAAGATGGCGCTCTACGGCAACGACATCGACGACACGGTCACGGCGCTCGAGGCCGACCTCGGCTGGATCGTCAAGCTCGGCAAGGGGGACTTTCTCGGGCGCGACGCGCTCGTCGCGCAGAAGCAGGCCGGCGTCCCGCGCCGGCTGGTCGGGTTCGAGATGGTGGACCGCGGCATCGCCCGCCACGGGTATCCCGCGAAGTCTCCCGCCGGCGCCGGCCTCGTGACGTCGGGGACGCACTCGCCCACGCTCGGCAAGCCCATCGGCCTCGCCCTCCTGCCCGCCGCGGCGTGCGCGGTCGGGACCGACTTCCAGGTGGACATCCGCGGCCGGGACGCGGCCGCGCGCGTCGTGCCCACGCCCTTCTACAAGCGACCGCAACCGTGACCATCAGGAGGTAGACAGTGAATCCCGACGACCGGCGCTACGCCGACAGCCACGAATGGGTCCGGGTGGACGGGGACGTCGGCACGATCGGCATCACCGACCACGCCCAGAAGCAGCTCGGAGAGATCGTCTACCTCGAGCTTCCCGAGGTCGGCCACATGTACGACGCCGGCGACGAGTTCGGCACGGTCGAGTCCGTCAAGGCGGTCTCGGAGCTCTACACGCCGGTCTCGGGCGAGGTCGTCGCGGTGAACAAGGGCGCCGTGGGCGAGCCCGGGATCATCAACGACGATCCGTTCGGGGACGGGTGGCTCATCAAGCTGAAGCTCTCGACCGACGTCGAGATGGGAAAGCTGATGTCGGCCGAGGCCTACGAGGAGTACGTCCGAGAGGAAGAGCAGGAAAAGTGAAGTTTCTCCCGACCTCCGACGCGGAGCGGGCGGCGATGCTCACCGCGATCGGCGTCCGCTCGATCGACGACCTGTTCGCCGCGGTGCCGGAAGCCGTCCGCCGCGGGCCGGACCTGCCGCCGCCGATGTCGGAGATCGAGATCCGCCGGTTCCTCGGCGGGATGGCGGCCCGCAACGCGAACGCGCGGGACACGGCCTTCTTCCTGGGGGCGGGCGTCTACAACCACTACGTCTCGGCGATCGCGGACCAGATGCTCTACCGCGCCGAGTGGCTGACCTCGTACACGCCCTACCAGCCCGAGGTTTCCCAGGGCACGCTCCAGTCCATCTTCGAGTTCCAGACCCACGTCTGCCTGCTGACGGGGCTCGAGGTCGCCAACGCGTCGCTCTACGAGGGCGCTTCGGCGCTCGTCGAGGCGCTGCTCATGGCCGAGCGGCTCTCGCGCGGCCGCACGCGGGCCGTGCTCTCGGCGGGCATCCATCCCGAGTACCGCGAGACGGTGCGCACGTACTTCTCGAACCTGGGACTCGACATCGTGGAGATTCCGCTCGGGCCCGACGGGACGACGGACGCGAAGGCCCTCGCCGCGGCGGTCGACGACAGGACGTTCGCCGTCGCCGTGCAGTCGCCCAACTTCTACGGCGTCGTCGAGGACTGGAACGCCGGCTCGGCCGCCGCGAAGGCGAAGGGCGCGCTCTCCGTCGCCGTGGTGGCCGAGGCCATCTCGATGGCGCTGCTGGCGCCGCCGGGCGAGGGCGGCGCCGACATCGCGTGCGGCGAGGCGCAGTCGCTCGGCGTGCCGATGCACAACGGCGGGCCGCTGCTCGGCTTCCTGGCGTGCCGCACCGAGCACCAGCGCCAGATCCCGGGACGCCTGGTCGGCCAGACCCTCGACGCCGAGGGCCGGCGGGCCTTCTGCCTCACGCTCTCGACGCGCGAGCAGCACATCCGGCGCGAGAAGGCGACCTCCAACATCTGCACGAACCAGGGCCTCATGGCGCTGGCGTCGAACATCCACATGTCGCTGCTCGGCAAGGAGGGCCTGCGCGAGGTCGCGCTCCAGTGCCACGCCAAGGCCGAGTACCTGAAGGGCGAGATCCGGAAGGTGCCCGGGTTTCCGGATCCCGTTCTCCGGGCCCACGTTCAACGAGTTCGCGGTGGAGGCGCCGGGCGACGCGGCGGCGCTGCTCGCGCGCCTGGCGGCGTCCCGGATCCTCGGAGGCGTGGCGCTGTCGCGCTGGGACGCGAAGGACGCGCGCCGGTTCCTCGTGGCCGCGACCGAGATGAACGAGCGCGCGGAGATGGACCGCCTCGTCGCGGCCCTCGCGGGGAGGGCCGCATGAGCCTCGAGATCGAGGAGAAGGCCGCGGCCGCGCGCGACCCGCGGCGCCCCGAGCCCCGGCCGCTGCCGCTCGTCTTCGAGCGGTCGGGCGAGGGCAAGGTCGGCTACTCGCTGCCGCCGCTCGACGTTCCCGCCGCGGTCGCGATCCCCGAGCGCCTCCAGCGGCGCGAGATCGCGGGCGGGACGCAGATCTCCGAGGTGGACGCGGCGCGGCACTTCACGCGGCTCTCGCGGCTGAATTTCTCCATCGACCAGGGGCTCTATGCGCTCGGCTCCTGCACGATGAAGCACAA
The DNA here is from genome assembly GCA_963710945.1 of uncultured Acidobacteriota bacterium. Lineage (GTDB taxonomy): Bacteria > Acidobacteriota > Thermoanaerobaculia > UBA5066 > Gp7-AA6 > DAHUXD01. Next base: position 346,877 of record CAVQCH010000001.1, read on the forward strand.
CCCGCGCACGAACGAGGAGATGGCCCGGCTCCCGGGATTCGCCGCGGCGCATCCGCTGACCCCGGACGCGCTCTCGCAGGGCTCGCTCGAGCTCGCCTGGCGGCTCGAGCGGATCCTGGCGGAGTTGACCGGGCTGCCGCGCGTGACGCTGCAGCCCTCGGCCGGCGCGCAGGGGGAGCTCGCCGGGATCCTGATGGTGCGCAAGGCCCTCGAGAAGACGGGCAAGCCGCGCACGACCGTCCTCATCCCCGACTCGGCGCACGGCACGAACCCGGCGTCCGCGCATTTCGCGGGCTACAAGGTCAAGGAGCTGAAGTCGAACGCGCGGGGCACGATCGACCTCGACGTGCTCGAGGCGGCCATGACCGAGGACGTGGCCGCGCTGATGCTCACCGTCCCGAACACGCTCGGCATCTTCGAGGACCGGATCCTCGACATCGCGAAGATCGTGCACGCCCGGGGCGGGTACCTCTACTGCGACGGCGCGAACTTCAACGCGTTCGTCGGCGTGGCGAAGCCGGGGCTCATGGGCGTCGACGTGATGCACATGAACCTCCACAAGACTTTTTCGACGCCCCACGGCGGGGGAGGTCCGGGCTCGGGCCCGGTCGCCGTGGGCGAGGCGCTCGTGCCCTTCCTGCCCCGGCCGACCGTCGAGCGGCGCGCGGACGGGACGTACTTCCTCGACTACGACCGCCCCGACTCGATCGGCCGGCTGCGCACCTTTCTCGGCAACTTCGGGATGTTCGTGCGCGCGCTCTCGTACATCGCGGCGTACGGAAACCGGATCGGCGAGGTCGCGAAGGTCGCCGTCCTGAACGCGAATTACATCCGGGCCGGGCTGACGGGCGTGTACCACCTGAAGTACGACGCGCCGTCCATGCACGAGGTCGTGTTCTCCGACAAGAAGCAGGCGGATCTCGGCGTCACGAACGTGGACATCGCCAAGCGCCTGATGGACTACGGATTCCACCCGCCGACGATGTCGTTCCCGCTCATCGTCCACGGCGCGCTCATGATCGAGCCCACCGAGACCGAGGGAAAGCCGGTCCTCGACGCCTTCGTCAGGGCCATGCGCGAGATCGCGCGCGAATGCGAGCAGAATCCGGACCTCGTCCGGACCGCCCCGCACACGACGCCCGTCAAGCGGGTGGACGAAGTCGGGGCCGCCCGCAACCTCGTCCTCCGCTGGAGGCCGTGACCGCGCGTCTCCGGCTCGCCCTCGTGCTGCTGGCGGCCGTCCTCGCGGCCCGGCCGGCCCGGGGACAGGACATCAAGCTCCCGAACCCCGGCGACACGTGGGTCCAGGTCCGGACCGCCCATTTCACGCTCTTCGGCGACGCGTCCGAATCCAAGACGAAGGAAGTCGGGCTCGAGATGGAGAAGCTCCACGCGGTGCTCCAGGCCCTGAAGCGGGGCAGCGGCGTGAGCTCTCCGATTCCGACGTTCATCTACGTCTTCAAGAATCACCAGGCCATGGAGCCGTACCTGCCGCGCGGGGAAGAGGAAGACAGCAGCTTCTTCTTCGGGGCCCAGGACGGGAACTACGTCCAGCTGACCGCGGCGTGGAACTCGGATCCGAGGCGCAGCGTGTACCACAACTACATCTACTACTTCATGGACGCGAATTTTCCGCCGCGGCCCCTGTGGTACGAGCAGGGGGTGGCCGCCTACTACAGTACGTTCCGCGTCGAGGGCACCGAGGTGCGGACGGGGATGGCTCGCGAGGACCTCCTCGCGCGGCTGCGCGGCACCATGCTGATCCCGCTCGACCGGCTCCTGGCGGCCGACCGGAAGTCGCCCGAGTACAACGACGAGATCAAGGGGAGCATCTTCAACGCGGAGTCGTGGGCGCTCGTGCACTACCTCACGCTCGGAAACCCGGAGCGGGCGCCGCAGCTCTCCCGCTACATGAGCCTGCGGCAGCAGGACCGGCCGCAGGACGAAGCCTTTCGCGAGGCCTTCCAGACCGACTACGCCACGCTCTTCGGCGAGCTCGTCGCATACGTCCGCGGAAACCGGTTTCTCTACAATCGTTTCCAGCTTTCCGAGCTGAAACTCTCGACCGAGGCCACGGCGACGCCGATGAGCTACGCGTCGGTGCTCTGCCGCCTCGGAGAGCTGATCGCCCACGTCTCCACCGACCGGCTTCCGGACGCCGAGCGTTTCTTCCAGGCCGCGCTCGCCTCCCAGCCGTCCAACGCGGATGCGCTCGCGGGCCTCGGCATGGTGCGCCTGCGCCAGGAGCGAGAGGCCGAAGCGGCGGATTTTTTCGGCCAGGCCGTGGCGACGGAGCGAGCCGACTACCGTGCCTACTACTACTACGCCCGGCTGAAGCTGCAGAAGATCGCCAGGGCATGGTCCTGGCCGATGACCGACGAGGAGCGTGCCGGGATCGAGGCCGGCCGGGCGGCCCTGCGCCAGAGCATCGCCCTCAATCCGGATTTCCCGGAGGCGCGCGTCGAGCTCGGCCGCAGCTTCAGCGTGGAGCAGCCGGACCACCTGGACGAAGGGATCGCGGAGCTCACCATCGCGGCGAGGCTGCTTCCGTCCCGCCCGGACGTCGCCCGGGACCTCGACCGCCTGTCCAAACGAAAGAAGGAGTTCGACGAGGCGAAGAGGGCCGCACCGGCGGCGGCGCCGGAGCCTCCCGCGCCGACGACGATGCCCGCCCCGGCGGCCCGGGGAAAGGCGACCAGGTCTCAGGGCGATCTCGACGCCGTGAATGCGCTGCTCGCGCAGGGCAAGGAGGACGAGGCGGTCGCGATGCTCGAGGGGCTCGCCGCGAAGGCGACCGACGGCTATCGAGACACGCTCGAGGACGAGCTGCGCAAACTGAAGGCCGGCGTCGCCCGCAACAAGGCGATGCGGGCGTACAACGCGGCGATCGCCCTGTACAACCGCCACGACTACGTGGCCGCCCTCCAGGCCTTCGAGAAGATCGCGGCCGGCAGCCCGCAAACCGAGGCGGGCCGCCGGGCCGCCTCGAAGGCGGCCGAGATCCGCGCGCTCCTCAAGAAGTAAAGGCCGGCGGCGCCGGACCCCCGCTCCCTCCCGCGGCCTTTCGCGATATCCTTCGACGAGATCGGCTTATGAGCGACTCCTTCCACCGGAAGTGCCCCCTCTGCGGGGGCGATTTGCTCCGCTCGCGCAGCAACACGTCCGGCTACACGACCTACTTCTGGAAGAAACCCTGGAAGACGAGCCTGTTTTCCTGGGGCGTCGAGAAGGTCTATCCCTGGGCCTGCATGGGCTGCGGCGTCGTCCTCTTCTACCTCGACCGGCTGCCGTCCATCGCCGAGGAGTACCGGACCGCCCGCAGCGCCGAGCGGGCCCCGGAGGGCTACCCGGCCACCATCAAGCCTTGATCGCGATCGGCTACCTCGACGGCAACCGCCTGAGCCGCGCGGTGATCGCCGGCGCGCACTTCGTCGCCGAGCGCGCGGAGGCTCTCAACAAGATCAACGTGTTTCCCGTGCCGGACGGCGACACGGGGACCAACGTCGCCTCGACGCTGCAGAAGATCGCGTCCGGGATCGCGCGCGTGCGCCAGCGGCACGTCCGCGAGATGTCGCGGACCGTCGCCGACCAGGCGGTCGGCGGGGCGCGGGGCAACTCGGGCGCGATCCTGGCCCAGTTCTTCTGCGGATTCTCCGAGGGCCTGCCCGACGCCCCCCGCGTCACGACGGGCGGATTCGGGGAGGCGGTCGTCCGGGCGGCGGAGTCGGCGTACTCGGCGATCGCCCGCCCCGTGGAGGGAACGATCCTGACGGTCATCCGCGACTGGGCGGGGCACGTCTCCCGGCGCGCGGCGGACGAGCCGGATTTCGGCGTCCTGCTGCCCGAGTCCCTGAAGGCGGCGCAGGTCTCCCTCGAGAACACGCCCAAGCAGATGAAGGCGCTCCAGAAGGCGGGCGTGGTGGACGCCGGGGCGCAGGGCTTCGTCTACCTCCTCGAGGGAATCGTGACGTATTTCCGGGAGTCCGCGCGTATGGCGCCGCTGACGACCGCCCCCGAGGACATCCAGGCGGCGGTCTTCGACCGGAGCCCGGAGGCGATCCTCTTCCGGTTCTGCACGGAAGTTCTCCTCGAGGGCGACGCGATCGACCGCGACGGCCTGCGCCGCGAGGTCGCCCTGCTCGGCGACTCGATCGTGATGGCCGGGGGCGCGTCTCGCCTGCGGCTGCACATCCACACCAACGAGCCGGAGAAGCTCTTCGAGGTCGCGGCGCGCTTCGCCGACGTGGCCCAGACAAAGGTCGAGGACATGCGCGCCCAGCACGAGTCGCGCTTCGACAAGAATCGGGCCGAGCGCGTGGGCATCGTCACGGACTCGACCTGCGACCTGCCGATCACGATGCTCGAGGAGCTCGGGGTCGGCGTCGTCCCGGTGCGGGTCTACTTCGGCTCGGAGAACTACCTCGACAAGGTGACGATCACGCCCTCCGAGTTCTACGGGCGCTTCGCCGTGACCGACGTGGCGCCGAAGACCTCGCAGCCGCCGCCGGCCGACTTCACGCAGGTCTACCAGAACGTGGCGCAACACGCCGGGTCCATCGTCTCGGTGCACCTCGGCTCGCGGCTCTCGGGCACCTACCAGGCCGCGGTCGTCGGGGCGCGCCCGGTCCCGAAGACCGAGATCACCCACGTGGACAGCGGGAGCGCGTCGGTCGGCCTCGGCCTCGTCGTGCGCGCCGCCGCCGAGGCGGCCCGTAGCGGCAAGACGGCCGCGGAGGTGGCCGAGATCGCGCGCGAGACGGCCGCCCGGATCCGGGTCTTCGTGGCCGTTCCGACCCTCAAGCACCTCGTGCGCGGCGGCCGCGTCTCGGCCACGCGCGGCTTCGTCGCCCGGCTGCTCGGCCTGTTGCCGATCCTGACGATCACGCGCGACGGCAAGGTCGAGGCGGCCGGCAAGGCGCGCGGCTACGCCGCCGCCCGCCGCAAGATGATGAAGCTCCTCTTCGAGGAAGCGGGGCAGCGCGAGAGCGCCTCCCGCCGCTTCGGCGTCGCGCACTGCGACGCCGAGGACGCCGCCGATGAGCTCTCCCGCGAGATCCGCGCGCGTTACCCGGAATCCGACGTGATGATCGTGGAATGCGGGCCGGCGCTCGGGGCGCACGGAGGCCCGGGAGCGCTCGCCGTGGCCGTGCTGCCGTAGCCACCGTCCTGCCGAGGCGCGGGGCGAGCGCTAGGCAACCTCTTCGCCGCCAGCAGGAGCACGTCCCGCGATCCCGGCGAATAGCCCGTCTTCTTCCACTCGGCGACGAGCGCGGCGAACGCCGCGGAGAGCGGCGCGGTCTCGGCGGCGCGCGCGAGGCGCTGGACGGCTTTCTCGGGGGAGGCGGGCTTGCCCGGCGACTGGAGCTGCGAAAGGCCGCTCGAGGCGATGACGAGAACGTCGCCCCGCGCCGTCTCGAGGGAGACCTCGCTCGCCCCGCCGGACTCGGCGACCGCGAAGGGCACGGGCCGTCCGAAGCGCAGCAGGTGCGGCACGGCCGCGCCGCGGGCCGCCAGGAGCAGGCGATCGCCCTGCCAGCTCGCGGCCGTCGCGGCGCAGGCCGGCTCCGCGGCCGCGACCGCGCCCACGATCTCGGCCGGGGAGGCCGCGCCCAGCATCTTCTTGCCGAGCCCCAGGGCGTGCACGAGGGGGCCGATGGCGCTCTCGATCTCGCCGGCGCCCTCGAGCAGCAGCAGCGACAGGCCTCCCGGGGCGGGCGCCACCGCGTAGAGCGCGATCGACGGCTCGTCCGAGCGCCAGCGCAGGGGCGCCGAGTCGAACCCCTCGGTCTCGGGCCACGCCGCGGGCAGCAGCAGGGGAGTCACGGCGTGCAGGACCGCGGCCGCGCCGTCGCGCCGGCCCTGGCGGACGGCGGCCTCGTGCTCGCGCACGCCGGCGACGGCCAGGGCCGCGTGCGTCCCCACCTCCGCGAGAAACTCCTCGTCCTCGCGCGTGAAGTGGCGGCGGCGCTTGTTCAGGATCTCGACGACGCCGACGATCTCGCCCTGCGGCGTCCGCATGGGCGCCGCCAGGATCGAGACCGTCTTGAAGCCGGACGAGGCGTCGGTGCGCTTGTCGAAGCGGGGATCCTGGTACGCGTCCACGGAATTGACCACCTGGCCCGTCCGGGCCACGGTCCCGGCGATGCCGGTGCCGACGGGCAGGCGGATGGGGTTGACCGAGCCGCCCTCCAGGATCTGGCTGACGAGCTCGTCCGACTCCGGGTCCTTCAGGAAGATCGTGCCGCGCTCGGCGTCGGTCTCGGAAGTGGCGGTCCGCAGGATGATCCGGAGGGTTTCGGTGGGATCGAAGGTCGCCGCGAGCGACTTGTTCGCCTCGAGGATGACCATCAGCTTGACCATGCGGGCGCGGGTGACCGACACCTCCGCGAGCACGCGGTCGAGCACCTGGCCCTCGAAGGCCGAGATCGCGTCCGCCAGCGACGGCGCGTCCGGGAACCGCGCCTCCGGATCGCGGGCGATCGCGCGCTCGAGGATGTCGCGCAGCTCCGGCGGCAGGTCGGGCCGCAGGGTCTCGATGCGCGGCGCCTTCTCGGAGATGACGCGCCGCACGAGCCGGGCGGTGTCGTTGTCGTCGAAGGGGACGCGCCCGGTGAACATCTCGTAGAGCAGCACGCCCATGGCATAGACGTCCGTGCGCGGACCGGGCGCCTCGCCCTGCAGGAGCTCGGGGGCGAGGAACTGGGGCGTGCCAGGAACGGTGTCGCCCTGCTCGCCGCGGTACAGCGAGGTCTCGATCGCGATGCCGAAGTCCATGAGCTGGGGCTTTCCGTCCTCGGCGACGATCACGTTCTCGGGCTTCAGGTCGCGGTGCAGGACGCCGATGCGGTGCGCCGCCGCCAGCCCGTTGCAGATGCCCTTGGCGATGGCGAGGCCGCGCCCGAGCGGCAGCGTCTTCTCCAGCTCCTCGATCTCCTTCAGGGTCTTTCCCCGGAGGTACTCCATCGAGACGAACTCTTCGCCCTCGATTTCGACGAGGTCGTAGACGCGGCAGACGTTCTCGTGCGTGACCTTGCGCGCCAGGATGATCTCGCGCCGCAGGGTCTCCCGCCGCTCCGGGGAGACGCGGTCGGGGCGGATGCGCTTCAGGGCGATCTCCTGGTCGAGCTTCAGGTCCCTGGCGCGGTACACCACCCCCATGCCGCCGAAGCCGAGCACGCCGTCGATGCGGTAGCGGCCGCCGAGGATGGTGCCGACCGTGACCGGCGCTTCGCGGGCGCCGGATCGCTGCGTGGATCCGTCGCGCGTCGGCAGCTCGCTCTCGTGGGACACGGTGGCACGATTGTAAGGCGTGGCCGCTTCGACCCTTGCTTTCCCCCCGGGCCGGGTCTAGATTTGCCGACAAACGTGCGACGAATCGATTCCGTCCTTCGCATGCCCCGCCGAATAACTGAGGGAGGAGCACCGTGAGACAGCGCCACCGCGTTCCGTTGCCACGCGTCTTTCTTGCCCTGGCGATCCTGGGATTGCTCGCCGCCCGCCCCGCGTTCCCCTCCGGCTTCCAGGTCATGACCCAGGGAGCCAAGGCCACGGGCATGGGCATCGCGTTCGCCGGCCTGGCCGACGACCCGTCGGCGATCTTCTACAACCCGGCGGGCATGGCCTGGCAGGAGCACTTCTCCGGGCAGGGGGGCTTCGCGGTCCTCGGCCGGACACCGAGCGACTTCACGGGCGCCAACCCGTACCCCGGCATCGGACAGAACGGGTCGATCGACGACACGCAGCAGTTCCTGGTGCCTCACCTGTACATGGTCGTGCCGCTGACGGCCGAGCTCAATTTCGGCCTCGGCGTCGATGCCCCCTATGGCCTCGGCCTGCGCTGGAACAACCCCAACACCACGTGGCCCGGCCGCTTCATCTCGCAGAACGCCGTCATCAAGACGATGGACCTGAACCCCGTCTTCTCCTACAAGCTCCTCCCCGAGCTCTCGATCGCGGCCGGCGCGGACTACCGGTTCTCCGGCCTGCAGCTCGAGCGCGACACCGCCGCGATCGACCCGTTCACCCAGTCGTTGGTGACCGTCGCCCACACCAAGCTCTACAGCAACCTGACCTCCAACGGCGGGTGGGGCTACAACGTGGCGGCGATGTGGAAACCGACGCCGTCGATCGGGGTGGGCGCGTCCTATCGCAGCAAGATCACGGTGAACTACGACGGCACGGCGACCGTCACCCAGCGGCTCACGGGCGACCAGATCTTCGACGGCCTGGTCGGGTCGCAGTTCCCCTTCGGCGTGCATCCCGTCACGTCGCAAATCGCCTTCCCGGCCTCCCTCAACACGGGCATCGGGCTCAACTTCGGCGGCGGATGGACGCTCGGGCTCGAGGCCGACTGGACGCAGTGGTCCAGCTTCAGCGCCCTGAACATCGCGTTTCCCGACGGCGCCATCCCGGACATCGACCGCACGACGAACTGGTCGGACACGTGGGCGTACCGGGTGGGGATCGAGAAGAAGTGGGACTGCTGGGCGGTTCGCCTCGGCTACTACTACGACAACACGCCGCAGCCCACGAAGGACGTCGGCCCGATCCTGTCGGACAGCGACCGCAACGTCTACACGGCCGGCTTCGGCTACAACACGCCCCAGTGGGGCATCGACGTCGGCGGCGCGTACATCAAGTTCAAGAAGCGCTCCGTGCTCGTGGAATCGACCGACAACTTCTTCGGGACCTATTCGGAGGTCGGCTTTGCAGTCGTCGGCGACCTGCGGATCTCGTTTTAGGTGAGGAGGAAACCATGAACAGAACCACATCGCGCTTCGCGTTCGCCGGCCTCGCCCTGGCGCTCCTCGCCGTCCCGGCCACCTCCCAGACCTTTCAGAAATTCGTCACGGTGGGCGACAGCCTGATCGCCGGCGAAGAGTCCGGGTGCGTCGTCCAGCGGTTTCAGGAGCGCTCATGGGTCGCGCTCGCTGCCGAGTCGCTCGCCCAGACCGATTTCCAGCAACCCTTCATCCAGGAGCTGGCGGCGACCAATCCCCTGACGGGCTACCCCTGCCTGGGTCCTGTTTTTACGGGGACGTCCATCGGGCTCACGGTCGTGTCGGAGACGGGGCAGAACCAGAACATCTCTCTGGCCAGGCCCTACGATAACCTGGGGTTCAACGGGTCGCCGCTGATCAGTGATTTCGTCGACCTGACCGTGACGCATCCCGGGGCGTCCACTCTGGACAACATCGCCGCTCCCGTCCTGCGTAACTGCGTGGGGTGCCCCTTCGAGGGCATGAGCGCGGTCGACGAAGCGAACGTCCTCAATCCCGACCTGGTGGCGTTCTGGGGCGGGAACAACGACGTGCTCAACGCGGTATTCGCCGGCGTAGCGATCGTGGGTGTCACGATCACGCCGGTGGACTCGTTCACGACCAGCTACAACGAGGTCATGTCGGGCTTGTCGGCGTCCGGTCGGACCCTGGTATCGTTCAATGTGCCGGACGTGGCGTCCATTCCGTATGCGACGACGATCCCACCGGTTGTCGTCGACCCGACGACGCTTCGGCCGGTCATCGTCAATGGCCAGCCGGTTCCCCTGCTGGGGCCCGGCGACGCCACCTATCCCTGCACGCCGGTTCCTCCGGACCACGGCTGCGCGCTGCCTCCGGGTTCGCTCGTCGCAATCTTGGCGTCGTCCCTTCTCGGGGAGGGCGTCGGGCTTCCGACGGCGGTCTGTCCCCCGACACTTCCGGGGTGCGGGCAGCCGCTGCCGCACGGCTCTTTCACGCCGCCGTCCACGCTGAACGTGGGCGTCGTCCTTTATCCGGACGACGTCTCGCTGATCCAGCAGACCACAGACGCTTACAATCAGGCAATCGCTTCGGCCGCCTCGGCCAACGGGGCGATACTCATCGATGCCAACGCCCTCTTCAAGCACGTCGGTGCGGATGGCTATAACATCGGCGGCATCCACCTCTCGACTTCGTTTCTGACCGGGGGCCTGTTCTCCTACGACGGGGTCCATCCGAGCGCGATCGGTTATGGAGTCATCGCCGACACGTTCGTCCAGACCCTGAATGCCGTCAAGGGGACGACGATTCCGCGCCCGAATCTCGGAAACGTTCTCTTTGCCCCGGATGTGCCCCAGATTAGCTCCGCGTCGGTGCAGGCGGGAGGCCCCTGGAACTACTCCTTCGACATGTGGCGCGCCCTTGCGGCTTCCGGTCTTTCCGCGCGGGGGATGGCCCTGGCAATGCCCGATGTACCGCGGGCGGTGCCGCGGGTGACGCCTACGGCTCCCGAGGCCTCCGTACCCTCGACCCATGGGGTTCGGCGGGACGTCGGTCCCGGAGACTGAGGCACTTGCCTTGGCCGGACAAGCCCCGGGGCAACCCCGGGGCTTTTTCTTTGGGCCCGGTTCTGCTAGATTTCGCCGTCTTTTCGAGGGAGCAGGTCTCATGATGATTCCGGCGACACAGCTTCGGAGCGGGATGCTCATCATCCACAACGGGGAGCTTCACCGCGTCCACGACATGGTCCACAAGACGCCCGGCAACCTGCGGGGCTTCGTCCAGGCGAAAATGCGCAACGTCCGGTCCGGCTCGATGAACGAGCACCGCTTCGGCTCGACGGACCGCGTGGAGAAGGCCTCCCTCGACGAGCGGGAGATGGAGTACCTCTATTCCGACGCCGCCGGCCATCACTTCATGGACCAAAGCAGCTACGACCAGGTCACGCTTTCCGACGAGGTGATCGGCGAGCAGATGAAGTACCTGCTGCCGAACACGGCCATCCACGTGGACTTCTACGACGGCAACCCCGTCGGCATCGAGCTCCCCAACACGGTCACGCTCAAGGTCGTCGAGACGCAGCCCGGAATGAAGGGCGCGACGGCGTCGGCCTCCTACAAGCCCGCGACGCTCGAGACCGGACTCCAGGTCATGGTCCCTCAGTTCGTCGAAGCGGGCATCCGTATCAAGATCGACACGCGGGACAACAGCTACCTCGAGCGGGGCTGATTCCCTGGACCGCCGGCGGCGGACGGCGATTCCGGGGCCGTCGGCATATGCTGATTCAGCATAAATATCTGAAGGGATTGGCCTTTTCGGCTTGACGCTCCCCCGGGGCCCCCGGATAATCCCGTTCGTGCGTAAGACGTCGGTCATTCCGGCGGCTGTTCTAGCCGCCGGTTTCCTTATCAGCCTTTCCTCCCCGGCGGAGGGGGCGTCCGCCCATCACTCCAAGTCCGCCACGGTCGCCTCCCGAGGCGCCACCGCGTCCCACAACAAGAGGGCCTCCGTCCCGACAGCGAGGAAAAAGGCCGCCCCGAAGTCGAAGAAGGCCCGCAAGGTGATCCGCCAGGACGCCGGCGGCGCGGTCGTCGTCGAGCGCGTCGCCCTGGAAGTTCCCGAACCGTACGGTCCCTTCCTTCCCGTCGAGCGCTTCGACTTCCCCCAGCCGCCGTGCACCGAGTACGACGCGATCATCGAGGCCCACGAGCACGAGGCCGACGAGGGGGATCCGGAGTCGGTCGACATGGCCGAGGGCGTCACCGAGCAGCCTGTCAGCCCCATGGCGCGGGTGGCCCGGACGCTGGGATCGCTGCTGCGCCCGAAATCGGCCCAGTCCACCCTTCGCCCCGAGGACGTGGACCTGTCGGACCTGCTCACGGCCGGCGTTCAGATCCCGGTGGAAGGGGTGGACTCGAGCCGCCTGAAGGACTCGTTCCTCAACTCGCGGGGCCGGCACCGGCAGCACCTGGCGATCGACATCGGCGCTCCCAAGGGCACGCCGGTGCTCGCGGCCGCCGACGGCGAGATCGTGCAGCTGCGCCGCGAGGGGCGGGGCGGCATCTCGCTGTACCAGAAGGACGCCACCGGCCGGTACCTGCTCTTCTACTGCCACCTCACGAAGTACGCCGAGGGCATGCGGCCCGGCACGCAGGGTTTCCCGGGGAGACGTGATCGCCTACGTCGGCCGGACCGGCCACGTCATCGGCGGCCCGCACCTGCACTTCTCGATCACGCGCCTGCCGGAGGACGACGACAACTTCAAGGCCGGCGTCGCGATCAACCCGTACCTGCTGTTCCTCGCGGCCGTCCCCTAAACCGTCGCCTCCGCTTGCGAGGGATCTGCGCCTGGCGGCGCACCGGCGTCCGGCTCGCCCGGATGCGGGCTCGACCGGACGCCTGATCCTTCGCCGCGCTGCGGCTCCCGCGGCGCGAGCCTTCCGTCGCTACCGCTCGCTTTGCTCGCTCTCGCTCCCGCGGCGCGAACCTCCTCCCTCCCTTCGGTCGGGAGACTATTCGCGCCGCGAGCTGTTGGGCCGGTATCGCGAAAAGAGGGCTGAGCAGCTAGATGGTTCTGGGGTCGTTGGCGGCGAACAGGCGGTCCATCCAGAGGTTCGTGAGCTTCTCGGACACGGTGTTCTGGCGCAGGCGGGCGGCGAGGTTGCCCCAGTCCACGTCGTCGAGCTTCTGGTCCTGGTTGAAGCAGGAGAAGACGATCGACTCCTTGCCGGAAGCCGGGTCCACGTGCTTCTGGAGGCACTGGGCGCAGACTTCCTTCATCATGCACTGCATCGGCGAGTTGATCGACCCGATCCCCACGTGGTCGGGCTTCAGGAAGGGCGCCAGCGCCGTCTTGCGCGAGCGCGCGACGGCCGCCATCATCCGGTCCGAGCCGATCACGATCACGCGCTCGACGTCGGAAAGGGAAATCGGGGCCTCGCCGAGCTTGCCGGTGGCGTACGCGACCATCGCCTCGACGATGTTGCCGACGAAGCTGCGGTCGACCGGCCGCCGCGCCGGGATCGGCTCTCCCCGGTCCACGGAAAGGACGAGCACGTCGGCCGCCGCCTCGAGCTCGTCGCGCTTGTAGAAGTCCTCGGCTTTCTTGTAGCCGGCGAAATAGACGACCCGGTTGCCGAGCTCCCGGGCCTTGCGTCCGATCGAGAAGAGGACGGCGTTGCCGAGGCCGCCGCCGCAGAGCATGACCGTGGAGCCGTGCGGCAGCTCGGTTGCCGTGCCCGTGGGGCCCATCGCGACCACCGGCTCGCCGGGCTTCAGGACCGAGCACAGGCGCGTGGAGCCGCCGATCTCGAGCGCGATCATCGAGAGGAGGCCTTTTTCCCGGTCCACCCAGGCCCCCGTCAGGGCGCAGGGCTCGATCAGCAGGGGCGTCCCGTCCAGGCGCGGCGCGTGCGCCTCCAGGTTCTGCAGGCGGAAGAACTGGCCGGGCTGGAAGTTGCGGGCGGCGGCCGGCGCGCGGACGACGACCTCCACGATGGTCGGCGTCAGCCGCTCGACCGACACGACCCGGGCCGTCAGGTCGTCCTCGAGACCCCGGCGGAAGGCATCCCACTCCGCGTCGGCGACGGGCCGGCCGTCCCGGCCGTTCAGGACCGCGGCGATGGCGGGGTAGCCGTTCCTGGCCGAGGCCATCGCCTTGACGACGTTGCCGTTGTAGGCGGGGTGGTTGTCGCCGAAGAACGTGACGAACTTGCCGCCGCGCGAGAAGCCCGTGAAGAAGGCGCCCTCGTCCTCGGCCGGCGCCGGCACGAGCTTCCAGCCGCCGGCCTCGGGCACGGCGCGGTGGGGCGCGAAGAACCGGCGCTTCTGGTCGAGCGGCAGCGATTCCGGGAACTCCTTGGCGTAGGTGATGTTCGGCGTCGTCCCCGCCGCGACGAGCAGCGTGCGCGCCGGCAGCTCCACGACTTCGCCCGAGCCGCCCCGCAGGAACCGGACGGCCCGGAGCTTGCCGTATTCGTCGGCGACGGCCTCCTCGGGCTCGAGGGTCTCGATGAAGGAGATGCCTTCTTCGAGCGCCTTGATCACCTCCTCGTGGTTCAGGCGGTAGGCGGGCGACTCCTCCAGCGCGCGCCGGTACGCGATCGAGACGCCGCCCCACTCGCGGCACAGGCGCGCGAGATCCGGCGCCTCGCCGGCCGCCCGGGCGCGCTCGCGCTCCTTGCGCACGGCGAGGCCGTGGGCGAGCAGGCGGTCGAGGGTCTCGCGCTCCTCGGGGTCGAAGGTGGCGCGCACCGCGCCCTCTCCCTTCTCGGCCGACAGCGCCTCGTAGCGGGACAGCGTCTTCTCGGCCTGGATGGGGTAGTAGGCCAGCAGCTCCGTGGCCGTGTCGATCGCCGTCAGGCCGCCGCCGATGACGACCGCCGGCAGCTCGGCCTGGAGGTTCGCGAGGGCCTCCTCCTTGAAGGCGCCCGTCAGCTGGAGGGCCATCAGGAAGTCCGAGGCCTTGCGGACCCCCCGGATGATGTTGTTCTTCATCGAGATGATGGTCGGGCGGCCCGCGCCCGCGGCGATCGCCACGTGGTCGAAGCCGGCGTCGAAGGCCTGCTCGGCCGTCAGCGCGCCGCCGAAGCGCACGCCGCCGAGGATCGCGAAGCGGCGCCGGCGGGCGAGCGTCAGGTGGATGAGCGTCAGGAAGTTCTTGTCCCAGCGCACGGTGATGCCGTACTCGGAAACGCCGCCGAAGCCCGCGAGCGGCCGGCGGTCGAGGGGCCGCGCGAGCTCGGCGTAATCGCGGATCGGGCGGATGCCGCGTCCGTCGGCGCCCGTCCAGTCGGCCGGCAGCTCCTCGATCTTGAGTCCGTCGACGCCCGCCACGCCGCACCCCTCGTTCAGGAGGTAGTGCGCGAGGGTGTAGCCGGCCGGGCCGAGGCCCACGACGAGGACCTTGCGGCCGGCGTAGGGGAGGGGGTAGGGCCGCTGCGGGTTCAGCGGGTTCCAGCGCGTGAAGAGGCCGTAGATCTCGATGCCCCACGGCAGGGCGAGCACGTCGGTCAGCACGCCCGTCTCGATCTGGGGGATGTTGACCGGGTCCTGCTTCTGGAAGATGCAGCCCTTCATGCAGTCGTTGCAGATCCGGTGGCCCGTGCCCGGGCACATCGGGTTGTCGATGCAGACGAGCGCCAGGGCGCCGATCGAGTCGCCCTCGCGGCGCAGCTCGTGCATCTCCGAGATCTTTTCGTCGAGCGGGCAGCCCTTGAGGGAGATGCCGAGGGGATTCTTCTGCCAGGCGGCCGTCTTGGCGTCGAAAAATCCCTTCGCGCAGGTGTCCTTCTCGCGCTCGTGACAGAGCAGGCAGTAGTGGGTCTCGCCGAGGACCTCGCGGCGGGTCATGCGCGGATCGGTCAGGGTGAACCCTTCCCGGCGGCGGCGGCTCCCCGCCGGGCCGACGCGCTCCTCCGGCACGGCCGGGTTGGGGCGGTCCGTCGCGACGAGGTGCTGGTAGTCGACCGTCTCGGGCAGCTTGAACGAGATCCAGCCGCGGATTTCGGGCTTCAGGGCGGGGTGCTCGCGGCGCAGGTGGCACCAGAGAGCGTACTGCTCGAGCGTCTTCTCGAGGAAGGAGAGCAGCTCCTCGTCGGACTCGCCTGCCGCGCGGGGCAGGGGAGAGGACGAATCCGCGGCACGCCTGGCGAGCTCGCGCGCCCGCGTCCGGGTGCTCGGCGCGACCTCCGGCTTCTTCTTCTGGCGCAGGGCCGCGATGAAGTCGGCTTCGAGGTGGAGAAGCTCCGCGACCATCTGGGCGGTCGCGAGCTCCGGGTCCATCTTCCAGTGCAGGTCGGGGTGGAGCTCGCGCTCGAGGGCCGCGGCAGCCGCCCGCGCGGGGCCGAGGTCGAGACCGGCGAGGTCCTCGGGCAGCTTCGTCTTGACCGCCCGCCGCAGCAGGAAGTCCCGCCGGAAGCGGAAGAGGACCGCCTCGGGCTCGGCCGAAGCAGCCTGCCGGCTCCATTCGCGCTCGATGTCGAAGAGGCGGGCCACGAAGGCCGAAAGGGGCCGCGCCGCCGCGACGAGCAGCAGCGAGCGGGAAAGGGCGTCGAAGGAGGACGGGTCGGCCCGGTAGGCCTTCAACCGGTCGCCGAGCTCCGGCTGGTCGAGGCACAGCTCCTCGACGAAGGCGCGGTCGAGGTCGGCGAGGCGGGCGTCCCGATGGAGGTCCTGGTAGGTGAAGCCGTGCAGGCCGAGAGGAAAGTCCCTCCCGGCGGGGTTTGGCGGCGTGGGGTTCGACAAGCGGGGGGCATTCTAACCCGGAGGGAAACTGCATCATTGACTTTTGGCCCCCACTACTAATAATAGGAATCCTTACTGATATGAGGACCGCTCCGGCCACGCCCCGCCGTTCCACGCGCCAGCGGCGCCTCGTTCTCGAGGCCGTCATGGAGACGAAGTCCCATCCCACGGCGGAGTGGGTGTACTCGGCAGTGCGCCGCGCGCTGCCGCGAGTCTCGCTCGGCACCGTCTACCGCAATCTCCAGGTGCTCGTCGAAGAGGGCAAGCTCAAGTCCTTCGTCCGGGAGGGACTCATCCGCTACGACGCCGACCTCGATCCGCACGACCACTTCGTGTGCGAGCGGTGCGGGCTGCTGCTCGACATCCCGCGCGCCACGGAGTCGCTGCCGGGAGAGCGGAGGCTGAAGTCGCAGGGGTATCTGATTTCCGGAAGAACGCTCGAATACCACGGGCTGTGCCGGAAGTGCCGGCGCGGCGCCGCGGTCAACGCCTGAGGCCTCGTTCAACCACTCACGACCCGGAGGAGCAAAGATCATGACGGAAGCGAGCAAGTGCCCGGTGAACCACGCCGCCGGTGGCGGCGCGACGAACCGCGACTGGTGGCCGAACCAGCTGCGGCTGGACCTCCTCCAGCAGCATTCCTCTCGGTCGAATCCGATGGGACAGGACTTCGACTACGCGAAGGAGTTCAAGAGCCTCGACTACGGGGCCCTGAAGAAGGACCTCGCGGCGTTGATGACCGATTCGCAGGACTGGTGGCCGGCGGACTTTGGCCACTACGGGCCGCTGTTCATCCGCATGGCCTGGCACAGCGCCGGCACCTACCGCATCGCGGATGGCCGCGGCGGCGGCGGCCGGGGCCAGCAGCGCTTCGCGCCCCTCAACAGCTGGCCGGACAACGTCAGCCTCGACAAGGCGCGCCGCCTGCTCTGGCCCATCAAGCAGAAGTACGGCCGGAAGATCTCGTGGGCCGACCTGATGATCCTGACCGGCAACGTCGCGCTGGAGACGATGGGATTCAAGACGTTCGGCTTCGGCGGCGGCCGCCCGGACGTCTGGGAGCCGGACCAGGACGTCTATTGGGGCGCGGAGACCAAGTGGCTGGGCGACAAGCGCTACACCGGTGATCGGGAGCTCGAGAATCCGCTCGCCGCCGTACAGATGGGCCTGATCTACGTGAACCCGGAAGGCCCGGACGGCAAACCCGACCCGATCGCCGCGGCGAAAGACATTCGCGAGACCTTCAAGCGCATGGCCATGAACGACGAGGAGACGGTCGCGCTGATTGCCGGCGGCCACACCTTCGGCAAGACGCACGGCGCCGCCCCGGCCACCAACGTCGGCGTCGAGCCCGAGGCCGCCGGCCTCGAAGCGCAGGGGTTTGGCTGGGCGAACAAGTTCGGCACCGGCAAGGGCGCCGACGCGATCACGAGCGGCCTCGAAGTCACGTGGACGAAGACGCCGACGAAGTGGAGCAACGACTTCTTCCAGCATCTGTTCGGCTACGAGTGGGAGCTGACGAAGAGCCCGGCGGGCGCGCAGCAGTGGAGGCCCAGGGGCGAGGCCGGCGCCGGCACGGTGCCCCACGCCCACGACAAGTCGAAGCGCATCGCCCCCTCCATGCTCACCACGGACCTGTCCCTGCGGTTCGACCCCGTCTACGAGAAGATCTCGCGGCGCTTCATGGAGCACCCGGATCAGTTCGCGGACGCGTTCGCCCGGGCCTGGTTCAAGCTGACGCACCGCGATATGGGCCCCCGCGCGCGCTATCTCGGTCCCGAGGTGCCGAAGGAGGAGCTGCTCTGGCAGGACCCGGTCCCGGCCGTCGATCACGCGTTGATCGACGACAAGGACGCCGCTGCGCTCAAGGGCAAGATCCTCGCTTCGGGCCTGACGGTGTCGCAGCTGGTGTCCGACCGCGTGGGCGTCGGCATCCACCTTCCGCGGCTCCGACAAGCGCGGCGGCGCCAACGGCGCCCGCATTCGCCTCGCGCCGCAGAAGGACTGGCAGGTCAACCAGCCGGCCGAGCTCGCGAAGGTGCTGAAGACGCTGGAAGGCATCCAGAACGAGTTCAACGGCGCGGCCTCCGGCGGCAAGAAGGTTTCGCTGGCCGACCTGATCGTCCTGGGCGGTTGCGCCGGCGTCGAACGGGCCGCGAAGAATGCGGGCCATGACGTGGCCGTGCCTTTCCAGCCGGGGCGCACGGACGCGTCGCAGGCGCAGACCGACGTGGAGTCGTTCGAAGTGCTCGAGCCGATCGCGGACGGCTTCCGCAACCATCTCCAGGGAAAGTACTCCGTGCCTTCCGAGGTGCTGCTCGTCGACAAGGCGCAGCTGCTGACGCTGACCGCGCCGGAGATGACGGTCCTCGTCGGCGGGATGCGCGTCCTGAACGCCAACGTCGGCAAATCCTCGAACGGCGTCTTCACGAAGCGGCCGGAGGCCCTGACCAACGACTTCTTCGTCAACCTGCTCGACATGGGCACGGAGTGGAAGCCGACCTCGCACGCCGCCGAGGAGTTCGAGGGGCGCGACCGCAAGACGGGCCAGGTCGCATGGACCGGCACGCGTGTCGACCTCGTCTTCGGCTCGAACGCACAGCTGCGGGCCCTGGCCGAGGTGTACGGAAGCTCGGACGCGCAGGCGAAGTTCGTCCAGGACTTCGTGGCCGCCTGGAACAAGGTGATGAACCTCGATCGGTTCGAGCTGGCTCGAACCTAGCGGGAACGTCAAAGGGCAGAACGACTCGGTTTCGGGAAGAACACTCGCATACCATGGGCCCTGCCGGAAAGGCCGGCGCGGCATCCAATAAGGAGGAGGAGTTTCATCATGGCCAAGCTCGCCAACACCAAGACCCACGAGAACCTGAAGCACGCGTTCGCCGGGGAATCCCAGGCGAATCGCCGATACATGTACTTCGCGCGCCGCGCGGACATCGAGGGCTACCCGGAGATCGGCGGCCTCTTCCGCGACACGGCCGAGGCCGAGACGGGGCACGCCTTCGGGCACCTCGACTTCCTCAAGGAAGTCGGCGACCCGGCGACGGGCTTCGCGATCGGCGGCACGAACGAGAACCTCAAGTCGGCCGTCGAGGGCGAGACCTACGAGTACACGCAGATGTACCCGGGCTTCGCCAAGTCGGCCCGCGAGGAGGGCTTCACCGAGGTCGCCGAGTGGTTCGAGACCCTGGCCCGCGCCGAGAAGTCGCACGCGGGACGCTTCCAGAAGGGCCTCGACAACCTGGGCAAGTTCTGACCGGCGTCATGCACGGCCGCCGGTCATCCCGAGGGCGTGAGCCCGAGGGATCCCGGACTCGAAAAGAACGGGATCCCTCGCTCCGCTCGGGATGACGGAGTAAGTGAGGCAGGAGTCTGATGTTCGACCCTTCGGCGCACGATTTCTTCGACGGCACGGCCGTCGAGAAGGAACTACGGCGCGTCGCCGACATCTGCCATACCTGCCGGCGCTGCTACAACCTCTGCCCCTCCTTCGACGTCCTCTTCCGGGCGTTCGACCGCCCGGAAGTGGACGGAGAGGTGGACCGCCTTCCGGCGAAGGATCTCTCGGAGTTCTCGGATCTCTGCTTCGAGTGCAAGCTCTGCATCCCGCACTGCCCCTACTATCCGCCCCACCGCTGGGAGGTCGACATCCCGCGCCTCGTCCTGAGGGATCGCGCGGCGCGCGTCAAGCACGACGGAAAGCCGGCCCTGCGCGAGCGGGTGCTCGCCGCGACGGACGCCATGGGCAGGGTCGCGACGTCCATGGCGCCGCTCGTGAACGCGATGAGCCAGACGCGCGCCGCCCGCGTCCTGATGGAGAAGACGCTGGGAGTCCACCGGGACCGCCTGCTGCCTTCCTGGTCGAGCGAGACCTTCCTGAAGTGGTGGGACCGGCGCGGGGGGGCGCGGGAGCCTTCCGCGCGGGCGCCCCGCGAGGACCGCGTCGCGCTCTTCGTGACCTGCGCCGTCAACGCCAACAACCCCGAGATCGGCCGGGCCGCCGTCGCCGTGCTCGAAAAGAACGGCTGCGAGGTGGTCGTGCCGCCGCAGCGCTGTTGCGGCATGCCGGCCCTCGAGAGCGGCGACGTGGACGAAGCGCGCGAGGCGCGCTGGGACAACGTGACCGCGCTGCTTCCATTCGTGCGCGCGGGCTACACGATCGTGTCGCCGGGGCCGACCTGCAGCCTCATGATCCGCAGGGAGTACCCGGTTCTCGGCGCCGAGGAGGAGGCTCGGGAGGTCGCCGCGGGTACGCTCGACCTCTGCGAATTCCTGATGCGCCGCCACGCCGCGGGGAAGCTCTCGACCGACTTCCCGCGCTCCCCGCGCAAGGTGCTCTACCAGGTTCCCTGCCACCTCAAGGTCCAGGACATCGGCTTCAAGTCCAGGGACCTGCTGCAGCTGATCCCAGGCAGCCAGGTCGTGACGGTCGAGAAGTGCACGGGCCACGACGGCACCTGGAGCATGAAGACCGAGTACTTCCCGATGTCCATGAAGTTCGGCGCCCCCGTCTTCGCGGCGGTCGAAGCGGAGCAACCGGACGCCATCGCGACCGACTGCCCGCTCGCCGGGGTCCAGATCCGGCAGGGCACCGGCAAGGTGGCGAAGCATCCCATCCAGATCGTGGCGGAGGCGTACGGGTTGCGGGATCTCTAAATCCGACTTCGTTATTTTCACGCATCACGCATCACGCATCTCGGATCACCCATTTTTTCTGGAGCCCCATGAACCCCCTCACTCCCGCCGACATCACGAACCTCCACGAGTACGAGCTCGAGCGCGCCGATTTCCGGCGGCGCGTGATCGAGACGAAGGCCCGTCGCCGCGTGGCGCTCGGCCCGCTGATGACGTTCGTCTTCGAGAACCGGGACACCGTCCGATTCCAGATCCAGGAGATGGTCCGCGTCGAGCGCATCGTCCAGCCCGAGAAGGTCCGGCACGAGGTCGACGTCTACAACGAGCTGCTGCCGGGGCCGGGCGAGGTTTCCGCGACGCTCTTCATCGAGATCACCGACCAGGCCCGCATCCAGGAGATCCTGGACGGGTTCATCGGCCTCGAGCAGGAGGGGCATCTGGTGCTGCGGATCGGCGAGACGGCGTACCCGGCCCTCTTCGCGCCCGGGCAGAGCCGCGAAGACCGCATTTCGGCGGTCCACTACATCCGGTTCCACCTCGGGGAGGCGGGCCTCCGGGCGCTGCGGGACGGGACCGAAGCGGCCCTCGAGGCGGCGCACGGGAGGTACCGGTTCCGCCAGCCGCTCTCGAAGACCACGGCGGACGAGCTGATCGCCGACCTGGAGAGCTAGGCCCGCTCGTCCCGGATCCAGACGGGGGTTCGGTCCGGCAGCAGCGCCTTCCATTTCGCCCGAGCCCGGGCAAGGGCCGGCGACGCGTAGAGAGCCACGACTTCGATCGGCTCGAGAGTGGACCATCGGATTCCGCGCCGCTCGAGCGCCGCGTGGAGGCGCGCCGGCAGGCGGACCAGGCGCGCGCTCTCGACGATCCAGTGGCGGGTCGAGGCGGCGGCGAGCGCGGCGCGGACCCGATCCGGCCCGACGGGACCTTCGAGCAGGAGAGCCGCCGCCAGGCCGCCGGTCGCCGGCCGCGCCGCCCTGCGGGCCCGCGCCCCGGCCGGCCGGGGGCCGCGCGGATGGGGGCGGATGCCGCCGATCGCGTCGCGAAACCCGTCGTGCGGGGCGGGCCAGAGCAGGCGTCTCGAGGCGAGTTTCAGGAACGCCAGGTCGACCGGGACCGAGCGCCCGGCGGGGCACAGCACGACGCGGCGCGGCGCCCCGGGCGCGTCGGCATAGCCGCCGAGCGAGTAGGCCGCGACGCCCGGCCCCCGCAGGCGTTCGGCGATCGCCCGGGACGCGGCGCGCGCCCGCCGCGAGTCCGGAGCGAGGCAGGCGACGTCGAAGGCCATCTCCTTGCATTCTAAGCGGATGGGCGTTGCCGGGTTCACTGGAAGGCCGAGGTCACGTAGACTGTCGAGCAAAAGCACCGATGTCGATGGACAAATCCTTTGCGCTGCTGGTCCAGGCCGCGGGCACCGTGCTGCTCTTCGTGGTGTTCCTGCTCCTCTACCGCAAGTTCCGGCGCCCGGCCTTCCTCGACTGGATCGCGTCGTGGGGCTTCTTCCTCGTCGCGAGCGGCCTCCTGTTCGCCCGCGAGCACTACGGCCCCTCGGGGCTGCCCCGGATCTCGGCCTTCGCGCTCAACCTGGCGATGCTCGGCCACGTCTTCTTCCTGCTGCGGGGGGTCTGGCGTTTCCGCCGGGAACGCGCGGCCGCGCGGCCGATCGAGCTGCTCTGGGCCCTGCCCATCCTGGGCGCGGCGTGGGCGCTCTCGGGCAACCAGTCCATGCCCGCGGTCATCACGTTCGCGCGCGCCGCGGCCTACCTCGCCACGGCGATCTCGTTTGCGCGCACCCCGGGTTCGGCCGGCGGACGCGTGCTCCTGTCGGGGTCCTTCTTCCTGTGGTCCGCGGAGAGGTTCGCGACGGGGGTCATGGAGCTGACCTACGGCCACGGCAAGGCCATGCCGCCCATCTACGCCTACGACCACTTCATCGAGATGTTCCTCGCGATGACGATCGGGGTCGGGACGATCATCCTGCTCTTCGAGGCCAGCCAGGACGAGTTGCGCCGGGAGATGGAGCGGCTCGTCGAGTCCGACAGCCAGGTCAAGGAAATGGGCATCCGCGACCGGCTGACCGGCCTCTACAACCGCCACTACTTCAACGACGTCATCCGGCGGGAGCTCGCCCGGTCGCGCCGCCACGGCGGGGCGATCTCGGTGCTGTTGATCGACGTCGACCGGTTCAAGGAGATCAACGACATCCGCGGACACCAGGTCGGGGACGAGGTCCTGCAGTTCGTCGCCAACTTCCTGACCGCATGCGTACGGGAGTCGGACCTGGTCTTCCGGTGGGGCGGCGACGAGTTTCTGGTGCTGCTGACGCAGGCCGACGAGGCCTCGGCGGCGCAGAAGTCCGAGGAGCTCGGGCGCAACCTGCCGCACATCCCGGGCGCCGAGCATCTGCAGCCCACGCTGTCCGTGGGCTGGGCCACGCACCGGCCCAAGGCGGAGTTCCCGCGGACGCTGGCCGAGGCCGACGCGCGGATGTACGAGATGAAGCTCAGCCGGAAGAAAGAGCGAGAAGCGCGAGAGCGGGGTCCGCTGCGTCCCTGAGCAGGAGGTAGACGGCCCGCGCCGGCAGCCCCATCACGTTGGTGAAGGAGCCGCGGACCTCCTCGATGAACCGGGCTCCGAGGCCCTGCACGCCGTACGCGCCGGCCTTGTCGCGCGGCTCGCCGGTGTTCACGTACCAGGCGATCTCCTCCTCGGTCATCGGCGCGAAACGCACGCGGCTCAGCGCCGCGATGCCCCGTCCCGGAGCGGCGCCGCGCCGCAGGTGCACGGCGGTGACGACGCCGTGCTCGCGTCCCGCGAGGCGCCGCAGCATCGCCGCGGCCTCGCGGTCGTCGGCCGGCTTGCCGAGGGTCGCGCCGTCCAGAAAGACGAGCGTGTCCGCGGCGAGCACCCAGGAATCGGGCGCGCGCCCGGCCGCGAGGGCGGCCTTTTCCGCGGCCAGCCGCCGGGCGGCCGCCTCCGCCGTCTCGCCGGGCAGCGGTTCCTCGGGGATGTCGGACGGCGCGACGGTGAAGGGGATGCCGAGGGAACGAAGGATCTCGGCGCGGCGCGGGGAAGCCGAGGCGAGGATGAGGGATGTCGGACGTCGAGATTTCGGATTTCGGACTTGAGGACACGCGCGCAATCTAGCGCAATTCCGAATTCCCAAACCCGAATTCCGAAATCGGCGGCTAGGGGTAGTAGCCGCTGATCGTGCGCGCCTGCAGGTTTCCGGGCTCGACCTGGACCTCGACCTTGCGCCACTTCTCGCGGTTCTCGTTGTTGGTCGAGTAGTAGGTCAGCAGGTACTGGCTGCGCAGGTCGTCGTTGATCTGACGGTACACCGCCTCCAGGTTCTTCGACGAATCCACGTAGAAGGTCTGGCCGCCGGTCGTCGAGGCGATCTTGTTGAGCTTGTACTTGACCTCGAGGTCGGTGCCCGCGATCTTCAGGCCGATCCCGTACACCGCGAGGCCGGACTTCTTGACGTACTCGAGCAGCGTGTCGTAGTCGAACTTCGAGGCGGTGTCCTTGCCGTCGGTCAGGATGACGAGGGCCTTCTTCCCCTTCACGCCCGTGAACTGGTAGAGGCCGTAGACGATCGCGTCGTACAGCGCCGTCGAGCCCTCCGCCCGCAGGCCGGCCAGGGCGCGGGCGAGCTTGTCCTTGCGGCCCGTCAGCTTCGACAGCAGGTACGGCTCGTTGTCGAAGGACACGACGAAGGCGCGGTCCTTTTCGCCGACGGTGTAGTCCAGGAACTGGAGCGCCGCCTGCTGGGCCTCCGGGAGGGACTCCAGCATGGAGGCCGACGTGTCGATGAGCAGGCCGATCGAGAGCGGCAGGTTCTTGACGTACTCGAAGCCCTCGATCTTCTGCGGCACCCCGTCCTCGACGACCTTGAAGTTCGTGGCCTGCAGGCCGCTGACCGGCCGGCTCTTTTCGATGACGGTCGTGTAGAGCTCGACCGCGTCCACCGTGACCTCGGACACGAACTGCGGCGCGTTGACGTACCGCAGGTCCTCCGACACGGTGCCGTCGTCGAGCGTGCCGATCACGCGCACGTACCCGAGCGACTTCGAGTCCCGGATGTTGATCGTCTGCTCGTACGGGGCCTGGTACAGGGTGGCCACGCGCGTCTCGTTCGAATAGAACTCCATCTTCTGGAGATTCCTCCCCTCGGGCACGGCGGCCGCGGCCACGACCTTGGTCGGCCCCGTCACCTTGGAGCCCTTCTCGGGTGTGAGAATGCGCACGCGGAAGAGATCCCGGCCCTCGTTGACGGTGTACTCGTCCTCGCCCACGGTGCGTCCGGTGGGCCCGTAGGCCACGACCCGGATGGTCTGCTTGCGGGGCAGGGGTCCGAGGTTCAGGTCGGCGTCGAAGGGGGCGCGCGAGCGGGTCATGATCTTGGCGCCGTTCAAATAGAAATCCACGGCGCGCACGCCTTCGGCCACCTTCGTCTCGAAGCGCTGCAACCCCGTCACGATCTCCTTGGCGATCGGCAGGATCGAGACCGCCGACGGCAGCAGGCCCTCGTCCTTCATCTTGCCGACCGCGGCCTTGCCCGCGGCCCGGGCCGCCGCGACCTCCGGCGGCGGCGCGTCGGGCTGCTCGGGCACGAGGAGCGGCTCGGACAGGCGGCCCTCCGCGTTCTGGTTGCCGTCGGAGACCTTCAGGACGAGCGTGTACTGGCCGGGGTAGAGGTAGCGGCGCACGGTCAGGGGGATCTTGTCGCCGCCGATCTCGCCCACCGGGATGTCGAACCGGTACTTGAAGTTGTCGATGAGGCGGTCGTCGCGCACGACCTCCCCGATCACGTCGATGTTGTAGAAGTTCTCCTCGCCGAGCGAGCGCGCCTTGAGCTCGCCCTTGGGCACGAGCAGCGAGAGGTCCATGCCGAGCTTGTTCGACCGCATGTCCGGGAACCGGATGAGCCGCGCCACGGCCAGGTCCGTGGCTCCCTCGTGCAGGTCCGTCGTCATCGTGAGGATCTGGTCCACGCCTTCCGTCTCGATGAGCGGCGTCTGCCAGAGCTCGCTCTGTCCCTTCATGCCGAAGACGCCCGGGCCGAGCGCGGCCGCGCTGTACTGGATCGCCTGCTCCACGTTTCGGTACTCCGGGCATCGCTGGACGTCGGGCACGCGCGCGGCCATCGACTGCGAGCCCGAGCCCACGCCCACGAGCAGGGCCCCGCGTCCGTCCATGGGGATCCAGAGCTTGTACGGCCCCATCGAGTTCGGCTCGTAGAAGATCAGGTAGACCTTGCTGCGCAGGGTCTCGATGCGCTCGTAGTACCAGATCTGGAGCGGGACGTAGATGTCCATGCACTCGATGGGCACGACCGCATTGGGGGGGCCGTTGATGACGTAGGTCTTCGCCCGGTCGTTGTGCAGGTCGTGGAACTGCTCGATCGCCTCCTGCACCCGCCGCATGTACACCGCGCGGTAGTCGGTTCGTATTCCCTGGGCGTCGATCGTCCGCCGCTTCCAGAACGACTCGATGAACTTGTCCCGCTGGTAGTTCTCGTGGATCTCGAGGAAGACGTCGCGCTCCTTCTCCGTGATGATGAGCTCGACGAGGGTCAGGAATTCCTTGTACTGCGGCGGCAGCGCTTCGGTCAGCTCCCGGATCTCCTTCTTCGAGAGCTTGTGGTGCGTCGGGGCGGGACCGGCCGAGGCCACCGGGGCCGCCGGAGCCGCGGACGCTGCCGCGGGCGGAGTCTGTTCGGTCGCCTTCGCCGACGGGGACGAGGGGACGAACGCCTCCCCGGTGGGGCCCTCCACCGTGAGGGACTTCGCCTTCGTATCGCCGACGGTGGGGAAGCGCTCGGCCAGCCGCTCGAGATCCTCGAGGTCCACCTTCGGCGGCGTGTTCGCGGCCGCGGCGATGGCCGCGTCTCCGTGCGTCCGCGTCATTTCGATGGCCTCGACGATGTCGCACGCCCGCGGGCAGGTCTGCGGCCGCGGGCAGGACGGATCGGGGCGCGGCGCCATGCCCCGCTGGCAGGCGGCGGCGACGGTTCGGACGCAGGCCGTGGGGGTGAGCAGGTCCGTATCGGGATAGCTCGGCAGCCAGAGCTTCCAGGGAGCGCCGGGGGATTCCCGGTAGAACAGAAACTGGAGCTCGCCGTGCGCGGCGGACCCGGCCGACGACTGCGCGTACTTCCACACGGCAATCTCGCGGAAGACGTCCGTGCAGTCCAGGAACTCCAGGACGGCGGCGGGCTCCCCGCGCAGGACGACCATCCGGCCGGTGTCGCTCTGGACGCCGCCGAACCGGATCGCCGCCGCCTCGCGGTACTCCGCGTACCGGTTGCGATAGCCCGGACCGAGGGGGAAGGCGAGCCCCGGCTGCTCGCGGCGGGCCCAGAAGTCCTCCCGGAAGATCTCCCACTGGTGCGGCTCGGTGAGCTGCACGAACAGGTTCCTCTCCTCGGGGAAGATGATCGGCTCGACCTCCTCGAGCCACTTTCGCTGCTCCTCCGGAAGCGCCGCGACGCGCGCCGCGATCTCCGCCTTCGTCAGGTCCGTGAGGTGCCGTGGGGCAGCGCCCGCCGGCCCGGCCGCCGGCACGGGCGTCGCGACGGGATCGGGCGCCGCGGCCGCGACGAGTCGCGCGGCGACAGGCCCGGAGAATACGAGCGCGGCCGCGAAGACGAGAAGCGAGGGATTTCGCGCCTTCATCGGACTGAGGATCTTAACTCCCGCAGCCGGTACGGCTATTCCTTCAAGAAAGTTTTACGGACGCGAGCGGCCGGAGCGATAATTTGAAGCGCCCATCCGGGAATCCGAACGCATGATCTATCTCGACAGCAACGCCTCGACACGGCTCGATCCGGAGGTCTGGGCCGCGATGGCGGCCGCGGCGGACGCGTTCGGCAACCCTTCCTCCGTCCACGCCGAAGGACAGCGGGCCCGGCGCGCGGTCGAAGAGGCGCGCGAGCAGGTCGCGGCGCTCGTCGGCGCGCTCCCCGGCGAGGTGCTGCTGACCTCGGGCGGCACGGAGGCGAACGCCCTGGCGATCTTCGGGGCCACCGCCGGGCGCCGGGGCCGGATCGTGATCTCCGGGGTCGAGCATCCCTCGGTCCGGGAACCGGCCGAGCGGCTGGCGGCGGGGGGCGCGTGCGAGCTCGTCGCCGTCGCGCCGGAGCCTTCCGGGGCCCTCGACCCGGAGCGCATCCTCGCCGCGGCGGTTCCCGGGACTCTGCTCGTCTCGGTCATGGCGGCGAACAACGAGTACGGCGGGATCTTTCCCGTGGCGGCCCTCGGGGCCGAGCTTCGACGCCGCGGCATTTTGTTCCACTGCGACGCGGTCCAGGCCGCGGGGCGGATCCCCGTCGACGTCGTCGCGTGGGGCGTCGATCTGCTCTCCGTGTCGGCGCACAAGCTCCACGGGCCGAAGGGAGCCGGGGCGCTCTACGTCCGCCGCGGCGTGACGCTCTCGGCCCACACTCCCGGGGGCGGGCAGGAAAAGAAGCTGCGCGCGGGCACCGAGAACACGCTCGCGATCGCCGGTTTCGGCGCGGCGGCGCGGCTGGCGCAACGGCGCAGGGAGGCGGAGGCGCCCGGGATCGCGCGGCGGCGCGACCGTCTCGAGCGGGGCATTCTCGACGCGGTGCCGGACGCCCGCGCGATCGGGGCCGGCATTCCGCGGCTGCCGAACACGTCGGCCATCGCGTTTACGGGGGCGTCCGGGGAGACCCTCCTCGTGCGGCTCGATCTCGAGGGGGTCGCGGTCTCGGTGGGGAGCGCCTGCTCGAGCGGCACCCTGGCCCCGTCGCCCGCGCTGCTCGCGCTCGGCCTCCCGCCCGACGAGGCGCGCTCGGTGGTGCGTTTTTCCCTCTCGCGCGAGACGTCCGACGACGAGATCGCGCGCGTGCTCGCGCTGCTGCCGCCGGTCGTGGCCGCGGTGCGCGGCGCGCCGCAGGCCGCCCTGGCCGGCCCGGCGGGCAACGCGTGATCGTCGCCTGCGACGGGTGCCAGGCCCGGTACCACTACGACGAATCCCGCTTCGGCGGTCGCGCCTCGAAGAAGCTGCGCTGCTCCAAGTGCGGGGCCATCTTCGAGGTGTTCCAGGCGAAAGCCTCCGAGGCGCCGCCGGCGGCGCGTCCGCCCGTGACCCTCGAGGAGACGGCGGTTCGCCGCCCGGGAGAGGGATCGCGCGGCGGCTCGACGCCGCGGTCCTTCCGCGCGCCGGCGGCGGGGAGGCCGGCGGCCGCGGACCTCAAGCTGCCCGCGGACCGCAAGCTCTCGCTGGCGGTCATCGCGGGCCCCGACGCCGGGCGCATCTTCGTGATCGAGAAGCCGCGCACGGTGATCGGGCGCGACGGCGTGGACCTCGCCCTCGACGATCCCGAGATTTCGCGCCAGCACGCGGCGATCGAGGTCGCCGGGGACAAGGTGACGGTCGTGGACCTCGGCTCCTCCAACGGCACCCTCGTCGCCGACCAGCCCGTCGTCGAGGCGGCCCTGGAGAATCACGGGGAGTTCACGATCGGCGGGTCCACGCTGATGCTGATCGTCACCGCGGCCTCGTGAACCGCGCGCCCCGGCTCGGATAGCATCCGCCCATGCGCATCGCCGTCGCCATGTCCGGAGGGGTGGACTCCTCCGTGGCCGCCCTCCTCCTGAAGGAGGCCGGCCACGAGGTGGTCGGCCTGTCCATGCAGCTCTGGGACCACTCCGGCGACGGCGGGCGGACCGGCCGGTGCTGCACGCTCGACGACCTCTCCGACGCGCGCCGGGTGGCCTGGGCCCTGGGCATCCGGCATTACGTGCTCAACCTCGAGGAGGAGTTCCGCCGCGACGTCGTGCGTCCCTTCGTCGCGGGCTACCTCGCGGGCGACACGCCCATCCCGTGCTCCGCGTGCAACGCGAAGGTGAAGTTCTCGACGCTCTGGGACCGGGCGCGGGCGATCGGCGCCGGGGCGATCGCCACCGGACACTACGTGCGCTCGGGGCTGGACCCCGCCGGCGGCCGCGCCGTTCTCCGCAAGGGGAGCGATCCCGCCAAAGACCAGTCCTACTTCCTGTACGACCTGACGCCCGAGCAGCTCGCCGCCGCGCGCTTTCCGGTGGGTGAGCTGTCCAAGGCCGAGGTGCGCGCCCACGCGCGGCGCGCGAACCTGCCGACCGCCGACAAGGAGGAGAGCCAGGAGATCTGCTTCGTTCCGACAGCGGAGCGCGCCGGCGCCTTCGTGGCGGCGCACGCCGAGGGACTCGGGCTCGGCCGTCCTCCCGCCGAGGGCCCGCTCGAGAATGCGCGGGGCGAACGGCTCGGCACGCACGCCGGGCACTTCCGGTTCACCATCGGCCAGCGCCGGGGCATCGGCGTGGCCGCGTCCGAGCGGCTCTACGTCCTGTCGGTGGACGCGGCGGCCAACCGGGTCGTCGTCGGGAGCGGGCGGGAGCTCGAGAGCGCGGAGGCGCTCCTGCGGGACGTGCGCTTCTTCGCCGGCCCGCCCGCGGGTCCCCTGCGCGTCCGGGCCCGCGTGCGGCACCGGGCCGAGGAGGTTCCGGCCACCGTATTCGCCGACGACGCCGGGGGCGCGCGCGTCGTCTTCGACGCTCCGGTCCGCGCGGTCACGCCGGGCCAGTCCTGCGTCTTCTACGACGGGGACCTGGTGCTGGGCGGGGGAGTGATTCGCCAGGATCGCCCGCCGGCCGCCGTCTAGTTCGTCGGCGTGTCGGTCGTCTCCGCCACGGGGACCTGGAAATCCGACCGGATCGGGTCCGTACTGGCGCTCGTAGAGCTCGATGTTCTGCTGGAGCGCGCGCAGGAGCTGGCGGGCGTGGAACGGCGTCGTCAGGATCCGGCTCATCACCTTGACGTCGTTCCTTCCGGGGACGACCCGGCCGAAATCGAAGACGAACTCGGTGGGATTGTGGAGGATGTTCGCGAAGTTCGCGTAGTGTCCCTCCGCGGTCGCCTCGTCGATCGTGACCTTGACGGGTACGGGCTTGTCGTCGGGCATGGAATCCTCCGCGCCGGAGTCTAACGCGCCGTCCGGTCCCGTGTAGACTGACGCCCGTGAAAGGCGTGCTCGTGTCGTGCCTGGTCCTCTTCGGCGCCGCGGCGTCGGCGCGGGCCCAGTCCACCGGGCCCACGACGTCGGACCGCTCGCAGGTTCCCGGCCGCCTCTCCTCCAATCCCCTCGTGGCCGATGCGGACCGGATGTACCTGAAGCGCCAGGAGGGCCGCGTCGGCGCCCGCGCGAGCGCGGGGCCGATCAACCAGGCCATCGCCGGCTACGAGGCGGCCGCGGCGCGCGACCCGGCAGCTCGTCGAGGCTCGCTGGAAGCTGATGCGGGCGCTCTACTTCAAGGGCTGCTACACGGGCCTCGACGAGGACGGGCAGAAGGCGGTCTTCGAGAAGGCCAAGCGCGTGGGGGAAGATGCCATCGAGATCCTCGGCAAGAGCCTGGAAGCGCGGGGGATCAAGGGATGGGTCGAGTTCGGCCCGGAGGCGCTGGCGGGCAGCCTGAAGGACCGCTCCGACTCCGCGCCGGCGTACTTCTGGGCGGCGGCGTCGTGGGGGCAGTGGGCGCTCGCGTCGGGCAAGATCGAGGCGGCGCGCCGCGGCGCGGCCGACAAGATCCGCGACTACGGCCTGACGGTGATCGGGATCGACCCGGAGTTCGAGGAGGGCGGCGGCTACCGCATCGTCGGCCGGCTGAACGACCAGGCGCCCTGGATCCCGTTCATCACGGGGTGGGTCTCGCGCGACGACGCGCTCAAGTACCTGCGCCTCGCGATGAAGGTCAACGACCACAATTTCTCCAACCGCCACTTCCTCGCCGAGGTTCTGTACAAGGGCGACGCGAAGGAGAAGGCCGAGGCGATCGCGCTCGAGGAGCGCATCGTCGCCGATGCGCCCTCGCCGCAGAAGCTGGTCGAGGAGCTCACGATCCAGGAGCTGGCGCGGCGAAACCTCGCGGCCTGGAAGTCAGCCTCGTAACCGCGGGCCGCGCCGGCACCCGGCGCAGCATCTGTCCGGCCGTCCGTCCCGTCACCGGGTGCCTCCAGTCCGGCGCGATCTCCGACAGCGGCGCGAGCACGAAGCGCCGGGAGTCCATGCGCGGGTGGGGCAGGATCGGGTCCGGTCCGGTCCGGACCGCGCCGCCGACGTCGAGGATGTCCACGTCGATCTCGCGGGGGCCGTTCGGGAAGCTCGCGCGGCGTCCCACCGCCGCCTCCACGGACTTGGCGGCGGCGAGAAGCTTCGCCGGCGTGCCGCGCCAGCGGACGGCCGCCACGACGTTCCAGAAGAACGGCTGCGCCGCGAAGCCGACGGGCTCGGTCCGGTAGAAGGAGGAGACGGCGATCACCGGGGCGAAGCGGGAGATTCGGGCGAGGGCGTCCTCGATGCGGGCGCGGCGGCCGCCGCGGTTGGAGCCGAGGGACAGGTAGGCGAGCCGGCCGGGCGAGCCGCCCTTCTCAGTACTCCTCGTCTTCGTCGTCCGCTTCGCGGGGCTCGTCGCCTTCCTCGAGCTCGTCGTCGTCGAGGTCGCTCTCCTCGGGCTCGGCCGGCGCTTCGTCACCGAACTCCGGCGGGTTGTCGTCGGGGATCGTCTCGAGAAGCGCGGCGCGGCGCGGCGGACGCGGCGCCGGCGCCGGCGCGTCGTCCGACTTCGCGTTCTTCTGGTTCGCTCCGCACTTCGGGCAGATGGGCTCGGGCTTGCCGAGGTTGTAGAACTTCGTGTGGCAGTGGAAGCACTCGTACTTTTTACCGAGATCGGGCATTTACCCCTCGAAAGGCGGCCAAACCTAGCACGCGGGTATCCGGGGGTCAACAGAGAGCGGATGCTAATATCCGGGCGATGTCGACGAAGCGAATCCGCTCGGTCTTTTCGCTCGTCACCGTCCTCCTGCTCGCGTCGGCTCGGCCGGCAAAAGCCCAGTTTCCGTGGGCGGGCGCCCGGGCCACGGGCATGGGAGGCGCCGAGGTCGCGGCCGTCGACGACGCGACGGCGGCCTGGGCCAACCCGGCGGCCCTCGCCGGGCTGAAGGGCTGGCACTTCGAGCTCTTCGCCGGCGGCGTCGCGCAGAACCGCAACAATCTCGTGGGGACCATCACGAACCTCGGCCAGCTTCCGTTCGACGAGATCGCGGCGGGCGACCGTCCCGAGCTCGTCCCGGTCGTTCTCGCCGGGATCGCAAACCTCGCCCGGCCCGGCACGAGCGTCGTGTTCTCCGGCACGGCCGGGCTCGTCGCCTCGTACCAGGGCTTCGCGCTCTCCATCGGCGACGTTCCCTATGCCGGGATCTACCCGACCTTCGACCTCGTGCACATCGTGCCCGGAGGCGGTCCCGACAACGGCCTCGCCTACAACACCACCGGGCTCAACCTGGTCGGCCTCTCCGCCCGCGAGGTGCGCGTCGCCTACGGCCACGGTTTTCTCGGCGGCACGCTCGAGGTCGGGGGCGCGGCCCGGTTCGTGTCCGGGGTGACCTACTTCGGGCAGTGCGGCGCCTTCGCGGCGAACTGCCAGGGCCAGGACCTCTCGGAGCTGATCCACGACGCCTTCCAGGAGAACGCCCGGACGACGACCGACTTCACCTTCGATCTCGGCGTGCGGGCGAACCTCGGCATCGTGAAGGTCGGCCTTTCGGGTCTGTCCCTGACCCAGCCGAATTTCGCCGTCGCCGACGTGTCGGGCAGCCCGGGAAGCGTGCCCCTGCCGCGGCAGCTGCGCGGCGGCGTGGCCGTCGACGTTCTTTCCTTCCTGAAGCTCGCGGCCGACGGCGACCTCATCAAGAGCGACACGCTGGCGCCGGGCACGCAGAGCCAGCAACTCTCGCTCGGCGCCGAGGTCAACATCCCCCTGTTCTCCTTCCGGGGGGGCGCCACGTACGACTTCGCCGCGTCGAACCCGAGGTGGGCCTACACCCTCGGATTCGGCTTCGGCATCCCGATCGTCTCGGTGGACATCGCGGTCGTCTGGGGACCGACGGGCGGATTCAACTACCAGAATCCCGACCGCGAGGCGCTGGGCGGCTCGGCGAGCGTCAAGGTCCACTTCTAGGGACGAGTTCCAGGTTCCGAGTTCCAGGTTCCAGTTTCCGCAAACCGCATGACGCCGCCGATCGGAGAACGTCCCACCGGAGACGATCCCCCGTTCGCGGTGCTCCAGCGCGACCCCGCTTCCGCCGCGCGACTCGGCCTTCTCGTCACGAATCACGCCCTGATCGAGACGCCCTGTTTCATGCCGGTCGGCACCCGGGGCGCGGTCAAGGGCGTCGCCTTCGATCGCCTCGAGGAGTGGGATTGCCGGGTGGTGCTCGCCAACACGTACCACCTCATGGCGCGGCCGGGCCTCGCGCTCATCGCGCGGGCGGGCGGGCTGCACGCCTTCATGGGCTGGCCGCGCGCGATCCTGACCGACTCGGGCGGCTTCCAGGTGATGAGCCTGTCCTCGCGACGGCGCATCACCGAGGAGGGCGTCGAGTTCCGCGTCCCCGAGGACGGGACCGCGCATTTCCTGACGCCGGAACGCGCGATGGAGCTCCAGTCGGGGTTCGGCGTGGACGTCGCGATGGCGCTCGACGTCTGCCCGCCGTTTCCGGCCGAGCGCAAGGAGGTCGAGGAGGCCTGCCGCCTCACCCTCTCCTGGGCCGAGCGCTCGAAGCGCGCGTACCCGGGACCGGGCATGCTCTTCGGCATCCTGCAGGGCGGCACCCACGAGGATCTGCGGCGCCGATCGGCGGGGCCGCTCGTCGAGCTCGATTTTCCGGGCTACGCGATCGGCGGCGTGGCCGTCGGGGAATCGAAGGACGCGATCCGCGCGGTGACCGCGCTGTCCGCGCCGCTCCTGCCCGACGGGAAGCCGCGCTACCTCATGGGCGTCGGCACGCCGGCGGACCTGCTGGCGTCCGTGCGCGCGGGCGTGGACTTCTTCGACTGCGTGCTGCCGACGCGCAACGGACGCATGGGGCACGTCTACACGCGGCGCGGCGAGATCGCGATCAAGCACGAGCGCTTCAAGGAGGATCTCGCGCCGCTCGATCCGGACTGCGGCTGTCCCGTCTGCCGCCGCCACAGCCGCGCCTACCTGAGGAATCTGTTCGTCCTGAAGGACTTCTCCGCCCCGATGCTGCTCTCGGTGCACAACGTCCACTTCTTCCTGGCATGGATGCGCACCCTCCGCGAGGCGATCGCGGCGGGGACCCTGGCGTCGCTCCAGGCGCCCCCCGAGGAGAAGATTCCCGACGGCGCGTGAAGGCTCGACGGGTTGCGCCGCGCGCCGGGATCGGGAGTAGGATCCGGCCAGATATGAAGCTCAAAGTGAACGGAACCGTGCGGGACGTCGAGGCTCCGGACGACATGCCGCTGCTCTGGGTCCTGCGGGACGTGCTCGGCCTGACCGGAACGAAATACGGCTGCGGCATCGCCCAGTGCGGCGCGTGCACGGTGCACCTCGACGGCGAGGCCACGCGCTCGTGCGCGGTGCCCGTGTCGGACGTGAAGGGCCGGGCGGTGACGACGATCGAGGGGCTGGCTTCCGGCGGCGCGCTCCACCCGGTGCAGCGCGCGTGGATCGACGCCGACGTCGTGCAGTGCGGCTATTGCCAGCCCGGCCAGATCATGGCGGCCGCGGCTCTCCTGAGGATCACGGCGAAGCCGAGCGACGCGCAGATCGACGCCGCGATGGGGATCTGCCGCTGCGGCACCTACCAGCGGATCCGCGAGGCCGTGCACCACGCGGCCGAAGCGTCGCCCGCGAAGGGGGCGAAGTCGTGAGCGCGCCGAAGGGCACCGGCGTCAGCCGCCGGCGGTTTCTCAAGACCTCGGCGGGCCTCGTCGTGGGATTCACGATCCTGCCGAAGGCCAGGCTTTCCGCGCTCCAGGGCGGCGCCGGGCGCGGCGGCGCTGCCGCCGCCCAACGCGTTCCTGCGCATCGGCGAGGACGACACCGTCACCGTGATCCTGGCGCACTCGGAGATGGGGCAGGGGATCTGGACGACGCTGCCGATGATGGTCGCCGAGGAGCTCGAGTGCGACTGGTCGAAGATCCGCGTCGAGACGGCGCCGGCGGCGCCCGTGTACGCCCACACCGCCTACGGGGCGCAGATGACGGGAGGCTCGACCTCCACCTGGTCCGAGCTCGACCGCTACCGCCAGGTCGGCGCGATGGCCCGCGAGATGCTCGTGGCCGCCGCCGCCGCGCAGTGGGGCGTCGCCGCCTCCGCCTGCCGCGCCGAGAAGGGCTTCGTGGTGTCGGGCGCCCGCAAGGCGTCCTACGGGTCCCTCGCAAAGGCGGCGCAGGCGCAGAGGCCGCCGGCCACGGTGACGCTCAAGGAGCGCAAGGACTGGAAGATCCTCGGCAAGCCGACCAAGCGCCTGGACTCGCCGCAGAAGGTGGACGGACGGGCCGAGTTCGGGATCGACGTGAAGATCCCGGGGATGAAGACCGCGCTCATCGCGCGGCCGCCGGTGTTCGGCGCGAAGGTCAGGAGCTTCCGCGCCGAAAAGGCGAAGGCCGTGCCGGGCGTGCGCGCCGTCGTCCAGGTCCCCTCGGGTGTCGCGGTCGTGGCCGACCACTTCTGGGCGGCGCGCGTGGGCCGCGAAGCCCTGGAGGTCGACTGGGACCTCGGACCCGGCGCCGCCCTCGACACGCCGAAGATTTTCGAGGAGTACCGCACGGCTCACGGCCGCGGACGGTCTCAAGGCCAGGACGGCCGGAGACGTCGCCGCGGCCCTCGCCTCCGCCGCCACGAAGGTCGAGGCCGAGTACGAGTTTCCCTACCTCGCGCACGCGTCCATGGAGCCGCTGAACTGCTCCGTGCGCCTGTCGCCGGAGTCCTGCGAGATCTGGTCCGGGACGCAGTTCCAGACCGGCGACCAGGCCGTCGCCGCGAAGATCTCGGGATTGAAGCCCGAGCAGGTTTCCCTGCACACGACGTTTCTCGGCGGGGGATTCGGGAGGCGCGCCAACCCCGCGAGCGACTTCGTCGCGGAGGCCGTCCACGTGGCCAAGGCGTCCGGCGTTCCCGTCAAGGTCGTCTGGACGCGCGAAGACGACATGACCGGCGGCTACTACCGGCCGATGTGGGCGCACCGCCTCGCGGTGGGTCTCGGCGCCGACGGGGCGCCGGTCGCGTGGAAACAGTCGATCGTGGGCCAGTCCATCATGGAGGGAACGCCCTTCGCGATGATGATCAAGGAGGGCATCGACGAAGCCTCGGTCGAGGGCGTGGTCGACTCGCCCTACGTGGCGGGGACCCCGCACCACTGGGTGGGCCTGCAGTCGCCGAAGTCGCCCGTGCCCGTCCTGTGGTGGCGGTCGGTCGGCCACACGCACACCGGCGTACGTGATGGAGACCATGGTGGACGCGCTCGCCGAGAAGGCGGGTGAGGACCCGCTCGCGTACCGCCGGCGGCTCCTGCGCGCGTCGCCGCGGCATCTCGGCGCCCTCAACCTCGCCGCCGAAAAGGCCGGCTGGGGCACGCCGCTGCCCGGCGGGGCGCTTCCGGGGCCTGGCGGTGCACGCCTCCTTCGGCAGCTACGTCGCCGAGGTCGCCGAGGTGTCGGTCGACAAGGGCAAGGTCCGCGTCCACCGCGTGGTCTGCGCGATCGACTGCGGCGTGTGCATCAATCCCGCCGGCGTCGCGGCGCAGATGGAGTCGGGCATCGTGTACGGGCTGTCGGCCGCCCTCTACGGCGAGATCACGCTGAAGGAAGGCCGCGTGCAACAGACGAACTTCGACGCCTACCCCGTGCTCGAGGCCGGCGAAATGCCCCGCATCGAGGTACACGTCGTGGACAGCGCGGAGAAGTCCGGCGGCGCCGGGGAGCCCGGCACGCCCCCGATCGCTCCCGCCGTCGCCAACGCCGTTTTCGCCGCGACCGGAAAACGCCTGCGCCGCCTCCCGTTCCAGGTCGCGTAAGGCGGGCGGTCGGCGGCGCGGGTTCCCGGGCGGCCCGCGGAGTGGTGTAGCCTCTCGCGCATGAAAAAGCTCGGCGTGCACGGCGCTTCTCGTTGCGGCGGCCCGTTTGCTCTGCGGGCAGGATCTCCACGAACGCGCCCTCGCCCTCCAGAGGAGCGCGATCGTCGTGGACACGCACGAGGACGTGCCGGAGCGGCTCCAGAAGGAATGGGTGGACCTCGGGCAGCGCGGAAAGACCGGCCACATCGACATTCCGCGATGGCGCGACGGGGGCATGACGGGCGCGTTCCTCGCGGCCTACGTCAGCGGCGACTTCGCGAAGGCGGGCGGCTCGGCGAAGAAGGCCCTGGAGTTCATCGATCTCATCCACCGGCTCGTCGAGGCGCATCCGAAGGACCTCGTCTTCGCCGATTCCGTGGCCGGGATCCGGCAGGCGAAGAAAGACGGCAAGATCGCCGTTCTCATCGGGATCGAGGGCGGCCACGCCATCGAGAACTCGCTCGGGGCGCTTTCGTCCTTCCAGCGGCTGGGCGTGAGGTACATGACGCTGACGCACACGAACACGAACGACTGGGCCGATTCGGCCGGCTCGTTCTTCGGGCCCGATCTCTATGACGCGAAGAAGTCCGCCGTCCACGACGGCCTGACGGACCAAGGGCGCGAGGTGGTCCTCGAGATGAACCGGCTCGGCATCATGGTGGACGTCTCGCACGTCAGCGACAAGACGATGGCCGACGCGATCGCCGTTTCGAAGGCGCCGGTCTTCGCGTCTCACTCCTCGTGCCGCGCGATCTCGAGTCTGCCGCGCAACGTCACGGACGCGCAGATCAAGGCCATCGCGGCCTCCGGCGGTGTCGTGATGGTCAACGTGAGCTCGCTCTTCCTCGACCAGAAGTCGGTGGACGGCTACGTCGCCGCGAAGACGGCGTTCCAGCCGCAGCTCGCCGCCGCGCGGGCGAAATTCAAGGACGACCCGAAGCGGCTCGAGGCGGAGATCGAGAAGCTGGTGGCGACACTTCGCTACCCGGATGCCGACTGGAGCCGCGCGGTGGACCACATCGAGCGCGTGATGAAGGTCGGGGGCGTCGGGGCGGTCGGCCTGGGGACCGATTTCGACGGCATCGAGGACCCTCCGGTCGGCCTCGAGGACGTCTCGAAGCTGCCGAGGCTGACCGAGGAGCTCCTTCGCCGGGGCCACTCCGAGGCCGAGGTGCGGGGCGTTCTCGGCGAGAACTTCCTGGCGTTCTGGGACCGGGTCGAGGCGGCCCGCAGGGCCATGCCGGGGATGACCGAGCCGCTGCCGTTCTCGAAGCCGTAAGCCGTGAGCCGGAAGGGTTCGGTCGGCTGAACGGCTGACCGCTAACGGCTGACGGCTAACGTCCTATATGATCCGCCCCCTATGCTGACGCAACTGCTCCAGGCCGCACCGGCCCCCGGAGGCGCCGCGGGAGGGCTCGTCCAGTTCCTCCCGATGATCTTCATCTTCGTCATCTTCTACTTCCTCCTCATCGCGCCGATGCGCAAGAAGCAGAAGAAGACCCAGGAGATGCTCTCGAAACTCAAGAAGGGCGACGAGGTCATTACGGGAGGCGGGATCTACGGGCGGATCACGGCCCTCGACGAGGAGCGCGGCTTCGTGATCCTGCAGATCTCGGACAACACCAAGATCAAGGTGCTGCGCAGCGCCATCGGCGGGCTGGCCTCCGAGCCCGAGACAACCTCCGTGACGACAACGACTTAAAGCCGGGGCGTTTCGACGGGATCGTCCCCGCTTTCGGCGGCGGCGCGCCGCCGCCGCTCAAATCGACAGCCGGCGGCGATTCCTGTAGACTCCGGCGTTCTTTTTTGGAGGGGGATTTGGGAAAAAATCTGCGGTGGCGCGTCCTGCTGATCGTCCTCGTGGTCGCCAGCGCGATCGGCGGCTACGTG
Source organism: uncultured Acidobacteriota bacterium (assembly GCA_963710945.1). Taxonomy (GTDB): domain Bacteria; phylum Acidobacteriota; class Thermoanaerobaculia; order UBA5066; family Gp7-AA6; genus DAHUXD01. Next base: position 386,309 of record CAVQCH010000001.1, read on the forward strand.
GCGACGGGCTTCGCGCACGCGCGCAAGGAATGGACCGGGCCGGGCGGGCCGACCCTGAAGGACGCTCTGAAGAGCGCCATCAAGCTCGGCCTCGACCTGCGCGGGGGAATCCACCTCGTGCTCCAGGTCAACACCGCGGACGCCGTGAAGGCCGAGCGGGACGACTCGGTGGAGACCCTGAAGACCCAGGCGAAGGACGCCGGGCTCGGGGCGATCGAGCTGCCGACGGACACGACCTTCGCGGTCGCGGTCACGCCGCAGACCGACCAGTCCAAGCTCGAGGACGTCGCCAAGAGGTTCCTGCCGGACTGGAACTACAACACCGCCGGCGGCAAGTGGACCTTCTCTCTCAAGGACGTCGCGCGCCGGCAGATGGAAGACAACGCGGTCGCCCAGGCGGTCGAGACGATCGACAACCGCGTCAACGAGTTCGGCGTGGCGGAGCCGCTCATCGCCCGGGAGGGCCAGGACCGGATTCTCGTCCAGCTGCCGGGCATCGACGACCCCAAGCGCGTCAAGGACCTCATCAAGAACACGGCGTTCCTCGAGCTCTCGCTCGTCGAAAGCGGCCCCGCGTCCGAGGCCGCCCTCAAGGCGAACTACCAGGGCACGATCCCGCCGCAGTTCAAGCTCGTCGAGGCCAAGGCCGAGGTGGGCGGGCGCGAGCGCTCCTACTACGTCGTGCGCCGCCAGGCCGTGATCACCGGCCGCGACCTGAAGAACGCGCGCCCGACCCAGGGGCAGTTCGGGGCGCACTCCGTCACGTTCTTCCTGACGGCGACCGGATCCCAGAAGTTCGGCGACGCCACCGGCGCGAACATCGGCAAGCGCCTGGCGATCGTCCTGGACAACCGGGTGCAGTCGGCGCCGAACATCAAGGACCGGATCACCGAGCAGGGCGTGATCGAGGGCCTTCTCCGCCGAGGAGTCCAACGACCTCGCGCTCGTGCTGCGCGCGGGCGCGCTGCCGGCCGGCCTGACCTACCTCGAGGAACGCACGGTCGGGCCGTCGCTCGGCCTCGACTCGATCCGCAAGGGGATCACGGCCTCGGTGGCCGGGGCCCTCATCGTCTTCGTCGCGATGGCGGTCTACTACCGCCGCGCCGGCTGGAACGCCATCCTGGCCCTCATGATGAATGCCCTGCTGCTGGCGGCCGCGATGTCCCTCTTCGAGGCGACGCTCACGCTGCCGGGCATCGCCGGGTTCATCCTGACGATCGGCATGGCGGTTGACTCCAACGTGCTCGTCTTCGAGCGCATCCGCGAGGAGCTGCGCAACGGCCGGGCGCCGAAGGCGGCCATCGAAAACGGATTCTCGAAGGCGTTCGCGACCATCGTCGACACCCACGCGACCACGATCATCTCGGCCCTGTTCCTGCTGCAGTTCGGCACGGGCCCGGTGAAGGGCTTCGCCGTGACGCTGATCATCGGCCTGTTGATTTCCATGTTCACGGCGGTCTTCGTGTCGCACACGATCTTCGAGCTCGAGTACGGGCGCCGCCAGCACATCGACTCCGTGTCGATCTAGGAAGTAGAGAAGAAGATGGAGTTTTTCCGCCAGACCAACATCGACTTCCTGAAGTACAAGTGGTGGGCGATCGGCGCCTCCTGGGCCCTGATCGCCGTGGGCCTGTTCACCGTCTTCGTGCAGAAGGGCCTGAAGTTCGGCATCGACTTCTCCGGCGGCACCGCGATCGCGATCCGCTTCGCCGACCGTCCGGAGATCGACAAGATGCGGCAGCTCCTGGGAAACGCGGGCCTGGGCGAGATCGGCATCCAGCGGTACGAGGAGGCCGAGAAGAACGAGGTCCTCATCCGCGTCCAGCAGCAGGCCAAGGAGGGCCGCGACGTGGCCGGAGACGTCCTGCGGGCGCTGCGCCAGGGGCTCCAGTCTCCGACGGATCCCGGCAAGATCGACATCAATACCGAGGGCAAGGCGACGCTCGCGGCGCGCCTGCTCGGCGGCGATCCGGACCACGTGGCCGGCAAGTCGGACGTCGACCCGGCGGCGTACTACACGCAGGCCGCCGAACGGATCATCGCGCGGCGCTCGCAGCTCGGGCTCTTCCATGCCCCCGCCGATGCCCGTTCGGCCGAGGGCGTCTCCGACGCCGTCAAGGCCTGGGTCCAGGCCAATACCGTCTCCGGGCCATTCGTCCTGCTCTCGGCCGAGAACGTCGGGCCGCAGGTCGGAAAGGATCTGCAGAAGAAGGCGCTCCTCGCGATCTTCTGGTCGTCGATCGGAATGCTCGCGTACATCGCGGTGCGTTTCCGGTCTCTGCCCTTCGGCGTCGGGCGCGATCGTGGCGACCGTGCACGACACGCTGATCACGGTCGGGCTGCTAGCGCTCTTTGGCCGGGAATTCAACCTGGTCGTCGTGGCGGCGCTTCTGACGCTCGTGGGCTACTCCATGAACGACACGGTCGTCGTCTACGACAGGGTGCGGGAAAACCTCAAGACGCCGAAGAAGGAGGCGCTCGCGGTAGTGATCAACCGCTCGGTCAATCAGACGCTCTCGCGGACGATCCTGACGGCGGGCGCGACGATGCTGGTCGTCCTGGCGCTCTTCTTCCTGGGCGGCGAGGTGCTCCACACCTTCGCGCTGACGCTGATCATCGGGATCATCGTCGGGACGTACTCGTCCATCTACGTCGCCGCCGCGATCGTCGTCATCTGGAAGGATTTCCAGGGCCGCCGCAAGCTCGCGGTGGTGCCGGCCGCGGTGCCGCCGCCGGCCGTCGTGGCGCCGCCGGCCGCCTCGAAGAAGTCCAAGCGCCGCTGAGCCCCGTAAGCGGTGAGCCGTAAGCCGTGAAGCCGGAGTGACGCGGCTCACGGCTACCGGTTCACGGCCCTTGGTCCCGCCCGTCATCCGCCGTACTCTTAGGGCGGCATGATCCACTTCGAGGAGATCCTCGAGAAGGTCGAGGCCTACAATCCCGGCAGCGACCAGGACCTGCTGCGGCGGGCCTACGTGTTCTCGGCGAAGGAGCACAAGGGCCAGGTGCGCCGCTCCGGGGAGCCGTACCTCGTGCATCCCCTGAACGTGGCCGCGATCCTGGCGGACCTGAAGGCGGACGACATCTCGATCGTCGTCGGCCTCCTCCACGACGTCCTCGAGGACACGCTCACGACCCGTGAGGCGATCGCCCAGCAGTTCGGCGCGGAGGTCGCCGAGCTCGTCGACGGCCTGACCAAGATCGGCAAGTTCTCGTACGTGTCGCGCGAGGAGGAGCAGGCGGAGACGTTCCGCAAGATGATCCTGGCGATGGTCTCCGACCTCCGGGTCGTGATCGTCAAGCTCGCCGACCGGCTCCACAACATGCGCACGCTCGGCTTCCTGCCGGAGTCCCGCCGGCGCGAGATCGCCCGGGAGACGCTCGACATCTACTCGCCCATCGCCAACCGCCTCGGCATGGGCAGCGTCAAGGGCGAGCTCGAGGACCTGGCTTTCCTGCTATCTCGAGCCCGAGGAGCACGAGCGGGTCGCCCGCGAGGTGGCGCGCCGGAGCTGAAGGCGGCCGAGGACATGATCAGCGACGTCCGCCGGCGCATCGAGGCGCGCCTCGCCGAGGCGGGCGTGGCGGCCGAGGTCTCCGGCCGCATGAAGCGCTACTACTCGATCTGGTCCAAGATGAAGCGGACCGGCGTCGACGCCGCGCAGCTCTACGACTTCCTCGCCTTCCGGGTCGTCATGGCGGAGACCCAGGACTGCTACGCCACCCTCGGCATGGTCCACCAGCTCTGGCGCCCGGTCCCCGGCCGCATCAAGGACTACATCGCCATGCCCAAGCCGAACTTCTACCAGTCCCTCCACACGACGGTCATGGGCGAGACCGGGCAGCCCTTCGAGATCCAGATCCGCACCCGCGAGATGGACCTCATCGCCGAGCGCGGCATCGCCGCCCACTGGAAGTACAAGGAGGGGCGCCTCGGCCCCCACGCCGACGACGCGCGGTTCCAGTGGCTGCGGCAGCTGGTGGACTGGCAGAGCGAGGTGAAGGACCCGCGGCAGTTCCTCTCCTCCCTGAAGGTCGACCTCTATCCCGACGAGGTGTACACCTTCACGCCGAAGGGCGAGGTGTTCGCCTTCCCCCGCGGCGCGACGCCGATCGACTTCGCCTATCGCATCCACACGGACGTCGGCCACCGCTGCGTCGGGGCCCGCGTCAACGGCAAGCTCGTGCCCCTGCGCACGCCGCTCTCGAGCGGAGACATCGTCGAGATCCTGACGGCCCCCAACCAGGTCCCGTCGCGGGACTGGCTCTCCTCGGTCGTCACCAGCCGGGCGCGACACAAGATCCGGCACTTCATCCACACCCAGGAGAACCTCCAGGCGGTCGAGCTCGGCCGGCGGCTCCTCGAGCGGGAGCTCAAGAAGTACAAGCGCACCGTCAAGAAGCTCGATCAGGAAGGCAGCCTCGCCCGCGAGCTGCGGCAGTGGGGGTTTTCGCGGACCGAGGACCTCTTCGCGGCGATCGGCTACGGCAAGCTCGCCCCGAAGGCCGCCCTCGAGCGCTTCGTCCCGGCCGAGGAGCTGCAGCGGCCGGAGGCCGAGACGAAGGAGTCGGCGGTCTCGCGGGTCGTCCGGAAGATCCTGCCGTTTTCCGTTCCCGACATCGTCGTCGTGGGCCACAACGACCTGCTCGCCGGCCTGGCCAAGTGCTGCAACCCGGTGCCCGGCGAGAGGATCGTCGGCTACATCACGCGCGGGCGCGGCGTCTCGGTCCACTCGGAGAGCTGCCCGAACGTGAAGAACCTCCTCTACGACCCGGAGCGCCGCATCGACGTGGCCTGGGCGGGGGAGAAGAAGGCGGCCTACGCCATCGAGCTCGAGGTGGTCATCGACGACCGGCCGGGCCTGCTCGCCGACGTGACGAAGGCGATCGCCGGGGAGGGCTCGAACATCCGGAGGATCGAGGCGCGCGTCGGGGAGATGCGCCAGGGCTTCGTCAGCGTCGCGCTCGAGATGTCGGACCTGAAGCAGCTCGAGAAGATCCTGGGGCGGCTCCGCGCCGTCGAGGGCGTCCGCGACGTGATCCGGAAGTACAACGTGCCGAAGGCGGGAGAACGGGAGTCGGCAGGATGCGGGAGGCGGTCGGCAGGTAAGGCGAAGGCAGCCCGCCTCCCGCGGACCGCCTCCTGCCTCCCGGCTCTATGCCGCCGCTTTCTTCCGCGGCGACGCCTTCACGACCTTCCCGGAACGGATGCAGCGGGTACAGGCGCGAGACCGTCTGGTCTCTCCCTTCACGACGGCCCGCACCGTCTTGAGGTTCAGGTTCCATTTCCGGTTGGACACGTTGTGCGCGTGGCTGACGCGGTGGCCGCTCATCGGCGTCTTTCCGCAGAACTCGCAGTGCTGGGCCATGAATCTCCTCGTCTCGACCGCTCGGCCGAAAAAACCGGGCGAATCCTCAACGGTCTTCGCGACGACGCAAGGAAGAACAGCTGGCCTTCGACCACGACACCTGTCCGATGGGCTTAAGTCTTTGTGCAATTGACGCTTTCGGCTCCCAATCTCTTGACTACGCGAAAACCTTCTGTTACTTTGGCAACCAGCCGAAATAACTCTTGGTCAAAGCCCTTTACCGTATTTCTTTTTACGGTGAGACGTAAGTGCTGTTCAGGAAAACAAAGAATCTGGTAGGTCTGGACATCGGGTCCTCGGCCGTCAAGCTCGTCGAGCTCAAGGACGCCAAGGGCGGAGGTTTCCGACTCGTCAAGACTGGCCTCTAGACCCTTTCGCCGGAGGCGATCGTCGACGGCGCGATCATGGATTCTTCGCTGGTCGTCGACACGGTCAACCGCATCGTGTCCTCGACTTGCGGTCCGGAACCCCGAATTTGCGACCTCCCTCTCGGGCCACTCGGTCATCATCAAGAAGATCTCCCTGCCGACGATGTCCCCCGAGGAGCTGTCCGAGTCGATCCGCTGGGAAGCCGAGCAGTACGTCCCCTTCGACATCAACGACGTCAACCTGGACTACGTCGTCCTCGAGGCCGGTGGCGGCGAGACCATGGACGTCCTGCTGGTGGCGGTCAAGAAGGACAAGATCCGCGACTACACGAGCGTCATCACCCAGGCCGGCAAGACCCCGGTGCTGGTGGACGTCGACGCCTTCGCGCTCCAGAACGCCTACGAGGCGAACTACCCGGTCGAGCCGGGCCGGGTCGTGGCCCTGGTGAACATCGGCGCCTCGGTGACCAACGTCAACATCCTGCTCCGGCTCGAACACGATCTTCTGGCGCGACATCTCCTTCGGCGGCAACCAGTACACCGACGCGATCCAGAAGCAGCTCTCGCTCTCGTTCGACCAGGCCGAAGCCCTGAAGAAGGGCGAGAAGACCGGCGACCAGTCGCTCCAGGAGATCCTGCCGATCCTGAAGTCGGTCTCCGACGACCTCGGCGCAGGAGCTGCAGAAGACCTTCGACTTCTTCCTGGCGACGACGTCGACCGAGAAGATCGATCAGCTGTTCCTTGCGGGCGGCTCCTCGCGCGTCGTGAATCTCGACACGGAGCTGAAGGAGCGGTTCGGGATCCCGGTCGAGATCATGAACCCCTTCCGACAGATCGACATCGCCGGGACGTCGGTCTCGCAGGAATGGCTGACCGAGAACGCGCCCAGCATGGCCGTGGCGGTGGGCCTCGCCGTTCGCCACATCGGGGATGAAGTCTCGTGATCCGGATCAATCTCCTCACCGAGGCCAAGGCGGCGGCCGCCAAGAAGAAGACGCCGATCCTGCCGACGGGCGCCCGCCTCAACAACCTGGTCTTCATGGCGGGCCTGGTGCTCGGCGTTCTCTACATCGCCATCATGGGGCTCGTCCTGACCTCCAAGCGCCGGCAGCTCGACGAGGACATCGGGCGCGCGCGCCTCGAAGCCGACCGCCTGAAGTCGATCATCGACGAGGTCCAGGGCTACGAGGACAAGAAGAAGCCAACCTGCAGGCCAAGATCGACCTGATCAACAGCCTCAAGACTCAACCAGAAGGGCCCCGTGCGCCTCATGGACGAGGTCTCCAGGCGCTGCCGGATCTCGTCTGGCTGACGAGCCTCGAGTGTCCGGCGGCCAGATCGTGATGCGCAGGGCCGGACGCTGTCTCCCAACGCCGTCGAGCACGTACCTCGAGAACCTCAAGAAGAGCCCTTACTTCAAGGAGCCGGTGTTCAAGAACCTCGGCCTCGAGGCGGCGGGCAGGGCATCTACGCCTGGGAGATGACGGTCATCTTCACCAACGGCCGGCCGCGGAGAGGCGGGCGCGGCCGCAGCGACGGCGAACCCGAAGACGCCGGGACCGCAGGGCCGCGCGGCGGCGGCCCGGCCGGGAAGAAGTAAGCCATGGCCGTATTCGGAATCAAGATCGAAGAAAAGCCTGGTACTACGCCCTGGCCATGGGCATCGCCGGGGGCATCCTGATGGCCGGCGTGACGCACTACGCTCTGGTTCCGGGCATCAACGACGACATCAAGAAGAAGAAGGGCGAGCTCGACGGTCTCAACCAGGAGATCCAGAAGGGGCGCGCCGCGGAGCGCAAGCTTTCGCAGTTCCGCGAAGAGGTCAAGCGCCTGGAGCTCGAGCTCTCCAAGCTGCTACTGATCCTGCCCTCGCAGCGCAACACCGAGGAGCTGATCAAGCGGGTCGAGACGCTCGACCCGGCAGGGCGACTTCGGCGCTGAAGAAGTTCACGCCGGGCGAGTTCATCCGCAAGGACTTCTACTCGGAGTGGCCCATCGACATCCAGGTCGACGGCACGTACCACAACCTGGCGCTCTTCTTCGACCGGATGAGCCGCTTCTCGCGCATCGTCAACGTCGAGGAGCTCAAGATCACCGGCGCTCGACAACCAGCCCGGGCAAGTCGATTGCGGCGAGCTTCGTGGCGAAGACCTTCATCTACCAGGCCGACGAGGTCGGCCAGGCGACCGCCGGCGGCGCGGCGACGCCGCCCCCGGGAGCCCCGGGCGCTACCCCGAAGCCCGGACCGGCGGCCAACGCCAAGGGCTCAAGGAACGCGCCGAAGGGAAGGGGGTCGAATGAGACGCTTCTTCCTTCTCGCTACCGTCGGCATTCTCGCGGCCGTCTCGGCCCGCGCGCAGGCGCCGGCGGCCGCGCCCGCTCCCCAGCCGACCAAGGCCCCGGCCGTGATCGCGCCGGTGCCCGAGTCGCCGGGACAGTCCATGATCGAGCAGGAAGAGTCGTCGCTCTCCGGCCGCGACGTACTCGTACGATCCGGCCGGGCCGCCGCGACCCGTTCCGCTCGCTGCTGATGCGTGAGCAGAACAAGGGCGGCGTCGAGCGGCCCCCGGGAATCGCCGGCATCGCGATCGACGACCTCGTCGCTGCACGGCATCTGGAAGACGAAGTCCGGATACGTCGCGCAGATCCGCGCGACCGACAACAAGAGCTATCTGATTCGCGCGGGCGACCTTCTGTACGACGGCGAGGTCGTCCGCGTGGGACCCAACGAAGTGACGTTCCGGCAGAACATCAACGATCCGCAGAGCGTGAAGCCGTTTCGGGACGTGACCAAGCAGCTCAATGCGACGGTCAGGCAGTGAGGGCCCGGTGACCAGGGTATTCCGCGCGACGGGAGGAACGATGCGAATGGCATTCAGAGGAACCGCGACGGCCATGGCGCTCGCGCTGGCGTGGGCCGCCGCCGTGGGCTGCTCCTCCGGGGGACACGCCGCGCACACCGCGGCCACCGCCGCTCCGGCGGCCCCGGCGGCCCCGACGGCCACCTCCCCGGCAGCCACAGCCCCCGCCGCGGCAAAGATCACGGGGACCGCCTTCAACGAAGACGCCGACGGCGCGCGCATCGTGCTGTCCGCCAACGCCCCGCTCCTCTACACGTCGTACGAGCCGAGGCCCGACCTGCTGGTCGTCGACCTGCGCGACGCCTCGATGGCCGCCGGCGTGACCACGCCCAAGACCGGGGGCCTCGTCGAGTCGATCAAGTTCGAGGAGCTCGACGAGCTCGGCAAGCGGATCACGCGCCTCTCGATCACGCACAACCCCGACGCGCACGCCGACCTGCGCTCGGTCGGCCAGGGCCTGGCGATCGGGTTCTCGGGACCGGCGACGAACGCCGAGGCCGAGGCGCCCGCCGCCGCGGCCCCGCCGGTGGAAACGGCGACGGTCCAGTCGGCGCCGCTGACGCCGGCCGAAAAGCCCGTCGCGACGACGACCGCGGCCGCCGCGATCGCTCCCAAGGCGGCGCCGGCCGCGGCTCCCGCCAAGCGCGGCGAGCTCGCCCACTCTCTCGAAAGCGTGACGGCGGAGACGCGCAACGGCAAGGTCGCGATCCTGCTTCTCGGCGACGGCTGGTTCTCGGCGAAAGACTTCACCCTCGCCAACCCGCCGCGCATCGTCGTGGACCTTCCCGGCGTCAAGAACGACGTCAAGCAGCGGACCATCGTCGTCAAGGACGACGTCGTGTCCCGCGTCCGTGTCTCGCAGTTCCAGACCTCGCCCGAATACGTCACGCGCGTCGTCGTGGACCTGGCGCGGCCGATGCCCCACGCCCTCGTTCCCGACGGCGAGCGTCTCGCGGTCGTCGTCGGCGAAAACGCGACGGCGGACGCGATGGCCCAGGCGACCGTCCAGCCCGAGCCGAGGAGGCCGAGTCGGTCGGAAGCGTCGAGCCCGCCCACGTGGAGGCGGCCGCCGCCGAGACGCACGTCGACGCGGCGCCGGCTCCGGAACCCGAGACGAAGAGCGCGAGCGCGACGCCGTCGGTCACGAAGATCGTCGAGAACACGGCCCCGAGCGAACCCGCCCCTGCCCCGAAGACCGAACCCCCGGCGCCGGCCCCGACCGTCGTGGCCAGCGTGCCGCCGGCCGAGAAGCCGGCTCCGATGCCCGCCGAGAAGCCGGTCGAGAAGCCGGCGGTCGCGGCCGCGCCCGTCGCGCCGCCGCCCGCCCCGGCCGTCGCCGCGGCGCCGCCGGCGCCGAAGCCCGTCCCGGCCGCCGCGAAGGCACCGGCGAAACCCGCCGACGTCGCGCGGCGACGCGCTCTTCGAGGCGGCGGCCGCGCAGCTCGATCAGGAGCAGACCTCGCCGGCGCAGGGCGGAGGCGCCTATCGCTCCCGGACCCTCGTCGGAAGCGCAGAGCCAGTTCACCGGCGAGCCGGTGTCGCTCGACCTCAAGGACGCCGACATCAAGGACGTCTTCCGGACCATCTCGCAGTTGACGGGGCTGAACATCGTCATCGACCCCGAAGTGCGCGGGACGGTCACGGTACAGCTCGAGGACGTGCCCTGGGACCAGGCGCTCGACCTGATCCTCAAGCAGAACAGCCTCGGCTACGTGCTCGAGAACAACATCATGCGCATCGCGACCACCTCGAAGCTCCAGGCCGAGGAAGGTGATCGCGCGCGGCTGGCCGAAGCGCGCCAGGCGGCGGAGCCCACGCGGACGGTCATCAAGAAGCTCTCCTACGCCAAGGCGTCGGAGATCGTCCCGGTGCTCCAGAGCGTCATGTCCAAGCGCGGCGCCATCGTGGTCGACCAGCGCACCAACACGCTGATCATCCGGGAGACCCCGACCTACATGCCGGCGGTCCTCCAGCTCATCGACAACCTGGACACCGCGACCCCGCAGGTCGTCATCGAGTCGCGGATCGTCGAGACGACGAAGAGCCTGGGCCGCAGCCTCGGCATCAACTGGCAGGTGCGCGGCAAGGCCGACAACGAGCACGGCAACACCACCGAACCTGGTCTTCCCGAACACGGTGGCGGGCGGCCTCAACGTCGGCCTCGGCAACGGCCCGACGGTCGCCTCGCTCGTCCTCGGCAACATCCTGAACACCTTCAACCTCGACATGGCCCTGACGGCCGCCGAGAACCAGGGTCTTCTGAAGATCATCTCGTCGCCGAAGGTGACCTCCCTGACGAACACGCCGGCCCTGATCCAGTCCGGTGTCCAGATCCCGGTCCAGACCACGGTCAACAACACGACGACGGTCATCTACGTGGACGCGACGCTCAAGCTCGACGTCACGCCGCAGATCACCGCGGAAGGCACCGTTCTGTTGACGGTCAACGTCATGAAGCGCGAGCCGGCGGTCGCCTTGAACCTCGCGCTCGGCCAGAACGTGCCGTTGACGATCCGCGAGTATCGCGGCCAGGTCCTCGTCAAGGACGGCGGCACCACCGTGATCGGCGGCATCTTCCAGATCAACGACCAGGACCAGTACAACATGATCCCGGGGCTCTGGAAGATCCCCGTCCTCGGGAACCTCTTCAAGAACACGACGCGCACCGAGAAGCACGACGAGCTTCTCATCTTCATCACTCCCCGGATCCTCCGGTCGTAAGGGAGAAAGCCTCATGAGAAAGACCTTTCCGCTCGCGATCCTGATGCTGGGCGCCCTCGCGCTGTCGAGCGGGTGCTCGAACACGCAGGGCACGACCGAATCGCCGGTGTTCCTGACGGTGAACATCGAGTTCCAGCCGGGATTCATCAACGTGGCCGTCGCGCAGCCCGTGCAGATCGACACGATCACGGTCCAGTCGCGGCGAAAGAACCCGGACTCCGTGGACACGATCGGCTTCTCGGACGTTCAGCTCAACAGCTACACGGTTACGTACCGGCGGACGGACGGGGGCACGCTCGTGCCGCCCGTGCAGACGTTCGGCTGCGGCGTGGTCGTCCCGCACGACGGCGAGGCGACGCTGAGCAACTTCCCGGTGCTCTATGCGCCGGCCGTCCAGCAGTCGCCGTTCGACCAGCTGCTGCCGTTCAACGGCGGCATCGACCGGGAAACGGGCCGGGACGAGATCGACACGACGTTCGACATCACGTTCTTCGGGACGACGGTGTCGGGCAAGCGGGTCCAGAGCGACACCGCGAGCGGGATTCTGATTTTCCGATACTCGGCAGTCGCGCCCGCCAGGTCGGCAAGGTAAGGGGGATCCATGCGCCGGATAGCCATTGCACTGATCCTGGTCGCGGCCGTGGTGGGCATTCACGCCTGCGCGGCGGACGCTCCGACGGCACCCAGGCCCCCCTCCGGCGGCGGGACGTCGAGCGCCATTACCGTCCAGCTCTTCGCCACGGACGCCAATCCCAAGGCGGGAACGTGCGCCCTCATCGAGGCCCTCGTCTCGTACAACGGAGCGCCCGCGCCCGACGGAACGAGCGTCAACTTTTCGACGGATTTCGGAACCTTCGGCCAGAACGGCCTCCCGCTGGTGTCGGACGTGACGACCGGTGGCCACGCGTCGACCGCGATCTGCGGCCCCAGCGCCGGAACCGCCAAGGTGAAGGCGACGGCGACGGTCGCGGGCAAGACCAACTCGGGGTACGTGACGATCATCTTCCAGCCCGACGCGGGCTCCGGTCCGCACGTTTCCTACTGCAGCCCGAGCTTCGGTCCGAAGGAGGGCGGCACGACGCTGACCTTGAACGGCGGCGGGTTCACGGGGGCGCCCAACACGACGAGAGCCCAGTTCACCGTCAACGGCGTCAGCAAGGACGGCCTCGTGACGGCCGTGACGTCGACCGCCGTGACCGTGACGACCCCGGGCTTCCCGGAGATCGCTTCCCCGTCCGCGCTGGCGGCGATCACCCTGACCTTCAACGCGAGCGTTCCTCCGATCGTCGTTTCCCTGCCGAACTGCTTCGCCTACGGGACGGCGGACGCCGGGACGCCGACCATCACGGCCGTGCTTCCCTCGTCGGGCACCAATGAAGGCAACACCCGCGTTTCGATCGTCGGCTCGGGCTTCTCGTCCGCCGGCGTGCAGGTGTTCTTCGGCGGCGTCGAGGCGACGGTGGTCTCCGCCTCGTACAACCAGGTCGTGGCGCTCTCGCCGCCGGCCTTCGGCGCGGGAGACCCGAACCGGAACCAGACGGTCCCGGTCACCGTCAAGAACATCGCGTCCGGCCTCGTGTCGAACGCGTCGGTCACCTTCTCCTACACGCCCGCGGTGAAGGTCACCTCGATCTCGAACAACACGCAGTCCATCGACCACCTCTCGCCCGTGACGATCTTCGGCCAGGGATTCCAGGCCCCGGTCGCCGTCGGGCTGGCCGGCGTGGCCGCGGTCGTCCAGTCGGTCTCCGCGACCGAGATCGTCGCGCTTCCGACTCGCCCCCTGGCCGCCGACTGCAACAACATCACCGGACCGGTCACCGTGACCAACATCGATTCGGGAGACACCGGCAGCGGCGCCGTGTTCACGTATCTCATGCCGCAGCTCGTCATCACCGGGATCACCCCGGGAACGTCGTGCCCGGCCGGGTCCCCGTGCGATCCCAACGGCGGCACGGGAGGTCTGAGCGTCGTGATCTCGGGCGCCAACTTCCCGACGTCGATCGCCGACGCCGACGTGAAGTTCGGCAACCAGACCGCGTTCGTGACGGGCGTCGACAGCGTCAACGGCACGATCACCGTGACCGCGCCGATCACGACGACCACGGCGACGGCATGCGCCAACGGGAATCCGCAGGGCACGCCGCAGACGACCGCGACGGTGGACGTCATCGTGAGAAACCGCGTCACGGGTTGCAGCGCGACGGCCGTCCAGTCGTTCCAGTACCAGCAGCCGTGCACCGTGCCGCCGACGCCGACTCCGTAGAAGAAATGGCCGCCGCCTCCTTCGGGGGGCGGCGGCCTCATCCGCACCATGGCTGATCCGGCGGCCGAAGCGCGCATACGCGATCTCGAGAGGCGTCTCGAGCTCGACAGCGGGTCGCGGCTTTTCGTCTCGCTCGCCGAGGAGTACCGCCGGGTCGGGCGCGTCAAGGACGCGCTCTCGGCGCTCCAGAAGGGCCTGCTCGCCCACCCCGGATACATTGCCGCGCAGGTGGCGCTCGGGCGGGTCTATCTCGAGGCCAACCAGGCGACCGACGCGATCTCGACGTTTGCGAAAGTCCTGATCGCGGATCCGGCAAACCTCGTCGCGGCCAAGTCCATGGCCGACATCTATTACGCGCGCGACGAGAAGCTCGAGGCTCTCAAGAAGTACAAGCTCTATCGGGCGATCTCCGGCGACCGCAAGGTGGACGAGGTGATCGCCAGGCTCGAGCCGCTCGTCGCGCCGAAGCCGCCGCCGCCGCCGCGGATTCCCGTCCAGGCCGAGCCGCTCCCGCCGCCGCCGAGTTTCCAGGAGACGGACAAGAGCCGCCGCCGTTCCCTGCCGAAAATGCCGGCGGCGGAGCCGATGCCGCTCGCCGACGCGTTCGAGATGACGTCCCTGCCGTTCGAGGTGGGGGAGGACTCGGGCAAGTCGGGCGGCGAAGATCCGTTTCCGTTCTTTCCGACGCGGGACACGGCGCTCGCCCATCCGCCCGCCGCCGAAGTCCCGCCGCCGCCTCCGGCTCCGGTCGCCCCGGCTCTTGCGGCGGCGCCGCCCATGGAGCTCGCTCCGCCGCCGCGGCCCGAGCCCGCGCCGGCCGCCTTCGAGCCGCCGCCCCCGCCGTCGCCCCTCGAGCCCCCGAGGCCCCCCGAGCCGCCGGCCGCGGAGCCGGAGCCCGTGCGGCCGACCGGGCGCGCCCTGGCCGACCTCTACTACGCGCAGGGGCACTACGCGGAGGCCCTCCAGATCTACGACGATCTCGTCCTGCGCCACCCGTTCGACGAGGACTTGAAGCGCATGCGGCGGGACGCCGAGGCGCGCCTGCTGCCGGCGTCGACGACGCCCTCCTCGGCGGCCCAGGACATCGGCCTCGAGCGTCGCCTGGCCCGGATCCGGGCGCTCAAGCAGTGGCTCTCCCTCGTCCAGGCCGGGTGATCCGGACCCCCCGTCCGTGACATCATCCGGCTGCGCATGAACGTCTTTCAGGACAGCCTCCGCCGCATCGCCGAGCGCGTGGAAGGGACCCGGGCGGTCTCGCTCGTGGGCACCGACGGAATCGCGATCGACAGCTACGTCAGCTCGGAAGGGCTGCCGATGGATTCGCTCGCCGCGGAAGGGGGCGCGCTGGTGAAGGCCGCCCAGGCCGGGCGCGCGCTGACCGACCACGGCGCCGTTTCGGAGATCACGGTCGCGTCGGGCCGCTCCGCGGCGGTCCTGTGCCGGGTGACCGAGGAGTATTATCTGCTCCTCCTGCTTGCCCGGGACGGCAACTTCGGTCGGGGCCGATTCGAGCTGCGAAAGGCCGCGGCCATGCTGGAGAAGGAGCTGCTGTAGCGATGTTGTCGCTCAAGGAGATCCGGGAGCTGGTGGATCTCGTCGCCGAGCGCGGCCTGTCCGGGCTCGAGATCGAGCGGTCCGGGTTCCGCCTTCGCATCGAGGGCCGCCGCCCGGTCGTCGCGGCGGCCGAGCCGGTCGCCGCCCCCGTGGCGCGCGCCGCGGCGCCCGTCGCGCCGGCGGCCGAGCCCGCCGCGGAGGAGGACCGCAACGTCCACGTCATCACCTCGCCGATCGTCGGGACGTTCTACCGTTCCGCGTCGCCGGAAGCGGAGGCCTTCGCCGAGGTGGGCGCCCGGGTGGCCCGGGGCAAGATCCTCTGCATCATCGAGTCCATGAAGCTGATGAACGAGATCGAGTCGGACGTCGAGGGGGAGGTCGTCGCCGTCTATCCCCGCAACGGCCAGCCCGTCGAGTACGGCGAGAAGTTGTTCGCCATTCGCCTCGCGGCCTAGCCGCGAACGGCGATGTTCAAAAAGATCCTCATCGCCAATCGGGGCGAGATCGCGCTTCGCGTGATCTCGGCCTGCCGCGAGCTCGGCATCCGGACCGTCGCGATCTACAGCGAGGCGGACCGGGACGCGCTCCACGTGCGATACGCGGACGAGGACGTCTGCGTCGGGCCGTACCCGTCGGCCGCCTCGTACCTCAACATCTCGGCCATCGTGTCCGCGGCCGAGATCACCGAGGCCGACGCGATCCACCCCGGCTACGGCTTCCTCTCGGAGAACGCCTACTTCGCCGAGATCCTCCAGGACTGCCACATCGCGTTCATCGGCCCGTCGCCCGACGCCATCCGCAAGATGGGGGACAAGTCGCTGGCGCGCCGGACCGTAGCGGCCGCGGGCGTTCCGACGGTTCCGGGCTCTCCCGGCCCGCTCGACTCGGTGGACGACGCGCTGGCGTTCGCGCGCAAGGCGGGCTACCCGGTGATCCTCAAGGCCTCGGCCGGGGGCGGCGGCAGGGGGATGCGGATCGCGCGCGACGAGCGGGACCTCGCCAACGCCTACGAGACCGCGCGCGCCGAGGCGGAGAAGGCCTTCGGCAACGCCGAGGTCTACCTCGAGAAGTACCTCGAGGATCCGCGGCACATCGAGTTCCAGGTCTTCGGCGATTCGCAGGGCAACATCCGCCAGCTCGGCGAGCGCGAGTGCTCGATCCAGCGCCGCCACCAGAAGCTGATCGAAGAGGCGCCGTCCACGGCGCTCGACGAGGGTCTCCGGCGCCGGATGGGCGAGGCCGCGGTCGCCGCGGCGCGGGCCGTGGGATACGTGAACGCCGGCACGATCGAGTTCCTGCTCGACCGGGACGGCAGGTTTTATTTCATGGAGATGAACACGCGGCTCCAGGTCGAGCATCCGATCACCGAGGAGGTCACGTCGCTCGACCTCGTGAAGGAGCAGATCGCCGTCGCGGCGGGCGCGCCGCTGTCCTTCGCCGACCACGACATGTCGCCGCGGGGCCACGCCATCGAGTTCCGCATCAACGCGGAGGACCCCGTGACGTTCGCGCCCTCGCCGGGCAGGATCGCGTCGTTTCACCCTCCCGGCGGCCTCGGCGTGCGGCTCGACACGGCGGCCTACCAGGGGTATCTCATCCCGCCGCACTACGACTCGCTGATCGCGAAGCTCATCGTGTGGGGCCGCAACCGCGAGGAGGCGATCGGCCGCGGCCGCCGCGCCCTCGACTTCTTCGTCATCGAGGGCATCAAGACGACGATCCCGCTCCACCGCAAGATCCTGGACGATCCGGACTTCATCGCCGGCCGCCTGTCGACCCACTTCATGGAGCGCTACAGCACGAAGACCTGAGGGCCGAGAGTCGAGGGTCGAGCCGTCGCCGACCCTGGCCCCTCCGCCTTTTTCAAAGTGATACTCCGACTTCCTCCCGTCTACGCCATCACCGACCCTTCCGCGGGCGAGGATCCCGTCGCGCTCGCGCGCCGGCTCTTCTCGGTGGGCGTGCGTCTGGTCCAGCTGCGCGACAAGACGCTCGGGGACCGGGAGCGGCTCGCCGCGGCCGAGGGAATCGCGGCCCTGGGACGCGCCGCGGGGGCGACGGTCCTCGTCAACGACCGGGTGGACGTGGCGCGCATCGCCGGCACGGGCGTGCATCTCGGCGAGGAGGACCTGCCGGCGGTGGAGGCCCGCGCGATCCTGCCCGCGGAGGCCGTCGTGGGCGTGTCCACGCACGATCGGGCGGCGGCGCGCCGGGCGTTCGCCGATCCGGCGGCCGACTACGTCGCCTTCGGCCCCGTCTTCGAGAGCCCGACGAAGTCGGGCCGCCCGGCCCGCGGCCTCGAGGCGCTGGCCGAGGCGGCGCGCGACCGCGCCAAGCCACTCGTCGCGATCGGCGGGATCACGGCCGACCGTCTGAACGCGGTGTGGGACGCGGGGGCGGACTCGGCGGCGATGATCGGCGGTCTCTACGCGGGCGGCAGCGTCGAGGAGAACGCCCGCCGGGCGCTCGATCTCGGCCGCCGTCGCGGGCCGCGGGGCCGCATTTACCTCGTCGGGTTCATGGCGAGCGGCAAGAGCACCGTCGGCCGGCGCGTGGCGGAGCGGCTCGACCGGCCCTTCGTGGACCTCGACGACGAGATCGAGC
This sequence comes from uncultured Acidobacteriota bacterium, assembly GCA_963710945.1. GTDB lineage: Bacteria > Acidobacteriota > Thermoanaerobaculia > UBA5066 > Gp7-AA6 > DAHUXD01. Next base: position 404,050 of record CAVQCH010000001.1, read on the forward strand.
GCACCAGCGGCAAGACCATCCGGGCACTCTTCGAGGAGTCGGGCGAGGCGGCCTTCCGCGAGCGCGAGTCCGCGTTTCTGGCGGCGACCGAGTCGCTGCCGGCGGCCGTCGTCGCGACGGGGGGCGGCTGCTTCGCGCAGGAGGAAAACCGCCGCCGGATCGCGCGCCTCGGGACGGCCGTCTTCCTGGACGCGCCGCTCGAGACCGTGCGGGGGCGCCTGCGGGGAAAGATGGACCGCCCGCTCTTCCAGACCGAGGAGCAGCTCGGCCGCCTCTTCTGGGAACGCGCGCCCTTCTATAGAATGGCCCCCGTTTCCGTGGATCTCGGCGGCGCCGCGACGGTCGAGGAGGCGGCCGACCGGGTGCTGATCGCGCTCGACGACGGCGGACGCCCCTCCCGGCTGGTGAGCCCGGGCTGAAGGAGATTGCACTCCCCGAATGCGTTACCTCATCCTCTCGGACATCCACTCGAACGACGAGGCGCTCGCCGCGGTGCTCGCCCGCGTCCGCCGCAAGAAATTCGATCGCGTCGTCGTGCTCGGCGACTTCGTGGGCTACGGCGCCAACCCCAACCACGTGATCGACCGGATCCGCAACATCCGCAAGCCGAAGCGGATGATCCGCGGCAACCACGACAAGGTCGTCTGCGGCGTGGAGTCCGGGGACCTCTTCAACCCGGTCGCCCTCAAGGCGGCGCGCTGGACGACGGAGAAGCTCACGCCCCCCAACCTCAAGTTCCTGGAGGCGCTGCCCCTCGGGCCAATCTCGGTGGACGGGGCCTTCTCCATCTGCCACGGTTCGCCCCGCGACGAGGACGCCTACATCTTCACGGACTACGACGCCTACCTGAACTTTCGCGAGACGGACGCGGCGGTCTGCTTCTTCGGGCACAGCCACATTCCCTGCGTCTTCACCCTGGAGCCGCACGGGATCCTGGTCGAGCTCGTCGAGGGCGATCGCCTGCGGTATCCCCTGAAGAAGGGAATGCGCTATCTCGTGAACCCGGGGTCGATCGGGCAGCCGCGCGACCGCAACGCCGCGGCCGCGTACGCGATCTACGACGCCGCCGACCAGGTCGTTCACTTCGACCGCGTGCCGTATCCGGTCGACAAGGCGCGCGACAAGATCTACAAGGCGGGCCTGCCGCACATTCTCGGCGACCGTCTGCTCGTCGGCGCGTAGCGACCTATAATCCGGCCCGATTCCTTCGGAGGTCCGGATTGGGCATTCACCGGCGCGCCGGGCGCGTCTTCGGCGTGGCGTTACTCGCGGCGGCCTGCGGCTGCGCGCACCGGGCTGCCGCTCCCGCGGCGGCGCCCGCGGCCACGGCCGTCGCGCCGTCTCCGTCCCCGACGCCCGTCGCGGTCCCCGCGATTGCCTCCCTCGCGATGGCGGAGCCGGCCCTCCTCGCGCTCGAGGACCGGCGCGCCTTCGAGCCGGCCACGCTCGGCGCCGCGGCCGGGTCGCCGGATCCGGCCGCCCGGGCCCGGGCGGCTCTGGCCCTCGGACGGATCGGCGACGACCGCGCCGCCCCCTCCCTCGCGCGCCTGCTCGACGATTCCGTGCCCGCGGTGCGGGCCGAGGCCGCTTTTGCCGCGGGGATTCTCGGAGACCCGTCCCTGACGGACGCGCTCGTGCCCCGGCTCGCCGATCCGGACGCGGAGACGGCCGCGCGCGCCGCCTGGGCGATCGGGTTTCTGGGCGCGAGCGGCGGAGAGGCCGCCCTCGCGGCGGCGATTCCGCTCGCGACGACTCCCGCGCGGCGCGCCGCCGCCGTGCGCGGCCTCTGGCGTTATTCGACCCCGACCGCGGCGGCGGCAGTCCTGCCGCTCGTCGCGTCTCCGGACGAAGAGGTGCGCCTCGCGGCGCTCTACGTGCTGGCGCGGCGGCCGCAGGAGGCATCGCTCTCCGTGCTGACGGCGGGGCTGGCGGATCCCGATCCGCAGACGGCCGCGCTGTGCGCCCGGGCGCTCGGCCTGCTCGGCAAGGCCGAATCCCTCGCCCCCCTCGGCGCGGCGATGGAGGGGCCGCGCGTACCGCCGACCATCGGCGCGACGCTCGCGCTCGCCGCCGTTCTCGAAAAGAACCCCGGCGCGGCCCTTCCGGCGGAGCATCGCGCGCGCGCCCTGGCGCTCGCCGCCGACGCGGATCCCAACCTGGCGGTTCCGGCCCTCGCCCTCCTGCGCTGGCAGACGGACGACCGCGACGCGTTCCGGCGGCTGTGGGCGGTCGCGTCGGCGGGCGCCGGGCGTCGCCGCCAGGTGGCCCTGCAGGCCCTCATGGGCGGTCTCGGCGCCGGTTCGCTCGAGCTCGTGGACCGGGCGATCGCCTCGGACGACCCGTACCTGCGCGGGGCGGCGGCGGAGTCGCTCTCGTTCCTGCCGGAGGCCGAGGCGGCGGCCCGGCGGGCCCGGCTGGCCGGGGACCCGGAGGTCATCGTGCGCCTCAAGGTGCTCGAGGGGCTCCGGACCTCCGAGGTGGCGGCGGCCAACGGCCCGGTCGTGGATCGCCTGCTCGCCGACCCGAACGACGGCGTGCGCGCCGCGGCGGTCGAGGCCCTCGCGCTCGCCGCCGGGCCGGCGTTTCGTGCGAAGCTCCTCGAGATGGCACTGGCCTCCTACGCGGATTCGAGCCCCGACGTCGCGATCGCCGCGCTCGGCGCCGCCGAGAAGGATCCCGAGGACGCGGAGTCCCGCGCGGTCGCCGAGGCGCTCTACCGCAGCCCCTCGACCCTCGTGTCGCGGCTGGCGCGCCGCGCGCTCGTGCAGACCTTCCACGCCGACGCGGCATCGTTTCCGTGGAGGGAGTACTCGACCGGCAAGACCCTGGCCGAGTACGCGGCCCTCCTGGCGCAGGCGCGCCGTCCCTGGACCGCGCGCGTCGAGACGGTTCGCGGCACGATCGTCCTCCGGCTCTCCGGCGAAGCGGCGCCCCTGACCGTCATGAATTTCGTGGATCTCGCCCGCCGGAAGTACTTCGACGGCGCGCCGGTGCATCGCGTCGTGCCGAACTTCGTCGTCCAGGACGGCGACCCGACCGGCACGGGAAACGGGGGACCCGGCTACGAGATCCGGGACGAGATCAACACGATCCCGTACCGGACCGGGACGCTCGGGATGGCGCTCGCCGGCCCGGACACGGGCGGCAGCCAGTGGTTCGTGACGCAGGCGCCCGAGCCGCACCTGGACGGCATCTACACCGTCTTCGGCTCGGTCGTCTCTGGTCTGGACGCGGCCCTCCGGATCGAGCAGGGAGACCGCATCGTGCGGATCACCGTCTCCGCGGAGGGGCGGTAGGTGCGCGGGCTCGCGCGGGGCGTGCAGTTCCTGGGGCTGGTCGTCGCGGGCGCCGCGTTCTTCGTGGGCGTGTTCCAGCAGGATGCGCGGCGCGAGCTCCTGATCCTCGGCATCGGGGCGGGAATCTTCTTCGCCGGCTACGGGCTGCAGCGGGGGATCCGATGACCGGCGGCGTGGTGCTCGCGACGCGGGAGCTGCCGGAGCCGTTCGACACGCTGCGCCCGGACTTCGAGGTCCGGGTGATGGGCTACAACCCGAGCGAGAAGGAGCTGGCCGCGGAGGTCCCGGGCGTGGACGCTCTCATCGTGCTCGTGGACGATCCGGTGACCGCGCCGGTGATCGCGGCCGCGGATCGCCTGAAGATCATCGCGAGCTACGCCGTGGGCGTCAACCAGATCGACCGCGCGGCCGCCGCGGCGCGGGGTATCGTCGTCACGCACACCCCGAACGTGCTGACCGACGCCACGGCGGACCTGACGATGGCCCTGCTGCTCGCGCTGGCGCGGCGCATCGTCGAGGGCGACCGCCTCGTGCGGACGGGCGGCTTCGCCGGCTGGTCGCCCGGGCTGCTGCTCGGGCGCGACCTCAAGAACAAGGTGTTCGGCATCGTCGGGCCCGGCCGCATCGGCAAGGCGGTGGCGCGGCGCGCCCGGGCATTCGGGATGAGCCTGATCGCGACCGGCCGGAGCCCCCGGCACGAGGGGGACCCGGACGACCCGCCGCGGGTTTCCTTCGAGGACCTCCTGCGCCGCTCGGACGTCATCTCCCTCCACGTGCCGCTGACGTACGAGACCTGGCGGCTCTTCAACGCGGAGACCTTCGCGAAGATGAAGCCGGGCAGCCTGCTCCTGAACACCTCACGCGGCCCGGTCATCGACGAGGTCGCGCTGACGCGGGCGCTCGACACGGGCCCCATCGCCGGGGCCGGCCTCGACGTCTACGAGAACGAGCCCGCGATCACGCCGGCGCTGCTCGACGACGACCGCGTCGTGCTCATGCCCCATGCCGGCAGCGCCACGGTCGAGACGCGGCGCGAGATGGCGCGCATGGTCGTCGAGGACGTGCGGCGCGTCCTGTCGGGAGAAAAACCCCTGCGGGCGGTCCCGCCGGAAGGAGCCCGGAGATGAAGAAGAGCTCGTTCTCGACGCTCGACGCCGCGGCGACGGGGCTCCTGCGGCGCCTCGCTCGCGGCGACAACGCCCTGGCGTGGCTGCAGGCCCGCTGGGGACGCATCGTGGGAGAGCCGCTGGCGCGCAAGATCGAGCCGACGGCGCTCGTCGGCCGGCGCCTGACGGTGTCGCTCTTGGATCCGACGTGGAAGAGGCCCGTGGAAGCGACGCTCTCGGAGCTCGAGGCGAAGCTGGCCGTCGAAATGCCGGACATCAAGCCGCGCGTGACGTTGCGTTGAAGCGCTGCCCGCGTCGCGCGTGGCGGCGCTAGTCGGCCTTCCGTTTCGCCACGTCGACCGGCCCGAACGCTTCGTCGATCGCCATTGCGGTGACCGCGCCGGAAGCGTCGTTCAGGAACCGCACGGTGCGCACCGCGTCGCGGAAGAAGAACTCGGTGTTCGACGCGGGCCACGCGTCCCATCGGCGCGGTCCGGCCTCGAGGACCAGGTGGTCGTCCTGGCGGCGCACGATCCAGTCGTCGCCGTCGCTGTCCGTGTACGTCCCCGCGTACCGGTCGAGCAGCGCCGGTGCGATGGCCGCGGCCGGCCGGTCCATCGAGGGCTTGCCGATCAGGATCGACCCGGCGCCGAGGGCGAGGGCGCGCGGGTCGGCGCAGCCGCCGCAGTTCGACAGGACGGCGACGTAGAGGCGGTCGTCGGGAAAGCGCATGTTGGCGGTCTGGAAGCCGTTGATGCCGCCGCCGTGCTCCACGACCGGGTGCCCCTCGTAGCTCCACATGTCCCAGCCGTAGCCGTAGCGGGTGGGCGTTCCGTCGGGCAGCGCCACCGGGGTCCACATTCTCTTCCGGCTCGCGGGGGTGAGGATTCTCCCGGCGTCGAGCGCGGCCTGCCACCGCGCGAGGTCGTCGGCCGTCGAGACGATCGCCCCGGCCGCGTAGGGCTGGGTCATCGAGAGGAAGGGAGCGTTGACGATCCCGGCGGGCGTCTTCTGGTAGCCGCAGACGCGGCCCGGGACGATGGGCGCGTCGTCGCCGTAGCGCGTGTCCTTCATCCCGAGCGGCCGGAAGATCATCTCGGCGACGACCTCGGCATACGGCTTCCCGGTGACCTTCTCCAGGATCAGGCCGAGCAGGACGTACCCGGAGTTGTCGTAGTGCCACCGCGCGCCCGGCTCGAAGTCGAAGGGCTCGCCGTCGAAGAAGGCCACGAGCTCGGCGAGCGTCCAGTCCTCGCGCATGCGCGCGCGCCAGGCGGGCATGTCCGTGTAGCTGCGGATGCCGGAGGTGTGCGTCAGCAGCTGCTCGATCGTGATCCTCCGGCCGGCCGCGGGGTAGTCCGGCAGATACCTGGCGATGTCGTCGTCGAGCTTCAACCGGCCCTGCTCGGCGAGCATCAGGACGCAGGCGGAGGTGAACTCCTTGGTGACCGAGCCCACGCGGAAGACCATGTCCGGGCGGATCGGCACGCCGAGCTCGACCTCGGCGAGGCCGTAACCCTTGCGCAGCACGGGCTTGCCATCCTGGACCACGATGACGGCCGCGCCGGGCCCGTCCGCCGGATAGGCCGCGGCGAACATCCGGTCGATGCGGGCTACCTGGTCGGGCGTCGCGGCGGCGCCCGCCGCCGCGAGAACGAAGCCGGCGATCCCGAGTGGAAACCTGGAGCGGGGAACCGGGAACCGTTCCCTACGCGTAGAGTCCCCGCACCATCGTGTCGTGCGCGACGCGCGAGATCCCGAGCATGTAGGCGGCGATGCGGAAGCTCACGCCGTACTTCTCGGCCATGCTCGCCACGTCGCGGAAGGACTGCACCATGATGTCCTCGAGGCGCTCGTTGACCTCGCTTTCGCGCCAGAAGAAGCCGGCGCGGTCCTGGACCCACTCGAAATACGACACGGTCACGCCGCCGGCGTTGGCGAGGATGTCCGGCACGACGAGGATGTTCTTGGCGTTCAGGATCTCGTCGGCGCGCTGGGTCGTGGGGCCGTTGGCGCCCTCGACGATGATCTTCGCCTTGATGTTGCCGGCGTTCTTTTGCCGGATCTGGTTTTCGTTGGCCGCGGGAATGAGGATGTCGCAGTCGAGCTCGAGCAGGGCTTCGTTGGTGACGGGCTCGGTCCCCGGGAAACCCTTGAGCGAGCGGGTCTTCTCGTAGTGGGCGAGCAGCGCCGGCATGTCGATGCCGTTCTTCGCCTGGATGCCTCCCTGGATGTCGGAAACCGCGACGATCTTCGCCCCCGCCTCGAAGCACATCCGGGCGGCGATCGAACCGACGTTGCCGAATCCCTGCACGACGATGCGGCTGCCCTTGAGCGTCAGGCCGCGCAACGGCGCCGCCTCCCGGGCGATGAGCATCAGGCCGCGGCCGGTCGCCTCGACGCGCCCGCGGGAGCCCCCGAGCGAGAGGGGCTTGCCGGTGACGACGGCCGTGACGGTGTGCCGCGCGTGCATCGAGTACGTGTCCATGACCCAGGCCATCGTCTGCGGGTTCGTGCCCATGTCCGGGGCCGGGACGTCCTTCTCGGGACCGAACTGGTCCATGAGCTCGGCCGTGTAGCGGCGCGTGATCTTCTCGAGCTCCGACCGCGAGAGCGACCCCGGATCGCAGATCACGCCCCCCTTGGCGCCGCCGAAGGGGATGTTGACGACCGCGCATTTCCACGTCATCCAGGCGGCCAGCGCCCGGACCTCGTCGAGCGAGACGTTCTTGTCGAAGCGGATGCCGCCCTTGCCCGGCCCTCGGGCGATGTTGTGCAGCACCCGGTACCCCACGAAGACCTCGATCCGGCCGTCGTCCATGGAGATCGGGATGGAAACCTTGGTCTCGCGTACGGGCTCGCGCAGGACCTTGTAGAGGCCGGGGTCGAGCCCGAGCTTCTGCGCCGCCAGGTCGAACCGCGACATCATCTCTTCGAAGGGGCTGGCCGAGTCGGTCCCCTGCGGGTGGGACCCGATCGTGGGGAATTGCGGTTCGGTGGCTGTGCTCACGTGACTGCTCCCGTCCGGCGCTCGAGCGCCCACTCCACTAAAATGCGGGGGAATTCTAGCACCGGGCCCCCGGAGGCCCGGGCCCGGGGACTCCGGGGGAGAGCGGGAGCTTGGAGCCAGAACAGACCGACCTGGAGGACGTCGAGATCGTCCGGCGCGTCCTCGCGGGCGAGGAGGATCTTTTCGAGATCCTCGTCCGGCGCTACCAGGCGCGGGTGGCTTCCCACGTGGGGAGGATGGTCGGCAACCGCGACGACGCCCTCGACCTGGCGCAGGAAATCTTTCTCAAGGTCTTCCAGGCCCTGGACCGGTTCAACCCGGCCTACAAGTTCTCGACCTGGCTCTTCCGCATCGCGGGTAACGCCGCGATCGACCACCTGCGCAAGCGCCGCCCCCGCACGGTGCCTCTCGAGACCCCGGACCCGGAGGGCTCGGGCACCTTCTCTCCCGAGCAGAGGTCGACCGGGCTCGATCCCTACGGGGAGCTGCGCAACGTCGAGCGGGGCAGGGCGATCAGCCGGGCGATCCAGGACCTGCCGGCGGACTTCCGGGAGCTCATCGCCCTGCGCCACTTTGCCGGCCTGTCCTACGAGGAGATCGCAGGGGTCAAGAACATGCCCCTCGGAACGGTCAAGAACAAACTCTTTCGGGCAAGAGCCGTATTGAAGGAAAGGTTGTCGGGAGAAGTTACGTGACACCGTGCCAACGCCCCCTGGATCCGATCGACGCCGAAGCGGTTGCCGCCGGCGCCGAGCCGGTATTTGCCTCCGATGCGGCCGCCCACGGCCGCGATTGCGAGGCCTGCGCCCGCGAGATCGAGGCGGCCAGAGGGCTTCTGGCGGCCCTGGAAGGCCTTTCCGGGGCCCCCGAAGCGGTTCCGGGCCTGGCGGACCGAGTCACGCGCCTCCGGTCCTTCTCCCGCCGGGAGCGCCGAACTTACGCCCTCTGGAACCCGCCCGTCCTCCTGACGGCGGGCCTCTTCGGAACCGGGGTCGGGCTGCTCGCCGTGCCTGTCCTGACCGCCGCCGAGCAGGTTTCGCTCGGCGCCGCCGCGGCGGCCCCGCTGGCGGCCCTCGCCCGCTCCGCCTCCCGCTGGGCGGCGGATCTCCTGGCCCTTGCCCCCGCCGGCCTCGAGGCGCTTTCCTCGGGCCTGCGGCAGAGCGGCTCGATGGGCCTCGCGTCGCTCGTGCTGCTCGTGCCGCTCGGCTTCGGGCTGTCCCGCGTCCTCGCCCGCGCCCCCGGCCGGACTCGCGCGTTCGACCGGAAATGAGGCGCGCGCGCCGCCCGGTCCCCCTCCTGCTGCTGACGCTGCTGCTTCCGGCTGCCGCCCTGGCGCAGTCGGGGTCTCTGACCGCGGTGCGCCGCGACGTCGTCGTCTCCCAGGCACTTCCGGGCCGCGTCGTTGCCGTGCTCGGAAACGTCCGGATCGCGGCGCGGGTGTCGGGGGACGTCATCGTCTGGGGCGGCAACGTGACCTTCGCGCCGGGCGGGTCGGTCGCGGGGGATCTGCTCGTCTTCGGCGGCTCGATCGACGGCCCCGCCGGCGGCGCGCTTCCCGTCGAGGGACGCGTCTCGACGCCCGGCTCGCTCCTGCAGATCTACCTCGCCGAGATGCGCCGGGCGCCCTGGGAGGGCGCGGGCGCGGGCCCCGCCGTTCTCGGCGGCCTCCACCTGATCGCGCTCTCGGCGTGGCTCGCCGTGGCGCTCGGGCTGCTCTACTTTTTCGCTTCGCCGCTGTCGCGCGCGGCCATGGCCGCCGAGGACGACTGGTCCGGGTCGCTCTTGGCGGGAGCGCTCGGCGTGCTGACGCTCTTTCTCGCGGCCGGCGCGGCGCTGTCGCTGCTGCCGTCGGCCATCGCGATTCCGATCGCCCTGTTCTCGGCGGCGGTCGCCGTGGTCGCCAAGGTGTTCGGCATGGCCGCGCTCTTTCTCCTGCTCGGCCAGCGTCTCGTGAGGAGCGTGGCTCCGGCGCGTCGGCCCGCGGCCCTCGCCGCCGGCTTCGTCGTGCTCGGCGGCGCGTCGCTCGTGCCGTTCGTGGGAGCGCTGGTCTGGAGCGCGGCCTCGATCGTCGCCGTCGGCGTCGCGCTGCTTTCGCGGTTCGGAACGCCGCGATACCATGTTGCGTTCTGTGAACCGGTAGACCGCAAACGGGGAAGAGAAGGCTTGCGATTCGATTCAGCGATTCGCGCTTCAGCGTGGCGTTGGTGGCGGCCGGCCGAAGCTATAGAGTCCGCCCATGGAAATCGGCAGCCTCGGCGTCGTCGGCGCGGGGCAGATGGGCAGCGGGATCGCGCACGTCGCGGCCGCCTCGGGCCTGCGGGTGACGCTCGTGGACGTCGAGGAGCGCTTCGTCGAGAAGGGGCGCGCCGCGATCGAGAAGAACCTCGATCGCGAGGTGGCCAGGGGCAAGCGAACGGCCGAGGACAAGACCGCCGCCCTGGCGACGGCTGACGACCAGGACGCGGGTCGAGGAGCTCGCCGCGGCCGACGCCGTCATCGAGGCGATCGTCGAGAACGAGGGCGTCAAGAAGGAGCTCTTCGGGCGCCTCGACGCGATCTGCAAGCCGGGCGCGCTCTTCGCGTCGAACACGTCCTCGATCTCGATCACGCGCCTGGCGGCGGCGACCCGGCGGCCCGAGGCCTTCATCGGCATGCACTTCATGAACCCCGTGCCGGTCATGCAGCTGGTCGAGGTGATCCGCGGCATCGCCACTTCGGACGCGACGGCCGCGGCGGTGGACGCGCTCGCCCGCCGGATGGGCAAGACGCCGATCGTCTGCAACGACTACCCGGGCTTCGTCTCGAACCGCGTGCTCATGCCGATGATCAACGAGGCCATCGAGACGCTGCGCGAGGGCGTGGCGACCCGGGAAGCGATCGACGGCATCATGAAGCTCGGCATGAACCACCCCATGGGGCCGTTGACCCTGGCGGACTTCATCGGCCTGGACACCTGCCTCGCGATCCTGCGCGTGCTGCACGACGGATTCGGCGACCCGAAGTACCGCCCGAGCCCGCTGCTCGTCCGCATGGTGGACGCCGGCTGGGTCGGCAAGAAGTCGGGCCGCGGCTTCTATGAGTACCCGGTGTCGTGAGCCGGAAGCCGTGAGCCCTAAGCCGATCCCCTCCGGCCGCTCACGGCTGACGGCTCACGGCTAACGTCGCATGTACTGCCAGGTCTGCGGCTTGCGCAACTCGGACGACCAGGAGTACTGCGCCCGCTGCAACTCGAAGCTGCTCGTCCTCTCCGGTGTCGGCGTCGTCGAGGAGACGGGCGAGCCGCAGGAGGAGATTCCCTTCGACGAGCACCTCCTCGAGCGGATCTCGACGCTCGAGGACGTCGTCAAGCGCACGGCCGAGGCGGTCAAGTCGCTCTTCGAGTCGATGGGCAACCTCGAGAAGAACCTCTTCGTGGCCCATACCGGGATCCTCGCCCTGCAGGAGACGCTCGAGCGCCGCGGCGCCGTGCGGGCCGAGGAGGTCGTGGATCTCTGGGAATCCAAGATGGACGAGAGGATGCAGGCCGTCGAGAAGAAGGACCGCTTCCTCGAGCGGCGCGACCGCATCATCGCGCGCTTCTCCGGGCCCGACCGCGAGACGTTCATGAAGAAGCTGCGCGAGGCGGAGTTCGCCATCCTCGCCCTCGACGCGGATCGGGGCATCCGGGTGCTCGAGGAGCTCTTCCGCGCCGACCGCGCCAACGTCGAGCTCGGCTTCTACCTGGCCGAGACGTTCTTCTCGGCGGGAGAGCTCGAGCGGGCGTCCGGGTACTTCAAGAAGATCCTCGCGGTGGACCCGACGCACTTCGAGGCGCTGGTGTACAGCGGCATCGCCGCCTCGGAGTCCGGCGACGTCGTCGCGGCCGAGGCGGCCCTGAACCGCGCGGTCGAGCGCAAGCCCGACGCCTTCCTGCCGCACTTCGCCCTCGGCACCCTGTACGCGCACCTCTCGCGCTGGGACGAGGCGCAGGAAGCCCTGGTCCGCGCTCTGGACTGCGCCCCGGTGCCTTCGGCGCACATCCTCCTCGGCAACGTGCTGCGCGAGAAGGGGGAGCTGCCGGCCGCGATCCACGAGTTCGAGGAGGCGATGCGCCTGGCCCCGGAGTCGGAGGAGGCGGTCTTCCAGCTCGGCCTCTGCTATCTCGAGAAGAACTGGCACAAGCGCGCGCTCGAGTGCTTTCAGCAGGCCCTCGAGAAGAACCCGCGCCGGCTCGAGTACCAGGAAGCCGTGCGCCTGCTGGAGCGCCGCAGCGAGTACGAGCTGCCGCGCGTGGACGGGCCCGGCGCGGCCGCGTTCAAGGACGCGGAGGAGAGCGTGGCCCGCGGCGCGCTCGCCCGCGCCCAGGAGCTCTACCGCAAGGCGATGCGGGCCGAGCCGCGCAATCCCACGATCCGGGTCTCGTTCGCGCTGCTCTCCGCCTCGATGGGCCGCTGGAAGGAGGCGATTGCCGCCTGCCGCGAGGTGCTCGCCGCCGATCCGGAGGACGTCGTCGCCGCGGCGGCCTGCTCGACGCTGGCCGAGGCCCTGCGCGCCGAGGGCAGCCCGCGCGAGGCGGCGGAGTTTCTGCGCGAGTTTCTCGAGAAGCACCCGTCCAAGACGGCCCAGGCCGTGGGCTACTACGAGCTCGCCACGAGCCTCGCCGAGTCGGGCGAGGACCTCGACCTCGCACTCGACTACGCCGGGCGCGCCCTGGCCGCGGCGCCCGAGGAGCTGAAGCCGTATCCGCTGGCCGCCCTCGGGTGGGTCCACTACAAGCGGCAGGAGTACGACCGCGCGATCGAGTGCCTGCGCCGTTCGTCCGAGCGCGCGGCGGCCCCGATGACCTTCCACCACCTCGGCATGGCGTATCTCGCGGCCGGGCGGGCCGAGGAGGCCAAGGCGGCCTTCACGAAGGCGAAGACCGCCGCCCGCGGGTCGGGCATCGAGGACCGCATGATGCAGCAGCTGCGCTCGAACCTGCGGCTGGTCGAGAAGGTCGGTCCCCGCCGCCGCGAGGTCGTGAGCCGCAAGCCGTAGGCGGTGAGCGGTACGAGCCGTACGATCGTCTTCGGCTGACGCCTGACGGCGAACGACTCCCCGTCTCTAGTATCCTCACCTCCCAATGCGCTGGTCCCGTTACTTTCTCCAGACCGTCCGGGAAGTGCCCGGAGACGCCGACGCGATCTCCCACGTCCTGCTGTCGCGGGCCGGGATGATCCGCCGCGTGGCGGCCGGCATCTACTCGCTGACGCCGCTCGGGCTGCGATCCCACCGGAAGGCGGAGCGGATCGTGCGCGAGGAGATGGACCGCGCGGGCGCCCTCGAGGTGGAGCTGCCCATCCTGCAGCCGCGCGAGCTCTGGGAAGAGAGCGGCCGCTGGGCGCGCTACGCCGAGGAGGAGATCCTGTTCCACCTCGAGGACCGCAAGGAAGGGGAGTACTGCCTCGCTCCGACGGCCGAAGAGTGCGTGACGGTCATGGTCCGCTCGGGCGTGACCTCGTACCGGCAGCTTCCCGTCACGCTCTACCAGATCCGCACGAAGTTCCGCGACGAGATCCGACCCCGCTTCGGCCTCATGCGCGGGCGCGAGTTCCTGATGTACGACGGGTACTCCTTCGACGCCGACGCCGAGGGCCTCGACCGGTCCTACAAGGCGCAGGACGCCGCCTACCGGCGCGTCTTCGAGCGTTGCGGCCTCGACTTCACGGTCGTCCAGGCCGATTCCGGCGCGATCGGCGGCAACGCGTCCGAGGAGTTCATGGTGCTTGCCGACACCGGCGAGGACGCGGTCGTGCGCTGCGCGGCCTGCGGCTACGGGGCCAACCTCGAGAAGGCGGAGACGGGCCCGCGGCCCGCGCCGTGGAAGGACGAGACCGAGGCACCGCTCGTCGAGGTGCCGACGCCGGGCAAGGGCGGCATCGACGACGTCGTCTCCTTTCTCGGCATCACCGCCGCGCGCATGATCAAGTGCCTGGTCTACGAGAGCGAGCAGGGTTTCGCCGTGGCGCTCCTGCGCGGAGACCTCGACGTCAACGAGATCGCCCTGAAGAACGCCCTCGGCGTCGAGCACCTCGCGCTCGCCTCGGAGGACAAGGTCGAGAAGGCCACCGGCGCGCCCGTCGGCTACGTCGGCCCGCACACGCTGCCGACCGCCAGCGTGCGCATCATCGCCGACGAGTCCATCCGCGACGCGGTCAACGCCGTCACGGGCGCGGGCCGCCGGGACTGGCACGTCGCGGGATTCGTCCTGCGCCGCGACGCGAAGGTCGGGGAGTGGGGCGTCTTCGCGCAGGCGCGCGAGGGCGACCCGTGCGTGCGCTGCGGCAAGCCCCTGTCCATCGCGCGAGGCATCGAGGTCGGGCACATCTTCAAGCTGGGGACCAAGTACTCGAAGGCCCTCTCGTGCGTGTTCACCGACGAGAAGGGCGAGAGCCATCCGGCCGTCATGGGAACGTACGGCATCGGCGTCGGCCGCACCATGGCCGCGGCCATCGAACAGCACCACGACGCCGACGGCATCGTCTGGCCGCTCGCGCTCGCGCCCTTCGAGGTCGCCCTCGTCTCTCTCAATCCGTCCGACGAGGCCGCGCCGCAAGGCGGCCGACGGGCTGTACGAGACGCTGGGCGCGGCGGGTATCGAGGTGTTTTACGACGATCGCGACGAGCGGCCCGGCGTGAAGTTCAAGGACGCGGACCTCGTCGGCTTCCCGATCCGGGTCAACGTGGGCGGCCGCGCGCTCAAGGAAGGCAACGTCGAAGTCGTGCGCCGCAGCGACAAGAGCTCGCGGCCGGTCCCCCTCGCCGGGGCCGTCGAGGCCGTGCGCGCCCTGCGGGCCGAGCTGGGCGGAAAGTAGCAGCCGCCATGCGCCGGATCACGCCGGAGGAGGCCCTCGAATACCACGCGCGCGGGCGCAAGGGAAAGATCGAGGTCGTCTCCACGAAGCCCTGCCGCACCCAGGAGGACCTTTCGCTCGCGTACAGTCCCGGCGTTGCCGAGCCGTGCCTCGCGATCGCGAAGGACCCCGACAAGGTCTACGAGTACACGGCCAAGGGCAACCTCGTCGCCGTCATCTCCAACGGGACCGCGGTCCTCGGCCTCGGCGACATCGGCCCGCTCGCCGGCAAGCCCGTCATGGAGGGCAAGGGCGTCCTCTTCAAGCGCTTCGCCGACATCGACGTCTTCGACATCGAGGTCGACGCGACGGATCCGGACGACGTGATCGAGACGGTCGCGCGGATCGCGCCGACGTTCGGCGGCATCAACCTCGAGGACATCAAGGCGCCCGAGTGCTTCGTGATCGAAGAGGCGCTCAAGAAGCGGCTGAACATCCCGGTGTTCCACGACGACCAGCACGGCACGGCGATCATCTCGGCGGCCGCTTTCATGAACGCGCTCGACCTCGTCGGCAAGAAGATCGACAACGTCAAGGTCGTCTTCTGCGGGGCCGGGGCCTCGGCGATCGCGTGCGCCAAGCTCTACCTGACCTCGGCGTCCGGCGCGAGAACCTTCTCCTGGTGGACCGCACGGGCGTCATCTACACGGGCGCGACCGAGGACATGAACCCGTACAAGGCCGCAGTTCGCCGTCGAGACCTTCGAACGGACGCTCGCCGACGCCCTGATCGGCGCGGACGTGTTCGTCGGGCTGTCTGCCGGCGGCATCGTCACGCGGCGAGATGCTGAAGGCGATGGCCCGCGGACCCGATCGTCTTCGCGCTGGCCAACCCCGACCCCGAGATCACGCCGGAGGACGCGAAGGCCGCGCGGCCCGACGTCATCATGGCGACGGGCCGCTCGGACTATCCCAACCAGGTCAACAACGTCCTCGGCTTCCCGTTCATCTTCCGCGGCGCGCTCGACGTGCGGGCCACGGAGATCAACGAGGAGATGAAGCTGGCCGCCTCCCAGGCCCTGGCGGCGCTCGCCAAGATGGACGTGCCGGACTCGGTGTCGAAGGCCTACGGCGGCCAGACTTTCCAGTTCGGCCGCGAGTACCTGATTCCCAAGCCCTTCGATCCGCGGGTGCTCCTGTGGGTCGCCCCGGCGGTGGCCGAAGCGGCCATGAAGACGGGCGTGGCGCGCGAGCCGATCACGGACATGGGCGCCTATCTGCGCCGGCTCGAGGCGATGCTCTCGCGCTCGAGCGAGGTGATGAGCGTCGTGCTCGAGAAGGCGCGGCGGGACCCGAAGCGCATCGTGTTTCCGGAGGGCGAGCACCCCAAGATCCTGCGGGCCGCCAAGATCCTGGCCGAGGAAGGGATCTGCCGGCCGGTCCTGCTCGCCCGCGAGGCCGAGATCGAGAAGCTCGCCCGCGACCTCGAGCTGCCGATGGACAAGATCGATTTCGTCAACACCAATCGCTCCCCGAGGCTGCCGGCCTACGCGCGCCGGCTCGAGGAGCTGCGCCGGCGGCACGGGCATGACCCTCGAGGAAGCCGAGCGGCAGGCCCGCGTGCGCAACGTCTTCGGCCCGCTGATGGTCGACGGGGGGGACGCCGACGGCGTGATCTCCGGCCTGACGCAGTCCTACGCCGACACCATCCGACCCGCCCTGCAGATCTTCGGCACGGCGCCGGGCGTCAAGCGCGTCTCCGGGCTCTACATCCTGATGCTCAAGCACCAGACGTACTTCTTCGCGGACACGACGGTCAACATCGACCCGACGGCCGAGGAGCTCGCCGAGATCGCGGAGCTGTCGGCCGACGCCGTGCGGCGCTTCGACATCGAGCCGCGGGTCGCGATGATCTCGTTCTCCTCGTTCGGGTCGAACTCGCACGCCTCCGCGCTGAAGGTCAAGAAGGCCGTCGCGCTCGTGCGCGCCGCGCGGCCCGACCTCGCGATCGACGGCGAGATGCAGGCGGACTACGCCGTCGTCCCGGAGATGCTCGAGGCTCAGTACCCGTGGTCGAGCGTGCGGCGGCCGAACGTCCTCGTCTTCGCGAACCTCGAGGCGGCCAACGCGGCCTACAAGCTGGTCTGGCGCCTGGCGGGCGCCGAAGCCATCGGACCGATCCTCCTGGGACTCAAGCGCCCGGTTCACGTGCTCCAGCGCGGCGTGGACGTGGCCGACATCGTCAACATGGCGGCCATCGCCGTGGTGGACGCCCAGGAAAAGGCGGCCGCGGGCGCTTGACCGACGCGTCCGGACCGTCTCCCGGAGGCACCTGGCTCCGCGACCTGATTCTCGGAGGCCAGGACGGCCTCGTCAACGTGCTGGGGATCGTGCTCGGGGTGTCGGCGGCGAGCGAGGAGGTCCGGATCCTTCTCGCGGCGGGCCTGGCGGCGACGTTCGCGGAGGGCGTGTCCATGGGCGCCGTCGCGTGGACGTCCTCGATGGCGCAGGCTGACCACTACCAGAGCGAGCGCGAGCGCTGGAGTCGCGAGCTGAAAAGTTCCCCGCAGAATGCGACGGACGCGCTGCGGCGGATCTACGCCGCCAAGGGATTCTCGGGGGACCTTCTAGACCGGATCGTCGCGACCATCTGTTCCGACCCGAAGACCGCGCTCTCGACGATCATGAACGAGGAGCTCGGGCTCGAGCCGCTCGACGACGCGGCCGTGCGCCGGAGCGCGCTCGTCGTCGGGGTCGCGACGATCGTCGGCTCTCTGCTTCCGCTCGCCCCGTTCTTCTTTCTACCCCGGATGGCCGCGCTGTGGACCGCGATCGGGATTTCGGCGGCGGCCCTCTTCTTCGTCGGCGCCTACGAGGCGAAGACCTCGATCGGCGACTGGCGCAAGAAAGGCCTGCAGATGACGGCCATCGGCCTCGGGGCGGCGTTCGTCGGGTATCTGGCCGGGAAGATCTTCGGGGCGTGAGGGCGCACGTCGCCCGATCGGGCTAGCGCAGGTATCCCCAGTTGTGGAGCCGGTCCGAGTCCTCGGCCCAGCGCTCGCCGATGTCGTCGCGGTAGTACATGTTGGGGATGAGGATGTTGCGGACGCGGCTGTAGGCCTGCTCGCGCGCCTGCTTCATCGTCTGGCCGAGGCCGACGACGGTCAGCACGACGCCGGAGGTGCCGGCGACGAGCCACTGACCCTCGACGATCTTCGTGTCCTCGATGTGCACTTCCTCGGGCGTTCCCTTCTTGAAGACGATGACGGCGTTTTTCGTGAAGGACTCGAAGGTCGCGTCGTCGTCGAACGGGAAGGGCGGCATGACGATCCGCACGCCGACCTGGAAGCCGCTCTTGACCTTGAGCTTCGGGTCGCGGCCGTGCGCGAGGTCGTCGAGGAAGAGGCCGATCGGCGTGATCATGCCCTCCTGCTGGATGAAGATCGTCGGGTAGCCGAAGCGCGACGTGAACTCGAGCGGGTAGATGCCGTTGTTGTTGACGATGCAGTTGACGTCGATGTAGCCGACGTAGCCCTCTTCGGCGAGGCGCGGCTCCATCTTCAGCAGCGTCTGGTCGAAGATCTTGTTGGGCTCGGACCAGAACATCGTCGTGCCCATCTCGCCCGTCGGCGGCCCGCTGTTGCCGGGGAAGAGCTTCTTGTGCTCGAAGTTCGTGTTGATCGGGTAGACGAAGCTCTTGCCGTTGAAGAACGCGCCCACGGCGACCTCGACGCCGACGACGCGCTTCTGGAGCTGGAAGACCTTGATCTCGTCGGAGAAGGCCTTCTTGTAGGCCTCGAGCATCCGGACGACGTCGCGGCCGTCCTCCTCGTCGCCGACGAAGAGCCGGCGCTTGACGTTGCCGGCCGCGCCCGACGGCTTGATGACGTAGCGCGACGGGTTCTCCTGGACGTAGGCGATGGCCTCGTCGAAGTTGTCGAAGTCCCGGTACGGGATGATCGTGACGCCGGCCTTCTTCAGCTCCTCCTGCCCGAAGGAGCGGTCGTCCTCGAGGCGGTCGGTGTAGGGCGTGCCGCCGACGACGGCCTTGCCCTTCGCGCGCAGGGCCACGGCCTTCTCGCCCTGGCCGAGCGTGTCGTCGAAGACGATGACGTCGGCCCAGTCGACGTCCTTTTCCCAGTCGTCGGTCTTCGGGACGAAGCCGTCGGCGATGTCCTTTTCCTCGGGGTCGCCGATGAAGTAGCGGACCTCGTGGCCTTCCTTCAGGACCTGCCAGGCGATGTCGCCGATGAGCCCCGTCAGCGAGACGAAGAGGAACTTGCGCTTCTTTTCCATGAAAGTGGGCCGGATTCTACACGGGGCCGGCAGGCGTCCGTGCCAGGGCGCACCGGTCGCCCGGCGGCCGACGGAGCCTCGATCTTCAGGGCGCCGCCGCGGAAGTGCCGGCGAGCCGCCGCGCCTGGAGGACGGCCGGGTGATTGGGCCCGAGCGTCCGAGTCAGCTCGTCGGAGGCGGCTGCGATGTTGAGCCCGGCCGCTGCCCGATCGCCCCTCGCGAGCTCGACCTCGCCCAGCGTCAGGTGAGCGCGGCCAACCAGATACGAGGGCGTGCCCCTCGGAACGAAGGACTCCGCGAGCGCGACGGCCTGATGCGCTGCGGCCTCGGCCTCGGCCGAATGGCCCAGCGCCCGCTCGGCCCGGCAAAGAGCGATCAACGCGAAAACGTTGAGATGAAACTTGGCCGTGATGGCGTCGAATCGCGAAATGGAATCACGGAATCGGGCCCGCGCCTGCGTCGCATCGCCCCGGGCCATGGCGACGAGTCCCCGTGAGTATTCATAGTTTGCCTCGCGGCGCGGGCCGAATGCCGGCGTGTTCCGAAAGCCGCGATCCGCTTCCGCAAGCTCCTCCAGAGCTCGTGTCACGTCACCGCGTTCCGTGTACAGGTCGGCTACCTCCAACCGGGCGTCGAGCTCGGCCTGGTGGTCCGACCGGGCATGCGCGGTTCGGATCGTTTCCGCGTACACGGACTCGGCCTCGTCGTATCGGGCGAGCTGAAAAAGAACCGCCGCATGGTTCAGGAGCGCCGTGGGGGTGACGCCGTCGGAGCCCTCGACCGCGCGGTGCAGATCCACGGACCGCCGGCAGATCGGCTCCGCCTTGACGATGTCGGTGTCGAAGTGGACGAGCGCCCAGTTGCCCAGCACGTCGGCGGCGGCCATCGTCTGGCTCCGGCCGGTCTTATCGAGGGCGGTCATGAGCTCGACGTACGCCTGGTCGGCCTTCGCGTAATCGCGGGCGAGGTAGTAGCCGTAGGCGAGGGCGGCCTGGGCGTCGATTCGCTGGGGCTGGCTCGGGACCGATGCCGCATCGAGAACGGCGAGCGAGGCCCGGGCGTTTCGAATCGTCGGCTCCGGATCCTCCGTGAAGAACCCGAACTCGGCGAAGCGACACAGACAGGCGGCGCGTTGCAGGGCGTATTGCGGCTGGTCGGGCAATCCGGCCAGCGCTTCCTGCATGAGGGCATTCGCGGTCTTGAGATCCCCCGTGGCCACTTTCACCAGAGCCATGGGGCACAGGGCGCGCGCCCGGACGCCCGGATCGCGAGCCAGGCGGAGGGCGCGTTCCAGCGCGCTGAGGGCTTTGTCGTAGTTGTCCGCGTTCATGTACCTCTCGCCGATCGTGGCGAGCATTTCCGAGTGGAGGGCGTCGTTGTCTGCAAATTGCTTGTCGACGAGCGCCTCACCCTTTTCGAGCAGGTCGCTTTCGGAGATGCGTCTTCCCGCCGGCGCGGCCACCGTCAGCAGGAATCCGAGAAACTCGTTGGCCGCTGTCGCCCGCGCGAGCTGGGCCTCGGCGGCGTCCCTCTGCCGCCGGGCTTCCCGCTCCTTGGCGGCGATCACCGCCGTGCCCGCGACGACGGCGGCGAGCGCGAGAACGGCGGCGGCCACGGCGCCTCGATTCCGCCGCGTGAACTTCGCCGCGCGATAGCGCCAGGTGTCGGGACGGGCGCTGATCGGCTCGTGCTCGAGGTAGCGGCGCAGGTCGTCGGCGAGGGCCGTGACGGACGCGTAACGTTCGGCCGGGGATTTCTTCAGCGCCTTGGCGACGATCGTATCGAGGTCGCCTTCCAGTTGGCGGCGCAACGCATCCGGTGTCGTCGATCGAGAGGCCGCGACCAGCCTCCGCGCCTCCGGCGTCCGAGTCCGGGCGTCGCCGACCGCGTCGGACGCGCGCGGCGGGTCGGTCTCGAGGATCGCCTTGACGAGCTCGCCGGGGGAGTGCAGCACGTCGCCCGCCGGATGGCGGCCCGTGAGGAGGAGGTAGAGAAGGATCCCGAGCGCGTAGACGTCCGTGGCGGTCGTCACCGCGCCACCCGTCATCTGCTCGGGGGCGGCGAACTCCGGCGTGAGCGCGCGGCCCCCTTCCCGCGTCAGGGCCGTCGCCGCGCCACCCTCGCCCTCTCCCTCGAGCAGCTTGGCGATGCCGAAATCGAGCAGCTTCGCCTGGCCGTCCTTGCCGACCAGCACGTTGGAGGGCTTGATGTCGCGATGGACGATCAGGTTGGCGTGAGCGTGCGCGACCGCTTCGAGCACCTCCAGGAACAGTCGGAGTCGCGATTCGACGTCCAGGCGGCGCGCGTCGCAGTGCCGGTCGATCGGGTCTCCCTCCACGTACTCGAGCACGAGGTATGGCTGCCCGGCCGGCGACACGCCGGCGTCGAGCAAGCGGGCGATGTGAGGCTCGGCCAGCCGCGCCAGCAGGTTGCCTTCGCGGCGGAAGCGCTCTTCGCCGGCGCGGCCCAGAAGGCTCGCGTTCAAGAGCTTGACCGCAGCCTGGCCCTCGAAGCGCCCGTCGCTGCGGCGAGCAAGCCAGACGTTGCCCATGCCGCCCTGGCCGATGAGGGAAATGAGCGTCCAGTCGCCGACCGTCTTGCCCGCCAGCGTCGGCGACGCATCGGGCGCGGGCGGCGGGCTCTCGAGAAAGCCCTCGCGGCTGAGCTGGCGCCGCTCCTCGAGCAGCGCCTCGAGGTCGTCGGCGAGCGTGGCATCGCGCGTGCGCACCTGCCCGAGCCACGCGCTGCGCTCGGCCTCGGGCAGCTCCATGGCCTGATCGAGGTAGGGGCTGACGAATCGCCAGCGGTCCGCGCTCAGATCGGCCACGCGTCTAGTCTGCCGTTTCCCGGATCGCGCGGTGCAGGTAGATGCGGGTCTCGTCCCGGCGCCGCAGGACAGGCCGCTCCGAGAGGTTTCGCCAGCGATCCTTGGTCAGCATGGCCGGGACCTCAGGAAGGAGTCGACTGTTGCAAGGCGCGGTGCAGGAAGATGCGGGCCTTCTCCCACTGGCGTTGCACGGTGCGCTCCGAGACCCCGTGCATGGCGCCGATCTCGGTGAAGGAGAAGCCGCCGAAGAACTTGAGGTCCACGACCTCGGCCAGAGGTGGATCGACCGCGGCGAGCTCGTCGACGGCTGCGCCGATGCGCTCGAGCTCCTTGTCGTCGGCGAGGACGGCGCCGGGCTCGGTGACGAGAGTCGTGATCTCGAAGGCGCCGCCGCGCTTCAGCGCCCGGCGGCTGCGGGCATAGTCGATGATGAGGCCGCGCATCACCTTTGCGGCGTATCCCATGAACCGCGCGCGGTCGGGGAAGGCCGCTTCGCGGCCGGCCATGTCGAGGTAAGCCTCGTGCAGCAGAGTCGTCGTGCCGATCGTGGCGCCCCCGCCGCGGGCGAGCTGGCTCTTCGCGAGGCGATGCAGCTCTGCGTACAGGGTGGCGAAGAGCGCGTCGGCCGCCCCGCGGTCGCCCTCCTCGGCGGAGGAGATGAGATTGGAAATGGTCTGGGCCACCGGGTATCCGATTGAGGGTACCACCGGGAGCCCGCGGTTTCACCGGGCCGGCTCGCCCTCCCGCAGTCTCGCCCGTCCGGCCGGGACGTCGCGGAGCTCGGCCGTGCGGCCGGATGGCCAGCGCACGACGACACGGTCGGCGCGGTCGCGGTCGCCGAGACCGAAATAGAGCTCTTTCGCTCCGGACGAGAGAAACGAGTAACCGGCCGAGACGACCTGCGTCCGCGAGATGCCTCCGGTCTCGACCGTGACGGTGGCGCCGAGGGCGTCGCGCGTGGAGCGGTGGGGACCGGGCGCCATCGGGTCGCCCTCGAGCGCGACGACGAGCGTCTTCGCCTTCGAGGGGTTGCGGTTGATCCAGAGCGACGGCGGCTGCAGGAACCCGGTCGCGAAGAGATCCGGCGCGCCGTCGCCGTCGACGTCTACGACGACGACGCCGCGCTGGTTGCCGTCCGATTCGAGGCCGGCGACGGCGGCAAGCTCGTCGAAGTGTTTGCCGTCGCGGTTCCGGTAGAAGCGCTTGGGCGGCCGCCCCCACAGCGAGTCCTCGCCGAAGTCCGCGGTGGCGATTCCCTTCTCGAACTTCTTGAACTCGAGGGACATCAGGTTCCAGAACTCGATCTCGCGCTCGGACTCGTTCTTTCCGGTGAGCATGCCGTTGACGACGAAGAGGTCCGGGCGGCCGTCCATGTCGGCGTCCACGAAGACGCAGCCCCACGACCAGGACGTGTCCCAGACGTCGGCCACCGTCGACGTGCGCTCGAACCGATTGCCGCCGAGGTTTCGGAAGAGGGACGAGCCGCGCGAAAGAGACTTCAGCCGGCGCCAGACGAGCGGCCGGCCGACGGAATAGGGGAACGGCGGCATGGGGTAGCGCGGATCGCGCAGGAACCAGTTGAGCGGGAACGAATAGTCCGAGACGTAGAAATCGAGCAGGCCATCCCCGTCGTAGTCGTCGATCGCGACCCCCATGCCGAACGACGGGTCGAGGACTCCCGCTTCCCGGGCGACGTTCTCGAAGGTGCCGTCGCCCCGGTTGTGCAGGTAGGCGTGGTTGCCGAAGTCGTTGGCGACGTAGATGTCGGGCCACCCGTCGCCGTCGAGGTCCGCGCACTCGAGGGCGAGCCCCCAGCCGGTGTCGCCCGCGCCCGACTTTCTCGTGACGTCGGTGAACGTGCCGTCGCCGTTGTTGTGGAAGAGGCGGTCGGGCGGCGCGTTGTCGGCGGCGAGCGTGGGGCCCGTGTCGGGGTGCCCGTAGACGAGCACGAAGAGGTCGGGCAGGCCGTCGCGGTCGTAGTCGAGCGCGGCGGCCGAGGTGCTGTACTCGCGGAGCGCCACGCCGGCCTTCGCGCCGACTTCCTCGAAGGTGCCGTCCCCGCGGTTGCGATAGAGGAGGTTTGGGCGGTCGAGGTACGTGACGTAGAGGTCCGGCCGCCCGTCGTTGTCGTAGTCGAAGGCGAGCGCCCCGAGCGCCTCGCCCGGCTGCCCGCCGACGCCCGCGCGCGCGGTCGCGTCCTCGAACGTGCCGTCGCCGCGGTTGCGGTAGAGGACGTTTCCGTCGCCGCCGCAGACGTAGAGGTCGGGCCGCCCGTCGCCGTCGAAATCGAGCACGGCGACTCCAGGCGGCAGGTGCTCGCCCGGGATCGGGACGTTCTTGCGGGCGTTCGGAAGGAACGCGGCGTGCACGCGGGTGAGCCCGGCCTTCGCCGCCCGCTCCTCGAAGAGCGGCTCGGGCGCCGACGCGGCGAGCCACGAGTCGACCGAGCCCGACTCCATCTGCCAGCCTCCGCCCGGCGCGGGTACGAGCGCGATCCGCAGCTTTCCGCCTTCCTGGAGCAATCCGCCGCGGGCGTCGCGCCCGGAGAGAAAGACCCCGAGAACGATGATTCTCCGGTCGCCGTTGCGCCGGAAGTCGAAGAGCGTCGTTTCGGTGCGGCCGAGCGTCGCGAAGCCGGAGCGGATCGCCGCGAGCCTCTCGCGGAGGCGGTCCGGGCTCGAGGCGGCCGCGGCCGCGCCCGCGCCGTCCGCGCGGTAGACGGAAACCGAGAGAGGAGGCCGCGACGCCGCCGACGCCAGGCCTTCCCCCGGCAGCGGGCCGCTCCAGGCGATCTCCGGGGCGAAGAGCGACGCGGGAACGGCTCCCGCCTTCCAGCCCTCGAGAAAGGCGTCTGCCCAGCGCGAGGTGCCGTCCGAGTAGTCCTCGAGCGTGGGAAGGGGCCCCTCCTTGTGCGAGGCGCAGGCCGACAGGACGAGCAGGGCCGCCGGCAGGAATCGGGACAGCGCCGGTGGCCGCATCGGGAAAACTATAATGCGCGCCACAGTGCCCTCCCTGCCCGAGCGGCTCCGTCGGCGCATCGCCCGCGAGGGTCCGATCTCCTTTTACGATTTCATGCAGGCCGCGCTCTACGACCCCGCATCCGGCTACTACGCGCGCGGCGCCGCGATCGGGGAGGGGGAGACTTCGTCACGTCGCCCCACGTCTCGCCGGCCTTCGCGGCCGCCCTGGCGCGGCTCTTCGCGATCGAGTCGGAGGCGTTCCCGGATCGCGTGGATCTCGTCGAGGTCGGCGCTTCCGGCGGGCAATTTCTCGAAGACTTCACCGTCGCGCTGCGGCAAATCGACCCCTCGCTCCACGCGCGGTTGCGGTTGACGGCCGTGGAGGGTTCGCCGGCGGGGCGCGACGCGCTGGAAGCGCGGGCCATCGAGCCCGCGCCGCGCATCCTCGAGAGCGTGCGGGAGCTCGAGGGCGGGTCCGTCGAAGGTTGGATCTTCTCGAACGAGCTCTACGACGCGCTGCCGGTCGTGCGCGTCATCGGCGTGGAGGCCGGATTGCAGGAGATGCGGGTGGCCG
Source organism: uncultured Acidobacteriota bacterium (assembly GCA_963710945.1). Taxonomy (GTDB): domain Bacteria; phylum Acidobacteriota; class Thermoanaerobaculia; order UBA5066; family Gp7-AA6; genus DAHUXD01. Next base: position 428,930 of record CAVQCH010000001.1, read on the forward strand.
CCGAGGGCGACCGGTTCGTCTGGTGGTCCGCGCCGGCCCCGGACGCGTTGCGCGAGCACCTGGCCGGTTTCGGTGTCGTCCTCGAGCCCGGCCAGAAGGCGGAGATCTCGCCCGACGCCGCGCCGGTCCATCGGCTGCTCGCGCGCGCCCTGGCGCGCGGCGCGATCGTGGCCTTCGACTACGGCCACCCGGCGCGCATCCTCTACCACCCGTTCGCGCGCCGGGAGGGGACGCTCGCGGTGCACTCGGGCGGGCGGCGCGGCGGCGACCCGCTCGAGAGCCCGGGGGAGCGGGACCTGACCGCGCACGTGAACTGGGATCTGCTGCTCGCCGCCGGCGAAGCCGAAGGCCTGCGCGCCGAGCGGCTGATGCGCCAGGGCCTCTTCCTCACCGAGATCGGGATTCTCGATTTCGCCGGAAGCGACGCGGAAAAGTGGCGGATTTTCCGGCTCATCGATCCCGAGGGAATGGGCGAAGAACTCTCGGTTCTCGTGCAGCGCCGGGGAGCGGGGCCGGGCGGCGCGAGAGACTGACAAAGCGTTTTGCTTCGCCTCCCGCGTCCGATAGAATGCCGCGCCAGTGGGTCACTACTTCCCAATCCTGGTTTTTTCGCTGCTGGCGGCCGCGCTGCCGCTGGGCACCATCATCCTCGCCCGGGCGGTCCAGACCCGGCGGCCCAACCCCGCCAAGCTCGAGCCCTACGAGTGCGGCGTCGAGGCGACCACCTCCGCCTTCGACACCCGGTTCTCGGTCCGCTACTTCCTGATCGCCGTCCTCTTCGTCGTCTTCGACGTCGAGACGATCTTTCTCTTCCCGTGGGCGATCATGTTCCACCGCCTGGGACTCTTCGGCCTGGTGGAAATGCTCGTCTTTCTCGTGATCCTCGTGGTCGGGTATGTCTACTGCTGGAAGCGCAACGCCCTGGACTGGGCCTGAACGCCGGGGCGCGGGGCGGAAGAGGAGCGCATGGGCCTGATCGACAACCGCTTCGAGGACAACGTCGTCACGACGACGGTCGACTCGGTCATCAACTGGGCGCGCCGGTCCTCGATCTGGCCGATGCAGTTCGGCCTGGCCTGCTGCGCGATCGAGATGATGGCGGTGATGGACGCCCGGCACGACCTGTCGCGCTTCGGCGCCGAGGTCTTCCGGGGGACGCCGCGGCAGTCGGACCTGATGATCGTCGCGGGCACGGTCGTCGAGAAGATGGCCCCGATCGTCAAGCGCCTCTACGACCAGATGCCGGACCCGAAGTGGGTCATCGCGATGGGCTCCTGCGCCACCTGCGGCGGCCCCTACAAGACGTACGCGGTCACGCAGGGAGTGGACCGGATCGTTCCGGTGGACGTCTACGTGCCCGGCTGCCCGCCGCGGCCCGAGGCGCTCATCTACGGGATCATGGCGCTCCAGAAGAAGATCGACCGGATGAAAGTCATCCGCAAGGCGTCCTGATTGGCGGACGTCGAGAAGGCTCCCGCCGAGGAGAAGAAGCCGAGGCCCGAGGCGGTGGATGCTTCGGGCCACCCCTGGGTCCAGGCGCTGCGCGCTTCTCTGCCTGACACCGTCGTCTCGGCGAAGGAATTCGCCGGGCAGGTGACCGTCGTCGTCCAGAAGGACCAGATCGCCCGCGTCGCCCGGCACCTCAAGGACGACCTCGACTTCAAGTACTGCGTGGACGTGACGGCCGTGGACTGGAAGACCCGCGCCCCGCGGTTCGACGTCGTCTACCACTTCTACTCCTTCTCGAAGAACGCGCGGATCCGCGTCAAGTGCGGGGCGGCGGACGGCGAGGAAGTGCCCTCGATCGCGGCCGTCTTCCTGGCGGCCAACTGGTGCGAGCGCGAGACCTGGGACATGTTCGGGATCCGGTTCTCCGGCCATCCCGACCTGCGGCGGATCCTGACGTGGGAGGGCTTCCACGGCCACCCGCTGCGCAAGGACTTCCCCCTCGAGGGCATCGACACGGGAGCCGCCGTCTATCCCGAGGAGTGGCCCGAAGGCGGCGGGCCCTCGGCGAAGGACTCGAACCGGAAGGTCGTGTCGTGAGCGACGAGAAGATCTCCCAGGCCGAGAAGGACGAGGCCGCCTACTTCGCCGAGCGCGCGAAGGCGGGCGCCGCCGCGGCCCGCGAGCAGGCCGAAACGGCCGCGGGCCCGCACACGCTCTTCGACGTCCAGGAGATGGAGCTCAACTTCGGGCCCCAGCACCCCTCGACCCACGGCGTGCTGCGCCTCGTGCTCAAGGTGGACGGGGAGAAGATCCTCGAGGCGAAGCCCGACGTCGGCTACCTCCACCGGGGCACCGAGAAGCTCTTCGAGACCGAGACCTACCCGATGGGGATCCCCCACACGGACCGCCTGGACTACGTCGCCGCGGCAACGAACAACCACGCGTTCTGCCTGGCCGTCGAGAAGCTGCTCGGCGTCGAGGTGCCGCGCCGGGCCCAGCTCGTCCGCGTGATCCTCGACGAGCTGCAGCGGCTCTCGTCCCACCTGGTGTGGCTCGGGACCTCCGGCATCGACCTCGGGGCCGTGACGCCCTTCTGGTACGCCTTCCGCGAGCGGGAGCAGATCCTCGACTTCTTCGAGGAGTACTGCGGCGCGCGCCTGACCTTGAACTGCATGCGGATCGGCGGCCTGCCGCTTCGATCTCACGTCCGGCTGGACCGAGCGCATCGCCGAGTTCATCTCGGACTTTCCGGCGCGCATCGACGACTACGAGCAGCTCTTGACCGACAACCGGATCTGGAAGAAGCGCACGGTCGGCGTGGGCGTCATCTCCGCGGAGGAGTGCATCGAGTGGGGCCTGACCGGACCGATCATCCGGGGCTCGGGACTGCCGTGGGACCTGCGCCGGGCGCAGCCCTACGAGTGCTACGACGAGCTCGACTTCGATTGTCCCGACGCGCGAGAACGGCGACACCTACGACCGGTACATCGTCCGCGTGCAGGAGATGCGCCAGAGCGCTCGGATCATCCGCCAGTGCATCGACAAGCTCGAGGAGGGCGGAGATCCGCGGCAAGGTCCCGCGCGTGATCAAGCCGCCGGCGGAGGAGATCTACGCCTCGGTCGAGTCGCCCAAGGGCGAGCTCGGCTTCTACTGCGTCTCGAACGGCTCCAACAAGCCCTACCGGATGCACGTGCGGCCGCCCTCGCTTCATCAACCTGCAGGCGCTGCCGCGCCTGGCGAAGGGGCATCTCGTCTCGGACCTCGTCGCGTTGATCGGGACGATCGACATCGTGCTGGGCGAGGTCGACCGATGAGGGAGGCGGGATACGGGATGCGGGATACGGGATGAGCGCCGAGTTCTGGACCTACGTGAAGGTCGTCCTGCTGGTCGCGACCGTGCCGGCGATCGTCGGCTTCGTCATCGTTCTGGCCGAGCGCCGGATCATGGGCTTCATGCAGGTGCGCCTCGGCCCCAACCGGGTCGGCCCGGAAGGCACGCTGCAGGGGCTGGCCGACCTCTTGAAGCTCGTCACCAAGGAAGACATCACGCCGGCGAAGGCCGAGAAGGCCGTGCATTTCCTGGCGCCGGTCCTGGCGGTGATCCCGGCGCTGACGGCGCTCTCGGTCATTCCGTTCGGGCCGCCGGTCCGGATCGGCAAGACGGTCGTTCCGCTGTGGGTCGCCGACGTGAACATCGGCCTGCTCTTCCTGCTGGCGATCACGTCGATCGGCGTGTACGGGATCATCCTCGGCGGCTGGTCGTCGAACAACAAGTACTCGCTGCTCGGAGGGCTCCGCTCGGCAGCCCAGCTCGTCTCCTACGAGGTGCCGATGGGCCTGGCCCTCGTGTCGGTGCTGCTCATGACGCGCTCGCTCTCGCTCGTCCAGATCGTGCGCCGGCAGGAGGCCATGGAGCTCTGGTTCGTCTTCCCGGGCATGGTGGCTTTCTTCATCTACTTCGTCTCCGGGGTCGCCGAAACGAACCGCAACCCCTTCGACCTGCCGGAGGCGGAGTCCGAGCTGGTGTCGGGCTTCAACACCGAGTACTCCGGCGTGAAGTTCGCCTTCTTCTTCCTCGGCGAGTACACGGCGATGATCATCATCTCCTGCGTGGCGGTGACGGTCTTCTTCGGAGGCTGGCTGCCGCCCTTTCCGAACGTGAAGGCGCTCGAGTTCCTCTGGCAGGTCCCGCCCGTCCTGTGGTTTCTGGCGAAGGTCGGCGTCTTCATCTTCGCCTACATCTGGTTTCGCTCGACGTTCCCGCGGTACCGCTTCGACCAGCTCATGGCTCTGGGCTGGAAGTGGCTCATCCCGCTGGCGCTGACGAACATCGTCGTGGTCGCCTTCGCGATCCTCCTGACGCCCGGACGGACGACGGGCCTCGTATGGCTCGCCTGGATCTTCGGCGTCCTCTTCGTCTCCCTGTACCTGCTCTCGAAGCTGCGGCAGAAGCTCGCGCGGCGCGAACGCCTCGCCGCGGAGCCCCACCCGGTGGAGGGATGACGGTGGCCCTGAAAAAGTGGCTCGACAAGATCGCGCTCCTCGACCTCTTCGACGGTCTGTCCGTGACCGGGCGGCACCTTCTCAAGAAGAAGGTCACGATCGAGTACCCGGAGCAGAAGAAGCTGCCGTCGGACCGCTTCCGCGGCATGTTCCGTCTGGACGAGGAGCGCTGCATCAAGTGCACGCTCTGCGCGATCGAGTGCCCGATCAACATCATCTACATCGACTGGCACAACGAGAAGGACGCGGCGGCCAAGTCCGTCAAGGTGCTGGACCGTTTCGACGTGGACCTGAAGCGCTGCATGTTCTGCCAGCTCTGCGAGGAGGCCTGCCCGACGGTGCCGAAGTCGATCTGGCTGACGACCAAGACGTACGAGATGGCGTCCTACGACCGCAACGAGTCGCTCTACCTCGACATCCGCAAGCTGACCGACTGGCGCGAGGCGCCCAACGTCAAGCCCTTCACGGTCGTGGAGAGAGGGTAGGGGAGCCGGCGTGACGGAGGGCGTGCTGCTGACGGGGGCCGCGGGGTGGCTCTTCGCCGTTCTCGCGGTGCTGGCGCTCGGCGCCGCCGTGGCGGTCGTGGTCGCGCGCAACCCCGTGCACTCCGCGCTCTTCCTGCTGCTCTCCTTCGTGCTCGTGGCGGCGATCTTCATCCTGCAGCAGGCCGAGTTCGTCGGCGCGGTGCAGATGCTGGTCTACGCCGGCGGCATCATGGTCCTCTTCCTCTTCGTCGTGATGCTCGTCAATCCCGGCGTCATCCCGTCCGGCAAGTCCTTCCAGAACCAGTGGGACGTGGCGGTCGTGCTGCTGCCGGTGTTCCTGCTGCCCTTCCTGTACATCCTCGGGACCGAGAAACTGCCGGACGTCCCCGTCAAGGCCGACGCCTTCAAGATGGTCGCCGGGCGGGTCGCGGGCAACACCGAGGCCGTCGCCTGGATGCTCTTCCGCGACTACCTGGTGCCCTTCGAGGTCGCCTCGGTGTTCCTGCTCGTCGCGATGGTGGGCGCCGTGGTGCTCGGCAAGCGGACGCTGGAGAGGATGGATTGATGAGAGTCCGGCTTTCGGACGCCCCTCACCCCGGCCCTCTCCGGAAGGGAGAGGGAGGACGGCGCCCATGACGATCACCATCAACCACTACATGGTCGTCAGCTTCCTGCTTTTCGCGATCGGGTTCCTGGGCGTCCTCGTCCGGCGCAACTTCCTGACGATCCTGATGTCGATCGAGCTGATGTTGAACGCCGTGAACCTGAACCTGGTCGCGTTCTCGAGGCGCCTCTCGGACCTGACCGGCCAGGTTTTCTCGATCTTCGTCATCACGATCGCCGCCGGCGAGGCGGCCATCGGCCTCGCGCTCACGATCTCCTTCTTCCGGCAGCGCAAGACCCTGAACGTCGAAGAAGCGCACACGATGCAGGGATAGCCGGGAAGCGATGCGCAACCTGATCTGGGCGATACCCCTCGTTCCGCTGGCGGGATTTCTCGTCAACGGGCTCCTGTACCTGCTCGCCCACCGCACGCACGGGGTGGCGCACGGGCACGGGGGAGGCGAGGGCAACGACGCCCACACGGCGGCGACGGCTTCGCACGACCCGGCTCACGGCGGGCACGACGAGGGCCACCGGGACGTCCCGTTCAAGGGCCTCCACACGATGGTCGGCGTCGGCAGCGTGGCGATCGCGTGCCTGCTCGCGTTCGGCGCCATCTTCGACGTCGGCCTCAAGGCCTTTGCCGAAGGGGCGTCCCACACCGTGACGCTGTGGCGCTGGATCCCGCTCGGCGTCAACCAGGCGGTCGGCCAGGTTCCCGGCGGCGCGGCGGACTGGTTCGTGGACGCTGCCTTCCGGCTCGATTCGCTCTCGGCCCTGATGCTCGCCTTCGTGACGTTCGTCGGCTTCCTGATCCACGTCTATTCGGCCGGATACATGGGACACGAGGAAGGCTACGGCCGCTACTTCGCCTACCTGAACCTCTTCATGTTCTCGATGCTCGTCCTCGTGCTCGGGGCGAACTTCCTGATGCTCTTCGTCGGGTGGGAGGGCGTGGGCCTGTGCTCGTACCTCCTGATCGGCTACTACTACGAGAAGAAGTTCGCGGCGGACGCCGGCAAGAAGGCGTTCGTCGTCAACCGCATCGGCGATTTCGGGTTCATCCTCGGCATCTTCGGCGTCTTCTCGCTCTTCGGCTCCGTGGACTTCCAGAAGGTCTTCGCCGCGGCCGCGGCCAACCCCGCGGCTTACACGCCCTACATGACGCTCGTCTGCCTGCTGCTCTTCGTCGGCGCGTGCGGCAAGTCGGCCCAGTTCCCGCTCTACGTCTGGCTTCCGGACGCGATGGCGGGCCCGACGCCGGTCTCGGCCCTCATCCACGCCGCGACGATGGTCACGGCGGGCGTGTACATGGTCGCGCGCTGCAACGTGTTCTTCCGCCTCGCGCCGAACGCGATGATCGTCGTCGCGATCGTGGGCGCTTTCACGGCCCTCTTCGCGGCCACGATCGGCGTGGCCCAGAACGACATCAAGAAGGTCCTGGCGTACTCGACGGTCTCCCAGCTCGGCTACATGTTCCTCGCCTGCGGCGTCGGCGCCTTCACGGAGGGCATGTTCCACGTCACGACGCACGCGTTCTTCAAGGCGTGCCTCTTCCTCGGAGCCGGCTCCGTCATCCACGCGATGGGCGGCGAACAGGACATCCGCCGGATGGGCGGCCTCGCGTCGAAGATCCCGAAGACCTACTGGACGTTCCTGATCGCGACGCTGACGATCTCGGGCGTGCCGTTCCTCGCGGCCTTTTTCTCGAAGGACGCCATCAAGGCGGCCGTCTTCCACGCCGAGTTCGAGGCCGTTCCCTGGCTGCCGCGCGTCCTGTACGGCGTCGCGCTCTTCACGGCGGGACTGACCGCCTTCTACATGTTCCGCCTGCTGTCGCTGACCTTCTGGGGCAAGTTCCGCGGCACGGCGGAGCAGGAGTCGCACGTCCACGAGTCGCCGGCGTCGATGACCGTGCCGCTCATGGTGCTCGCGTTCCTCTCCATCGTGTCGGGCTACGTCGGCGTGCCGATCATCGAGCACGGCGACCGGATCGGGGAGTTCCTGAAGCCGATTCGACTGCCGATCACGGGCCTGGCGGAGAAAGGGCACCACGCGCCGCTATCCCTCGAGCTCGCCCTCATGGCGGCCGCCGTGGCCGTGGCCTCCGTCGGCATCTATCTCGCGTGGGCCTGGTACGCGAAGGGGGAGGGGCGCGTGCCGGCGCGGCTGGCCGAGGAGTGGCCGGGCGTCTACCGCGCGGTCTCCCACAAGTACTTCGTGGACGAGGCCTACGACCGGGTCTTCGTCCGCGGGCTCGCCCTCGGCGGCGGCAACTTCCTGTGGGAAGTGGACGCGACCGTCGTGGACCTGATCCCCAACGGAGGCGCCGCCGTGACGCGCGGGCTCTCCTGGATCGCGTCCTTCTTCGACCAGTACGTCGTGGACGGCCTCGTCAACGGCGTCGCCAGCGCCCTCCAGGCCCTCTTCCGCGTGTTCCGCCGGGCCCAGACCGGCCGCGTGCAGAACTACGCGCTCGTGATGGGAGGCGGACTCTTCTGCCTCGTGGCCGTGTACCTGTTGTTTCGATGAGAGATTGAAGGAAGGCCTATGGACTTGAGTCACATACCGATCCTGTCGCTGGTCACCTACATCCCCCTCGTCGGGGCGCTGGCGATCGTCTTCCTCTTCCCGAAGGAGAAGACGGGGCCCATCAAGGCCTTCGCGACGCTGGTGGCGGCGATCGACCTCGTGGTCTCGCTCCCGCTCTGGTGGGCCTTCGAGCGCGGGCGCGACGGCTACCAGTTCGTCGAGAAGGCGTCCTGGATCCCGTCGCTCGGCGTGAGCTACCACTTCGGCATCGACGGGATCACGCTGGTCCTGATCCTGCTGACGACGATCATCGGCCTGATCGCGGTGTACTGCTCGTACTCGGCGATCACGGATCGACAGAAGGAGTACTACGTGCTCCTGCTGCTGCTCCAGACCTTCATGATCGGGACCTTCTGCTGCCTCGATCTCTTCCTCTTCTACGTGTTCTGGGAAGTGATGCTGGTGCCGATGTATTTCCTGATCGGCGTGTGGGGCGGACAGCGCCGGCTCTACGCCGCGATCAAGTTCTTCCTGTACACGCTGGCGGGCTCGGTGCTGATGCTGCTCGGCATCATCGCCCTCTACTTCTACAACACGACCGGGTTCCTGGGGTACAAGGGCCTCGGCAACGCCGCGACCTTCTCGATCGAGTCGCTGACGGCGGTCGCCGCGGGGATGCCGGCGGCGCTGCAGATCTGGCTCTTCTTCGCCTTCTTCTTCGGGTTTGCGATCAAGGTCCCGATGTTCCCGTTCCACACGTGGCTGCCCGACGCCCATACCGAGGCGCCGACGGCGGGTTCCGTGATCCTCGCGGCGGTCCTCCTGAAGATGGGGACGTACGGCTTCGTCCGCTTCTCGCTTCCGATGTTCCCGAAGGCGGTCCAGAACCCCCGCGTGATCGGCATCATGGCGTTTCTCGCCATCTTCGGCATCGTGTACGGCGCGATGGTCACGCTCGTCCAGAAGGACATGAAGAAGCTGATCGCGTACTCCTCGGTCTCCCACCTCGGCTTCGTCATGCTCGGGATCTTCGCCCTGAACATGGCCGGCATCCAGGGCGGCGTCCTCCAGATGGTCAACCACGGCATCTCGACGGGAGCGCTCTTCCTTCTCGTCGGCATCGTCTACGAGCGCCGCCACACGCGGATGATCGCCGAGTACGGCGGGCTCGCGAAGCAGATGCCCATCTACGCGACGTACTTCATGATCATGGCCCTGTCGTCCATGGGCCTGCCGTTGCTCAACGGCTTCATCGGCGAGTTCACGATCCTGCAGGGGGCGTTCGCCCGGAACTTCTGGTGGGCGTTCTTCGCCGCCACCGGGATCGTGCTCGGCGCCGCCTATCTCCTCTGGCTCTACCAGCGGATCTTCTTCGGCGAGATTACCAACCCGGCCAACGAGAAGCTCCAGGACCTGACCTTGCGCGAGCAACTGACCCTGCTTCCCCTCGTGGTGCTGGCCCTCTGGATCGGGCTCTATCCGAAGCCGATCTTCGACGTCATCCGCCGGCCCTCCGAAAAGATCGTCCAGGCCGTTACCGTTCCCGCCACCGAGGCTCCGGCCCTGGCCTCGAGGGCCGACGAGCCCGCGGTCGTCGAGGCCGCCCGCCCATGACGTTCGGGTTCCACGCCGCGGACTGGATCCTCCTTTCGCCGGAGCTCTTGCTCACGTCGGCCGGGCTTCTCGTCCTCGGCCTCGCGGCGGTCCTCGGCAAGAAGAAGGAGGAGTTCCTTGCCTTTCTGGCGGTCCTCGCGATCGTCGTGACGGCGGCGCTCCTCGTCTGGGTCTCGGCCCAGCCCGGGCGCAGCGTGCCGATCCTCGGAGGCACGTTCGTCGTCGACAACTTCGCCCTGTTCTTCAAGGCCCTGATCCTCCTGTCGCTCGCGCTGACGGTCCTCGCGTCGGTGCGCTTCGTCGGGGCGGCGCCGTATCCCGGCGGGGAGTACTACGCCCTCCTGCTGTTCTCGGGCGTCGGCATGCTCTTCATGGTCTCGGGCAACAACCTGATCTCGATCTACGTCTCGCTCGAGCTCATGGCCCTGTCGTCGTACATCCTGGCGGGGTACTTCAAGGCGGAGACGAAGTCCACCGAGGCGGCGCTGAAGTACTTCATCCTCGGCGCCTTCTCCTCGGGCGTCCTGCTGTACGGCCTGTCGCTCGTCTACGGCGTCGCCGGGATCATGGGCCTTCCGGAACTCGCGAAGCTCTTCGAGTCGGTCGAGCGCTCGAACCTGCTGATGCTCGGGATCCTGCTCATCCTGGCGGGCCTCCTCTTCAAGATCGCCGCCGTGCCGTTCCACGTCTGGACGCCCGACGTGTACGAGGGATCGCCCACGCCGGTCACGGCGTTCTTCTCGGTCGGCCCCAAGGTGGCGGCGTACGGGATCCTCGCCCGGATCTTCTACGTCGCCTTCGCGAAGTTCCACCCCGACTGGGGTCTCGTCGTGGCGCTCGTGTCGGCGGCGACGATGATCCTCGGCAACGTGGCGGCCCTGCTGCAGTCGAACGTCAAGCGGATGCTGGCGTACTCTTCGATCGCCAACGCCGGCTACGCGCTGCTCGGCGTCCTGGGATTCCGGACGGAGTGGGGCCTGTGGGGGATCCTGATCTACCTGCTCGCCTACACGTTCATGAACTTCGGCGCGTTCACGCTCGTCATCCTGCTCGAGAGCCGGGGGTACGCGGGGGAGTCGGTCTCCGACTTCAACGGCCTCGCCCGGCGCAACATGCCGGCGGCAGTCGTGATGCTGCTGTTCCTGCTGTCGCTCGCGGGCATCCCGCCGACGGCCGGGTTCATCGGCAAGTATTACCTGTTCACCGCCGCGATGAAGGCCGGGTACGCGTGGCTCGCGGTGCTCGCCGTCGTGATGTCGGCGGTATCGCTCTTCTACTACTTCCGGATTGCGGCCGCGATGTTCTTCATGGAAGGGCCCGCCGCGAAGCTCAAGAGCTCCTACGCCCTGACCGCCGTCATCATCGTCTGCGCGGTCGGGACGCTGGCCATCGGCGTCATGCCGCAGCCCTTCCTGTCGGTCCTGAAGGCCTGCGGGCTCGGGCACTAGCCCGCCCGGGGGGCCCCGCTCCCGGTAGACTCGCGCGGTGAAGAGACGCCGGGGCTGGGCCGAGGCGGCGATGCTCGGCGTGGCCCTTCCCGCATTCCTCGTGGGGGGTTACCTCATCGGCAGGTGGATCGGCCGATGGCTCGGCCTCGGGGAGTGGACCGCGATCGCCGGGGGGGCGCTCGGCGCGGTCGCCGGGTTCCTCGAGCTCTTTCGCTGGGCCGCGCGAACGGGCGACGGATGACCCCCGAGCAGACGGTCCTGCGGAGGATCCGGCGGCGCGCGATCCTCTTCGCAACTCTCTCAGGCGCCGTCGCTTGCGCCTTCAGCTGGCGCGCGGCGGCGTCCTTGACAATCGGCGCGGCCGTGGTAGTTTTCAGCCTCCTGGTTCTCGAGAAGCTGACCGAGCGTCTCGTTCCCCCGCAGGCCAAACACGGGATCCGCGCGCTGGGACCCCTCCTGCTGGTGACGGCCGCGAGTCTCGCGCTCCTCGGGTTGGCGGCTTTCCGTTGGTCGGGGTTCAGCCTGGCGGGGGGAGCTGCGGGGATTTCGGCCGTGGTGGCCGCGGTGGTCCTGGAAGGGTTCGAGAGGGATCGAAGGGGAGAAGACGGGGTCCGATAAGGCAAATGGAACATCACTCGATTCTCTACGGGCCGGTCAACCGCCTGCTGCTCTCGCTCTTCGGCACGCCGCCGGTCGCGAAGCTGTCGGCCGGATGGGCCGCTTTCCTCTTCCCCGAGGGGACGAAGGCGTGGATCCCCGACACCGCCATCATGGTCCTCCTCCTGACCGCGATCTTCGCGATCGTCTTCCCGCTCGCGGCACGGCGCTTCGACAGGGAGCGCCCGGGCGGCGTCCAGAACTTCCTGGAGATGATCGTGGACGCGGTCCGGAGCCTGCTCGAGGACGTCATCGGGCACGGCGCGGGCAAGAGATACCTTCCGATCGTCGGGACCTTCGCGCTCTTCATCTTCGTCGGAAACTTCTTCGGCCTCATCTTCCCGCTCACTCCTCCGACCGGCTCGCTCTCGACGACGGTCGCGCTGGCCCTGATCTCCTTCGTCTACTTCAACTGGCAGGGCATCAAGGAGCAGGGTCTGCTCGGGTACCTGCGGCACTTCGCCGGCCCTTCGCTGCTCTCGGACAAGGCCGGCTGGGCGTTGAAGATCGGGATGTTCCCGGCGCTGCTGGCTTTCGGCGCGCTCTTCTTCGTCATCGAGATGATCGGCAACTTCGCCCGAATCCTCTCGTTGTCCCTGCGCTTGTTCATGAACATCTCGGGCGAGCACACGGTGACCGGCTTCTTCTCGAGCCTGGTGCCGATCTTCGTCCCGTGGCCCCTCATGGTGCTCGGCCTGTTCACGGCCGTGCTGCAGTCGTTCATTTTCGTCACTCTCACGGCGGTCTACATCAACCTGTCCACGGCTCACGAAGAACACTGAGAAAATCGATCGAGATGAAGAAGGAGAAATGCGGATGTTGAAGAAAGCGATGTTGATCGGTGTCGTCGCCCTGGCCTGCCTGGCGCTCCCGGCGCTGGCCCAGGAGCCGGCGGCGGCGGCGGGTGCGGGCGGAGGGGTGCGCTGGGGCGCCATCTCGGCCGCGTTCCTGCTCGGAATCGCGGCGGCCGCCGGCGCCATGGCGCAGGGCCGCGCGACCTCCTCGGCGGCGGAAGCCATGTCCCGCAACCCGGGCGCGGCGGGCCCGATCCGGCTCATGACCATCATCGGTCTGGCCCTGATCGAGTCGCTCGTGCTGTACGCCCTGCTGATCGCCAGCCAGGTCAGCAAGCTCTAACTCGCCGGCGAGGGCCTCCCTCCACACGGGGGGAGGCTCTTTTTGTCCCTTTTTGGATACAGGCTGACCCCTCCGGGAAACCCTCGTCCGGCCCTGAACGTATTTCATGGCAGAAAGGGCCCGACGGGCCGGGGAGCTACTCCGTAGAAAAGGCGGAGGTTAGCCCGGTCCGACCGGCGGCGAAGGCCGTACGGCTGGCCGGGCAAGGATTTTGCGAAAAGAAAACCGCATGGAAAGAGTAAGCGTGCAGCCGACTCCCGACCCGAACGCGACGCCGGCGGTGTCGGCGTGGGACTTCAACTCCCAGGCCATGCCGTTCGTGGACTCGCTCTACAACACGGCGTACCGGATGACCCGCAGCGCCGAGGACGCCGAAGACCTCGTCCAGGAGACCTTCTTCAAGGCCTACAAGTACTACGACAAGTTCGAGGAAGGCACGAACCTCAAGGCCTGGCTCTTCAAGATCCTCAAGAACACGTTCATCAACAACTACCGCAAGAAGAAGCTCGAGCCCCGCAGCGTGGACTTCGCCGAGATCGAGGACTCGTTCGAGCGGATCGTGCGGCGCGACAGCGCCGAGCCGGCCGGCGACCCCGAGTCGGAGTTCTTCAGCGGCGTGCTCGACGACGACGTCAAGAAGTCGCTCGAGTCGCTGCCCTACGACTACCGCATGGTGGTCATCCTGGCCGACCTCGAGGACTTCTCGTACAAGGAGATCGCCGAGATCCTCGACTGTCCCGTCGGGACGGTCATGTCGCGGCTCTACCGCGGCCGCAAGCTCCTCGAAAAGGCCCTCCTGAAGTACGCCCGCAAGCACGGGTACATCCGGGGAGCCGAGCCGACCAAGATGCGCACCCGCCCCCGGCCCCAGACGGCCTAGGCCGCCGCCGGGCGGGACGGCCGCCCCTGCGGGAAGGACGGAATAAGGGCCCCGAGGGGCCCGTTTCCGTCTCTGGTCCGATGAACTGCGCAAGAGCCCGCTTCCTCCTGTACGCCTACCTCGACCGGGACCTCCCCACGATGGAGGGCGCGGCCCTCGACCGTCACCTTGCCTTCTGCGCGCCCTGTGCGGCGCGGGGCCGGTCGGCGAGAAGCCTTTCGGGCCTGCTGCAGACCCGGCGCGGCTACGACCGGGCTCCGATGGACCTGCGCTCCCGGCTCCACGACGGGCGGTTCGAGCCGCGCATCCGCCTGCGGTACGCGCCCCTCGGCCTGGCGGCCTCGCTCCTGCTCCTGATCCTCCCGCTCGTCGCGGACCAGCCCATGAACCGCGCCGCGGTCCTCTCGACCGTCGCCGTGGCTGCCCCGCGCGGCGTCGTCCCGGTCGAGCGCCAGATGTCCGGCACCTTCGTGTGCCTCCAGTGCCAGGGCCGCCACGAGCAGGAGAGCTGCCCGCTCGCCGAGCCCGTCCACGACGCCGGCCACGAGCTCGGTTTCTGCGCCGACAACGGCGAGACGTTCCGCGTCATGACCGCGGACGCCGAGTTCGCGAGCGCCTCGGTCGGCCAGGCCGTGACCGTGGAAGGCGTCGCCTTCCCCGAGTCGGGCTTCCTGCGCGCCAGCCGGGTCGGATATTAGCCGTCGCGATCGCTACGCTCGGGTATCTGCGCACTTCGTGCGCACCGGCGTCCGGCTCGCCCGGATGCGGGCTCGACCGGACGCCTGACTCCCTCGCTGCGCGATCGCTCCCGCCGCGCGACGCTCCTCCGCTCGGTTACTTCGCGGAGACTCGTCGCGCGGCGTGCTCTACGGAGGGAATCTCTCGTCGAGCGGCCGTGCCTGCTTCCCACAGTGAGGGGATGCCCGCTCCACTAAGATGTGTTCATGCGTGATTGGATCGAGGCTTCGGCGCCGGCGCGGGTGGATCTGGCGGGGGGGACGCTGGATCTGTGGCCGCTGCACGTGCTGCACCCGGGGTCGCTGACGATCAACGTCGCGATCGACCTGCGGGCGCGCTGCAGGGCGCGCCGCCGGGAGAGCGGGTTTCGCGTGACCGTTCCGGATCTCGGCTACGAGAGGGTCGTCGGCAAGCCGGCGGACCTCCTCGCCGATCCGCGGGCGGCGCTAGCGGGAGCGGTGCTCGAAGCCCTCGAGATCACGGAGCCCCGGGACATCGAGCTGTCCTCCGACGTGCCGTACAGCTCGGGCCTCGGCGGGTCCTCGGCCCTGACGGTGGCGATGGCCGCCGCGCTCGCAACGAGCGTCGGGCGGTCGTTCGGCGGCAACGACGAGGTCGAGTTCGTGCGGGACGTCGAGACGCGCGTTCTCGGAAAGCCGGCGGGCGTGCAGGACTACTATTCGCCTCTCTCGGGAGGCCTCCACGTCCTGCGCTTTCCCCCCGGACGGACGGAGGCCCGGCGCAAGGACGTGGACCCGGCGGCCTGGCTGCGCCATCTCACGCTCTTCGACACCGGCGCGGCGCACTCGTCGGGCATGAACAACTGGGAGATCTTCCGCGCGCGTCTGGAAGGGGATCTCGAGGTCGCGGCGCGCCTGGACGACGTGCGCGCCGCGGCGCGGGAGATGGCCGACGCCGCCGAGCACGGCGACTTCCCGGAGATGGGCCGGGCGCTCCGCAGCGAGTGGGAGGCCCGCCGGCGCCTCGCCCCGGTCGTGTCCTCGCCCGGCATCGCCGGGGCGATCGACGCGGCGCTCGAGGCGGGGGCCTGGGGCGGCAAGGCGTGCGGCGCGGGCGGGGGAGGCTGCGTCGTGATCCTCTCGCCGCCCGAGAAGACGCCGCGCGTCCGGGAAGCGCTGACGAGCCTGAACGGCGGGCGGCTCCTGCTCGTCGCGGTCGAGAACCGCGGCCTCGCGGTCAGCGCCTAGCCGCCCGCATTCCGGCGATGCAGGCCTCGATCTCGCGGCGCATCGCGGCGGGCGAGGATGCCCGGTGCCAGGCGCCATGGCCCGGCAGGACCCACTCGAACCGGTAGTCGAGAAGCCGCTCCATCGAGCCGGATCTGCTCGTCCCAGGAGTACCAGCAGGCGTCGCGGAAGGCGACCAGGCGCCCGCGCCGGCGCGACCAGGCCAGGTGGTCGCCCGTGAAGAGGTACCGGTCGCGATGGAGCAGAACGGCGTGGCCGCGGGTGTGGCCGGGCGTCGGAATGGCGACGAGATCGTCGGCGAGGCGCACGGGCTCGCGTCCGCCGATCGTCCGCTCGACGCCGCGGGTGCCGGCGACCATGTCGTCCTCGTGGAGGATGCGCTCGCAGGCGAAGCGCTTGCGGAACGTGGCGTGGTCCGCGACGTCGTCGCGGTGCGTCAGGAAGAGCGTGCCCACGCCGCCCCGCGCCTCGAGCGCCCTCAGGAGCGGGCCCGGCGGCCCGGGGTGAGTCGACCAGGACGTTGCCGCCGGGGCGCTCGATGAGGTAGCTCCAGGCCCCGAAGGAGCTCTCCGCCGTGAAGCCGCAGAACGAGACGTTCTCGTCCACGGTCTCGGGGAACGCGGCGGCGCCGGCGGAGGCGTTCTCCGAACGGGCCGTCCCGATCGACGCGGTCGGGCAGGCGACGAGGGCCATGAGCGCGCGGCGGCGGTCTTCCGGCGTCGCGGGCTGGGAGTGGACGAAAGAGTGGCCGGGTCCCTGCTCGAATACCGCGGGGGCGATCCGGCGGCAGGTGTCGCAGTCGATGCACGTCCGGTCGACGTAGAAGTCACCCGGGGCGTTGTCCGGCAGTCTCTCGGCGGCGCGCGCCATCAGATCCGGTCGAGCTCCGCGACGGTCCGCTCGCCGACCACGTTTCCGGTGTTGAGCGTGGTCCTCGGCTCCATGAGCACGATCCAGCACTCCTCGTCGGCCGAGGGCTTGTGCTCGACGCCCTTCGGGACGATGAAGAGCTCGCCCTCGCCGAGCGCGATGTCGCCCGTGCGCAGGCCCATCGTCATGCGGCCCTTGACGACGAGAAAGAGCTCGTCCTCGTGCTGGTGGTGGTGCCAGACGAAGTCGCCCTGGAGCTTGACGAGCTTGATCTGGTGGTCGTTGAGGTCGCCGACGATCTTCGGGTGGAAGTGGTCGTTGAAGAGGGCGAATTTCTCGAGCAGGTTGACCTTCTGCATCGTAGGCTCCTTTCCCGCCGATGCTCGACGGGTTCGGGATCCCTCGGGCCTGCGGCCCTCGGGATGACCTCGCGCGGGCGCTGCGCGCCTCGCGAGGTCACATCCGCCCGGGCTCGGGAATTCCCAGCAACGAGAGCAATCGCGACATCTCCATCCGGAAAATACGCGCGATCGCCACGCGGCGGTTCCGGACGGCGTCGTCGGCCTCCTGGAGGATCGGCTGCCGGTGGTAGAAGTGGTTGAAGCTCTGCGCCAGGCCGAAGGCGTGTCGGGCGAGGCTGGCGAGCTCGAGCGAATCCACGGCCCGTTCGGCCACGTCGGGCGTCGAGGCGGCGTCGAGGGCGATCTGCCAGAGGTCGTCGTCCCAGTCGCCCGTCTCGGGCGGGGCGTCCGCGGCGATGCCCTTGTCGGCGAGCTTGCGGAAGATGTTGTCGGCCCGCACCAGGGAATACTGGAGGTACGGCCCGGTGTCGCCCTCGAAGTTCAAGGCCTCGTCGAAGTCGAAGGCGATGATCTTGGTGCGCCCGACCTTCAGGAGGAAGTACCGCAGCGCGCCGATGGCGATGGAGCGCGCGTCCGCCTCGGCCGCGGAGGCGCCGCCCTCGGCATCCTCGCCCCGGCGGCTTGCGATCTCGGCGCGCGAGCGCTCGAGCAGGAGCTCGACGAGGTCGTCCGCCTTGACGCCGAGGCCCTTGCGGCCGGACATCTCGACGAACGGCTTCTTCTCGTCCTCGGCCGAGAGCCGGTATTCCTCGCCGAAGCGCTCGGCGAGCTCGCGGGCGGCCTTCGGCGAGAGGGCCACGATCTCGTACGAGAAGTGGATCGATCGGTCCGCTTCGGCCACGTGTCCGAGCGCGCGCAGTCCCTCCCGCACCACTTTCTGCGGATAGGACTGGCGGACGTCGATCACGTTGAAGACGCGGTGGCCGTGGCCGAAGGCCGGCGCTCCGGCGTCTCCGCCCGTGTGCGCCGTCCTCCAGACCGGATGGTCGCGGACCGCGCGCGGGATCTCCTCCTCGCGCACGGAGCCCGAGCTCCAGGAAGGCGAAAAACGCGTGTAGTCGAAGTCGATCGGCAGCAGGCCGAACTTCCAGAGCTGGTAGGCGATGTCCTTGCCGGTGTACGTCACGGTGCCGGTCGAGCGCACGAGGATCTTGTCGGGCTCCTCCATCCCCGCGAACTCTTCGGACTCGGTCAGCCGCAGCACCCAGCAGCCGGCGTGCTTGCCCTCGGTCTCGAGATGGATCGCGCCCTTCTCCTTCAGCAGGGCGAAGGCGCGCGCCCAGAATTGCTTGTGGAGGATGTCGCTCTCGCGCGGCAGGACGTCGTAGGCGATGCCGAGCCGTCCCATCGTCGCCAGGTGCGCCGACACGACGGCTTCGACGACGAGCGCGGCGGCCCGCGCGGTCTCGTTGTCTCCCGCCTCGATCGCCTGGAGCACCTCGTCGCGCCAGGCCTTCGTCTCGGGGCGCGCCGCGTACGTCCGCCCGACCTCGGCGTAGAGGTCCCAGCAGAGATACGCGAATCCCTTCGGGTTCTCGGCGCCGCCCGGAAGGCGGCGGTCCCGGATGACCTGACGAACGGCCTCGACCGAATTCACGCCCTGCAGGTGGATCAGGCCCGCGACCACGTCGGCGACCTGGACGCCTGTGTCGTCGAGGTAGTTCTGGACCTCGACCGGAAAGCCGAGGTGGCGCAGCGTGCGAACGAGGACGTCGCCGAGGACGGCGTTCCGGAGGTGGCCGATGTGCGCGGCCTTGTTGGGATTGATGTTCGTGTGCTCGACGATGACCTTGCCCGCGCGCGGCGGGGAAGGCGGCGGTCCCGCGAGCAGCGCCCGCACGACGGGACCGCGGTCGAGGTGAAAGTTGAGATATCCGGCGCCCTCGACGCTCGCACGCCGCACGCCGGCGGGCAGGCGGACGGCCGCGGCGAGCTCGGTCGCGATCGTCCGCGGCGCCTTCTTCAGGGCCTTCGCAAGGTCGAAAGCGACGGGGCTCGCGAGGTCGCCGAGCGCGAGCTTGGGCGGCCGCTCGAGCACGACGCGTTCGACTGCGGCGCCGTGCTTCTCGCGCGCCGCTTCGCGGATCGCTTCGGACAGCGCGGCGCGGATCGGTTCGAGCATGGGCGGGGAGTATAGCGGTCGGACGACACGCGGCGCCGTCGAGGTTTAGAATGCCCTCGTGATCGCTCCCGTCGTCCGCTCCGTCGCCGTCGGCGCCTCGGCCACCGACGCGTTCGATGCGTTCACCCGCGTTTCGGACCTGCTGTCGTGGTTGTGCGAGGGAGCGCTCGTCGGCCTGCGCCCGGGAGGCAACTGGGCGGTCGGATTCACGAACCAGCGCGGGATCACCGAGGCGACGGTCCTCGGCAAGATCGAGGAGTTCGAGCGCGGCCGCCGGCTCGTCGTGGGAGACATCTCGTACGAGCCGCGCGAAGGCGAGGCCCTCTCCGGCATCCGCCTCGAGCTGACGTTCACCGAGCGCGAGGGCGGGTGCCTCGTGACCGTGTCGCAGGACGTGCCGGACGCCGGCCCGGCTTACGAGAGATACTCGGGCGAAGCCGGTCCGGGGTGGGAGGAGAGCCTGGCGGATCTGAAGAAGTACCTCGAGGGGCCGCGCCGGCGCCGCATCCTCATCGAGGCCGGCCTGCCGGAGAACTGACGATGGACTGGACGGGCGTGGCGGAGACGGGAACCTGCGCGATATGCGGCGGAGCGGGCTGGGTGCTCGACTCCTCCGACGGCCGCAAGCAGGCGCACCCCTGCGCCTGCCGGGCGGCCGGCATCGCGCGCGCGCGCCTCGAGGCGGCCGGGATCCCGCAGCGCTACCGCGACTGCACGCTCGACAACTTCTCGGACAACAACGTCAGCCTCTCGAAGGCGAAGGCGACGGCGCGCGAGTTCGTGGACGCCTACCCCGTGGTGGAGGCGGGCCTGCTGCTCGTCGGCCCGGCGGGGCGGGGCAAGACGCACCTGGCGTGCGCGATCCTCTCGGAGCTCGTCGCGACCAAGGGCGTGGCCGGCCTCTACGTGGACTTCTCGGATCTGCTGATGAAGATCACGACCTCGTTCCGGCCGGACGCGGACGTCTCCAAGGAGTCGGTCCTGACGCCTTACGCGGAGACGGAGCTGCTGATCCTCGACGAGCTCGGGGCGTCCAAACCCCACCCGTGGGTGCTCGACGTGCTCTACAGCCTTCTCAACACCCGCTACAACCGCAAGCGGATCACCGTGGCCACGTCGAACTTCGAGGACGAGCTCGACGCCGGCTCATCCGAGCGCGAGAAGCTCGAGGACCGCATCGGCTACCGCCTCCGCAGCCGCCTCTACGAGATGTGCCTTGTCGTCAGCCTGCGCGGGGGCGACTTCCGCAAGGACGTGCTCGGCACCCGGATCCGGTCCCGGTTTTGAGAGCGCGTCTTACCCGCTCCTTCGCGAGACTCCTGCCGCTCGGCCTGCTGTGGGCGGGCGCGTGCGCGACGCCGGCGCCGAAGCCTCCCGCCCTTCCCTCGCCGGCGGAGGCGCCGCTTCCGGTCCCCGCGATGCGCGTGGCCCCGCCGTCGCCCGCGACGCCCTCGGGCGTGCTGTACCGGGTAGGGATGAAGAGCGATCTGACCGACTTCTCGACGGGCGCGGCCGGGACGCTCTGGGTCGTGGCCTCGGGGGATCGGGCCGAGCTCGTCCAGGGTCCGGTCGCGCTGGCGCCGAAGGGGACCGCGGCCGCCGGCGGCTTCTTCCAGGTGCAGGCCGGCGCCTTCTCGCAGGAGGATCCTGCCCGCAAGCTCGCCGAGCGGCTCGGCGCCGCGTACCAGACCTCGACGCAGATCGCCTTCTCGGCGGACCGGGGCCTCTATCGCGTGCTCCTCGGCGCTTTCCCGTCGCGCGCCGAGGCGGATGCCTTTCTCGGCAAGTTGAAAGCGGCCGGCCAGGACGGCTTCGTCGTGCCCGGCGCGCCGGTGGTCGCATCCGCGCCGGCCGCGATCTCCGTCTCGGGCGCGGCGGGCGCGCCGTTCGAGCTGCCGTCGCCGGTGGACGTGTTCGCCGCCGGCGCCGGACGTGCGCGTCACGGTCGACGGCACGCCGTATCGCGGGAGCCTGCGCATCGCGGTCAACCCGCGCGGAACCTTGAACGTCGTCAATCGCGTGGATCTCGAGGAGTATCTCTACGGGGTCGTCCCGGCCGAGATGGGCCCGAAGCGGTTCGACGCGATCGAGGGGCTCAAGGCGCAGGCCGTGGCGGCGCGCACGTACGCGCTGGCGCACCGCGGCCAGTTCGAGGCCGAGGGCTACGACATCTGTCCCGGTCCGAAGTGCCAGGCCTACGGGGGCGCGTCCCTGGAGGATCCGCTCTCGAACGCCGCCGTCGACGGCACGCGCGGCCTGGTGCTCGCCTGGCAGGGCCAGTTCGCCGACGCACTCTTCGTGTCGACGTGCGGCGGCGTCACCGAGAACGTCGAGAACGTGTTCTCGGGCGGGCCCGCTGCCGTACCTGGTGTCGGTGGAGTGCGGCGAGCTGCCGACCGATGAGATTCTCGGCGCGCCCGTCCCGCGCGACGGCGGCGGGGATCCGCGGAGCGCGCTCGCGTGGCGCGGTTACGTCCTGCGCCGCCGCGCGCCGAAGAAGGCGGCGCCTCGCGCCGCGAGCCTCGAGACCGCCCAGAAGTGGGCCGGCGTCCCGCACCGCGGTGCGGCGCCGGCGAGGCTCTCGCCCTCCGCCGTGTACCCGTCGCTGATCTCGGACTTCGCCCTGACCGAGGCGAAGATGCTCCACCTGACGCCGCCCGACGAGCGGTACTACGCCGAGCACCCCTCGGCGGTCGCGGGCCTGACGGGCCCGGCCCGAAGCGCCTACGAGTTCCTTCTGCGCTTCCGGTTCGCGGGAGACCTGATCCCTCCCTCCGACCGCGAGCTCGACGAGGAGGAGTACGCGGGCCTGCTCCTGTCGGCGGCCCTGCGCCTGGGCGGCGTGACCGAGGGCTCGGGAAAGTTCCTCTCCCGCGAGGGCTCGAACCTCTGGGTCAAGACTTCCGACGGCCGCCAGGGGATTCCGGTGGATCCGGACGTGCCGCTCGCGCGCCGCGTGGGCTACTCCTACTACCCGTCGAGCACGCTCACCTTGCGGCCCGGGGATCGCCTGCGGTGGTTTCGCAACGGCGCGCAGGTGCTCGGGCTCTGGGTCGAGCTCGAGGCCGACGGACCGGAGTACGAGCGCGATTCGGCCTGGACCGAGTGGGTGCGCCGCGTGCCCGCCCGGGAGCTCGCCCGGCGGATGGCGGGCCGGGTGGCGGGCAACGAGGTGCGCGAGATCACCGTCACGAAGCGCAGCCCGACGGGCCGGGCGATCGAAATGCGCGTGAAGACGGACCTCGCCGAGGCGACCTTCAAACGCTTCGAGCTGCGGCAGGCGGTCGAGATGCCCGAGATGCTCTTCACGGTCACCCGCGTGGACGGCCCGGACGGCCACCCGGAATTCGTCTTTCTCGGGCGGGGCTGGGGACACGGGGTCGGCATGTGCCAGAACGGCGCTTTCGGGATGGCGTTGGCGGGCGAGACCTACGACCGCATCCTGCGGCACTACTACACGGGCATCGACATCGTGCCGGCGTCGACGGTCGCGGCGTCGGCAGCCCCGTCAAATCGGTAAACGACCTCTCGCGCGCCCCACGGGCGATAGAATTAGCACCATGAGCACCACCGCCGTGTCTCACGAGCGCCACGCGATCCTTCGGACCCTTCGCGATTTCTGCGAGGCGGAGATACGCCCCCACGTCATGCAATGGGACGAGGCGCAGGAGTTCCCGCGCGACCTCTTCCGCAAGCTCGGGGAGCTCGGGTTCCTCGGCATCCTGTTTCCGGAAAAGCTCGGCGGGGCGGGGCTGTCCTACATGGACTACCAGGCGATCATCGAGGAGATCTCCTGCGTCGACCCGTCGGTCGCGCTGTCGCTCGCCGCGCACAACAGCCTCGGCTCGAACCACGTCTACCAGTTCGGCACCGAGGAGCAGCGGCAGAAGTACATCCCGAAGCTCGCCTCCGGCGAGTGGCTCGCGGCGTGGGGCCTGACCGAGGCCGAGGCCGGATCCGACTCGAGCGGCACGAAGACGACGGCCGTGCGCGACGGCGACTCCTGGGTCCTGAACGGCTCGAAGAACTTCATCACGAACGCGTCGGTCGGCCGGCTGGCGGTGCTGATGGCCGTGACGGACCGCGCGAAGGGCAACAAGGGAATCTCGGCCTTCGTCGTCGAGCTCGACAACCCGGGGATCCGGGTCGGCAAGAAGGAGAACAAGCTCGGCATGCGGGCCTCCGACACCTGCACGCTCGTGATGGAGGACTGCCGCGTGCCGGCCGAGAACCTCCTCGGCCAGCCGGGGTCCGGATGGATGGACTCGATGAAGATCCTCGACGGCGGGAGGATCTCGATCGCCGCCCTCTCCGTGGGCCTCGCGCGCGGGGCCTACGAGGCCGCCCTGGCGTACTCGCGCGAGCGCCGGCAGTTCGGCAAGCCCATCTGCGAGTTCGAGGCGATCCAGTTCTATCTGGCCGAGATGGCGACGGAGATCGACGCCGCGCGCCTGCTGACCGAGAGGGCGGCCGCCGCCAAGGACGCGGGCGAGCCCGTGACCAGGCTCTCGGCCCAGGCCAAGCTCTACGCCTCGGAGATCGCTGTCAAGGCGACCGACCGCGCGATCCAGATCCACGGCGGGTACGGATTCACCAAGGACTTCCCGGTCGAGAAGTTCTACCGGGACGTCAAGCTCTGCACCATCGGCGAAGGCACGAGCGAGATCCAGAAGCTCGTCATCGCCAGGCATCTCCTCTCGGGCGGCGCATGACCCCGGCGTCGGCCGCGGAGACGCCCGCGGGCGACGCGCTCGCGCGCGGAGTGCTCGAAGGGCGGGCCCGCGACATCGGCCGCGCGATCTCCGAGGTCGAGCGCGACGCCGGCACCGTGCCCGGAATCCTGCGGCGCCTCTTTCCCCGGACGGGCCGCGCGCGGATCGTCGGCGTGACCGGGCCGCCGGGGGCGGGCAAGTCCACGCTGGTGCAACGGCTGGCGCAGGCCTACCGCAGGGAGGGCCGACGGGTCGGGATCGTGGCCGTGGACCCGTCCTCGCCCTTCACGGGCGGCGCCATCCTCGGCGACCGGATCCGGATGGCGGAGATCTACACGGACCCGGGCGTCTTCATCCGCTCCATGGCCACGCGGGGCGCTCTCGGCGGCCTCGCGCGCGCCACGAGCGACGCCGTGGACGTGCTCGACGCGGCGGGCTTCGACCTCGTCATCATCGAGACGGTCGGCGTGGGCCAGGACGAGGTGGACATCGTCCGCGCCGCCGACACGATCGCCGTCGTGCTCGTCCCGGGCCTCGGCGACGACATCCAGGCGATCAAGGCGGGCATCCTGGAGATCGCCGACGTGTTCATCGTGAACAAGGCCGAGCGCGACGGCGCGGACCGCGCGGTCGCCGAGCTGTCCATGATGCTCGACTTCGCGGGACATCCGCCGTGGCGCCCGCCGATCGTGAAGACGTCGGCGCCGACGGCGGCCGGAGTGCCGGAAGCGCTTCGCGCGCTCGAGTCGCACGGGTCCTTCCTCGCCGAATCGGGCGAGGGCGCCCGGCGGCGCGCCGTGCGGGCCCGGGCGAGGCTGCTCGCGCTCCTCGAGGGGCGCTTCCGGCGGGCGGTCGAGGCGCGCGCGCCGGAGCCCGACGGGCTCGAACAGGCCGTCGCCTCCGTCGTGGCGCGGCGCGAGGATCCCTATTCGGCGGCGGAGCGGCTCTTCGAGGCGCTCGTCCCGGCGCCCCCGGCGGTGGAGCGGCCGTCGTGAGCGCCTACCGGATCGACCACCTCGGCGTCGCCGTGCCCTCGATCGACGCGGCGCTGGCGGTCTACCGCGCCCTCGGGATCGTGGAGGAGAAGCGCGAGGAGGTGGCGGGCCAGAAGGTCGTCGCCGCGTTTCTCCCCGTCGGCGAGAGCCGCATCGAGCTGCTCGAGCCGACGTCCCCCGACTCGCCGATCGCGAAGTTCCTGGCCAAACGCGGGGGAGGGATCCACCACGTCTGTTTCGCGGTCGCGGATCTCGACGCGGCGCTCGCGGACCTCGCGGCGAAGGGCTTCCGGCTCATCCACCGCGAGGCCGTCCCCGGCGCCGACGGCAAGCGCGTCGCATTCCTGCACCCGGAGGCGGGCAACGGCGTCCTCATCGAGCTCTCGGAAAAGGCGGTCCAGCCATGAAGATCGGCGAATTCGTGCTCGTCCACCTCGTCAACCCGAAGGAGAAGTTCTGGGGCGTCCTGAAGGACCGCGACGCCTCGGGCGTCACCGTCCGCGGGCTCTCGCTCGAGGGCTTCGAGGGCTGGCTGCACGAGATCGCGCGGCGGGAGACGGTCACCGTGCTGCCGTCCACCGTCTTCTTTCCGCTCCACCGGGTCGAGCGCATCTTCGCCGACGAAACGGCCGGAGACTTCGTCTCGTTCGCCGACCGGTTCAAGCGGACGGTGGGGGAGGACGCCCGGTACTACCTCACGCCGGTGCCGGACGACCTGGGAAGCTGACGGAATCGCCCGGGCCGCGCCCGGTCAGGCGCGCAGGTGGTCCGCCTGCCAGCTCTTGACCCGCCGCTTGATCTCCTTGCGGCTCGTGATGTTCTTTTCGAGGACCTCGCGCGCGAGGGCCGGCATCTCGTCGTCGCCGGCGAAGCGCAGCGCAATCAGCTGGTCCAGGGTGAAGTCCCGCACGCGGGCCTGGAGGTCGGAAGGCAGGAGCTTCTCCAGCCGCAGGCGCATCTCGAGCCGGATCAGGCGGTCCTGGACGGTCAGGGCGAAGTTGCGCGCGTAGACGGCCAGCCCCATCAGCGACAGCGCCACGAGGGCCGCGAGCGCCGTCGGCCACGAGAACGCCTTCCAGGCCTGGTAGAGCGACCAGAGCAGGTTGACGAGCAAGACGACGAGGATGCCGAAGTGGAAGGGCGGGACGAAGCGGGCGTGGTTCGCGAAGGACTGATTCTCGCCGCTCACAGCTGCACGTTCTTGACGTAGTAGTCGGCCGCGGAAATCTGGCCGTTGACGAGCAGGCGGGCCTGCTCGGGCGACATGTCCAGGGTGCCCGCCTGCTCGCCCGACGAGCTCGTCAGGATGATCCGGATCGTGATCGGGACGCCGCGGCTGGCCGGGTCCGAGAGGGCGCGGGCGGCGGCGTTCAGCGCGTTGAACACCTGTTCCTCGGTGTTCGTCGTCACGAGCAGCCCCGTCTTGCCGCGGAAGTTCGTCAGCTTGTACTGCGAGATCCCGGCGCCGTCGAAGACCTTCGTGAAGGCCGACTGCAGGTTCGCGTCCACCGGCTGAAACGACGGGCCCGAGCCGTCGGCGGCCTGTTTCTCGACCTGCGACGGCAGGGCCATCCGGGGCTTCTTCTCGCGGATGTAGTCCTGGAGGCGCGGCACGGCCTCGGTGTTCGGGGCCGCGGTGGGCTTGCGGCTGTCGGGCGTGTCGATCGCCACGACGTTGCCGAAGTTCTCCTTGTTGTACTGCTCCGAGCCCTCGACGTCGATCTGGTCGAGCCTCATCGCGGTCACGGTCCCGTTCTCGAGCGTGATGATGGCCTTCTCGCCCTTCACGGTGTACTTCGCGCGCGCGAAGATGAGCGAGCCGTCCTTGAGCTTGATGACGTAGGCGAAAGCGGGCGACGCGGCCAGCACCAGCGCGAACAGCGCCATGGACAGGCTCTTTCTCACGATCGCGAACCCTCCTCCGCCCGTCGCCGGACGGCGTTTGACTCTGTGCCGTGCGCCCCAGATGATAGCACCCGCATGCTCATCGTGATGGACGCGGCCGCGACCGCGGAGGACATCCGCCGCGTCGTCGGGACCGTCGAGGGCCTCGGGCTGCAGGCCCACCCCATCCCGGGCGCGCAGCGCACGGCCATCGGCATCACGGGCAACCGCGGAACCGTGGACGCGGGGGCCTTCGAGAACCTGCCCGGCGTCAGCGAGGTCATCCCGGTCTCCGCCCCGTACAAGCTGGTTTCGCGGGAATCGAAGCGCGAGAACACGGTGGTGTCGGTGGGCGGCGTGCCGGTGGGCGGCGAGCGGCTGGCGATGGTCGCCGGCCCCTGCGCCGTCGAATCCGAGGAGCAGGCCCTGGAGATCGGCCGGCGCGTGAAGGCCGGCGGCGCCACGCTGTACCGCGGCGGCGCCTACAAGCCGCGCACGTCGCCCTACTCGTTCCAGGGGCTCGGCGTCGAGGGGCTCCGGATCCTGTCGCGCGTGCGCGCCGAGACGGGCCTGCCGATCATCACCGAGGTCCTCGACACGGAGACGGTGGACGTCGTCGCCGAGCACGCCGACTGCCTGCAGGTGGGCGCGCGCAACATGCAGAACTTCTCCCTCCTGAAGCGGCTCGGGCGGCTGCGCAAGCCCGTGCTCCTGAAGCGCGGCATGTCCGCGACGATCGAGGAGCTCCTGCTCTCGGCCGAGTACCTCCTGGCGGAAGGCAATTA
The DNA here is from genome assembly GCA_963710945.1 of uncultured Acidobacteriota bacterium. Lineage (GTDB taxonomy): Bacteria > Acidobacteriota > Thermoanaerobaculia > UBA5066 > Gp7-AA6 > DAHUXD01. Next base: position 456,415 of record CAVQCH010000001.1, read on the forward strand.
CGACGTCATCCTCTGCGAGCGCGGCGTGCGCACGTTCGCGGACCACACGCGCAACACGCTGGACCTCTCGGCCATCCCGTACGTGCAGCGAATCTCGCACCTTCCCATCCTGGTGGACCCGTCGCACGGCACGGGGAAGCGGTCGAAGGTGCTGCCGCTGTCGCGCGCGGCGGTGGCCGTCGGCGCCGACGGCCTGCTCATCGAGGTGCACCACGAGCCCGAGAAGGCTCTCTCCGACGGGCCGCAGGCGATCCTGCCGGAGATGTTCGCGGAGCTGGTCTCGGAGATACGGCGGCTCGCCCCCGTCGTCGGGCGCTCGGTGTGAAGGGGATCCTCGTCCTCGAGGACGGCACCGTCTTCCATGGGGACGCCATCGGCCGTCCCGGCACCTCGTTCGGCGAGCTCGTCTTCAACACCGCCATGAGCGGCTACCAGGAGGTCCTGACCGATCCGTCCTACTCCGGGCAGATCGTCGTCATGACCGCGGCGCACGTCGGCAACTACGGCGTGCGCGAGGACGAGGCCGAATCCGGCAAGGTCCACGTCGCGGGCTTCATCGCCCGGGACTTTCCGTCGCGGTGGAGCGGCACGGGCGGGGAGAAGAGCCTCGCGGACTACCTCGCCGACAACGGCGTGACGGGCCTGCACGGCCTCGACACCCGCTCGCTCGTGCGGCGGATCCGGAGCCAGGGGGCCATGCGGGCCGGCGTTTCGACGGAGATCGCGGACCCCGCGGAGCTCCACGCCCGGGTGCTCGCGTCGCCGGAGATGATCGGGGCCGATCTCGCGCTCGCGGTCTCGTCGAAGCAGGCGCGCGTCGCGCCTGGAGGACGGGGCCGCAAGAAGTTCCGGGTGGCCGCCGTGGACTACGGCATGAAGCGCAACATCGTGCGGCTGCTGCAGGCGGGGTCCTGCCGCGTGACCATCTTCCCGGCGACCGCGTCCGACGAGCAGATCCTCGAGAGCAAGCCGGACGGCATCTTTCTCTCCAACGGCCCGGGCGACCCGGCGGCGCTGCCGGGCCCCATCCGCACGATCCAGAAGCTCGTCCCCCTGGGCAAGCCGATCTTCGGGATCTGCCTCGGCCACCAGCTGCTCGGCCTCGCGCTCGGCGCGAGCACGTTCAAGCTGAAGTTCGGCCACCGGGGGGCCAATCACCCGGTCCAGGACCTGCAGGGCGGGCACGTCGTCATCACGTCGCAGAACCACGGTTTCGCGGTCGACGCTTCCGCCCTGCCCGCCGAGGTCGAGGCGACGCACCGCAACCTGAACGACGGGACCCTCGAAGGGTTCCGGCACCGGACGCTGCCGATCCTGGCCGCGCAGTTCCACCCGGAGGCCGCGCCCGGCCCCCACGACGCCAACGTCCTCTTCAACGGCTTCCTCGAGGCGATGGACCGCGGCCGCCGGTGAAATCGCTGCCGCTCGAGGTCGCCGTCCGGTACCTGAAGGCGCGGCCGTCGCGGCTGGTCTCGTCGGTGTCGCTGCTGTCGATCGCCGGGATCGCCCTCGGAGTCGCGGCCCTCGTCATCGCGATGGGTCTCCTGACCGGCTACCGGACCGAAATCCGCGAAAAGCTCATCGGCGCCAACGCCGAAGTCGTCGTCTTCCCGATGACCCCGGGCGGGGACCCGGACCCCGCGGCGCTCGAGCGGCGGCTGGCGAAGCTGCCCCGCGTGCGCGGCACGGCCCCGGTCATCTACCAGACGGGCGTGGCTTCCTCGGCCGCGACGCCGGACGGGACCGACGCCGTGCTCAAGGGCATCGACCCCGCCGCGGAACGGAAGGTGTCCGAGCTCGACGCGTACCTGCCCCGCGCGGAAGAGGCCGTCACCCGATCCTCCGCGACGGCGCCGGCCTCGGTCGCGATCGGGTACGAGCTCGCGCGCCGGCTCGACGCGCGCGAGGGGGACGAGATCGCCCTCTCGGTCGCCGACAATTCCGGGGAAGGCCGCCACGCGGCGCCGCGGGCCGGCCGCTTCCGGGTCGGGCGCATCTTCCGCACCAACTTCGCGGAGTACGATTCGGAGTGGGTCTTCCTCGACCGCGAGGAGCTGCGCCGCCTCGCCCGGATGCCCGGCGCGGCCAACGTGGTCGAGGTGAGGCTCGACTCGATTCGCGACACCGAGGCCGCCGCCGCCGCGATCGGGAAGGCCGCCGGCAACGGGTTCTCCGTCTCGGACTGGCGCTCGATGAACGGGGGACTCTTCTCCGCCCTCGCGATCCAGCAGACGACGCTCTTTCTGGTCATCGGTCTGATCGTGGCCGTGTCCACGTTCAACATCGTGGCGACGCTCGTGATGACCGTGCAGGAGAAGAAGCGCGACATCGGCGTCCTGACGGCGCTCGGGGCCGAGCCCGGGTTCTTCTCGCGCGTGTTCCTGTCCCTCGGGGCGATGCTCGGGGGCGCGGGGGTCGCCGCCGGCATCCTCTTCGGCGCGCTCGTGTGCTGGACGATGACGCGCTTCCGCCTGCTGTCCTTCCCGCCGGGCGTGGCGGAGATCTACTTCGTGTCGTACATCCCGTTCCTGGTGCGCGCCCGCGACATCGCCGCGATCGTGGGTTTCGCCGCCGTCACGATCCTGGCCGCCTCCTGGGTTCCCGCCCGCCGGGCCTCGCGGATCGACATCGCCGACGCGCTGCGCTACGAGTAGAGACTACGGGGACGGCGCGCGCTTCGCCAGGAACTCCTTCTGGCGGCGGATCGACTCGGCGCGGATCGCCGCATACTCGGAGGAGGCGCGGATCGATTCGAACAGCGGGTCTCGATCCATCGCCTCGTGGACGAGATAGTTGTTCTCGACGGCCTTCCGGAGCAGCCGCAGAGCCCCGTCTCGGTAACCGGCGAGCGCCAGGTGGCCCGCGGTGTAGTACTTGTTCTCCGGATCGCGGTCGGCCATGGCCTTCGCCTCCACGGTGGCGGCCAGGCCGTCGCGCTCCGCTCCGGGCGCGGCGAGCAGGACAGCGTACCCGCCGGCAGGCAGGTTCGAATCCATGCGGACCGCCGACAACGCGACGTCGCGCTTGCCCTCGCGCAACAAGATGTCGGCCTCGACGTTCTTCGACCAGGCCGACCCCGCGTCGAGGCGGGCGAATTCCCGAGCGCGCGCATAGTCGCCGCTCTGCATGAACAGGAACCCGCACGACCGGAAGAGGCGGTTTTGCGCGTCGAGCGCCCGGGCCGTCTCGCACTCCCGGGCAGCCTCTTCCATGAGCCCGGCGTAGCGGAGCACGTAGGCCAGGCTGAAGTGCGCGTGGCCATCCTGCGGCCGGCGACGCACCAGATCTCGCGACTTCGCGTAGGCCTCCTCGAGCTTTCCGCCTTCGGTCGCGAGAACGACGAGACGGACGGTCGCCTCGGTGAGGTTGGGGTCGAGCGCGAGCGCCTTTTGGGCGGCGGAGGCCGCACGCTCGACGCCGCCGGGCGAAGCGTCACCGAAGGAGACGGCGTAGTAATAGCGGAGTGCGAGCGCGGCCCACGCGGGAGCGTAGTCGGGATCGAGTCCGACCGAGCGCTCGAGCATGGCGAGGGCCTCCTTGTTCGGCTCGGGATCGCTCGTGAAGGGCTTGCTGCGGAGGTAGAGGTCATAGGCCTCGGCGTTTCTCGGGCGCGTGGCCGCATCCGCTCCGCTCGCCGGAGCTCCGAGCAGCGGGAAGAGTCCCTGCCGGAGGCGAGTCGAGATCTGCTCGCGCAGGCCGATGAGGTCGGTCGCGGCGGCGCTCGAGCTGTCGCGCCAGAGGAGGCGGTTGCTCTCCGTATCGACGACTTCGAGGGTGACGCGGAGCTGATCCCCCTCCTTCTGGTAGTGGCCGGTGAGGACGTCGGTGACGCGAAGTTCGCGACCCGCGGCCTGGGGATCCACGTCTCCCTTCGCGTACTTCTGCGTCGCCGCGAAGGGTCGGATCGCGAGCGTCGGGATGTACGAGAGGGTCGTGATCACCTCGTCCGGCAGAGCGAGACGCAGGTAGTCGGTGGAGGGATCCGCGCCCAGGTTCTGGAACGGGAGGACCGCAAGCGTGGTTTGGGCGGCGGCCGAAGCCGATGAGACCCGGCGGTGCGTGGCCCACCAGGCCATGCCTGCGGCCGCGAGCACGCAGGCCGCCGCCACGGCCGCAATCTTCCATCGCGAGGCGCGCGCCGGAGCGGGAGGAGGAGCGGCGGCGGTCTTGCCGCTTCTGCCCGAGTCGGAATCGCGTTTCAAGCGCTTCAGGTCCGTCTTCAGCTCCGCCGCGCTCTGGTAGCGCAGGTCGCGGTCCTTCTCGAGGGCCGTGTTGACGATCGCGCTCGAGCTCGGCCGGCAGCTCCGGGTTCAGGCGGACCGGGGAGATGGGCGCCCGGTTCAGGATCGCGTCGAAGATGATCGCCGAGGTGTTGCCGGCGAAGGGCTGGCGGCCGGTCGCCATCTCGTAGAGCACCGCGCCGCAGGAGAAGATGTCGGTGCGCGCGTCCAGCGGCTCGCCCCGGGCCTGCTCGGGCGACATGTACGCGACCGTGCCGATCGCGGTGCCCGGGCTCGTCAGGTGCTCCTCGGCCATGGCCGTCGGCTGGGCGGTGTTGCCGCCGGAGCCTTCCGTCGCCGCGTCCGCCTGCTTGGCGAGGCCGAAGTCGAGGAGCTTGGCCTGGCCGCGCTTCGTGACGAAGATGTTCGCGGGCTTGATGTCGCGGTGCATGATCCCGCGCGCGTGCGCCGCCTCCAGGGCGTCGGCGATCTGGGCCCCGAGATCGAGCAGGACGTCGAGCTTCAAGGCGCCCGGGGCGAGGCGGTCGCGCAGGGTTTCGCCTTCGAGCAGTTCCATGACGATGAAGGGCCGCCCCTCGTGCTCGTCCACGTCGTAGATCGTGCAGATGTTGGGGTGGTTGCAGGGAGGAGGCCGCGCGCGCCTCGCGCTGGAGCCGTTCGAGGGCCTGCGGGTCGTGCCCGAGCTCCTCGGGCAGGAACTTCAGCGCGACGCGGCGTCCGAGCTTGACGTCCTCGGCCTCGTACACGACGCCCATGCCGCCGCCTCCCACTTTGGAGAGCACGCGGTAGTGGGAGACGGTCTGCCCGATCATCTTTTGACGGGATTCTATCCACTCTGCGCCGTCGCGTCCCGAATCCCCATTCCGAAATCCGGGACCGCTATACTCCCGCCCCGGTGCCGAAGCGCGACGACATCAAGAGCATCCTCGTCATCGGGTCGGGGCCGATCGTCATCGGCCAGGCGTGCGAGTTCGATTACTCCGGAACCCAGGCGGTGCGGGCCCTGCGTGCCGAGGGTTACCGGGTGGTCCTCGTCAACTCGAATCCGGCGACGATCATGACGGATCCGGAGCTGGCCGACGCGACGTACGTCGAGCCCCTGACGCCGGACTTCCTCGAGCGGATCATCGACCGCGAGCGGCCGGACGCCATCCTGCCGACGGTCGGCGGCCAGACGGCCATCAACCTCGCCCTGGCGCTCGCCGACCGCGGCGTGCTCGAGAAGCGCAACGTCATCCTCATCGGGGCGAACGAACATTCCATGCGGCTGGCCGAGGACCGGGACCTCTTCAAGAAGGCCATGCTCGAGATCGGGGCCGAGGTGCCGCGCTCGGGGCGCGCCCGGTCGCTCGCGGAGGCCGAGGCAATCGGCAAGGAGATCGGCCTGCCGCTCGTCATCCGCCCGTCCTTCACGCTCGGCGGGTCCGGCGGAGGCGTGGCCCGCACGATGGCCGAGTTCCGCAAGATCGCCCGGAACGGCCTGGCCGAGTCCCCGTCCCACGAGGTCCTGATCGAAGAGTCGGTCGAGGGCTGGAAGGAGTTCGAGCTCGAGGTCATGCGCGACACCGCGGACAACGTCATCATCGTGTGCTCGATCGAGAACTTCGACGCGATGGGCGTCCACACCGGCGACTCGATCACCGTGGCGCCCCAGATGACGCTGTCCGACCGCCAGTACCAGGCGATGCGCGACGAGGCCAAGGCCGTGATCCGCAAGGTCGGCGTGGACACCGGGGGATCGAACATCCAGTTCGCCGTGGACCCCGCGACGGGCCGGCGCGTCGTGATCGAGATGAACCCGAGGGTGTCCCGCTCCTCCGCGCTCGCCTCGAAGGCCACGGGGTTCCCGATCGCGAAGATCGCGGCCCTCCTGGCCGTCGGCTACCACCTCGACGAGATCCCGAACGACATCACCAAGAAGACGCCGGCCTCGTTCGAGCCCTCGCTCGACTACGTGGTCGTCAAGATCCCGCGCTGGACCTTCGAGAAGTTTCCGCGCGCCGACGCGCGGCTGACCATCCAGATGAAATCCGTCGGGGAGGCGATGGCCGTCGGCCGGACTTTTCCGGAGGCGCTCGGCAAGGCGGTGCGCTCCCTCGAGATCGGCCGGGACGGCCTCGACGACGGCCAGGGCGCGCTGCCCCGAGCGGAGCTGCTCGCCAGGCTCGAGGAGCCGACGGCCGAGCGCCTCTTCCACCTGCGGCGGGCCTTTCTCGACGGCATGAGCGTGGACGACGTCTCGGCGCACACCCGCATCGACCCGTGGTTTCTCGACGGCGTGCGGCGGATGGTGGAGGCGGAGGAGTCCTTCGCGGGCCGCGACGTCGCCGGCGTTTCCCGCGACGAGCTGCGCGACGCCAAGCGCCTCGGGCTCTCCGACCGCTCGCTCGCGCGGAAGATGGGGTGCGACGAGCGCGCCGTGCGCGAGCGCCGCCGCGCGCTCGGCGTCCTGCCGGTCTACAAGACGATCGACACGTGCGCGGCCGAGTTCGAGGCCGAGACGCCCTACTTTTATTCGACGTACGAGGACGAGAACGAGTCGCACCGCACGGAAAAGCCCAAGGTCGTCATCCTCGGCGGCGGCCCCAACCGCATCGGGCAGGGGATCGAGTTCGACTACTGCTGCGTCCACGCCTGCTACGCGCTCGAGGAGGCGGGATTCGAGACCATCATGATCAACTGCAACCCCGAGACGGTCTCGACCGACTACGACACTTCGGACCGGCTGTACTTCGAGCCGCTGACCTTCGAGGACGTTTCCGCCGTTCTCGACAACGAGAAGCCCGACGGCATCCTGGTCCAGTTCGGCGGCCAGACGCCCTTGAAGCTCGCCCGGCCGCTCGAGGCCGCCGGGTACCCCATCTGGGGGACCAGCCCCGAGTCGATCGACGTGGCCGAGGACCGCGGACGCTTCGGCCGGCTGCTCGGCGAGCTCGGCCTCGCGGCGCCCGCGCACGCGGAGGCGCGCACTCTCGCCGAGGCGGTCGACGCGGCGCGACGGATCGGATACCCGCTCGTGGTGCGCCCGTCGTACGTGCTGGGCGGCCGCGCGATGGCGGTCGTCTTCGAGGAGAAGCGCCTTGCGGCGTACGTCGAGGCCGCGGTCGCGAGCTCGGGGGAGCACCCGGTGCTGCTCGACCGCTTCCTCGACGACGCGGTCGAGCTCGACGTGGACGCCCTCTGCGACGGGCGAGACACCTGGATCGGGGGCATCCAGCAGCACATCGAGGAGGCCGGGATCCACTCGGGCGATTCCTTCTCGGTCATGCCGCCGTGGAAGATTCCGCCGGCGCTGCTCGCGGAGATCCGCGACGCCACGCGGCGGCTGGCCGTCGGGCTCTCCGTCCGCGGCCTCGTCAACATCCAGTTCGCCATCCAGCACGGCAAGCTCTACGTCCTCGAGGTCAACCCGCGCGCCTCGCGCACGGTGCCGTTCGTGTCGAAGGCGATCGGCGTGCCCATGGCCCGCGCGGCGGCGCTGCTCGCCGCGGGGCGGCCGCTCGCGTCGCTCGGCCTGCCCGCGGAGCGCGAGCCCGTCGATTTCTTCATCAAGGCCCCGGTCTTCCCGTTCCGGAAGTTCCCGGGCGAGGACGTGCTCCTCGGCCCGGAGATGAAGTCCACCGGGGAGGTCATGGGCGTGTCGCCCCGCTTCGGCGACGCGTTCGCCAAGGCCTGCGAGGCCGTGGGCACGCGGCTGCCGCTTTCGGGGCGGGCGTTTCTGACGGTCAATCCGTACGACAAGGCGGCGATCATCCCGATCGGCCGGGAGCTGAAGGACCTCGGCTTCGTGCTCTGCGCCACCGGCGGCACGAGCGAGGCCCTGCGGGAGGCGGGCGTGGAGGCCGAGCGCGTCTACAAGGTCAACGAGGGCAGCCCGAACGCGGTGGACCGCATGGAGGCGGGCGAGATCCAGATGGTCGTCAACACGCCGCTCGGCGGCCCCTCCCGTTTCGACGAGGCGGCGATCCGCGCGGCCGCGCTGCGGCTCTCGATCCCGTGCCTCACGACGCTGTCGGCCGCGACGGCGGCGGTCGAAGGGATCCGCTCGCGCCAGGAGGAGGCGACCGGCGTCGCGCCCCTCCAGGAGTACCACCGCGGATGAGGCGGTCCGCCCGGTGGCCGGCGTGAACGACGTCCCGGCCCGGCGTCCGGGCGGCGCGGCGCGGTTCCTGCTTCTCGTCGCCACGGCCTGGGGCTTCTTCGAGATCTTCTGGATCGGATTCCCGGCGGCGTCCCGCGACCGCCTTCCGGTTCTGGCCGTCGCCCTGGCGCTCGCGCTCCTGAGCGCCTGGAACCGCGAGAAGGGGCTCGTCGCCTTCGCGTTTCTTTTTCCGCTGGCCGGTCTCGGCGACCGGGTGTGCGGCGGCGCGGACGCCATCGCGTGGCCGATCCTGCTCTTCTGCGGCATGGCAGCCGGCTGGACCTTCCGCTTCCTGTACGACTTCGAAAGCGCGCCGGATCCGTCGCCGGCGGACGGGACGCTGCGCGGGTTGCTGGCGGTGTGGTCGCTCGCGACGCTGCTCGCCCTCGTCGAGGCCCGCACGCTCTGGGCCGAGCTTCGCGGCCTGACGCTGCGGGCGGTCAACGTGGACGGGATGCGCGACGCGGCAGCCATCCGGACGAGTCTCCTGTCGTTCGCCGCCCTGGCCGCCGGGGCGGGCTTCTTCTTCCTGCTGCGTCGCGCGGGCGCGGCGGCTCGGGCCCGGGCCCTGTCCGCGGCGCTCGCGGGGATCGCGGCGTCGGCCGCCGTCGCGGTCGCGGGGCGCGGCGGCCTCGCGGCCGAGACGAGCGGCTACTGGCGCCAGCTCGGGCGCTTCTCGGGCGGCGCGATCGATCCGAACGCGCTCGGGATCCTGTGCGGCCTCGGCGCCGTCGCCGCCGCGGCCCGGACGGCCGCGGCGGGGGGGCGGCGTCTCGTCGGAGCCGCCCTGACGCTGCTTCTCGCGGCGGCCGGGCTCGTCCTGTCGGGCTCCCGCAGCGGCGTCGTCCTGGCGGCCGTCGGATTCGCGGCGCTTCTCTTCGCTCGCGGCCTGCCGGGCCGCCGCCGGGCCGCCGCCGCGCTCGCCGGGGCCGCGCTCGTCGCCGCGATCGCCTTCCTGCGCCTCTCGGACACGCGGGGCAGCGCCGGGGAGCGGCTGCTTTCCGCCTTCGACCCGCGCATCCCGATCGAGTTCCGCGCGTCGGCCCGGCCGCTGCTCTGGTCGAGCGCGATGCAGCTCTTCGCCGAGAGGCCGGTTGCGGGCGCGGGCCTCGGCGCGTTCTCGTGGCAGCTGCCGAACCTGCTGCGCGCCCGGGGCCGCTCCCTTCCCATCAACGACAATCCGGGCAACGCTTACGTGCAGGCGCTGGCGGAGACCGGCGCGATCGGGTTCGCGCTGACGCTCGCCTTCGTCCTCGTCCTGGCGCGCGAGTCGTGGAGGGCGCTGCGGGATCCCGAGGCGACGGCCGCCCGCGCGGGCGGCGGCGCGGCGGCGCTCGGATTTCTGGTCGCACTCGCGACCGGCTCGCACTGGTTCGCTCCCGACGCGGCCCTCGGCTTCTTCCTGCTCGCCGCCGTCGCGGTCGGCGCGGCGCCCTCCGCCGACGGAGGGCGCGCGGGGAGGCGGGTCCGGGGGATCCTCGTCGCCGTCTACGCGGTCGCCGCGGCCTGGGCGATGCTCGGCACGCTCGGCCCCGAGCGGGCCTTCGCCTACCGGCAGCAGATCGGGTTCCACGAGGAGGAGGTCGGACCGGGCGGCCCCTACCGCTGGACGGCCCGCCGGTTCGCGGTCCGCGTCCTTCCGGGCGGGACCGAGCGCCTGACCCTGGCGCACTTCACTCCCGAGGGCCGAGGCGTGGAGCTCGCCGCCGAGGCCGGCGGGCGAACCGTCTTTTCACGAAAGCTCGCGCCGGGCGAAGCGGTCGGGCTCGCCCTCCACGCCGGCGCGGGAGGCCCGCGCATCATCCGCTTCGCGCTGTCCCGCGCCTTCGTGCCGCAGCGCCTCGGCGTCTCGGGCGACCGCCGCGAGCTCGGCCTGCTGGCGATCTTTCCGCCGTAGACGCCCATGGAGTTCCAGTTCCACCCCGCGTCGCGGCAGGGGAAGGTCCGCAGCCTGGTGCTCGACCGGAAGGGCGAGAGGGCTCTGGTCGCCGCCGCCGGGGTCGCGTCTCTCCTCTCGCTGTCGTTGTGGCTGACGGTGCCGACCTACGCGCGGCGCAGCATGCGCTCGGGGCGGTCGGCCGAGATCGCGCGGGCCTCCGCGGCGGCGAAGAAGGAGCGCGCCGATCTCGAGGCGCGGGTCGCGGGCACCACCGGGCGCGCCCTCGACGCCGGGGACCTGGTCAGCCGAATCGCCTTCCTGTACCGCGTGGCGCCGAAGGACTGGCCGCGCAGCCTGAACGCGGAGACCGGGGTGCTCTCGCCGGCGGACCCGGAAGCGCGGGCGCAGGGGCTCGTCCGCTACCTCGCCGGCCTCGAGCGCGGGCTCGATGCCATCGAGCGCAAGGCCGCGGAGGATCCGGAGCTCGCGGCCGTGCTCCCCTCGATGCTGCCCGTGGTGTCGGATCTCGTCGAGCCGGCCGCCGCCTTCGGTCCCCGGGTCTCCCCGTGGACCGGCAACGAGGAGTTCTTCGCCGGCGTGGACCTGGCGGCGCCGGCGGGCGCGCCGGTGGTGGCGCCGGCCGACGGCACCGTCGTCTTCGCGGGCCGCGTTCCGGCGACGACGAGCGCCCGGCTCTGGCGCTTCGGCAATCTCGTCGTCCTGTCACACGGGAAGGGCGGGGCCACCGTCTTCGGGCACCTCGGGAAGGTGGAGGTGCGCCGCGGAGCGCGCGTGCTGCGGGGAGCCCGCCTCGGGACCGTGGGGACTTCGGGTTGGGCGATGTTTCCGGCGCTCCACTACGAGTACTGGCGGGCCGGCGACGAGGGGATGGCGCCGACGGACCCGCGCTTCGCGATGCTCGATCTCGCCCTGGCGCGGCACGACGTCTCGCTCGAGAAGATGCGCGCGACCTCGGCGCCGGGGCGTCTCGAGCCGCCGCCGGGGATCGGTCGGTAGCCGTTTCCGCCCGCGCGGCCTAAGGGTTGGTCACGATCCGCCCGCGGCCCGCGCGCTTTCCTTCGTACAGGGCGCGGTCGGCGCGCTCGAAGAGGTTGTCGCCGGAGGCGCCGGTTCCCGTCGCGACGCCGATCGTGACGGAGATCGCGCGGTGGTCGTCGCCGAGGGCCACCGGCGACTCGCGGACGCGCTCGAGGATCGCCTCCGCCTGGCGCTTCGCCGCCGCGGCCCCGGCGCCGGGCATGAGCAGGGCGAATTCGTCGCCGCCCCAGCGCGCGGCCATGTCGTCCTCCCGCTTGCGGTCGGCGAGCGTCCTCGCGACCTGGAGGAGAGCGGCGCTTCCGCAGGCGTGCCCGAGGCTGTCGTTGATCTCCTTGAGCCCGTCCACGTCGACGATCAGCAGGGAGATCGGTTCGTCGAACCGGGCCGCGTGCTCGACGGCGCGGCGGTAGCGCTGGAGGAAGGCGCGCGCGTTGACGAGCCCGGTGAGCGCGTCCCGCTCGGAGAGCTCGCGGTACCGGTCGCGGCCGAGACGGAGCCGGTCGGCGCGCCGGCCCACGATAAAGCCCGCGACGCCGAAGACGAAGCAGGAGCCGAACAGGTCGTACCCGTAGAAGAAGGCGTTCTTCCGGAGCTCCTCGAGAGGTTCGGGCGCCCCGGCGAGAAGACGCAGGACGAACGCCCCGGCCGGCCCGCCCACGCCGAGAAGAACGCCGAGCAGGCCGTAGAGCCAGGCGAACGGGATCGAGGGGCCCGCGACCGGGGGGACGGACGGCGGCACGGCGATGGGCAGCTCGAGCTGAAACGGGTCGGCAGAAAGACCGCCGGGGCCTTCCGCTCGGGCGTCGGGCGGTGGTGTGTCGTTTGCCGTGTCGCGATTCTCTCATGCTCCTCCGCGCGCCGAAGGGGGGTATCCTCCGACTGTGGTGACCGAGACGTTCGACCTCGCGGCGCTCGCGTATGCGCGCTGGAAGCGGGCCGTGGATCTTCTCGTGCGCGAGGTCGTGCGGCGCCGCGAGGCGCAGGCCCGCCAGGAGGAGAGTGCGCGAAACGAGCGCCGCGTCCGGAACCTGCGCCGCATCGTCCGGCGCGCGCTCTCCGAGTACAGCCGGATCCAGATCAGCCGCCAGGGGATGGCGTCCCGCAGCGAGCCGGTGGCGAGGGCGGGCCTGCGTCCGATCTGAACCCGCTCCGTCCCGGGGCGGGGGTCAGCTCTTCCGGTAGAGGCGCGGGTCGGGCGAGAAGGGCTCCGGCCGGCCGACGCGGATCTTCCGGAAATCGGGGTGCAGCGGGTTGAGCAGGAAGTTTCGCTCCGCGGGGACCAGGGCGGAGGGCACCGACAGCGCGGCGCTCGACAGACCGCGCGCCCAGTCCGTGCCCAGGCGCGCGAGCGCTTCCGGCGGGGGATAGTGCCGCCAGCTTCGCGGCAGGGCCGCCTCCTCGATCCGCGCGACGGCGAGGGCCTCGGGCAACTCCGCGGCGATCGCGACGAGGTCCGGCGGCAGCAGGGAGAGGTCCGCGTGGACCAGCATCTCCAGGGCGGCGAGCGACAGTGTTTGCGAGGCGTAGACGACGGGAGTGCCCCGCCGGTTCCATCGCCCGCCCGCGCGCCGCGCGCCCTCGCCGTCGAAGGCCGCGTGCGCGCGCTTGCACAGGCGCCAGACCTTCACCCGACGACGCCGTGCGCGAGGCGCAGCAGGGCGGACTCGACGGCCTCCGCGCCGAGGTCGGTGTCGAGCTGCGAGAGAGGGGCGGCCCCGCCGAGCGCCCGATTGCCGGCGTGCAGCCAGGCCGAGGCCTTCGAGCGGGAGCCGAGAACGTCCTCGGCCAGGGCGGCGAGGCGGCCGAGGCGCAGCAGCCGGTCGGACTCCTCGGCCGAGAGGCGCCGCTCCTTCTTGCGGCGCGCGAGCGTCCGCGCCGGAATTCCGAGGACGGCGGCGAGCTGCCGGGCTTTCGATGGCGAACCCCGAGGCCACGGCCGAGAGCGAGGCGTAGGGAAGCCCCGCGCGGAGGGCTTCCCGGAGCTGGGCGAAGGTCTTCGCCCGGACGAGACCCGGGCCGCCGAGCGCGTGGACGATGTCGGAAATCTCTCCCATGGCCCCTCCTGCCATATGGCAGCCATGATTATGCCATATGGCATACGCGGCGGAGACGGGGGGCGCGGCGCTCAGGGACGAGTCTGTCCGCCCGCGTCGGACAGATGGGGTCCGGGCGGCGTAGCGGCGCCGGCTCAGGCCCGGGGATAGCGGCGGACCCGCTCCCGGTGGGCGGCCAGGCGCCCGACGACGTCGGCCAGGCGGTCGCCGCCGGTCAGCTCGAGCAGGGCGTCGGCGAGGACGAAGGCGAGCATCGCCTCGGCGATGACGCCGCAAGCGGGAACCGCGGTCACGTCGCTGCGCTCGTAGGCGGAGCGCTCGGGCCGGCCCGTCTCGAGGTCCACCGAGTCGAGGCCTCGCGCCAGCGTCGAGATCGGCTTCATGTAGACGACGGCGATGAGGTCCTCGCCGTTCGTGACGCCGGCCTCGAGGCCGCCGGCGCGGTTGGTGCGGCGGCGCAGCACGCCGTCGGCCGACGTCTCGATCTCGTCGTGCGCGGCCGAGCCCGGGCCGCGCGAGGCGGCCAGGGCGGAGCCGAACTCGACGGCCTTGACGGCCGGCACCGAGAGGAGAGCCTGGCCGATCCGGCCGTCGAGCTTGCGGTCCCACGAGGCGTACGCGCCGAGGCCGGCGGGCACGCCGCGCGCCCCGACGAGAATCGCGCCGCCGAGGGTCTCGCCCTGCGCCTTCGCCGCGTCCACGGCGGCGACCATCTTCGGCTCGAGCGGCGGGATCGACGGCGCGCAGCGGCGAGTCCTGGCGGACGCGCTCGAGCGAAGCGAACGTACGCGGCGAGGTGTCGTCGACGACCGCGCCGAGGGCGAGGACGCCGCTCGCGATCTCGACGCCGCACGCGCCCAGAAGCAGCTTGCAGACCGCGCCGGCGGCCACCCGGGCGGCCGACTCCCGCGCCGACGCCCGCTCGAGCACGTCGCGCAGGTCCCGAAAGCCGTACTTCATCCCGCCGGCCAGGTCCGCGTGCCCCGGCCGCGGGCGCACGAGTCGCCTCTGCGCGGCCGCCTCCGGATCCATCGCGAGCGGCCCCATGACGGCCTCCCAGTTGGCGAAGTCCGCGTTGAGGATGCCGATCGCGATCGGCGAGCCGAGCGTCAGGCCGCCGCGCACGCCGCCTTCGAAGACGGCCGCGTCCTTCTCGATCTTCATCCGCCCGCCCCGGCCGTAGCCGTGCTGGCGGCGGGCGAGCTCGCGCTGGACGAATTCCGGGTCGATCGTCAGACCCGCCGGAATCCCCTCGAGGATCGCCGTCAGGCGCGGACCGTGGGATTCGCCGGCGGTGTGAAGGCGCAGAGGCACGAGGGGAGTCTAAGCCACCGCCACCTGGACGTGGAACCGGGAACCTGGAACCGCCGGACGAGCGACGGGATCCCTCGGGCTGCCAGCCCTCGGGATGACCTCCGCGCGGTGCGCGCGCGGAGGTCAGTTGGGGATCAGCCCCTCCAGCGCGTTCGGGGCCGCCAGCGTGGCGTAGGACTCCTCGGCGGTCCCGGCCGCGGGCGCCGGGACGCGCTCGTGGGCGAAACCGGCGAAGAAGAAGAACAGGGCCGCGGCCGCGGCCGCCAGCCAGAACCGGCGCCGCGCGGCGCAGAGCGCGCTGGTCCTGCGCGCGCCGGACCACCCGGGCGACGAAGCCCTCGTCGGCGCGGCCCGGCGTCTCGTCGAGGGGGAGGGCCTTCCAGGCCGCCGAGATCCGCGCGTCGGCGCGGCAGTCGGCGCACACGAAGAGATGGGCCTCGTCGGTGCGCGGGGCGATGCAGTCGCGGCGTCTCATGGGCGCTCCTCCTGAAAGCGGGTCCGAATCCTCTTGCGGGCCCGGTGCATGCGCACCCGGACGGCGGTCACGCTGATGTCGAAGCGGCCCGCGATCTCCCGGTCCGTGGCTCCTTCGAGCTCGCGCGCGATCATGATCTCCCGGTCGAGCGGGGTCAGCAGGGCGAGCGCCGCGCGCAGCAGGTCCACGTCCTCGTGACGGGCCTGCTCGTTGCCCGGCGAGGCCTGGGCCTCGGTGAGCTCCGTCTCGGGCCGCCGGCGGCGGACGATATCGATCGCGCAGCGGATCGCGATGGTGCGGACCCACGCGCGGAAGTGCGATTCGGGCCGGTATCGGTCGAGCGCGCGGAAGGCCTTCAGGAACGCCTCCTGCGCCGCGTCCTCGGCCAGGCCTCCGTCGCCCGTGATCCGGCGCGCGGCGGCGATCGCGGTGGGGGCGGCCAGGCGCACGAGAGCGGTCATGGCGTCTTCGTCGCCGGCGCGCGCGCGAATGACGAGCGCGCCCTCGTCGTCGGGGGCGGCGCCGGGCGTCGGGACCAGCCGCAGGTTCAGCTCTCGCCCCGCAGGAACGAAGCGAGCGACTGCAGCTCGTCCCCGCCCCGGCGGCCCATCTTCGCGTGGAACGCCACGAACTTCTGCTGCTGCTCGGCGGTCAGGATCGGCCAGATCTCGGACCGGATCTTCGCGAAGAGCAGGGCGCCGTCGGCGTGGACCGCGCCGACCTGCGCGCCGAGGGAGCGGATGGCCGTCTCGTCGGGCGGCTGGACGAGCACCGCATCGTGCAGGGCGCGGCGGGCGTCCATCCCGGCCCGGACCTGGGCGAGGATCTCGTCGGCGTGCGCCTTCAGGATCGCGCGGACCTGCGTCCGCTGCGCGTCGGTCAGGTCGAGCTCTCGGGAGATGTGGTCGAACATGTGCGCGGCCCGGGGCCCATGCGCGAAGTCCGGCCCCATCTGGCGCCCGAGCAGCCGGCCGGCGAACAGGCCCGACAGGGCCAGCGCGCCGACGGCGACGGCGATCAGTACGGACCGGCGGATGTTCTGGATGCTCATGGAAAACCCCCTCTTCGGCTATTTCAACGCGCGGCCGGGCGGAAAGATTACCTCCGCCGGGCCGCCGCGGGGCGCCGGGGAGGGGGCTAAACTCCGGCCATGGAGCGCAAGTACGTCCTCCGGACGCCCGCCCGGCTCCAGAGCTACCGGGTCGACTACGACCGGGAGTTGAACGACGAGCAGCGCGAGGTCGTCCTGGCCGGCGGCGGCCCGATCCTGGTCATCGCCGGGGCGGGCTCGGGAAAGACCCGGACGCTGGTCTACCGGGTGTCGCGCCTGATCGAGTCGGGCCACGACCCGTCGCGGATCCTGCTGCTGACCTTCACCAACAAGGCGGCCCGCGAGATGCTGCGCCGGGTCGAGACGCTGCTCGCGGTGGACACGCGGCGGCTCATGGGCGGCACGTTCCACTCGGTCGGGCAACCGGCTGCTGCGCCGCTTCGGCGACCCGGCTCGGGCTCGGGCGCGAACTTCACGATCCTCGACCCCGAGGACGCGCGGGAGATGCTCGAGGCGGCGACCTCGGACCTGAACATCCCGACGCTCGAGCGGCGCTTCCCCAAGGGCGACGTGCTGCTCGATCTCTACTCCTTCACGATCAACACGGGACGGCCGTTCACGGAGGTCCTCGCCGAGCACGCGCCGCACTTCGCGGCGCTCGAGCCGGAGATCGTCGTCGGTCTTCCAGCGCTACCGCGAGCGCAAGCGGCGCGGCAACGCGTGCGACTACGACGACCTGCTGCTCGAGTGGAAGCGCCTGCTCGACGAGGCGCCCGAGGCCGCGGCGCAGCTGGCCGCCTCGTACGACCACGTCCTGGTGGACGAGTACCAGGACACCAACCGGCTGCAGGGCGACATCGTCGACGCGATGGCGCGCGTGAAGCGCAACGTGACCGTGGTCGGCGACGACGCGCAGGCGATCTACTCCTTCCGCGGCGCGTCCTTCGAGAACATCCTCGGGTTCCCGCGAGCGCTATCCGGACGCGAAGACCTTCCGCCTGACGCGCAACTACCGCTCGACGCCGCGAGATCCTCGCGCTCGCCAACGCGTCGATCGCCCACAACGTCCGCCAGTTCCCCAAGGAGCTCCAGGCGTGCCGCGAGGCCGGGCCGCTGCCGGCCGTCGTGCGCGCTGCCGGACATCCCCGACCAGGCGCGCTTCGTCGCGCAGCGCCTGCTCGAGTGGCACGACGAGGGGGACAAGCTCCAGGACCTGGCCGTCCTCTACCGCGCGCACTACCAGGCGCTGGAGCTCCAGATCGAGCTGACGCGGCGCGGCATCCCGTACGAGATCCGCTCGGGCGACGCGCTTCTTCGAGCAGCGCCACGTCAAGGACGTGCTCGCGTTCCTGCGCATCGTCGTGAATCCGAAGGACGAGCTCTCGTGGAAGCGGGCCCTGAAGATCTTCCCGCGCGTCGGGCGAGCGCTCGGCCTCGGCGGTCTGGGAGGCGATCGGCGGCCGCCCGATCCGCTCGCGGCGTTCCGCGCGCTCGACGGAAAGGGCGACGCGTTCGGGCGCGGCGGCGAGGCGGCGTCGAGGCCGTTTCGCGCGCTGCTGCCGCGTCTGGATGCGCCGTCGCTCGCGTCGTCGCCGTCCGAGGCCATCCGCTCGGTCGTCGAGGACGTCTACCGCGACTACGCGCGCGCCAAGTTCCCCAACGGCGACTCGCGGCTCGACGACCTCGAGCAGTTCGCCCAGTTCGCCCAGACCTACGACTCGCTGCCGACCTTCCTCGAGGAGGTCACGCTCTTCAACGAGCTCTCGGGCGAGGACGTGGTGCGCGGGGGAGCCGGACGACGACAGCGTCGTGCTCTCCTCGATCCACCAGGCCAAGGGGCTCGAGTGGAGCCGCGTGATCGTGATGGGGCTGTCGGAGGGGCGTTTCCCGAGCTACCGCGCGACGGCGACCGAGGAAGGGCTCGAGGAGGAGCGGCGCCTCTTCTACGTGGCCGTCACGCGAGCCAAGAACGAGGTTGCGCTCGTGTACCCCATGCTCGCGCGCGACCGGTACGGCGTGGACGTCATCCTCGAGCCGTCACGCTTCCTGGTCGAGCTTCCCGACGGCGTCTTCGAGCGGTGGACGATCGAGCTCGAGCCGACCGCCGAGGACGCCGGAGCGCCGGGCCGCCGCCGGCCGACGAACCGGTCAACTGAGCCCCGGCCGCGGGTCGCGGGGCGCGGCGAGGCGCGCTAAAATGGAGCCATGGACGACATCTACTCCGCGATCTGCCGTGAGGCGCTCGAATCCCGACAGCGGGACATGACGACTTTCGTCGACAACGGGATGGCCGGGATGTCGGGCCGCCTCGAGAAGACGCTGCTGCGGCTGCCGTCCGGGCACTTCCTGCTCGGGCTCGGTCCCTACAACGCCGGCCTCGTGAAGCTCGACTTCGACGAGCTGCTCCTCGGGCGCGAGGTGCCCGAGTTCATCGGCGTCGGAATGCCGGTCACGGGCTTTCGCGTGTCCTCGCCGGACGCGTTTCTGAACACCGAGGTCTCGCGTCTCCACGCGAAGGTCATCCGCCACGGCAGCGGCGGGGAGGCGAAGTACCGGCTCGTGGACATGCGCTCGACCTGCGGCACCTATCTGAACGGCGACGCGATCCCGGCGCCCGACGACCTCGGGGGCGTTTCGGAGGACGACTGCGCGCGGCCCCTGCGGTCCGGCGATTTTTTCTCGCTCGGCCCGTCGGCCGTGAACCTGTTCCTCTTCTTCCAGAAGTGAGCCCGCCGCCGGCGCGCCCGGCGGCCGGGGCGCGCGCGGCCGCGGCGCTCGTCGTCGGGGCGACGGCGGCCCTCGTGGCGGGCGTCGATCTCGTGCGGTGGGTTCGCCCGGAGCTGCTTCTCGATCCCGCGGCGTTCTGGACGCCCGCCCGCCTCCTCCTCGGGCTCGGCGTGGCGGCGGCCGCGGCGGCGGCGGGCGGGCTGGCCGCGGCGGCGCTGCTCGCGGGGAGCCGGATTCGGGGCGCCTCGGCGCCGCTCGCGCCGCTGCCGTTCGGCAGGGCGTCGCTCGCCGCCGTGACGCTCGCGGCGATCCTCGCGGGCGCCGGGCTGCGCTTTGCCGCGCTCGCGCGCGCGCCGTCGTCTCTCTGGGTCGACGATCTGTCGCTCATCGCGCCCGCGCTCGCCCTCGCGTCAGGGCCCGCGGACTTCGCCGACGCGATCCGGCCGACGCCCTTCGGCGTGCCGAAGCCCTACGGAAGCGTCGGCGTTCTCTATCTCGAGGGATATCGCGCCGCTCTGAAGCTCTGGGGGACGACGGTCTTCGGCGTCCGGTTCGTCTCGGCGGCGGCGGGCGCGGCCTCGCTCGTCACCGCGGCGCTTCTCGGCGCGGCGCTGCTGCCGGCCGGGGGCGGCGCGCTCGCCGCCCTCGCGCTCGCCGGGCTGCGATGGCACCTGATCGTTTCGCGGTGGGGCTGGAACATGATCGCGCTCGCCCCGATCGCGGACCTCGCCGCCCTCGCCCTCATCCGCGCCCGCCGGCGGCGGAGCACCGGATGGGCCGCGGCGGCCGGGGCGCTGGCGGGCGTCGGCGCGCACGTGTACCTCTCGGCCTGGCCGGCGGCGGCGGGACTGCTGCTCTTCGCCATGTGGCCGGACGAGACGGCGGCGGACCTTCGCGCGCGGGTCCGCCGGGCGGCCGCCTTCGGCCTCGGCTTCGCCCTGCTCGCCGCGCCGCTCTTCCTGCTGCGCGAGGGACGCGTCGCGCCGTACTTCGCCGCGCGCCCTCGACCACAACGTCCTGCTCGAGATGCGCCGGACCGGGTCGGCGCTCCCGCCGTTCGCGGCCGCGGCGGACGCGATCGTCGCCCCGTGGCTGCTGGCCGACCCGTCGGCGCGGCACGATCTGCCCGGGCGCGCGCGGCTCGGGTGGCTCCTCGGTCCCGCGGTCGCGATCGCCTTCGCGCGCGCCCTGCTCCGGCCGCGCGACGCGCTGTCGGGATTCCTGCTCTCGCTCGCGATCGCGGCCGGGGCCGCGGTCGTGGCCGGGGGCATGGCGGACAACCCGAACGGCTCCCGCTACGCGTATCTCGCCTCGCCGGCCGCGGTCGCCGCGGCGGCCGGGCTGATGGGACTCGTGGGCCTCGTCCCGGCCGCGCGCCGCCGCGCGGCGGCGATCGCGGCCGTGGGCGCCGTCGCGATCGGCGGAGCGCTCGCCGCGCGCGACGCCCTTCTCGTCTGGCCGGAGCGCCCGGAGACCTTCGACGGGTTCCACGGGCAGGACACGCTCGTCGGCCGGGCCGCCGCCCGGTGGGAGCGCTACGGCGCGGTCGAGATCGAAGCCGGGGCCTTCCACTCCCGGGAAGCCGTGGATGCGGTCCGGCGCTACCGCCTCGACCCCGAGGCGAAGGACGCCCCCTTGCCGGGCCGTCCCGCGCAGGGCCGCTTCCGCATCGCGCGGCGGCCGGGCCTGCTTCCGGGCGAACGGGCCGTCGAGCGCGTGCGCGACGACTGGGGGCGCGACTGGGCCGCGGTCGTGGCGCGTCCGCCGGACGGGGACGCGCGCTGAGGCTCTGCCCTAGTGCGACCGCGACGCCGCGCGGCCCGCGCCAGGACTTCGTCGCCGACGTCGAACTGCGAGGGCATGATCGCGAGCATGCCGGTCGCGTCCCAGATTCCCATCGTGCGCAGCGGCGGCCTGTAGATGTGGATCGAGACCGCGCGGGCGCTCGTCGGGCTCAGGCGATGCAGCACGGACGGACCGATGTCCGAGAGGTCGCCTTCGGGCGCGCGCGGTTGTCGAAGAGCTCGGGCCGGTCGTGGGGCGTCGTGAAGCGTTCTTCGGCCAGCGTGCCGGAGACGATCACCATGCCGCCCATAATGCCGCGGTGGTCGTGGATCGGCGTGATCTGGCCGCTCGACCACGCGATGAGCATGACTTCCCAGTCTTCCCACAGGAGGATCGGATGGCGCATGTACCGCTCGTTCGAGAACTGGATGCGGTCGAGGTAGCGCTCGATTTCCCGGGCGACTTTCTGGCACAGAGGCGGGGGGTGAGCCGCTCGGGAGCGAGGACGCTTCCCGGATGACGTCCTTGACCGACTCGGCAAAGGTCAGCTGCCGCGGATTCTACCGCTACCCACCGGTCGCGTGCGTATCGTCCCGGCCGCATGAAAATCGCGGTCGTCCCGGGAGACGGCATCGGCGTGGACGTCACGGCCGAGGCCCTCAAGGTGCTGGAGCGGGTTGCCGCCGGCGGGCGATTCCGCTTCGACCCGGTCTACTTTCCATGGAGCGCCGATCACTACCTGAAGACGGGCGAGACGATTCCCGCCGGCGGCTTCGACGACCTGTCCCGAAACTACGACGCGATCTTCATGGGGGCCTTCGGCGACCCGCGCGTCCCCGACATGAAGCACGCCGCCGACATCCTGCTGGGCGCGCGGTTCCAGCTCGACCTCTACGTCAACTACCGCCCGGTCGCGCTGCCTCGACGACCGGCTCTGCCCGCTCAAGGGGTTCGGCGCCGCGGACGTCGACTTCGTGGTGTTCCGCGAGAACACCGAGGGCTCGTACGTCGGCTCCGGGGGGCACCTGAAGAAAGGGACTCCCGACGAGGTGGCCGTCCAGGAGGACATCTCGACGCGCAAGGGCGTCGAGCGGATCGTCCGCCACGCCTTCGAGTTCGCGAAGGCCCGGGGCCGCAAGCGCGTCGTCATGTCCGACAAGTCGAACGCGATGCGCTTCGTCGGCGATCTCTGGCAGCGGACCTTCTTCGAGGTCGCGCGCGAGCACCCGGGCATCGAGGCCTCGCACCTGTACATCGACGCGCTGTGCATGCAGATGGTCAAGGACCCGCGCCAGTTCGAGGTCATCGTGACGAACAACATGTTCGGCGACATCGCGACCGACCTCGGCGCGGCCCTCCAGGGCGGCCTCGGGATGGCGGCGTCCGGCAACCTGCACCCCGGCCGGGTGTCCATGTTCGAGCCGGTGCACGGATCGCGCCCCGAAGTACGCCGGCACGGGCAAGGCCAACCCGTTCGGCGCCATCCTGACGGCCGGGCTGATGCTCGATCACCTCGGCCACGCCGCGGAGGCGACCGCGGTGGAAGCCGCGGTCGCGGCCTGCGTGCGCGAGGGGGCCGCCACGGCCGACGTGGGGGGCTCGCTGTCGACCTCGGCGGCCGGCGACGCCGTCTGCGATCGCCTGCGGCTCTAGGCTCGCCTCGGTGGCGGCACGGCTGCCAGGCGCCCCGGTAGCAAGGACTCTCGGCCGCCGTTCGCGGAGCGAACGCCGCGGCCGAAAGCCCTGCTACAATTGGCCGCCAAGGAGACACCGAAGATGGCTAGTTTCGCGCGCAAACTCTCGCTCGTGGCCTCGGCCGCCCTGTTTCTCTTCGCGGTCTCGTACGCGCAGGCGTCGGACAAGAAGTTCATCGACTCCGACGACGCCAAGGAAAAAGACGAGCCGCAGAAGTTCCTGCCCGACTACGACAAGCTCGTCAAGGGCAAGGACGTCGACTGGGTCTATTTCCCGGATGGCGGCTTGAGCAAGTACAAGACCGTCTCGGTCGGGGAGTTCGACTACAACGGGCACGGCCGGGAGTGCCGGGACGCGGCCCGGGACGGCAAGGACTACGTGGAGCAGTGGCTCGAAAAAGAGGGCTTCAAGGTGGTCAAGTCCGGGGGCGAGCTCCAGGTCGAGGGCAACGTCTTCAACGCGTGGGAACCGAGCGGCGCGGCGCGGGCCTGGGGCGGCTGGGCCGCCAATCCGGGAGTGGGCCTCGAACTGATCATGAAGGCCAACGGCAAGGTGGTCGGCGAGATCCGGCAGAAGGCCAAGGGGTCCACCCTCCGGGACGCCGTCGAGAACGGCCTCGAGGACTGCGCCAAAGCGATCTCGAAGGGCAAGTAGGGGTCGAGCGGCTCGCCATAAACAATTGTCAGGACATAGCTTAGAGGCAAGACGGGGGCGCCGGGCGGCGGCGCCAGGCCCCGCCGTGGTACCGTTGCCCCCCTCAAGGAGCTATACCGATTTCAGACCCTAGCAACGCGGTCACCCTGCCCGAAACCGGGCTGACCGCGCTCTTCGGAATCGCCGACGAGAACCTGCGAGCCATCGAGGACGCGTTCCGTGTCCGTCTCCAGTCCCGGGGAAGCGAGATCTCCGTGGTCGGGGAGGGGGAGGGGCCGGACGCCGCGCGGCGCCTGCTGACCGGGCTCTCGGACCTGCTTGCCGGGGGTTACCCCCTGCGGGGCAGCGACGTGGCCACGGCCATCCGGGTCGTCCGCGAGGACCCCGGGGCCTCGCTCGTCGAGTTCTTCACCGACAGCCCGTTCGGGCCGACCCTGAAGTCGGTCGTGACGGTCCGCAACGTGAAGCAGCGGGTCTACGCGCAGACGATCGACCGGCACGACCTGGTCTTCGCGATCGGGCCGGCCGGGACGGGAAAGACTTACCTCGCCGTGGCCATGGCCGCGGCGGCCCTGCTCGAGAAGAAGGTCAAGCGGATCGTGCTCGCGCGGCCCGCGGTCGAGGCGGGAGAGAAGCTCGGGTTTCTCCCGGGCGACCTCGTCGAGAAGGTCAACCCGTACCTGCGGCCGCTCTACGACGCCCTCTACGACATTCTCGGCTACGAGAAGACCGCCAAGCTCCTCGAGCGCGGCATCATCGAGGTCGCGCCGATCGCCTTCATGCGGGGCCGGACGTTGAACGACGCCTTCATCATCCTCGACGAAGCGCAGAACACGACCTCCGAGCAGATGAAGATGTTCCTGACGCGAATCGGCTTCGGCTCGAAGGCGGTCGTCACCGGCGACATCACGCAGATCGACCTGCCGCACGGCAAGACGTCCGGCCTGCGGGAGGCGCAGCAGGTTCTGTCGAAAGTCGCCGCGATCCGTTTCGTGCTCTTCGACGAGCGCGACGTGGTCCGCCACACGCTCGTGCAGTCGATCATCACGGCGTACGAGGCGCTCGACCGCGAGCGGGAGGCCGCCGCCGCCGCGGCCGCCGCCGATCGGGGGGCCGTCCGGCCCTCCGGCCCCCTGGCGCCCGCGCGCTGAGGTCCGTCCGATGTCCTCCGACGCGTCCCCGGGACGCAACGCGATCGATTTTCAACGCCCCCCGGCGCCGCCGGCCGAGGGCGGGGAGCCGCACGCGCGCCGGGTGCGCCCGCTGCTCTGGGCCGCCGCCTACGTCGTCGTCACGACCCTGTGCTTCTCGCCGACGCTCTCCTTCCGGGACACGGCCGCCTCGCCCGGCATGGTGGCGGCCCACGACGTCGTCGCCCCGCGCGACCTGATCGTCCCCGACCCGGACGCGACCGCGCGGCGCCGTGCCGAGGCCGCCGCCGAGGTCCTGCCCGTGTACGACGCCGACGGCCAGGCGCCGGCACGGTTCGAGCAGCAGCTGCGCGACGCCTTCGAGCGGGCGCGGACCGTGGCCGGGCGGACGCGGACGAAGGGGCGCGTCACGCCGGAGCTGGCCGATGCGTTCGGCCTTCCGATCGGCGACGAGGCGCTCGCCGCGCTCTCGCGGCAGGGGTTCGCGAAGGACCTCGAAGACCGCTTCACGGCGATCGGCCTCGACCTCTATCGCGGCGGCGTCGCGGACCACCGCGACCTCCCGCCGGAGGGGCGCAGCCGCGGGCTCGTCGCCCGCGACACCTCGACCGGCAAGGAGACGCGGCGCCGCGAGGCGGGGGCCGTCGAGTACGGCAACGAGACCCGCGCGGCCGTCGCCGCCCGCCTGGCGGAGGGCCCGTTCACGCCCCGCGAGCGCGCCGAGGTGGCGGCCTTCCTCGCGGGCACGCTCCGGCCCAACCTGTCCTACGACGCCGCGCAGACCGCCGAGCGGCGCGCGGGCTCGGCCCGGTCGGTCGAAAGCGTCTTCACGCGGATCCCGCGCGGCAAGGTGATCGTGCGGCGCGGCGACGAGATCACGGCCCGCACGGCGCAGTGGATCGCGGCCGTGCGCGCCTCCGCGTCGGACCCCTCGTCGTGGGTGAAGGTCACCGGGATCCTGGTCCTCCAGATGCTCGCCGCGGCGGCCTTCTGGCTCGACGCCCGGCGCCAGCGCCGGCGCAAGCGGGAACGCTCGACCGGCGTGGTCTACGGCTCGGTGCTCGCCACGGGCATCCTGTTCGCCATCGTCACGCGGGCGTTCTTCGCGCTGGCCCAGGCCCTGTCGCCGAGCCTCGAAGGGGCCTCGGGCGCCGTCAATTTCGCGATCCCGTTCGCCGCGGGGCCGATCGTCGTCAGCCTGGTCGCGGGCATGGGACCGGCGCTGCTCGTCGCGCTCGTCTTCGCCATCGGCGTGGGCGTGCTGATGGGCCTGTCGTTCCCGTTCACCCTCTTCGCCGTGGTCGGATCGCTGGCCGGCATTTACGGCCTCGGCAAGGTCCGCGCGCGCAGCGTCCTGCTGGCGATGGGCGGCGTCGTGGGCGCCGGGAACCTCGTGGCCATCGTCGCGATCCACTTCCTGAACGACGGCCCCTGGGGCTGGGACTTCCTCTACGACGCGCTGGCGGGCGTGGCGGGCGGGCTGACCGTCTCGATGGTGGTGGCCCTCTTCCTGCCGGTGTTCGAGCACGTCTTCTCGGTCGTCACCGACATCCGCCTGCTCGAGCTCTCGAACCAGAACCTGCCCCTCCTGCGCACGCTCGCGCTCGAGGCCCCGGGGTCCTACCAGCACTCGCTGATGCTGGGGCACCTGGCGGAGGCCGCGGCCGAGGCGATCGGCGCCGACGCGCTGCTCGCGCGCGTGTCGGGCTACTACCACGACATCGGCAAGACCAAGATGCCCGACTACTTCATCGAGAACCAGAAGAAGGGCTTCAACCGGCACGACCGCCTCGAGCCCTCGATGAGCGCGCTCATCATCGCCGCCCACGTGAAGGAGGGCGTCGAGATGGCGCGCAAGGCGCGCCTGCCCGAGCCGATCGTGACCGCGATCCGGGAGCACCACGGCACGAAGCTGATCCGGTACTTCTACCAGAAGGCGGTGACGCGGGCGGAGGAAGGCCCGGGCGTGCGGGAGATCGACTACCGGTACCCGGGCCCGAAGCCCTCGACCCGCATCCTGGGGATCCTCATGATCGCCGACGCCGTCGAGGCGGCCTCGCGCACGCTCATCGAGCCGACGCCCGAAAAGATCCGCGCGATGATCCAGGTGATCGTGGACGACTGCCTGCGCGACGGGCAGTTCGACGACTGCGACCTGACGATGCGCGACCTCTCGATCATCGTGACGACGCTCGAGCGCACCGTCCGGACCGTTTTCCACCACCGGATCGATTACCCGGGCTTCGACTTCAACCGC
The DNA here is from genome assembly GCA_963710945.1 of uncultured Acidobacteriota bacterium. Lineage (GTDB taxonomy): Bacteria > Acidobacteriota > Thermoanaerobaculia > UBA5066 > Gp7-AA6 > DAHUXD01. The sequence goes on from CAVQCH010000001.1 coordinate 482,898, forward strand.
GAGCGGACGAAGCGCCGGACCTCCGAGACCGGCCCGGCCGAGGCCGCGGGCCCGCGGGCGGTATGACGATGCGCGTGGAGATCCAGTCCCGGGCGGCGGGCGCCCCGCCGGCGGCGCGGGTGCGGCGGATCCTGACGCGGGCCGCGACGGAGGCGCGCTCGCGCGCGGCCGAGGTGTCGGTCCTGTTCTGCGCGGACCGGCGCATGCGCACGCTCAACCGGCGGTACCGGGGCAAGGACCGCTCGACCGACGTCCTGGCCTTTCCGACGGAGGGCCCCCGGGGCGGCTTTCTCGGCGACATCGTGGTCTCCGTGCCCTACGCGGGGCGGGAGGCCCGGCGCCGCCGCGAGCCCCGGGCGCGGGAGGTGGACCGCCTCCTGCTCCACGGGTTCCTGCACCTGATGGGCTACGACCACGAGACCGACGAGGGGCAGATGGAGCGGCTCGAGCGCCGCCTGCGGCGCCGCCTGAAGATCGCGGACCCGCCGGCGGCGGCGCGGGCGGCGGGGGGCGCGCGCGATGATCGCGATCCTCTCGGCCGGGTTCTGCTACGTCGCCTTCCTGGTCTTCGAGACCTTTGCGCTCGCGCTCGACCGGCTCTCGACGATCAAGATCCGGGGGCTGCTCGAGGAGCACCCCGAGCGGGCGCGCATCCTCGCGGGCGCAGGCGAGGTCGAGATCGTGCGGACGACCACCAAGGTCGTCGTCCAGGCGCTGCTGCTGACCGGCCTCCTGACGACCGTGTCCGTCCTGGAGGCCTACGACGTGCCGCGGCCCTGGCTGTGGGGCGGCCTCTTCTTCGTCGTGGGCTGGCTTCTGACCGAAATCGCGCTCCTGACGCGGGACGCCAACCGGGACCCCGAGCGGATCGTCGGCGGCCTGCTTCCCGTCGTGACCGCGGCCTCGTGGCTTCTGCTGCCGGTCGCCTTCATGATCCGGCGCATCTTCAAGGGCCGCGCCCCCTCGCCGACGAAGCCCGCCGAGGCGACCGAGCAGGAGGTCCAGGCCTACATCGACGTCGGCCGCCAGGAGGGCATCCTCGAGAAGGACCAGGAGAAGCTGCTCCTCTCGATCGTGGACTTCGGCGACACGCGCGTGCGCGAGGTGATGACGCCGCGGACCGACATCCTCTGGATCGACGTCGCGTCGTCGCTGACCGTCCTCTTCGACCTGTTCGTGGAGTCCAAGTACTCGCGCATCCCCGTGGTGCGCGGCTCGATCGACACGATCGTCGGCATCGTCCACGTCAAGGACGCGCTCCAGGCCATCCGCTCCGGCGCCAACCGGTCGATCGCCGAGCTCATGCGCGAGGCGTATTTCGTGCCCGAGACCAAGAAGGTCTCGGAGCTGCTGCGCGAGTGCCAGCGCCGCCACCTCTGGATGGCGATCGTCGTGGACGAGTACGGGGGAGTCTCCGGCCTCGCCACGGTCGAGGACCTGCTCGAGGAGATCGTCGGAGAGATCTCCGACGAGCACGAGGACGAGCGCGAGCCCGTCTCGAAGCTCGACGACAACGCCTACTCGGTGTCGGGCAAGGCCAACATCGAGGTCATCCAGGACCTCTTCGGTAGCGGGCCTCACGAGGAGGAGTTCACGACCATCGGCGGCTTCCTCACCAGCCGCCTCGGGCACATTCCGAAGCCCGGCGAGACGCTCAAGGAATCCGGCCTGCGCTTCACGGTCGAGGAAGCCGACCGGCGGCGCGTGCACCGCGTGAGGATCGAGCCGGTGGCGAGCCCGGCGCCGTCGGCCATCGGCGGCGCGTCGGAGCGCCCGGTCAAGGTAAAGGCGGACAACTGATCGCTCGCGGCCGACGGCCCACCCCATGAAGGTCGGAGAGATCGCCGTCGTCGGCCGCCCGAACGCCGGCAAGTCGACGCTCGTCAACGCCTTCGTGGGCGAAAAGGTCGCGATCGTCTCCGACAAGCCCCAGACGACCCGGCGGCGCATCCTCGGCGTCGCCCGCCGGCCCGGCGCCGAGCTCGCGTTCGTCGACACGCCCGGAATCCACCGGCCGCAGTACCGCATGAATACGGCGATGGTCCGCGAGGCGACGGACTCCCTGTCCACGGCCGACGCGATCCTCGTCGTCCTCGACGCCGCCGACGCGCGCGGACCGGGCGAGGACTTCGTCTTCGGGCTCGCGGGCCGCGCCGGCGCGCCGGTCGTCCTCGCGGTCAACAAGATCGACCTGCTGAAGAAAGACCGCCTGCTGCCGCTGCTCGCCGAGCTCTCCGGGAAGGGCTCCTTCCGGGACATCGTGCCCGTGTCGGCGCGGACCGGGGAGAACCTGGAGCGGCTCTTCGAGGTGCTCGCCCGGGGCCTGCCCGAGGGCGAGGCGGCTTACCCGGACGACTTCCTGACCGCCACGCCCGAGACCGAGTGGATCGGCGAGGTCATCCGCGAGAAGCTGCTCGAGCGCACGCGCGACGAGCTTCCCTTCGCCCACGCGGTCCTGATCGAGTCGGTCCGCGAAGCGGAGGGCAAGGACATCACGGTCGTGACCGCGTCCATCATCGTCGAGCGCGAGGGCCAGAAGGGCATCATCGTCGGCAAGGGCGGCTCCATGATCCGCGACATCGGGACGGCGGCGCGCGAGGAGCTCGAGCGCGAGCTCGGCCGGCGGTTCTTCCTGGAGCTGACCGTGCGCGTGAGGCCCGACTGGCGCAACGACGAGCGCTTCCTCTCCCAGCTGCGGGGCAGCGAGCTCGGGTAGGGAATCCGGGCGGCCCAAGGGCCGCCCCTACGACACCGAGGCCGTCTCTCGTAGGGGCGGGGCTGGCCCCGCCCGCTCGTCGACCGAATCCCTCAGGAATTGCGGACGGAGTGCCGCAGGCGCTCGGCGAGGTCGTGCAGGGAGTCGGCGAACGACTCGCGCAGGCGCTCCATCTCCGAGAAGAGCAGGGCGTCGGACTCGTGGCGCCGGACGCGCTCCTCGAGCAGCGGGGCGATCTGCGACCGGATGTCCTCGGCCTCGCGGCGGCCCTGCTGGGTCTTCTCGTCGAGCGTCGCCTCGAGCTCGTGGCTCAGGCGCAGGATGGTTTCGGTCTGCGCCTCGAGCTGGCCGAGCTTCTCGCCGAGGCCGGAGAGCGCGGCGACGCGGGACTCGAGCTCCGGCACGGCGTCCGCCGCGCGGCGCAGGTCGCCCATCTGGTCCTCGTGGGTGCCCGACTGCGAGAGCAGCACCGCGATCTGCTGGTCGACGAGCTGGGCCTTTTCGGTCAGCGCGCGCAGGGCCATGCCGACGTCGTCGGCGTCCTTGCGCTGCCGCGAGCCGTCGGCGTTCAGTCGCTCCTCGAGGCCGTTCATGCCGGCCTGGAGCGCGCCCATCCCCGCCGCGATCTCGGAGAGGCGCCCGGCGGCGCCCTCGACCGGATCCACGCGCGCGGTCAGGGCGCGCAGGGCCTCGTGCAGGCCTCCGACGCCCTTCTCGAGGCCGGCGAGGCGCTCCCCGAGGGCGGCCAGGTGTTCCGTCGTGCCGGCCACGCGCTCCTGGACGGCGGAGACGGCCTGGTCGAGCCTTTCGGCCGCCTCGCGCTCGCGGGCCGCCCGATTCTCGGCCTCGCGTAGGCGCTCCTCGAGCAGCCCGATCCTCTCGCTGTCCGCCGACGATCCGCTCGCCATGAAGGCGGGTTCCATGGGCCCCGGCCCGGCCGGGATCTCGAGCTCCTCGACCGCGTCGGCTTCGGTCAGCGTTTCCGGAGCGTCGGCCGCCTCTTCGAGCTCGTCCATCCCGATGGATTCGATCGCGATGGCGTCCATCTCGATCGTCGCCGCGGGCGGCGAGAGCTCCATCGGCGCGCCGGGCTCGAGGCCCGGCGGTTCGGGCACGGCGTAAGGGGAAGCGTCGTCCTCGTCCTCGGCTTCGCGGCCGAGCTCGGTCGTGTCGAAGGGAGCTTCGTCGGAGACGGGCGGGACGATCGAGAACGGCCGCGACGGGCGCTGCGTCTGCAGCGCGGCCTGGGACTCGCGCTTCAGGAGCGAATCCTTCCAGGTCTGCAGGTCGTCGGGGCGCACTTCCGCGGCGGCGGCCGCCGCGGCGTTCTCCTCCTCGGCGCGCTTGCCCTGCAGACGGCGCAGCAGGTCCACGAACGTGAGCTTGGAGATGAGCTTGAACGTCTCGGTGACGCCGCGCCCGGCGCTGGCGACCGCCTCGACGTAGGGATACGACGAGAGGCCGAGCGCCTCCTGCATCGCGTCCACGGCGAGGATGTCGGCGAGGTCCCGCTTGTTGTACTGGATGACCACCGGGATCTTCTCGAAGGAGATCTCGTTGGACTTCAGGTTGTCCTTCAGGTTCTGCCAGCTCTCGAGGTTCTTCGGAAGCATCGTCCACTGCGAGTCGGCGACGAAGACGATGCCGTCCACGCCCTTCAGGACGACGCGCCGCGTCTCGTTGAACGCGGTCTGGCCCGGAACCGTCGCGAGCTGGAAACGGATCTTGTAGCCCTTGATGTCACCGAGCTCGACCGGAAGCAGGTCGAAGTAGATCGTGCGGTCCGTCTGCGTCTGGAGGTTCAGGAGCTTGCCCGCGGTGCCGGGCTCGAGCCGGTCGTGCAGGACCTTGAGATTCGTGGTCTTCCCGCACAGGCCGGGACCGTAGTAGACGATCTTGGCGGTCAGCTCCCGGGTGGCTGCGTTGTAGATGACCATAAACCCGCTTTCGTGTAGCGGGTATTTTAGCGCCGTTTGGCGCCGCCCGGGCGGCTTTTCCGGCCCGTTCTTGACCGCGGAGAAGCGACCCCATAGACTCGCGCGGATTTGACGGAAGAGCTGACCCGCAAGGCCAAGATCCTCGACGCCGACCGCATCCGTCGGATGGTGGATCGCATGGCCCACGAGATCGCCGAGCGCCAGAAGGACCTGCCCGGGCTGGCCCTGGTGGGAATCCGGACCCGGGGCGTGCCGCTGGCCGCCCGGCTGGCCTCGCGCCTCTCGGAGCTCGTCAAGCAGAGCTTCCCGGTGGGCACCCTGGACATCACGCTCTACCGCGACGACCTGTCCACGGTCGCCCCCCAGCCCCTCCTGAAGAAGACCGAAATCGACTTCGACCTCAACGGCCGGACGGTTCTCCTGTGCGACGACGTCCTCTACACGGGGCGGACGATCCGCGCGGCCCTCGACGGCGTCATCGACCTCGGCAGGCCCCGGGCGATCCGCCTGGCGGTCCTGATCGACCGCGGCCACCGCGAGTTCCCGATCGAGGCCAACTACGTCGGCAAGAGCGTTCCGACCGCCAACCGCGAGGTCATCCAGGTGAAGTTCCAGGAGACCGACGGGTCCGACGAGGTCTGGATCCTGGAGAGGCCCAACTGACGGCCTCGAGCCTCCGCTCCAAGGACCTGGTCGGGATCGAGCCGCTGACTCCCGACGAGATCACGCTTCTTCTCGACACCGCCGAGTCCATGCGCGCGATCGGCCAGCGCGCGATCAAGAAGGTCCCGGCCCTGCGCGGACGGATGGTCGTCAACCTATTCTTCGAGGCCTCGACCCGGACGCGCTTCTCCTTCGAGACGGCCGAGAAGTGGCTGTCGGCCGACTCGCTCAACTTCGCGGCCAAGGGAAGCTCGGTCGAGAAGGGCGAGTCGCTGCTCGACACCGCCCGCAACCTGCAGGCGATGTCGCCGGACCTCATCGTCATCCGCCACGGCTCGCCCGGCGTGCCCCACTTCCTGGCGCGGCACCTCAAGGCCGGCGTCGTCAACGCGGGCGACGGGGCGCACGAGCACCCGACCCAGGCGCTTCTCGACGCGCTGACGATCCGCCAGCGCCTCGGCCGGCTCGAGGGCCTGAAGGTCACGATCGCCGGGGACATCGCCCACTCGCGCGTCGTCCGCTCCAACATCTGGCTGCTGACGAAGATGGGGGCGCGGGTCACGGTGTGCGGGCCGCCGACCCTGCTGCCGCCCCGGATCGACGAGATGGGGATCGCGGCCACGACCGACTTCGACGCGGCGCTCGACGGCGCCGACGTCGTCATGATGCTCCGCATGCAGCTCGAGCGGCAGGGCAAGTCGCTCTTCCCGTCGGTCCGCGAGTACTTCCGCCACTACGGCCTCGACGCGAAGCGCCTTTCGCGCGCCAGGCCCGAGGCGATCGTGATGCACCCGGGCCCCATGAACCGCGGCGTCGAGATCGCCTCGGACATCGCCGACTCGGGCCGTTCCGTCATCCTCGACCAGGTCGCCAACGGCGTCGCGGTCCGCATGGCGGTGCTCTACCTCCTGCTCGGCGGTCACCCGTGGGAGGGAGAGTCGTGAGCCGCGCCCTGCTCGTGCGCGGCGGTCGGCTCGTGGACCCGGCGGCCGGAAGGAACGGGCGCTTCGACGTCCTGCTCCGCGACGGCGTCGTGGCCGAGGTGGGCGACCGCGTCGAGGCCGGCAACGCCGAAGTCTTCGACGCCTCACGCCTGATCGTCCTTCCGGGATTCATCGATCTGCACACGCACCTGCGCGAACCCGGGCGCGAGTACGCCGAGACGATCCACAGCGGGCTGGCGGCGGCCGCGGCCGGGGGCTTCACGGCGGTCTGCGCGATGCCGAACACGAATCCCGTCAACGACAGCCGGGAGACCTGCGAGTTCGTGCGCGGCCGCGGCGAGGCTGCCGGCGCGGCGCGCCTGTATCCCATCGCGGCGATCACGAAGGGCCAGCAGGGCGAAGAGATGACGGCCTTCGGCGAGCTCGCCGAGGCCGGGGCGGTCGCCCTGTCCGACGACGGCCGGTGGCTCGAGGACGGCGGCCTCCTGCGCCGCGCTTTCGAGCACGCCGGCCTCTTCTCGCTCCCGATCGTCCAGCATGCCGAGGACCGCAGCCTCTCGGAGGGCGCGCCCATGCACGAAGGCGCCGTCTCGACGCGCCTCGGCATGCACGGCCAGCCCGCGGTGGCGGAGGCCGCCGCGGTGGCCCGGGACATCCTGGTGGCGGAGATGGCGGGGGGCCGCCTCCACGTCGCCCACCTCTCGACGCGGCGCGCGCTCGACATCGTGCGCTCGGCCCGGGCGAAGGGCCTGCGCGTGACCTGCGAGGTCACGCCCCACCACCTCGTGCTGACCGACGTCGAGGTCGAGAAGTCCGGTTTCTCCACGCGGACGAAGATGAACCCGCCGCTGCGCGAGGCCGCCGACCTCGAGGCCCTCGTCGCCGGTCTCGTGGACGGGACGATCGACGCCATCGCCACCGACCACGCGCCGCACCACGCCGACGAGAAGGCGGTCGAGTTCGACAACGCCCCCTTCGGCATCGTCGGCCTCGAGACGGCCGCCGCCGTCGTCCACGACCGCCTCGTGGCGCGCGGGCGCCTGTCGCTCGACCGCTTCGCGGCGCTCTTCTCCGCGGGGCCGGCGAAGGTCTTCGGCCTGCCCGGCGGAACGCTCGCGGTGGGCTCGCCGGCCGACGTGACGCTCTTCGACCCCGAGGCACGCACGCGGGTGGATCCGCACCGATTCCTCTCCAAAGGCCGCAGCACCCCGTTTGCCGGATGGGACCTCGTCGGCGGCCCCGCCGCGACGATCGTGGCCGGGACGGTCGTGTGGCAGCGCGTCGAGCTCTAGCAGGTTGCTGAAAAAGGGTGTGGGACGGGTAAACGCCGCGAGCACGCGGCGTTCTCTACAGACGGGGGTCGTCCTTCGGTGGTCGAGTGCCGAGCGCCGTGGGGTCAGATGCAAGAAAGCGCGACGACGGCGATGCCTTTGCATCGCCGAGGAGCGATGACGCCGCAGATGGCCCCACGCCGCCGTAACCCGAAGGGTGGCCGGCACTTTGCCGGCGTCCGCCGAGCAGGCCGTCACGACTCAAGTGGCCGAAGGTCGGATCGGGCGCCGGATGCAAAGTGCCGGACACGACGCCCGCATCCATTTTTCAGCAGCCTGCTAGCCGCCGCGCTCCTCGGCCTGACGCTCGCGGCCCGAGCCGCGGCCTTCCCGAAGGGCCCGGAGCCGCGCCGCCTGGCGCTGCGCCTCTCGGACGCGCTTCTCCAGAGCCCCGCGCTCGAGCGCTTCGTGGCCCGGGCCCGCGCCCACGGCGTCGAGGTGCAGCCGGCCTCGGAGTCGACCGCGGTGGCGGTCGGCTGGGAAGCGGCGCACCTCTCGACGCTGCCGGTGGCGCCGCGGCTCACGCCCGAGCTCGCGCGTTTCCCGGCGAGCTTCGACGCGGCGGGGTTCACCTTCGACGGGAAGACGTACGCCGGCAAGGACGACGCGCTCTTCCTGGCCGATCCCGCGCGCCCGGCGGAAGTCTTCGTCGTCGGCGTCTCGGATCGCGCGGCGCTCGAGCTCGCGGCGGCGCGCCTCTTCGAGCGCCCGGCGCGGCCGGCGGACTACGAGGTCCTCTCGGGCGACCTCGTGAAGGAAGGACGTTTCGCCGTCCGCGACGGAAAGCTCGAGATCGACCGGGGGTCCGACCGCGACGCGATCGCCGCACGCGACGAGTTTTTCCGGAGCCTGAAGCGCGAGAAGCGCGGCGTCGTCGAGGTCGAGTTCCGGCAATCCGAGGCGGCCGCGGCCGCGCCGTGGGAGAAGGCGGTGGCCCGCTTCGCCGGCAAGAAGCCGTTCTCCCTGCGCTTCTTTCCGGACGCCGCGACGAAGGCGTTCTACACGGGCTCCTCCCGCCCGGCCGATCTCGTGGAGGAGGGGGGGCGCGTCCGCGTCGAGATCGACCTCTCGGCGCCGCCCGAGCCCGACCTCGTCTCCCCGGTGATCGCCGCGGCGGCCCTGGCCGCCGCCAATCCCGTCCTGCTGGAGCGCCGGACGCTGCTCTACGCGGCCGGCGCCCGCCGCTTCGGGCGCTGGTGGGGGCGCGAGGTCCGCGGTTTCTCGGCGTTCACCCGCGCCGCGGGCGTCGAGCCGACGATCACGGAGGTCTTCACCTCCGACGAGGATGTTTCTCCGGTCCTCGCCGTCGGCGCCGCCGCCGCCTGGATCGAGGCCGGCGTTCGCCTCGACGGCGAGGCGGCGGCCGAGAAGGCTCTGTCCGAGGCCGGACCGAAGCTGGCCGAGCGGCTCGGTCAGTGGCGCGCGGCGGCCTGGCGTCAGCCCGTAAAGCCGCCGGCGCGGCGGCCGCTGCCAGAGAATTTCCTGCGCGGCGTCTCGTACGCGATGACGAACTCGATCGAGGGCGGCTACGTCTCGCCGGCCTCCCGCTCGACCCTCGAGCGCCTGAAGGCGCTGTCGGTCGACTCCATCTCCGTGATGCCGTACGGCTTCGTGCGCGAGCTCTCGGCCGACCGGGTCCTGTTCATCCACCGCAGCCCGCGCGGCGAGACCGACGAGGGGATCGTGCGCGCGGTCGTCGACGCGCGCGCTCTGGGCATGAGCGCGCTCGTCAAGCCGCAGCTCTGGGTGGGCGGGGGCGCCTTCGTCGGCGACATCGCCATGGCCGACGACCGGGCCTGGCGCGCCTGGTTCGATTCCTACCGGCGTTTCCTCGTCCACCACGCGGTCGTGGCCGAGGCCGCGGGAGCCGCGCTCTTCTGCGTCGGGACGGAGCTGCGCAAGGCCGAGAGCCGCGAAAAGGAGTGGCGCGACACGGCCGCCGTGGTCCGGCTCGCCACGGGAGCCCCGCTTCTCTACGCCGCGAACTGGGCGGCCAACGCGCCCCTCGTGAACTTCTGGGACGCGCTCGACGCGATCGGCGTGGACTTCTACGATCCGCTCTCGAAGTCCGAGAAGATGTCCGACGCCGCCCTCGAGGACGCGGTCCGCCGCGCGGCGCGCCCGGTCGCCGAGCTCGCGGAGCGCGCGGGCAAGGGTGTGATCTTCACGGAAGCCGGTTATCCTGCGGTCAAGGGCGCCTGGATCTCACCACACGACGAGGACGCGCCGCGCCCCGCGGGCGGGGAGGATGCGGCCCGCTCGATCGCGGCGGTCTTCCGGGCGCTCGGCAGGGAGAGCTGGTGGAAGGGCGTGTACTGGTGGAAGGCGTTCTCGGACGGGCGCCCGCCCGCGGCAGGCGAGCGCGGGTTCAACCTGCTCGGGACGCCCGCGGAAAAGGCCGTCGGCGAGGGGTTTCGCCGCGCGGCGTCGCCGTGAGGCGCGCGTGACGGCCTCCGGGGTCCTCGTCGAGGCGGCCCGCGCCGCGGCGCGCGCCGGCGGCGAGGTGCTCGTCGCCAACTGGCGCAACCTGCCGCACGGGTCGGTCGAGGAGAAGACGAAGAACGACTTCGTCACCCACGCCGATCGGGAGAGCGAAGAACGCATCATCGCGGCGATCCGGGAGCGTTTTCCGGACGACGCGTTCCTCGGCGAGGAAGGCGGCCCGCGCCAGGGCGTCGCCGGCGCGCGCGTCTGGATCATCGATCCCCTGGACGGCACCTCCAACTTCGTCTCGGGTTTCCCCTTCTGGTGCGTTTCGATCGCCGCCTGGGAGGGCGAGGAGCTCGTGGCGGGCGTCGTCTGGGACCCGCTGCGCGACGAGATGTACGCGGCCGAGCGCGGGTCCGGGGCGTGGCGCAACGACACGCGGCTGGCGGTGACCGGGCGCTCGGACCTCGAGGGCGCGTTCATCGCGACGGGCTTTCCGTTCCGCAACCGCCACAAGATCGACACCTACCTCGCGCTCTTCAAGGCCGTCTTCGGCCAGGCGCGGGCGATCCGGCGCGCGGGCTCCGCGGCGCTCGACCTCGCGTACGTGGCCGCGGGCGTTTTCGACGGGTTCTTCGAGTTCCGCCTGGCGCCGTGGGACATCGCCGCCGGCGCGCTGCTGATCGAGGAGGCTGGCGGGAGGCTCACGGACTTCGACGGCGGGAGGGGATATCTCGAGCGCGGCAACGTCGTGGCCGGCGCGCCGGGCGTGGCCGAGGGGCTGCTGCGGGTGGCGCGCGGGATCGTGTCGGAGCAGACGATCTAGCCATGGTCCGGCTGTCCCGGCCGGCGCTCGCGGCGATTCCGCGGGGCGCCGCGGGTCTTGCGCTCTCTCTCCTGATCGTGGCCCTCGGCGCCTCTTCCCCGGAGCCGGCTCCGGCGGGCGTTTCCGCGGCGCGGGGCCGATACCTCTCGCATGCCGTCTGCGAGTGCTTCGAGTGTCACTCGCCCCTCCAGGACAACGATCTCGTGGTGCCGATCGCGTCCAGGCTCGGGGCGGGAGACATCCTCGACAAGAAAACGCGGCATGTGGCGCCCAACATCACCCCGGACAAAGAGACCGGGGCAGGACTGGGGTCGGACGAGCAGCTCGTGCGAGCCATCCGCGAAGGCATCGGCCACGACGGCCGCCGGCTCTCGTGAAGCATCGGGTCAGCAACAGCGATCCGCCGACCTGGTGTCCGCGCTGCGGCCGGTTCCACGGCCTCGGGGATTCGAACAGCCCCTAGCGAGTCGTCGGCTAGGTGGCGCCCAGGCTGCGCAGGTACTCCCGGTCGAATGCCGCGAGCAGGCTCTCCTCCTTCGAGTAGAGGCCCGGCCGGTAGGCGCGCGACGACACGCCCTGCTGGGCGAGCTCGCACATGTGCCAGTCCTGGCGGTTCGTCACGTCCCAGATCTCGATGCCGTCGCCGGGATCGAATCGGGGCCCGTCGAGCGTCTCGGGCGCGAAGAGCCAGTCGCAGACGACGCGGGTCCGGTCCACGGCCGCCGGCTCGAGCCGCGTGGCCATGACGAAGTCGGGCTGCACGGTGACGAAGGTGGACGGGAATATCGAGTAGTAATAGACACGCTGCCGCTCGTCCTCGGGCAGCTCGCCGAGCGGCGCGCCGCAGGCCCGGCCGCTCATCGTGAGGCTGCCGCCCTTCTCGTTGATGAGCATGTAACCGCCGAGGACGCCGCCGTCGCGCAGGTCGTTCGCGCCGCTGCGATAGTGCGAGAGCTTCGCCAGCGCCGGGTGCACCGGGGGGCAGTGGTAGCACTCCGAGAAATTCTGGAAGATGAGCTTCCAGTTCGCCCGGACGTCGTAGGCGATCTGGCGCACGGACACGAGCCGCGGCAGCCGCCACGGCGCGAAGCGGCCGAGCAGCGGCCGCAGGGCCGCGTCGAGCGGCTCGGGATCCGCCGCGAGACTCAGGAACAGGAACCCCTCCCATTCGCCGAGCGCCGCGGGCGCGAGGGGATGCTCGGCCCTGTCGAACCAGGGCACGTCGGCCATGTGGGGCGCCGCCAGGAGCGCGCCGTCCAGGCCGTAGGTCCAGGCGTGGTACGGGCACTGGATGCCGCCGGCGAAGCGGCCGCGCTCGCGCTCGCAGACCCGCGTCCCGCGATGGCGGCACACGTTGTAGAACGCGCGGGCCTTTCCGTCGCGGCCCCGCACGAGCAGGAGGCTCTCGCCGGCCACGGTCGTCACGAGAAAGTCGCCCGGCTCCGCAATCGCGTCGCCGCGCCCCGCGCAGAGCCAGCGCCGCGAGAAGATCCGCTCCCGCTCCCGGGCGAAGGTCGCCTCCGACGTGTAGAGATCGCCCGGCAGGGTCGTGGCCCGGTCCGTCAGCGAATGCCCCTGGAATTCCATCGGTGTCGGCGTTAATCCTAACCGCGGCGGGGGAGGCACGGGTTAGACTTTCGCGCAACGAAAGCAAGGAGGGTTCATGCGTCGTCGCTTCACCCGCAGGGACTTCGTTCGCACCGGCGCCGCCGCCGGACTCGCGGCCGCGGCTCCCCATGGCCTTCTCGCGAAGGCGCCCGCGGTCCAGACCGGGGCCGTCAAGCCGGTCGTCATCGCGTCGGCCAACGGCAACTGGTTCAAGAACGGCGGCAGCTTCACGTGCGTCGAAAAAGCCTTCATGCTGATGACCCAGGGTTCCGACGTCCTCGACGCGCTGATCGAGGGCGTGAACATCGTCGAGCTCGATCCCGAGGACTACAGCGTCGGCTACGGCGGCGTGCCCAACGCCGAGGGCGTGGTGCAGCTCGATTCCTCGTGCATGCACGGGCCCCTGAAGCGCGCGGGCGGCGTCGCGGCCCTGGAGGGCGTGCGCACCCCGTCGCGCGTGGCCCGCGAGGTGATGAACCAGACGGACCATCACCTCCTCGTCGGCCGGGGCGCCCAGACGTTCGCCCGGAACATGGGTTTCAAGATCGAGGACGACCTGAACACCCCGCTGTCCCGCAAGCTCTGGCTCGAGTGGAAGCAGCGCACGGACCCGAAGCACTACCTGACCCCGAAGGAGCGCGAGATCGCGTCGAACGACGTGCGCCGCCAGATGGCGCGCGAGGGGCTCTTCGCGGCCTCCAAGATGTACGGGACGATCAACTGCGACGGCATCAACGCGAAGGGCGAGATCTGCGGCGTCACGACGACGTCGGGCCTCTTCTTCAAGATCCCGGGCCGCGTCGGCGACTCGCCGATCCTCGGCGCCGGGCTCTACGTGGACGGCGCCGTCGGGGCCGCCGGCTCGACCGGGCGGGGCGAGGCGAACCTCTACAACCTGTCCTCGTACCTGATCGTCGAGAACATGCGGCGCGGGATGCACCCGAAGGACGCCGGCCTCGAGGCCCTGAAGCGGATCAAGGCGAACACCGTCGAGAAACGCCTGCGCAAGAAGAACGGCGACCCGAACTTCAACGTCAACTTCTACGTGCTCAACGCGAAGGGCGAGTTCGCCGGCGTGGCCATGTACGGCGAGGACCCGGACGACATCGGCTGGGCCGGAAGCACGACCGCCGCGGTCCGCTACGCGGTCTGCGACGGCAACGGCCCGCGCTCGATCCCGGTCGAGGGCCTGCTGCCCGGAGCGGCCTCCGAGCCGGTGTAGCGGGCCGGCCCGGCCGCCCTACTTCCCGGGAGGCAGGTACTCCTTCGGGATCGGATTGTCCTTCGTCTCGTCGGTCCAGATCGCGTTGGCGATCCACCAGCGCTGGCCGTCCCAGAAGAGCTCGATGGAATTGATGCCGCGCATGATGATCGGGCCGGTCTCCGTCCTGCGGGACTCGTAGGTGCTCCAGACGTGCGCGATCGGGCCGAAGCGCTCGGTCACGCGGTGGATCTCCTTCTCGAAGAATCCGCTCTTCGCCAGGCCATCGGCCCCGTCCACGTACTGCTGGTGGTCGGTGATCCGGGGCTCGAGCTTGCCCGCCTTGTTCACGTCCACCTGCACGAAGCGCAGGTCCTTGATGTAGAGCGTGCGGTCGCGCGCCCAATCGCGCGGCTGCCCGGCCGGCCCCGACACGACCTCGTAGTAGGCATTGACCATTCCGTCGATGGTGGCGACGTCCTCGGGCCGGGGCGGGACCGTGGCCACGGAGACGTGCGCTTGCGCCAGCGCGCTGCCGGCCAGGACCGCGCCGAGGGCGATCGAAACGAGGGTCTTCATGCTCATCTCCTCCGCTGCTTGCCGTCTAATCGACGATCACTCCCGCATATCCCACCACACTCGCCACGTCCCCCGTCTGGTCCCCGCTGTCGGCGCGGGCCACGACGCGCGACCGGGACGCTCCCGCGGCGCGCGCCGCGAAGAGGAGCGCCGTCGCGGGCAGGAACCCGCACATCGAGATGGACTCGGTGAGGACGGTCCGGAAGAGGCCTTCCGGGTCGAGCCCCTCGACGCGCGCGAGGGCCCGGTCGTCCTTGGCGCGCCCCACGGCGCGGCTCTCGTAGTGGTTCATGTCGGAGGAGGCGATGACGAGCGGCGGATCGGCCTCCTCCGCCCGGAGCGCGGCCAGGCCCTCGCCGACCTCGCGGCAGAGGGCGAGGCTCGGCTCGCCGAGGCAGACCGGCACGAACATGACGTCCGGGCGCCGGACCTGGAGGAAGGGAAGCTGCACCTCGAGCGAGTGCTCGCGCGCGTGGGCGGTCGCGTCTTCCTCGAGGGAGGCAACGAGCTCCAGCAGGCGCCCGGCCAGACGCCGGTCCACCGCGACGTCGCCGAGGGGAGTGCGCCAGGCGTCCGAGGGCTCGAGCGCCGCGGGCGCGCCGCGCCCCGTGTGATTGGGACAGAGGATGACGCACGTCGGGGGAATCCGCAGCCGGGCGTAGACGGCGCCCGCGACGTCCCCCGAGTAGACGTAGCCGGCGTGGGGGACGATCGCGCCGAAGGCGGGGCGGGGATCGGCTTCGGACGGCAGGCGGGAGCGGACGTCTTTTTCGAGCCGGTCCGGCCGCGCGTCGTAAAAGGCTCCGGCGACCGCGGGAGGACGGACCGTCACGGCCGCTAGTTCACGAGCAGGACGGCCTGCGCCGACTGGCCCGCCAGCTCGGCACGGATCGTCGTGGCGCCCGCGGCGCGGCCGGAGGCCACCCCGGCGCCGTCCACCGTGGCCACCGCCGGGTTGGACGAGGTGAAGACGGCGGCGATCTCGGTGATGACGCTGCCGTCGGGCGCGTACGCCGTGACCGTGAAATGCTGCGACTCGCCGACGCGCGCGAGCGCGGTCGTGGGCCGAATCTCGATCTTGCCGATGGGGCGCAGGCTCACCGTGACGTCGCAGCCCCCCTGGACCTCGCCGGTCTCCTTCTTGCCGCCCGCGCCGCGGGTGTCGCCGATGCTTCCGATGATCGTCGCCGTGCCGGGCGCGACCGATGTCACGACGCCCGCCTCGGAGACGGTGGCGATCTTCGGGTCGCTCGACGTCCAGCCCGGCTTCAGGGCGACGGGCTTGCCCTTCGAGTCCTTGACGTTCCAGGTCAGCGGCACCGAGGTGCCGGCCGGGCCCGTGAGGAAGAGCGCGGGCGGCGTGATCTCGATGGCGGCGACGTCCACGACCTCGACCGGGACCTGGGCCGTGAGGCTCTCGTAGGTTGCGGTCACCATGGCCTTGCCGGCCTTCTTGGCGACCAGGCGGCCGCCGGGCTCGGCTTCCACGACGTCGCCGTGGGAGGAGCTCCAGGTCGCCGTGGTGCCTTCCACCGGCTGGCCGTTCTTGTCGAGCACCCGCGCCACGAGACGCTGGGAGTGGTCGATGCCGTAGATCGTGACCCGCTTCTGGGAGATGTCGATGGAAGCGGGCTTGCGGGAACATGCGGCGGCGAGGGCCGCGCCGAGCAAGAGGATCGCACCGCGACGGGAACGCATCCCTTTTACCTCCTGAGGGTTACGGTGCAAAGGATAGCACCGATTCTCACATCCAGCGCAGGATCCGTTGGGCGCGGCGCGCGACCCGATCGGGGCGGCGGACGGGGTCGTAGATCCGCGGCGACGGGATGACGGCCGCGAGCGTCGCCGCCTCCTCGCGCGTGAGTGCGCTCGCGGGCTTTCCCATGAACCGCCGGGCGGCCGCCTCCACGCCGAAGGTGCGGGGTCCGAACTCGATGACGTTCAGGTAGAGCTCCAGGATCCGCTTCTTCGAGAGCCGCCGTTCGAGCCTCCAGGCGATCGCGAGCTCCCGGAGCTTGCGCCACGGCGTCCGGGCGGGGGAGAGATAGAGGTTCTTGGCGAGCTGCTGCGTGATCGTCGATCCGCCGACCTTGACCTTGCCCTTCTCCCAGTTCTTCTCCGCCGCGTCGCGCATCGCGTCCCAGTCCACCCCGGCGTGCTCCCAGAAGCGCGCGTCCTCGGCCACGACCACGGCGCGCTGCACGTCGGGCGCGATCCGGGACAGGGGCACCGGCGTCCACTCGAGGCGCGTGCTCTTGCCCTCGCGGGCGAGCGCGGCCTTGCGCCGCTCCATGAAGGCCGTGGTCGCCGGCCAGGAAGTGGCGAGCGGCCGGACGTCGGGAAGGGTGGCCCAAAAGAAGAGGCCGCCGACGAGGCAGAGAGCAGCGGCGGCGAGGGCGAGACGGCGAATCAACGGCGGTTCCAAGTTCCAAGTTCCATGTTCCAGGGGTCGGCTTGGAACTTGGAACCTGGAACCTGGAACTCCGACGCGCTACTTCTTGGCCGCCGTGATGGCCCTTCTCAGCTTCCGAACACCCTCGTCCGCTTCGTCCTTCGTGAGAATCAGGTGGGGGCGGAACCGGACGGCGTTCGCGCCGGAGGCGAGGCCCATCATCCCGTTCTCGAGGCAGGCGGCGAGCGTGCGGTCGCGCGTTTCCTTGTC
The DNA here is from genome assembly GCA_963710945.1 of uncultured Acidobacteriota bacterium. Classification (GTDB taxonomy): domain Bacteria; phylum Acidobacteriota; class Thermoanaerobaculia; order UBA5066; family Gp7-AA6; genus DAHUXD01. The sequence goes on from CAVQCH010000001.1 coordinate 499,792, forward strand.
CGGCAGGTCGAAGGCGATGAAGAGGCCGCGGCCGCGGACGTTCGTCATCACGCCCGGGAACTCCTCGGCGAGCTCGCGCAGGCGCGCCTGGAGGTGCTCGCCGACGACCCGCGCGTTCTCGATCAGGTTCTCCTCGGCGATGATCTCGAGGTACTTCGCGCACCGGATCATGTCCACGAGGTTGCCGCCCCAGGTCGAGTTGATGCGCGAGGACACCTTGAAGACGTTGTCCGGGACGTCGTCGATGCGGTGGTTGGCGGCGAAGCCGCAGACCTGCGTCTTCTTGCCGAACGCGAACATGTCGGGCTCGACGCCCATCTGCTGCCAGCACCACATCGAGCCGGTGAGGCCCACGCCTGTCTGCACCTCGTCGAAGATGAGGAGGAACTCGAGCTCGTCGGCGAGCTTGCGCAGCCGGCGGAAGAGCTCCGGCCGGAAGTGGTTGTCGCCGCCCTCGCCCTGGATCGGCTCGAGGATGAGCGCCGCGATGTCGTCGGGGTTCGCGGCGCAGGCGGCGCGGATCTCGCGCTCGACCTGCTCCTCGGCGGCGGCGACGTCCTTGATGACCGCCTCGGTCACGGGGAAGGAAAGGCGCGGGCAGGTCAGGCGCGGCCAGTCGAACTTCGGGAAGTACTGGGTCTTCCGCGGGTCGGCCGTGTTCGTCATGGACAGCGAGTAGCCCGAGCGGCCGTGGAAGGCGTTCTTGAAGTGCAGGATCTTCGTGCCCTTCTCCCCCTTGCCGCGGGCGAGGCTCTTGCGGATCTTCCAGTCGAAGGCCGTCTTGAGCGTGTTCTCGATCGCGAGCGTGCCGCCCTCGACGAAGAACATGTGGTCCGAGTGCGACGGGGGCACGGCCAGCGCGGAGAAGGTCTCGACGAAGCGCGCGAAGTGCTCCGTGTAGATGTCGCTCGTAGAGGGCTTCGTGAGAGCCGCCTCCATGAGGGCCTCCCGGAACTCCGGGTCCGCCATCTTCGGGTGGTTGTAGCCGATGGGCAGGGTCGCGAAGCAGGAGAAGAAGTCGAGGATCGGCCGGTCGCTGCGCGCGTCGTACAGGTACGAGCCCTTGCTTCGCTCCATGTCCATGACGACGTGGTAGCCGTCCACCAGGATGTGGCGCGACAGGACGTCGAGGACGTTTTTCGGGGAGAGCTGTTCCTTGGCGATCGTCGACATGAGGCCCCCTTCAGGCGCAAATCGGGCGAAACGAACCGGCGCGAGAGGGCAACGCTAGCATTTCTCGGTGGGGGAAGGGAACCCCCTGGGGGACAGGGGCGGGATACGGATACGGGATGCGGGATCGGGGCCGGGCTACGAGAGCATCGCCGGGACGCGGGCGTCCTCGAGGCTGGCGGCGGTGCACCGGTCCTTGCCGTGCTCCTTGGCGCGGTAGAGGGCGGTGTCGGCCGCCCGCAGCAGCTCGTTCTTCTGCTGCTCGACCGAGGCGCCCGGCGTGGCGTGGGAGCGGATGGACGAGAGGCCGAGCGACGCGGTGATGACGCCCTGGAGATTGAGCGCCGGCTCGTTGAACCCGTAGGGCCGGAAGAGGAAGGTCGCGCTGCGGATCGCCGTGCGGATCGCCTCGGAGACCTCGAGGCCCTCCTTGAGGTTGTGGCCCGGCAGGATGAGCACGAACTCGTCGCCGCCGTAGCGCGTCAGCGTGGCGCGCTCGTCGGTGACCGTCCGGCGCAGCAGGTAGCCGACCTCGCGCAGGACCTGGCTGCCCGCGAGGTGCCCGTGGCGGTCGTTGACGGCCTTCAGGTTGTCGAGGTCGAGGAACACGACGCAGCAGTCGCCGCCGTCGCGCGAGATGCGCGAGAGCTCCTGGGTCAGGCGCAGGTGCAGGTAGCGCTCGTTGTAGAGGCCCGTCAGCCCGTCGCGCTTGGCCACCTCGTAGGCGCGCCGCGCGTCGAGCAGGTTCTGGATCGAGATCGAAGCGTAGTCGGCGAAGATCTCGAGGAGGCGCCGGTCCTTCTCGCGGAACCCGCCCGGGCCCGAGCGGTTGACGAGCTCGAGGACGCCGCACACCGACGACTCGATGCGCACGGGGACGCAGAGCGCCGACTTCGTCTGGAAGCCGTCGGTCAGGTCGAGGGTCGGGTAGAAGAACGGGTCGTCCACGACGTCGTCCGTCATGTAGGCCACGCCCGTGGCGTAGACGTGCCCGACGATGCCCACGCGGGCGTTCATCCGCTTGCCCAGGCGGGCCTCGCCGTGGGCGCCGTAGGTCGCGATGAAGACGAGCTCGTTCTCGAGCCGGTCGTCGGAGTTCTTCGTCATCGGATCGTCGAGAAGGATGGAGCCGGCTTCCGACGGAACGAACTCGTTGGCCTTCTGGAGGATCTCGCGCAGGAAGCGGTCGACCTCGATCTCGCCGCTGTAGGCGTAATACGCCTTGTGTCTCTCGAGGAAGTTCTCGAGTTTGCGATTTTCGAGTGTGAAGACCTGCAGCACGCGAAAAAATTCTACCATCTGATAGCCTCGCTGGCCGTGGCCCCTGTCACGGGATCGAATGCCGTCACAGCATGATCGCAGGGCGGGTCCGCGGCGCGGCGGGATCCCGATCCGCCGGCGCTGGGGCCAGAACTTCCTCGCCAGCCCCGAGACGGCGCGGCGCATCGCGGACGCCGCGGGCATCGCCCCGGACGACGTCGTGCTGGAGATCGGGCCGGGCGACGGCGCCCTGACGCGGCCCCTGGCCGAGCGCGCCGGGCGCGTCGTCGCCGTGGAGATCGACCCGCTGCGCGCCGAGGCCCTCGCCGCGGAATTCGCGGCCGACCCGCGCGTGACGATCCTCCAGGGCGACGCCCTCGAGAGGCCGTTCGGCGGCTGGCTCGCGGCGGCCGGGTGCGCGGGCCCGGCCCTCTTCGTCGCGAACCTTCCCTACAACGTGGCGACCCCCATCCTCGTCGCCGCGATCGAGGACCGGGCCGCCATCCGCCGCGTCGTCGCGACCGTCCAGCGCGAGGTGGCCCGCCGCTTCGTGGCGCGGCCGGGCGACGAGGCGTACGGGTACCTCTCGGTGCGCGCCGCGGCCCACGCCACCGGGCGCGTCCTCTTCGACCTGCCCCCCGGCGCCTTCCGGCCGCGCCCGAAGGTCTTCTCGAGCGTGCTGGCTCTGGCGCCCCGTGCGGAGCCCCTCGATGCCGAGCTCGTCCGCCGCGCCCTGTGCCTGGCCTCGCTCGGGTTCAACGCCCGCCGCAAGACCCTCGCCAACGCCTTGTCTTCCGCCGGGCCCCGTGCCGGATGGGAACGCGCCCTCGAGGCCCTCGGCAGGACGGCGCGGGCCCGCGCCGAGGAGCTCTCGCTCGACGACTTTCTCGCGCTCGCGCGCGACTGGCGCCCCCTCGCATGACGGCGCCTCTCGAGGTGGTGCCGCTCGGCGGCGTGGGCGAGTTCGGCAGAAACGTCCTCTGGCTGCGCTCGGGGGCGTCGAGCATCCTCCTCGACGTCGGCGTGTCCTTCCCGGACGAGACCTTTCCCGGCATCGACCGGATCGCGCCCGACCTCTCCGTCCTGCGCGACGAGAAGATCGACGGCATCTTCCTGACGCACGGCCACGAGGACCACATCGGCGCGCTGCCGTTCCTGCGGGAATGGTGCGACGCGCCCGTGTTCGGTTTTCCGTTCACGCTCGCCATGGCCCGCCGGCGGCTCGAGGAGGCCCAGGTCCCGGCCGACCGCCTCGTCGAGGCCCGCGGCCGCGAGGCGATCCGCGCCGGCGCCTTCACCGTGACGTTTTTGCGGGTGTCGCACTCGGTGCCCGATTCCGCCGCGCTGCTCGTCGAGGCGGGCGGTCGGCGTCTCGTCCACTCGGGCGACTTCAAGCTCGACGACGATCCGCCGGACGGAGAGACGACGGACCGGGAAGGCATCGCCGCCGCCGTGGGCGACGGCGTGGACCTCGCGCTCGTGGACTCGACCAACGCCGAACGTCCGGGGCACTCGCAGTCCGAGCGCGTGGCGGGGGCGGGGCTCCGGGCGGCGTTTGCCGGGGCCACGGGGCGGATCATCCTCACGACGTTCTCGAGCCACGTCGCCCGCGTCGCCCAGGCGGCGGAGGCGGCCCTGGCACAGGGGCGGCGCGTGGCCCTTCTCGGCCGCAGCATGCGGGCGGTCGCCGACATCGCCGAGCGGTTCGGCCGCCTGCGCCTGCCGGCGGGATCGCGCCCGGCGGCCGCGGACCTGCGGGACATCGCGCCGGGCCGCCTGATGTGCCTGACCTCGGGCAGCCAGGGCGAGCCGTTCTCGGCGCTCTACCGGCTGGCCCTGGGCGAGCACGCCGACCTCGAGCTCGCTCCCGGCGATCTGGTTCTCCTCTCGGCGCGGACGATCCCGGGCCACGAGCGTTCCGTCAACCGCATGAGCGACCACCTGGTGCGGCGCGGCGCGCGCGTCGTGCGCGAGGGCGAGCCGCCGATCCACGTGTCCGGGCACGCGCACCGCGACGAGATCGCCGAGTGGCTGCGGATGGTGAAGCCGCGGGCGGTCATGCCCGTGCATGGCGATCGCCGGATGCTCGCGGCCGCCGCCGAGATCGCCGTTGGCGCGGGCGTCTCCGCGGCGCGGGTCTTCGTGGTGGACAACGGCGACCGGCTGACTCTCGGCCGGGACGGCGAGAGCGTCGCGCCGCAGGCGGTCGCCTGCGGGACCGTGTTTCTCGACGACCGCACGGAGGCCGTCGACCCGGAGGTGCTGCGCCAGCGCCGGCACCTCGCGGAGGAAGGCGTGGTGGTCATCCTGGTGCGCGGGGACGCCGTGGACGTGGTCTCGCGAGGCGTCGCGGCCGACGAGCGCGAGTTGTCGGGCGAGGTATCGCGCGCCACGCGCGCCGTGCTCGCGCGCGCGAGCGCCGAGGAGCGCCGGGATCCCGAGTGGCTGCGCGCCGAGATCGCCATCGCCGCCAAGCGCGCCTGCCGCCGCGCGTTCGACCTGCGGCCCGTCATCGTCCCGGTGGTAGTGTGAATCGATGAGCTGGTTCGACGCGATCATCCTCGGAGTCATCCAGGGTCTCACCGAGTTCATCCCCGTGTCGTCCGACGGGCATCTCTCGGCCGCCGAGATGCTCATGCCCCGGTTCGGGCAGGTCGGGCTCCTCTTCGACGTGATGGTGCACGTCGGCACGCTGACCGCGATCGTCGTCTACTACCGGCGCCTGCTCGCCGAGGAGGTCGTCGGCCTCGTCTCGCGCGACGCCGTCGAGCGGGCGAAGGCGTGGCGGCTGGCGATGCTGCTTCTCGTCGCGACCATCCCGACGGGAATCGTCGGCCTGCTCATGAAGCACTACGTCGAGCAGACGAAGACGGATCCGCGGTTCGTGGGCGCCATGGAGATCCTGACGGGTCTCTACCTCGCGGTCTCGTACTTTCGTCGCAACGGACGAAAGGATCGCGACACGATGACGTACCTCGATGCGTTCGTCATCGGCACCGTCCAGGGATTCGCCGTGCTTCCGGGGCTCTCGCGATCGGCTTCCACGATCGGCTTCGGGCTCCTGCTCGGCTTCACCGGGCGCTGGGCGGCCGACTACACGTTTCTCCTGGCGATTCCGGCCATCGTCGGCGCGGCCGGCGTCGAGATCCTGTCGGCCCTGCGGCACGAAGGCGCCGGCTTCTTCGCGACCCCGGACTTCGCGCGATACCTGGTCGGCGCCGCGGTGGCGGGCGTCGTCGGCTACATGACGATCGGGTTCCTCATCCGGATGGTGTCCACCCGGAAGGTCCACTGGTTCGCCGTCTACTGCTTCGTCTTCGGCCTCGTCCTCATTTTCTTCTTCCCGCGGTAGTCCCGCGGGAAGGGGCGGCCGAGCAGCCGCCGCGGCCGGCCTCGAGGCGGCGGGCGCGCCGGCTGCCCAGCCGGATCGCGCCGTAGACGAGCACGCAGCAGGCGAAGTCGATGAGAAGCCCCGGGTCGAACGCGAAGGGCTTGTGCTGGAGCGCCGGCGGTAGCCACGGATGCAGGACCGCGAAGTAGATCCCGTTGCCCGCCAGGATCGCCACCAGGTACTCGACCCAACGCCGCGGCGTCATCGCGGCCAATCTATCGCGTTGGCGCGCCCAAACGGTCGAGCGAGATGGCGAGGTGCCGCTCCGAGAGCGCGCGGCCCTCGGCCAGTCCGTTGCGTTCGCGGATGGCGATGGCCTCGCGCAGCGCCGCGGCGCTCGCCGCGAGGTGCTCCGCGGCGCGCGCGGGCTCGAGCTCGGCCAGGCGCCGGTAGGCGAGGCCCCGGTTGTGGAGCGTAACGCCGCGCGCGATCTCCCGCTCCGAGGTGCGCCACTCGAGCGCCCGCCCGAAGAGCCCGACGGCCTCGGCGAGCTCGGCCGGCGTCGTCCCGAGATTGGAGAGGGCCGTCGCGAGGTTGTGGAGGGCCCGCGCGTGCCAGCCGCTCTCGGCGTCGCCGGCGAAGTGGTCGAGGGCGACCGCGAAGGCCTCGCGCGCGCGCCGCAGATCGGACGCCGGCCCGGGGCTTCCGAAGAAGACCGCGGCGTTGTGGAAGAAGCGCGCCCGCTCCTCGGCCGCGCCGAAGGGAAGCGCCGGCAGCAGCTCCCACAGGTCGTCGGCGAGCGCTCCCGCCGTTTGCGCGTCGCCTCGCTCGCGCAGATCCTCCTGGGCGCGAAACCAGTCGCGGTAGGTCCCGACGGGCTCGGCCGCGAGCGCGTCGCGAAAGTGGCGCCGGATCTCGGAAAGGGGAGGGGTCACGCGCCCCAACGATACGCCCGGCACGGCCTCAGCCCGCCGTCGGTCGCGCCGCGGGCAGCGCGAAGTAGATCTTGCCGTGCAGCGGCCCGTTTTCGTGGCCGATCAGCACGTTCTCGACGCCGCCGGGCGGGTCGCCCACGAAGAGCCGCGGCGCCCCGGCGTCGGACGGCAGCTCGAAGACGAACGTCGTCGTGTACGACTCGCCCGGAACGAGCTCCTTTCCGAAGGGAATCGAGCCGTGCGCTTCCCGCCAGGCCTTCGTCGCCCCCGGGGAGGGCTCGTGGCGCCGCCCTTTCTCGTCCCGAAGGTAGACGACGCGGGGCCCGGGGGTCAGCGGCGCATTGCCGCGAAAGGAAGCGATCGTGCTCGGGTCGAACCAGGTCCGGACGGTGACGGCGCGGGTTTTCGCGTCCGGGGAGTCGGCGCCGACGACGTCGTACGCGACGTGGCAGTCGAGCTCGCAGAAGTATTTCCGCTCGCCGGGCGCGAGAGTCTTCTCGCGCGACAGGACGCCCGAAGCGACGAGAAGGGTCGCGTACACGACGGCGACCGCGAGGCCCGTCCCGCCGAGGAGCTTCGCGAGGCCGGGCCGGCGGGCGGCGAGCGCGACGCCCGTCCCGACCGCCGCGCAAGCCAGGAGAAACCCGGTCCCGAGAAACGCGAGCGCGACCACCGGGGCGAGGAAGGGGACCGCGGCGTCCCCGGCGGCGACCAGTGACAGAGAACTTTGAATCATAAAGTATGTCTCCAAAAAAACTCACTTGCCGCGGGCGTGAGCGATGACCGCCTCGAGGTGGCCGAGATACCGCTCGAGGGCCCGGCGGCCCTCCGCGGTCAGGCGGTAGGCGGTCTGCGGCACGCGGCCCTCGAAGCTCTTCGTGCAGGCCACGTAGCCGGCGTCCTCGAGCTTGCGCGCGTGGACCGAGAGGTTGCCGTCGGTCGCGTCCAGAAGGCGCCTGAGCTCGAGGAAGGTCAGGGTGGCGTTGGCCGCGAGGGCGCTGACGATGCCGAGCCGCATCCTCTCGTGGATGACGCGGTCGAGTTCCGGCAGGGCCCGCCTTCCGGCCCGCGGGGCGCCCTTCTCCGGCACCCGGCCGCCGGCTGCCGCCGGCCTCGCCTTCGCCCTAGCCACCGTGCCGCCTCGCGATGGCGACTCCGAAGCCGACGTGGAGCAGGCCGAACCCCGCGGCCATGTAGGCCGTGCCCCAGGAGGCGGGGGAGGAGAGCGCCGCGGCTCCGAGGAGCATGAAGAGCGCGCCCATGACGAGGACGATCCGGATGGACAGCGCGCCCCCGGTGACGACGGCGGTCCCGTAGAGGAGGAGCCACACGCCGGGCAGGAGGGAGACGCGGCCCTCGCGCTCCAGCGCGAGCGTCAGGATCGCGGCCGCGCCGAAGGGAGGCACCAGCATGAGCAGGAACCGCCGCCCCGCCCCGGCGAAGAGGTCCGTGTTCGTCCGGCGCGCCTTGCGCGCCATGGCCCAGGCGCCGATCGCGACGGCCAGACACGCCTCGGCCAGCCAGACCGCGAGCCACTGGCGCTCCGTGGGCGCCGCGAGCGAGATCGCGGCGGCTCCGAGCGCCGTCGCGCCCATGATCGCGCCACCGACTCCGGGCACGGCCGTGAAGGTCGAGGCCCGCTCCATCGTGCTCCGGATGAAGCGGAGATTGTCCTCGGCGTGGGCGTCGAGCGGCCGCATGGGCGGAGTATCGGGGGAACGGGTCGGCTCTGTCAAGTACTTTGTGATGCAGAGTCCAGGTCGTCGAAGAGGCTCTTCTGGGCCGGCGCGGGCCGCCGGAAGGTGCTCGTGCGGGCGGGGCCGGACTCGTCGCGGTTCAGGCCCAGGCGGCGGCATTCGACCTCGAAGAGGCTCTCGATCGCCGCCCAGCGCGGGCCCGTGCCTTCCATGCGCGACCCGAACCGGCTGTCGTTGCGTCGGCCGCCGCGCGTCTGCTCCAGGTTCGAGAAGACCCGGGCCGCCCGGTCGGGAAAATCGCGGGCGAGGCGCTCCTCGAAGACGAGGCGGGTCTCGGCCGGCAGGCGCAGGAGCGTGAGGAAGGCCTTCGCCGCGCCCGCGGCGCGCGCCCGGGAGAGGATGCCGGGGATGTCGCTGTCGTTCAGGCCCGGGATGACGGGCGCCACGGCCACGCCCGTCCGGATCCCGGCCGCGGAGAGCGCCGCGATCGTTTCGATCCGCTGCGCGGGCGGCGACACGTTCGGCTCCATGGCCCGCGTCGTGCGGTCGTCGGCGAAGGGAATGCTGACGTAGACGGTGGCCTCGGCCTCGCGCGCGAGCGCCCCGAGGACGTCGGCGTCGCGGCGGACGAGAGCGCCCTTGGTGACGATGCCGACGGGGTTTCCGAACTCGCGGCACACCTCGAGGCATCGCCGCGTCAGGCCGTATACCGCCTCGAGCGGCTGGTAGCAGTCGGTGACGCCGGAGAAGACGATGGTCTCGCCCTTCCACGACGGGCGCAGGAGCGCCTGCCGCAGGAGCTCGGGGGCGTTGATCTTCGCCACGATCTTGCGGTCGAAGTCCGTGCCGGCTCCCCAGCCGAGGTACTGGTGCGTGGGCCGGGCGTAGCAGTAGCTGCACGCGTGGAAGCATCCCCGGTACGGGTTCACGCTGAAGCGGAAGCCGACGTCGGGGCTCTCGTTCTCCGCGACGATCGAGCGCGCCTCCTCCTCGAAGACCTCCAGCCGCGCCTCGGGCGGCTCGCCGAGCCATTCGGCGTGGAGCGACTCCCAGGGGTTCGGGGGGTTGGAGACCGGGCGGGGCATCCCCCCAGAGTATAGAGTTTGCCGCCATGCGAAAAATCGTCTTCGCGGCCGCGCTCGCTCTCGCCGCCGCTCTCGCCACGGCGCAGCCGAATCCCAGCTCCCACGCCCGACCACCACGAGCGAAAGGCCGACGACGTTTTCCGGTTGAAGCCCCTCTCGGGCGGCGTCTACGCTCTCTACGGACGCGGGGGCAACGTCGGGTTCTTCGTGGGGCCCGATGCGGTCGTCGTGGTCGACTCGCAGTTCAAGGACGTCGCGCCGGGAATCGTGGACCAGATCCGGGGCGTGACCGACCGGCCGATCAAGTATCTCGTCAACACGCATCACCACGGCGACCACACCGGCGGCAACGAGGTGTTCCGGCCGTTCGCCGTGATCATCGCCCAGGACAACGTCCGCAAGCGCATGCTCGCGTCGCCGGCCGACATCCTGCAGAACTACCCGGGGTATCTCGAGGAGGCGAAGAAGAAGAACGACGCCGAGGACATCGCATTTCTCGAGAACGCGCTCGCCTGGGCGAAGAAGGTCAAGGTCGAGGAGATCGCGGCGCCCGTCCTGACCTTCGACTCGGAGCTGCGCATCCACATGGGGAGCGAGACGATCGGGATCTGGCACACGCCGCCGGCGCACACGGACGGCGACAGCGTCGTCTACTTCGAAAAGGCGAACGTCCTGCACATGGGCGACGTCCTCTTCTACCGGTTCGTGCCCTTCATCGACGTCAAGCACGGCGGCTCGGCGCGGGGCTACCTCGCCGCGATCGACGCCGTGATGGCCCGTGTGCCGCCGAACGTCGTGATCATCCCGGGCCACGGCGAGGTGACCGACCTGGCGGGATTGAAGGAGGCGCGCCGGTTCGTCGCCGACGTGCTGGCGGCGGCCGAAGCCGCGAAGGCGGCCGGCAAGTCGAAGGAACAGTTCGTCGCCGGCGCGAGCCTTCCGGCGTACAAGGACTACGACGGCTATCCGGACCGTTTCCGCGAGACGTGCGGGACCGTCTTCGACGAAATCTCCGCGCCCTAGACGGGACCGGACGCCGCGTCAGGCCGACTGGTTCTTCGACCCCGGGCCCTGGCGGGAGTCGTGGTGGCGCTCGAACTCCTTGATCGCCTTGCCCGCGAGAAACGGTCCGCCGAAGCGGAAGAAATCCGCCCGGAGGCGGCGGAAGGCGTCGAGCGGGTCCTTGGAGAAGCCGGGGTAGCGCATCTGGGCGGAGGCGCCGAGGCACTCCATGTAGTCGGGATGGAGCATCCGGCGCTCGCCCGCGGCCCACAGGGCGATGCTGACGCCCGAACGCACCTGGAGCTCGACCGCCCGGCCGCGGCGCGCGAACTGGCCGACGGCGACGGCGCGGTGGCCGAGCTTCTCCTGCCGAACGCCGCCGAACTTGAAGCCGTACGGCTGGAAGGCGTCGGCGAGGATCCCGGCGCCGGCCTCGAGCAGCTCGGCGTCTGTCCGCTTCGGGTGAGACCGGTTCAGCGCCCCCATCAGCCCGTCGATCCGCTTGCGCAGGTCGTCGCGCGTCGCGCGAAACGCCGCGAGGCGCCGGGCCTCGTCGCCCGGCAGGAAGCTCGGGTCCTCCACGGACCAGTTCACGATGTGCCGCGCCCCCGGCCAGGTCGGGCAGTCGGCGGCGGCCGAGTCGCAGACCGTGACGACGAGATCGAAGGCCTGGTCCTGGAAATCGCCGGCGGACTTCGAGTAGGCGTCGTCGAGCGAGATGCCGAGCTCCTCGATCGCGACGATCGCCAGGGGATGGACGAAGCCCGCGGGCCGCGATCCCGCGGACACCGGGTCGACGAGGTCGCCGTAGTCGATGCGCGCGAGGGCCTCGGACATCTGGCTGCGGGCGGCGTTGCCGGTGCAGAGGAAGAGGATCTTTTTCCTGGCCTGAGTCATGGGTTCCCGGTCTTTCGGCGCGATTCTGTCACGGCGCGGGCCCGCGGGGCGCGCTGGCCCTTTGCGCGTTTCCGTCCGATAATGGCGGGGATTGAGCGAAGCACCGTTCTGGAAGAGCCGTCTCGCGAGCGAGGCGATCGGCATCCTGCTGCTGCTCGCGGGCCTCCTGTCCGTCCTCGCCCTCTTTTCCTACGATCCGCACGATCCGAACATATTCTCCTGGACGGCCGGGGGGAGGCCGCGAGCCCCAACAACTGGATCGGCGGCTTCGGGGCGTCGCTCGCGGCGGCCCTGTACGCGCTGCTCGGGCTGGCGGCCTGGGCCGCGGCCGGGCTGCTCTTCCTGCTCGGCTGGCGGCGTTTCTGGGCGCGCCCCCTGCCCAATCCCGGCAGCAAGGCCGTCGGCCTCCTGCTGCTGCTCTTCTCGGCGCCGATGCTCCTCTCGCTGATCCTGGGCCGCCGGCGGCTCTACGGCGAGGACGCGGAGACCGGGGGCATCGTCGGCCGGGCGCTGGCGGACACATTCCGCAGCCGGATCGGCACCACCGGGGCGGTGCTGCTCGCGTTCACGCTCGTCGTGCTCGCCATCCCGCTCGCGACCCAGGTGTCCCTCGGCGACGTGTTCCTGAAGCTGCGCGTGCGCTTCGCGGGGCTGCTCGGACGCCTGACGGTCGGCTGGGCGCGTCACCGCGACCGCCGCACCAAGGAGCGCCTGCGCCGCACCGTCGTCACCAAGCATCTCGAAAAGGTCCGCAAGGACGGCATCTCGCTCGAGGACATCCCGTTCGCCGCCGAGGACGCGCCGCCGATCGTCCGGGAAGTGCCGGGCCCCGGTAAGTTCTCGATCAAGAAGACGAAGGCGGCCGTCAAGGCGAAGCCGCCGGCGCCGGCCGCCGTGAAAAGGAAGCCGGAGCCCCAGCAGAGCCTGCCCGCTCGCCCTCGACGGCTACGCGCTGCCGCCGCTCTCGCTGCTGGAACGGCGGCCGGAGTTGGGCACGATCGACCGCAAGGCGCTGGCCGAGACGGGACGGCTGATCGCGGCCAAGTGCGCCGAGTTCGGCGTCGAGGGAGAGGTGACCGAGTACCACCCCGGCCCGGTCGTCACGACGTACGAGTTCCGGCCCGCGGCCGGCATCAAGGTCAACCAGGTCATGGGCCTCTCCGAGGACCTGGCGCTGGCGCTCTCGGCCGAGTCCATCCGCGTCGAGCGGCTGCCGGGCCGGGCGAGCGTCGGCATCGAGGTGCCCAACCCGGGCGGCGGCGAGATCATCGCCATCCGCGACGTGGTCGAGTCGGAGAGGTTCCAGGGCTCGCGCTCGCCGCTGACGCTCGCCCTCGGCAAGGACATCCACGGCGAGCCCGTCGTGGACGACCTGCGCGGGATGCCGCACCTGCTGATCGCCGGCACGACCGGTTCGGGAAAGAGCGTCGGCATCAACTCGCTCATCACGTCGATCCTCTACAAGGCGCCGCCCGACAAGGTGAAGCTCATCCTCATCGACCCGAAGATGGTCGAGCTCGAGATGTACGAGAACCTGCCGCACCTCGCCACGCCGATCATCACGGACCCGAAGAAGGCGGCCAACGCGCTGAAGTGGGCGGTCGCCCAGATGGAAGAGCGCTTCCAGACGCTCTCGGACTTCGGCCAGGTGCGCAACGCCGAGCAGTACAACGCGGCGATCAAGGATCCCGAGGCCGTCGCCCGCGTGCGCGCGCAGCATCCCGAGGACCCGGACCTGAAGCTCGAGCCGATGCCCCTGATCGTCGTCATCATCGACGAGCTCGCCGACCTCATGATGACGGCGCCCAAAGACGTCGAGGAGTCGATCGTCCGGATCGCCCAGAAGGCGCGCGCCGTCGGCATCCACCTCGTCGTCGCGACGCAGCGCCCGTCGGTGGACGTGCTGACGGGCGTGATCAAGGCGAACCTGCCCTCGCGCATCGCCTTCAAGGTCTCCTCGAAGATCGACTCGCGCGTCATCCTCGACGGCAACGGCGCCGAGCGGCTGCTCGGGCGCGGCGACATGCTGTTCCTGCCGCCGGGCACCTCGCGGTTGAAGCGCGTGCACGGCGCGTACGTCTCGGTCCAGGAGACGGCGGCGCTCGTGAAGTTCCTGCGCAAGCAGGCCAAGCCGCAGTTCGACGAGGAGATCACCAAGGACCGCAGCGAGGCCGTGGCGCGCGACGACGCCGGCGACGAGACCGATCCGCTGTACGACGAGGCCGCCCGGCTGGTGGTGCGCGAGAAGATGGCCTCCATCTCGTTCCTGCAGCGGCGCATGGGCGTCGGGCTTCTCGCGCGCCGGCAAGCTCATCGACATGATGTCCCGCGACGGGCTGCTCGGGCCGCCGCGGGGCTCGAAGCCCCGGGAGGTCCTGGTCTCGGACGACTACTTCGCGGAAGTGGACCGACAGCCGCGATGACGCGCGCCATGCGCTCGCTCGTCCTGGCCTTCGTCGCCGCGCCCTTCATCGTCTACGGCGTCTACCGGCTGGCGCGCGGGCTCGGCTTTCTCGATCCCCCGTGGAACCCGGAGCACGAAGAGCGGCGCACGATCGTCGCGGCCCTCTATGCCTTCCTGCTCTTTCTCTGCATCTTCCTCTTCGGCTACGCCAACGCGTGGCCGCGCGTGTGGGCGATCTTCGGGATCGTGAACGCCGTCGCCCTCGTCCTCTTCCTGGCGATCGGCGCGGGCGCGGCGCGGCGGCTCTGGAGGCTGCGGCACCCGCTGCCGGAGGCGTCCCCGGCCGCCCCGGAACCGCCGGACGGCGGCGCCGACCCGGCAGCCCGGAAGCCGCTCTCCTGACGACGCGCGCCGCATCGCCACCCGGAAAGCCCGCGTCATGACCGAAACGCTCCGCGTCGTCTTCTTCGGCACGCCGGCTTTCGCGGTGCCGTCGCTCGAGGCCCTGCTCGAGGCGGGGATGACGGTGCCTCTCGTCGTCACGCAGCCCGACCGGCCCGTCGGCCGCCACGCGGCGCCGCAGCCCTCGGCCGTCGGGGCGGCGGCCGGCGCGCGCGGGATCCCCGTCGAGAAGCCCGAGGCCGTGCGCGGCAACGGCGCGCTGCTCGCGCGCCTCTCGGGCGCGCGGCCCGACGCGATCGCCGTCGTCGCGTACGGGCGCATCCTCCCGACGGACATCCTCGCGCTGCCGCGCCTCGGCTGCGTGAACGTGCACGCGTCGCTGCTTGCCGCGGCACCGCGGTGCCTCGCCGGTCCAGGCGGCGATCCTGGCCGGCGATCCCGAGACCGGCGTGGACGACGATGCGGATGGAAGAGGGGCTCGACACCGGGCCGGTCTATCTCGAGCGGCGTGTGCGCGATCGGCGAGAGGGAGACGGCAGGCGAGCTCTCGTCGCGGCTGGCGCTCGATTGGCGGCGAACTGCTCGTCGAGACGCTGCGAGGCCTCGCGGCCGGATCGCTTTCCGCGCGCCCCCAGCAAGGGGAGCCGTCGTTCTGCCGGCCGATCCGGAGAGAGGACGGCGCCGCCGACTGGACCCGCTCCGCCTCGGAACTGTCGCGACGGCTGCGGGCATACACGCCGTGGCCCGGCCTGTACACGTTCCTCGGTCCCGAGCGCATCAAGATCCTCGAGGCCGCTCCCATTCGGGAGCGATCGCGGGCGATCCGGGAGCCCTGCGTGTCGAGGGCATGGTCCTGCTCGTCTCCGCGGGCGAGGGCACGCTGCTCCAGCTCGACCGCCTGCAGCGCGCCGGGAAGAAGCCCGTCACGCGGCGCCGAGTTCGCCCGATCCATCGCGCTTCCGGCCCGCTTCGAAAGCCCGCGGTGACGCGGGCCCGGCGGCCGGCCCCGACGGCGCGCACGCGCGCCGTCGAGGCGCTGCGCGGCGTGCTCGAGCGCGCCCGCAACGCCGCGCCGCTCGTCGGCGAGCTCGCGCGCGACCTTTCGCCGGCCGACCAGGACCTCCTGCGCGAGCTCGTCCTCGGCGTCCTGCGGTGGAAGACCGCGCTCGACGCCGAGATCGCCGGCACCTGCCGCATCCCGATGCAGAAGTTGATCCCGGGCCTGCGCGAGATCATGGAGGTCGCGCTCTACCAGGTGCGCCATCTCGATCGCATCCCGCCCTACGCCGCGGTCAGCGCCGCCGTGGACCAGGCGCGCGCGGCCGGCGGCGAGGGCGCGGCGAAGCTCGTCAACGGGGTCCTGCGCAACATCCTGCTGTTGCCGCCGCCGGCTCCGCCAGCCGCTCTCCCCCCGCCGGGGGGAGAGGGCCGGGGTGAGGGGGTTGTCGCGGCGGCTCTTGCCCGCGACTACTCCCATCCCACCTTCCTCGTCGAGCGCTGGCTCGCGCGCTTCGGCCCCGAGACGACGCGACGCATCCTCGCCGCCGACAACGCGCCGTCGCGCCTCGATCTTCTGACGAACCCGCGCCGCACGACCCGTGACGTCCTGCGCAGGGCGCTCCTGTCCGAAGGCGTCGAGACCGAGCTCTCGCCTCTCGCTCCGCTCGCACTCACCGTGCTCAAGGGCAACCCGCTGCGCTCGCCGCTCCTCGCCGCCGGTCACTTCAGCGTGCAGGACGTCGGCTCGCAGCTGCTGCCGCTCCTCATGCCGGAGGGCGACCTGCTCGTCGACCTGGCCGCCGCGCCCGGTGGCAAGTCCCTCTCCGCCATCGCCCACGGCCGGGCGCGCTGGACGGCGGCATTGGACCGCTCCCGGAGGCGTCTCGACCGTGTCACGGAGAACGCCCGCCGCCTCGGGGTCCCGGAGGTGCGCGCGATCGCCGCCGACTTCGGCGCGCTGCCTCTGGCGGAGGGCCGCTTCGCGCGCATCCTGCTCGATGCTCCCTGCAGCGGCACGGGAACGTTGCGGAAGAACCCGGAAATCCGCTACCGCGTGACCGCCGAGGCGATCGACCGCCTCGCCGGGGCCCAGGCCGGCGCGCTCTCTGCCGCTGCCCGCCTGCTCGCCCCCGGCGGATACCTGTTCTACTCGACCTGCAGTCTCGAGGAAGAGGAGAACGAGCGCGTCGTGGCGCGGGTGCTCGCGGGCGAGCCCGATCTCGCGCTCGCCCCGATCGCCGCCGCGCCGGCGCTCGCGCCCTTCGTCGACGGCGCAAAGTTCCGACTGTTCCCCGACGACCGCTGCGATGGATTCACCGCGCACCTGCTGCGCCGCAGCGAGGCTTGACGCGGGTAGGATTCTGCCATGGGGCGTTGGCTGCGGCGATTTGGCGGTGCGTTTCTGACCGGCCAGGGGATTGCGGCGGACGTTGACGGGGACCAGTCCGCAGCCAACGGGAACGCCGTTTACGAAGCGGGCGCCGCGGGTGTCATCGACGGCTTCACGACGTCGTAGATCCGGCGGATCGTGACAGTTCCCATCCGTCCGCCTTCCATCTTCGTCGTGAGCGTGAGGTGCGATCCGTCGGCGGTTATCGAAAGGGCCTCGGTCACCTTCGGGCCGGTCTCCGGCTTCGAGACGATTTCGATACGCCCGTCCTTCCAGCGCGCCTCGACCCTGGTCTTGCCGCCATGCGAGCGCTCCAACTCGATCACCCGCCCATCGGTGTAGACGACGCGCTCACGGCCGGCGGCGTCGGTGATCGAGAGCATCGGCTCGGCGTGGGAGATTCTGAGCGTCTCGAGCGCGGACAGGGATTCGAAGTCGAGCGTCCCTTCTTCGCCGGATGCGGAGCCGGAGCCCGAACCGTGACGGCCGCCGGAACCGCCCGCCGATCCCATCCCCCCCATTCCCCCGGAGCCCCCGCCGCCGTGGCCATGGCCGCCGCCATGTCCGCCGCCTCCGCCGGCGCCTCCGCCTCCGGGCGCCGCGGCCCGGGCCTCTTCCATGACCTTCTTCGGATCGTCGCTCGCGTCCTTGTCGAGCTGCCAGGTGCCGCTCAGGTTGGGCATGTCGAGCGCGCGCAGGGCGAGGCTCGCTCCGACCGCGAGGCCGAAGAGCGCCAGCGTCCGCGGATTCAGCGGTCCTTTCAGGTGCCCTCCCGAATTGCTAAACGCCGGAAAGCTCGGATCGGTTACACGGGTACAATTCCCGGCGCGTGAGCCCTCCCGAGCGAGCCCCGATCCCCGTCCTCGATCTCACCCGTTACGACGCAGATCTGAAACGCGAGGTGGCCCGCGCGGTCGAGGAGGTGTTCGCGACCGGGCGTTTTGTGCTCGGACCGGCGAACGAAGCGTTCGAGAAGGCGCTCGCCGCGATGCTCGGCGTCCGCCACGTCGTCGGCGTGTCCTCCGGCACGGACGCCCTTCTGGCCGCGCTCATGGCCCTCGGCGTCGGGCCCGGCGACGAAGTCGTGACGTCGCCTTTCAGCTTCTTCGCTTCCGCCGGCGTCGTCGCGCGGCTCGGAGCGCGGCCCGTGTTCGTGGACATCGAGCGCGGGTCCTTCCACATGGATCCCGGCAAGCTCGAAGCCGCGCTCTCGCCGCGCACGAAGGCGATCCAGCCCGTGCACCTGTATGGCCAGTGCGTCGAGATGGAGCCGATCCTCGCGGCGGCCGGCCGGCGCGGCATCCCGGTTCTCGAGGACGCCTGCCAGGCGGTCGGCGCCTCCTACCGCGGTAAGGCCGCGGGAACGCTCGGCACGATGGGCGCCTTCTCCTTCTATCCGACGAAGAATCTCGGCGCGGCCGGAGACGCGGGCGCCGTCGCGACGGACGACGAAGGCCTGGCGGCGGCACTGCGGAGCCTGCGCGTGCACGGGTCGACGACCACCTACTTCCACGATCGCGTGGGCGGCAACTTCCGCCTCGACGCCGTTCAGGCCGCCGTCCTCGGGGCCAAGCTCCCGCGCCTGCCGGGATGGAACGCGCGTCGCCGCGCGATCGCCGCCCGGTACGGCGGCCTGCTCGCGGACGCGGCGCGCGCCGGGCGCGTCGCTCTTCCGGCGGAGGCCGCGGGCCGGGGCCACGTGTACCACCAGTACGTGGTCCGGGTGTCCGACCGCGACGGCGTCCGGCGGCGGCTCGCGGAGCGCGGCGTCGCGAGCTCGGTCTTCTATCCCGTGCCGCTCCATCTCCAGACGTGCTTCGCACCGCTCGGCGGCCGCGAGGGCGACTTCCCCGAGGCCGAGCGCGCGGCGAAGGAAGTGCTGGCGCTGCCGATCTTTCCCGAGCTGACGGACGCCGAAGTCGAGAGGGTGGCCGAAGCCCTCGTCGCGAGCCTCGGCTAGCGGCCCGGAGCGTCGGTCCGGTCTCGAACCAGGAAGCCTTTCCGCGCCCTCGCGGCGTCGAGCGTGCGCCAGAGGTATTCGCCGAGGATGCCGAGGCAGACGAGCTGCACTCCGGAGAAGAAAGCGAGCGCGACCATGAGGGAAGTCCAGCCCTGCATGGGCTGGCCGTGCAGGAGCTTGTAGGCGACGAGGAAGACGGCATACGCGAAGGCGATGAGCGCGAGGGCCGCGCCCCCGACGGACATCCACCGCAGCGGCGCGTAGGAGAACGAGACGACGGCATCGAGGAAATACTTGAGCTTCTTGGCGACGGTCCAGCGCGACTCGCCCTCCTCGCGGGCGACGCGGTCGTACGGGACGAGCGACGTCGGAAAACCGCCCCAGAGGAGCAGCCCCGGAAGGGACGTGTGGATCTCGCGGCTGTCGGCGAGAAAGTCGACGGCGGGTCGGCCGATCAGGAAGCAGTCGAAGCCGCCCGTCGGCATCTGCGAGAACGCGAGACGGCGCAGCGTCCGGTAGTAGAAGCCGGCCGCGGCCCGCGTGGCGAGTCCCTCGGGGCGGCTGCGCCGGACGGCCAGGACCGCGGTCGCGCCCCGGCGCCAGGCGGCGACCATCTCGGGCAGCAGCTCGGGCGGCTCCTGGAGGTCGGCCGAGAGGACGGCCGCCGCGTCCCCCTTCGCCTCGCGCAGGCCGGCGGCGATCGCCATCTGGGAGCCGAAGTTGCGCGTCAGGCGAAGGCCCCGCGCCGCGGGCCACGAGGCGGCGGCCTCGGTGATCTTCGTCCAGGAGTCGTCGCCGGAGCCGTCGTCGACCAGGATCACCTCGACGTCGTAATCGGCCGCCGCCGTCACTTTCTTCAGCCGCTCGACGAGGCGCGGCAGGCTCTCCGCGTTGAAGTAGACCGGGACGACGATCGAGACGAGGTCGCGTTTCATCGCGGCCGCTCGAAGAAGCCGCGGACCGCCGCGATCACCGCGTCCGCCTGGGCGTCCGAGAGCGACGGGTAGATCGGAAGCGAGACCGCCCGGTCGCAGGCCGCCTCCGAGACCGGGAAGTCTCCCCGGCGGTGGCCGAGAAACGCGTAGGCGGGATGCAGATGAAGCGGCACGGGATAGTGGATTCCGGTCTCGACGCCGCGCCCGGCGAGGTGGGAGCGGAAGGCGTCGCGCGCTTCGAGGCGGAGGGGATAGAGGTGGCGCGCGGGTGTCGTGCCCGGGCGCGACCGGAGAACCTCCACCGGAAGGGCCGCGAATGCCGCGTCGTAGCGGGCCGCGATCTCCCGCCGCCGGGCGTTCTCGGTTTCGAGGTGGGGCAGCTTCGCCCGAAGGATCGCGGCCTGGATCTCGTCGAGGCGGGAGTTCCAGCCCTCCCGCTCGGCATAGTCGCGCCGGCTCCAGCCGTACTGGCGCAGCTGCCGCAGCCGCTCGGCCACGGCCGCGTCGTTCGTCGTGACGGCGCCGCCGTCGCCGTAGGCGCCGAGATTCTTGGAAGGATAGAAGGAAAAAGCCGCCGTGCGGCCGAAGCTTCCGGTCGCCCGCGCCCCGAGACGCGCGCCGTGGCTCTGCGCGCAGTCCTCGACGAGCACGAGGCCCCTCTCCGACGCGAGGGCGGCGAGGCCCTCGAGGTCCGCCACGCCTCCATAGAGGTGGACGGGCAGCAGGAACTTCGCGCCGGGGCCGAGGGCCCGGGCGGCCGACGCCGCGTCGAGCGTGAGCGTGGCGGGGTCGACGTCGGCCAGCAGGGGCGTTGCTCCCGACTGGCGCAGGCCGGCCAGCGTGGCGGTGCACGTGTTCGCGGGCAGGACGACGCCGTCCCCGGGCCCGGCGCCGGCCGCCGCGAGCGCGAGGGTGATCGCTTCCGTCCCGTTGGCGCAGGCCACGGCGAAGCCGGCGCCGACCGCGCGCGCGAACTCCTCCTCGAAGCGCGCGACCTCCTCCCCGAGAATGAACCAGCCGCGCTCCAGGACGCGAGCGACGCCCGCGTCGATCGCGGCGCGCTTGCCGCGGTAGTCGTCGGCCAGGGCGCCGAACGCCACGCGGGAGGCGAGGCCCGCGTCCGGGCTCATGCCGCCTCGGTCACCTGGCCGTCGCCCGCGCGCGAGTAGCGCCGCCCGCAGGTGCAGGCGGTGTTGCCGTTCTCGAAGCGCAGGGTGTTCGCGCAGCGGCAGACGTGGCCGTGGACCGCGGCGGGGCTGCCGTAGACGAGGGCGAAGTCCGGCACGTCGCGCGTGACGAGCGATCCGGCGCCGACCATCGCGAAACGGCCGACGGTGATGCCGGGCAGGAGGATCGATCCGGCGCCGAGGCTCGCCCCTTCGCGGACCCGCGTGCGGGGATAGGACTCGAGGTGCCGGCCGCTGCGCGGCCGGGGGTCGTTCGAGAAGGTGACGTCGGGGCCGACGAAGACGCCGTCCTCGAGGACGAGCCCGTCGTAGAGCGAGACGCCGCACTTGACCGTGACGCGGTCGCCGAGGACGACGTCGTTCTCGACGAAGCAGCGGTCGCAGATGTTGCAGTCCCGTCCGATGCGGGCGCCGGCGAGGACGTTGACGAACGCCCAGATCCGCGTGCCGTCACCGACCTCCTTCGAGGCGACGAGGGCTGTGGGGTGGATCGAGAGCATTCCTGGGCACGGAGCTTAACCCAGGAACGAAATGAGAAACCGGACCGCGCCCCGCGGGGGACGCGATCCGGCGGGAGGTCGCTCGGGCGGCTCGTCGCGAGGACGGGCGCCCGCGGCCGTCATTCCTTGCTCGACGGGTCGTTGAAGAGGACGGTGAGCTTGATGCTGCCGTGGCCGAACTGGGGGAAGTTCGGGGCGCTCGGGTCGCCCGGGTCGAGGTTCGAAGCGGTGTCGTCGGGCGGAAAGAGCACCAGCGACTGCAGGAACTCGAGGACGGCGCGCTTCTTCTCGTCCCCCAGGCCGTCGAACGCGTCGCGGGCCGGCTGCGCTTCCTGGCCGTGCCGCAGGATCACCTCGGTGAGGTTGATGCTCCGGCCGTCGTGCCCGTAGGCGATCTTGCTGCCGACGCCCCAGAGCGGGCGGGTCAGGAACTCCTTCTGCAGCGTGCCGTCCCAGTTGCGCTCGTAGAAGTTGGGGCCGAGGTCGTGGCGCTTGAAGTCCGTCAGGATGTTCTTCACGAGGAAGGGCTGGTTCCGCGGCGTCTTCAGGGCCGGAAAGCCGCTGCCGTCGTCGTGGGCGTCGGCGAGCACCGACGCCGTGGCGAAGAGGCCGTTCATGATCCCGTGGTCGCGGTCGTAGGCCGTCTCGACGTCGGCCACGCGGCGGTCGTGGTCGATCTGCAGATCGGGCACGTGGCAGGAGGCGCAGCCGATGTCCTTGAACACCCGCAGGCCCTTGCGGTGTCGTCTCGGTCTGCCGATACGTGGCGGGCTTGAAGTAGTTGAGCAGGTAGAACTCGAGGTAGTCCACGAGCGCCGTCGGCACCTCGCCGCCCGACACGTTCCCGTCGGGATCGAAGCCGGGGTTGGGAACCGGGGCGGCTTCGACCGTGTCGAGGGTGCCGTCGAGGACCATTCCGGCGGGCGTGGTGATCCGTCCCGGGGCGACGGCTCTCGCCAGGTCCGGGTCGGCGGCATCGAGCCCCATTTCTCCGTGCAGCGCGCCGACGACGAATTCGCGAATGGAGATCGTACCGCCGTGGGCGAAAAAGGGCCGGACCCGGAGGTCGGCGTCGACGCCCTGGACGTGAGTCGTGTCCACGGAGCCGTTCGGCATCGCCGTGATGAAACCGTAGCTGATGCCCTTCGCCGTGAGCTGCCGCGTCGCCGGCCGTCCGTCGCGCCGGGCGGCGGCGACGGCGCGGTCGCGGATCTGGCGCAGGCTCGCGGTGATCTCGTCGGCCAGCATCTCCTTCAGGCCGAGGCCGAACAGGTGCGGCGCGTCGCGGCTGTCGGGCCGCGTCACGACGTCTCCTCCGCCGCCCGCCGAGCCGCGAGGGCGGCCGTGGCATCCGGCGCAGCTGTCCGAGAGGCCGGCGCCGATCGCGATCGTCGTGTTGATGTCGCCGCTGCCGTCGTCCACGGCCGGCCCTTGCTCCTGCAGACGCGTGAACTTTCGCTGGAAGAGCTGGCGCCCCCGCCGGATCGCGCGATAGGGATCGCGGGCGATCAGAAACGAGGCCGAGTCGGGTGTCATCCAGTCTCCCCGGCCGGCGCCGACCTCTTCGGTGACCGACTTGTGAATGCCGTCCTGCGCCAGGTTCGGCGCCTGGGTCCCGTCGATCATCTGCCCCCGCGCCGCCGGCGAAGCGGCGAGGGCCCCGACGAGGAGGAAGCCCAGGAGGGTTGTTTGCGAACGACCGGGGATGTTCATTTCTGCCGCTCCTTTCGTCGGACAGGAACCGGCGTTCATGCCGATCCGCTTCCCGACACCGTTCATTGAGTAACGCCCTACAGGGGAGATCGGAATCGGCCGGCCGACGACGACAGACGGGGAGCGGAGGAGGGCGGGCCCCGGGCTCGGGGGAGCCCGGCGGATCTAGCCGAAGTAGTCGGCCCGGCGCTCGCGGTAGAAGTCGACGGTGCGGGACAGGCCTTCCTGGAGGGAGACGCGCGGCTCCCAGCCCAGCAGCCCGCGGATCTTGGTGATGTCCGACACGAAATCGCCCGGTTCCTGGGCTTTGCGCTCCGGCGTGAAGTCCGTGAACTCGATGCGGGTTCCGGGCACCAGATCCCGCAACAGCTCGGCGACCTCGAGGAAGGTCGAGGGCCGGTCGTGCCCCACGTTGAGGATCTCGCCGACGGCCCGAGGCTCGAGCGCGGCGGCCGTCAGCGCCGCCACGCAGTCGTCCACGTAGAGAAAGTCGCGGAGGATCCTGCCGGAGCCGAAGATCGGGATGGGGCGCCCCTCCAGGGCGAGGCGGACGAACCAGTTCACGACGCCGAACTGCGAGTGCCTCATCTGGCCCCGGGGCCCGTAGACGTTCGTCAGGCGCAGCGGAATGGTCGCGATGTGGTGGATGCGGGTGTAGGTGCGGCAGATCATTTCCGCCGAGAGCTGCGAGATCTCGTAGATGCCGCGCGGGTCCGACGGGGCGTCCTCGGAAACCGGCAGGCGCACGGCGGGACCGTACTGGCCGCGCGTTCCGGAGCGGACGACGATGGCCGAGGGGTTCGCCTTCCGGCACGCCTCGAGCAGGACCGCCGTGCCCTTGATGTTGATGTCGATGTCGGGATACGGGATTCGAGAGCGACATCACGTGGGAGACCTGGGCGGCGAGGTGGAAGACGAAGTCCTGCCCGGCC
The DNA here is from genome assembly GCA_963710945.1 of uncultured Acidobacteriota bacterium. GTDB lineage: Bacteria > Acidobacteriota > Thermoanaerobaculia > UBA5066 > Gp7-AA6 > DAHUXD01. Next base: position 523,591 of record CAVQCH010000001.1, read on the forward strand.
ACGAGACGCTCCATCGCGGCGGCGTCGCGCACGTCGGCCGGGTCGATCTCGACGTCGTCGCGGATCTCGCGGATGTTGGCCGGATTGCCTCCGTACCCCTCGATCATGGCGTCGCAGAGGGTGACGCGGGCGCCCTCGGGAAGCAGCTGGCGGGCGAGGTTCGAGCCGATGAAGCCGAGGCCCCCGGTGATCAGCACGCGCTTGCCGGCGAACCCTCCCATGGTGTCCGGAACGATAGCACGCCATTCCGGGCGAGTTAACTAACCATCTACGACCAAAAGACTTAATGGAAGAAACGCCGGCTGATGCAGTCGGCTGCTAGCACTCGCTCTAGATGAGTGCTAATATCCGCCTCCCCCGGAAACCTCCGATCGCGGAGGGATCCGGGCACCGAAAAAGGGCACCACAACTTCACAGGAGGAAGTTCATGAAAGTTCGGCCACTCTACGATCGGATCCTGGTCAAGCGGCTCGAGACGGGCGAGATGAAGAAGGGCGGGATCATCATCCCGGATACCGCCAAGGAGAAGCCGATGGAGGCGGAGGTCGTCGCCGTCGGCAAGGGCAAGGTGAACGAGGAAGGCAAGCAGTTTCCCCTCGACGTCAAGAAGGGCGACCGCATCCTCATCGGCAAGTACGCCGGCACCGAAATCAAGATCGACGACGAAGAGCACCTCATCCTGCGCGAGGACGAAGTGCTCGCGGTCGTCGAGAAGTAAGGAGCAACGACAATGGCAGCAAAAACGATCATTTACGGCGAGGACGCGCGCCAGCGCGTCCTCCACGGCGTCAACAAGCTCGCCGACGCGGTCAAGGTGACGCTCGGCCCCAAGGGCCGCAACGTCGTCATCGAGAAGAAGTTCGGCTCCCCGACGGTCACCAAGGACGGCGTCACGGTCGCCAAGGAGATCGAGCTCGCAGGATTCGCTCGAGAACATGGGCGCCCAGATGGTCCGCGAGGTCGCTTCGAAGACCTCCGACGTCGCCGGCGACGGCACCACCACCGCGACCGTGCTCGCCCAGGCGATCTACCGCGAGGGCATCAAGAACGTCACCGCCGGCGCCAACCCGATGGAGCTCAAGCGCGGCATCGACCTGGCCGTCAAGGCCGCCGTCGAGTCGCTCGACAAGCTCTCCAAGCCGGTCGAGGGCAAGGACATCGCCCACGTCGGCACCATCTCGGCCAACAACGACTCCGAGATCGGCAAGATCATCGCCGAGGCGATGGACAAGGTCGGCAAGGACGGCGTGATCACGGTCGAGGAGGCCAAGGGCCTCGAGACGACCCTCGAGGTCGTCGAGGGCATGCAGTTCGACCGCGGCTACCTCTCGCCGTACTTCGTCACCGACGCCGAGCGGATGGAGTGCGTGCTCGAGAACGCCAAGATCCTGCTGTACGAGAAGAAGATCTCCAACATGAAGGACCTGCTCCCGATCCTCGAGCAGGTCGCCAAGCAGGGCAAGCCGTTCCTGATCATCGCCGAGGACGTCGAGGGCGAGGCGCTGGCCACCCTGGTGGTCAACAAGCTGCGCGGCACGCTGCAGGTCGCGGCCGTCAAGGCCCCGGGCTTCGGCGACCGCCGCAAGGCCATGCTCGAGGACATCGCGATCCTGACCGGCGGCAAGCTCATCTCCGAGGACCTCGGCATCAAGCTCGAGAACGTCAAGTGGGAAGACCTCGGCGACGCGAAGAAGGTCACCGTGGACAAGGACAACACGACGATCGTCGTGGATGACCGTTCCAAGAAGAAGCAGGAGGCCATCCAGGGCCGCGTCAAGCAGATCCGGACGCAGGTCGAGGAGACCACCTCGGACTACGACCGCGAGAAGCTGCAGGAGCGGCTGGCCAAGCTCGTCGGCGGCGTCGCCGTGATCAAGGTCGGCGCGGCCACCGAGACCGAGATGAAGGAGAAGAAGGCCCGCGTCGAGGATGCGATGCACGCGACCAAGGCGGCGGTCGAGGAGGGGATCGTCCCGGGCGGCGGCGTGGCGCTGCTGCGCTCGATCGACGCCGTGACGAAGAAGGCCAACGACCTCACGGGCGACGAGAAGATCGGGGCGCGGATCGTGATCCGCGCGCTCGAGGAGCCGACCCGCCAGATCGTGGCCAACGCCGGCGGCGAGGGCTCGGTGGTGATCAAGGAGCTCAAGTCCAAGGGCGCCAACTTCGGCTACAACGCCAACACCGAAAAGATCGAAGACATGCTGAAGGCGGGCATCATCGACCCGACCAAGGTCACCAAGAACGCGCTGCAGAACGCGGCGTCGGTGGCCGGCCTGATGCTGACGACCGAGGCCCTCGTCTCCGAGATCAAGGAGAAGGAGAAGGCCCCGGCCGGAGGCGGCGGCATGCCGGGCGGCATGGGCGGGATGTACTGATCCCGTTTACCGAGAGACAGGGTTTCCTGCGGGCCCCGGCGAAAGCCGGGGCCCTTTTTCTTTGTCCGCGGGGCGGGAGGGCTCGGACTAGAAGACGCCCTTGAATGTGTCGCAGGCGCCCGGATCGCCGGACTGGAGCCCCCGGCGCAGCCACTCGACGCGCTGCTCGGAGGACCCGTGCGTCCACGACTCGGGCTGGACCCGGCCGGTCGCCATCCGCTGCAGGCGGTCGTCGCCGATCGCCGCCGCGGCGCGCAGGCCGGCCTCGGCGTCGCCCGGCTCCAACAGGCCCTTTTTGGCCCCCCGGTTGCCCCAGACGCCGGCGAAGCAGTCGGCCTGCAGCTCGAGGCGTACCGAGAGCTGGTTGGCGTCCTGGTTGGAGACCCGGCCGCGCAGCGCGTCCACCTTGTCCGCGATGCCGAGCTGCTGCTGGACGTGGTGGCCGACCTCGTGCGCGACGACATAGGCGCGGGCAAACTCGCCCGGCGCGCCGAACCTCCGCGACAGCTCCTCGAAGAAGCCGAGATCGAGATACACCGTCTCGTCGAGCGGGCAGTAGAAGGGGCCCACCGCGGCGGACCCGCGGCCGCAGCCGGTCGGCGTCTCGTCGGTGAAGAGGACGAGCTTCGGCAGCGCGTACCGCTGGCCGGACGCGGCGAATATCGACGACCACGTGTCCTCGGTGTCGGCGAGGACCACCCGGACGAATTTCTTCTCCGTGTCGTCGGCGCCCGCGGGCGCGCCGGGCCCGCCCGGCGCCGGCGCCTTGGCGACGCTTCCCGAGGGCGAGGATCCGTTCAGGAGCTGGAGGATCCGCTCCGGGCTCGTGCCCGTCAGCAGCGAGATGACGAGGACGACGATCAGCGTGCCGCAGCCGCCGATCGCCACGCGCCCGCCGGTCATTCCGCGGCGGTCTTCGACCTGGTCGCTTTCCCGGCCGCCCATCCAGCGCATGGGCCTGCTTATACATCGCTCGCGCCGCGCGTCCGAGGGGTGCCCGGCGGTCCGGCGATCGATGCACATAGAATTGGGCGACAAAGCGACTCGCCGCTTACGATTATCATGATATTCTCAACCCAATGTTTCGGCGTTTGATACGCCTTCCGGAGCGCCCGAGGGAGTCCTTCTTCCTCTGGGGCCCGCGGCAGACCGGCAAGAGCTCTCTCTTGAAGGCCCTGTATCCCAACGCCGTGCGCGTGGACCTCGAGCGCACCGACGAGTTCGTCCGATATAGCGAACGGCCGGCCCTCCTGCGCGAGGAGCTTTCCGGCGGCGCCCGGGAGTCGGTGGTCGTCATCGACGAGATCCAGAAGGTGCCGTCGCTGCTCGAGGAGGTCCGCTGGCTCTCCGAGAACGAGGGCCGCGTCTTCGCGATGTCGGGCTCGAGCGCGCGCCCGCTGCGGCCGTCCCCAGACGCCGCGCCCCCCGCCCGGGTCGCTCGGTTCGACCTCTTCGGGCTGACCTCGGCCGAGATCGGGCGCGCGTTCGACCTGTGCCGCATGCTGAACCACGGCTACCTTCCCCGGCACTACCTCGCCGACGCGCCGGCGCGGCCGCTGCGGGCGTACACGCAGAGCTTCATCAAGGAGGACGTGCTGCTGGCCGGCCGGACGAGGAGCCTCGGGGCATTCTCGGGCTTCCTGACGGCCGCGGCGCTCGCCGACGGAGAGCTCGTCAACTGCGCGGCCATCGCCCGGGGGTGCGGCGTTTCCGCGCCGACCACGCGCGACTACTTCGACGTTCTCGTGGACGCGCGCCTGGGGCGGTTCCTTCCCGCGTTCACCCGGCGTCCGAAGCGGCGCGTGATCGGGGCCCCGAAGTTCTTCTTCGCCGACGTCGGCATGGTCAATACGCTTTCCGGACGCGGCGCGTTCGCCGCGGGGTCCGAGCTCTTCGGCAAGGCGTTTCGAAACTGGGTCTTCCACGAGCTGACCGCGGCGTCGCATTACCGGGAGCGGTACATGGAGCTCGCGTACTGGCGCCTGGCGAGCGGGATCGAGGTGGACTTCGTGATCGGCGACATGCGGTGCGCCATCGAGGCCCGGGCCGCGGCGCGCGTCACGTCGGATCACCTGAAGGGCCTGCGCCAGCTCGCCGTGGACCAGCCGGGAGTCCGGCGTCGCGTGGTGGCCTCGCTCGAGCCGTCGCCCCGGGTGACGGAGGACGGCATCGAAATCCTTCCCTGGCGCGTCTTCCTCGACCGGCTCTGGAGCGGGGAGCTCTGGGGCGAATGAGCGCGGCTTCGTCGGGAGGCGTCGTCGCGGCCGTCATCGTCCATTACCGCACGCCCTCGGAGACGGTCGAGGCCGCCGCGGCCGTCGCGGCGACGGCGCCGGAAGCGGAGATCGTCGTGGTGGACAACGCGTCCGGCGACGACGTCGCCGCCGGCCTCTCGCGCCGCGTCCCCGGCGCGCGCCTCGTGCGGGAGGATGCCAACCGCGGCTACGGCGCCGCCTGCAACCGCGGCGCGCGGGAGACCTCGCGGCCGTACCTCCTGTTCCTGAACTCGGACGCCGTCGTCCTCCCGGGCGCCGTCGCCGCGCTCGGCCTTGTCCTCGACCGGGAGCCGCGGGTGGCCGCCGTCGGGCCGCGGCTCGAAAATACGGACGGTTCTCTGCAGCCCTCCATCCGCCGGCTGCCGACGCCGTTTCGGATCTTCTGCGAGAGCTCGGGTCTCGCCTTCCTCGCCGGCGGGCGGCGCCCGTTCGAGGGCCATACCGCCACGCGGCAGGACCACGAGCGCGCGCGCGACGTCGAATCGTTGATGGGCGCGGCGCTGCTCGCGCGCCGGCAGGCGTTCGACGAGGCGGGCGGCTTCGACGAGGCGTTCTTTCTCTACGCCGAGGAGACCGACCTCATGGCGCGATGGGCGGCGCGGGGCTGGCGGCTGCGGTACGAGCCGGCGGCGAGGGTCGTGCACGCGGGTGGGCGCTCCGGCGGCGACCGCCTGTTCGGCCAGCTCCACGCCTCTCTCGTGCGCTACGCGGCCAAGCACCACGGCCGGGGCGGGGCGCGCTTCGCTGCACTCGCGCTCGACGGCGGGGCCGCGCTGCGCTATGCCGCAGCGCTCCTCACGCCGGGGGAGCGGGGGCGCGCCCGGCGGCTTCGGTACCGCGCGGCGCTGTCGCGCGCGGCGCGGGGGTAGCGCGACGCCGATGAAGCCGCTCCTTTTCAGCGTCCTCTCGCGCCCGCCCCACCCGACGCGCGACGGGCTCGCGATCCGCAACTACCGGCTTCTCGCGGCGCTCTCGGAGCTGTTTCGCGTGCGGGCGCTCGCGCTCCGGGACCCCGAGCGCGCGTACGGCGGGGGAGAGCTGCCGCCGGGCGTCGAGGTGGAGTGGATCGCGCAGGCCCCGCGGGGCCGCCGGCGCGCCGCCGCCGTGGCCGCGAGCCTCGCGACTGGAGCCGCCTACCCGGAGCGGCTCTACCGCTCGGAGGCGCTGGCGCGCCGGCTCGCCGAGCGGGCGGCCGCGGAGGCCCCGGCCTGGATCGTGGCGCACTCCTACCACGTGGCGCCGGCGGCCCTGGCGGCAGGCGCTCCCGTCTGGATCGACTTCCACAATCTCGACTCGGAGATCTGGCGACGGGCGGGCGAGAGCTCCGGCGCGCCGGCGGCGGCGTGGTTCGCGCGGCTCCAGGCCCCGCGCGTGCGCGCTCTCGAGCGGGAGCTCGCCGGCCGCGCGGCGGGAATGTCGTGCGTGTCGCGGCGCGACGCCGAGGGCTTCGAGGCGCTCGGCGCGCCCGCGCGGCCCCTGGTCGTCCCGAACGGCGCGGACCTCGCCCGCTACCGGATGCGGGCGCAGACGCCGGAAGGCGAGGTCGTCTTCTTCGTCGGCGACCTGTCGTGGCCGCCCAACGCCGACGGCGTGCGCTGGCTGCGGCAGCGCGTGTGGCCGGCCTTGAAGCGCGCGCGGCCGGCGGCGCGCGCGGAGATCCTCGGCCGCGAGGCGCCGGCCGACGTCCTGGCCTTCGCCGGGCCGGACTGGGTCCTGCCGGGCGAGGGCGGGGACACGCGCCCCTACTGGGCGCGCGCGGCGGTCGCCGTCGTGCCGCTGCTCGCCGGCGGCGGCACCCGGCTGAAGATCCTGGAGGCCGCCGCCTGCGGCGTCCCGGTCGTTTCGACGACCGTCGGCGCGGAGGGGCTCGAGTTCGTTCCGGACGTGGAGATCCTTCTGCGCGACACGCCGGGTGACTTCGCCGCCGCCGTCGCGGGGCTTCTGGCCGACCCCGACGGGGCGCGCCGTCAGGCCATGGCGGCCCGGGCGCGGGTGGAGGCGCTGTACGACTGGGAGCGCATCGGCCACGAGTTCGCGAGCGAGCTCGCCGCCCGCGCGGGAGGGCGCCGGTGACGGCCGTCGCGCTTGCCCTCGCCGCGTCGGCCGCGGCCCTCTTCGCCTGGTCGTACCTCGGTTACCCGGTTCTCCTGGCGCGCCGGGCCTCCCGCGGCTCCGCGCCGGCTTCGGAGCTCGTGCCCGAGCCCGTCTCGGTCGAGGTGATCGTCGCGGCCGCCGACGAGGAGACGGTCATCGCCGCGCGGGTCGCGAACCTCCTCGCGCAGGAGGGGCCGGCGGACTACCGCGTCGCGATCGGATGCGACGGCTGCCGGGATCGGACCGCTGCGCTCGCGCGGGAGGCGGGGGGCGGCCGCGTGCGCGTCGTGGAATTCGAGGCGCGGCGCGGGAAGGCCGCGGTTCTGAACGATCTCGTCCGCGCCTCGACGGCCGAGCTGCTCGTCTTCACGGACGCGAACACGCGATTCGAGCCCGGGGCGGTGCGCGCGCTCGCGCGGGCGTTCGCCGACGCCCGCGTGGGGGCGGCATGCGGGCGGCTCGTGTTCGAGCGGGGGCCGGGCGCGCGCGACACGCCGGAGTCCGAGTTCTGGGACCGGGAGACGCGGTTGAAGCGGGACGAGGGGGCTCTCGGCGTCTGCCTCGGGGCCAACGGGGCCATCTACGCTGCCCGGCGCCCCCTCGTGGAGCCCCTGCCCGAGGACACGACCTCCATGGACGACTTCCTCATCGCGGCGCGGGTGGCCCGGGCGGGGCGGCGGATCGCGTTCGCCGACGACGCGGTGGCGCGCGAGGACGCGGCGCGCGACGTCGCGGCCGAAGTCTCCCGCCGGTTCCGGATCGGCGTCGGCGGGGGCCAGGTCCTGCGGCGCGAGAGGTGGCTGTACGCGGCGCGGGCCCACCCGTTGCTGACGCTGGCCTACCTGTCGCGCAAGGTCGCGCGCTGGCTCGCGCCCGTTTTTTTGCTCGCGTCGGCCGCCGTGGCGCTCTTTTCCCCCGCGGCGCGGCCGGCGGGCGCGGCCGTGCTCGCGCTGTCCGCGATCTGTCTCGCCACGGCGCGATGGCGGCCGCGCCTGGGGGGCGCGGCGGGAAGGCTCTATTATTTCGCCGTGCTCAACGTCGCCCTCGCGCTCGGCGTCGCCGCGGGACTGGCGGGCTACGCGCGCCCGGTCTGGACGCGGACGGCCCGCTCCTGATGGCGCCCCGCCGCCGCTCATCCTTCCGCGCGGTGGCGCTCGCCGGCGACGTCGCGGTCGCCGTCGGCGTGCTGTACGCGGCGTTCTTTCTCCGGACGCACGTCGCGATCCCCGGAACGCTGCGCCTGCTGCCCGCGGGCAGCGTCCGATTCACCTTCTGGAACATCGTCATCGTGGCGGCGGTCCAGGCGACCGCGCTCGGGCTCTTCGGGCTCTACCGGGACCACGAGCGCTTCCGGGAACCCCTGGCGCGGTTGCTGCTGCCGGCGCTCCTGCTCGAGCTGCTGACGCTCGCCTCGGTGTACTTCCTGGCGCAGCCCTATTCCTTCCCGCGCTCGGTCCTCGTCATCTATCTCTTCCTGAACGGCGTGGCCCTGGCGATCTGGAGGGCCGCCCTCGATCGCCTCTTCCCGCAGCCGCGCCGCCGGGCCGTGATCGTCGGCAGCGGCCCGGCCGCCCGCCTCATCGCCGAGACGATCCGGCGCCACACGTGGACGGGCGTCGAGCTCGCCGGGCTCGTGGGGGAGGGCGACGGCGGACCCGAGGACCTTCCCGTGCTCGGGCCGGTCGAGGACCTGATCGCCATCGTCGAGGCGAAGGAGATCGACGAGGTCATCCTGACGCCGGAGGCCTCGTGGTGGCGCGACGAGATCCCCGAGCGGGTGCCGCCGGGCTGGAGGGCGGACCTGCTCGTCTGGCCTTCGCCGTTCGAGACGATGATCGGCCGTCTGCGGTTCCGCATCGTCGGCGATCTGCCGCTGCTCGAGGCGCGCGTGAGGCCTTTCGACGGCGCCGCGGCGTTCTTCAAGCGGGCCTTCGACGTCCTCGCGGCGGCCCCGGCGCTGCTCCTGCTCGCTCCCGGGCTCTGCGTCGCGGCGGTCCTCGTCAAGACGACCTCCCCCGGGGGCGTGTTCTACCGGCAGACGCGGGTGGGGCGCGACGGCAGGCACTTCGAGCTCTGGAAGCTGCGCACGATGGTCGACGAGGCCGAGGTCGAGACGGGCGCGGTGCTCGCCACGCGGCACGACCCGCGGATCACCGCGATCGGCCGCGCGCTGCGAGGCGCCCGCATCGACGAGATTCCCCAGCTGTGGAACGTGCTGCGCGGCGACATGAGCCTGGTGGGGCCGCGTCCCGAGCGCCCCGAGTTCGCCGAGCGGTTCGCGAAGAGCGTTTCCGGATACGCGCTGCGCCACGCCGCGCGGCCGGGACTGACGGGCCTGGCGCAGGTGTCGGGGGAGTACTCGAGCGAACCCGACATCAAGTTGCGCTACGATCTCGCGTACTTGAACAACTGGACCTTCTTTCTCGACCTGGCGATCCTGCTGCGGACCTTGCCGGTCGTCCTCACCCGCCGTGGGATCTGACGCCGTCCCGAAGCCACGGGTCGCGGTCGTGATGCCCGCGTACAACGCGGAGCAGACCCTGGAGCGCACCTACGCCGACGTGCCGAAGGCCCACGTCGACGACATCATCCTCGTGGACGACGGGTCCCGCGACCGCACCGTCGAGATCGCGAAGAGGCTCGGCATCCACGTCGTCGTCCACCCGCGCAACCGCGGCTACGGCGGCAACCAGAAGACCTGCTACCGGACCGCCCTCGAGCGCGGGGCGGACGTCGTGATCATGGTCCACCCGGACCATCAGTACGACCCGACGGTCATCCCGCACCTGCTCGAGGCGCTGCGCAACGGCAGCTACGACGCGGCGTTCGGCAGCCGCATGCTCGGCGGCCGGCCGATCCAGGGCGGCATGCCGAAGTGGAAGTACCTCGGAAATATCCTGCTGACGGCAATCGAGAATGCGACGTTCCTGATCTACCTGACGGAGTACCACAGCGGCTTCCGCGCGTACACGCGCCGGTACCTCGAGTCCGTCAACGTCGAGGCGAACTCGGACGGGTTCGTCTTCGACACGGAGATCATCGCGCAGGGAATGGCCAAGGGGCTGCTCATCTGCGAGATCCCGATCGAGACCCGGTACTTCGACGAGGCGTCGCAGATCGCCTTCGGGCCCTCCGTGCGCTACGGCCTCGCGATCCTGAAGACGATGCTGCTCTACAAGCTGCACGTCTGGGGCATCTACTCGAGCCGGATCTTTCGCGACCGCAAGTAGGCCTTGGTCCTGTCACGAAAGCGTACAAGACTTCTGTTACAGACACAGCGCCGCTCCTCGGGCGGCAGCGGCGGCGGCTCGCGCAGCCGTCCTTCCCGCAGCGCGGCGGAGAGCCGGGCGATCTCGGCAAGCAGGGGCTGCTTCACCTCGGCCGGAAGCGACGCGAGGATCTCGGGGCTGATCCATCCGGCGCGCAGCTCGGCGGCGGAGGCGCTGTCCGGGCGGCGCAGCATGCCGTACGCCCGGCCGAGATTCAGGTCGATCTCGGCGCGCTCGCCGGTGGCGAACGCTTCGCGGTAGTACTCGAGGGCCTTCTCCGGCCGGCCGGTCACGAGGAAGGACGAGCCGGCGAGGACCCAGGGCCGGGGATCGCCGGGCAGGCGCCCGGCCGCGGAAAGCGCGAGCTCGCCGACCGCGGTGACGTTCCGGGCGGTCTCCGGGTCGCCGGCGCGATCGAGTAGCGAGCGGAAGGCGGACGTCGCGTATCCGACGCGGCGTTCCGCGCCGTAGCGCCCGATCTCCGGCCAGGCGAGCGCGCCGAGCAGCGCGAGCAGGGCGGCCGCGCGCAGGAGCCTCACGGCGCCTCCGTCTCCGGCGGCTCGTCCTCGGGCGCCGAGACGCGCCAGGCGCGCCCGGCGGCGAGCAGGAGAGGCACCGCGGTCACGGGCTTCTGGACGGGAAACCAGGTCAGCGCGGCGGCCGCTCCCGCGACGAGGACCGCGAGCAGGATCGCCGCTTCGGGCGAGCGCCGCCGCCACGCGGCCCGCCCGATCGCCGCGAGCAGGCAGGCCACCGCCCCGATCACGAGGATCCCTGCCGGGATCCCGGCGTCGCTGAAGACCTGGAGGTAGTCGCAGTGCACCTCGGCGTAGGAGCTCGTCAGCAGCGGCGCCGTGAACCGGCGCCGCGCGCGGATCTCGGCGGCGAGCCGGTGCGGCACGTACTCGGAGGCGAACGTGCCGGGACCGTATCCCGTCAGCGGGCGCTCGCGCGTCATGTCCACGGCCGCGGCCCACGGCCCGCCGCGGAAGGAGACGAGGGCGTCCCAGTTTCCGGTGCGCGCGGCCGCGAAGGCTTCGCGGGCCCGGTGGCGCAGGGGAGCGTATCCGGCCACGGCGATCGCGGCGGCGAGAACGGCGGCGGCCAGGGGCACGGCGGCGCGACGGCGAAAGAGGACCACCAGGAGAACGGCGCTGCCGGCCAGGCCCGAGGACATCGCGGTGAGGTTCAGGTTCACGACGAGCGCGGCGGCGAAGAGGGCGAAGGCGACGGCGCCGAGCGGGCGCGCAAGGCGCGTGCGTCCCGTGACCGCGAGACCGAGCGCGAGCACGCCGCCGAGCGCCAGGGTGATCGCGAGGTACCCGACGTTCCCGGCGTAGGCGCCCGTTTCCTGGCGGTCTCCGAACGTCTCGAGCAGGAACGGCTGAAAGCGCCCGCGGCTCTCGAGGATCGACACGGCGGCGTTGACGGCGGTCGCGCCGAGAAACGCGCCGACCAGCCACGCCCGGCCCCTCGCCACGGCCCGCGACGCCCCGAGCGGCAGCAGCAGCGCGAAGAGCGCGACGGTCCGCATCGCGTCGAGGGCGATGGCGCGCCGCGGCGAGACGAGGGACGCCACGCACGCCGCGGCGAGGGCGCCGGCCGCCAGCCAGAGCGCGGCGCGACGCGCGAGCGGCCCCGCGCCGGAGAGCCCCCGGCCCGTCCGGCCCGGGGTGAACGCGAACGCGGCCGCGGCGGCGAGCGCCGTGCCGACGAGCGCGATGAGGCGCTTGGGCGCGTCGAAGGCCGCTCCCGCCTGCGTGTCCACCACGAGCGCGGTGCCGATCAGCACGGCGGCGAGGACCGCGACGGCCGCGATCGCGGCCGCGTCCGGGCGCGCCGGCGGCGCCGTCTCCCCGCGCTTTTTCTTGACCAAGCGGACGGGATGTTATGACGTTATGCTCACGCCCGGGTGAGCTCCGTCGACGAAGATTCCCCGCCGGCCAGGCTGGTTTCGCTGCCGCTCTGGGTGTACCGGCACCGGATTTCGATCCTCGCCGGATTCGGGGGCCTGCTGCTCGCCGGCGTCGCCGCCCTCGGCTACTTCACGACGCGCGTATCGGCGCGGTTCGAGGGCCGCCGCTGGAATCTGCCGTCGCGGATCTACTCCGACCTCTACGCGCTGCGGCCCGGGGATGCCGCCACGATTCCCGGGCTGACGGCCAAGCTCGAGCGGCTCTTCTACCAGGAGTCCGACGCGGCGCCTGAGCGCCCGGGCCACTTCCGCCGGGAGAAGGACGCCATCGAGATCCACACGCGCGGCTTCCGCTACCCGGGCCGCACTTTTCCGGATCTTCGGGTCCGCGCGGTCTTCGGCGGCGGGAAGGTGCGGTCGCTCACCGACGACGCGGGCAGCGCCGTTCCGGCACTCATCCTGGAGCCCGAGCTGCTCGGCTCGGTGTTCGGGGCGGAGCTCGAGGATCGGACGGTCGTCCGCCTGTCGGAAGTGCCCCGGGCCCTCGTGGATGCGGTGCTGGTCACGGAGGACCGCGACTTCTACCGGCACACGGGGGTCTCCGTGCGGCGCCTCATCGGCGCGGGCTTCAAAACGCTGACGGGCGGCATGAAGCAGGGCGGCTCGACGCTCACGCAGCAGCTCGTCAAGAATCTCTACCTCTCGCCGGAGCGCACGGTGCGCCGCAAGGCCACCGAGGCGGTCATGGCCGTGATTCTCGATGCGCGCTACTCGAAGGACGAGATCCTCGAGACCTACCTGAACGAGATCTATCTCGGGCGGCGGGGCGCCGTAGCGATCACCGGTGCCGGGGAGGCGGCGCGGTACTACTTCGGCACCGAGGTCTCGGACCTCGATCTGGCGCAAGCGGCGACGCTCGCCGGCATGATCCGCGCCCCCAATGCCTACTCGCCCTTCCGCAGCCCCGAACGCACGCGGCAGCGGCGGGACCTCGTTCTGAGCCTGATGCGCGAGGAGGGACGGATCGACGAGGCCGCGATGCGGGCCGCGATGGCCGAGCCGATCACGCCGAAGACGCGGGTCGAGGACCGCACGCGCGCGCCGCACTTCGTGGATTTCGTCAAGGGCGAGCTCGCCGAGGCATACGGCGAGCAGATGAAGACGGAGGGGCTGCTGGTCTACACGACCCTCGACGTGGACCTGCAGCAGGCGGGGCAGCGCGCGGTGACGCAGGGACTGGAGAACCTCGAGAAGACCTACCGCCGCCTCGCTTCCGCCTCCAAGCAAGCGCCCCTGCAGGGAGCGCTCATCGTGCTCGAGCCGCAGACCGGGGGCGTGCGCGCCCTCGTCGGCGCGCGCGACTACCGCCTGTCGCAGTTCAACCGCGTCACGCAGGCGCACCGACAGCCCGGAAGCCTCTTCAAGCCGTTCGTGTACCTCGCCGCCTTCGCGCGCCGGGACATGGATCCGCCCGTGACCCCCGCGACGATCCTGATGGACTCTCCGATCACGGTCGAGTGGGGGCAGAAGACCGACGAGGAGACCTGGACTCCCCGCAACTACGACAACGACTACCGCGGGGCGATGTCGGCGCGGCAGGCGCTGGAGCGGTCCATCAACATCCCGACGGTGCGCGTGTCGCTCGCCGCGGGCCTTCCGTACGTCCTCGGGGCGGCCAAGGGCGCGGGCATCGCCTCGCGGCTCCGGGGGTATCCCTCGGTCGCGCTCGGCGCCTTCGAGATCTCGCCCATGGAGATCGCCGGCGCGTACGCGGCCTTCGCCAACAGCGGCGTCCGGGTCGCCCCCAACGCCATCGTGGGCGTGATGACCGGCGACGGCGCCGTCCTCGACCGCAAGGCGGTGCCCCTGTCGCCGGCGCTTCCGGCCGACGCCGTGTACCTGGTGAACTCGATCCTCAAGGGCGCCGTCGACCGCGGCACCGCCACCGGCGCTCGCTCGCGCGGCCTGACCGGCGTGCTCGCGGGCAAGACCGGCACCACCAACGACGGCCGCGACGCGTGGTTCGTGGGCTTCTCGCCGCGCTTCCTCGCCGCCGTCTGGGTCGGCTACGACGACAATCGCGGGCTGAACCTCTCGGGAACGCAGGCGGCCGTTCCCATCTTCGCCGACTTCTCGCGGGCGGTGCCGGCCCAGTTCTTCTCGGAGGATTTTCCCGTGCCGTCGGACATCGTCAGCGCGACCATCGATCCGGAGACGGGCTTTCTCGCCTCGCCCTCGTGCCCGCATCCGGCGAGCGAAGTGTTCATCGAAGGGACCGCGCCGACGATGGTGTGCCCGAAGCACCCGTAGGCGGAGGCAGGGGCAGGAGGCAGGTCTGGGATTCACCTGCGGACCGCCTCCTGCCCCTGCCGACTTACTGATAAATTCGCGGATTCGGTCATCTCATGAAGAAGCCCAATCCCCTCCGGTCGACGCCCATTCGCATCCGCGGCGCCCGGACCCACAACCTCAAGAACGTCTCGGTCGACATTCCGCTCGGCCGGCTGACGGTCGTCACCGGCGTCTCGGGCTCCGGCAAGTCGTCCCTCGCCTTCGACACGCTCTACGCCGAAGGCCAGCGGCGCTACGCCGAATCGCTCTCGACCTACGCCCGCCAGTTCCTCGAGCGGCTCGATCGGCCCGACGTCGACTCGATCGAGCCGGTCCCGCCGGCGATCGCCCTCGAGCAGAAGAACGGGGTGCGCAACGCGCGCTCGACCGTCGGCACCCAGACCGAAATCCACGACTCCCTGCGGCTACTCTTCGCGCACGGCGGCACCACGTTCTGCCCGGACTGCGGCGCGGCGGCCGTGCCCGGGGGCGTCGACCGGGCGGTCGAGGAGCTCTGCGCGGCCGAGGACGGCGCTCGGGCCGTTCTCGCGGCCCCGGTCGCCTGGAGGGACCCGGCCGCTCCGGGGACCGCGTCGAAGAAGAAGCGGGCGGCGGGGGAGGCCGCGCGCCTGGCCGAGTACAAGCGCGCCGGCTTCTTCCGCGCGGTTTCCCCTTCCGGCGAGATCGTCGAGATCGGCGACGAGGCCGGCCCCCTGCTCGACGCGGAAGGACGCCTGCGGCTGGTCGTCGGCCGCTTCGTGGTCGGCGCGCCGTCGCGGCCGGAGATCGCGGCGGCGGTCGAGGCCGCCTTTTCCATGGCGGGGTCGCTGGAGGCGCGGATGGAGCAGCGGGTCCGGACCTTCCGCCGCGGGCTCCATTGCCCGCAGTGCGGACGGGAGTTCCGCGATCCCACGCCGCCGCTCTTCGCGTTCAACTCGCCGCTCGGGGCCTGCCCGGTGTGCCAGGGCTTCGGACGCGTCATCGGCGTGGATCTCGAGAAGGCCATCCCGGATCGCAGCCTCACGCTCTCGGAGCGTCCGATCGCGCCGTGGAACACGCCGGCGTACGAGTCGGCCTACGACGACCTCTTCCGGGCGTGCCGCCGCTACTCGGTGCGCGTGGACGTGCCGGTGTCGCGCCTCTCGGCGCACGAGCGCGCGATCCTGATCGAGGGGCGCGGCGACTTCTACGGGGTCCAGGGCTTCTTCGACTGGCTCGAGACCAAGCGCTACAAGATCCACGTGCGGGTGCTGCTCGCGCGCTATCGGGCCTACACGCTGTGCGGCGCCTGCCGCGGGGCCCGCCTCGCCCCCGCCGCCCTCTGGGTCCGTTTTCGCGGCAGGACGGTCGCCGAGCTCGCCGAGCTCTCCCTCCGGGACCTGGCCGCCTTCCTCGAGAGCCTGGCGCTGTCGGAGGAAGAGGAGGCGCGGCTCGGCTCGGTCGTCGCGGAGCTCCGGGCCCGTGTGCGCTACATGAACGACGTCGGCCTCGAATACCTGACGCTCTCGCGCCCGGCGCGAACGCTCTCGGGCGGCGAATCGCAGCGGATCGGCCTCGCCTCGGCGCTCGGAGGATCGCTGACGGGAACGCTCTACGTGCTGGACGAGCCGACGATCGGCCTGCACGCCTCCGACACGCGCCGCCTGCTCGCGATCCTGCGGCGGCTGGCCGACCGGGGCAACACCGTGGTCGTCGTCGAGCACGACCCCGAGGCGATCGAGGCGGCCGACCACGTGATCGACCTCGGCCCCGGGGCGGGCGCCCGGGGAGGCCAGGTGCTCTTCGCGGGGACGCCCCGCGCGCTCGCGCGGGTGAAGGAGTCGGCGACGGGCGAGCTGCTGCGGCGCCGCCTGCAGCCGCCGCGCGCCTCCGGTCCCGCCATGTCCGGGCCTCTGGCCGCCCGGGGCGCCGCACCCGGCCGCGCCCGCGTGGTTCCCTTCCGCCGCGCCGAGGGCGCGATCACGATCGTGGGCGCGCGCGTCCACAACCTGCGCAACCTCACCGTCCGCATCCCGCTCGGGCGGCTCGTGGCGCTGGCCGGCGTGTCCGGTTCGGGCAAGTCCTCGCTCGTCGGCGACGTCCTGCACAACGCCTACGCGCGCCGGGTCAAGGGCGCGGCGCAATTCGAGGTCGGCGAGCACGACCGCATCGACGGCCTCGAGGGGATCGCCGACCTGCTGCTGGTGGACCAGAGCCCGCTCGGCCGATCGGCGCGCTCGAACCCGGTGACGTACACGAAGGCGTGGGACGAGATCCGCCAGCTCTTCGCGCGCTCGTCGCGGGCCGTCGCGCGCGGGATCACGGCGCGCGACTTCTCCTTCAACTCGCCGGGGGGGCGCTGCGAAGCCTGCCGCGGCACCGGGTGGCAGACGATCGACATGCAGTTCCTGGCGGACGTCACGGTGCGCTGCGACGTCTGCGACGGGCGGCGCTTCCAGTCGCGGGTGCTCTCGGTGCGCCTGCGCGGCCGGAACATCGACGACGTACTCGACATGACGGTCGAGGACGCCGCGGCCTTCTTCGCGGCCGAGGAAAAGATCGTCCGCCGGCTCGACCCGCTGCGCGAGGCGGGTCTCGGGTACCTGCGCCTCGGCCAGCCCACGGCGACCCTGTCGGGCGGCGAGGCGCAGCGGCTGAAGCTCGCGGCGTTTCTGGGGATCCGTCCCGCCGCCGCGCGGGGCACGCTGTTCCTGTTCGACGAGCCGACCACCGGGCTCCATGCTCGGGACGTGGACGGCCTGCTCGCGACGCTGCGGCGCCTGATCGCGCGCGGGCACTCCGTGCTGGCCGTGGAGCACCACCTCGGCTTTCTCGACGCCTGCGACTGGATCGTCGAGCTCGGCCCCGGCGGGGGCGAGGATGGCGGGCGCCTCGTCGCGGAGGGGACGCCCGACGAGATCCGGGCCAATCCGCGAAGCGTGACGGGGCCGTTCCTGGCGGACCCGCGCGCGGCGGGCGGTCCCGGGCCCGCCCCTATAATGGAAGAGAAGTCGCGTCCCTGAAAATTGCCGTGCTGAACCCCGCACCCACAACTCCGTCGCCCCGGGCGGGGTCCGTGCTCCTCGGTCGCGCGTTTCGCGCGCGCCTGGCGATCGCCCTGTTGTTCGCCGGCGTTCCCCTCGTCGGGGAGCCGCCCAAGGGGGAGGCGCCGTTTCTCGGGCGATTCATGTTCCGCACCTATGCGCAGGAAGACGGGATCAAGGACCCGTCCATCGAGTGCGTCCTCCAGGACCGCTCGGGATTTCTCTGGGCGGGCACCGACGACGGGCTCTTTCGCTTCGACGGCCGTCGCTTCCAGAAGTTCGGCCGCGAGCAGGGACTGCCGCAGACGCGCATCTACCAGCTGCACCAGGCCGCCGACGGCCGCTTCTACGCCGGCACCGCCGCGGGCCTGGCGAAGCTGCACGGCGGGCGATTCACGGTGATCGACGCGAAGGCGGGGCTCGGGCCCGTCGCCGTGAGCCACCAGGGAATCGCGTCGGACGCGGACGGCACGGTGTACGTGGGCACGGACCGGGGCCTCTTCTCGGGTCGGAACGACGTCTACGCGCCGGACAAGGAAGCGAACGCCTTCGGCGAAGGTCCCGTCGGTGCCGTCCACGTGGATCCGGCCGGCGGCCTCTATTTCGCGCGCGGCGGATTTCTGTTTCGCAAGGAGTCGGACAGCGTGGTCGAATTCGGGCGGCCCCGCGGGCTGCCGACCGACGAGACGCTCGACACGGTCGAGTCCGATCACGCCGGACGTCTCTGGGTCCGCACCGTGAAGCACCTCTACGTCCTGAACAAGGGGGCCCAGAAGTTCGAGCGCGAGGACGAGGGTCTGCCCGAGTCGAGCGAGGTGGGTCGGCTCGAGCTCGACGACCGGGGCGAGATCCTCCTGCCCACGGTCCTCGGCCTCGCGTTCCGGCAGGACGGCTTCTGGCGCCTGATCGGGCGGCGCGAGGGCCTCGCGTCGGACGCGGCGCTGTCCGCGCTGGTGGATCGGGAGGGCTCGCTGTGGATCGGGCTGCTCGGCGGCGGTCTCGACCGCCGGCTCGGCCGGGGCGAGCTGACGAACTGGACCCGCTCGGACGGGCTCTCGCAGGAGGTGGTCTGGTCCATCGTCCGGCAGAAGGTTCCCTCCGGGTCCGGGCCGATCTGGGTCGGCACCGAGCAGGGCCTGAACCGGATCGATCCGGCGACGGGCGACGTCCGCCATCTCGACGTGAGCGACGGCCTGGGCGGCAACACGATCAGCGCGCTGGCCGCCGGGGCGGACGGCAGCGTCTGGATCGGGTCCTGGCCCGGGGGCGTGACCCGGCTCGCGCCGGACGGAAAGCTCAAGCGATACGGGGCCGCCGACGTCCAGGCCGACCGTGGAGGGTCGCCGCGATCCACGTCGGCCGCGGCGGCGAGCTCTGGGTCGGCGCCGTCGAGGGGCTCTACCGCCTCGGCGCGGGCTCGGCCGCCACCGTGTTCGAACGCTTCGCGCTCGGCCGCGAGAAGCCCGACGGCGTGCGGCAGTTCGCCGAGGATCCGGCCGGGAATCTGTACGCCGCCAGCCGCCAGGGTGTCCTGCGCCTGACCGGCGACTCGCCGCGCAAGTTCACGCAGCAGGACGGCCTGCGCGAGGACTTCGTCTCTTCGATCGCCTTCGCCTCGGACGGCAGCGCCGTGGTCGCCTACCGCGAGTCCATCGGCGCGGCCAAGATCATCATCGAGGGCGAGCGCATCACGGTCAAGCCGATCACGATCGCCAACGGCCTGGCCTCCAACAAGGTCGTCCTCGCCGGCCGGGATGCGACGGGCTCGCTGTGGATCGGCACCAACGCCGGCGCCGACGTGTTCGGCGCGGACTGGACGCGCACGGCCCACTACGGCAAGCCCGATGGCATGGTCAGCGAGGACCTCGACCAGAACGCGTTCTTCGCGGAGCCCGACGGAATGGTGTGGCTGGGGTCGAGCAAGGGCCTGATCCGCTTCCAGGCGGGCACCACGCCCGCGCCGGAGCCGCCGCCCCCGGTGGTGATCACGCGAGGTGCGGGCAGGCCAGCGCGAGCTCGACCCGGCAATGCCCGCCGTCCTCGGCGCGGACGAGCGCAACTTCTCGGTGTCGTGGTCCGGCCTGACCTTCATCGAGCCCGGCAAGGTGCGTTACCGGCACCGCATGCTCGGGCTGGTGGACCAGTACACGGAGACCGAGCTGACCGAAGCCCGATTCCCCGCGCTGCCGACGGGCAGGTACCGCTTCGAGGTGCTCTGCATCTCGGCCGCCGGGAAAGTCTCGCGGGTACCGGCGGTCTTTGCGCTGGAGGTCCGCGCGGCGTGGTGGCAGACGCTCTGGGCGCGGATCCTGTGGGTGCTTCTCGCGGCCGGGGCCGTCGTGGCCGTCGTGCGCTGGCGCACCCGTCACCTCGAGGCCGAGCGCAGCCGGCTGGAGGAGGCCGTCGCGGCGCGCAGCGCCGAGCTCGCCGCGGCCAACCGGGAGTTGCGCGAGGCCTCGTTCACGGACGCGCTGACGGGGGCGCGCAACCGGCGCTTCTTCTCCACGGTCATCGAGGACGACGTGAACCGCACGCTGCGCGTCCACTCGACGCCGGCGCAGAACCGGCCGCGCAACTGCGACCTGATCTTCTACATCGTGGACATCGACCACTTCAAGGAGGTCAACGACGAGTTCGGCCACGATCGCGGCGACGGCGTTCTCGCCGAGGTCGCGCGCCGCCTGACGCACGTCGTCCGCGACTCCGACCGCCTCATCCGCTGGGGCGGCGAGGAATTCCTGCTGATCTCGCGGGACGCCGACCGGACGCGGGGAGACGTGCTCGCGGGCCGCGTCATGCAGTCGGTCGGGGCCGAGCCGTTCGACCTCGGCGGCGGACAGAAGGTGCGCCGCACGTGCTCCGTCGGCTGGGCGCCCTTTCCCTGGTTCCCCGACTCGACGCGGACCTTCGCCTTCACCGAGGTGCTGAAGCTCGCCGACCGGGCGATGTACCTGGCCAAGCAATCCGGCCGGAACCGCTCCGTCGGCGTGATGCCGGCGGGCTCCTACGCCGAGCTCGGCAGCCGCAACGGGGAGTGGTGGGAGAAGCCCCTGACCGAGTCCGAGGGCGCCGCGGTGACGCTCGTGCGGACGGGAGGCCCGGTCGTCGTGTCGGAAGACTGATTTCGGCGTAACCTCCGCCCCTCCCGGGCGTCTCCGCCACAGGGAGGAAGACATGACGACTTCACGCGGCATCCCGGTCCTTTCCCTGACGGCGGCCCTGCTGCTCGGCCCGGCGGCCCTGCAGGCCGGGCATCACGGCGGACGCCACGGCATGAGCGTCTCGACCGAGGACGGGGCGGACCCGGGGCTGTGCCGCGACCTGTCGATCCGGTTCGACGAGCGCCCGGCGGCGCGCGCCGAGGAGAGCAGGACGTTTGCGGTGGAGTCGGGCAAGGCCTTCACGGTGCGCGTTCCCGAAAACTCGGGCGCGTACGTGCACGGCGCCGACCGGCAGGACTTCGAGGTGCTCGTATGCAAGGGGGCCCCGGACCGGACGATGCTCGACCGGATCTCCGCGTCGCGTTCGGGGGGCGTCCTGACGGTGAACGGCCCGGCGGGCGAGGACTGGGTCGGCTACCTGATCATCGCGGCCCCGCGCGGCGCGGCGATCGATCTCTCCGGCGTCAACGGGCCGATCGCGCTGTCCGGGCTGTATGGCCGCGTCACCGCGCGGTCCCAGAACGGCCCGATCTCGGTGGCGTCGTCCACGGGCGAGATCGACGCGGAGGCGGAGAACGGCCCCATCAGCGTCCGCGGCGACGCGGGGCGCGTCCGCGTCCGGACCGAGAACGGTCCGATCGGCATCCGGCTCGCGGGCCTGTCCTGGAACGGCGGCCTCGACGCGCGGGCCGTGAACGGCCCGGTCAGCCTCGCGGTGCCGGCCGGCTACCGCTCGGGCACCGTCGTGCAGTCGCTCGGACACTCGCCCTTCTCGTGCCGCGGCGACGCCTGCACGAGCGCGCGGCGCACCTGGGACGACGACCGGCAAGCAGATCTCGCTGGGCGACGATCCGGTGGTCGTGCGCCTCTCGACGGAGAACGGGCCGGTGTCCGTCCGGACGGAGGCGCCGGGCGACGAGGACGACGACTGAGCCGGGGCGGGGAACCCGCTCCTACTTCTTCTTCGCTTCCTCGAGGAACTGCATCAGGGCCTTGCGCCCCCGGTAGCCGTCGGTCTTCGCGATGAGGCGCCCGTCGGCGGTCACGGCGGCCAGCGTCGGGAAGCCCGCGACCTCGAGGCGGCGCTGGAGCTCGTCCACGGCGGGCGGGTTCGCGCCGTCCTCGCGCGCCCGGTCCACGATGCGGGCGGGAACGAAGCCCGCGTTGACGACCTCGGCCACTTCCGGATCGCTCCAGTCCCGGTCGAGCAGCTTGCAGGGCCCGCACCAGGCGGCGGTGAAGTCGTAGAGGATCGGCTTGCCCGAGGCGCGCGCGAGCGTCTCGGCCTTCTCGCGGGGCTGCCAGCGGATGAGTCCGCCGCCGGCCGCGTCGGCGCGGTCCATGACGGCGGTCACGACGCGAAACAGGACGGCCGCGATCACGACCCAGAGAAGGACCGGCGAAAGGCGCGACTGGGACTGCGGCGGGCCGGGGCCGGTGCCGCCACGGCTTCAGTCCTGTCCATAGGCGAACTCCCTCCGGGAAAAGATCGCGAGCGCGAAGACGAGATAGAGGACGACGGCGAGCACCCAGCGGCCGGTCGGCTCGCCCAGGGGCTTCTCGCCGCCGAGCACGGCGCTCCAGTCGAGCGAAGGAAGCAGGTTGTCGCGAAGCAGGCGGCCGAGCCTTCTCGAGCCACGGCGCGCGCAGGATCTGCGCGGCGACGTCGGGCAGGGCGAGGAGCGGCGTGAGCAGGATGTAGCCGAGCACGTCGCCGTAGCCGGGCAGGAAGGTCGAGAGCAGGAGCACCACGGCGGCCGTGGCGATCGCGCCGAGGAAGCTCGCGGCCATCAGCCGGCCGAGCGCGTCGAAGGCGAGAGGCGGGGCGGCGGCGTTCAGGCGGGGAGACACGACGCGGGCGAAGAAGACCGCGAAGGCGGCCGCGGCGAGCACGAAGGCGCCGTAGCCGGCGAGGATGCCGAGGTAGCGGCCGAGCAGGTAGTCGCTGCGGCGGATCGGCCGGCAGAGGATCATCTGGAGGGCGCCCCCCGCGGCGTCCTTCGAGACGCAGCCCGCCGCCAGGATGAGCACGGCGAGCGACCCGATCTCGAGGCCGACGCGGCCCCCGCTGCCGGCGATCTGCGTCCCGGAGAGCAGAGCCATCGCGACCAGGGCGACGACGACGCCGACGCTCGAGAACTTCTGCCGCAGGAAGCGGTGGATCATCTCGATCACGGCCGGGGCGCCTCGCGGAAGAGCTCCTCGAGCTCGGCCGAGGAGCGGACCTCGAGGACGGGCACGTCGGCGAGCGCGAGCGCCTTGACGGCCCGGGCGACGTCCGCGTCCGCGGCGTCGGGAAGCCGGAGGGTCCCGTCCGGCCCGGCCTCGGCGGCAAGGCCCGACGCGGCCAGCGGCGCCGAGCCTCCTCGGCCAGCCGCTCGGGCGGCACGCGCACGACCGCGCGGCGCCGCGAGGCGGCGTCGCCCCGGAGGGTCTCGGTGCGCGCGAGCCGGCCGTGGTCGATGAAGACGACGCGGTCGCACACGCGCTCGACTTCCGCGAGCTGGTGCGAGTTGAGGACGATCGTGGCGCCTCGCGCCTTGGCCTCGAGGATCCGCTCGCGGACGATCGCGACGCCGAGCGGATCCGTTCCGGACGCGGGCTCGTCGAGGAAGAGAAGACTCGGGGCTGCCGAGGGTGGCCTGCGCGACGCCGATGCGCTGCAGCATGCCCCGGGAGTAGGTCCGGAGCTTCTTGTGGAGGGCCGGGCGCTCGAGGCCGACGCGATCGGCCGCGGCCGGTACCTCGCCGCCGGTGCGGGCCGGATCGCCGCCCGACAGACGCCAGTGGAAGGCCAGGAAGTTCGCGCCCGTGAGGTCGCGGTCGAAGCCGAGGCGCTCGGGCATGTAGCCCGTCCGCGCCCGCACGCAGCAGGTCGTCCACCTCGCGCCCGTCGATCGTGATCCGCCCGGAATCGGGCCGCAGGAAGCCGAGCAGGCAGGAGAGCAGCGTCGTCTTGCCGGCGCCGTTGGGGCCGATCAGGCCGAGCGTCTCGCCCCGCTGGACCTCGAGGGAGACGCCGTCGAGCGCGCGCGTGCGCGGCCGAAGCGGCCGTAGGTCTTGGTGACGTTCTCGACGACGATCATGCGCGGGGGGATGATACAGGCTCGAGAGGGGGGTCGGGATGCGCATGCGCGATGCGAGATAAGAGGTCCATTCCGTATCCCGCATCCCGTATCACGTATCCCGAATCCCGGACCTCTCGCTTTTTCGGGAATATGGTCTATACTTCCGCGATTTCACAACGCGGTTTCGCATGATCGAAGTACAGGGACTCTCGAAGCGGTATCCCACGCGCCTCGCGGTGGACGACGTCACGTTCTCCGTCAAGCCGGGCGAGATCGTCGGCTTCCTCGGCCCCAACGGGGCGGGGAAGACGACGACGATGCGCGTCCTGACGGGGTTCCTGCCGCCGACGTCCGGCTCCGCCCGCGTCGCGGGCCACGACGTGGTGACGCAGTCCTCGGCCGCCCGGGCGGCCCTCGGCTACCTGCCCGAGTCGGCCGCGACCTATCCGGAGATGCGGGTCTCGGAGTACGTCACCTTCCGCGCCCGGCTCGAGGGCGTTGCGGGCGCGGACGTGCGCCGGCGCGTCGGCGAGGCGGTCGACCGGTGCCTGCTCGCCGAGGTCGCCGGCCGGCGGATCGAGAACCTCTCGAAGGGGTTCCGGCAGCGGGTCGCCCTGGCCGGCGCTCTCGTGCACCAGCCGCCCGTTCTCATCCTGGACGAGCCGACGATCGGGCTCGATCCCGGTCCAGATCATCAAGATCCGCGAGACGATCCGTGAACTCGGTCGCGACCGCGCGGTGCTGCTCTCGACGCACATCCTGCCGGAGGTCGAAGCGGTCTGCGACCGCGTCCTCATCATCGACCGGGGGCGCATCGTGGCCGAGGGCACGCCCGCCGAGCTGCGCGGCAAGCTCGCGGCACGCCGGTGGTGCGCGTGACCCTGAAGGGCAGCGTGGCGGCCCGCGAGGCGCTGGCGGGGCTCCCGGGCGTTTCCGCCGTGGACGTCGAGGACGCCGAGGGCGAGACGCGCGCCCGCGTCACGTGCGCTCGCGGGACGCCGATCCCCGCGAGGAGATCTTCCGCCTGGCGGTCGCGCGCGGCTGGGTGCTGCGGGAGCTCTCGCGCGAGGCCTGTCCCCTGGAGGACGTCTTCGTGCGGCTGACGCGCCACGACGAGCCCGCGGCGGAGTCCGAGCCCGCCGGCTCCGAGGATGGGCCGGCGTCATGAAGAAGCTCTTCGCGATCGTCGGCCGCGAGTGGCGGGCCTACTTCCTGTCGCCGCTCGCGTACGTGATCCTGACGGCCTACATGTTCCTGAACGGGATGATCTTCTCGCGCATCGTCGCGTTCCTGTCGTCGCCGGGCGCGCCCCGGGAGCGGTTCCTGTCGCTGATGTTCACGAACACCTTCTTCTGGATCTTCACGCTCTTCATCGTCCCGATCCTCACGATGCGGCTGCTCGCCGAGGAGCGCCGCTCGGGCACGCTCGAGGTGCTGCTGACTTCGCCGGTCTCGGAAGGCACGGTCGTCGTCGGCAAAGTTTCTCGGCGCGCTCGGGTTCTTCCTCGTCCTGTGGGCGCCGAGCCTCGTCTTCATCCTGTATCTGCGGGCAAAGACGGCGGTCGACCTCGGCGCCGTGGCCGCCGGGCTATGCGGGCATCGCGCTGCTCGGCGCGTACTTCCTGTCGATCGGCACGTTCGCGTCGGCCCTGACCAAGAACCAGATCCTCGCGGCGATCCTGGCCTTCGCCATGCTCATCCCGATCTTCTCGATCGGCCTGTTCGAGACGGGGGCCGATCCGGCCCGCCAGAGCCTCATCGGCTACCTCAACATCTGGGAGCACATGGACGAGTTCGCGCGCGGCGTCGTGGACACGCGGCGCCTCGCCTACTACCTCTCGGCGACGGCATTCTTCCTCTTGCTCGCGACGACGGTCCTGGCCTCGAAGAAGGAGACGCCGTGAGCGCCCGCGCCTCGCGGCTCTCCACGTCCGCCGTCGGCATCGTCCTCGCCGCCGCCGTCGCTCCTCGGCGTGAACTATCTGGCGCTTGCGCCACTGGAAGCGCGTCGACTGGACGCACACCCAGATCTACTCGCTCTCCGAGCACGACGAAGAAGATCGCTCGCCGGCCTGAAAGAGCCCGTGCAGGTCACGGTCTTCATGGTGCCCAACCGTTCGCGGCTCCTGCCCGAGGTCAAGGAGCTGCTCGTCGCGGTACCAGGCGGCGAGCCCGAAGATCGAGGTCGAGTACCTCGATCCGCAGCGCAATCCGGCGCGCGCCGAGGCGCTCGTCAAGGAGGCCGGAGCGTCCGGGAGAGCACGGTCGTGTTCCGCAGCGGAGACCGCCGGAAGTACGTCGAGGAGGACAAGCTCGCCGACTTCGACTTCGCGGGAGCCGGGATGGGCGGCGCTCCGAGCGTCAAGGCATTCAAGGCCGAGGAAGCCTTCACGTCCGCGATCCTGTCCGTGACGGAGGACCGAAGCAGCCGAGCGTCTACTTCACGAAGGGCCACGGCGAGGGCGCGATCGACTCCTCGGAGCGCGGGCGCGGCTTTGCCGACGCGAAGCAGATCCTCGAGCGCAGCAACATGACGGTCGGCGCGTGGGACAGCCTCGGCAAGGCCGACCTGCCGGCCGACGCCGACCTCATCGTCGTCGCCGGGCCCCCGCACGGCGTTCCTGGAGCCCGAGGCGGGCGCGCTCGAGAAATACCTGGCCGGAGGCGGCCACGTCGCTCCTGCTGCTCGACCCGATCCTGCCCGGGCCCCGGCGCGCCGCCGCTCGGACCTCGGATTCGGCGGCCTGCTCGGCAAGTACGGCATCAAGCTCGGAGACGATCTCGTCGTCGACCCGGCCAACGCGCTGCCCATGGTGGGCGCCGAGACGTGCTCGCCAATCACTACGGGTCGAGCCCGATCGTGTCGCGCGCTCGCCGGCGAGGGGCTCCCGGTGATCTTTCCGCTGGCGCGGTCGGTGACGAAGGCGGACAAGCCGCCCGAGGGCCTCGCCGAGACGATGCTCGTCGAGACCTCGCCGGAGGGATGGGGCGAGACGAACCTGAAGCAGCCTCGACGCGGCGATCAAGAAGGACCCGGCGACACGCCCGGGCCCGTCTCGCTCGCCGTCGCCCTCGAGCCCGGCCGACGAGAAGAAGGCCGACGCGCAGGCCGACGCGCCTCGTCGTCATCGGCAACTCGCGCTTTGCCGCCAACGGCGCGATCGAGAACGGCGCCAACGGGATGCTCTTCGCGAACGCCGCGCACTGGCTGGCCGGAAGCGAGAAGCAGGTGGGCATCGCGCCGAAGACGCCGCGAACAGTCCTCCCTCTCCCTGACGGAGGCGCAGGTTCGCAACGATCGGATGGGCCGCCATCGTGGGCCTGCCCGCGATGGCCGTGCTGCTCGGGATCTGGGTCTGGTACCGCCGCCGGGACTGAGGCGCCCGAGAAGACGCGGCCATGAATCCGAAGAAGCTCCTCGCGCTGACCGCGGTCGTCGCCCTCCTGTTCGCGCTTCATCTTCTTCTTCGAGCGCAAGATGCCGACGACCGAGGAGGCGGCCCGCAAGGGAGATCTTTACTGGGACATCCCGGAGGATCGGATCGAGAAGATCGAGGTCGCGCGCGCCGGCGAGGTGCTGGAGTTTCAGCGGGCCGGTCAGTCCGGCTGGAAGATGATCAAACCGGAGAAGTATCCGGCGGACCCGTTCGTCGTGGGCGGCGTGGTCACCGACCTTGCCGAGTTGAAGCGCGCGGGGGGCGAGGACGGCAACGACGCGAAGCCGTCCGACTACGGCCTCGACCGCCCCGCGGCGAAGGCCACCATCGTCTGGACGGACCCCGGCGACCCGAAAGCGCGCAGGACGCGCACCATCGAGTTCGGCAACGCCGTTCCGGGAACCGACGTCGTGGCCGCGCGCGTGGAGGGCACCCAGAAGGTACTCTTCGTCCCGTCGGCGGTGCTGGCGTCCCTGAAGAAGAACGCGGACGACTTCGAGGGCCGGGATGTCTTTGGCGGCGCCGCGGCGGACGTGGCGCGCCTGGAGATCCTGCGCGGCCGCGGGCGCCTTGCCTTCGGGAGGAAGGACGGCTCCTGGTGGCTCGCCGAGCCTTTCGCCGATCTGGCGGACGGCGCCGAGGTGGACCGGTTCGTCGGCTCCCTCACGGGGTTGCGCGTCCGGGAGTTCATTCACGGCGCCCAGGATCTGGCGGGGATCGGCCTCAACCCGCCGCTCTTCCGGGTGTCGGTGGTCGACGGGAAGGCGGCAACGGTCGCCGTGGATTTCGGAGCGACGCGCGCCGACGGCAACACCGTCTATGCCCGCCGCGACGGGCAGGTCCTGACCGTCGAACGGGACATCGTCGACGAGCTCTCCAAGGAGGCGGAGGCGTTCCGCAGCCGCGCGCTCGCCGCGTTTCCGCGCGGCGACGTGACGGGCCTCGAGGCGTCCTTCCCGAAGGGGGCGTTCGCGCTCGCGCAGAAGGACGGCGGCTGGACCGCGGACGGGCGCCCCGTGATGGCCGCCGCGGGGGACGACGCGGTGGGGGCGATCCTCGATCTCAGGAGCAAGTCCTTCGTGGACGCGGCCGAGGTCGCGGCGCTGCCGCCGGCCGCCTCCACGGTGACCGTCCGCATGAAGGCGGGAGCGCCGTGGGTCCTTACGTTCCACCCGCGGTCGGGCGACATGTTCGCCCGGGTGTCGGGGCGGCCCGGCGCCTTCCTCGTCGACGCCGACGCGCCCGAGAAGGTCGAGGCCGCGATGCGCAAGGCCGCGACGCCTCCCGCTCCCGCGAAGACGGCCAAACCGTAAGTCCGCGGTTCGGCGCGCCGGCTGCCGGCTAGCGCTTTCCGGTCAGGTGCGGCGCCTTCTTCGAGGCCTCGGCCTCGAGCTCGGCGATGCGCTTCTGCCGCTTGGCTTCCTTCTCGTCTGCGGCCTTGGTCTGCTTCTCCTTGGCCTTCGAAAACATGGTGGACAGCGAGAAGAGCATGCCGTGGCCCTTCGGCGGCTTGGCGCGGCGCGCGGTGGCGCCCCAGAACTTCGTCTTCTTGAACACGGCCTCGGTGAAGTCCGAGTTGGCGAGGTCCGCGCCCTTCAATTCCGCGCGGGTGAAGTTCGCCCCGATCGCCCGCGCAAACCGCAGGTCCGCGTCCTGGAGGCTCGCGCCCTCGAAGTTGGCGCCGATCAGGAGCGACCCCGACAGGTCCGCGTCGAAGCCCCGGCATCCCGAGAAGTCCGCGCGTTTCAGGTTGGCCAGGCGGAAGCTGCCGAGTGACAGGTCCGCGCGCGAGAAGTTCACGCCCTCGGCCTGCGCCTCCGAGAGGTCCGCGCCCGAGAACGACGCGCCGACGAAGCTGTAGGCCTTGAGGTTCGTGCGGCGCAGGATGGCCTTGGACATATCCGCGCCCTGGAAGTTGGCCTTCTCGAAGCGGGCCGAGCGCAGGTCCACCTCGGTCAGCTTGGCCTCGGCGAAGCTGACGTCCGAGCCGCCGGCGTCGAGGAAGATCGCCCGGCGCAGGTCGGCCTTGCGCAGGCGCGCGCGGTCGAACCCGGCTCCGGTGAAATTCGTCTCGACGGCCGAGACGAGCTCCATGTCGGTGTCCGTGAACTCGGCGCGCTCGCAATCGGCGGCGTTCATCGCCGCCTGCCGGAGGTTGGTCCCCGTGAATTTCGCCCGGCGCAGGTCGGCGCCCGTCAGGTCGCAGCCCTTGAGATTCGCCCCCGCGAAGTTGGCGTTGGGGAAGGAGCCGCGCAGCGCCGCGACCCCCTCGAGGACCGCCCGCGAGAGATCGGCGCCGTCGAAATGGGCGTTCGCGAGCTTGATCCCGCGGAAGTTGACGTCCTTCAGGATCGCTCCGGCGAGGTTGGCGCCGTTCAGGTCGGCTCCCTCGAGGCGCACGAACGAGAGGTCCGCGCCGGCGAAGTCGGTGCCGGCGAGGGTGCAGCTCTGGAGCGAGGCGGAGCGAAACCGGGCGCCCGCGAAGAAGACCTTGGAAAAGTCGAGGAAGTCGAGGTCGCAGTGCTCGAAGATCGCGCCGGCGGCCGAGGCCCCCTCCCACTTCGTCTGCCGCAGCGTCGCCCGGGTGAAGTCCGCGCCGGCGAGCTGGGCCCGCGAGAGATCGCCGCGGGTCAGATCCGCGCGCTTCAAGTCCTTGCCCGTGAGATCCATCCCGGCGAGGTCCGCCCCGGTCAGGTCGGGCGTCACGTTGGAGTTCTTCACGCGCCAGTCGTTCCAGCCGGGCGTTCCGAGAAGCCGGGCGTGTTCGGGATTTGCCATCGTCGGGCATTGTAACCGCGGGGGGCGGTGAAGGCGCGTTACAATCAGCGTCGATGAGCACCGCCGCCACCGCACCGACGGTTCCCGTCGCCCTTCCCAATCGCGCGGTGGAGCGCATCCGCAAGGCGCTGCTCGGCGGTCACCCGATCATCTACATCATGTCGTGGGAGGAGACGCGCGTCGAGCGCCTGGCGCAGCACCTCGCGAAGACGTTTTATGGGGCGGCGTGCCCGTACGGAACGTGGTCGGTCGTGGAGGGCCTCGTCGTGGACGGCGCGCCCGTCGCGAACACCCAGGACCCCGTTCGGGCTCTCGAGGCCATCCTCGCGGCCGAGGGCAAGGGCTTCTATCTCCTGAAGGACTTTCCGACCTCCAGCCGCCCCGAGATCGTGCGCCGGCTGCGCGACCTGTATCGCGCGCTCAAGGACCGCGGGCGCCACGTGCTCATCGTTTCGCCGCGCCTGGCGATCCCGGAGGAGGCGAAGAAGGAGATCTATGTCGTCGAGTACGAGCTGCCCGACGACAACGAGATCCTGAAGATCCTGGAAGGCCACCTGCGCCGGCGCCTCGCCATCACGATCGGGGAGCCCGAGATGCGCCGCCTCGCGCTCGCGATGCGAGGCTTGACGGCCGACGAAATCGGCCACCTCGTGTCCAAAGTGTTCTCCTCGCGCAAGACGTTCGACGAGTCCGGGTTTCTCGAGGTCCTCGCCGAGAAAGAGCAGATGTCCCGCAAAGAGGGCGTCCTCGAGTTCGTCCCCCCGCGCTTTTCGCTCGACGACATCGGCGGTTACGCCGTGCTGAAGACCTGGCTCCAGAAGCGCCAGGCGCTGTTTTCAAAGGACGCGCTCGACGCCGGCATTCCGATCCCGAAGGGCATTCTGTTGATGGGGATCTCGGGCTGCGGGAAGAGCCTCTGCGTCAAGACGATCTCGACGCTGTGGAACCTGCCGCTCTTCCGCCTCGACATGAACGCCGTTTTCGGCACGGACAATCCGGAGATGACGTTCCTGCGCGCCCTGCGGGCGGTCGAGGCCGTGTCGCCGGCCGTCCTGTGGATCGACGAGATCGAGATGGGCGTGGGCGGGTACCGCGAAGGCGGCGACGCCTCGATGTCGCGCATCTTCTCGGGATTCCTGACCTGGATGCAGGAAAAGAGCGCGCTCGTGTTCGTGGCGGCCACGGCCAACCGCATCCACCTGCTTCCGGCGGAGATCATCCGCAAGGGCCGGTTCGACCAGGTCTTCTTCGTGGACCTTCCGACCGAGGAGGAGCGCAAACAGATCTTCGCGATCCACCTCGGGAAGAACCGGTGCGACGTGGCGCGGTTCGACCTCGTCTTCCTGGCCAAGGCCACCAACGGCTGGAACGGGGCCGAGATCGAGCAGGCGGTCGTGTCCGCCGTCGTGGACGCGTACGCCGAGAGCCGGCCGATCACGGAGGACGACCTCTACCGGATGATCGCCGCCACCGTGCCGCTTGCCGTCACGATGGAAGAGCAGATCAAGGCGATCCGCAGCTGGGCGCACGAACGCGCGCTCAACGCGTCGACGCACTGATCTGCGGGAGCGCCCGCGGGGTCCGGGCCGCGCGATGAAACGAGCCTTTCTGGTCCTCCTGCTCGCCGGCGGCGCGGCGTTCGCGTACCGGCAGCTCGTTCTCGAGCCTCCCGTGCGCGCGTTTCGTCAGTTCGCCGCCGCGTGGGCGCGCGAGGACGCGCCGGCGGCCGCGGCGCTGACGACCGGCGACGCCGCCCGCCGGGCGGCGGAGTCCCGGATCCTGCGCGGAATCGTTCTCGATCCGATGGAGGCTTTCCGCGGCGCGCGCACCGAGATCGATTCCCGGACCGGGGCGGAGAACGGCGACGTCGTCATCGCCGCGCGAGAGTTCGTCTTCTACGACCCACCCGGCGTCACGAGCGCGATCGGCGGCGCGATGGTCGCGGAGGTCCGCCACGCCGTCCGGATGAAGAAGACGCCGGAGGGCTGGCGCGTCGCGGAGTGGACTCCGACGTACGTTTCCTCCCGGTCGACCCGCCCGGGGCGCTGAGTCCCCCGAGCCCCTAGTTTCTCGCCGGGTCGAGGTCGCGCGGCCGAAACGGGCCGAGGAAGGCGAGGCGGCTCTTCCATTCGACGAGGCGGCCGCGGAGCGCCTCGAAGCGGGACGCGAGCGAGTCGGTCTCCAGCAGCGCCTGCAGCTCCGGCGGCGTGAACCGCAGGCGCAGCGCGAGCTCCGAGGCGAGACGCTCGGGGGAGATCGGCTCGGACGGGAGGGGAGGCAGGTCCATTTCGCGAGCGACGTCGGCGAAGAGGACCGTCGCCGCGCCGGTGACCCGCTCGGCCTCGGCCGGGCCCGCAAACGGGAGGGTCCGCATCTCCTCGACGCGGGCTACGCGGTACGGCGCCGGCGGATCCTCGTCGAGAACGCGGAATCGGAACCGGGCCTCGAGCAGGATGTTGTACCGGCCGTCCGGGAGCAGCTCCGACTCGACGATCTCGCCGGCCGTCCCGACGCGGTGGATGGGCGGGTTCGCCTCCGAGGCCGCGAACCCGGCCTGGACCATGGTCATGCCGATCGTGCGCTCGGCCCCGAGGGCGTCGGCCACCATCTCGCGATAGCGGGGCTCGAAGACGTGGAGGGGAAGCAGCGTGCCCGGCAGGAGGACGACCTCCGGCAGCGGGAAGAGGGGGATCCGGCGCGTCATCGCGCGAGCGCCCCCGGCGCCCCGGGCGCCCCCGCGGCCTTCGGCGCCGACCGCGAGAGGGCCACGACGTAAGCCGTCACCTGGCGTATCTCCTCGTCGGTCAGCTTGCCCTCGAAGCGCGGCATCGGATCCTTGCCGAGCCGCACCTGACGCTCGATCGAGGCGGGGCTGCCGTCGCCGCGCCAGGCCCCGTCGAGCAGGTTGGCGTACGGCAGATGACCGGCGACGATCGTCTTGCCGTCGCCGTTCCAGTTGTGGCACGACGCGCACTTGCGCTCGAAGATGCGGCGGCCGGCCACGCTGTCGCGGTCGCCGCTTGCGACCTCCGGCAGGTCGGCCCGCCGGCAGGCCGCGATGCCGGCCAGGGCGAGCACGAGGGGCAACCGACGAAGCACGCGGGGCAGTCTAATCCAGCGGTCCGCGGCCTCCCGGTTCTTGATCCACTCCTCATTTGGCCGCCCCCGGAGCCCGTGCTAAGTTCCCGCCCTCATGGCCGACTCCAAGGACCGGGTGCCCGAGAGCGTGCCGGGGAAGTACTACGTGGACACCCAGTGCATCGATTGCGACGTCTGCCGCGTCACGGCGCCCCAGAACTTCCAGCGCAACGAGGACAAGGGATATTCCTACGTCTTTCGCCAGCCGGAGTCGGCCGAGGAGGTCGCGCAGTGCCAGGAGGCCATGGACTCCTGCCCGGTCGAGGCGATCGGGCAGGATGGAGAGTAGCGGACGGCTACAGGGTCCGGAAGTACTCGATCGTCCGCTTGAGGCCTTCCTCCAGTTTCACCTTCGGCTCCCACCCCAGCTTTTCCTTCGCCTTCGAGATGTCGGGCTGGCGCACCTTGGGGTCGTCGACGGGGAGGGGCTTGAAGACGATCTCGCTCCGGGTCCCCGTCAGCTTCTGGATCGTGCGGGCGAAGTCGAGGACCGAGAGCTCGGCGGGGTTGCCGATGTTGGTCGGGTCGGGGATGTCCGACTGGAGCAGGCGGTATATCCCGTCCACGAGGTCCGACACGTAGCAGAAGGACCGCG
Organism: uncultured Acidobacteriota bacterium; assembly: GCA_963710945.1. Taxonomy (GTDB): domain Bacteria; phylum Acidobacteriota; class Thermoanaerobaculia; order UBA5066; family Gp7-AA6; genus DAHUXD01. The sequence goes on from CAVQCH010000001.1 coordinate 557,054, forward strand.
TCTGCGACCCGTCGCCGAACACGGTCATCGGCTCGCCGGCGAGGGCCTGCCCGATGAGGGCCGGGACCACGCGCCCGTCGCGCGGCCGCATGCGCTCCCCGTACGTGTTGAAGATCCGCACGATCCGGGTGTCCACGCCGTGCGCGCGCCGGTAGGCCATCGTGATGGCTTCGGCGAATCGCTTGGCCTCGTCGTACACGCCCCGGGGCCCGATGGGGTTGACGTTGCCCCAGTAGGTCTCGGGCTGCGGGTGGACGAGCGGGTCGCCGTAGACCTCGGAGGTCGAGGCCAGAAGAAATCGCGCCTTCTTCTCCAGGGCGAGGCCGAGGGCGTTGTGGGTGCCGAGCGACCCGACCTTGAGGGTCTGGATCGGGAGCTCCAGGTAGTCGATGGGGGAGGCGGGCGAGGCGAAGTGGAGGACCGCGTCGAGCGGGCCGTCCACGAAGATGAACTGGGTCACGTCGTGGCGCACGTACCGGAACCGCTTCTCCGGCTCGAGGTGGGCGATGTTGCGCGGGTTCCCGGTCAGCAGGTTGTCCATGGCGATGACGTCATGGCCCTCGCGGAGGAGGCGATCGCAGAGGTGGCTCCCGAGAAAGCCCGCCCCGCCGGTGACGAGAACCCTCATCGCGTCTGTCTCCTCGTGCCGCTCAAGGCCGTCCGACGCAGGCGTACGTCCAGCCGGCGGCCCGCATTTCCTTCGGATCGTACACGTTGCGCAGGTCGATCATGGTCTTCGCCTTCATGAGGCCGGCCAGCCGCGGCAGATCGAGCGCCCGGAATTCGTTCCACTCCGTCGCCAGGACGAGCAGGTCGGCGCCGGTGGCGCAGTCGTAGGCGTCCCGCGCGTAGTGGATCCCGGGATGGAGCGCCTTCGTGTTCGGCATCGCGGCCGGATCGAAGGCGCGGACCGCCGCCCCTGCCCGGACGAGATCGGCCACGACGGCCAGAGCGGGAGACTCGCGGATGTCGTCGGTCTGGGGCTTGAACGAGAGCCCGAGCACCGCGGCGGTCTTTCCGGCGAGCGGCCCGGCGGCGGCCGCGATCTTCTCGATCATGCGGGCCTTCGTCTCGGCGTTGACGCGCATCGTCGCCTCGATGATCTGGAACTCGTATCCGTGCTGCCGCGCGAGGTCGGCGGCCGCGGAGGTGTCCTTCGGGAAGCACGATCCGCCGAATCCGGGCCCCGGATGGAGGAACTTCGAGCCGATCCGGCGGTCGAGGCCCATCCCCTTGGCGACGTCGTGGACGTCGGCGCCCATCAGCTCGCACAGGCGGGCGACCTCGTTGATGAAGGAGATCTTCACCGCCAGGAAGCCGTTGGAGGCGTACTTGATGAGCTCCGCCGAGGCGACGTCGGTGATGAGGAACGGCGTCTCGATGAGGTAGAGCGGGCTGTAGATCTCCTTGAGGACCTCGACGGCGCGCTCGTCGTTGGCGCCGATGATCACGCGGTCGGGCCGGAGAAAGTCGGCGACGGCCGAGCCCTCGCGCAGGAATTCCGGGTTCGAGACGACCGAGAAGGGATGGCGGCCGTTGCGGTCGCGGATCGTCTGCTCGATCATCCGGCCCGTGCCGGTGGGCACCGTGGACTTCGTGACGACGACCTTGTAGCCGTTCATGTGCTCGGCCACCGCCTCGGCGACCTGCTTCACGAAGGTGAGGTCCGGCGAGCCGTCCGGCTTCGGCGGCGTGCCGACGGCGATGAACACCGCCAGCGCCTCCTCGATGCCCGTCTTGAGGTCGGTCGTGAAGCTCAGGCGGCCGGCGCGCCGGTTGCGCGCCACGACTTCTTCGAGCCCGGGCTCGTAGATCGGGATCTCGCCGCGCTGCAGAGCGGCGATCTTGTCGGCGTCCTTGTCCACGCAGACGACGTTCATGCCGAAGTCCGCCAGACAGGCCCCCGTGACGAGGCCCACGTAGCCCGTACCCACCATGCAGATGTTCATGCGAGGACTCCTGTCGGGGGGGAAGAGGGGAAGGAGCTCCGATACCACGCGACCGACCGCTTCAGCCCCTCCGCCAGGGGGATGCGCGCCTTGAAGCCGAGCACGCGCTCGGCCTTCTCGACCGCCGCATAGGTGACCGGGACGTCGCCGGACTGTGCCGGCTTCCGGTCGAGCCGGGCCCTCTTTCCGGTCGCGGCCTCGAGGGCCGCGACCAGCTCCGTCAGGGTCACCGGGTGGGCGCCGCCGAGGTTCACGATCTCGAACGGGATGGGCCGCTCGAGGGCGGCCTCGATGCCGTCGGCGATGTCGTCGATGTAGGTGTAGTCGCGCCGCGAAGTCCCGTCGCCGTAGAACGGGATGGGCGCGCCCGTTTCCAGGCAGCGGATGAAGTGCGCGATGGCCATCTCGGGCCTCTGCCTCGGGCCGTAGACCGTGAAGAACCGCAGGCAGACGGTGGTCAGGCCGTGGAGGTGGTGCGCGTTGTAGACCTGCAGCTCGCCCGCCCGCTTCGTCGTCGCGTAGGGCGAGATGGGGCGATCGATCGGGTCCTCCTCGGAGAAGGGGAGCTTGGCGTTGATCCCGTAGACGGACGAAGAGGAGGCGAACACGAAGTGGGGCCTGCCGTGCGCGACCGCCGCCTCGAGCAGGTGCCAGGTCGCCACGCAGTTGACCTCCTCGTAGAGGACGGGCTGAGTCAGCGAGGGCCGCACCCCCGCCCGCGCGGCGAGGTGCGCCACGGCGTCGAAGTTCTCTTCGGCGAAGAGCCGGAAGACGAGCTCCCGGTCGCGGATGTCGCCCTCCACGAGGCGGTACCGCGGGTTGCCGGCATGGGGCGCCACGTTGGCGCGCTTGACGCGCGGATCGTAGAAGTCGTTGAAATCGTCGAGGACGACGACGCGGTCGCCGCGGGCGAGGCGGCGATCCGCGAGGTGCGAGCCGATGAAGCCGGCCCCGCCCGTGACCAGGAGCTTCACGGGACGGGCGTCGGAGTCGCCGCCGAGGCCGCCGCCGAAGCCTCCGCCGTCCGCGTGCGGATTACTTCGTTGTACTCCTTGTTGATGCCCGACTTCTGCCGGTCCTTGATCAGCCAGCGCAGGATCGCGGACTCGTTGACCCCGACGGCGAGGTGGTTGGCGGCGTCGAAGAGGGACGGATCGTTGATGAGCTTGCCGGCCGTGCCCGTGCCGTCGTCGAGCTTCTTCGAGATCGAGTCGAGGTGCTCGGAGAGGCTCTTGAGGTTGTTCGTGAAGGCCTTGCCGAACTGGGCGTCGTGCAGCAGGATCGGGATCGCCCCGTTGCCCTTTTCGAGGTTCTGGGTCACCCGCACGAGCCCCTCGGCGACCGTCGCCGAGGTTGTCCACGAGGGCATAGATCTTCTTCTTGCCCTCCGGGTCCGACAGAAGCGCCGGGATCGCGCCGTTGCCGGTGCGGACGCCTTCCTCGATCTTGCCGAGCAGATTCTGGACCGAGCGGATGGCGCCGGCGAGCGACTCGCTCGTCTCGCGGCCGTACTTCTCGTCGATGAGCAGCCGGCCGACGAGGCCCTTGCCGTTCTCGATCTTCGCGAGGATGGCGTTGAGCGAGTGCAGGGTGGCATTGAAGTTGTTTCCGAGGCGCTCGCTCTCCTCGCTGTTCGAGGTGATCGCGCCGAGGAAGCCCTCGCCCTTCTCGGTGCGCCCGAGGATGTTCTTCAGCGACTTGGCGATCGCGCCCAGATCCGTCAGCAGGTCGCCGCTGCCCTCCAGGAACTTCTCGAGGCCGGCCCCCGCGGCCGGCGGGATCTCGCCGCCGATCGGGACCTCGGGCTCGTCCGGCTTGCCGCCCTCGAGCTCGATGTACTTGTCGCCGAGCAGGCCCCGCGTCTTGATCGAGGCCCGGGTGCTCTTGCGGATCATCGGCGCCCAGCGGCGGACCACGTCGTACACGACGCGCACGGTGCGGTCGGCGGGGTCGCCCGAGAGCCGGACCTCGATGACGCTGCCGACGACGACGCCGTTCAACGACACGTTGTTGCCCGCGATGAGGCCGGAGGCCGACTCGAAGTGGGTCTCGTAGGGGAACTTGCTGCGGAAGAGGTTCGCCCTCTGGCCGATGAGGAAGATCCCGATCATCGTCGCGGCGAGCGCGATGAGCACGACGACCCCGACCCGAAAGCGGCGCCCGACCTGTTGTTCTCCGGCCACTGTCACACTTCCTTTACTGCCTGAAAGACTCCCGTGCCGCACGGGAAGCCCATGGCGCGGAAATACTCCATGAGGACGGGATGACCGTTGGAGGCCGCCTCGTCGAACGTCCCGTTGAACTGGAAGCGGCCCTGGTGGAGGAACACGACGCGGTCGGACACGGTGCGGGCCGTCACGATGTCGTGCGTGACGACCACGGCCGTCGTCTGAAGCCTCACGTTGACGTCCACGATGAGCTGGGCGATCTTCTCGGAGGAGACCGGGTCGAGACCCGTCGTCGGCTCGTCGTAGAGGATGATCTCGGGCTCGAGAGCGATCGAGCGCGCCAGGGCCACGCGCTTGCGCATCCCGCCGGAGAGCTCCGAGGGCATCTTCTTCTGGATGCCGGGCAGGCCAACCATCGTGAGCTTCTCCGCCACGATGGCGGCGATCTCGTCCGGCCCCTTCTCCGTGTGCTCGCGCACCGGGAAGGCGATGTTGTCCTCGACGTTCATCGAGTCGAAGAGCGCGCCGCCCTGGAAGAGCATGGCCAGGCGCCGGCGGACCGGCGACAGCTCCTCCTCCGAGAGGCCCACGATCGACTCGCCGAAGACCTTCACGTCGCCGCTGTCGGGCCGGGTGAGCCCGTTGATGTGCCGCAGCGTCACGCTCTTTCCGGTTCCCGAGGGCCCGAGGACGCACAGGATCTCCCCGCGCTGGATCTTGAGGTTGACCCCGGCGAGAATGTCGCGGCCCGAGTAGCTCTTCCATAGTTCCCGGAACTCGACGATCACCTCGCCGCGGGGCCTGGGCGCGATCGGTCGGTCCACGGCAGTCGCGGCGGCGCTCATCAGAATGCCAGGAAGAGCTTCGTCAGGAAGAAGTCGGAGACGAGGATACAGATCGAGGCGAGCACCACGGTTCGGGTAGTGGCCCGGCCAACCGCGGCGGCGCCGCCCTCGACCTGGAGTCCGTTGTAGCAGCCGATCGCGGCGATCTCGAAGCCGAAGAAGAGAGTCTTCCCCAGGCCGCTGCAGATGTCGGAGATCTGCAGCTGTTGCAGGATGCTCGTGAAATAGTCCTGGAAGGTCATTCGAATCTCGAGCACCGCGATCCCGAGGCCACCCAGAATTCCGAGCGCGTCGGCGATTGCCGTCAGGATCGGCATCATGAACAGAACCGCCAGCAGGCGCGGCACGACGAGGCGCCGGACGGGAGAGATCGCCATCGCGCGCAGCGCGTCCACCTGCTCGGTGACCGTCATCGAGCCGATTTCCGCGGTGATGCCCGAGCCGACGCGGCCGGCGACCATCAGTGCCGTCAGGATCGGGCCGAGCTCGCGCACGAGCGAGAGCGACACGATGCGCCCGATGAAGGTCTTGCCGCCGAAGGCCTCGAGCGAGTAGGCCGTTTGCATGGCGAGTACGCCGCCGGTGACGAACGCCGTGATACCGGTGATCGAGAGCGACTTGACGCCGAGCTCGTCCATCTGCCGCAGCACTTCGGTGGAATAGAACGGGCGGCTGACGCAGCCCTGGAGGGTCTTGCCCACGAGCTCGGCGAGCCCGCCGACGTAATCGACGATCATCGAACCCTTGCGGCCAAAACGGTCCACGAACCGCAACCAGCCGAGGTTGCGATAGAAGATCGCCGTTGCCGAAGGTTCGGGTTGTTCCGCCATGGGGACGGCGCATTCTACGCCCTCCCTCGACATCCTGTAAACCGCGGGAGGGGCGCGAGTTGCGCCTCTGCTACCATCCGCCCGCGTGCGCTTCTTTCGCTCTCTGGGTGTATGGATCGTCATCAGCGCCGCGACGATTCTCTTTGGCCTGCCGGCCATTCCGCTCGCCCTCGTGCCCCCGCGCGGCGAGTGGTTCCTCAAGCTCGCGCGGGGCTGGGCGCGCCTGATTCTCGCGGTCTCGGGCGTCCGGGTTCGCGTTTTCCACGCCGAGAGGCTGGCCGGGGGCGCGGGCTACGTGATCGCTCCGAACCACGAGAGCTTCTACGACATCCTGGTCCTCTTCGCGTCCCTGCCGATGTCGGTGGGGTTCCTCGCCAAGCGCAATCTCTTCCGCCTGCCGTTTCTCGGCTGGTCCATGGCGGCGGCCGGCTTCGTGCCGGTGGACCGGGACACGCGCGCGCGCAGCTTCGCGACGGTGGACGCCGCGCTCGACCGCCTCCAGAGCGGCCGCTCGCTCGTCGTCTTCCCGGAGGAGACCCGGACGCGGACGGGCGAGCTCCTGCCGTTCAAGGCGGGGGCGGCGCTGCTCGCGCTGAAGTCGGGGCTGCCGCTGCTGCCCGTCGGCATCGCCGGGACGTTCCGCATCCAGCGGCGCGGCGGCTTCACGATCACGCCGTCGGAGGTCGGGCTCGCGGTGGGCGAGCCGATCGCGGTCGAGGGCCGCACGGCGCGGGACCGCGCCTCGATCACGGAGGAGCTGCGGGGGCGGGTGTCGGCCCTCCGCGACGAGGCGCGGGCCGGCATAGAATCGGGCCCGGAGGACTCATGAGCACCACGGCGGAATTGACGGAAGAAAAGGTCCTGGAGGTCCTCCGGACCGTGCGGTTCCCGGGACTGTCGCGCGACATCGTGTCCTTCGGTTTCGTGAAGGATCTCGCGGTCGGCGGCGGCAACGTGTCGCTGCGCCTCGAGATCATGACGGAATCCTCGGCGGCGGCCGAGGAGATCCGGCGCGACGCGACCGAGAAACTGCGCAGCCTTCCCGGCGTCCACGCCGTGACGATCCGGCTGGACGTCAAGGCCCCGGCGCCCGGCCCGCCAAGGCCGGCCGGCGCGGCCCCCGACGCCGCGATCCTCAAGGACGTCCGCTTCAAGATCGCGGTCGCCTCCGGCAAGGGCGGCGTCGGCAAGTCCACGGTGGCCGCCAACCTGGCCCTCGCGCTCGAGCGCGTCGGGCACCGCGTCGGCCTGATGGACTCCGACATCTACGGCCCGTCGCAGCAGATGATGATGGGTATCGACGAGAAGCCCTACGTCAACGAGGCCAACCAGATCGTCCCCATCGAGCGCCACGGCGTGAAGGTGATGTCGCTCGGGTTCCTGATGGACGTGGACCAGCCCGTGATCTGGCGCGGGCCCATGGTCATGAAGGCGGTCGAGCAGTTTCTGCAGGACGTGGCGTGGGGCGCTCTCGACTTTCTCGTCATCGACCTGCCGCCGGGGACGGGCGACGCGCAGCTGACCCTGACGCAGAAGATCCACCTGTCGGGCGCCGTCATCGTCACGACCCCCCAGGACGTGTCGCTGATCGACGCGCGCAAGGGCCTCGCGATGTTCCAAAAGGTCAACGTGCCCGTGCTCGGCATCGTCGAGAACATGTCGTACTACGTGTGCACCGCATGCGGCCACCGCGAGGAGATCTTCAAGCACGGCGGCGGCCGCCGCACGGCGGAGGAGCTCCACGTCCCGTTTCTCGGCGAGATCCCGCTCGACCCGAAGGTCGCGATCGGCGGCGATTCGGGCGTGCCTATCGTGGCCGGGGAGCCGAAGTCGCCCGTTTCCGAGGCGTACCTGCGCATCGCCGACGCGATCGTGAAAGCGATGAACGCGTAGCGGCGTCGCACGGGAAACATCCATGCCCGCCACCATCGAGCTCGCGAAGTCCGACCTGACCCGGATGCACGTCGACGCGATCGTCAATCCGGCCAACGAGGCCCTGCAGCTCGGCTCGGGCGTGGCCGGCGCGATCCGCCAGCACGGCGGCCCGACCATCCAGGAAGAGTGCGACCACATCGGGACCTGCGCCGTCGGGCAGGCGGTCGTGACGCGCGCCGGCAAGCTTCCGGCCAAGTGGGTCATCCATGCGGTCGGGCCGGTCTGGAAGGGGGGAACCTTCGGAGAGGAGATGCTGCTCGCTTCCGCCGTTCTCCAGGCGCTGCGCCGCGGCGAGGACATCGGGGCGACGTCGGTCGCGCTGCCGGCCATCTCCGCGGGCGCCTTCGGCTTTCCGCTCGAGATGGCCGCCGAGATCTCGATCGCGGCCGCCCGCTCCTTCGCGCCCGGGGCGGAGTACGTCCAGAAGATCGTTTTCTGCCTTCTGGACGACGCCGCCTACACGGCCTTCGAGAAGGCGCTCGGCGCCCAAGCGAAGTGAGCCGGGCCCGGGCTTTGGACCGCGGAGCCGGGATCCCGGGCTGACGGCGCGTTCCGGCCGTGCTCGCCCTGCTCCTCTCCCTCGCCGTCCGCGCCGGGGTCCCGTCGTCCGCCGACATCCCGAAGCTCGAAGCGGCCAGAAACGTCGGCCTCGCGGCCCTCGAGGAGGGCAACCTGCCGGAGGCCGCGCCGCGCTTCGAGACGATCCGCCGCCTCGCTCCCGACGACCCGCTCGGCTGGGCGGACGGCGGCCTGACGGCCCTGCGCGCGAAGGATCTCGCGGCGGCGCAGCCGCTGCTCGCGCGGGCGCTCGCCCTCGCCCCGACGGACGCCCGCGTGCTCGCGCTCGAGGCACTGCGGCGGGAGCTCGCGGGCGACCTCCCGGGCGCCATCGAGCTCTACGAGAAGGCCGCGGCGGCGCGACCCCGCGATCTCCCCTCGCGGTGGAACGCGGCGCGCCTGCGGATCGACCAGGGCGAGGCCGGGCGGGCCGCCGCGATCGCCGGCCTCCAGGGCGCCCTCGCCGGGGCGCCGGCCAACGTGTTCCTGCTCGTTCGTCTGGGCGAGCTCCAGCGCGCCGGCGGGGACACGGCCGGCGCCATCGCGGTCTACGACAGGATCGCGGTGCTCGTCGTCGGCGAGCCGAAGCTCGACCAGGCCCTCGCCGACGGGAAGGCGGCGCTCGAAAGCGGCGACGCGCGGACGGCGTCGCTCAAGTATCGCGTCGCGGAAAACATCCTGCGCACGACGCCGCGGTACCAGCAGGCGCGGCATGACGTGGAGCCCGGCGTCGTCGGCCTGCCGCTCGAGGACTGGAGCGAGCCCCTGTCCGCCGCCGTGCGGGCCGGGGCGCCGCGCCCGATCCCCGTCGCTTTCGTGCCGAAGGCCGACGCGGGACTCGAAGGCGCCTCCGGCGTCGCCGCGGTGCGCGCCGCGGGCAAGGACGCTCGGGACCTCGCCCTGGCGGGAGCCGCGGGCCTGAGGATCGCGGCGATGTCGCCGGGCGGGTATCGGCTCGCGCCTCCCATCCCGGGGTCGGCCGCCGGCGACCTGGCCGTGGCCGACGTGACCAACTCCGGCGCGCTCGACCTCGTCACGCCGGGCGCCCTGTGGGTCCGGGAGGGCGAGGGCTACCGCAAGGTCGCGATCGCGGCGGGCGACCGCGTCGTCCCGTTCGACGTGGACAACGACGGCGACCTCGACCTCTACGTCTCGTCGAAGACCGGCGACCGGCTCCTGCGCAACAACCTGGACGGTACGTGGACCGACATCACGGCCGCGGCGGGCCTCGCGCCGGGCACCGCCTCGCTTCTGGCCGTCGCCGCGGACTTCGATCGCGACGGCGACGTGGACCTGCTGCTCGCGCGGCCGGAAGGCGGCTTCGTCCTGTACGACAACCTGCGCGGAGGACGCCTCGCGCCGCGCGAGGCGGGACTTCCGAAGGCCGGCGTCGTGCGCGCCGCGGCCGCCGGCGACCTGGACGGCGACGGACGGCTGGATCTGGTATGGGTCACGGCCGACGGGGCCTTCGCGGCGCTCAACCGCCGGGACGGCACCTTCCTCGCCGGCAAGCCCGTCGGCCCTGCGACGGGACTCCTGCTCTTCGACTACGACAACGATGGCTTCCTCGATCTCTTTCTCGCCGACGCGGGGCATGCTTCGGCGCTCTACCGCAACGATGGATCCGGAAACTTCTCTCCCGCTTCGGTGGGGGCCCTGCCGCCGGCGCGCGACGCCGAAGCCGTGGACTTCGACGGCGACGGCGACCTCGACCTCGCGCTGGTCTCCCCGGCCGGTGGCGTCCTGCTCTACGAGAACCGTGGAGGCAACGCGAACGGCTGGATCGACGTCGCCCTGGAGGGCCTTCCCACCGGCTCGGCGAAGGTCAACCGGCTCGGCTTCGGCTCGGAGCTCGAGGCGCGGGCCGAGGCGCTGTACGTGTATCGCGTGGCGGCGCGGCCGGTCACGCGGCTCGGCCTCGGCGCGCGGCGCAAGGCCGACGTGCTGCGCGTCGTGTGGACGAACGGTGTGCCCCAGAACGCGCTCGACCCGCCCGTGCGGACGGTGCTGCACGAGGTGCAGCAGCTCAAGGGCTCCTGCCCCTTCCTCTATGCGTGGGACGGCGCGCGGTGGCACTTCGTGACGGACGTCCTCGGACGCGCGCCCGCCGGCCTCCTGTACGACGGCGTGCACCAGGCCGCGGCGGACACGCGCGAGTGGCTGGTCGTTCCCGGCGACCGGCTCAAGCCCGCCGACGGCGCCTTGACGCTCGACTTCACCGAGGAGCTCTGGGAAACGGCGTACTTCGACCTCGCCGCGCTTTCCGCGGCGGACCATCCGGCCGGCGTATCGCTCGTCGCGAACGAGAAGATGGTGCCGCCGCCCTTCCCGAAGAAAGAGATCTTCACCGTGGCGAGGCCCTTCACGCCGGCGGCGCGGGACGGCGAGGGCCGCGACCGCACCGCCGAGATCGCCGCCGAGGACGGCGTGTACCTCGCCGGATTCACGCCGACGCGGTACCAGGGGATCGTGGAGCCGCACGCGCTCGAGCTCGCGCTGCCTCGGGCGCGAACAGGCCGGACGGTGATGCTCTACCTGACCGGCTGGATCTTCTATGCCGACACGTCGATCGCCGTGTCTCTCTCCCAGCGCCGCGACCTCGCCGCCGAGGGCCCGGTGCTCGAAGTCCCCGACGGCAGGGGCGGCTGGAAGACCGCGATCGCTCCCATGGGATATCCCGCCGGCAAGACGAAGACGATGGCCGTGGACCTGTCGGCCGTCCTCGACCGCTCGGATCCGCGCGTGCGCATCCGCACGAACCTCGCGATCTCGTGGGACCGGATCGCCTACACCGTGGACGATCCGCCGGCGCCGGTCCGGCTGACGCCCGTGCCGCTCTCGTCGGCCGAGCTCTTCTTCCGCGGCTTCTCGCGGATGCGGCGCGACTTTCCCGACGGGCCGCAGGTCTTCGACCACGACGACGTGTCGCGGACGCCGCGCTGGGCGGACATGGCCGGGCTCTATACCCGGTTCGGCGACGTGCGGGAGCTGCTCGACGGGGCCGACGACCGCTACGTCGTGATGAAGGGCGGCGACGCCGTCCGGATGCGCTTCGACGCGGCGGCGCTGCCGCCCCTGCCCGAAGGCTGGGTGCGCGACTACGTTCTCGTGCTCGACGGGTGGGACAAGGACGCCGACAAGAACACCGTCGCCGGGGCGACCGTCCTGCCGCTCCCGTTTCACGGGATGGACGACGCGCGCTACGGGGAGCTCGACTTTCCCGACAGCGAAGCGCATCGCGAGTTCGTGCGGGAGTACCTGACGCGCCGCGGCGGTCCGGACGAGTTCCAGGAGGCGGTGCGGGCGGGGACCGTCCGCCCGGAGCCGTGAGCCGCAAGCCGTGAAGCGCCTTGCCGCCGTCGGGGCCATCGCGCTGCTCGGCCTCGGGGCCGCGGCCACGGGCGGGAAGACCGGCGTGTTCCGGGACGTCACCGGGGAGTCGGGCGTCAGGATGGAAGTGCGCTCGGACCTGATGCGCCTGAAGCTGATCGCGACGATGGTCGGGGGCTGCGCGGTCGGGGACTACGACGGCGATGGGAAGCCGGACCTCTACGTCTCCAACTCGATCCCGCGGTGGGGCAAGCCGAACACCAAGGACTGCGGGCGCCTTTACCGCAACCTGGGAGGGGGGAAGTTCGCCGACGTCACCGCGGCGTCCGGGATCCGGGCGTGCGGCCTCGGCATGGGAGCCTTCTGGGCCGACCTCGACGGCGACGGGCGCCTCGACCTCTACTTGACCAACGTCGGGCCGAACGCCGTGTGGTGGAATCGGGGCGACGGGACGTTCGAGGAGGGGAAGGACACCGGCCTCGAGGATCCGCTCTTCTCGGTCGGCGCGGGATTCCTCGACTACGACGCGGACGGCCGGCTCGACGTCGTCGTGGCCAACTATCTCGACTCGACGCCGGAGTGGGAGGCCGCCCAGCCCCAGTTCCAGCTGCGGGTGCCCGAGGACTACGTCGGCCAGCCGTCGCACCTCTTTCGCAACCTCGGCGGGCGCAAGTTCCGCGACGTGACCGCCGAGGCCGGCCTCTCGATTCCTCCGGCGGAGACGAAGACCCTCGGCGTGGCCGTGCTCGACTACGACGGGGACTTTCGGCCGGACCTCTACTTCGTGAGCGACCGCGCGTCGAACCGGCTCTTCCGCAACCGCGGCGACGGCCGCTTCGAAGAGGTGACGGCGGAGACGGGAGCGGGGGTGCTCGGCGACCGGCCGCGGGCGGGCATGGGCGTTGCGGTCGGCGATCCCTTCGGCGGCGGACGGGACAGCCTCTTCGTGACGAACTTCGGCGCGGAGGAGAACAGCGTCTACCGCAACGTGGACGGCGTCCTCTTCGAGGACGCCGGCAAGAGCTCGGGGGCCGGGACCGTCGGGATGCCCTCCGTGCGCTGGGGCACGCACTTCGCCGATTTCGACGACGACGGCTGGCCCGACCTCTATGTCGTGGGCGGACACCTGGCCCCGCGGCTGCCGCGCGCGTTCGGCCACTACAAGAGCGGCGGGGCCGACTACGTCGAGGCGGGCGATCGCGCCTTCGCGCAGCGAGCCGTCCTGATGCGCAACCTCGGCCAGGGGCGGTTCGCCGAGTGGACCGACCCGGGCGATTTCGGCCGGGAGCGCATGGTCGCCCGCGGAACGGCGGTCGCCGACTTCGACGGAGATGGCGGCCTCGATCTGGTCGTCGTCGACCTCGACGGGCCCGTGCGGATCTTTCACAACGAGCTCGGCGGCCGGCAGGCCTGGATCGCCGTGTCGCCCGTCGCCGCCCCGGGGCGCACCGCGCTCGAGACGAGCGTGACGGTGACGGCCGGCGGCCGCTCGCAGGTCCAGAGGTACCGGGTCTCCCCGTCGTACGCCTCGGGCTCGCTCGTTCCGCTGCACTTCGGACTCGGCGCGGCGGAGAAGGCCGACGAGGTCGTCATCCGCTGGCCCGACGGCGCGACCCGGACGTTTCGCGACGTGCCGGCTCGCCGGACGTACACGGTGCGGCAGGACGGCGAGCTCGTTCCCGACGCGCGCCCCTGAGGCGGAGCGCCGGCTACTCCGCGAAGGGATCCCGGACTTCGGGCAGGGACTGGGGCGCCTCGGTCGCCAGACGCCGCAGGTGCTCTTCCAGGATCGGATGGAGGGCGCTGCCGGCTCGCAGGTTTGCCTTTGCGAGCGAGAAGGCCCGGATCGCGGCCTCGCGGTCTCCGCGCCGCGCTGCGAGATTGCCGAGCACGATCGCCGAACCGTAATCCTGGGGATACAGCTCCACGGCTTCGGCTTGCAGGCGCTCCGCGGCCGCCAGGTCGGGGCTCGCGGATTTCATGAGGTCATTGGCCCGGTCGACGAGGGTCAGCGCGCGATACCAGGGCAGGACGAAGGAGCCCTCGTAAACGAACAGGTTGCCGAAGCGCGCGACCGGTTTCGCGTCGCGGAACGCGGCGAAGTCGTAAAGTCGGATGGGCGGAAGGCCTTCCGCGTTGAAGAAGAAAGTTCCCGTCAGGGTGGCCGACGCGTCGCCCGCGCCGTCCGGCGAGGTCGACCAGTGGCCGCGGATTCCGTAGTGCCGCGCGAGCTCCTCTCCGGGACCGCCGATGCCCCACGGATAGAACCAGTAGGGAACGACCCCGGCCGGCGCCAGCCGCTCGCGGTAGTACGCCACGGCCTCCCGCTCACGCTGTCCGAGGTCGAGTCCCTCGTTCGAGAAACTGCGGTAGGCGCCGTCCGTGCCTCCGGCGAGTACGTTGAAGTATTCCCATGGCCGCACGACCGGGATCGCCGAGGCCAGCCCGAAGGCGAGCGCCAGGGCGACGAAAGCGCGGAACGCGGTCGAACGGGAACGCCAGGCCGTCGCGCCGGCCAGTCCCGCGAGGATCGCCAGGGCGGGATAGACCGGCAGGGCGTGTCTCACGCCGGCGTACTCGGACCGGGCGCTGGCAAGGGCCAGAAGGAACGCGCCCGCCATGCCGAGCGTTCCGTAGAGAGGCAGCCTCCATGCGCCGGGGAATCGGCCGCGCAGGACGATGAGGAGCCCCGCTGCGGAGAGGGCGAGCAGCCCCAGGGGGACCTTCACGGCAACGTTGCCGGGGAAGTACCAGGGCGGAGGCCGGACGCCTTCCTCGTACACCTTCCCGAACGACATGACGGCGTAGTCGCGTCCCTCGACGCCGGCGCGCAGCGTGTCGGCGAGACCCCAGAGATAGGCGCGCGGCAGCGCGTGCGCTCTCTCGAGCGTTTCGAGCGCCGACCGCAGCAGGGGACGGCGCAAGTCGTGGATCTTCGCCTCGAGCGGCCGATTGAAGGAGGAGTGGTCCCCCCCCGGGGTCGCCATGAACCGGAAGCCGTAGAGCGACCAGAGAACCAGGAAAGCGATCGCGAAGACGGCCGCCACGGATCCTATCCGCCGGGCCAGGGTGGCCCGGCCTCGGATCATCGCGACGAGACCGGCGAGCCCGACGACAGCCAGGGCGACGAGGGCCGAGTGCTTCGCGCCGAGCGCGAGTCCGAGCGTGAGTCCCGCGAGCCCGACATCGCCCGCCTTCGCCGTCTGAAACGCCGACAGCGCGAACAGGAGCGCTGTCGTCGCCAGCAGCGCGACGGGAAGGTCTGTCATCGCGACTGGCATGTGGGCGGCGACGGTCGGGTCGATCACGAGGAAGGCGACGGCCATGAGCGCCACCGTCGCGCCGAGCTGTCGGCGGACGGCCTCGCCGAAGAGGGCGAGCAACACGGCGCTCAACGCGAACAGGGCGGCCCGCGTCCGGCGCTGGACCGCGTCGGGGTCGTTGTCGAGGTAGACGGCGGACTCGGTGAAGTGCCGCTCGTCGTGCTTGTCGGCGAGCTGCCGAAAAGGCGGGAGCCGGAAGCCCGCGGCCGAGAGGGCCGCGCCCGCCCAGAGCTTCACGAGCGGTGGGTGCTCGGGATTGAGCCGGTAGTCGCCCGTGCGGAGGTACGAAACGCCCGCCGTCACGTGGTAGGGCTCGTCCACCGAGAAGCCGTCGAGGCGCGTGGCGACGGCCGAGCGCAGGACGCCGAGGCCGATCAGGATCGCGAGGGCGAACCCGTAGGATGGCGATACACGGGCGGGGGTTCCCGGAGCCGGCGCGGACACTGCCGAAAGCGTATCAGGGCGCGCCCGCGGATTATGATCGGCCCGCATGATCCCCATCGGCGACGACGACTCCGACCGGCGCGAGACGCCCTTCGTCACCTGGCTGCTGATCGCGGTGAACGTCTTCGTGTTCGTCGTGCTGCAGGGCATGGGCACCAACGAGCGCTTCACCATGGCCTTCGCCACGGTGCCCGCCGAGATCCTGTCGGGCCGGGACATCGCGCAGGCGATTCCGATCCGCGACGACTACGGTCGCTCCGTCGGGACCCTCGAGCTCTTCCCGACGCCGATCCCGGTCTACCTGACCCTGATCACCGCGATGTTCATGCACGGCGGCTTCGCGCACATCTTCGGCAACATGCTGTACCTCTGGATCTTCGGCGACAACCTGGAGGACGCGCTCGGCCACGCGCGGTACCTCTTCTTCTACCTGGCGACCGGAGTCCTCGCCGGCCTCGCCCACGTGCTGGTCACGGCGGCTGTGGGCTCGAATCCGCTCGTGCCGTGCCTCGGCGCCTCCGGGGCGATCTCGGGCGTGCTCGGCGGGTACATCGTGCTCTTTCCCCGGCGACGCGTGCGCGTGCTCTGGTTGTACTCGGTGATGGAGGTGCCGGCCCTCGTGGCGATCGGGCTGTGGTTCGTGTTCCAGCTCGTGAGCGGCGCGGGGATGCTCGGCGGCAACATGGGCGGCGTGGCCTACGGGGCGCACGTCGGCGGGTTCGTCGCGGGGGTCGTTCTCGTCAAGCTCCTCGGCGGCGATCGGCGGCCCGCCTTCGGTCGCGCGTAGAGCCTGTCCTCAAAGCTCCTTCTCGAGGACCTGCTGGGTCTTGATCTGGCGGAATCCTTCGCGACGATAGAAAGCGTGCGCGCGCTCGCGGACGACGTTGGAGCGCACGCGGACCGCGACGCAGCCGCGCCGTTTCGCCCAGTCCTCGGCCGCGGCGACGAGCTCGCGGCCTATCCCGCCGCCGCGCCGCTCGGCGCCGACGACGAGCCCGGCGATCTCCGCGCGGCTCGGCGTCTCGAAGATGCGGGGCAGGCTCACCTGGATCCAGCCCGCCACGCTGCCGTCGGACTCGGCCACGAGCAGCGCGTGGTCCGGGTGCGCGCCGATCTCCGTCGCGCGCGCGGCCGCTTCTTCGGCGGTCATCGGGTAGCCGAGCTCGGTCGAGAGCGCCGCCAGGATCTCGGCGTCCTCCGGCCGGGCGGGACGGATGCGGCTCTTCATCGCGGCCGTCGGAATCGCGTGCTGCCCGGCTCCCGGCCCGGGCCGGTCTCGACGAAGCCGGCCCGCGCCAGCACCGCGCGCGAGGCGGCGTTGTCGTCCGCCGTCTCGGCCTCGATCCGCGAGACGGCGTCGGCCGAGAAGGCCCAGGGCACCAGCGCGCCGATCATCTCGGTGGCGATGCCCTGCCGCTGGAACGCGGGCAGGACGGAATAGCCCATCTCGACGGCGCCTTGCGCGCCCGGACCGCCGAGGAACCCACAGCCCCCGACGAGCACGCGCTCCCCGCCGCGCACGCGGACCGCGTACCAGGCGAGCCATCCGTACCACTCGGGATGCTCGCGCAGCCACGCGAGGAAGAGCGGCAGGGCGTCGGCCGCCGTCTCGGGGGGCCACTCGTTCGGAACGGACGCGTCCAGCAGGCGGGCGAACGCCGCGCGGTCGCCGATCTCGGCCTCCGCCATCGCGAGGGTGGCCGCGGCAATCTCGAGGCGCGGCGTGCGCAGGCGCAGGGCGTTCACGGGGCCGCTGCCTCGGTGATCGCGAGCCGCGAGCCCCCCGGAACGTCCGCGAGCTTCTGCACCGCGCCGTCGGGCCAGCGGATCTCGAGCGTGTCGATCCTCGTGGCGGCGCCGAGGCCGAAGGTCAACGTCTTCTCCGAAGCGGAGAGGTAGGACTGGCCGCCCGAAACCTGCTGCGTCAGCGTCCGGCCCCCGACCGTGGCCGTGACTCGGGCCCCCACGGCGTCCCGGTTCGACTTTGCCGGCGCCGGTCAACCGCACGCGGACGCTCTTTCCGGGAGAATCGGTCGGGTTCAGGTAGACGCGGGCCGGGCCGCCGTTCTCGACGATCACGACGTCGAGGTCGCCGTCGCCGTCGAGGTCCGCGTACGCGGCCCCCCGGGCGACGAGCGGTTTGGCGAGGTCGCCCGAGCGCTCGCCGAGCGGCGCGAAGCGGCCGTCGCCGGCGTTGCGGTAGAGGATGGGCGGCTGCCGGTAGGACACGTCCTTCTGGACCTCCTGGACGGTGGGCTCGACGTGGCCGTTGGCGAGCAGCAGGTCCATGCGGCCGTCGAGGTCGGCGTCGAGGAAGAGAACGCCGAAGGTCAGGTCGAGGAACGAAGTGGGGCCGACGCCGCTCGCGGGGGATTCGTCCAGGAAGACCTCGCCCGAATCCGTGCGGTAGAGCGACTTCAGCTCGTTGGAGAAGTTGCCGATCGCCACCGACGACCCGGGGCCGTTTCCGGTGTCGGCCCAGGCCGCGCCCATCGCGCCGCGCGCGCGGCCGGCCTCGTCGACCGCCACGCCCGCCGGGATGCCGACGTCCTCGAAAGTGCCGTCCCCCCGGTTGTGAAACAGGTTGTTCGGTGCCGTGTCGTTGGCGACCAGGATGTCCACCCGCCCGTCGCCGTCGTAGTCCCACGGCGCCACGCCGAGCGCCTTCTGGTTCTCCGTGTAGATGCCGGCCTTCTTCGTCGCGTCCTCGAAACGGCCGCCGCCGAGGTTGCGATAGAGACGCGACGCGGCGCCGGGGTAGCGCTCGGGCGTGCAGTAGGACTTGGTCTTTCCGTCGAGCGTGCAGAAGAGATCCTTCTGCGGGCTCCAGTCCACGTAACGGCCGACGTAGAGGTCGAGGCGGCCGTCGCCGTCGTAGTCGAGCCAGGCCGAGGACGTGCCCCATCCGGAGCCGGCGACACCGGCGCTTTTCGAGACGTCCTCGAAGCGGCCTCCGCGGTTGTGGAAGAGCCGGCCGCCGTCGAGCGTCGTCACGTAAACGTCGTCGCGCCCGTCGTTGTCGTAGTCGGCGACGGAGGCGCCCATCCCGTAGAACACCTTTTCGAGGCCCGCCTCCCGCGTGACGTTGCGGAAGTGGGGGAGGCCGTCGGCGCCCGGCCCCTCGTTGCGGTAAAGAGCGAGCGAGGACTTTTGCGTCGAGGCCCGCGGGTCGCCGGGCCAGTAGGCGCCCGAGACGAAGAGAAGGTCGGGCCGGCCGTCGCCGTCGTAGTCGAGGACGGCCACGCCCCCGCCCATCGTCTCGGGCATCCACTTCTTGCCCTGCGCGCCGGTGACGTGCGTGAAATCGATCCCCATCGCCGCCGCCCTTTCCACGAAGGCGATCGCGGGCGGCGGCGTCGGCGCGGGCGTCGGCACGGGCGCGACCGCCGCTTTCTCCGCGCGGCGGCAGCCGGCCGCGAGGCAGAGAAGGACTCCGATTGCGAGAAGGCGCCGCACGGCGCGGTAGTTTAGCCTGCCCGCCCGGAGATCCGCGGGTCTCTCGGTGAAGCCCCCGCGGGCGTTTCGAGGCAGATGTGCCCCGAGGGGAATCAGGGAGCCGAGGAGACGCGCGGCGCGGTCGCGGGCGGGACCGGGTGGGGCGCGGCGTAGGACCACTGGGCCGCGTCGGCCGGCACGGGCGGGTGCTGCCGCGTGAGGTACCCGCGATCGGTCTCGTATCCCTTCGGACCCATGGCGTCCACCCAGGCGGGCACGGTGGCGGGGGGAGGGTCGGCCTCGGCGTGGACGTGGATGGGCAGCGACTCGCGGTTCGCGAACGGGTGCTCCATGCGGAAGTCGCCCGCGACGGCGCGGATCGATTCGTCGTCCTTGTGCTTGCGGTACGCGGCGTCGTGGAGATCGGCGTTTTTCCGGTCGCCCATCGCGCGGTAGACGCGCATCAGGTTGTAGTGCGCGTTGACGTCCTCCGGGTCGATCGCGAGGGTCTTCTCGTAGGCGGCGATCGCCTCCGGGAACGTGCCGCCGAGCCAGTAGACCAGCCCGAGGTTGTTCCAGGCGACGCGATCGAGCGGGAACTTCTCGAGAACGGCCTTCAGGTCCTTCTCGGCGTCCGCGAGGCGCCCTTCGTCCTTGGCGACGGTCGCGCGGAAAAAGGCCGTCTTGCCCCAGCCCGGCCGCCTCTTCTCGGCTTCCTCGAGCGAGGCCCGGGCGTCGGCGAGGCGGCCCTCGGCGATCTCGGCGCGGGCGCGGTTGAGCGGGCCGTCGGGCTTGTCGGGCGCGAGCTCGGCGACCTTCGTCCAGGCCCGGGAGGCGCCTTTCAGGTCGCCCTGGAGAAAGAGACCGATGCCGTAGTCGTTCCAGCGCAACCAGAGCGGGTCGGGATTGCCCCGAGAAGGGACTTCGGCCGGCGGACGGCCGGCGGCGGACGGCGAGACCGGCAGGGTCACCCCGTCGCGCGCCAGCGTCGTCACGGGAAGAGACGGCTGGCCGGCGCCGAGCGCGAACGTGGTGTAGTCGCGGGAGAACTTCCGGTAGTGCGTGCCGGCCGAGAGCGTGATCGCGTCCTTCGCGTCCTTCGGCACCGTCACGCGGTAGTGGACCGTGCGCGCCGCCCCGGGCCCGATGCCGTTGTTGTAGAGCGGGACGCGGATGTCCTGCGGCTGGCGCCGGTCCATGTGGTCGCCGTTCTCGTCGATGACGAGCGTCGAGAGTCGGTCGGCGCCGGCGTCGAGCCGGCCCGCGTCATCGAGCACGCCGCTGCGGAAGAAGGGACCGCCCGCGCTCGCCCCTTCGAGCGAGACCCAGATCTCGTTGGAGTCCGCCGTGCCGTTGGTGTAGGGATGCCCGATGCCGCGTGTGCGCACGACGACCTCGACGTCGAGCGTCTCGCCGGGCTTCACCGCCGGCGGCGTGTCGCCGAGAACCAGGATCTCGTCGCCGCGCCGGATCGCGAAGATGTCGACCGTCAGCACCTTGTTCTGGAGGAAGTCCCGGATCTGCTTTTCCGTCTCCTTGTCGCCGCGGACGAAGGGCAGCGCGGTGTTCGCGGCGGGAAAGACGTGGTCGTGCAGGAACCCCTTCTTGTTGCCGAACTCGTCCGAGCGGTAGTCCGGCAGGTGGCAGTCGCGGCAGGCCTTCGGCTTCGGCGGGTCGTAGAAGGACCGGACGGCGCGCCCCGAAACGCCGGAGTCGTACCAGGTGTCGTAGTGGTCCTGGCCGCGCATCCAGCGGTAGCCGTTCAGCGCCGGGATCAGCCCGACCTTGTGGCAGGTGGAACAGAACTCGGGAGAGCGCATGAAGGGCTTCATGAAGGTCTTGCGGTGGAGCGAGGGCTCCATGCGGATGAGCAGACGGTTGACCGCCCGCAGCGTGGCGCTGTCGGAGAAGGCGAACGGATACTGCTTGGATTCCTCGATGACGTAGGCCCCGTTGCCCCGGATGTCCTTCACCTCGGCGATCGAATGGCAGGACATGCAGGTCAGGCCCTGCTGCGCCTCCCACGAGTCGTAGGAGAAGGACGCCTGCGTGGCCTTTCCCATCTGGCCCGTGAAGAGGACGACCGGGTCGTGGCAGCCCGAGCACCACTTGGTGCGTTCGCGCCCGACGCGGTCGGCCATCAGCTCGACGCTCTTCCGGTAGAACGGGTTGTTGAACGACGAGAAACGGTGCGCCGAGCGCTCCCACTGGTGGAAGGAGTCGGGGTGGCACTCCCGGCAGTAGGCGTTGGCCGCGAGCTTCTTGCCGTCGAGGAGGCCCTGGTCGAAGGTCTCGCTCGACGACGGGTAGAAAACGGTGTCGCCGTTCACGTTGACGATGCGCCGGGCCGGCTTCTCGAACCGCGCCACGATCGCCATGGCCGCCAGGAACGCGGCCACGGCGCCGCCCCAGGCGAAGAGGCGGCGGAACTGCAGCTTGTGGACGTGCGCGCGACGGTGGAGGATGAAGGCCACGAGCGCGAGCGGGACGGCGGCGACGTGGGCGACGTAGATCGCCCGGTTGTTGAGGGTCGCCCCCTTGAAGGTCATGAAGAGGCCGGTCGCGACGCACACGATCGCGAACGTGAAGATGGCGAGGCCCGCGTACTTGGCGCGCTTGTTCCACATTCGGATCATCCGCCTGGCGTGCGTCGCGGCGAACACGAAGAAGGGCACGGCGATGGTGAGGCCGAGCGCGAGGTGCATCAGCAGCATCGCGTAGAAGAAGGTCGTGTCGCGCGTGAAGGCGGCGATGTAGATCGAGTTGGCCGCGATCAGGCCGAGCGGGACGAGCAGGAGCCGGTAGAGCCGCCGCTGCCAGGGCTGCAGGACGCCGGCCGGCCGCGGGGGCGGCGCTTCGATCGAGGACATCGGGCTCCCATTCTATCGAGGGCGGGGCGGCGTGGACGCCCGCCGCCGGCCGATCTCGGCTATCTTTGACGCCGATGCGCGCGGTGTTCGCCGACAGCCACGTGGGGCGCCGCCCCGGCGACGAGGCCGCGTTTCTCGAGGCGCTCGAGGCGGCCCGCCGGCGCGGTGCGCGGCAGATCACGCTGCTCGGGGACATTTTCCACTTCTTCATTGCGCACCGGAAGTTCGAGACCCCGGCCATCGCCCGGTTCCTCCAGGCGGCGCGGGCCCTCAAAACGGCGGGCATCCCCGTGACCTACGTCGAGGGCAACCGGGACTTCTTCCTGCGCGGCTCCTACGCCGAGGACGCCTTCGCCTCGGTCTGCGACGAGGAAACCTTCGAGATCGGCGGCCGGCGGTTTCTGGCGACGCACGGCGACCTGCTCAACGAGAGGGACCGGGCCTACCGATTCTGGAGATTCCTGTCGAAGAACGCGGTGTCGCGGGCGGCCGTCGGCTTCGTGCCGCGGGGTCTCGGGAACCGGTTCGTCTGGAACGTCGAGGCGCAGCTCTACCGGTCGAACTTCAAGCACAAGAGCCGGCTTCCCCTCGAGACGATCCGGGCCTTCGCGGGGCGGCGGTTCCGGAGCGGGACCGACGTCCTGCTTCTCGGCCACTTCCACAAGCCCTGGACCGAGAGCTTCGAGGGCGGGCGGGTCGAGATCCTGCCGGCGTTCGTCGAGGAGAAACGCTGGATGGAGATCGCGGAGGACGGGACGACGTCTCTCGTTTCGCTCTGAGTCGCGCGTGAACTTCCTCGCGTTCCCGCCGCCCCGCGCCCTCGAGGGAACGCTGCGCGTTCCGTCGTCCAAGAGCGGGACGAACCGCGCGCTCGTTCTCGCCGCTCTGGCGTCGGCCCCGGTCGAGATCGCGCGCCCGCTCGAGAGCGACGACACGATCGCGCTGCGGCGCTGCCTCGAGGCGATGGGAGCCCGGATATCCCCGGCGCCGGACGGCGGCGTCCTTGTGTCGGGTCCGCTCGGCGCCGTGACCGGCGGGGAGGTCCTGCTCGACGCCTCGGATTCGGGAACGGCGGCGCGTTTTCTCGCCGCCATCGCGGCGGCGGTGCCGGGGCGATACGTGCTCGACGGCTCGGCGCGCCTGCGTGAGCGGCCGATGGGGGAGCTCGTCCGTGCGCTGCAGGCGGGCGGCTCCCGCATCGCGTACCGGGGCGCCGAGGGCTGCCTGCCGCTCGGAATCGAGGGCGGCGCGCTCCGGTCGGGAGAGATTGCGGTAGACGCGTCGCGGTCGAGCCAGTTTCTCTCGGCGTTGCTCCTGGCGGCCGTCGCCGTCGAGGGCGGCCTGCGCGTGACCCCGTCGGGAAGCGTGGCCTCGTCGCCTTACGTCGCGACGACGCTCGAAGCGCTCCGGGACTTCGGCCACGAGGCCGGCCCGGGCGGCGTCTTCGCCGTGCGCCGCGGCGCTTCGGGTCCGGCGCGGTACGAGGTCCCGGGCGACTATTCGTCGGCGGTGCCCCTGCTCGCCGCGGTCGGCGCCGCGGGGGGCGCCGTGACGCTGACGGGGCTGCGCTGGCCGTCGGCGGACGCGGACGCGCGCGCGCTGCCGGTGCTGGAGGCGATGGGCATCCGGATCGCGGCCGACGCGCGGAGCGTCGCGGCGTCGGCCGGGCCCCGTGACCTCCGGCCGGCATCGGTTCTGGCCACGGACTTTCCCGACGCCGTGCCGGCGCTGGCCGCGCTCGCGGCCCTCGCGCCGGGCGAGAGCGTCTTCTCGGGCATCGGGCATCTGCGGCTGAAGGAGAGCGACCGGCTGGCGGCACTGGCCGCTCTCGTTTCTGCCGCGGGAGGGTCCGCCGTCGCCCGCGAGGACTCGCTCGTCGTCAAGGGACCGGCGTCGCCCGCGGCGTCCGGCGCCGTGCGTCTGCCGACCTTCCGCGATCACCGCGTCGCGATGGCCGCGGGCCTGATATCGCTGCGCGTTCCCGGGATTCTCATCGAGGACCCGGACTGCGTGTCGAAGTCGTATCCCCGGTTTTTTCGCGACCTCGAGACCCTCGCCGTCCGTTAGGCCGCGTTTCGCTCGCGACAATAGAAGGGCAGAGATGCCCATGGCTGCCCGCGCGGGCGCTCCGAGCGCCGCGCGCGTTTCCGAACGATTCCCGATCGCGGAGGTCGGGCGGTGGCGAGCGCTGCTCGACCGGGAGCACGCGACGCTGGCGCCGGTCCTCGATTGCGCCCGCGACGGCGCAGACCTCCTGGTGTGGCGCGAGGCGCCGGCGGCGCGCCGTGTATTAGACGGACGGATCCCGAGGCACCTGCGCGCCGCGCTCTTCCTGCAGGCGACCGCGGCGGGAGCCTTCTTCGCGGCGTACGGCGGCGCATTCGGCGCCGCCGACCTGGAGGACCTCCGATGGGATGCCGCGGCCGGAGAGGGACGGCTCTGGCTGACGCGAGTGCCGCCGGCCGCAGGGGCCGCAGCGGCTGTTCCGGATTCGCTCGTCGGCGCGCTCTCCGAGCTCCTCGGGAAGCTCTTCGCTCCGGCCGAGCGCGGGACGCTGGGCCGCGATCTGGCGTCGGCCGGAGCCGCCCGGAGGCGCGCCGAGTTCTGGGTCGCGGGGGCCCTGCGCGCCTTTCCCGAGCTGTCTCTTCCGGCCGCTGCCGGAGCGCGGGAGCGCTGCCTCGGGCTGCCCGGGAGCCGCCTGCGATCACTGCGCGCGCGGGCGCTCTCGGAGAAGGCGAAGGCTCTCGTCGCGGGAAAGAGCCCGCGGCTCTTCGAGCCGGGCCGCTCGCCGGTCGAGCCCGGCGGGGCGCTCGGCCTTTCGCCGCCTCCCCGATCGGCCGCCGACGCGAGCCGCCGGCTGCGGGCCGAGGCGGCGCGGGCGGCGCGCGACACGCGTCCCGTCTGGATTGCGGTTGCGCCGGAGCGCTGGGACGCCCTCTCGCGGCTCTCCTTCGAGGCGGCGCGTCACGCCCTCGACGATCGCGTCGAGATCGCGACGGTGTCCGAGCTTCCCGCGCCCGACGGCCCCGACGCGTGGCGCGACGCCGTGTGGATTCCGTGCGGCACGGTGGCGGGTTCGGTCCGATTCTACGAGTGGCTCGCGGAAGTCGCCCCGTTCGAAACGTCCGGTTGCCTCGCCCGTGCCCGCGCGATCCTCGCCTCGCCCGGCTGGGCCGGATTCGCCGCCGACGCCACCGGAGACGCGCCGCTGCCGGCGCTCGCGGGAGATCCGCGGCCCGACGCTCCGAAGGTTCGAGGCGCGGCCGGGGTCGGTGGCGGCGGGGCGGGCGCCCGCATCGAATCGCTGCTCGCGGCCGGACGGGTCGAGGCGGCGCTCGCCGAAGGGGAAGCCTGGATTCGCGACTCGCCGGGCGCGGACGGCGTGGCGTGGTTCTCCCTTTCGGCGCGCCTGGCGGCCGAGGCCGGCGACCGATTCGTGCCCTGGCTCGAGGCGCTCGAGGCCGAGCGCGAGGTTGCCGGTGGAAGGCCGGTCGAGGCGCGGGCCCGACTCGATCGCGTCGCAGGCCACCCGGCGTCGGGCCCGGACGACCGCCGCCGCGCAACCCTGCGCTCGGCCGAGGTCTCGGTGCTGATCGGAGAGTCGTCGGCCGCCGCCCGCCGCGCCGCGGCCTGGCGGCGCGCGCATCCGGACGCGCCCGCCGGCGAGAGCGTCCGCGCGCTGCGCCTGGGCGCGCTCGGCCTCGCCCGCGAGGGACATGCCGACGGCGCGCTCGCGCTTCTCGACGAAGCCGAGCGCGCGGACGGAGATCTCGCGGCCGCCGAGCGTCTCGAGACGGCGCTCGCCCGCGCGCAGGTGCTCGCCCTCGCCGGCCGCTTCGAGGAGGAGGCCTCGCTCTACGAGCGGATGCGTCCCGCGGCCCTCGCCGCGGGGGACGACCGGCTCGCGGCGCGATTCCTCGCGCAGGAGGCCCGCGGGCTGCTCGACCGGCGCGAGTACGGCAGGGCGATCGTGCGCCTCGAGGAGGCCATGGCCGTGGCCGCGGACGACCCCGCCGAGCGCGCCGCTCTCGGCATCGATCTCGGCGCGACGCTCTACCACGCGGGGCATCCGGGCCGCAGCGAGGAGGCCCTGGAGGGCGCCATCGCCGCCGCGGCCGCGGCCGGGCGCGAGGACCTCGCGCGCATCGCCCGCGGCAACCGGATCGAGCTGCTGCTCGATCGGTGCGCGTTCGACGCCGCGGAGCCGGAGGTGGCGGCGCTCGAGCGCAGCGCCCGCCGGGAGAAGGACGAGCGGCGGCTGCTCGTCGCCCTCCACCAGCGGTCGCGCCTCGCGCTGCGGCGGGGCGACCTCGAAGCGGCGGCGCGGGACAACGCGGAGGCGCGCGCCCTCGCGGAGGCGATCGGCGACCGGCTCGAGGTCGGAGAGCTGTGGCTCGAAGAGGGAGACCGCGCGGCGTATGCGGGCGACCGCGACGGGGCCCGGAGCGCCTGGGAAAGGGCGGCCGCGGATCCGCCCGATCGCTGCCGCACGGACAGCCTCGCGCGGGCCCGGCTCGGCGAGCTCGACGGCTCGTCCGGGAGTCGAGGGCGCACCCGCACCGGACGCCGAGTCGCTCTTCGCCGGGGAGCCCTTTCGGGCGGCCGAGGCGGTCGCGCGCTGGACGGGGCTTCGCGGTCGTGACGCCGTGGCCGCGCCGCTGCGGGAACGCGCGGCTCGCGTTCTGCGCGAGGCGGGGGCCGCGCGGCTGGCCGGAATCGTGGCCGACCCGCCGGCGATGCGCCCGTCCGAGGAGGCGCTGCGCGACCTGCGCCGGGCGGTCGTGGCCGGGCTCGGCGGCGACGGCGCCGCCGCCGGTTCCGCGCTCTGCGCGCTCGGTCTGTCGGCGCTCGCCGTGCGCGACGGAGACGGGCGCGAGATCGTGCGGCTGGGGGAAAGAGCCGCGGCGATCGAGACCTGGCGGCCGCTCGACGCGGGAAGCGCCCGGTTCGGCCTCGGATTCCGTCCGGACGTCCCGGAGGACGTCGCCGCCGCCGTTGCGCTTCTGCTCGAGACGCTCCTGTACCGCGCCCGCCCGGAAGAGCCCGCGTCCGACCACGCCGAGGGCTGGCGACGCCTGGGCGTGGTCACGGCCGACGCGGCGATGGAGGATTCCTACCGCCGGCTGGCGCGCTTCGCGCCGCAGCCCGTGACGGTGTTGATTCTCGGCGAGTCGGGGTCGGGCAAGGAGGCCGCAGCCCGCGCGATCCACCGGCTCTCGCCGCGTTCGACCGGGCCCTTCGTCCCGGTCAACATCGCGGCGATCCCGGCGGCCCTTCTCGAAAGCGAGCTCTTCGGCCACGCGCGGGGCGCCTTCACGGGCGCCGACCGGGACCGTCGCGGGCTGATCGAGGAGGCGCACGGCGGGACGATCTTCTTCGACGAGGTCGGCGATCTCGCGGCCCCGCTGCAGCCGAAGCTGCTCCGGGCGCTCCAGGAGCGCGAGATCCGGCGCGCGGGGGAGAACCGCGCCCGCCCGATCGACGTGCGCGTCGTTTCCGCGACGTCGCGCGACCTGGCCCGGGACGTGGAAGCCGGGCGCTTTCGCGAGGACCTGTACTACCGGCTCCACGTGGCGCTCGTGCGCCTGCCGCCGCTGCGCGAGCGCGGGCGCGACTGCCTCCTGCTCGCGCGGCACTTTCTCGACCGCTACGGGCGCGAGTACGGACGCGGGACGCTGCGCCTCTCGCCCGAGGCGGGGGCCGCGATCGCCGCGCATCCCTGGCCGGGCAACGTGCGCGAGCTGCAGAACGCGATGGCCCAGGCCGCGGCGCTCTGCGACCCGGACGGCCTCGTCTCGCTCGGCGTGCTGCCGGACTCCCTGAGACAGGTCCGCCGCGCCGAGGGCGGCGCGGGAGACTACCGGTCCCGCGTGGACGCGCACCGCCGCGACCTGATCGCCGACGCCCTCGATCGGACGGGCGGCAACCGCAGCCGCGCCGCGCGCGAGCTCGGCCTGTCGCGGCAGGCGCTGCTGTACCTGATCCGGGAGCTGAAGGTGCCGGAGAGGGGGAGAGCGGCGGGCGGCGCGCGGCGGACGGCGGACTGAGCACCGGCCGGGCGATCCGCGGCCGGGTGTCCGCCCCGCGTCCTCGCCAACCTATACTCTCCCCCCGTGATTTCGCTGCTCGACATCGTGGGCCCGGTCATGGTCGGGCCGTCTTCCTCGCACACGGCGGGGGCATGCCGCCTCTCGCGGGTGGCCCGCGCGCTGCTCGAAGAGGAGCCGGTCGAGGCGCGGTTCGAGCTGCACTCGGCCTTCGCCAGGACGATGCGGGGCCACGGCACGGACCGCGCCCTGGTCGCTGGCGCCCTCGGCATGGAGGTCGACGACGCCCGCCTGAAGGACGCCCTCGCGCTCGCGAAGGAGCGCGGCTTTCCGTACGTCATCAAGCCGAAGAACATGGGCCCCGAGGCGCATCCGAACAGCGTCGCGATCCATCTGAAGGGAAAGACCCACGCGATCTCCATTCTCGGGGCCTCCATCGGCGGCGGGATGATCGAGATCCGCGAGGTGGACGGCTTTCCCGTGTCGCTGTCGGCCAAGGACCCGTGCCTGCTGCTCTTCTACGAGGATCGGCCGGGCATGGTCATGCGCGCCTCCGAGATCATCGGCAAGCGCGGCGTCAACATCGCCTCCATGGAGGTGCTGCGCCGCGGCAAGGGCGACCAGGCCTTCATGCGCATCGACCTCGACGCGCCGCTTCCGGCCGAGGACGTCGCGTCCCTCAAGAAACTGCCGGGCGTGAGCCGGGTCCACGTGCTCGACCGCGTGGCCGGCGGCGCGCCCATCACCTGAACCGAGGAGACCCATGCCTCTGAACAGCTTCGCGGACCTGCTCGCCGCCGCCTCGTCGACCGGCCGGCCTCTCGACGAGATCTTTCTCGACGAGGAGGCCGCCGAACGCGAGGTCCCGAAGGAGCGCCTGTTCCAGACGTTCCTCGAGCGCTGGGCGATCATGAAGGACTCGGTGCGGCGCGGCCTGGAAGGCGGAAAGTCCTTTTCGGGGCTCGTCGGCGGGGACGCGCGCAAGGTGATGGAGTTTTCGCGCGACGGCGACATCGCCGGGGGGCGCCTCGTCGCGAAGTCCATCGCGTACTCGATCGCGGTCCTCGAGGAGAACTCGCGGATGGGGATCATCGTCGCGGCCCCGACGGCGGGCGCCGCGGGAATGGTTCCCGGGACGCTTCTCGCCCTTTCCGAGGAGCGCGGCTTCGACGATGCCTTCACCGCGCGCGGGCTCGTCGTGGCCGGCGGATTCGGCGCGCTCGTGGCCGGAAAGGCCGAGCTCTCGGGGGCGGCCGGAGGCTGCCAGGCCGAGCAGGGCGTGGGCGCGGCGATGGCCGCGGGAGGCCTCGCGTTTCTCCTGGGCGGAACCGCCCGGATGTCGGTTCACGCCGCGGCGCTGACGCTGCAGAACACGCTCGGCCTGGCCTGCGATCCGGTCGCGGGCCTCGTCGAGGTGCCGTGCGTCGTGCGCAACGGGTTCACGGCGATGCTGGCCCTGGCGGGCGCCCAGACGGCGCTGGCCGGCGTGGAGAGCGTGATTCCCATGGACGAGGTCGTCGAAGCGATGGTCAAGATCGGCGAGGCCATGCCGCGATCGCTCAAGGAGACAGCCGACGGCGGCCTGGCGATGACGCCGACGGGCTGCCGCATCCGGAACGAGCTCTACCAGATCCGGTGAGCGCGGCACGGCTCCGGCTCCCGGCCGCGCTCCTGCTCGGCGGCGCGTGCCTGCTTTCCTACGCCAACGGCCTGACGGGGGCCTTCGTCTACGACGACAAGGCGATCGTTCGCGACAATCCGCGGATCCGGCGGCCCGATCGCGTGGACGAGATCTTCACGACGCAGTACTTCGGCGGGAAGAAGGGCACGGGGACCGCCTACCGGCCCGTGCTGCTTCTCTCGTACGCGATCCAGTGGTGGATCCACGGCGGCGACCCCGTTCCGTATCACGCCGTGAACGTCGCCCTGCATCTTCTGGTGACGCTGCTGCTCGCGCGCCTCCTTCTGCGGATCGGATTGTCGCCTCCGACGGCCGTGGGAGCGGCGCTCCTCTTCGCGGTGCATCCGATCCACGTCGAGGCCGTGACGAGCGTCGTCGGGAGGGGCGAGACGCTGGCGGCGGCGTTCGTGCTCGCGTACCTCCTGCTCGCGCTGCGGTTCGCCGACGGCGCCGGGCGCCGGGGGCTCGCGCTCGCCGGCGCCCTCGTTGCCTACCTTTTCGCCAACCTCGCGAAGGAGAGCGCGGCGGTCGCGCCGGCGCTCCTCTTCCTCCTCTTCGCCTGGCTCGCGGACGGCAGCGTCGGGGCGCGGATCCGGGCGGCGTTGCTCCGGGGTCTGCCGGCCTACGCGGGCTCCGCGGCCGTGCTCTTCGTCGTCTTCCGCCTGCGCGCCGCGATTCTCGGCGGCGCGATCAAGGCGGCCGGGACCGGCCTCTTCGAGCTCGAGAACCCGCTCGCCCCGCTGTCCTGGGGGCCGCGGGCGGCCAACGCCTGCGCGCTCCTGCTGCGCTCCCTCGGACGGATGGCCTTTCCGCTGCGCCTCTCGGCGGACGAATCGGCCTGGTCGATCAAGCTGCTGGCCCCTCGCGACGCGCTCTTCTGGGGCGCGCCGATCCTCGTGGCCGCGCTCGGAGTCGCGGCGCTCGCGCGCCTGCGCACCCGCTCGGCGCCGGCGCTCGGCTACCTGTTTCTCGGCGTGGCCGCGCTGCCGACAGCGAACCTGCTGTTTCCGACCGGGACGATTTTCGGCGAGCGGCTGGCGTACCTGCCGTCCGCCGGCTTCTGCCTGATCGCGGCGGCGTGGGCGGCGGGCGGCGCATCCGACTTCGCGGCGATGGGCAGGCAGCGGGCGGGGGTGCTCGCCCTGCTCGCGGTTCTTCTCGCGGCGCGGACGATCGTGCGCAACCCGGTCTGGGCAAGCGACGAGGCGCTCTTCACCAACATGCTGCGCGTGTCGCCGGGCAGCGCGAAGGCGCACTACGACTTCGCCTACATGTCGGCGGAGAACGGGCGCACCGCCGAAGCCCTCGCGCACTACACGCGGGCCGTGGAGATCTATCCGGGCTACTGGGACGCCTGGGCCGGGAAGGGAAGGTCCGAACGCGCCCTCGGGCGGTTGTCCGCCGCGCAGGCGTCCTACGCCGAGTCGCTGCGAATCTCGCCCGCCTACGAGAACGGCTTCTTCGGGCTCGGCCTCGTGGCGGAAGACCGGGGCGACCGCGCCGCCGCCGAGGCGGCCTACCGGTCGGGACTGCGCGCGTTTCCGGAGTCCCTGCCGCTGGCCTACCGGATGGCGCTGCTGCTCTCGGCCGAGGGACGTCCCGCGGCGCTCTTCGCGTGGCGGCGGGCGCTCGCCATCGATCCGGGCTCGCTGCCGTCGCGGCTCGGGTTCGCGGACTGGCTCCGGGCCGCGGGTCGCCGCGAGGAGGCGCGGGCGCAGGTGGCCGAGGTGCTGCGGATGGCGCCGCGCTACGGCCCGGCCCTCGCGAAGAAGAAGGAGCTCGACGCGCCGCCGTAGCCGGACGCGCTCAGTGCACCGGGCCGTGGTCCTCGGGCCGGATCTCGATCTCTGCCGGCGGATGGAGCGCGAGCTCGCGCCGGCGGGCGGCGCGCGCGGCGACACGCGGGTAGCGCCGGTGGTACAGCTTGAGCAACCCCCGCGCGAGCAGGTACGTCCCGACGCCCGGCGGCGACGGCGATCATCGTCGTGCCGACGAGGTAGGAGGCCATGCGCGGTCCGAAGGCCGGGCCGCGGAAGGCCAGCCAGAAGTCGCTGTGCAGGATCCGCTGCCACTGGAGCGGCGGCACGCGCGCGGGCGGGAACCCGAGGACCGCGCGGCCGAGCCGGTATCCCACCGCGAAGACGGGCGGCAGGGTCCAGGGGTTGCCGACCATGGATCCGATGACGGTGTCGAGCTTGTTCAGCCGGAAGACGAAGGCGAGCAGGATCGCGAGGATGAAGTGAAATCCGACGAAGGGCGAGAGCCCGACGCCGACGCCGAGCGCCACCGCCGCCGCGACGCGCTCGGGGGCCTCCTGCCGCCCCATGAGCTCCAGGAGGAACACGAGCCGGCGGCGCTTGAGCGACTTGCGGCGCTTGCGCGTCGTCGACTCGGGCGGCGGCGCCGCGGTCACTTCGCGCCCTCGAGGTGGTCGTGGCCGAGATCCGTGATGTCGCGCTCGACGGCGCCGACGAGCACCGCGCCCGACCCCGGCTCCACACGCCCGACTCGCGTCACGGGCACGCCGAGCGATTTGCCGAGCTCGGCGATCCGCGGTTCCGCGTCCCCGGCGGCCGTGAAGAGCAGCTCGTAGTCGTCTCCGCCCGAAAGCAGCAGCTCGACCGGATCGAGCTCCTCCATCGCGGCGAACGCGGCCAGGGCGTTCGAGACGGGAAGCCGGCTGCGCTCGAGCACGACGCGGACGCCCGAGGCGCGCGCCAGCCGCCCGGCGTCCACGCCGACGCCGTCCGAGACGTCGATCGCGGCGCTCGCCAGCCCGTCGCGGGAAAGCGCAGCGCCGAGGGCGACCCGAGGCGCGGGGTCCTGGAAGGCGGCGAGCAGGCGTCGCTGGTCCGCTGCCGCGAGCTCCGGGAAGCGCGCGGCGGGCGCCGAGCCCTGCGCCGCGAACGCGGCGAGCGTGGTCGCCAGGCGCAGTCCGGCGGCCGCTTCGCCCGGATGCCCGGAGAGATAGACGTGATCGCCCGGCGCGGCGCCCGAGCGAAGAAGCGGCTTGCCCGCGGGCGTTCCCCAGAGCGCCACGGACACGATGGTCTGCGGGGCGGCGGAGAGATCGCCGCCCACGAGCCGCGCGCCGTACTCGGCCGGCGCGTTCGATCGCTCCGCGGGCGATCGCGAGGGGGAACTCTTCGCCCCGGTCGCGCAGGAAACCGATCGAGAGGAGGAAGAACTCGGGCCGGGCGCCCATGGCGGCGAGATCCGAGAGATTCACCGCGGCGGCGCGGCGGCCGAGGCGCTCCGGGTCCTCGTCCGGCAGGAAATCCACGCCCTCGACGAGAAGGTCCGTCGTGGCCGCCAGCGGGCCCGGCCCGGGGGCGACCAGGGCCGCGTCGTCTCCCGGGCCGAGCAGGATTCCCTCGGCGGGCGGCAGGAGCGCGCGCAGCTTCTCGACGAACCGGTCCTCGGCCTTCACGCGCGCGGCGCGGGAGGCGCCTTCCGGCGCGGGGGAGCCGTGACGGGGATTTCGCGGCCGGGCGTCTCGGCCGGCCGCGCGCCGGCGGGCGCCGGGGGAGCCTCGGCGCCGGTCTCGGCGGGAAGCAGCGCGATCGCCAGGACCTCGTTCATGCTCTCCACGTACCGGAACGTCAGCCCGTGGAGGATCCGCGGCGAGATCTGCGCGACGTCGCGCTTGTTCATCTTGGGGAGCACGATCGTCGTGATCTTCGCGGCGCGGGCCGCGAGCACCTTCTCCTTCACGCCGCCGATCGGCAGGACCTCGCCGCGCAGCGTGATCTCGCCCGTCATCGCGACGTCGCGCCTCGCCTTGCGACCGGTGAAGGCCGAGATCATCGCGGTGGCGATCGTGATGCCGGCCGACGGCCCGTCCTTGGGGATGGCGCCCTCGGGGACGTGGACGTGCACGTCGTGGGTCTCGAAGTAGTCCTGGGGGATGTTCAGCTCCGCCCCGTGCGCGCGCGCGTAGGACATGGCCGCCTGCGCCGATTCCTTCATGACGTCGCCGAGCTGGCCGGTCAGGCGCAGGCCGCCCTTGCCGCGCACGGCCAGCGCTTCGACGAAGAGGATGTCGCCGCCGACGGAGGTCCAGGCGAGGCCCGTGGCGACGCCGACCTCGTCCTTCTTGAGCTGCTCGTCGCGGAAGTGCTTGACGGGCCCGAGCATCTTCTCGACCGAGGCCGCGCTCACGCGGTAGCGGCGCTGCTTGCCCTTGGCGACCGACACCGCGACCTTGCGGCAGAGGGCGCCGATCTCGCGCTCGAGGTTGCGCAGTCCGGCCTCGCGCGTGTACGCCTCGATCACCTTCTCGATGCCGCTGTCGGTGAACTCGATGTTCGCGTCGGTGACGCCGTTCTCCTCCATCTGCTTGGGGATCAGGTGCCGGCGCGCGATGGCCTTCTTCTCCTCGGCCGTGTAGCCCGACAGGCGGATGACTTCCATCCGGTCGAGGAACGCGGGCTGGATCGGGTCGAGCACGTTGGCGGTCGCGATGAAGAGGACCTTCGAGAGGTCGTAGGGCACCGAGAGGTAGTGGTCCCGGAAGGAGAAGTTCTGCTCGGGGTCGAGGACCTCGAGCAGGGCCGCGGAGGGATCGCCGCGGTAGTCGGCGCCGATCTTGTCGATCTCGTCGAGCATGAAGACGGGATTGGACGTGCCGGCCTGGTGGATGCCCTGGATGACGCGGCCCGGCATCGCGCCGACGTAGGTCCGGCGGTGGCCGCGGATCTCCGCCTCGTCGCGCACGCCGCCGAGCGAGAGGCGCACGAACTTGCGGTCCAGGGCGCGCGCGATGGATCGCCCGAGCGACGTCTTGCCGACGCCGGGCGGCCCGACGAAGCAGAGGATCGGCCCCTTGAGGCTCTGCTTGAGCGCGTGGACGGCCAGGAACTCGAGGATGCGCTCCTTGACCTTCTCGATGTCGTAGTGGTCCTCGTCGAGGATCCGGCGCGCGCGTTCGATGTCCTTGGAGTCTTCGGAGGTGACGCTCCACGGCAGGCCCGTCATCCAGTCGAGGTACGTGCGGATGATGGCCGTCTCGGCCGAGTCCGGGTGGCTGCGCTCGAGGCGCTTGATCTGCTTCTCGATCTCGGTGGCGGCCTCCGGCGGGATCTTCTTGTCGGCAATGATCTTGCGGTAGGCGTCGAGCTCCTCGGAGATCTCCTCGCCCTCGCCGAGCTCCTGCTGGATCGCGCGCAGCTGCTGGCGCAGGTAGTACTCGCGCTGGGACTTGTCCATCTCGCCGCGCGCCTGGGTGGAGATCTCCTGCTGCATCGTCAGGACGGTGATCTCCTTGGCCAGGCTGTCGTTGACGAAGCGCAGCCTTTCGATCGCGTCGGTGGATTCCAGGATCTTCTGGGCGTCCTCGAGCTTGAGGTCGAGGTTGGACGCGGCGAGGTCCGCCAGGCGCGCCGGGTCGTCGAGGTTGCCGGCGATGACCATCACCTCGGGCGAGATGTTCTTGCCGAGGGAGACCGATTTCTCCAGGTTCTGCTTCACGCTGCGCAGCAGCGCTTCGTGCTCGGGCGGCAGCTCCTCGGGGGAGGCCGATTCCTCGAGGCGGGTGATCTTGGCCTTGAAGTACGGCTCCTCGGCGAGCACCGAGTCGAGCCGCGCCCGCGACAGCCCCTGGACGAGCAGCCGGATGCGGCCGTCCGGAAGCTTGAGCATGCGCATGATGGCGGCGACGGTGCCGACGGAGTAGAGCTCGTCCGGGCGCGGCGAGTCGTTCTGCCCGTCGCGCTGGGCGACCAGCATGATGATGCGCTGCTCGGCCAGGGCCGCGTCCACCGCGTTGATGGACTTCTCGCGCGAGACCGACAGCGGCAGGATGATGTACGGGAAGACGACCACGTCCTTGAGCGGCAGGACGGGCAGGATGTCCGGGATCGGAAGGTCGGTGTCGCGGTCCGTCGCGACTTCTTTGTCGTCGATCTCGCCCATGGCCGTTAGAGCCTACTCCTCGGGCTCGGGCTGGACGGCGATCTCGATCTCCTTTTCGCGCAGGTCGGGCACGCGCGGGAGGATCACTTCGAGCAGACCGTTCTTGAGCACGGTCTTCGCGCGGTGGGAGTTGACCGGGCGAGGCAGGGGGATCGATTTGACGAAGCCCCCGAAGTAGCGCTCCATGCAGAAGAAGCGCATCCCCTCCTTGGCCCGGATGCGCCCTTTCTTGGTCCCCCGGATCATGACGACCTTCCCGCGGATCGAGACCTTCACGTCCCCGGCCTCGACGCCGGGCAGCTCCACGAGGATCCGGATGGTCTCGCCGTCGTCCACGACGTCCACGTTGGGGTCCCAGGACGAGGCGGGCGTCGAGCCCTTGTCGTTGGTCTCGACGAAGGCCGCGAACATGCGGTTCAACTCGCCCTGGAGCCGCGAGAGCTCGACGATCGGGCCGTAGAAGCGGGCGGTGCGTTTCACCATGGGGATACCGGGAAACGGAAAACGAAAAACGGAAAACGACGGGGCGCGAGCGGTGTTCGCATACGTTTCCCGTTTCCCGTTTCCCGTTTTCCGCTCTTCACGACGTCACCTTCTCGCCGCGTCCGATCAGCGTCTTGAGCTCGTTCAGGAACTCGTCCACGTCTTCGAACTTCCGGTACACCGAGGCGAAGCGCACGTAGGCGACCTTGTCGAGCTCCCGGAGCCGTTCCATGACGATCGCGCCCACGCGGGCGGTCGCGATCTCTCGTTCCTCGGAATCGTGCAGGATGGACTCGATCTCGTCCACGATCCGGTCGAGCTCGACGGGCGGGACGGGCCGCTTCTCGCAGGCCTTGGCCAGGCCCGTGCGGAGCTTGTTGCGGTCGAAGCGCTCGCGGCGGCCGTCGTTCTTGACGACCATGTACGGGATCTCCTCGATGGTCTCGTAGGAGGTGAACCGGCGGCCGCAGGCCGCGCACTCGCGGCGCCGGCGGATGACCTGGCCCTCCCGGCTCTCGCGCGAATCCACCACCCGGTCGTCCACGGCCGCGCAGAAGGGGCACTTCACGGCGTCACATTATCGCGGATTGCGCCGTCCGGGCCGTCGGCGGCGAGCTCCCGCAGGCCCCTGCGCCGCAGGGGGCTCGCGGCGAAGAGCGCGAAACCGACGAGCGAGATCGGGATGAAGGAGACCGCGTGCGCGAGCAGGGCCACTCCCGTCGCCGCCGCGACCGGGACCTGGAAGATGTTGGTCAGCGCGTACTGCACGGCCGCGTGGTAGCCCCCGACGCCCCCGGGGGTGGGGACGACCAGCCCCAGCACGGCCGCGCTGGTGACCACGAAGGCGGCCGACAGCGGCAGGTCGAGGCCGAACGCCCGCAGGGCGCAGTAGATCTGGACGTTGATCACGAACCACATCCCGAGCGAGCCCAGCCCGACGAGCAGGGCGAGGCGGGGCGTCCTGAGCGAGGCGAATCCGTCGAGGAACGTGTGGGCGATGCGGCGCGCCGGATCGCGGAAACGAACGGGCAGCACGCGCAGGCCGAGCTCGACGAGGCGCTCGGTGGCCGCCCGCCAGAGGACCGCGAAGAGGGCGACGCCGATCGCGAGTCCCGCGATGGCGGCGACGGCCCAGCGCACCCGCGGGGAGGAGAACGTCCCCAGGGCGCTTCCCGCCGGGGCCGTGGCGAGCGCGATGCCCAGGAAGCACAGCTGCGACAGGGCGTCGAGAATCCGCTCGAACACGATCGAGGCGAGCAGAGCCGGGAAGGGCAGGGCGCGCTCGCGGGCGAGGATCGCCGGCCGGATGATCTCGCCCGCCCGCGCCGGAAGCACCGTATTCGCCGCGAAGCCGATGGCCGTGGCGCGAAAAGAGGACAGATAGGGCACGCGCCCGACCGGCCTCAGGATCCAGACCCACCGCAGGGAGCGCAGCAGGAACGTCGAGAGGGATACGGCCACGCTCGCGGCGACCCATGCGGGCGAAGCCGCGGCGATCTGGCGGCCGATGTCGGCCAGCGGAACGCGCGACAGGAAGAGCGCCAGGAGGCCGACGCCGAGCACGATCGAGGCGATCGTCTGGAACCGGCGGGAGGAGAGAAGGGCCTTCATCGCGTGATCGGCGTCACGCGGCCGCGGAGGCCGACACGGTGCTCCGCCCGGGGCGGGCGGGCGCGTCCGGCACGCGGAAGAATCGCACGCCCGGTTTTAGCATTTCGCGGGCCGATTTGCCTAAAAAAATGAGGCGAAGCCTCTATACCGCTTGACTTTTCGGCCCATTTTTCACATTCTTTCGTTAAATTTTCGGGGGAGGAATGCGCATGGACAGGAAGGCGCTCCGTATTCTGGCGCTCGTCGCCGCGGCAGTCTGTTTTCTGGCTCGTGGCGCCGGCGCCCAGCCGTTCGGAGCGATCGATTCCCCGACAGATGGCCAGACCGTCTCGGGTGTCGTCCGAGTCTCCGGGTGGGCCCTCGACCAGCACGGCGTCAGCAACATCGACCTCCTCGTGGACGGCGCGGTGGTCAACAGCGCCCAGATGAACCTGCCGCGGGTCGACGTCCTCGAGATCTTCCCGACCTACTACGGCAGCGCCCAGCCCGGATTCCTCACGTCGTTTCTCGGGGCCAACCTTTCCAACGGGCCCCACAGTGTGGCGATCCGCGTGACCGAGGCGGACTCGCAGGCGCAGTCCATCATCGCCACGGTCAATGTGACCGTCGACAACACCATCAACCAGGCGCCCTTCGGCTACATCGACATCCCCGGAGCGACCGGCACCGAAGGCGCCAATGGCGCCTTCCCGGTCGCGGGCTGGGCGATCGACGACTCGGGCGAGATCGCGCGCATCGACTTCCTGATCGACGGCCTGGTCGTCGCCGGGTCCGTCGGCCGTGGCGGGGCTTCCACCGCTCAATACGGCTCGACGCGTCCGGACGTCGAGGCCGCCTTCCCGGACGTTCCGAACTCGCTCTACACGGGCTTCCTCGCGAACATCGACACGACGGCCCTGATCAACGGCGTCCACCTCCTCTCGGTTCGCGCCTACGACGACGAAGGCGCCTCGCGCGAGATCGGCACGCGAATCGTGCAGGTCATCAATAACGGGCAGAACCTGGCGCCCTTCGGACAGGTGGACTTCCCGCTCGACAAGGCCTCCCTCTTTTGCGAGACGTTGAACAACAGCGGCGTCTTTCCCTCGCCCTGCACGCCGGAAACCTGCGTGCCGAACGCCCTCTTCAACATCGTCAACGGCTGGGCGCTCGACGTCGGCTCCCGCCTCGACGCGGGGCAGGTCTCTTACGTCGAGCTCCTTCTCGACGGCCAGATCATCGCGAACACCCGCAGCGACTGCGTCCAGCTCGGCCAGGCCCTGACCGACTGCTACGGCATCAATCGGCCGGACGTGGCGCGCGCCTACCCGGGCTTCGTCAACGCGGACAACGCGGGCTTCGCCTTCGCCTTCGAGCTCCTGCGGCTCTCGGCCGATCCTTCGGGCACGATCGCGATCTACATCCCCACCGGCACGGGCACCAACGGCCAGAACACCTCGCTCGTCGGGTTCACGAACCCGGGCAAGCACACGATCGCCATCCGCGCCGGAGACGAGGAAGAGACCGTGACCCAGTTCGGCGCGATGTCCGTGGACATCCTGTGCGACCAGGTCGACGGAGACCAGCCCGCCTTCGGATACATCGACACGCCCTCGGACTACCAGTTCATCAACGGCGTGTTCGAGGTCTTCGGCTGGGCCTCGGACCTCCAGGGCGTCTCGTCGGTCCAGGTCGACGTGGACGGGCAGGTCGTCGGCAACGCCCTCTATGGCCTGTTCCGGCCGGACGTGCCCCAGAACGACCCGCGCGTGCGATTCCCGTACGTGGGCTTCTCGTACCTGCTCGACACGACGCAGCTCTCGAACACGGAGCACGACATCGTGATCTACGTGATCGACCACCTGGGCAACCGCACCGAGATCGGCCGCCGCAAGGCCGTGGTCGACAACAGCAACCAGTAGCACGAGTACGCGGGGGAAACCCCCGAGAAACCTATTGCCCCGCTGAAAGGCGGGGCAAATTTTTGCCGTCGCCGGCACGTCGCCCTCGCGCATCGCGCTGCTGCGCGATCGCTGCGGGCTCCCGCATCGCGGACCTCCTCCCTCCCTTCGGTCGGGAGACTATCCGCGATGCGAGCGGATGTTCCTGAGCGGCGGAAAAGGAGCCTGAGGTCTAATCGACAGAATGCTCGAGAGGGTGGATCATCTGGTTTATGCGGCGCCGGATCTGGATGGGGCGGTGGCGGGGCTTCGCGCGTTGCTCGGGGTCGAGGCGGCGGCCGGTGGGCGGCATCCGGACGAGGGCACGCGGAATGCGCTGATCGCGCTCGGGCCTGAGTGCTACCTCGAGATCGTGGGGCCGGATCCGGAGGCGCCCCGGCCGGCGCAGGCCGCGCTGGTTCGGCGTGGACGAGCTCGAGAAGCCGCGACTCGTCACCTGGGCGGCGCGGACACGGGACGTAGATGGTGCTTTCGCCGAGGCCGGCCGCCGAGGAATCGTTCTCGGCCAGGTGCGCCCGGGAAGCCGCGTCCGACCGGATGGAACTCGCCTCATCCTGGCGCCTTACGGACCCGCATACCGTCCTGGCCGACGGCATCGTCCCCTTCTTCATCGACTGGGCCGACTCGCCCCACCCGGCCAGCACGGCCGCCCCAGGCTGCCGCCTGGCGGACCTTCGCGCCGAACACCCCGATCCCGCCCGCGTCGCCCCCGTCCTGGCCGCCCTCGGCCTCGCTCTCCCCGTCACCCGAGCGCCGCTAACCAGCCCTGGTCGCCATGTTGGAAACCCCGAAGGGCCTTATCGAACTGCGATAACTGGACCGCCACCGTCGTCCTCCACTCGCAGCGCGAAAAGTCTCCCGACCGAAGGGAGGGAGGAGATTCGCGCTGCGGGAGACCGAAGCGGCGCGAGAGATCAGGCGCTCGGTCGAGCCCGCATCCGGGCGAGCCGAGCGGCGGTGCGCCCGAAGGGCGCAGATCGCTCGAGACGCGAAGGCGACGGAAGGGAGGGAGGAGGTCCGCGATGCGGGAGCCCGCAGCGATCGCGCAGCAGCGCGACGCGCGAGGGCGACGTGTTATTTGCCCGCTTTTACCGCCATCTCCCGCTTCTTCTTCGGCAGGGAAGCGATGCGGGAGGCCTCGTCGAAGAGGGTCAGCGCCTTCTGGATCTGGGGGTCGCCGCCCACGAAGACGCGCCGGCCGGCCTCGGGCCCGAACTTCGCGTTGACCACCTCGATCCGGATGGCGAGATCGACGAGGGAGCGGTTGGCGTCCTCGGCGTAGGCCTTCTTGAGGTCCTCGGCCGTCGAGTAGTGGGCCGACTTCTCGACGAACTGGAAGAAGTCGTCCCGGATGGCCGGCGTCACCTCGAAATTCGCGTCCACGGCGGGGTGGCGGGCGAGCCAGTCCACGGCGAAGTTGAAGAAAGCGTACCGGGCCAGCAGCTGCTGGAGCAGCTTCGAGTCGCGGTCGTTCTTGACGATGACGTCAGGCGTGATGCCGCCCTGCGCGTACACGACGCGGCCGGCGTCCGTGTAGAACACGGCGCCCTCGGCCGTCGGGTGCGCCGCCTCGTCGCCGTTCTCCGCGCCCGAGTCGGGGTCGCCCGGGTTCACGTAGGCGAGCAGGTCGCTGTAGTCCCTCTGGATCCAGCGCCCGGAAGGCGTGTAGTAGCGCGCCGTGGTCAGCGCGAGGCCCGCCCCGTAGGAGAGCGTGTAGACGCTCTGGACGAGGCCCTTGCCCCACGTGCGCTGGCCCACGATCAGGCCGCGGTCGTGGTCCTGGATGGCGCCGGCCACGATCTCGGAGGCCGAGGCCGAGCCCCGGTTGACCAGAACGACGAGAGGCTGGTCGAAGTGGGCGCCGTCGCCCGGGGCGTAGTACTCCTGGGCCGACGAGGCCGTCCGGCCCTTCGTGTACACGACCATCGAGCCCTTCGGCACGAAGACGTCCGTGACGTCCACGGCCTGCTCGAGGACGCCGCCCGGGTCGCCGCGCAGGTCGAAGAGCAGCTTGCGCATGCCCTCCTTCTGGAGCTTCTCGATCGCGTCGTAGAGCTCCTTGCTCGACGTGTGCGTGAAGTCGGAGAGCATGATGTAGCCCACGCCCGGCTGGAGCATGAAGGCGTAGCGCACCGACTTCGTCGGGATCTCGGCGCGGGTGATCGTCATGACGATCGGCTCGGGAAAGCCCACCCGGCGGATGGTGATGGTGACCGTGGTCCCCTTCGGGCCGCGCAGCTTGCGGACGACCTCCTCGGTGGTGATCTCGTCCTTGAGCTCCTCCTCGCCGACGTGCGTGATGACGTCTCCGGAGCGCAGGCCCATCTTGTAGGCCGGCGTGCCCTCGATCGGGGCGATCACCGTGATCTTGCCCATCCGCTTCTGGATCTGGATGCCGAGGCCGTAGAAGGAGCCGTGCTGCTTCTCCTTCATCGCGGAGAACTCGTCCGGCTCGAGAAACGCGGTGTGCGGGTCGAGGCGGGCGAGCATCCCGTGGATCGAGGCATAGACGATCTTGTCCGGGGCCACGGGCTCGGGCGCCCAGTCCGACAGGGTCGTCAGGATGTCCGCGTACTCGTCGAGGGAGGGGGTCTCGCGCTCGGGGGTCGCGTGAAGCTTCCCGGCGAAGACGCCGCCGGCGAGCGTGGCGCCCGCGACGAGGGCCAGCGCGAAGAGAATGCGGGACTTCGGTCGACTCAAGGGCTTCCTCCCAGGTCAGACATTCTGGCATGCCGATCGTCGAAAGTCTCGGCGGACTTCCGCGGCCGGCGTAAAATCGCTCCTGCGGGGGAGACAACATGTTTGGTTCCATCGGAATGCCCGAATTGATCGTGATTTTCATCGTGGCGCTTCTGGTCTTCGGACCCAAGAAGCTCCCCGAAATCGGCAAGTCCCTGGGACGGGGACTGGCAGAGTTCAAGAAGGCCTCGGACGACCTCAAGAAGACGATCGAGGACGAGATCGAGCAGGGCAAGCAGGAGGCGGCCGCCGTCAAGGCGCAGGTCGCGGAGGTCCGCAACACGATCGCCGCCCACGAGCCGCCCCCGGTCCCCGCCGCTCCCGCCGCTCCCGGGACGGGCGAGACGTCGGTGCCGAGGTCGGAGCCGCAGCCGCCGATTCGGCCCGCTTGAGCGGATTCAATCCCCGCGACCTGCTCGAGGGCCGGACCGGCCATTCGCCGGGTCCCGAGGAGGAACTGCCGCGGATGGGGTTCTTCGACCACCTCGAGGAGCTGCGAAAGCGCCTCATCGTGTCGATCATCACCATCTTCGCGACCTTCCTCGTGGCGTGGGGCTGGGCCCCGGAGATCTTCGAGTTCCTGGCGCGCCCGATCCGCCGCGTCCTGCCTCCCGGCCAGAACCTGGCATACACGA
Organism: uncultured Acidobacteriota bacterium; assembly: GCA_963710945.1. GTDB lineage: Bacteria > Acidobacteriota > Thermoanaerobaculia > UBA5066 > Gp7-AA6 > DAHUXD01. The sequence continues at coordinate 599,790 of CAVQCH010000001.1, forward strand.
CGCTGACGGAGCCCTTCCTCATGTACTTCCGCGTGGCCCTGCTGGCGGGCACGCTCATCGCGTCGCCGATCCTGATGTGGCAGGTCTGGCTGTTCATCTCGCCGGCGCTCTACCGCCGCGAGAAGAAGTGGGTCCTTCCCTTCGTCGGCTTCGGCGCCTTCTTCTTCCTGTCGGGATGCGCGTTCGCCTACTACGAGGCCTTTCCGCTGGTGGTGGGCTTCCTCGTCGGCGTGGGCAAACCTTTCCAGGCCGTCATCACGATCAACGAGTACGTGTCCATGGCGACGAAGCTGATCCTCGGCCTCGGCCTGTGCTTCGAGATGCCGATCCTCGTCTTCTTCCTGGCCCGCCTCGGGATCGTCTCGGAGCGCTGGCTGCTGGCGAAGTTCAAGTACGCGGTCCTCGCCATCTTCATCATCGCCGCCGTGATCACGCCCACCCCGGACGTCGCGACCCAGTGCGTCTTCGCCCTGCCGATGATCGCGCTGTACCTGCTGGGGATCGCGATCGCCTGGATCTTCCGCCGGCGCGAGCCGGCCGCGAGCTCGTAGGCGCCCGCCTCCCGGGCTACTTCCGGCGGGCGTCGCGCGCCAGGATCCGCTCGACGAACTCCCGCACGGCTCCGCGGCCGCCCGGGCTCTTCAGCACCAGCGTCGCCGCCCGTCGGGCCGCCGGCGCGCCGTCCGACGGGCAGGCCGACAGGCCGGTGGACTCGAACATGGGGATGTCCGGCTCGTCGTCGCCGATCGAGGCCGTCTCCTCGCGGGAAAGGCCGAGCTTGCGGCGCACGGCTTCCAGGCGGGCCCGCTTGTCGCGCACGCCCTGGTAGCAATAGGGGACGCCGAGCTCGCGGGCCCGGGCCGCCGTGGCCGGCGACGACCGACCCGAGATCCAGCACAGGGTGATCCCGGCGGCGGCGGCCTTGCGCATCCCGTGGCCGTCCCTGGTGTTGAACACCTTGAGCTCGTGGCCCCGCCCGTCGAGGTAGACCTGCCCGTCGGTCAGGACGCCGTCCACGTCGAGGAAGAGGGCCCGGATCTTCTTCGCCGGTTTGCGCGGGGCCGCCACTTCAGGCGATCCCGGCGCCGAGCAGGTCGTGCATGTGCAGGGCGCCTTCGAGCCGCCCATCGCCCGCGAGGACGAAGAGGGACGTGATCTTGTGGGACCGCATCGTCTCGAGGGCGGCCGACGCGAAGGCGTCGGCGCCGATCGAGCGGGGGTTCGGGCGGGCGCACTCGCCGGCGGACCGGCCGAGCTCGGCCGGGGTCCTTCTCGAGGAGCCGGCGCAGGTCCCCGTCCGAAATCACGCCGACGAGCCCGCCGCGGCCGTCCACGACCGCGGTGATGCCCATCATCTTGCGGGACATCTCGTGGATGGCCTCGGTCATCGGCGCTCCGGATCCCACGCGCGGCACGCGCTCGCCGGTGCGCATCAGGTCGCGCACCTTGAGAAAGCGCCGGCCGAGGCTGCCCGCCGGGTGCAGCGCGGCGAAGTCTTCCGCCTTGAAGCCGCGCCGTTCGGAGATGGACAGCGCCAGGGCGTCCCCCATGGCCAGCATGGCGGTCGTCGAGGCCGTCGGCGCGAGGTCCAGGGGGCAGGCCTCGCGCGGGATCTCCACCGAGATCGCGATCTCGGCGGCGCGCGCGACGGGGGAGCCGGGTGCGCCGGTCATGGCGATCGCGCGGATCCCGCGATCGCGCGCGAACTCGAGCAGGCGCACGACCTCGGGTGTCTGCCCGGAATGCGACAGCGCGAGGACGACGTCGCCCGGCATGAGCATGCCGAGGTCGCCGTGGCTCGCGTCGCCCGCGTGCAGGAAATAGGCCGGCGTGCCGGTCGAGGCGAGCGTCGCCGCGATCTTCTCGGCGATGAGGCCCGACTTGCCGATGCCGGTCAGGCACAGGCGGCCGCGTGTGGCCTCGATCGCCTCGATGGCCCGGAGAAACGCCGGCCCCAGGTTGTCGATCTGGCGGCGCACGGAGTCGGCCTCGATCTCGAGGACCCGGCGCGCGGCTTCGAGCGTCATCGGCGTATCTTAAGCCGGCGGCCGCCGGACTCGCTTATGATCGCGCTCCCATGGCCGAGCTGACCCGGTACGTCATCGCGTACGGTCTTCCCCTCATCTTCGGCATCGTGCTGCTCGAGCAGCTCGGCGCGCCGATCCCGGCGATTCCGGTGCTGATCGTGGCCGGGGCGCTCTCGATGGAGAGCCACCTGTCGGCCTGGCAGGTGCTGGTCGTCTCGGTCGTGGCCTCCCTGGCGGCCGACTCGCTCTGGTACCTCCTCGGGCGCTCGCAGGGCCACCGGATCCTGAAGACGCTGTGCCGGATCTCGCTGTCGCCCGACTCCTGCGTGCGCCAGACGGAGTCCGTGTTCGAGCGGTGGGGAATGCCCTCGCTGCTGGTCGCGAAGTTCATCCCCGGTTTCTCGACGGTGGCGCCCCCGATGGCGGGAGCGACCCGAGCGCGCTGGGGGGAGTTTCTCGTTTACGACGGGGGCGGCGCGATCCTGTGGGCCGGCAGCGGCATCGCCGGGGGCATGCTGTTCCACCGCGCGATCGACCGGGCCCTCGCCTTTCTCGCTTCGATCGGCAGCGCGGCCTTCGGGCTGCTCGGGGCCGGGCTCGTCGGCTTCATCGCCTTCAAGTGGTGGCAGCGGCGCCGGTTCTACAAGGTGCTCCGGATGGCGCGGATTTCGGTCGAAGACCTCCGGCGGATGATGGACGAGGGGCAGAGCCCGCTCGTCCTGGACGTGCGGACCGTCAAGGGGCGCTCCGCCGACCCGCGCCGCATCCAGGGGGCGGCCGTCCTCGACGTGTTCAACCTCGACGCGGAGCTGAAGGAGCTGCCGCGCGACCGGGAGATCATCCTTTACTGCACTTGACCCAACGAAGCCTCAGCGGCCCGTGTGGCCCGCATGCTGATGGACAGGGGATTCAAGCTGGTGAGGCCGCTGGCCGGCGGGCTCGATGCCTGGGTCAAGGCCGGATACGCGATCGACGGCGGAGCCGCTCATCGCGATCCGCGAGTCGGGCAGCTACGAGCGGATCACGGCGCCGCCCCCCCGAGAGTAATATCCGCGGCAGAAAAAGGAGGACTTCCCATGCGTCACGCAAGACTCGCCATCGCCGGATCGGTCCTGGCCGCGCTGCTCTTCGCCTCGGCCGCCACGGCGGCGACGAAGACCTACCAGGTGACCGGCCCCGTTCTCGAGGTCAGCGACTCGATGATCGCGGTGCAGAAGGGCAAGGACCGCTGGGAGATCGCGCGGGACGCCTCGACCAAGGTCACCGGGGATCTCAAGGTCGGCGCGAAGGTCACGATCGAGTACCGCATGACCGCGACCGCGGTGGACGTGAAGGCCGACAAGGCCGCGAAGAAGAAGTAGGAAGGACGCCGGCCCGGGGCCGGGAGGAGCGCGCTCGTCAGCGCTCGACGCGCGATTCCCGGCCCGCCACCTCGCCGATCGCCAGCAGCGACCGGATCAGCGCCGGAACCGTCTTCACGTCGAGCTGCGTGGCGCGGTCCGACAGCGCCCGGTCCGGGTCGTCGTGGACCTCCATGAAGAACCCGTCGACGCAACCGGTGGCGGCGGCCGCGCGCGCGAGGACGGGCGCGTACTGCTTCAATCCTCCGGTCTCCCGGCCGCCGCCGGGCAGCTGCAGGGAGTGCGTGGCGTCGTAGACGACGGGGCAGCCGAGGGCGCGCATCATCGGGAGCGCGCGCATGTCGACGACGAGGTCGTGGTATCCGAACGAGGTGCCGCGCTCGCACAGGAGGATCCTGTCGTTGCCCGCCGCCCGGATCTTGTCGACGACGTGGCCCATGTCGTCGGGCGCCATGAACTGGCCCTTCTTCACGTTGATCGGCTTCCCGGTCAGGGCCGCCGCGACCACCAGGTCGGTCTGGCGGGCCAGGAAGGCCGGGATCTGGAGCACGTCGAGGACCTCCGCCGCGATCGCCGCCTGGGCCGGCTCGTGGATGTCCGAGATGACGGGAAGGCCCGTCTTCGCGCGGACGGCGGCCAGGATCGCGAGGCCCTCGTCGAGGCCGGGACCGCGGAAGGAATCCTTCGAGGAGCGGTTGGCCTTGTCGAAGCTCGACTTGAAGACGATGCGGGCGCCCGTGTCGGCCGCGATCTTCGCCAGCCGCTCCGCCATCCCGAGGGCGTGCTCGCGGGACTCGATGACGCAGGGGCCGGCGAAGAAGATCGGCGGCGCGCCGCCGCCGGCGGCGTAGCCGGGAGCGATCTCGACGGCCCGGGGCGGATTCAGGCCGAGGTCTCCGGCAGGGTCTCGCCCACCGCCACCGGGGCCTCGTCCCGCGTCGCCGCCCGGTGCGCCCGCGCCGCCCGGATGAAGTCCTTGAAGAGCGGGTGGCAGGCGAAGGGCTTCGACTTCAGCTCCGGGTGGAACTGGCAGCCCAGGAACCACGGGTGGTCCTCGTGGAGCTCGATGATCTCGACGAACTTCCTGTCGGGGGACATGCCGGTGAACGAGAGGCCCGCCTCCTTCAGCCGCGGCAGGAACTCCTGGTTGACCTCGTAGCGGTGGCGGTGGCGCTCCCAGATCAGGTTCTCGCCGTACGCGCGCGCGGCGAAGGACCCCGGGGACAGCTCGCACGGGTACTTGCCGAGCCGCATCGTCCCGCCGAGCGCCTCGACGCCGATCAGGTCGCGCAGCTTGTAGATCACCTTGTGCTTCGGCTCCTCGTCGAACTCGGTCGAGTTGGCCCCCTCGAGGCCCGCCACGTTGCGCGCGTACTCGATGACCGCGGTCTGGAGGCCGAGGCAGATGCCGAAGAACGGGACCTTCTTCTCGCGGGCGTAGCGGATCGCCTTCATCATGCCCTCGACGCCGCGGCGCCCGAAGCCGCCGGGCACGAGGATCGCGTCGGCCCGGAAGAGGACCTCGGGGTACTGGTCGCCCTCGAGGGTCTCCGCGTCCACGTAGTGGAGCTTGACCCGCACGTTGTTGGCGATGCCGCCGTGGGCGAGCGCCTCGTTGAGCGACTTGTAGGAGTCGCCGTAGTCCACGTACTTGCCGACGACCGCGACGTTGACCTCGCCGGCCGGGTTCTTGATCCGGTTGACCAGGTTTTCCCACTTGGAAAGGTCCCGGTCGTAGTGGGGCAGCGAGAGCAGGTCGAGGAGGATCTCGTCGAGGCCCTCCGCGGCGAAGTGCAGGGGCACCTCGTAGATGGACGGCACGTCCTTGGCGTTGATGACGGCCTCGACCGGCACGTTGCAGAAGAGCGCGATCTTCTTCTTGACCTCGTTGGTGAGGACCCGGTCGGTGCGGCACAGGAGCAGGTCGGGCTGGATTCCGATCGAGAGGAGCTCTTTGACGGAGTGCTGCGTGGGCTTGGTCTTGAGCTCGTCCGAGGCCTTGATGTAGGGGACCAGCGTCAGGTGCACGTTGATCGCGTTGCCCCGGCCGGCCTCCTGCCGGAACTGCCGGATCGCCTCGAGGAAGGGCAGCGACTCGATGTCGCCGACCGTGCCGCCGATCTCGACGAGGACGACATCGGCGTCGGTGCCGACCTTGCGGATCGACTCCTTGATCTCGTCGGTGATGTGGGGAATGACCTGCACGGTCTTGCCGAGGTAATCGCCCCGCCGCTCGCGCTCGATCACGGTCGCGTAGATCCGGCCGGCGGTCGTGTTGTTGATCTTCGCGCCCGTCATCGAGGTGAACCGCTCGTAGTGGCCGAGGTCGAGGTCCGTCTCGGCGCCGTCGTCGGTCACGTAGACCTCGCCGTGCTGGAAGGGCGACATCGTGCCGGGGTCCACGTTGATGTAGGGGTCGAACTTGGCCATGGCCACGGTGAATCCCCGCGCCTCGAGCAGGGCCCCGATCGAGGAGGCCGCGATGCCCTTGCCGAGGGACGAGACGACGCCGCCGGTGATGAAAACGTACTTCGTGCTCATGGAGCGACCTCCTTTGCCAGACGCCGTTCTGCCTCGGCCAGGTCCGCCGGCGTGTCCACACCGATCGAGTCTCCGGCCGCCTCCCCCACCCAGATCGTATAACCCGCCTCGAGCCACCGCAGCTGCTCGAGGGATTCCGCGCGCTCGAGCGGCGAGGGCGGCAGCGCCGCCACCGCGGCCAGCGTCTCCGCCCGGTACCCGTAGATGCCGAGATGCTTGCGGTACGCGGGCGGCCCGTTGCGCGCGTACGGAATCGGCGCCCGCGAGAAGTAGAGGGCGCGCCCGTCGCGCGCCACGGCGACCTTGACCGTGTTCGGATCGGGCGCGTCCGCCGCGGCCATCGGGCAGGCGAGCGTGGCCAGGCCGCGATCCGGTCCCTGGCGCGAGCGCGGCGACCGTTCGATCCACGTTTTCGGGCGGCATCAGCGGCTCGTCGCCCTGCACGTTGAGATACGCGTCGGCCGGGAAGCGCCGGGCGACCTCGGCCACGCGGTCCGTGCCGCTCGGGGCGTCGGGCGAGGTGAGGACGGCTTCGCCGCCGGCGGCCCGCACGCAATCGGCGATGCGGACGTCGTCGGTCGCCACCAGGACCCGGTCCACGCTCCTCGCCGCGCGCACGGCCTCCAGCACGTGAAGGACCATGGGCCGGCCGGCCAGGGGAGCGAGGGGTTTTCCGGGGAATCTGACGGAGGCGAAGCGCGCGGGAATCACGGCGATGACCGTCATGCAATCATCAGCGCCGATAGTATCCTCGGCCTTCCCGTGCGTCAAGAAACGCCCTCTCGCGGCGCGCTCTGGTCCCGGCCCGCGCCGGCCGCGGCGCTCGTTCTGGCCGCGGCGCTCGTGGCCTGCGGGGCCGCGCTGGCCGTCGTCCGGGCGCGCGGCGCGGCCGCCACGACGACGGGCGGCGCCCGATGGATCTGGTACTCGAGCCGCGTTCCGAAGCCGGAGCCGATCCGGTTCTACGCGACGTGCGACGTCGACCTTCCGGGGGCGCCCGCGCGCGCGAAGGCGCGGGTGTTCGTGGATCGCGAGCACGTCCTCTACGTCAACGGAGAGCGCGCGGGCGCCGGCACGCAGAAGCCCGGTGACGCGCTCGCGGTCTACGAGATCGGCCGGTTTCTGCGGCCCGGGTCGAACCGGATCACGATCGAAGCCGCGAGTCCGTCGGGCATCGGGGGGATTCTGTTCGCGCTCGAGTCGGACGGGCGCGCCGTTCCCGCGGCGGCGTCCGGGCCAGGCTGGCGCGTGGATCTCGACGCCGCGGCCGTGCACAGCGGCGGCCGCGAGAGGCCGGTCGTCTGGGGGCCTCCGCCGCAGTATCCCTGGGGGTACCCGGGAGAGAATCGATAGCCCGGCAGGAGGGGAGCGGAAAAGGCGGGAGCGGCGATCCTAGACCGTGCCGACGGCGGACTGCTTCTGCACCAGGGCGTCGAGCGCTTCCCGCGCCGCCAGGCAGTTGGGGTCGCTGCCGTCGTATCCCGCGAGCGCGATGACCTTGCGGTAAGCAGCCACGGCCGCCTCGAGGTTCGAGAGTCCCTTGTCGTAGATCCGGGCGAGCAGCAGGCGCGCCGCGAGGTGCCGGGGCGCTACCTCGACGGCCTTCGTGCAGAAGACGAGCGCGACGTCGAACCGCTCCTCGGCCGCGGCCATCCTTGCCCGGCGGTAGTAGAGGTCGGCCTCGCCGGACGGATCCGACTGTCCCGGAAGGAGTTGGGAGAGATTCTTGAGGGTGGAGGCCAGGGCGGTCCAACTGTTCGCGAGTGCTGCCATCCGAGGATAGTGTACGCCATTGCCGGCAGATGGCAATAAAAAGTTAGAGAATCAGGTCAGATTTCCTTCTTTTGTACGGCCATTCTGGCTCAACGGATACCCTAATTAATTAAAGAAAATTGACTTATTATCCGAATTAATTAAGGCAGGGGAGCGGCTCAGCGAATGCGGTCGATGACCGACTCGGTCGCGAGCAGGAGGCCTTCCTTGGCCTCGGAATCCGAGAACGCCCCGAGCGCGACGCGCGCCGCGCCCGCGTAGTCGCGCGCGAGCGCCCGCGTTTCGGGAATGCCGTCGTAGCGATCGACGATCGAGAGAATGTCGGAGGTCTGCACGCTCTTGAAGTCCCTCTCGCGCAGGACGGCGGCCACCTTGTCGCGCTCGGCGGCGCTGGCGCGCGGCAACGCGAGCAGGAGGGGCATCGTCAGCTTGCCCTCGCGCAGGTCGTTCAGGACCGGCTTGCCGACTTCGGCCTCGCTGCCGGTGTAGTCGAGCAGGTCGTCGATGAGCTGGAAGGCCATGCCGAGGCAGCGGCCGTACTCGGCCAGCCGCTCGGCCGCGACGAGGTCCCCGCGCGGCGCGAAGTGGGCGGGCAGGCGGCACGCCGCGGCAAAGAGGTCCGCGGTCTTGCGGCGCGTGATCTCGAGCGCCTCCTCCTTGGTCACGTGGATGGCGCCCTCTTTCTCGATGCCGATGATCTCGCCCTCGATCATCGACAGCGTCGTGTCGGAGAGGACTTTCAGAATCGTCAGGTCGCCCTCGTCGAGGGCGATGCCCATGGACATCGTGTAGAGGTAGTCGCCGAAGAGGACCGTGAGGTTGTTGCCCCAGCGAGCGTTGGCGGACGTGCGCCCGCGCCGCAGGCGCGCCTCGTCGATGATGTCGTCGTGCACGAGCGTGGCGGTGTGGATGAACTCGACGACCGCGGCGTAGCGGACGTCCCGGTCTCCCTGCTCCTCGTAGTCGAGAAGCTTCGCCGAGAGAAGCAGCAGCGCCGGGCGGATGCGCTTGCCGCCGCCCTGCGCCAGGTACTTGCCGATGCGGTCGATCGTCGGGATCGGCGACCGGAAGTGGAGGAGCAGCTCCTCCTCGACGCGCGCGAGCTTGTCGGAGATCAGGTCGTAGGCGCGCTTCAAGCGCGCGTTGTCGAGCCGGGCGGACGTCATCGGTAATTGGTGAATTGCAGCGGCACGCCGAAATCGCGGCCGCGCAGCAGCGTCATGACTTCCTGCAGGTCGTCCTTCGCCCGGCCGGCGACGCGGACCTGGTCGGCCTGGATCGAGGCCTGCACCTTGAGCTTGCGGTCCTTGATGGCCTTGACGATCTCCTTGGCCTTCTCGGAGGAGATCCCCTGCTGGATCTTCACGACCTGGCGGACGGTGGTATTGGCCGCCGGCTCGATCTTCTGGAAGTCGAGCGACTTGACGGCGATGCCGCGCTTGACCAGGCGCGTCTCGAGGATGTCCACCACCGACTTCAACTTGTGCTCGTCGTCCGAGGTCAGGGTCAGCTCGAGCTCCTTCTCGTTCCACTCGACCTTCGACTTCGATCCCCGGAAGTCGAAGCGCGTGGCGATCTCCTTGGAGGCCTGCTGGACGGCGTTCAGCACCTCCTGGAGGTCCACCTTGCTCACCACGTCGAACGAGAATTCCTGGGCCACGGGGGGATTCTATTAGAGACGGGGAGAGCGGGGTGGGAGGCCCGAACCCTTCGGCGTCATCCCGAGGAGCAGAGCGACGAGGGATTGCGGACTCGACACGCGAGGGTCCACTTCGAGTTCGGGATCCCTCGCTTTGCTCGGGATGACTGCCCTGGGCTTCGCCAGGTCAGTCAGTTCTCCACCACGCGAGTTCCCCGGGGTCCGGCGATCCGGTAGTCCGCCGCCGGCCGGGCCTTTTCGGTCTTCCAGCCGTCGAAGCGGAACTCGGTCTTGTTGCCGGACGTGTCCTGGTAGCTGAGCGCGTCGACCATCCCGGACTCGCCGATGACGAGCTTGAGCCAGGAAAGCTCGGAGTCGGCGGACCGGGGCTTCAGGACGACCGTCCTGCCCGCCTCGAGGGAGATCTCGTAGCGGCGGGCGAGCTCGTCGGGCTTCTCGAGGAAGACGATCGGCAGGCGCGCCCGTTCGTCGGCCGAGAGCCGGTGCACCGTGAGCTGCTTGTCCTCGGGCGAGAAGAACCGGCCCTCGCCCGCGTCGTAGGTGAAGACCTTGACCTCGGGCGCGGCGTAGTCGAAGCGCAGGCGCTCGGGCGCCTGGACCCAGACCGTGCCCGACTCGCGTTTGGACGTCGCGAATCCGGCCGGGGTGTAGATCTGCGTGAACGGGGACGCGTCCGCCGCCCCCGTGCTGAACGCGGCGCGCCGACTTCGCGAGGAGCGCCATCGGATCGGCGGCCGGCGTCGGCGAGCAGACGGAGCGGCCGCGAACAGAAGGCCGAGCAGGCAGACGGCACGGAGAGCCCGCCGCGGCGCGCCCGTCAATGCCGGAAGTGCCGCCGGGGCGCGATGAGGAAGGCCATCGCCCGCTCGTCGGCGGCGGCGATGATCTCCTGGTCCCGGATCGAGCCGCCGGGGGCCACGACAGCCGTCACGCCGGCGTCGGCGAGGATGTCCACGCCGTCGCGGAAGGGGAAGAAGGCGTCGGAGGCCGCCCCGCAGTTGACGATCGGCAGCACCGGCTTGGCGGCGGCGAGCCGGCAGGCGTCCACGCGGCTCATCTGGCCCGCGCCGATGCCGATCGTCTGGCGGGCGTTGGCGATGACGATCGCATTCGACTTGACGCGGCGGGCGACCTTCCAGGCGAGCTCGCACGCGGCCCGCTCGACCGCGGTGGGCTTGCGCTGCGAGGCGATCTTCCAGGCCGCGTTCTGATCGGGCTCGGTGTCGGCGTCCTGGAGCAGGAGCCCTCCCTCGATCCGCTTCCAGTCGAGGCCCGGCACGGGAGACCGCGAGACCGCGACCTTCAGCAACCGGATGTTGGGCTTCTTCGCGAAGAAGGACAGCGCTTCCTCGGTGAAGTCGTCGGCGGCGACGACTTCCACGAAGTGCTGGAGCACCAGGGAGGCGAGCGCGCCGTCCACGCTGCCGCGGATGGCGATGATGCCGCCGAAGGCCGCGAGCGGATCGCAGGCGAACGCGCGGCCGAAGGCCTCGCTCAGGCTCTCGCCCACGCCGGCGCCGCAGGGATTGTTGTGCTTCACGATGACGGCCGCCGGGCCGTCGAAGTCGCGGGCGAGGGCGACGGCCGAGTCGAGGTCGAGAAGGTTGTTGAAGGAGAGCTCCTTGCCCTGGAGCATCTCGAAGTGGACGAGCGCGTCGGCCGGCGCCGACGGGAAGGCATAGAGGGCGGCGCGCTGGTGCGGGTTCTCGCCGTACCGCAACGCCCCGACCCGCTCGAAGGCGAAGACGAGGTTTTCCGGGAAGTCGTAGGGCTCGCGGACGTGGCCGGCGAAGTAGCCCGCGATCGCCGCGTCGTAGGCGGCCGTGCGCGAGAAGGCGCGCGCCGCCAGCCGCTCCCGGGTGGCGAGGCTCGTGCCCCCGGTCGCCCGGATCTCCTCGAGGACCGGCGCGTAGTCGGAGGGGTCCACCACGACGGCCACGCGCTTGTGGTTCTTGGCCGCCGCCCGGATCATCGACGGCCCGCCCACGTCGATCATCTCGATGACCTCGGCGCGGCCCTTGCCCGCGGCGACGGTCCTCTCGAACGGATAGAGGTTGACGACCACGAGGTCGAAGGCCTCGATCTCGGCCCGTTTCATGTCGCCGGCGTGGTCCTCGCGCGAGTCGTCCCCGAGGACGCCGCCGAAGACCTTCGGGTGGAGCGTCTTGACGCGTCCGCCGAGGATCTCGGGGAACCCGGTGATCTCCTCGACGAGGGACACGGCCACGCCCGCCTCCTTGAGGTGCGCGGCCGTCCCGCCCGTCGAGACCAGCCGGACGCCGCGCTCGGCGAGCGCGCGGCCGAGATCGGCGAGCCCCGTCTTGTCGTGGACGGAGAGAAGCGCGCGGCGCACCGGGGTGGCGGGGGAGGCGTGCGGCGTGGGCTCGGGCATCGCGGGGGAATATAGCCGAAAGAAGTCGGGAAGGCTCGAATTCGTCCGGGCCGCCCGGGATCGGCTCAGAACACCTTCAAGATCTGCGCGTTGATCGTGAACCCCTTCACGCCGTGCGCCACGACGGGATAGCCGACGTCGGCGCGGATGCGGGTGTTGTCCCACGGGCCGTTGAAGGCGGTCGTGATCCCGATTCCGGAGAAATAGGTGTTGTCCAGTCCCGCGAAGCGATTCGTGACCAGGGCCTGGCCGTACTCGAGCTCGAATCGGACCACTTCCTGGATGTTGATGCCGTAGGAGACGATGGCCTCGTAAGCCCGGTCCGCGAGCACGGTGCCGCTCGGGAATCCCGTCAGGGCGTTGCCCGTGAACGGGCCGAAGTCCCACTGCGAGAACCGGTCGAGGTTCTGACCGTCGAGGTAGGACAGCTTGACGAGCAGCTTGCGGAAATCCGCGAAGTAGAAGCCCTTGGACGCGTCCACCGAGTACTTCCAGTAGTTCTTGGCGGCCGGGTCGTAGACGGGGATGTCCGGGTCGCCCCACGGCTGCCAGTTCGCGCGCATGTAGTACCCCGCGTTGGCCGCGATGTTGTACCCGTCCTGGTTCCAGTTGAGCCGCACTCCCGCGCCGAACGTGAACGTGTCGACTGGCACGATGAACTCGGGCGAGGTGTCGCTGGTCGGCTTGTAGTTGTCGTACTGCTCCGAGACGACGATCGAAGCCTTCAGATACGGCCCGATGGGGTGGCCCATGTTGACCGCGACGTACTCGGGCAGGTGCTTCACGGATCCGGCCTTGATCTCGACGCCACTGCGGTACTCGGTCTCGGTGAACGGGATGGCAACGCCGAAGGCGTCGGCCCCGAGGTCGAAGTGCGTGCCCAGGAAGGAGGGGTCCGTGTAGTTGGCGAAGAGGATGGATCCGAAGAAGAACACCGAGAGCTGCTTGTTCTTGCCCCACATGTCGAAGTTGAAGTACTGCAGGCCGAGAAGCGGGAACGGGTAGTCCTGACCGCGCTGGTAGAAAATGCCGGCCACGCCGATCAGGCTCTTGCGCGTCAGCTTGTTCTCGACCTGCCGCTCCTCGGGCTTTCCCTCCTCGGGAACGAGGTAGCGCAGGCCGTCGTCCGTGTCGCGGACCATCTGGGATTTCGAGGCGTACGCCTCCTTCAGGCGCGTCTCGAAGTCGGACGGGTTCATCACGACGCCGCTCATCGTGACCTTGCGCTCGATGGCCGTCGTGCGGCCCGCCGTCGAGAAGACCTGCTGGCCGCGGATCTCGAGCGGCAGCACGACGCCCGGGGCGCCCGGGACGTCGCGGTAGTACTCGGTCTGGACGTTCGAGAGGGTGTCGCCCTTCAGGTTCAACTGGATGGACTCGCGGCGCAGGAGCGCGAAGGTTTCCCGGTCGATCCAGGCCGTCCCGCGATAAATCGGCTTGTCGCCGACCGTCGCGCGCGGGCGAAAGTCCACGCGGTAGGCCGGGCGCTCCTCCACGCGCGTCTCGCCGACGAGCTCGTAGTCGTATTCCTCGGTCAGGCGGATGTCGAGCGGCAGCGTCGTGACCTTGTCCGGTTGCAGGATCGGCAGCTTCGGGATCGTGCGGCCCTTCCACTTGACGCCGTTCAGGTAGAACTCCTGCCAGGCCCAGTCCGGGGCCTTGCCCCGCTCGAAGAAGTAGGGCCCGCGGATCGTGAGGTCGAGGCTCCCGGGCAGCGAGGCGACCTTGAAGCGCAGCGACGAATCCATCGCCGCAATGTAGCTGTGGGTTTTCTCCCGCTGGCCGGCGTCCCAGGCGCGTTCGCGCGCGATGATCTCCTCCGCGGTCAGCCCGCGCGTCGCGCCGACCTCGACCGCCGCCTTGGTCTCGCCCTCCTTGCGGGCCATCGGCACGAGGGCGACGGCCAGCGGCCCCTTCGACAGGTCGAGCGTGAGCGTCTTCGCGCCCTTGAGCTCGAAGTCGCGGCGGACGCCGCTGGCGAGATTCTCGACCGAGGCGGTCGCGAACGGTCCGCCCCGAGCTCGATCGAAACGGCGCCGGCCGGGTCGTCGGGCAGGAGCAGCACCGGCGTGAATTTCTTGGCGTCGAACAGCCGCAGCGCCTCGACCGCGGACCCGTCCTTGCGCGCGACGCGCGTCGCGGTCGGATCGCGCGAGGCGTCGGCGGTCAGGTACTGCTGCAGGCGCGTCAGGGTCTCGACCTCGGCCGGCGTCAGGGGGCGCTCTCCCGCCAGGATGCCGGCCAGGACCGCCTGGGGAAACGCGGCGAGAGCCGAGAGCGCGGCCGTGGTCGCCGTGCCCGCGCCCGGGGTCGCGAGGACCCAGAGCCGCAGCGTGGACTCGGCGGGAGGCGTGCCGCCCGGGCGCACGACGCGCGCGTTGACGTACGGGGCGAGCTCCTCTTCGAGCCTCGGCGCTCAGCGCCTGCGTCGTCTCGAGACCGACCTGGCCGTCGGCCGATCCCGAGCGGAAAGACGAGGAGAGCCTCTTGACGGCATAGGCGAAGCGCTCTCCGTCGTCGGAGGGCGGCAGCTGCAGGACGGCGCCGGCGGCGTTCTTGACCGCGGCCAGCCGCGCGGCGGCCGCCTCGATGTCGGCGTCGGCCAGGGCCTCGACGGGCACGAGGAAGAGGCAGCCCGCGGCATCGGGTCCCGGCGCCGCGGACGCGTCCAGGCGCGCGATCCCCAGAACCTTCGTCTCCGGCGCGCACGCGCCGTCGGGCCGCTCGGCCGCCAGCCGCAGGCTCTCGGCTCCGAACGCGCGCGCGGCAGGAGGCCGCCAAAACGAACGCGCCCGCCAGGAAGCGGGCGCGCGAAGAGGTACTCATGCTCATCGGGAACCGGATTCTGCCAGAGGTTCTTCCTGATTGCCCGATTTCGTCGTGCTAGCGGCGGGCCTTCTCCTTTTCCCGGACCGCTTCGGCGACGGCCGCCGGGACGGCGGCGGGGGCCGCGGGCTCGATCGGGGCGAGGCCGAGGCTCGACCGGAGCTTGCGCTCGATCTCGGCGGCGAGCTCGGGGTTGTCCTTCAGGAACTGCTTCGCGTTCTCGCGGCCCTGGCCGATGCGAAGGTCGCCGTAGGAGAGCCACGCGCCGGACTTCTCGACGAGCTTGGCCTCGAGGCCCATGTCGATCAGCTCGCCCGAGCGCGAGATGCCCTCGCCGTAGTTGATGTCGAACTCGGCCTGGCGGAACGGCGCGGCGACCTTGTTCTTGACCACCTTGACCTTCGTCCGCGAGCCGACCACCACGTCGCCGTCCTTGATCGAGGCGATGCGGCGGATGTCGATGCGGATCGAGGAGTAGAACTTCAGCGCCCGGCCGCCGGTCGTCGTCTCCGGGTTGCCGAACATCACGCCGATCTTTTCGCGGATCTGGTTGATGAAGATCAGGCTCGTGCCGGACTTGGAGACGATGGCCGTGAGCTTGCGCAGGGCCTGCGACATGAGGCGCGCCTGCAGGCCCATCTGCGCGTCGCCCATCTCGCCCTCGATCTCGGCCTTGGGGACGAGGGCGGCCACCGAGTCGATGACGATGACGTCGATGGCCCCGGAGCGGATGAGCATCTCGGCGATCTCGAGGGCCTGCTCGCCGTTGTCGGGCTGGGAGACGAGCAGGTTGTCGGTGTCCACGCCGAGCTTCTTGGCGTACTCGGAGTCGAGGGCGTGCTCGGCGTCGATGAAGGCGGCGAGGCCGCCCGTTTTCTGCGCCTGGGCGATGACCTGGAGGGAAAGGGTCGTCTTGCCCGAGGATTCCGGGCCGAAGATCTCGACGACCCGGCCGCGGGGGATGCCGCCGATGCCGAGGGCCGCGTCGACCGCGAGCGAGCCGGTCGGGATGACGGCGATGGCCACCTCGGGCCTCTCGCCGAGCCGCATGATCGAGCCCTTGCCGAACTGGCGCTCGATCTGCGTCAGCGCCGTCTCGACGGCGCGCCACTTTTCGTTGGGTTTCACGCTGGACATGTCCTCACCTTTCTTGGGTCGGGAAAAAATTCCGCGCGTTCTGCGCGATTATAGACTTCGGAAGGGGCGCTGCAGGACGCGATGAGGACGACGGAATCTTCCCTCCGACACGATCCCGTGTCAATGTCGGACGCCCGCCGCGCGTTTGCCGCAAACCCTCTTGCCGCCCTGATCGCCACGGGCTTCGGCGCCGGCCTCTCGCCGGTCATGCCGGGCACGGCCGGGTCGCTCGTCGGATTGGCGCTCGCGTGGCCGCTCGCGCGCGTCTTCGCTTCCGTCCACGCCGCGAGTTTCTCTCCGGCGGTCGGACTTTTGATGTCCGGCCTCGTCGCGGGCCTCGTCGGCGTCGCCGTGTCCGGACCCGTGTGCCGCGCGCTCGGCGCGGAGGACCCGGGCTGCATCGTCATCGACGAGATCGCGGGCCAGCTCATCGCCTGCGCGGCCGTGCCGCTTCTCGGGCCGCTCTCCTCGCCGCTGGCGACGGCGGGCGCCTGGGCCGCCTCGTTCGCCCTGTTCCGCTTCTTCGACATCGTGAAGCCGGGGCCGATCCGGACGGCGCAGGAGCTGCCCGGCGGGTGGGGCGTCGTGGTGGACGACGTGGCGGGCGGGCTGGCGGCCGCGGCCGTGCTCGTGGGAGGCGGCTGGATCGCGGCGCGTTTCGGATGGATCTGAGCCTCGCGCCGGAGGACGGCGCCGTCGAGACGGGCGCGCCGCTGTCGCGCCTCACGACGTGGCGCATCGGCGGCCCGGCGCGATTCCTGTGCCGGGTGCGGACCGAGGCCGGGCTCGCGGCCTTGCTCGCGCAGTCGGCGGCCGCGGGGCTGCCCCTCGCGATCCTGGGAATGGGCTCCAACGTCCTGGTCGCGGACGCGGGCTTTCCGGGGTGCGTGCTGCGGCTGGAGGGCGACTTCCTGCGGATCGACGTGGACGGGGAGCGCATCACGGCCGGTGGCGGCGCGGCCCTCGGGGGCGTCTGCGCCGCGGCCGCGCGCGCGGGCCTGTCGGGCCTCGAGCCGATCTCGGGCATCCCGTCCTCGATCGGCGGCGCGGTGCGCATCAACGCGGGGGCCTACGGCGGGGAGATCTTCGACGTCCTCGAGACCGTGCGCCTCGTCTCGCGCTCGGGCGAGCGGCGCTCCGCGCCGGCCGCGGCGCTGGCGCCCGGCTACCGGCGGTCCCGGCTGATCGAGACGAAGGAGATCGTCAGCCAGGCGGTGCTGCGGCTCGTGCAAGCGCCGCGCGAGGCGATCGAGGCGAAGACGCGGTCGGTCGCGGAAAAGCGGCGTGGCGCGCTGCCCTCGGAGCCCAACGCCGGCAGCGTCTTCCGCAACCCCGAAGGCGACTTCGCCGGCCGCCTCATCGAGGCCTGCGGCCTGAAGGGCGAGCGCCGCGGCGACGCGCTCATCTCGCCGCGGCACGCCAATGTGATCGTGAACACCGGCGCGGCCCGGGCCGACGACGTCCTCTTCCTGATGCGGAAGATGAGGGACGCCGTGCGCGAGAAGTTCGGGGTTACCCTGTTGCCCGAGGTGGAATTGCTGGGGTTGAAATGGGAATGACGGCTCCTCGCGGGCGGCCACAAGGGTCGTCCCTGCGACACGGGGCCGTAGGGGCGGGGCTCGCCCCGCCCGAAGGCGCTCCATGAGGATCCTTCTTCTCGCCGGCGGAGGCGGCACGCGCCTGTGGCCGCTCTCGACCGACGCGCGGCCCAAGCAGTTCCTCGCCCTGCTCTCGGACAAGAGCCTCCTCGCCGAGACGTGGGAGCGCCTGCTGCCCTTCTCGACGGACGTCTGGGTGGCCACGGCGGCCCGCCACGCCGGGCTCGTCGCGCGCGAGCTGCCGCAGCTCGAACCCGGCCGCATCCTCGCCGAGCCGGCGCGACGCAATTCCGGGCCGGCGATTCTCGCGGCCGCGGTCCGGTTCGCCGCCGGCGGCGACCCGGTGACGGCGGCCGTCCCCTCCGACCAGACCGTGCGCGACGCCGGGGCCCTGCGGCGCGCCCTCGCCGCCGCCGGGAACCTGGCCGACGCCGCGAGCGTCGTCGTGCTCGCGGTCCCTCCCACCCGGCCCGAGACCGATTTCGGCTATCTCGAGCTCGCGGGCAGCGCGGTCGCCCGCTTCGTGGAGAAGCCCGACGCCGCGCGGGCGCGAGAGTTCGCCGCGTCGGGCCGTCACTTCTGGAACGCCGGGATCTTCGTCTTCCGCCCCTCCCGCCTGCTCGCGGAGGCGCGCCGCGTGGCCCCCGATCTGGTCGCCGGCGTCGAGCGCTTCGTGCGGACCGGAGCGGCGGCGGACTACGAGGCGCTGCCGGACATCTCGATCGACTACGCCGTCATGGAGAAGGCGGCGGGGGTTCACGCCGTGCCGCTCGACGCGGGTTGGAGCGACGTCGGCACCTGGCGCTCCGTGCGCGAGCTGCGCGGGGCGAGCGACGCCGCGGGGAATCTCGTTCTGTCCGAAGCGCCCGTGCTGCTGCCGGGCGTGCGCGACACGGCCGTCGTGGCCGGCGACGCGGGCATACTCGTCCTGCCCTTCGACCGGGAGGCGGAGCTCAAGCCCGCCGTCGAGGCCCTGCGCCAACGCGGACGGACCGGCCCCCGTAACGACTGAGCAAGGAGCGCGCGCACACCATGACCGACTCGGCCGTTTCTCTCGCGAAGTTGCGCGACAACGTGGCGCTCGTCTACCGCGGGGAGCCGCGAGCCATCGACCTGCTGCTGACCGCGCTCCTGTCGCGCGGCCACGTCCTCATCGAGGACGTCCCGGGCGTGGGCAAGACGACGCTCGCGCGCGCCCTCGGGCGCAGCCTCTCGCTCGAGTTCCGGCGCATCCAGTTCACGAGCGACACGCTTCCGGCGGACGTCCTGGGGATCTCGGTCTTCCACACGCCCTCGGACCGCTTCGAATTCCACCCCGGCCCGATCTTCGCGAACGTCGTCCTCGCCGACGAGATCAACCGCGCGACGCCGAAGACGCAGTCGGCCCTGCTCGAGGCGATGAACGAGGGGGCGGTCACGGTCGAGTCGGAGCGCCGCGGCCTGCCGCAGCCCTTCATGGTCGTCGCGACGCAGAACCCGGTCGAGTACCTGGGCACGTATCCGCTGCCGGAGTCCCAGATGGACCGGTTCCTCCTGCGCCTGACGCTCGGGTACCCGGAGGCGGCGGAGGAGAAGATGCTGCTGCGGCGCGGCGGCACCGAGAGGGTCCTCGCCGCGATCCCCGCCGTGCTGGGCCCGAAAGACGTCCTCGCGCTGCAGGACGAGACCGAGAAGGTCGTCGTCTCGGAGAGCCTCCTCGACTACATCCACGCGCTCGTGCGGGCCACGCGCCAGACGGCCGAGCTGCGCCTGCCGGTATCGACCCGCGGCGCCCAGGCCCTGTTCCGCGCGGTCCAGGCGCACGCCCTCCTGCAGGGGCGGGCGTACGCCACGCCGGACGACGCGCAGGCCGTGGCCGAAGCCGTGCTCGCGCACCGGATCCTTTCCGTGTCGTCGGACGGGTTCGGAGCGGGCGGGAGGGAGCGGGAAATCGTGAAGAAGATCCTGTCGCAGGTGGCGGTGCCGCTGTGACATTTCGGATTTCGGATTTCGGATTTCGGATTGACGGCCCCCGGGGGTCGCATTCCAAATCCGACATCCGAATTCCGAAATCCGAATTCCCCCTCGCATGACCCGCCTCATCCCCGACTGGCAGATCCGCGTCACGAACTTCGGCCTCGGCTACATCCTGATGTGCCTCGTCGTGGCGATCGCGGCGATGAACACGGGCAACAACGGGCTCTACCTCGTGCTGGCGGGAATGCTCGCGGCGATGATCGTCTCGGGCGTCGTCTCGCGGCGCAACGTCCGGGGCGTGGACTGCTCCATCGAGGCGGCCGGCGAGGTCGTCGCGACGCGGCCGGCCTGGCTCAAGATCCGGCTCGAGAACCGCCTGAGGACCGCGACGGCGCAGGCGCTCTTCTTCCTCCACGAATCGCTGCCGGGGCCGCTCTGGGTGGATCCGCTCGCGCCCGGCGAGAAGCGGGAGATCGTCGTCGAGGGAGCCTTTCCGCGGCGCGGCGTCTATCGCGAGGCCGACGCGGGATTGCTCTCGCGGTTCCCGCTCGGCCTCTTCCGCAAGTACCGCAAGGCGCGCCTGCTGCGCGAGATCGTCGTCTATCCGGCGCCCGAGCCCGGACCGGTCCCGCAGATCCCTCCCGAGGATTCCCGCGGCGGCCGGCCGCATCCGCGCGCCCGCGGCGGGGGCTCGGACATCCGCACGCTGCGGGAGTTCCAGCCGGGCGACGACCTGCGGGACCTCCACTGGAAGCAGTCGGCGCGCATGCGGCGCTGGATCGTGCGCGAGCGGGAAGCCGAGCGCGACCGGGTCCTCTTCCTGGCCGTCGAGAACGCGCTGCCGGATCCCTCGGACCCGGCGGCGCTCGAGCGGCTCGAGAAGGCGATCGCGCGGTGCGCGGGCTCGGCGCTCCTGCTGCTCTCGCGGGGAGGCGAGGTAGGATTCCACGCGCGCGGCGTCAAGGTGGCCGCCCGGGCGGGCAAGAGCCAGCGCGTGCGGATCCTCGACGCGCTCGCCCGTCTCGAGCCCGTCGCGCTCGCCGAGGCGCCCGAGTTCCCGGCGATGCGGCGCGGCGACCTGCGGTGGTTCGTGTCGTGACGGCCCGCCGGATGCCCGAGGGGCTGTCGCGGGCGTACCTGCTCGTGCTCGCGCCGGCCGCGTTTCTCGCGCCGCTGCCGCTCGCCTTCACCGACGGGGCCAGCCGCAAGGCGATCCTGGCGTACGAGCTCGGCCTCGCGTTTCTCTGGTGGCGCGCGCGCCGCGGCCGGACGGTCCGGATCTCGGACGCCGCGATGAACGTCCTCGGCCTCGCGTACATCGGCTGGCTGGTCTTCTCGGCCATGACGCTGCGCTCGGGCCTGCTGCCGTCGGTCGCGCACCTGCTTCTCTTCACGGGCCTCGCCAAGCTGGCCTCCCTGAAACGCCCGAGCGAGGCGCGCCTGTCCCTGCTCGTCGTCTTTCTTCTGGCGCTCGCCGCCGCCACGTCCTCGACGCACGTCTCCTCGCTGCTCTACTTCGCCGCGATGGCGTGGATCGGCCTGCGCACCCTCGGCCGGATGGCCGTGCTCGCCGATTTCGACGAGGCGCCGCCGGATCGCGTCCTGACGGCGGTGCCCACGCGCGGGTTGACGGTCGTAGCGATTCTCGGCGGCGCGGCCTGCGCGGCGCCCCTCTTTTTCGCGCTGCCGCGGCTGCACGGCCCCTTCGCCCTCGCCCCGTTCCGCATCGAGGATGCGTTCGGCAAGGCGCTCGCCTCCGACCGCGTGGACCTCGAGTCCTTCGGTGCCGCCAAGCGGAGCGACCGCGTGATCCTGCGTCTGTCTTCCGAACCCGACCTCTTCGTACAGGACGCCATGCGCCTGCGCGAGGCGGTCTTCACCGACTACCTCGACGGGGTCTGGACGCGAGACCCGAGGGTCGGGGCGCGCCGGGGCGAGCGGACGGCCCACGGCCCCCCGACGACGGCGCCGGCTCCGCCGGGGCGCCGGCCGGCGGGCGTCGTGTCGGTCGATTTGAACGTCTTCGGTCAGGGATTCCTGTTTCTTCCCTACGGCGCTTCGTCGGTCGAGGTCGAGCGCGGGCGGGCGCTGGAGCTGCCCGACGGCGTCATGCAGGTGACCTCGACGCGCGGCCCGGTGCGCTACCGATCCGAGGTCTTCCGCACGCCGGCCCGCGGCGCCGGGCGCGGGGCGATCTCGGCCGCCGACGTGCCCGCCGAGATCCAGAAGTACGCGATCGAGCTGACGGCCGGCCTGACCGACCCGCGCGAGATCGCGCGCCGCATCGAGTCCCACTTCGCTCGCAACTTCGTGTACACGCTGGACCCGCCGAAGGGAACGGGCGACCCTCTCGTCTACTTCCTGCTGCACTCCCGGGCGGGCCACTGCGAGTACTTCGCCTCGGCGGCCGCGATGATGCTGACGGCGCGCGGCGTCCCCGCCCGCCTCGTGACCGGCTCTTACGGCGGCGAAGAGGGGCTGCTGTCGCGGACGATCGTGGTTCGAGCCCAGAACCTCCACGCGTGGGTCGAGGCCGACCTCGACGGGACGGGTTTCCAGGTCTTCGATCCGACGCCGGCCGCCGGCGTCCCCCCGGCCCTGCAGACCTACTCGCTCGTGTCGCGCCTCTTCGCCTTCGGCCGCGAGATCGAGTTCTTCTACGACCGCCGCGTGCTCGGGTTCGACGCCGGCGACCAGGCGGGCGCGGTGGAGACCGCGCGCGAGTCGCTGGCCGCCGCCGCGGCGAGCCTGGCGTCGTTGAAGGCGTCGGCGCGCGACGCCCTCTCGCCCTCGGTTCTCGCGGGATTTCTCGCGGCGGGCCTGACGGGAGTCCTCGTGCTGCGGCTGCTCGCGCGCGGGCGCGCGCAGCGCGGCCCGGCTACGCGGGCGTACCTCGCCCTGAGGCAAATGCTCGCGAGAAAGCGGGGGATGGTCGCGGACTCGACGCCCCCCGAAGAGGTCGCGCGCCTCTTCGCCGAGCAGGTCCCGGCGGCGCGCGACGACGCGCGGGCGGTGGTCACGATCTACTGCGCGAGCGCTTTCGGCGGCGTCGAGCCCGGTCCCGAGGTCGTGCGCCAGCTCGCCGAGCGTGTCCGGAGGCTGAAGAAGCTCGCCTGAAGCCTCCGGGGAACCTGGAACCCGGGACTCTCTCCGCCTACCGCACCTTCGCCGCCACGACCGTCATGTCGTCCGCCGGCGCCACGCCCTCCTGGAACCTCTCGACCGCCTCGATCACCCGCACGCAGGCGTCGGCGGCGCTCCGCGCGGCGCATTCCCGGAGGGTCCCTTCCAGGCGCGCCTCGCCGAACTCCTCCTCGGCCGGGTTGGGAGCTTCCGTGACGCCGTCCGAAAAGACGAGCAGGAAATCGCCGGCCGCGAGCGTCACGGTCTGCTGCGCGTAGCGGGAGCCGGCGAAGACGCCGAGCGGCGGACCGCCGGTGGTCAGTCGCTCGAGGGTCCCGTTCCTTCGGAGGAGCATCGGCGGGTTGTGGCCGGCATTGACGTACGTGAGATTCCGGCTCGACTCGTCGAAGATGGCCCAGAAGAACGTCGCGAAACGATTGTCGTCGGTCAACGCGTGGATCTGGGCGTTGATGTCCCGGGCGGCGTCGGCGGGGCTCGCGTCGGAAAACGCGGCATGACTGCGCAGGGCGCCCTGCAGGCTCGCCATCAGAAGCGCCGCCGAGATCCCCTTGCCGGCCACGTCGCCCACGGCGAGGCCGACGCGGCCGGGCCCGAGCTCGACAAAGTCGTAGTAGTCCCCGGCGACCCCGCGGGCCGGGCGGCAGACCCCGTGACACTCGAGGCGCGCCGAGATCGGCACGCGCTGGGGAAAGAGCCGCGCCTGGACCTCCTGGGCGATGCGCACTTCGCGCTCGACGCGCTCCGCCGCGGCGCGGCGCTCCCGCTCGATGGCGCCCTTGAGCTCGGCGACGACGTACGCGAAGGCGAGGAGGAAGACGAGCCTGACGGCGATGTTCCAGTCGGCCACCGAGACGGATGCGAAGGCGTGGGGGGAGAAGACGTCCTCCCACAGCCAGAACCCGCCGCTCGCCGCGGCGCCGAGAAAGCCGGCCCAGCGGCCGACGAACCAGACGAGAAAGAGGACCGGGCCGGAGTAGAAAATGAGAAAGGACAGCTCGAGGGGCGCGGCGTAGTCCACGGCGGCGAGCACGCCGATCGCCGCCAGACCCGCGGCGGTCAGGACGACCGGGGACTGCCGCCGCAGAAAGGCCACGATCATCGGGAGTCGCCCGCGGTCAGTATGCGTTCCGGTGGCGGAGACCGTGGCGCAGGGTCATCCACAGGATCTTGATGTCGAGCGAGAGCGACCAGTTCTCGATGTAGTAGAGGTCGTACTCGATGCGCTTGGAGAGGCTGGTGTTGCCGCGCCAGCCGTGGACCTGGGCCCAGCCGGTGATGCCGGCCCTCACGCGGTGGCGCAGCATGTACTGCGGGAACTTCTCCTTGAACTCGCGCACGAACTCGGGCCGTTCGGGCCGCGGGCCGACGAGCGACATCTCGCCGCGGAAGACGTTGACGAGCTGGGGCAGCTCGTCCAGGCTCCAGCGCCGCAGGAACGCGCCCGGCGCGCGTGCGCCGCGTCGTCGTCGGGGCGCGCCCAGACGGGGCCCCGACTCGTCCTCCGCGCCGACCACCATCGAGCGGAACTTGAGGATGTCGAAGGGCCGCCCGTCCAGGCCCATGCGGCGCTGCCGGTAGAGGACGGGGCTGCCGTCCGACAGGCGGACCGCGAGGGCGATCGCGGCGAGGACAGGCGAGAGCGCCACGAGCGCCGCGCCCGAGATGAGGATGTCGAGCGTGCGCTTGACCAGGCTCATCCAGCCCGTCAACGGGACCTGCGTGAGGTGGACGACCGGCAGGCCGTCCATGTCCTCGACGCCGGCCCGGAAGGTGATGTACTGCAGCAGGTCCGGCACGACCCGCACGTCTGCGATCGTGCGGCCGACCTCCTGGAGGACGGCGAGCATGGTGCGGTGCGCCTCGAGGGGCAGGGCGAGGAACACCGTGTCGACGCCGCGCTCGTCCACGATGCGGGCGGCGTCGGCGGTCGTTCCGAGGACCGGGACGCCGAGGTACTCGACGCCGCGCTTGCCGGGTGCGTCGTCCACGAAGCCCACGGCCCGCAGTCCGGCCTCGGGGTGCTCGTGGAACTTCTCGACCACCGCGCGCCCGAGGCGCCCGGCCCCGACGACGAGCGCCCGCCGCACGCCGACCCCGTGGCGCCACGCCTCCTCGAGGTAGCGGCGGATCGCCGTCCGGCCCGCGAAGACGAAGAGCACGTCGAGGCCGAAGAAGAGCAGGAGGACGAGCCGCGAGTACGAGAAGCCGCGGTAGAAGGTCGCGAGGCCGGCGAGCATCACGGTCGCGAGCGCCGTGGCCACGAGGACGGCCAGGCCCTCCTCCACGCGCGAGCGGTTGCGGCGGACCTGGTAGAGGCCGTAGAAGTAGTAGACGAGGGGCCAGAGCGCGGCCATCAGCGGAAAGAGCCGGTAATAGAGCGCGACGTCGGGGATGCCGCGCGTGACCGGGACGATCTCGACGCGGAAGCGCAGGAAATAGGCGGCGGCGAGCGCGAAGAGCGTCGCCGCGACGTCCGAGACGAGCATCAGGGCCGCGATGCGCCGGGTCGACTTGCGTATCACCGCACCCATTCTCCGATGGCGCTGCGAAATTCCGCCGCGAACCGGTCCCCCCGGAAGGGCAGCGCCGAGGCCCGCAGGCGAGTGTAGTCGAACCCGGCGGCGGCGACGCGGCGGATGGCGTCGGCGAGGGCCTCGGGACCGTCGGCCGCGAGGGCGCCGTTGACGCCGTCGCGGACGATGTCGAGCGCGCCGCCGCGATCGAGCGCGACGACCGGGGCGCCGCAGGCGAGGGCCTCGACGGCGGCGATGCCGAAGTCCTCCTCCCCGGGCTGCAGGTAGGCCGCGCAGGTGCGGTAGAGATCGCGGAGGGCTTCGGCCGTGCAGCCGTCGCGGATCTCCACCGAGGCGGGAGCGAGAGCGCGCAGGCGAGGGCCCTCGGGGCCGGCGCCGACGAGCACCAGCCGCCGGCCGAGCCGCCGCGCGGCCTCGATCGCGACGTCGTGGCGCTTGTAGGGCACGAGCGCGCCGACTGCGAGGAGGAAGTCGCCGCGCGGCGCGGGTTCGTCGGCCGGGCGGAAGAATTCCACGTCCACGGGCGGATGGCAGACGGCGGCCTCGCGCCCGTAGTGCCGGGATATCCGCGCGGCGACGGCCGTGGAGTTGGCGAGATACCGGGTGGGCCGAGCGGCGGTGGCGACGTCCCAGCGCCGCAGCCGCGCGACGGCGGCCGCCTTGAGGGCCCGCAGGCGCGTGCGCCCCGGCGGAAAGTAGACGTCGAACTGCTCGTAGGCGTAGCGCACGGGCGTGTGGCAGTAGCAGAGGTGCGGCACGCCGGGCGGCGCGATGGCGCCCTTGGCGACGCAGTGCGACGAGGAGACGACGAGGTCGAAGCCCGTCAGGTCGAAGGACTCGACGGCCGAGGCGAAGAGCGGAAGGTAGTGGCGGTAGTGGCGCCGCGCGAAGGGCAGCCGGTTCAGGTACGAGGCGCGGATCGGGTGGCTCTCGATCGCCGGAGACACGGAGCCCGGCACGTGGAAGAGCGTGAAGATCGTGGGCTCGGGCACGAGGGGCAGAATCGCCTCGAGGACCTTCTCGCCGCCGCGCATGCCGTTCAACCAGTCGTGGACGACGGCGGTCTTCATGATGCGTAAGCCGTAAGCGGTGAGCCGTGAGGCGAGCCGCTTCCGGATTCTCGGCTCACGGCTGACGGCTCACGGTTCCCGGCTCCCGTTTGCCCGCGAGCGCCTCCGCGTACACCCGCAGCGTCTCGCCGGCGGCCCGGTCCCAGGAGAAATCGGCGGCGCGGCGCCGCCCGAGGCCCGCGAACTCCGCCCGGCGCGCCGGGTCGGTGGCGAGGTCCGTGATCCCTCGCGCGATCGCGTCCACGTCCATCGGGTCCACCAGGTAGGCGTAGCCGCCGGCGATCTCCTGGAGCGCCGACGTGGAGGAGGTCAGGACCGGCGTGCCGCACGCCATCGCCTCGGCCACCGGCAGCCCGAAGCCCTCGTAGAGGGTGGGGTACAGGAAGGCGTCAGCGCCCGCGAAGAGCCCCGGCAGGTCCTCCTCCGGGACGATGCCGGGCCGGAAGACTCGCGCGTCGAGGTCGAGCGCCGAGATCAGGGCCTCGACCCGGCTGCGGTTGGTCGGCATCGGTCCGGCGAGCACGAGGGCGTGGGGCAGCGGGCGCGCGCGCAGCGCCTCGGCAAAGGCGCGCAGCACGTTGCGGACGTTCTTGTGCGGCTTCTCGCCGCCCAGAAAGAGAAGGTAGGGGCGCGGCAGCCCGTACCGGGCGGCGACCCTCTCGCGCTCCTCGGGCGGCACGTCCGGGCGGAAGCGGGATGCCACGCCGTTGTAGATGACGTCGATGCGGGACGGGGCGATGCCGAAGTAGTCCACGAGGTCGCGCTTGCTGTTGTAGGAGACCGTGACGATCCGGTCGGCGCGCTTCAACGCCCTCCGGATCATGACGCGCGCGTAGAGCTGGGCGGCGCGGTTGGGGAGGAACTGCGGATAGAGCACGTGGATGATGTCGTGGATCGTGACGACCGCGCGCGCCCGCGCCAGAGGCGGGATGACGTAGTGCGTGGCGTGGAAGAGATCGAGGTGGTGGCGCTGGAGGCGCCAGGCGAATCCGGTCAGCTCCGAGATCGAATAGCCCGGCGCGTTCTCCTCGATCACGTCGAAGTTCGACGGCAGCGGCGCGAGCACGCCGAGGTCCGCCTCGGGGACGTAGACGCGGAACGTGTACTGCGCGGCCTCCGGCCGCCGGGCGATCGCCTCGACGAGGTTGCGGACGTAGGAGCCGATCCCGAAGTCGGTGAGCTTGCGGGCGTCGATCCCGATGCGGGGCGGGCGCGAGCGGCTCATCGGGCCTCCGCGGCGGCCTCGGCCAGGGTGGCGGCCGTGCGCTCGGCCGCCTCTTCCCACCCGAACTGCGCCGCGCGCGCCGGGCCCGCCGCGGCGAGCGCGCGGCGCAGCGCCTCGTCCTCGAGCGCCCGCTCGATCTGCCGCGAGAGGCCCTCGACGTCGCGGGGCGGCGCGTAAAGCGCCGCGTCGCCCCCGACCTCGGTGAGGGCGTCCGTGGTCGAGGCGACGACCGGGGTGCCGCAGGCCATCGCCTCGAGCACGGGCAGGCCGAATCCCTCCGCGAGCGACGGGTACGCGAAGACTTCCGCGGCCCGGTAGAGGTCGCGGGCGGCGTCGCGGGCCATGTATCCGGCCACGTGGATCTTGTCCCGGTAGGCGGACCGGGCGATCCGCCGGTGCAGCGCCCCGGTCTTCCAGCCCGCGCCGCCGGCGAGCACGAGGTCCGGGCGGGAGCGTCGCCGGCCCCACATGCGCTCGCAGGCCGCGACGAGGGCTTCGAGGTTCTTGCGGGGCTCGAGCGTTCCCAGATACAGGATGTACGGACGGGCGCCCGCGTAGCGCTGGCGCGTGCGCTGGCGTCCGGCCGGGTCGTCGGTCGGGAAGAAGAAGTCGCGGTCGACGCCGTTTCTCGCGACGCGTACCCTCGGCGCCGTCTCCGGATACCGGTCCACGAGGTCCTTCGCGGTGGTCTCCGAGACGCAGAGGAAGCGCGCGGCGCGCTCGACGGTGCGCTCCCAGAGCGGGACGAACCCGACGAGCGTGCGCCCGGCATGCCACTCGGGGTGCGTGATCGGCGTCAGGTCGTGGACGACCGACACGTAGGGGATCCGGCCGCGGGCCGGGCCGATCGTCAGGGCCGAGAGCAGCACGTCGGCGCGCCACCGGGCGATCCGCCGGGGCAGGGTGGTCTGGAGCCACAGGATGCCGAAGGGGTGGCGGTCGGTGTGGAACGTCAGGGCGCCGCCGTCCGAAGTGAGCGATTTGGGCAGGACGCGGGGCGCGAAGAGACCGACCTCGGCGCCCCCCCGGGCGGCGAGCCCCCGAGCGATGGCGTAGGTGTACGTCCCGATGCCCGTCCGCTCGGACAGCAGCGCCCGGCTGTCGATGGCGATCCGCACGGGGGGAAGCTATCAGCACGGGGACGGGAACCGTGAACCGTGAGCCGTGAACCGCCCGCGAACGGGCCCGCGCTGCCCGGCGGGATCTGGCATTTGACCTCCGGGCCCATCCGGGTAGAATGCGCGGTTCGATCATGAAGCCGGACTGCATTTCCCTCGACGCCGTCGTCGGCGAGCCCCTGCGGTTTGCGAGCACGCTGCCGGTCAGCGTCGCCGCGATCGACCGCGAGCCGCTGGTCGCGATCTCGCCCCTCGAGATCTCGGGCGAGGTCATGGCCATGGACAAGGGTTACGCCCTGTCGGCGCGCCTCGCCTACGACGGCCAGCTCGAGTGCAGCCGTTGCCTGGCGGCCTATCCGTTCCGGCAGGACGAATCGTTCTCGCTCGTCCTCTATCCGCGTCCGCCCGAGGCGGAGGCCGAGATCGAGCTCGGCAAGGACGACCTCGACGCCGTGTTCTACGACGACCCGGTGGTGCCGCTCGCGCCGATCGCGGAGGAGCGGGTCCAGATGGCCGTGCCGATGAAGCCGCTCTGCCGGCCCGACTGCAAGGGCCTCTGCGCCGTGTGTGGAAACGACTTGAACCTCGGTCCGTGCGCCACCGCGCACGAAACCGCCGATCCCCGCTGGGAGGCCCTCCGGGCCCTCAAGGAGAAAGTGTAGGAGCACGATGCCCAATCCCAAAAGGCGCCACAGCAAGGCTCGCCGCGACAAGCGCCGCGCGCACGACGCGCTGACGCCGCCCGCGCTCTCCGAGTGCCCGAACTGCCACGAGCCGAAGCAGCCGCACCGCGTCTGCCCGCGCTGCGGGTACTACAAGGGCAAGCAGGCGATCAACACGTAGCTCGTGAGCCTCACGCCGGTATAATCCCCGCACTCGTGTTGCCTTCCAGAGAGAGGGGCTAGGGTGCGGATCGCGGTGGACGCGATGGGGGGAGACCACGCCCCCGACGTGAACGTGGACGGGGCGATCGCCGCCGTCCGCGAGTACGGCCTCTCCTGCCTCCTCGTCGGCAAGGCCGCGGAGCTTTCCCGGCTCGTGCGCGAGTCGGGGTACACCGGCTCCGGCATCGAGATCGTGGACGCGCCCGAGGTCGTCACGATGGACGAGCCGGCCACGGCCGCGATCCGCAAGAAGCGCAACTCCTCGATCCGCGTGGCCGCCAACTGCGTCCGCGACGGGCGCGCCGAGGGGCTCGTCTCGGCCGGGCACACCGGGGCCGCGATGGTGTGCGCGAAGATGGTCGTCGGGATGATCGAGGGCGTCGACCGGCCCGCGCTGGCGACCGTCCTGCCGAACCTCAAGGGCCACTGCCTGCTTCTCGACGTCGGGGCGAACCCGGACACCAAGACGCCGCACTTCCGGGAGTTCGCCGTCATGGGCTCGATCTACGCCGAGCTCGTCTTCGGCAAGAAGGCGCCCTCGATCGGCCTGATGTCCATCGGCGAGGAGGATTCCAAGGGCACCGACAGGACGAAGGAAGCCTTCAAGATGCTGAAGGAGACCGGCCTGAACTTCGTCGGCAACGTCGAGGGGCGCGACGTCTTCAACGGGGCCGTGGACGTCATCGTCACCGACGGCTTCACCGGGAACGTCATCCTGAAGGTGTCCGAGGCCCTGGCGGAGATGATCGAGAACCTCCTGCGCGAGGAGATCAAGCGCACGCTGCAGGCCTCCGTCGGGTTCCTGCTGTCGAAGTCGGCGTTTCGTCGCTTCAAGCAGCGCATCGACTACTCCGAGTACGGCGGGGCGCCGCTGCTCGGCGTGAAGGGCTGCGTCATCATCTGCCACGGCCGGTCGTCGGCGAAGGCCGTCAAGAACGCGATCCGCTTCGCGGCCGAGTTCTCCAAGCAGCGGCTGGCCGAGAAGATCCAGGCCCAGATCGCGGAGCTCCACGCGCGCGAAGAGCGGCTGGCGAAGGCCTGAACCCGGCATGATGCGAGCGCAGATCATCGGCACGGGCGCCGCCGTCCCCAAGAAGATCCTCTCCAACGCCGACCTCGAGAAGCTCGTCGAGACCTCCGACGACTGGATCACCTCGCGCACCGGGATCCGCGAGCGCCACATCGCGGCGGAGGGCGAGCACTTCTCGGAGTTCTGCACCCGCGCCGCGGAGCTCGCGCTGAAGCGCGCCCACCTGAAGGCCGAGGACCTCGACATGATCCTCGTGGGCACGATCTCCGGCGACATGCCGTTCCCGGCGACGTCCTGCCTCGTGCAGCGCAACCTCGGGGCCGTGCGGGCGGCGGCCTCGGACGTGTCGGCCGCGTGCGTCGGGTTTCTCTACGCGATGCACCTCGCCGACGGCCTCATCCAGTGCGGCAAGGCGGCCAACGTGCTCGTCATCGGCGGCGAAATCCTCTCGCGCTACGTGGACTGGACCGATCGCAACACCTGCGTCCTGTTCGGCGACGGGGCCGGGGCGGTGGTCCTCCAGGGAACCCGGGGCGACCACGGGATCCTCGGCAGCATGATGAAGGCCAACGGCAACTACCACGATTTCATCTGCATGCCCGGCGGCGGGTCGGACCGGCCCGCCAACGACCCCAAGTCGATCGAGGAGCGGCTGCCGTTCATCAAGATGAAGGGCAACGAGACGTTCAAGGTCGCCGTCAAGGCCATGGCCGACGTGTCGACCGAGCTCCTGACGGAGCAGGGCTTCACGCAGGAGCAGGTCGATCTCTTCATTCCGCACCAGGCGAACCTGCGCATCATCGACGCCGTCGGCGAGCGCCTCAAGATCGATCCCAACAAGGTCTACAAGAACGTGGACCGCTACGGCAACACCTCGGCCGCCTCCATCCCGATCGCGCTCGACGAGTGCGTGCGCGAGAACCGGATCAAGACGGGGGACATGGTCCTGATGACGGCCTTCGGGGCGGGGCTCGTGTGGGGCAGCGTCCTGCTGCGGTGGTAGCGGGCGCGTGAGCGGCGGGCTCGCCCTCCTCTTTCCCGGCCAGGGCTCGCAGGCCGTGGGCATGGGCAAGGCGCTCTGCGACGCGTCCCCGGCGGCGCGGGCCGTCTTCGACGAGGCGGACAAGGCGCTCGGCTTCCCGCTCTCGCGGCTCTGCTTCGAGGGGCCCGAAGAGGACTTGAAGCTCACGGCCAACACCCAGCCCGCGATCCTCACGCACTCGGTGGCGGCCTTCGAGGACCTGCGCGCGCGTTTCCCCGAGCGGCTCGAGGGAGCCGCCTTCGCCGCCGGGCACTCGCTCGGCGAGTATTCGGCCAACGTCGCCGCGGGCGCGCTCGCCTTCGGCGAGGCCGTGCGCCTCGTGCGCGAGCGCGGCCGGTTCATGCAGGAGGCCGTTCCCGCCGGCGTCGGCGCGATGGCGGCGATCGTGGGCCTGGCGCCCGGCGAGGTCGAGGCCGCGTGCCGCGAGGCGGCGCAGGGCGAGTCGGTATCGCCGGCGAACTACAACTCTCCCGAGCAGACCGTGATCGCCGGCCACGCGGCCGCCGTGGCGCGCGCCTCGGAAGGGTGCCTCGCGCGGGGCGCGAAGCGGGCGATCCCGCTGCCGGTCTCGGCGCCCTTCCACTGCGCGCTGATGTCGCCGGCGCGCGAGAAGATGCGACCGCTGCTCGAGAAGGCCGCCTTCGCCGAGGCGCGCTGGCCGATCGTCACCAACGTAGACGCCGCGCCGGAGAAGGCGGGCGCCGCCCTGCGCGACGCGCTCGTGCGCCAGATCGATTCGCCCGTCCGCTGGGTCGAGACGGTCCAGCGGCTGGCGCGCGACGGCGTGGACCGGGCGCTCGAGATCGGTCCGGGCAACGTGCTCGCGGGGCTGGCGCGGCGGATCGAGAAGGGCATCAAGGT
Source organism: uncultured Acidobacteriota bacterium (assembly GCA_963710945.1). GTDB lineage: Bacteria > Acidobacteriota > Thermoanaerobaculia > UBA5066 > Gp7-AA6 > DAHUXD01. The sequence goes on from CAVQCH010000001.1 coordinate 631,969, forward strand.
CGAGGGGTACGCGGGGTGAGGATTTCGGAGCTCGGAATTCGGATTTCGGATTTCGGGATCCGAGCACTGGCGGTGTTGGGAGTCCTGGCGCTCGGAGCGTGTGCGACGGCGCGGCCGCCGGGATCGGCGGCGGCGCTCGACGCGGCGGTCGCGGCGGGGGAGGCCCGCTGCAAGTGCCGGATGGGCGTGGCGGCGCGGCATCTGGAGAGCGGCCGGTCCTACGAGCACAACGGGCCGGCGGAGTTCGAGTCGGCCTCGGTCATCAAGATCGCCGTGATCACCGAGGCGATGGCGGGCGTGCGCGAGGGGCGCGTGGACCTGTTCGAGCGCTGGGACCTGACGAAAGAGAACATGGCCGACGGTTCGGGCGTCCTCCTGATGCTGGACCCCGGCCTGCAGCCGACCTGGAACGATCTCGCGACGCTCATGCTGGGGCCGTCGGACAACACGGCCACGAACGCCTGGGTCCACCGTCTCGGCATCGAGCCCATCAACGCCCGGATGGCGTCGCTGGGCTTCTCGCACATCCGGCTGCTCGCGACGATCCCGATGCTCTCGCAGAAGAGCGAGGAGCCGTCCCCGTGGAAGGGATTCCGGCTCGGCACGATGACGCCGCACGAAGTGGCCGAGTGGATGTCGCGCGTGGCCCGGGGCGAGCTTCTCGATCCGGAGTCCTCGAAGAAGATCTTCGCCTACCTCGACGAGGACCCGAGCCGCCTGCGCATCGCCCGGCGCTTCCCGCCGGACGCGCTGTGGGCCGGGAAGACCGGGTCGATGTCCGGCGTGCGCAACGATTCGGGCATCCTGCGCACGAAGAAGGGCCGGTTCGTGCTCGTGGTTTTCACCGACGGATCGAAGGCCGAGGGCTTCGGCCCCGACCATCCCGCCGTGATGGCGATCGCCGACGTCGCGAAGGCGATCGTGGACGGCTGGAGCGCGACCCTGCCGGACGTCACGCAGAAGCCCGAGTAGGGCAGGGGGGATACACTCCCGCCGCATGAAGCGTTTCGACGGAAAGGTCGCCCTGGTCACCGGCGCGTCGCGGGGCATCGGCGAGGCCATCGCAAAACGGCTCGCGTCGGAGGGAGCCACCGTGCTCGTGGCGGCGCGGACGGCCGAGGCCCTCGAGCGGGTCGTCTCCGAGATCGCCGCCTCCGGGGGCAAGGCCTCGGCGCTCGCGCTCGATCTCGCCGACGCCGCCTCGATCGAGGCCGCGGCGAAGGCCGCGCTGGCCGCGCACGGCGAGATCCACGTCCTCGTCAACAACGCGGGCGTGACCGAGGACAACCTCATCCTGCGCATGGGGCGCGAGGCCTGGGACCGCGTGCTCGCGACGAACCTGACCGGCGTGTTTCTCCTGACGCAGGCCGTCGTGAAGGGCATGGTGCGCAAGCGCTACGGCCGGATCGTCAACGTGACCTCGGTCGTCGGCCTGATGGGCAACGCGGGACAGGCGAACTACGCGGCCTCGAAGGCCGGCCTCGTCGGCCTGACGAAGTCCGTGGCCCGCGAGCTCGCCTCGCGCAACATCACCTGCAACGCCGTGGCGCCCGGTTTCGTGGCGACCGCGATGACCGACAAGATGACCGACGCCGCCCGGGAGGCGCTCTCCGGCCAGATCCCGCTGGCGCGGCTCGGCACGCCGGACGACGTCGCCGCGGCGGTGGCGTTCCTGGCCTCGGAAGAGGCGTCGTACATCACCGGGACCGTGGTGAACGTGTCCGGGGGCCTCTACATGTAGCTTTTCCCGGGCTTGCCCCGGGGTGGCTCTTGGGAAACAATACGGCGTCTTTCAAGCCGACCGAAGATAGGGGGAGTGGAATGGCCGTCGAAGAAAAGGTGAAGAGCATCATCGTCGAGCAGCTCGGCGTGGACGCCAACGAGGTGACCCCGGAGGCGTCTTTCGTCGACGATCTCGGCGCGGACTCGCTCGACACCGTGGAGCTCGTCATGGCGTTCGAGGAAGCCTTCAACATCGAGATCCCGGACGAGGCCGCCGAGAAGATCCAGAAGGTCAAGGACGCCGTCGAGTACATCGAGAAGAACTCCTCGAAAAACTAACCGCCCCATGCCCCGTTTTTCCTCTCCGCGCCGGGTGGCCGTGACCGGGCTGGGTCTGGTTTCCCCGCTCGGCATCGGCAATCGCGAAAACTGGGACGCCCTGACGGCCGGCCGCTGCGGCCTCGGGCCGATCACGCGGTTCGACGCTTCGCGCTTCAACTCGCGCATCGCCGGCGAGGTCAAGGGATTCGACCCGGCCCTGTACATCGACAAGAAGGAAATCAAGAAGATGGACACCTTCATCCATTACGCGATGGGGGCGGCCCATCTCGCGATGGAGGACTCGGGGGTCCCCGTCACGGACGCGAACCGCGAGCGCTTCGCCGTCGTGGTCGGCTCGGGCATCGGCGGTCTCCCGATCATCGAGGACACGCAGAAGAGGTACGTCGAGTCGGGCGGGAACCCGCGGGTCATCTCGCCCTTCTTCATCACGGGCCTCATCGTCAACGAGGCGGGCGGCAACATCTCGATCAAGTACGGGATGAAGGGCCCCAACCTCGCGACGGTCACCGCCTGCACCACGGGCGCCCACGCCATCGGCGAGGCGTACCGGATGATCCAGTACGGCGAGGCCGACCAGGCGATCGCCGGCGGCACCGAGTCGGTCATCACGCCGCTGGCCGTCGGGGGCTTCGGCGTGATGAAGGCCCTCTCGACCCGCAACGACGATCCGCTCCACGCCTCCCGGCCCTGGGACCGCGACCGCGACGGCTTCGTCATCGCGGAAGGCGCGGGGCTCGTCGTGCTCGAGGAGATGGAGTCCGCGAAGAAGCGGGGCGCGCGGATCTACGCCGAGCTCGCCGGGTACGGCATGTCGGGCGACGCGTACCACATCGCGGCCCCGTCGGAGGACGGAGACGGCCCCGCGCGCGTCATGCGGAACTGCCTCGAGGACGCCGGGATCGCCCCCGAGAAGATCGACTACATCAACGCCCACGGCACCTCGACGCCGCTCGGCGACAAGGCCGAGACGCTGGCGATCAAGCGGGTCTTCGGCGAGCACGCGAAGAAGCTCGCGGTGTCGTCCACCAAGTCCATGACCGGCCACCTGCTCGGCGCGGCCGGCGGGCTCGAGACGGGGATCTGCGCCCTGGCGGTCCACCACGGCGTGCTTCCCCCGACCATCAACTACGAGAACCCGGATCCCGAATGCGACCTCGACTACGTGCCCAACACGGCGCGCCCGAAAAAGGTCGAATACGTCCTGTCGAACTCCTTCGGTTTCGGCGGCACGAACGGCTGCCTCATCTTGAAGAGGATGGATTGACCCGCGCATGAACTCCCTCGTCTGCATCGCGTACGTCCCCGACACCGAAACCAAGATCAAGATCGCCGCCGACGGCAAGTCGATCGACGAGGCGGACGTCAAGTGGATCGTCTCCCCGTACGACGAGTACGGCCTCGAGGAGGCGCTGAAGACCCGGGAAGCGAAGGGCGCCGGGAACGTGACGGTCGTCGCCGTGGGCCCCGAGCGCGCGAAGACGGGGCTGCGCGAGTGCCTGGCGCGGGGCGCCGACGAGGCCATCTGGGTGGACTCGACGGGCACGCCGTATCTCGACGCGCTCGGCACCGCCAAGGCGCTGGCCGGCGCGGCGAAGGGTGGACAGTACGACTTCTTCTGGTTCGGCCAGAAGGGCGTGGGCTACGACGAGTCGCTCGTGGGGCCGATGTTCGCCGAGCTCATGGGCGTGCCCCACGTCGGGAGCGTCACGAAGCTCGAACTCGGCGACGGCAAGGTCACGGTCCACCGCGAGATCGAGGGCGCGCACGAGGTCGTGGAGTGCGCCCTGCCGGCCGTGCTGACGGCGCAGAAGGGCCTGAACGAGCCGCGCTACGCCTCGCTCAAGGGAATCATGGCCGCCAAGAAGAAGCCGATCGCCGAAAAGAAGCTCGCCGAGCTCGGCGTCGCGGAGGCCGACCCGACGCAGGCGAAGACGCGCTGGAGGAAGCTGGAGCTTCCGCCCGCGCGGCAGGCGGTAAAGCTCGTTCCCGCGGACGATCCGGTCGCGGCGGGCAAGGAGCTGGCGCGCCTGTTGCGCGAAGAAGCGAAGGTGATTTGACCGTGCGCAGCGACGGTCAAATCATCCCGAGGGCCGGAGGCCCGAGGGATCCCGAACTCGGCACGCCCAGGGCCGGAGGCCCGAGGGATCCCGAACTCACGAAGGACCCCAAATGAAATTCCTCGTCTTCATCGAACAGCGCGACGGCAAGATCCGGAAGGCCTCCCTCGAGGCGCTTTCGCTCGCGCGTAAGCTCTCCGGCGGTCCGGTCGCGGCCGTGCTTCCCGGAAAGGGCGTGACGGCCCTCGCGAAGGACCTCGGCAAGTACGGCGCCGGGACGGTCTACGTCGCCGACCGCGACGATCTCGCCCTCTACTCGAACAAGGGATACGTCGGCGCGCTCGACGCGGCCGCGAAGAAGGCCTCGCCCGACGCGGTCCTGATCGCGGCGACCTCGATGGGCAAGGATGTCGCCCCGCGCTTCGCCGCGCGCCGCGACGTCTCGGCCCTGGCCGACGTCATGGAACTGCGCGTCGAGTCCGATCGGCTCGTCGCCTGGCGGCCGGTCTACTCGGGCAAGGCGCGCGCGGAGGTGGACTGCGGCGCCGCGACGCTCCAGATCGCGACGACGCGGCCGAACGTCTTCGCCGCCGAGGCGCAGGCCGGCGCGGCGGATCCGGCCGTCGAGGCGCTCGAGCTCGGCGACGTCGCGCCGCGGGCGAAGGTGCTCCGCGTCGAGGCCTCGGAGTCGAAGGAGCTCGACGTCTCGGAAGCCGACATCATCGTGTCCGGCGGGCGGGGCATCAAGGGGCCCGAGGGATGGCCGGTCGTCCGGGATCTGCAGCAGGCGCTCGGCGCCGCGCTCGGCGCCTCGCGCGCGGTCGTGGACGCCGGCTGGATCGACCACCAGCACCAGGTCGGACAGACGGGGAAGGTCGTGTCGCCGACGCTCTACGTCGCGTGCGGCATTTCGGGCGCCATCCAGCACCTCGCCGGGATGGGCACGTCGAAGGTGATCGTCGCGATCAACAAGGACGCGGAGGCCCCGATCTTCAAGGTCGCGACCTACGGCGTCGTCGGAGACCTCTTCCAGATCCTGCCGGAGTTCACCAAAGCGGTTCGGGCGGCGAAACAGGAGTAGGCGAATTGCTCCCTCACTCCGACCCTCTCCGCCCGAAGGGGAGAGGAGAATTGAGGGTCCCCTCTCCCGGCGGGAGAGGGCAGGGTGAGGGGCGTCTCCTCCCGTTCGGTTAAACTCCCGCCCGCATGCCCCCGCTTCCGACGGAGCGCCTGGTTCTCGGTCTGCCCGGCCGATTGATCTTCGGGCTGCTCGTGCTCGCGGCGGTCGTCGCCTTCGTCTACTCGTGCTCGCGCCGCGTCGGGTCCTGCTCGCGGGGCAGCCGGACAACCGCTTCACCGCGATCCCCCGAGCGCATGCGGCCGCACGCTCGAGTACGCCTTCGCGCAGAAGCGGATGTTCCGCGACTTCTACGCGGGCGCCTTCCACATCCTGATCTTCGGCGGCTTCGTCGTCCTGACCGTGCGGACCCTCGAGCTCGTGGTCGAGGGCCTGATCCCGGGGTTCGTGCTGCTGCCGGGCATGGCCGGCAACGCGTACACCCTGGTCAAGGACGTCTTCGAGGTCCTGGTGCTCGTGGGCGTCGGGATGGCCGTGTTCCGCCGTCTCTTCGCGCGGCCCAAGCGGCTCGACCTCTCGATGGACGCCTGGCTCATCCTCTTCCTGATCGCGTTCCTCATGGCCACCGACCTCGTGGCCGAGGGGGCGCGGGCGGCGATCGATCCCGCGCTCGTCACGCCGTGGGCCCCGGCGGTCGCGGCGATCGCGCGGGCCCTGGCGGGATCGGCCCCCGCGCGGCTCCAGGCCCTGTACGACGCCTGCTGGTGGAGCCACCTGGTCGACCTCCTGTTCTTCGCCAACTACCTGCCGTACTCGAAGCACTTCCACATCATCACGTCGATTCCAAACGTCTTCTTCATGAACCTCGAGCCGATGGGCAAGCTGCGCACGGTGGACATCGAGAACACCGAGCGGTTCGGCGCCTCGAAGATCGAGGACCTGACCTGGAAGCAGATGCTCGACGGTTACACGTGCACCGAATGCGGGCGCTGCCGGGAGGTCTGTCCGACGGCGCTGACGGGCAAGCCCCTCGACCCGAAGATCTTCATCGGCAACGTCCGCGACGCCGTCTACGAGGCGACGCCCGCCGTCCTCGCGGCGGGGGACGGGCGGGGCAGCCGGCGCGCCGGGGGGCCGCCGGGACCTGATCGGCGGCTGGATCTCGGAGGAGACGATCTGGGCGTGCACGATGTGCGGCTTCTGCACGACGGCCTGCCCGGTCTTCATCGTCCCGGCCGTGGACAAGATCGCCGAGATGCGGCGCTACCTCGTCCTCGACAAGGCGGATTTCCCGAAGGAGGTCCAGACCGCGTTCCGCGGGATGGAGACGAACGGGAACCCGTGGAACATGTCGGCGGCGTCGCGGGGCGACTGGGCGAGCGGCCTCCCGGTGACGACGATGGCCGAGGCGGGGGACAGGCAGATCGAGGTCCTCTTCTGGGTCGGCTGCGCCGGCTCGTACGAAGATCGCGCCCGGCGCGTGTCGAAGGCCCTGGTCGAGATCCTGAACGAAGCCGGCGTCTCCTTCGCGATCCTGGGGTCCGAGGAGACCTGCACGGGCGACTCCGCGCGGCGAATGGGCAACGAGTACCTCTTCCAGATTCTCGCGCAGCAGAACGTGGAGACGCTCAACGGCTACAAGGTCCGGAAGATCGTGACCAACTGCCCCCACTGCTTCAACTGCCTCGGCCACGAGTACGGCGACTTCGGCGGCAAGTACGAGGTCGCGCACGGCTCCCAGCTCGTCGCCGAGCTCATCGCGTCCGGCCGCGTGAAGCTGACCACCCCGATCCCGGACACGATCACCTTCCACGACCCCTGCTATCTCGGCCGCTACAACGGCGGCTACGAGGCGCCGCGGGAGATCCTGCGGGCGATCCCGGGCCTCGAGGTCCGGGAGATGGAGCGCTCGCGCGAGAAGGGCCTCTGCTGCGGCGCGGGCGGCGGGCGGATGTGGATGGAGGAGAAGCTCGGCACCCGCATCAACCAGACGCGCATGCGCGAGATCGCCGATACGGGCGCCGGATCCGTCGGCGTTTCCTGCCCCTTCTGCATGGTGATGATCGGCAACGCGAAGGACGAGCTCGGCGTCGCCACGCAGCCCTTCGACGTCCTCGAGCTCGCGCGCAAGTCCATGGGGTAGTCGCCGGCCCGTGACGCCGCGGGCGCTCGTCGATCGGCTCCTGGAGGCCGTCGGGTTGTCCCGGGCCCGGGACTACCGCGGCCTGCGCGGCGTGGGGCAGTCCTGGGAGCGACTCGCGGCCAGGCGCCTCGAGGCCGAGGGATACGCGGTCCGCGACCGCAACTTCCGGGCCCGCGCCGGCGAGATCGACTTCGTCGCCGAGGAGAACGGCGTCCTCTGCTTCGTCGAGGTGAAGGGCCGCCGGGGCACGGCCTTCGGTTCTCCCGCCGAAGCGGTCACGCCCGAGAAGCAACGCCGTATCGCGCGGGCGGCGGAGGAGTACCTGCGGCGGAGGCGCCTGGGGGAGGTCGCCTGCCGCTTCGACGTCGTCACGATCCTCGAATCCGAGGGCGGGACCGACGTGACGATCCTGCGCGGCGCCTTCGATCGGCCGGAGAGTCGCGGCCGACGCCGCTGATCCGCGCGGCGCGTGCTAAAATCGCGCCTCTTTCGGGGGACTCCGGTTGAACGATTCCGATCTGCGGTACAGCTTTTCGTGTCCGAGCTGCGCCGGCAGCTTTTCCATCGCGCTCGCGAAGATCCCGCCCGTCCAGGCGCGGTTCAGCTGTCCGAAGTGCGGAAAGCCCATGGACTTCCCGTCGCGCGACGAGGCGCGGGTCTACATATCGCTCCAGGCTCCGGGCGCCGCCTCGGCTCCCGATCCGGCTCCCGAACCGGAGCCGGCTTACACGCCCCCGCCGCCGCCCTCCTCCCGCGGCGCCTCCTCCGGCCCCGCCGCCCCGGGCCGCGGCGGCGCCGCCGCCTGATCCCGGGCTCGGCGATTCCACGGCGACCTCGACGAAGGTCTACCGCGTGGACAAGAAGGGCTTCGAGAACGACCGGTACGATCGCCGCGCCATGCGGAACCTGATCCGCACGGGAGGCCTCTCCGAGAGCGACCCCGTCTGCGTGGACGACGACCCGCCGCGCCCGGCGAGCGATCTTCCGGAGCTGAAGTCCCTCTTCGATCTGAAGAAGACTTCGCGCATCCAGCCGCCCACCGTGTGCCGCAAGCACACGGACCAGCTCGCGTACTACGTCTGCAAGGATACGGGCCGCCCCCTCTGCGAGGACTGCGCCGCGGAGCGGAAATTCGGCGGCGCATCCGTGCGCGTGTGCGAGCACTGCGGCGGCACGGTCGACGAAACCGCAGTCGGGGAAGGGGTCTGAAAGGCCGTCCGCGCCGTTCTTGACCCGGTTTCGCTCCTCGGCTATCCTTCGCGTCCCCGAGCGGGAATAGCTCAGCGGTAGAGCGCCACCTTGCCAAGGTGGAAGTCGCGGGTTCGATCCCCGTTTCCCGCTCCAACAACTCTCCCGGCCTCGACTAAAGGGCGGTTCAAATGCGCCCGTCGTCTTCGATGGGTGGCTTATCCTCTGGTCGTGAGATCCGCCGCTGCCCCATCGTTGCGGGAATCGGAAGTTCCGACGTTCGGCAGTCCCGCGAGCGAGTCCCTTTCCTCGGCGAGCCGCCGGCCTGCGAATCGGGGGGCGAGCCGGATTGCGTCCCTGCCAGGGATCGGCGCGGTTCTGTTCCTGGCGTTCGCCAGTTTCGTCGTCGGCCAGACCGGTCGCATCGGCCCCGCGACCCCGAAGGACGGCACTTTCGGCGGCCCGGTCCGGCTCTCGGATGGCGCGACCCGCGGAGCCGCCGTGGCCGACCCGGCTACGGCCTGTGTCCCGTCGGTGACGGCGATGTGCCTTGCGAACGGGCGTTTCCGCGTGGAAGTGCAATGGCGCCGGTCGGCAGCCGACCCCTTTTCGGCCGGAAGGGCCGTCCCGATCACCTCCGATACGGGGTACTTCTGGTTCTTCGATTCCGGCAACATCGAGCTCGTCGTGAAGGTCCTGAACGGCTGCACGATCGACGCCGCCTACTGGGTTTTCGCCGGCGGTCTGACAAACGTGGAGCTGGATCTGAAGGTGACCGACGTGCAGACGGGCCAGGTCCGGAACTATCCGAATCCTCCCGGGACGGCCTTCGTTCCGGTCCAGGACACTTCCGCGTTCGCCTGTTCTTCCGGCGCCGTCGCCTACGACTGGCGGCAATTCGACTTCGACTCCCGCCACAGTGGAAGCAACACGCTCGAATCCATCGTGTCGGCCGGCAACGTGGCCTCCCTCGGGATCCTGTTTGCCGTGCAGCTCCCGGAAGTCGCGGACGGCGCTCCCGCCGTCGCGGCGGGGATCGCGACGCCTTCGGGGACTCGCGACCTGCTTTTCGTCACCACGAAGGCGGGGCGCATCGTTGCGCTCGACGCGCGGACCGGAGCGACGGTGTGGACGACGACGTCGCCGCCCGGTCCGAAATACACGACGAGCTCTCCCGCCATCGATCCCGGCCGGCAGTTCGTCTACGGGTACGGGCTCGACGGATTCGTCCACAAGTACAACATCGCCGACGGGACCGAGGTGACGTCGGGAGGCTGGCCGGAGCTCGCGACGCTCAAGCCCGATGTCGAGAAGGGATCCTCGGCTCTCTCGATCGCCAGCCCGAGCGGTGGAGTCTCGTATCTGTATGCCGCCAACGGCGGATACCCGGGAGATGCGGGCGACTATCAGGGCCATCTGACCACGATCCGCCTCTCCGACGGCGTGCAGAACGTCTTCAACGCGAATTGCAGCGACCGGACCATTCACTTCGTGGAGAACGGCGGCGCCGACAACGACTGCTCGCACGTGCAGACGGCCATCTGGGCGCGCGCCGGAGCGGTGTACGACGCCCGGACCGGCCGGATCTACGCGACGACCGGCAACGGGGATTTCGACGGCAACGCGGGAGGGCACGACTGGGGCGACAGCGTGCTCGCGCTCTCGCCGAACGGAACGGGTCTCGGAGGAAATCCGCTGGACAGCTATACGCCGACGGAATACCAGCACCTCCAGAACACGGACGCGGACCTCGGCAGCACCGCACCGGCGCTCCTGCCCGTCACCGACACGCGGGTCGTCAGCGCCCTGGGCCTGCAGTCGGGCAAGGACGCCAGTGCTGCGCCTGATCGATCTCGCCAACCTGAGCGGCCAGGGAGGGCCCGGGCATGTCGGCGGCGAGCTGCAGATTCTCCCCGTGCCACAGGGCGGCGAGGTCCTCACCGCGCCGGCCGTCTGGGTGAACCCGGGTGATGGAACCGCCTGGGTCTTCGTCGCGAACGGCTCCGGGATCTCCGGTCTCCAGGTGGTGTTCGATTCCTCTGGTCAACCATCTCTCGTGCCGCGTTGGACTAAAGGGCCGGGAGGCAGTTCGCCGATCGTCGTCAACGGAATGGTCTTCTACTCCGGAAGCAATCGGATCGCTGCCCTCGATCCGACCACCGGAGCCGTTCTCTGGAGTGACAACCGGATCGGCGGAATCCATTGGGAAAGCCCCATTCTGGCTAACGGGGTCCTCTACATTACGGACGAGAACGGGAGGCTCACCGCGTACGCGCCCGGAGGAGTCGCACCGTAGGACGCGAACGCGGCTTAACCTGGGTCAGCAGTTACGAACGTTTTAGTTCCCGGGGCGTCGGCCCCAAGCGCAAGAACCGGGGTTCGTCGCGGGCGGGAAGTGATTCGAGGTTCGCCTCCGTATCCCGCTCCAACGCCCCGCCTAAACCCAATTCCGCTGGCGGAACGATTTTTGCATCTCCCCGCGCTCGAGCTCATTTTCGAGGTGAAAGGGCAGGAGGGCCGGTGATGGCGTGCTGTGCGCAGGTCCGCGGATTGATGCTGGCGGTTTCCGTGACGCTCGCATCCGGGCCGTTGCGCCCCTGGTCGGAGGAAAGGAGCGTTCCGTGCAACCCATAGGAGAGGGGAGGCCGGTGCTCGAGAGCTGAGACGGAGGTAAAGGATGAAACGGTTCGCGCTCTTGCTGGTGGCAGTTGCATCGGCGGCCGGCGTTGCCGCCCTCGCGGTCCCCGCGTCTGGACACGACGGAGAGGCAGACCCGATCTTCGGAATCAGGATTCCCCCGGGATATCGCGACTGGAGGTTGGTCTCCGTCGCTCACGAAGAGGGGAACCTCAACGACCTGCGGGCGATTCTGGGCAACGATGTGGCGATCAAGGCGTACCGGGAAGGGAAGCTTCCGTTCCCGGACGGCGCCATCATCGCCCGGGTCGCCTGGGCCTACGTGCCGTCGGAGGAGAACAACAAGGTCTTCGGCCGCGACCAATCCTTCGTTCCCGGGCCGCCCACGGACTGGTACCTGCAGTTCATGGTCAAGGACTCCAAGAAGTACGCCGCGACGGGCGGCTGGGGGTATGCGCAATTCGACAAGGACGGCAAGCCGGCTCCCGAGGCGAAGCTCAAGACGTGCTATCCGTGCCACGAGCCGATCAAGGCTCGCGACTACGTCTTCACCCGCTACACACCGTAGTTCAGGATCGAGGTCCACATGAAAACGACAGTAAAACTCAGGAGGCAATAAGGAGGCAGCCATGAGCACCGAAGTCCAGATCAGCAAGGCGACCATCGACTCGAAGACCCGCGCGGTCGACATGAAGCTCGAGGTCGTCGAAATCCCCGTCTCCGACGTCGAGCGCGCCGCGAAGTTCTACGCCCGTCTCGGGTGGAGGCAGGACGTCACGCCGCCCGGCTCGGGCGTCTTCCAGTTCACACCCCCCGGCTCCGGATGCTCGGTCCAATGGGGCGCGGGGCGGACGACGGCGGCGCCGGGGTCCGCTCAGGGGCTCTGGCTGATCGTCTCCGACATCCAGGCTGCCCTGGACAAGCTGGCCGCCGCCGGCGTCACCGTCGACAAGGTGTTCCACATCGGCGACAGCGGTCCGGCCGGCGGCCTGGATCCCCAGCGCCGCACCTATCGCTCGTTTGCCTCGTTCCGGGATCCGGATGGCAACCAGTGGCTCTTCCAGGAGATCACGACGCGGCTGCCCGGCCGCATCGATTCGAAGGCGACGACGTACGCCACCGCGTCCGATCTGGCAAACGCGATGCGGCGCGCGGAGAATGCCCACGGCGAGCACGAGAAGCGCATCGGACAGCGGGACGCGAACTGGTCCGACTGGTACGCCGAGTACATGGTGGCCGAGCAGACCGGTGCAAGGCTGCCTGAGTGAGCGGCGAGCGGCGATAACGTCGATGAATCCGCACGTCACGTTTCCCGCGCTGCTCGCGTTGGGCGACCTCTCCCTCTTCGTCCTGCGCCTGGTCGTCGCGATCGTTTTCGGCGCAAGCGGCTACTACCACCTGAGGGACCCGGTCGGGCGGGCGAAGAGCATCGAGCTCTCCACGGCCGCGACGCGCGCGCTCGGAGCCGCGGAGGTTCTGGGGAGTCTCGGCCTCGTCACCGGCGTCCTCATCCAGCCGGCGGCGATCGGCCTGATCCTGGTAGGCTTCGGAGCGCTTCAGAAGAAGGCGTTCAAGTGGAAGACGGGTATCTGGGGGAAGGGCACCGACGGCTGGCACTACGACCTGATGCTCCTGGCCATGAACCTGGTCGTCCTCGCGACGGCCGGCGGCCGGTGGGCCGTCCGCCTGTAGGGGGGTGACATGGGCGAAACGGACCTTCCCCAGCGTGAGGTACTGCCACGAGGTCGAAAAGGGCGGCGACTTGGCGGCCTACGGGATGGGCGTCGAGGGGCACGAGTGGGCCAAGCATCCGCCGGTTCTGCTGTCCGGAGAGGGAGAGGATGCGCACCTCCTGTCGTCTCCCGGAGAAGACGCCCCTGCCTCGACGCCGGACCCCGATTAGGACGGCCTGGCCGGACGACCTAGCGGGACTTCGATCGCGGGGTCGGCTTCGGCGTCGGGGCCGGGGTCGGGGTCGTCATGGGAGCCGGTGTGAGATCCCGGCCCGGCGTCGTCGCCTTCGGCGTCCCCGACATGCCCGCGTAGTTCCTCTCCAGGGTAGACCTTCCCGAATCGCCGGGACCCGGGGCCGCCGTGATCGACGTGACGCGCTTGTTGCCCGCGTTGTCCGTCATCCACATGATCGCCGCCAGCTGACCGACCGCGACCGAGCCGTCGACCCGGACGTCCTTCTGGAGGTCGAGCGCGAGCTCCTGCCCCCCGTCGAGCTTCACGGCGATCCTCTGGCCCGCGGCGTACTGCGTCACCGTCCCCGTCGAGATCTGCATTCCGGAACCGTTGGCGCTGTTCGGGTTGAGGCCGCTCTGGCCGGCGGCGGGCGTCGGGGCGCTCCCCGGAGACTGCGCGAGTGCGGCGGCGGATGCGATGGCGAGACCGGCAACGGCCAACAAAGGCGGCTTCCTCTTCATAAGGTCTCCTCAGAGTGGGCCCCGGATTGGGCCTCGCCGGTAGGAAATACAAGATCCGTGCCCGCCGCCGCAAGTCGGATGAACGGTTCCCACCGGCGGCCTCGACGTGCAGGCGGCCGGCTGGCTGCCCGACGGGAAGAGGATCTTCGTCCTCGCCTCAGGCGCGGCAGCGCCGGCGCCGGCGCCGGACGCCGGCGTCTAGCTCGCGCCGATCCGCGCGGCGCCGACGGCGGTGCCCGTCGCGTCCCGGCAGAGAGCGGGGAGGCGTCACTGGAGTGGGCCGGCTTGCCCACCTGCCGTTTCGGTTGTTCCCATTTTGCGACACTCGGCCACGCGGGATCCGACGGGCGTGTGACCTCGCGCGCAGACGCACTGACGGTCACCGCGTCCGCGGCAACAGGATCGTCATCGCACCGAAGTGCTCGCGAACGCTCGTCTGTTCACGGGTGATGCGCGGTTCGTCGAGAGGCTGACCCGGACGACGCCGCTTGCTCTCAGCTAAAGGTTGTCTAAGGGCCGCGGCCGATTTCGGCCTCGTGGCATTCACCTTGCGACGACAAGAGACGCGGCGACGGGACACACGGTCCTCTCGTCGCGACGGCACTCAACCCAAGGAGGTGTCCATGTTCCGAAAGGCGTTTCTCCTGACCGGACTCGTCACTGCGCTCGTTCTGGCGCCCGCGTGCCACAACGACAGCAACACCGTCACGGGTCCGATGCCGACGCCGGCGCCGGGCGTTCCGACGCCGACGCCGGGACCGGGCGCGCCCACGCCGACCCCGGCGCCCGCGGGTACGCGCGTCGTGCACGTCGGACAGGGCGGAGGCATGACGTTCGTCGACGCGCAGAGCGGCAGCAGCACGACCACCATCTCGATGGGCACGACCGTGCATTGGGTCTGGGATTCCGGAATCCACTCCACGACGTCGGGAACCTGCTCGGGCCCCTGCACGCCCAACGGCATCTGGGACTCCGGCGCGGGATCGGGGATGACGTTCGACCGCACGTTCAATCAGGCAGGTTCGTTTCCGTACTTCTGCACCGTCCACGGCGCGGCGATGACCGGCACCGTCGTCGTGCAGTAGCGGCGGACGAGGCCACGGGGCGGGGCGCAAGGCCCGCCCCGGTCTTGTTGCGCCTCCCTGCCCGGCGCCGGACTATGATGCCTCCATGCGGGCGCTCGCTCGAGCGCGTCCCCACCGGCAAAAGGAGGCCTCATGAAGGGCAAGTTCTTCCTGGGATGGGTAGCCGCGTTCGTCGCCTGGATGGCCGGAAGCTTCGTCGTGCACGGCGTGCTTCTCCACGACGAGTACGGCAAGCTGCCGAACCTCTTCCGGACGGAAGCCGATTCGCAGCGGTACTTCCCGCTGATGATCCTGGCCCACATCGTCATGGCGGCCGCCTTCGTGTGGATCTACTCGCGCGGCGTCGAGACGAAGCCCTGGCTCGCGCAAGGCATCCGGTTCGGGATCGCCGTCGCGCTGCTGACCGTCGTGCCGATGTACACGATCTACTACGTCGTGCAGCCGATGCCCGAGGCTCTGGTGATCCGGCAGATCGTCTTCGACGGGATCCTCGTCGTCCTCGTCGGCGCGGTCACGGCTTTCGTGTATCGGTCCCAGGCGGGCTAGGAGCTTCCGGGCCATCCTTCCGGCGAGCATGCGCGCGAGAAGCGGCCTCCCGGCGCGCGGGGTCGGCGCGCTCCTCCGGGTGGGCGCCGTCGCCCTGTCGCTCGCCGCGCCGGCCCTCGGCCAGGGCCCGCACGAGTGGGTGGATCGGAACAGGCTGACGGGCGACTGGAGCGGCGAGCGCACGAAGCTCGAGGCGAGGGGCGTCACGATCGCGTTCCAGTACTACGCGAACCTCGCGGGAAATCCCGTCGGCGGCCTCGAGCAGGGGTTCACGTACACGGACAGCCTGAACCTCGCGATCGACGTGGACTTCGAGAAGCTCGTGTCCTGGAAGGGCGGCGGTTTCCATTTCAAGTTCACCAACCGCGACGGGACCAGCCTCACGAAGAGCTACATCGGCAACATCTTCACGGTTCAGCAGATCTACGGCCCGACCGAGACGTACCGGCTGACGGAGATGACGCTCGACCAGTCGTTCGACGGAGGCATCTGGGACGTGCGCGCCGGACGCTATCCGGCCTCCGAGTTCGCCACGTCGCCGCTCTACTGCAATTTCATGAACAACGGCTATTGCGGCTATCCCGGCGGCATCGCCCAGAACCTCAACATGCCTTACTTCCCGGTGCCCTCCTGGGCTGGCCGCGTGCGCTGGAAGCCGAGCCCCGCGTTTCTCGTCCAGGTCGGCGGCTTCGAGGTGAACCCGACGCTCGCGGACACGCACGGCTTCGACTGGTCGACGAGCGGCGGAACGGGAACGGCCGTCGTCGGGGAGCTCTGGCACGTGCGCGGCGGCGAGGCTCCGGGCCTGCCCGGCCACTACAAGCTCGGCGGCTGGTACCAGACGATCAGCTCGTACCCGACGCCGACCGGGGCGGCTTCTCCCGCTCCGGGAGGAACGGGCGCGCTCTCGCGGCGCCTCGCCGCGCCGAGGCCCGGCGACAAGGGCGGCGTCTACGCGCTCGTGGACCAGAACCTCGTCGCGGGGAAGGCGGGGACGGGAGCGGACGGCCTCCCCTCGGGATTCTCGGTGCTCGGCGGAGCAAGCTGGGGGCAGGGGCCGACGACGACCAACGATTTCGCGGCCTTCGCCGGCGTCATCGCGAACGGAATGCTGCCCGGGCGTCCGTTCGACACGCAAGGCGTCGCCGTCACGTGGGCGAACTTCACCGCCTCCGGCGAGACCTACGAGATGGTGGTCGAGTGGAACTACGGGATCCGGGTGACGCGCTGGTTCACGTTCCAGCCCGACTTCCAGTGGGTAGTCCGGCCCGGCGCGACCGGCCAGATCCCGAATGCCTTCGTGATCGGCGCGCAGGCCGTCCTGACGTTCTGAATCGGCCCCGGCGCTCCCGGCGCTTCATCCCCGGACGAGGCGCGCGACGTGCTCGGCGATCGCGGGCGCGGCGGTGAGGCCGGGCGACTCGATGCCGAGGAGGTCGTAGAAGCCGGGCAGCCCCCGGCCGCTCTCGTCGGCGATGACGAAATCCCGGAACGGCTCGCCCTTGCCCTGCAGCTTCGGCCGGATGCCGCTGATGTCGGGCTCGAGGTCCTCGTCGCGAATGTCGGGCAGCAGGCGCCGCGCTGCCTCGGCGAAGTCGGCGCGCCGCTCGGGATCGACCCGGTAGTCGGTTCTCCGGTCGGGCAGGTACTCGGCGTCCGGCCCGAATCGCAGGCGTCCGCCCGTGTCGAGGACGACGTGCACGCCGAGGCTCTCCTTCGACGGGATGGGGTAGACGAGGCGGGAGACGAGCTTCGACCAGCCGGCGGGCGCCGAGAAGTAGCTTCCCTTGCAGTAGTGGAGCCGGTACCCCGCGGCGTCGACGTCGATTCCGGCGAGGGCGGCGATCGTGTCGGCCTCGAGGCCCGCCGCGTTGACGACCTTCTCGGCGATGACGGATTCGCGCCGGCCGGCGCTCTCGACCGTGACGCGGTAGCCGCCCGGCCCGGGCTCGATCCCGACGACGGTCGAGCGCGGCTGGAGGACGGCGCCGGCCGCGAGGGCCTTCTGCAGGAAGTGGTCCATGAGGCCGTGCGCGTCCACGATGCCGGACTCCGGAGACCAGAGCGCGCCGACCGACCGGACCCGGGGCTCCATCGCGCGGGCCTCGCTCCCCGAGAGGCGCGTCAGGACGACGCCGTTGGCCTCGGCCGCCGCGCCGATGGCGTCGAGGCCGGGAAGCTCCTCGGAGCGGGTCGCCGTGATGAGCTTGCCGGTTTTCGCGTGCGGCAGGTCGTGGCGCCGGCAGACGTCGTAGAGGCGCTCGCGGCCCTCCACGCACAGCCGCGCCTTGAGCGATCCGGCCGGATAGTAGATGCCGGCGTGGACGACCTGGCTGTTGCGGCTCGACGTCTCCATGCCGTGGCGCGGGTTGCGGTCGAGCAGCAGGAGGCCGGGGCTTTCCGGCGCGAGGCGCGCCGCGACGGCGAGCCCGACGACGCCGGCCCCGATGACCGCGATTTCGATATCCGCCACTGTGCGTCCGGGATATTAAGGCAATCGTTGACCCCCGTCGGGGGGCCGGTATAGTGACCGCCTGTGGTGCGGCCGTGAGGCACTGGAAAGAGACCGCGGAAGTCTTCGGGAGGATCGCCGGGCTGCCGGCCGCCGGCGGCCGGGCGGCGCTCGCGACGGTCGTGCGCATCGAGGGCTCCGCCTACCGCCGGCCCGGGGCGAAGCTGCTCGTGGAAGAGGACGGCGCCACGCTCGGGTCCATCAGCGGCGGCTGCCTGGAGGGCGACGTCCGCGAGATCGCCCTCGGGGTGATCCGCGAGGGCGCGCCACGGCGGCGCCGCTACGAGACGGGCGCCGACGAGAACGCGGCCTGGGGGCTTGGCCTCGGCTGCGCCGGATCGGTCGAGCTCTTCGTGCAGCCGGCGACCGCGCGGGCCGCCGTCGCGGCGGTCGAGCGCGTGCTCGAGCTCTTCGAGGACGGGCGGCCCTTCGCCCTCTGCACCGTCGTCGAGGGAACGCCGGCCGCGGGCGCCATGGTCGTCGTCTCGGCGGACGGCTCGGTGGCGGGCTCGACGGGCGACGTGGCCCTCGACGTCGAGATCGCGCGACTCTCGGGCGAGTGGATCGCCGCTCGCTCCTCGCGGCTGTCGTCCGTGGGCGCGGCAGAGGTGTTCGCCGAGATTCTCGTCCCGCCCCCGCAGCTTCTTTTGTTCGGGGCCGACGACGACGCCCGGCCGATTTGCGCCTACGCCTCGGCGGCCGGATTCCGGGTGACGGTCGTGGACCATCGGGCGGCGTTTCTGGCGGCCGAGCGTTTTCCGGGCGCCGAGCGGCGCATCGAGCGGCGCTCCGACGAGGGCGTGGCGGGACTGCCGATCGGGCCCCGCACCTGCGCCGTCGTCAAGACGCACCTCATCGCGCACGACCGGGAATGGGCGCGGCAGCTCGTCGCGGCCGGCGCAGGCTACGTCGGCCTGCTCGGCCCTCGCGCGAGGGTCCGCGAGATCGTGCGGGAGATCGGGGCCGAGGGCAACGACCGGGTCTTCGGGCCGGTGG
This sequence comes from uncultured Acidobacteriota bacterium, assembly GCA_963710945.1. Classification (GTDB taxonomy): domain Bacteria; phylum Acidobacteriota; class Thermoanaerobaculia; order UBA5066; family Gp7-AA6; genus DAHUXD01. Next base: position 650,704 of record CAVQCH010000001.1, read on the forward strand.
GGCTCGACCTCGGAGCGGAGGGGCCGGAGCAAGTGGCCCTGAGCATCGTCGCGGAGCTGCTCGCGGCGGGCTCGGGCGTGGAGCCGAGGCACCTGCGCGACAAGGGGGCGACGATCCATGCCCGCTGAGTCCGCGGCCGTGGCCGGCGTCGTGCTCGCGGCCGGCGCGTCCACGCGCATGGGGGAGAACAAGCTGCTGTTGCGGCTGGACGGCGAGGCGCTCGTGGCCCGCGCGTCGCGTCGCGCGCTCGCGGCCGGGCTCGACCCGGTTCTGGTCGTCCTCGGCCACGAGGCCGAGCGGGTGCGGCGCGAGCTCGACGGCGTCGCCTGTCGTCCCGTCTTCAATCCCGACCACGCGAGCGGTCAGGCCTCGTCCTTCCGGGCCGGGATCGCCGCCGTGCCGGAGGGCGCCCCGGCGGCCGTCGTCGTCCTCGCGGACATGCCGCACGTCACGGCGGAGATGATCGCGGCGCTCGTCGCGCGCCATCGGGAGACGCGGGCCCCGCTCGTCGTCTCGGAGTACGGGGGCGTTGCCGCGCCGCCGACCCTCTACGACCGTTCGCTCTTCGCCGAGATCCGCGGGATGTCGGGCGAGGGCTGCGGCCGACAGATCGTGCGCCGCCACCGCGCCGAGGCCGAGACGGTGGCGTGGCCCGCGCAATGGCTCGCCGATCTCGACGAGCCCGGGGACCTCGAGCGCTTGCGCGCCGGCGCGAGCGGGATGCCATGCGCTCCGACCTCCTGACCCTGGCGGCCGACCTCGTGCGGCGCGAGGAGCCCTTCGCGCTGGCGACGGTCGTGCGCCGCCAGGCGGCGAGTTCGTCGCAGCAGGGCGACGGCGCCCTCGTCGCGGCCGACGGGACGTTCCACGGCTGGCTCGGCGGCAGCTGCACGCAGCCGACGGTCGTGCGCGAGGCCCTCGCCGCGATCGCCGACGGACGGCCGCGGCTGATCGCCCTTTCGCCCAATCCCGGCGCGGAGCGCCGCCCCGGGGTTCTCGTCTTTCCGATGACCTGCCACAGCGGAGGAACCGTGGAGATCTATCTCGAGCCCGTGCTGCCGGCCTCGCGCTGCCTCGTCTTCGGCGTGTCGCCCGTGGCGCGCGCGCTGGCCGTCCTCGCGCGGGGCGCCGGCTTCGCCGTCGACGCCGCCGATCCGGCCGCCGACGGCTCCATCTTCCCGAACGCGGACCGCGTGTTCTCCGATTTCGGCGCGCTCGGCGAATTCACGCGCGGCGCGCACCTTCGCGGTCGTGGCCACGATGGGCGAGCGCGACGAGGAGGCGCTGGCCGCGGCGCTGTCCGTCGGGCCGGCGTATCTCGGCGTCGTCGCGAGCGGCAAGCGCTTCGCGCAGATCCGGGACACGCTGCTTGCCCGGGGCGCGTCCGAGCAAGCGCTCGCGCGCGTCAAGAGCCCGGCCGGGCTCGACATCGGCGCGCAGACGCCGGAGGAGATCGCCGTCAGCATCCTCGCGGAGATCGTGCAGGTGCGCCGGCGCCTGGCGGCCGAGCCGGCCGCCTCGCCGGGCCTCCCGGTCGCGGCCCCGCGCGAGGCGATCGACCCGGTCTGCGGGATGATGGTGGCCCTCGCGGGCGCGCGGCACGTCGCGGAGGTCGGCGGGCCGGACCTGGTACTTCTGCTGCGGCGGGTGCCGCGAGCGGTTCCTGGCCGCCCCGGAGCGCTACACCCCGAAGGCCGGGATCGGGGGCACCGCGTGAGGGAGGAGATCCTCGCGATGCAGGCGGCGATGGAAGGCTGCGGCTACGTCGCCGAGCCCGCCATCGCGACGGCGGTCTTTCTCGCCGTCGAGATGAAGAAGCCCCTGCTGATCGAGGGCGACGCGGGCGTGGGCAAGACGGAGGTCGCCAAGGTCCTCGCGCGCCTGCTCGACACCGAGCTCATCCGCCTCCAGTGCTACGAGGGGCTCGACGTCCAGACGGCGCTCTACGAGTGGGATTACCCGCGCCAGATGCTGCGCGTCCGGATGGGCGAGCAGGAGGGACGCTCGCCGGGCGAGCTCGAGTCCGTCATCTACTCGCGCGGCTACCTCCTCGAGCGTCCGCTGCTGCGGGCGATCACGCGGCCCGGGAAGTCGCCCGTCCTCCTCGTGGACGAGGTGGACCGCGCCGACGACGGGTTCGAGGCGTTTCTCCTGGAAGTGCTCTCGGATTTCCAGGTCACGATCCCCGAGCTCGGGACGGTGCGGGCGGAGCACGCCCCCTTCGTCGTGCTGACGTCGAACCGCACGCGCGAGATCGGCGACGCCCTGCGCCGCCGCTGCCTCTACCTCTACATCGAGCATCCGAGCCTCGAGAAGGAGGTCCGGATCATCCGCGCCCGCGTGCCCGGCGCGAGCGAGCGGCTGGCCGGGGAGATAGGCCGGTTCGTCCAGGCGCTGCGCGCGCGGCAGCTCCTCAAGGTGCCGGGCGTGGCCGAGACGATCGACTGGGCGCAGGCGCTCGTCCGCCTGCATCGCGAGCACCTCGACCTCGAGACGGTCGAGCAGACGCTCGGCTGCATCCTGAAGGACCGCAACGACCTCGGCGACGTCCGGGGTCCGGAGCTCGCGGCGCTCGTCGAGGAGGCGGCCGCCTTGGGGTGACCGGCATGGACCTCGTGGCGCACCTCGCGCGGTTCGCGCGCTCCCTGCGGGAGCGGGGCGTGCGGGCCGGGCTCTCGGACGAGATCGACGCCGTCGGGGCCCTGACGCTCGTGGACCTTTCCGACCGCGCGGAGGTCCGGCGCGCGCTCGCCGTCGCGCTGAAGATCCGGCCGCGCGACGCCGCCGTATTCGAGGAGCTGTTCGAGCGTCTGGTGGAGGGGTTCCGAAGGCATGGAGGCCGCGCCCGCGCGCCGCCCCGAAGCGCCTCCGGCCGCCGATGCGCCGCTTCGGCGGCCTGCCGGGGGCCCTCGGCGAGTCCGCCGAGCTCGAGAGGGAGGTCCCCCGCGGCGACACGCCCGGCTACAGTCCCGAGGCCACGCTCCGCCAGAAGTCGTTCGAGCAGTGCTCGGCCTCGGAGCTCGCGGCGATGGAGAGTATCGTGGCGCGCATGGCGCTCCGGCTGGCGACCCGGCAGAGCCGGCGTCTCGTGCCCGACGCGCGGCCGCGGCCGCGTGGACCCCCGCCGCAGCTTCCGCGACGCCGTCGGGACCGACGGCGAGTTCCTGCGCCTGGCCCGCCGCGCGCGCAAGGTCGAGGAGCCGCGCCTCGTGGTCCTGTGCGACACGAGCGGCTCGATGGATCCGCACACGCGCTTCCTCCTGGCGTTCCTGCTCGCCCTGAAGAAGGCGGCGCGCCGCACGGAGCTCTTCGCGTTCAACACGTCGCTCGTGCGCCTGACCCCCTGGATCAGCGCCGACAAGCTCGGATCGACGCTCGAGAGGCTGTCGGCCGGAGTGCCCGGCTGGTCGGGGGGCACGAAGATCGGCGAGAGCCTGGCCGAGTTCGTCTCCCGCTACCGCGACGAGATGGTGGGGCCGAGGACCGTGGTCGTGATCGTCAGCGACGGCCTCGACCGCGGGGACACGGCCGTCCTCGCGCGGGCGATGCGGGCGATCCGGGCGCGCGCGCGGCGGGTCATCTGGTTGAACCCGCTCCTCGGCGATCCGCGATACGAGCCGACCGCCCGGGGAATGGAGGCCGCGCTTCCGTTTCTCGACGTGTTCGCGCCGGCGCACAATCTCGAATCTCTGGAGCGGCTGCTGCCGCTGGTGGCGGCCTGATGGCGGCGAGAAAGCGGCGGGCGAGCCCGCCGGGTGTTGGAAAGGAGGCCCGATGATTCCCGCTTCGTTCGACTACCACTCTCCGAAGACGCTGTCCGAGGCGATCGGCCTGCTGTCGCAGTTCCGCGACGGGGCGAAGGTCCTCTCGGGGGGGCAGAGCCTCCTGCCGCTCCTGAAGCTGCGGATGGGTTCGGCCGGCCACCTCGTGGACATCGGCCGGATCCCGGGCCTCGAGTACATCAAGGAGGAAGGCGGCTTCCTGAAGATCGGGGGGCGCACCCGCGAGTCGGCGCTCGAGGAGTCGGCGCTCGTCCACGCGAAGTACCCGATCCTCGCCGACACGGCCGCGGTGATCGCCGACCCGCTCGTGCGGAACCTCGCGACCGTCGGCGGCAACCTCGCCCACGGCGACCCGGCCAACGACCATCCGGCGACGATGCTCGCCCTCGGCGCGTCCGTCGTCGCGACCGGCCCGAAGGGGGAGCGGACGATTCCGATCGAGAGCTTCTTCACGGGCCTCTTCGAGACGGCGCTCGCCAAAGACGAGATCCTGACCGAGATCCGGATCCCGACCCCTCCCGCGAAAAGCGGCGGCGCCTACGTCAAGCTCGAGCGCAAGGTCGGCGACTTCGCGACCGCGGGCACGGCGGCGCAGTTGACCCTCGGCGCCGGCGGCGAGGTCGCGCGCGTCGGGATCGGCCTGACCAACGCCGGGCTCACGCCCGTCAAGGCCGATGGCCGCCGAGAAGTCCCTCCAGGGCAGGAAGCCCGACGCCAAGGCGATCGCGGAGGCGGCGCGGCTGGCGGCCGAGGCGGCCGACCCGAGCGAGGACCGGCGCGGCTCGGTCGAGTACAAGAAGAACATGGCGCGCGTCATGACCGTCGCGCGCCCTCCAGCGGGCCGTGTCCCGGGCGCAAGGAGCATAGCGATGTCGAACCACAAGATCCGCTTCACGGTCAACGGCGCCGCGCAGGAGGGGGAGGTCGAGTCGCGCATGCTTCTCGTCCACTACCTGCGGGAGTCGCTCCGGCTGACCGGCACCCACATCGGGTGCGACACCACCCACTGCGGGGCCTGCACGGTGCTGCTCGACGGCCGCCCGGTGAAGTCCTGCACGGTGCTCGCGGTCCAGGCCGACGGCCGCGACGTGATGACCGTGGAGGGCCTCGAGAAGGACGGCAAGCTCGACCCGATCCAGCAGGGCTTCTGGGAGGAGCACGGCCTCCAGTGCGGCTACTGCACGCCGGGGATGATGATGACGAGCTTCGCCCTGCTGAAGACGAACGCGAACCCGAGCGAGGGGGACATCCGGCAGGCCATCTCCGGCAACCTCTGCCGCTGCACCGGGTACGTGAACATCGTGAAGTCCGTACAGGCCGCGGCCGCGAAGGCGCGGGGCCAGGAGTAGAGACATGGCACCTCAAACGACGCCCGAAGTCGGAGGCATGGGCCACTCGATCAAGCGCAAGGAGGACCCGCGCTTCATCCGCGGCCGGGGCCACTACGTGGACGACATCCAGCTGCCGGGGATGCTGCACATGGACATCGTCCGCAGCCCCTACGCGCACGCGAAGATCAAGAAGATCGACTCGGAGAAGGCGCTGAAGATCCCCGGCGTGCTCGCCGTGATCACCGGCGCGACGCTCGAGCAGTACAAGCTGCACTGGATGCCGACGCTCATGTCGGACACGCAGATGGTCCTGCCGACCGACCGCGTCATGTACCAGGCGCAGGAAGTCGCCGCGGTCATCGCGACCGACCGGTACACCGCGGCCGACGGCGTCGCCGCGGTCGAGGTCGAGTACGAGCCGCTGCCGGTCGTCGTCGACCCGTTCAAGGCGCTCGAGCCGGGCGCGCCCGTGCTGCGCACGGACAAGCCGGGCAAGAAGGACAACCGCATCTTCCACTGGGAGGTCGGCGACCGGAAGGCCACCGAGAAGGCGGCCGCCGAGGCCGACGTCGTGGTGCGCGAGCACATCTACATCCCGCGCATCCACGTGGCCTCCATCGAGACGTGCGGATGCGTGGCGGATTTCGACCGGGTCATGGGCAAGCTGACCGTCTACATGACGACCCAGGCGCCGCACGCGATCCGCACTGTCTTCGCGCTCGTGGCGGGGCACGTGGGCCTGTCGGAGGAGAAGATCCGCATCGTGTCGCCGGACCTCGGCGGCGGATTCGGAGGAAAGGTCCCGGTCTACCCGGGCTACGTCATCGCGGTGGCGGCCTCCGTCGTGATCGGCAAGCCGATCAAGTGGGTCGAGGACCGGATGGAGAACCTCCAGGCCGACTCCTTCGCGCGCGACTACCACATGGACGTGGAGCTCTCGGCGAAGAAGGACGGGACGATGACGGGCCTCCGGATCAAGACGCTCGCCGACCACGGATACGCCGACGCCGCGGCCAACCCGTCCAAGTACCCGGCCGGCCTCTTTTCGATCTGCACCGGTTCCTACGTCATGCCCAACGCGTTCTGCGAGGTGGACGGCGTGTACACGAACAAGCCGCCGGGGGGCGTGGCGTACCGCTGCTCCTTCCGCGTGACCGAGGCCGTGCACGCCATCGAGCGGATCACGGACCGGCTCGCGCAGGAGCTGAAGATGGACCCGGCCGCGCTGCGGATGAAGAACTTCATCCCCCCCGACAAGTTCCCCTACAAGTCCGCCCTCGGCTGGGAGTACGACAGCGGCAACTACCCGGCGGCCCTGCGCAAGGCCATGGACATGATCGGGTACGAGGCGCTCCGCAAGGAGCAGGCCGAGAAGCGCAAGAAGGGCGAGCTCATGGGCATCGGCATCTCGAGCTTCACGGAGATCGTCGGCGCGGGCCCCTCCAAGCACTTCGACATCCTGGGAATCAAGATGTTCGACTCGTGCGAGATCCGCATCCATCCGACGGGCAAGGCGATCGCCCGCTTCGGCACGAAGTCGCAGGGGCAGGGGCACGAGACGACGTACGCCCAGATCATCGCGGAGGAGCTCGGCATCCCGGCGGCGCACGTCGAGATCGAGGAGGGAGACACCGACACGGCCCCGTACGGCCTCGGCACCTACGCCAGCCGCTCGACGCCGACGGCCGGAGCCGCCGGCGCGATGGCGGCCCGCAAGATCCGCGAGAAAGCGAAGAAGATCGCCGCCTACCTGCTCGAGGTCAGCGAGGCGGACCTCGTCTGGGAGCCCGGCAAGTTCTCGGTCAAGGGAGCGCCGCAGAAGTTCAAGACCATCCAGGACATCGCGTTCGCGGCGTACACCAACCACCCCCAGGGGATGGAGGCGGGCCTCGAGGCCGTCAACTACTACGATCCGCCGAACCTCACCTTCCCGTTCGGCAGCTACATCTGCGTCGTGGACATCGACCGCGGCACGGGGGAGATCAAGATCCGCCGCTTCGTCGCCGTGGACGACTGCGGCAACATCATCAACCCGATGATCGTGGACGGGCAGATCCACGGCGGGCTCTCGATGGGGATGGCCCCGGCCCTGATGGAGGAGATCAGCTACGACGAGAGCGGCAACAACCAGGCCGGCAGCTTCATGGACTACCTCGTGCCGACCTCGATGGAAACGCCGCACTGGGAGACCGGCAAAACCGTGACCCCGTCGCCCCACCATCCGTTCGGGGCCAAGGGGGTGGGCGAGTCGGCCACCGTCGGGGCGCCGCCCGCGATCGTCAACGCCGCGGTGGACGCGCTCGCGCACCTCGGCGTGACCCACATCGACATCCCGATGACGCCCCAGAAGATCTGGGCGATCCTCAAGGAGAAGGGAGTGGCGGAATAGCGGCGATGAGCGCGGCGGGGCGGCTTTCGAGGATCGCCGGCGCGGGGGCCGCGCTGGCGATCCCGTTCCTGCCGAAGTGTCCGCTGTGCGTCCTTCCCCTGGCGGCGGCGGCCGGGATCGCGCTGCCGCAGGGTCCCGTCGTCGAAGCGGTCGTGGCGGCGGCCGTGGCCGTGTGGCTCGCGAGCGTCCTGGCGATCGCCCGGTGGCTTCCGGTTCGCCTCGGCGCGGCGGCCGCCGCCGCCGCGATCTTCGCCGGACGCGGCCTCGGCTCGGTGTGGCTTTCGCTTGCCGGATGCGTCCTGATGCTCGCCGTCGTGTACTGGACGCGGAAGAAGCCGCGGGCCTGCGATCCCGCCGGGTGCCGCGCGACGGAGCCGGCGGCGAGCCCTCGCTGAGCCGACGCGGGGCCCCGGTTCGGGTTACTTTTCTGCGACCCGGTCGTGGTCGCGCGCCATCTGGACCGCCTTGCGGTAGCGGCTGTCGCCCCGCAGGTTGTCGAGATCGTCGTCGGTCCGCAGCGTCCAGTTCTCGTCGAAGCCCGCGTCGAGGGCCTTGAAGAGCCAGTCGAACGCGGCGTCCTTCTGGTCGAGCCGCGCGTACGAGCAGGCCAGGTTGTACATCGTCGTCGGCTTGCGGTATCCGAGGTCGAGCGCCTTCTGGAAGGCCGCCGCCGCCTCGTCCGGCCGGTCGGCCGCGAGCGACGCGTAGCCGAGGTTGAACCAGGCGCGCCCGATCTTCGGGTTCTTCTCGGCGTAGGCCGAGAACGTCTTCGCGGCTTCGCGCCACTTCGCGCGAGCCGAGCGCGAGCGCCCGCCCCACCATCCGTTGCCGCCGTAACCCGGAAGCGACAGGTGCTCCGCCTCGCGCGCCAGCGCTTGGAACCGGGGATCCGAGCGGATGGCGTCGAGGTCGTCGTCGCTGTCGAACATGTCGGGCTGGTCGAATCCGGCGTCGAGCGCGTGCTGCAGCGCGTCGAGAGCCGCGTCCTTCTTCCCGTCGAGTGAGAAGGCGCAGGCCTGGTTGTAGTAGGACGTGCCGGGGCGATAGTCCCGCTCGATGGCGGCCTGGTAGGCCTTCGCGGCGAGCTCGTAGCTGTCCACGCGCAGCAGCTCGCGGCCGATCGAGAAGAAGGGTTCGCCGCTCTTCGGAGCCCGAGCCACCAGGCGCTCGTAGCGATTCGCGACGGAGCGCGCTTCGGATTTCTCCTCGCTCGACTTCGCCTCGCGCACGGTCTTGTTGAGCTCCGCCCAACGCGGGTCGGCGTGGAGCGCATCGAGGTCGTCGTCGTGCAGGTACGCGGCGACGTCGAACCCTTCGTCCATTGCGCGGTGCAGCCACTCGAACGCCTTGTCGCGGTCCCCCAGCAGCGCATAGCCGCAGGCGATGTTGTAGCTCGCGGCGTCCTCGCGGTAACCCTCCTCGATCGCCTTCTGGAACGCGGCGATCGCCTCGGTATAGCGCTCGCGCCGGTGGAGCTGCATGCCGCGGTCGTACCAGTCGTCCCCGTCGCGCGGGGTGCGGCCGCCGTTGGAGGCCTTGACGAAGCCGGCGGCCGGGCGCCGGAAGCCGGGCTCGTCGCGCCAGATGGCCGGGGCGGCGGCGGGCGTCTCGTCGGCGGGAGCTTCCTCGGAGGGCTCGACCTCGTCGGCCGGCGCCACGACGGCGGCGGGGAGGGCGCGCGCGCCCGCTTTCGGGCAGGGCGGCCGGGCGCACTCCTTTCGCGAGGCGATCGACGCGGCGGGCGCCGCGGACACGCAGGCCGGCTTCCAGGGCGAGACGAGAGTCGCCATCGCGGCGGCCGCGAAGAGGCCGGCCGTCGCCAGGTGCGCGCGCGAGGCCGGCGAAGCGCCGATCGCCGCTCCGGGCTCCAGGATCGCGCGCAGCCGCTCCTCGAAGTGGTGCGGCCGGGCGATCGCCAGGGCCGGCGAGGCCGTGGGAGCGCCACCGGCCGATCGGAAGATGCCGAGCAGGTGCGCCGCGTAGACGGAGGGCTTCGTCCCCGTGCCGATCACGAGCTCGTCGCAGGCCTGTTCGGCGTCGCGGCGCACGCGGCGGCCGATCCACTGCGCCAGCGGATGAAACCAGTAGAGGGCGACCGCGAGCTCGGCCAGGAGGAGGGCCGGCCAGTCGCCGCGCTTGACGTGGGCGAGCTCGTGAAGCAGGACGACGCGGCGGCGGTCCGCCGCCCAGAGACGCGCGGCGCGGCCGACGAGCAGCAGCGGGCGGCGCCACCCGGAGGTCACCGCCGCGGGGATGCCGTCGGCCTCGCGCACGTCCACGGCGCGCCGCAGGGCGAGGCGCCGGGCGGCCGCGTCGCGGTCGGCGATCCACTCGGCGTCGCTCACGGGCGCCGCGCCGTCCGACATCCGGCGCACGCGAACCCATCCCGCGAAGAGACGCGCGGCGACCAGGATCGAGCCGGCGGCCCAGGCGAGCAGTGCCACCGGGGTCCAGTTCGGCACGGTCCCGGCGCGGACGACGGCGAGGTGCGGCAGGACGGGCACGGAGATCCGGGGCAGCGCGAGCGAGAGGATCGGGAGCGCGAGGGCCGCGGCCAGGCCGAGCATGCCCACGCCGTGCCGGGTCGTCGCGCTCCCGCGGCGCAGGACGAAGAGCGCCACGCTCGTGGCGGCGAAGATCGCCGTCGCGCGCAGCGTGAGCTCGAAGGCGAACGAAGCTCCGGAAGCCAGCATGCTCATGTCAGCGACCCTCCAGTCGAGCCTGTTCGATCAATTCGGACAGGCGGTCGAGATCGGCGTCGGAAAGGTCGGCGCGCGAGAGGTCGAGCAACGCGGCCACGGCCTTCTCGGTCGAGCCCTCGAAGAAGGTCTCGAGGACGGTGGCGAGCGCCGGTCGGCCCGCGCGCTCGCGGGGTACGGTCGGCAGGTAGACGTAGCGGTTTCCGTCGGCGACGTGGCGGACGTGGCCCTTCTGCTCGAGGATGCGCAGCATGGCTCGGACGGCGGAGTAGCCGGGGGCGTCCGGCATGCGATCGAGGACTTCGCCGGCGGTCGCCTGGCGGTCGCGGTAGAGGACTTCCATGATCTGCCGCTCCCGCCGCGAGAGGTTCGAAAGGGGCTTCTTTCCGCGCATCCGACGCCTCCTCCGGGGCCCGACCTCAATGCTAAAAATCTAGCACATGCTGGAATTTTAGCCTTGCCTTCCCGAGAGTACGCAGCCGGCCGGCCAAGGTTTCCGGTTCGCGGGAACCTTTGTTTGCGAGAGGCGTAACTGTTTGTGGCCCGCCGCTGCGGCCGGCCGGGGGAGGTTCCATGCGGATCGGACGTTCGAAGCTCGTCCCGGGGATCGGCTTGTGCATCGGCTTCGCCCTGGGCGCCGCCCCGGCGGCCCGGGCCGCGGACACCGTCCGGACACTCAAGGCGGAGCTGAGCGGGCCGGACGCCGCGCACTTCGCGGTGGAAAATCTCGTCGGCACGATGCGGGTCACGGCGGGAACCGGCGCGGCGGTCACCGTGGTCGCCACGGTCCATGCCGAGAGCGCGGATCTCGCCGACGGCGTGCGCCTCGAACGGGTGGCGGGGGAAGGCGGGGCCCCGACCCTGAGAGTCCGGTATCCCTACGACAAGGTCTCGACGTTTCGATACCGCGCGCCCTCGGACGGAGACGACATCTCGATCGGCGTGTGGGCCTCCTCGAGCGACTACGACTACGACGGACACCACGTTCGGGTCAGCCGGGGCCGCGGGAAGTGGCTCCACGCGGACCTCGAGATCCAGGTCCCGGCCGCGCGGCTGCGCGCGGGGTTCCGCAACCTCGAGGGGCTCGTCGAAGCCGAGGGCCTGCAGGGCGAGCTCCGCTTCGAGGTGTCGAGCGCGGACCTGCGCCTGCGGCGCCTCGACGGCGCGATCGAGCTCGAGGGGTCCTCGGGAGACGTGCGGGCGCGCAACATCAAGGGGAGCTGGAAGTCGGATTTCTCGAGCGGCGACACCGACCTCGACGGCTTCGAGGGGGAGTCCCTCTCGTTCCAGGCGAGCTCGGGCGACATCGTGCTGCGGTCGGTCAAGGCCCGGAAAGCGGAGTTCGAGACGAGCTCCGGCGACGTGCGCCTCGTCGACGCCGATCTCGAGGAGTTCTCGGCGAAGGCCACTTCGGGAGACGTGGCGCTCCAGGCGATCGGTTCGGCGCTCAAGCAGGTCCGGATCACGACGTCGAGCGGCGACGTGTCGCTGCGGCTTCCGGCGGCCGCGGCTTTCGAGGTGGACGCGGACCAGTCGAGCGGCGACATGGAGGTGGGATTCTCCGACGGCGTGTCCGTCAAGCGCCACGACTCGATGGTCGGCTATCGCCACGGTTCGGGCGGGGCGCGCATCCGCGTGAAGACCTCGAGCGGCGACCTGACGATCTCGCCCGGCTAACCGGAACGACCGCGCGGCGGGCGTCGCTCGAAACGGCTCGTTTGGCTTGTTTCTCCCGCGCCTCTATCTCTTTCGCCCTCTTTGAGTTACCCTAGGACAAAAGGGATCGGAAAAGCGGAGAATGAGCGGGCAACCACCCAACCCCGAGCTCGAAGAGGCTCTGGTCGAGCTCCACCAGTACCTTTCCGACGCCGTGGCGCCGCTGATCGTGGCGGACTCGGTCCAGCTCCTCATGAAGTACTCGCCCGAGGTCGTGGCCAACGCGATCCGGGCCTGGACGGGGGCGCAGTACCGGCGCGGCGCCGGCGCGGCCGTGCCCGTTTCGGATTACCTGTACCACACGCTCAAGAAGATCCACATGATGGCCGAGTTCAACCTCGTGCCGCGCGAGCCCCTCGAGGTGTACCTGGCAGGCCTGCGGCCGCTGATCCTGGCGCTCTGTCCCCAGGAGGACCGGGCGATGCTGCTCGAGAACCTCGGGCGGCTCGGCGAGGCGCCGGCATCGATTTCCCAGGCGCAGAACATCTTTCGCCAGGCGCCGACCGAGGGCAGCGGCCCCCGGGCGAGCGCCTCGGCCGCGGCGGCCGGGTCGGGGGCCGGCGGCGCGGCGGTTTCCGGAGACGTCGTTTCCGACAACGCGGTTCGCGGGCTTCACCGCTTTTCGCTCCTGCTCGAGCGGCTCGAGGCACAGGGCGGTCTCCCGGCGGCGGCCGCCGCGGGAGCCGGGGCCGCGGACGCTCCCGCCTCCTCGATCCCTTCGGCGGGCGCCAACGAGGCCCTCGCGTACGCGGCGCGCAGCTCGCACTCGGGCCAGGAGCTCGAAGCGTACCTGGCTCGGCTCAAGTCGATGGGCCTCGAGGCCGGCACCGACAACATCTTCCGCGCGCTCGCGCAGACGCTTCCCGGCTGGGTGATGCCCACGCCGCCGGGCGCTCCCGGCGCGCCGGCGGCGCCCGCCCCGGAGTCGGGGGCGCTCGGGGCGATGCGCCGGATCATCACGGACACCGAGGACCCGGTCGAGGCGGGCCGCCGCTTCCAGGAGATGGTCCGTGCGGGGATCGAGAGGTTCAACGAGGGCTCGCTGCCCCAGGCGGTCTCGATGCTCGAGCTCGCCGAGCGGCTGACGACCGAGAAGAAGGTGGACGCCGGGACCGTCGAGCTCGTGCGCCGCCGGCTCGGCGATACGCTCGACGGCGAGCAGCTCAAGAAGTTCACCGAGAAGCCCGAGCAGCACGCGAACCTCCGGAAGGTGCTCCAGTTCTTCACGGCGCTGCGGCCGGAGGGACTCCTCGAAGAGCTTCCCCGCGAGCAGAAGCGCGACCGCCGCCGCCTCATCCTGGCGATGCTCGAGGTGCACGGCGCGCCGGCCCGGGCGGCCGCCTTCGAGGGCCTGAGCCGGACGCCGGGAACCGCGGTCGACGAGGAGGAGTGGTTCTTCCGGCGCAACCTCGTGTACCTGCTGCGGCGGATCCCGCGCAGCGCCGACGCCACCTTCGAGGAGGAGAGCGAGGTGGTCCTGCGCCACGCGCAGCTCGGCCTGCCCCTGCTGCTCGTGAAGGAGGCGGTGGCGACGCTCGCCCAGTACAAGGACGAGCGCGCCGAGCAGGGACTGACCCAGCTGCTCTTCGAGCTCGAGGCGATGCTCGGCGAATCGGAAGGCGCGCCGTACGAGGCCAAGGACCTGCGCGCGCTGCTCGACCGGGTCGCGGCGACCCTCGGCAAGCTCCCGGCCCCGCGGGCGCGCCGCGCGCTCATCGAGCACGCCGGCAAGAAGCAGCCCGCGCTCGGCGACACGATGTCGCGTATCGCGGAGCTGGGCGGCCAGGACATGTCCGAGGACGCGGAAACCGTCGACCAGCTGCTCGCGCTGCTCAAGGCGAACCTCCCGTTCAAGCTCCTGGGCATGACGCTCCGTCAGAACGACCAGAGCCTCGTGCGCATCGTCGAGGCTCTCGCCGGAACGCCTTCGCCCGTCGTGCGTCGCGCGCTCGAGGAGATCGCCTCGAAGTTCTCGGGCCAGGACGCGGGCCGGGCGGCCACGAAGGCGCTCTCCGGGTTCGACAAGCCCCGCGCGGCGGCCGCCCCCGAGGCCGCGCCCGCCGAGGCGCCGGCGGCGAGCCTGCAGGGAGACCTCGACGTCTTCGGGCTGCCGGCCCTGCTGCAGAGCCTCGCCGAATCATCGGCATCCGGGGCGCTGACGCTGCGGGGGCCGAAGGGGGGCGAGGTCTTCGCGTCGATCGTCATGCGGGAGGGCAAGCTGACCGAGATCCGCCGCGGCCACCTCAAGGGCGAGGACGCCTTCTACCAGCTCTTCGAGCGGCCGTTGCCGGGGCAGTTCGCGTTCGTCAAGGGCGCGGCGGCCGACACCCCCGGCGGCAGTCCGCGGGAGATCCTTCCGCTGACGCTCGAGGCGATGCGCCGCTACGACGAGTTCCAGGAGGCGGCGGTGCTCGTCCCCGACGACGTCGTGCTCGAGAAGTCGGACGTCAAGGCCACGCCCTATCCGGGGGAGAAGGACGGCAGCTTCCTCCAGGCGCTCTGGGAGCGGGCGAGCCAGGGCGGGACGCCGCTCGACTGCGAGGCGGTCGTCCCGAGCGACTCCTACCGCATCCGGCGGGCGCTCGCCCACTGGGTCGAGCAGGGCGCGCTCAAGATCCAGGCCGGAGGCGCCGGGGCGTAGCGCCCGTCAGCGTCGGATCGAGAGCTTCTCGTACTTCACGACGGGGTTCGACCCGGCTGAGGGAGCCGAGCCCCTCGATCTCCGGCCGCGCGAAACAGTAGATCTGGTCGTGAAAGAGCGGAAGCAGCAGGGCCTCTCGCGCGATCAGCTCCTCGACCTGCCGGTACATCGAGTGGCGGATCCGCGGGTCCGTCTCGGCCCGGCCGCGTTCGGCCAGAGCGTCGACCTCGCGATTCCCGAGGAAGCTGCCGAGAAATCCCGCATCCGACTGGAGGAGGGTGTGAATGAAATTGTCGGCGTCGGGATAGTCGGCGTTCCAGCGCCCGATGTTCAGGTCGCCCTTTCCCGAGCGTCTGCAGGTCGATGTACTCGGCCATCGTTCGGTTGAGGGCGCGAATTCGGAATCCGATCTCCCGCAAGGCCTCCGTGAGCTCCCCGAAGAAGGCCGAGAACTCGCCGAAAAAGACGGGGTGGACGCCGGCCGTCAGCTCGATCGTCTCGCGCGAGACGGTCGCCTCGACCGAGCTGTCGGGGCGCCCGCGGCCCCGAGACAGGGTCCGCAGCCCGGACCCGAGGCGGAGTAGCCGAGAAGGCCGGGCGGGATGATGCCCTGGGCCGGGAGGGCGAGCCTTCCGATGGTGCGGCGTACGAACCCGGCGACGTCGATCGCTCGCACGATGCGGCGCCGCAGTTCCGGGTCCCGAAACGGGCCGCGGGCCGGTTGAAGGTCACGTAGTAGGTCGTCAGCCGCGGGTTCTCCCGGTAGAGGGACGCGAAGCGCGGGATCGTGGCGGAAGGCCTCGGCGTCGCCGGGAAGCAGATCCGAAGGCAAGGGAGAATCTCCCGGCCGAGGAACTCGTTGCGAGTCTCTTCGGGAGAAACGCCGAATCGGAAGACGACGCCGTCGGAGCGCGGATATCCCTCCCGCCAGTAGGCGGGATTGCGCTCGAGCTCGAGCCGGCGTCCCGGGATCGAAGGTGAGGATCCGGAACGGTCCGGTCCCGACGACTCCCTCCTCCTTGCTCACGCCCATCGCGCCGGTGCCCTCCGGGACGATCGCGGTGGGCGTGTAGGAGATGACGGCGGGAAAGAAGGCGACCGGCTTCTCGAGGTCGATGTAGAACTCGCTCGGCGAGACGATGTGAAACCCTTCGAGGTCGGTCGTTTCGCCGGAGAGGATGCGCTTTGCCCCGCGGATCGGCGACAGCAGCCACCGATTGACGTGTCGGAGAGGAGAAGTCGCTCCCACGAGTGACGGACGTCGCGCGTCGTCAGCGCGCCGTCCGTCGTGGAACGGCACGCCCGGCCTCAGCCGAAACCGGTACCGCCTCCCGTCGCTCTTCGTGAGCACTTCCGAGGCGATCCACGGCACGATACGTGTGCCGTCGATAGCCCGGGTGAGCGTCTCGAAGAGGCTGGGCGCGACTTCGCTATTCTCCAGGGTTTCGCACGTGTCGGATCGAGGGTCCGGACGACGCCGGCGATCGGCACGTGGAGAGTTCCGCCGGCGGTCGCGCCGTCGGCCGCCCGCGGCGCCCCCACTTCGGCCTTTCCGAGCTCGGCGTAGTTGACGTACGGGGCGGCGCTCCGAAGCTGGAGGCCGCGGACCCGGGGGCCCGCGATCCGGTAGTCCACGTCGTGGAAGAGGGGCACGAGGATCGCGGGGTCGAGCAGCGCGTGCTCGAACTCTCCGATAGAGCGCCTCGCGCGCGGCCGGCCGCGTCTCGCCGCGAGCCTCCTCGAGAAGGCGGTCGGTCTCCGGCGACGAGAAGTAGGCGCGTGCCGCGCCGTTGCCGGAGTGGAAGAGGGTAAACGTGAAGTTGTCGGGATCGTCGTAGTCGGCGATCCATCGGCCGAGCATGACGTCGATGCCCTTGTCGCATGCCAGGACTCGAGGAACTCGGGCATCGTCTTGGTGGCGATCTCGATTTCGACGCCGAGGTCTCGCCAGATCTTGAAGAGGGCGTCGGTCAGCGCGGCATACTGGTCGAGCAGGATCGGGTGAAGGCCCACGCGCAGGCGGACCGGGGACGGGAGACCCGGCGCAGCGAATCATTCGGCGGCCTTTTCGCGGGGAAGTGCGTCTGCCGCCGGCCGGCGTCGTGGCCGAGGATTCCCGGAGGAATCAGGCCCGTCGCGGGCAGCGCGAAGCGTCCGAGGGTGCCCCAGACGAGGTCCTGAGTTCGAACGGCGCTGGCCAGCGCCGTTCGAAGGACGACGTTCGATCCCGCGGCGCTGCCCGGTGTGAAAAACGGCGAAGTAGGTGTTCTTCTTGGGCGTTTCGACGAGGCCGGCTCGAAAGCGCGGCTCGCGCAGGATCGACTCGAGATCCTGCGGCAGGAGGTCGCGCACGATGTCGAGCGAGTCTCCCGAGCGCAGGCCGTCCGCGATCGCGGAGGCCGCGAGCGAGGCCCGGAACTCGATCCGGTCCACGCGCGCGGCCTCGCTCGCGTGGCGCGGGTTGCGCTCGAGCACGACGCGTTCGGGCGCGTGGAGCGACGACCCGGAAGGGTCCGGTGCCGAGAGGCGGCCGAGCCGCCGGGAGGGCGTCGCCACGATCGCCGTTCGCGGATCGGTCAGGAGGGACGCGAAGATCGGAAGGGGGTCGGAGAGACGGATCACGATCTCGCGCTCGGAGGGGGCGGCGATGCCCTCGACGCTGTCGGCCTTTCCTTCCGCGAAGGCCGAGACCCCGCGGATGGCGACGAAGGCCGCGGGCATCTGGTCCTTCGAGAGGCGGATCGAGCGCTCGAAGGACCCCTTGACCCGCGCCGCGGTCAACGGGGCGCCGTCGGAGAAGACGGTACCGCCGCCTTCAGGAGCAGGCGGATCGCGAGGCCGCCGTCCTCGAAGGTCCATCTCTCGCAGAGCGCCGGCGCGAGGTTGCCCCGGCGTCGGTCGTGACCAGCCGCTCGAAGACGTTCGCGAGCACCTCCTGCTCCTCGTTGGTCTCGTAGAGGCCGGGTTCGGTCGCCGCGATGGGATTGGCGATTGCGACGACGAGCGTGCCTCCCCGCGGCAGCTCCTCCTCGGCAACCTTTTCTCCCGGAGCGACCCGCTCGAGCTCCTCCTGGTACGCCGACGCCTTCGCGTACTCGCCGCGGAGGTTGGCGAGCGTGGCCGCGAGAGACAGGAGACCCGAGAGGTGCTCGGAGTCGCCGCTCGAGCGCGCGGTTTCGATGCCGCGCTCGGCCCAGGTGCGCGCGTCGTCGATTCGGCGGGCCTGCCAGGCCGTTTCCGCGAGGAGCAGGACCGCGGCGGCCGCGCGGGAGCCCTGCTTCTCGGCTTCGAAGACGCGGACGGCCGTCTCGGCCTCGCGCAGCGCCGGGTCGATGCTGCCGGCCATGCGGTGGCCGCGCGCCAGAAGGAGCCTCGCCTCGCCCTCGCGCCGGCGGCCCTCGGAGTCCTCGGCGTCCTCCAGGTAGTCCAGGGCGACCTTCGCGACCCGGATCGCCTCCTCGGCGCTGAAGGCGTCGAGCGACTTCTGCGCGAGCTTCAGACCGTACTCGACGGTCTTCTCCGGGTCGTCCGCCTGGGAGAAGTGATGGACCAGCTCGGGGTAGACGCGCTCCAGCCTCCCGGCGTTGCGCTTCTCGACGAGCTCGGCGTACTTGCGGTGGAGCGAGCGCCGTTTTCGGCGGGAGAGGGCGGCGTAGAGGACGTCGCGGACGATCCCGCTCGAGAAGGTCAGCCGGTCGCCCCGCGACTCGCGGTCCTCCTCGAGCATTCCCTCGCGGACCAGCCGGTCGATGTCGTCGTCGAGATCCCGGTCGTCCTCGGCGATCTCTTCGAGGTCCTTCGAGTCGAACGTCTTCCCGAGGACGGACGCCACCGAGAGCAGGTCGCGGAGCTCCTGCGGGAGCGTCTCGATCCGCTTCTCGACGGCCTGCTGGATGGTCGCCGGCAGGGCGTCGGCCGAGATCTCGGTCTCCTTCGAGAAGCTCCAGGCACCGGTGTCGTCCTTCGCGATGCCGCCCGACTCGACGAGCGAGCGCACGAGCTCCCGGGTGAAGAAGGGATTGCCCTCGGTCGCGTCCCGCAGCCGCCGGGCGAGGTCGTCGGAGACCTTCGGCGCCCCGACGAGCGATTCGACGAGGGAGCGGTGCTCGGAGGGGGAGAACGGCGGGAGCGTGATCGAGACGAATCGCGGATCGTCCCGCGAAGGTCTCGAGCATGCGGATGAGGGGATGTCGCTTGTCGGTCTCGGTCTGCCGGTAGCTGCCGACGACCAGTGTCGGCGTGGGACGCAGACGGCGGACGATGTACTGCAGGGCCTCGATCGAGACCTCCGCCCCGTGCAGGTTGTCGAGGATGAGGACGAGAGGCTTGCCGCCGGCGATCCGCGTGAGGGTTCGCGCGATGAGCTCAAAGATCTGGATCCGGTCGTCGGCCTTCTTCTCCTCGGCCGGGGCGGCGATGCGAGAATCCCCGGAGACGGCCGAGCGCAGCTCCCCGATTTCCGAGAGCTGCGGGAAGAGGGCGACCAGGTCCGCGGCGAGGTCGGAGAAGTCGGGACGTTCGGCCGAGGCGCCCGTGTCGCGGGACTGGAAATAGTCCTCGATCAGCTCGCAGAAGCCCTGGTACGAGAAGGACCGGTCCTGCTCGACGAAGCGCCCGTAGAGGACGCGGATCTTCCGGACGACCGCGAGATTCTTGAGCTCTTCGAGCAGGCGTGTCTTTCCGATCCCGGGCTCGCCCGCCACGACGGCGAATTGGCCTTCGCCCGCGATCGCGGCGTTGAGGCGCCGTTGCAGCTCGGCGAATTCCTTTTCCCGGCCGACGAAGACGGAGCTCGCGGGGCGCTGGATGACCCGGCTCGCCGAGAGGACGACCGACATGCGGAACTCGTCGCTCGCGAGGCTCGATCGGTGGCGTTTCAGCGTCTCGGCGATTTGGCCTGCCTTCTGGGGGCGTTTGCCGGGATCCTTCTCGAGGCAACGCATCAGGATGTCCTGGAGCTCTTCGCGGATCTCGGCGCCGAGGGCCCGCGGCGGCTGCGGCTACCTCGTGCACGATCCGGTAGAGGATGGATTGCACCTCTCCCGTGAAGGGCGGCTCGCCCACGAGGCACTCGTAGAGGACGACGCCGAGAGAGTAGATGTCGGAGCGGCCGTCGAAGGCCCGGGAAGCGACCTGCTCGGGCGACAGATAGGCGACCGTGCCCGACGAGCGTCCCCGTCTTGGTCAGGCGCGACTCGGTGGCGGCGTGGGCAAGGCCGAAATCCATCACGCGGACGCGCACGCCCGAGCCGCCTTCCTCGCGCGTGACCATGATGTTGGCGGGTTTGATGTCCCGGTGGACGACGCCGCGCGAGTGGCTGTAGTCGAGAGCCTCGGCCACCTGGATGCCGATGTCCACGACCTCGCCGAGGCGCAGGGACTGGTCGCGAATCAGGCGCAGCAGCGTGGTCCCTCCGACCAGAGGCATGACGAAGAAGAGCGAGCCCTGATCACGGCCGAGGTCGTGGATGGGCACGATGGCAGGGTGATCCATCTGGGCGACGAGCTGCGCCTCGCGCTGGAAGCGCTCCTCGAGCTCGCTCGTGAGGTCGCTCGAGGAAATCAGCTTGACGGCGACCTCCCGGCCGAGGAGCGGGTCGCGAGCGCGGTAAACGACGCCCATGCCTCCGCGCCCGAGCTCCCCGAGGATCTCGTAGCGATTGGCGAGCCGTGTCCCGATCATGCGGTGCCGGCTATCTCCGGATCCAGAGGTCTTCGTACGGGATGACGGCGTTGGACTGGCCGATCGTCGTCAGGCCCTCGAGCTCGGGCCGGGCAAAGCAGTACACCTGGTCGTGGAAGAGGGGAAGGATCAGGGCCTGCCGCGCGATCAGCTCCTCCACCTGGCGGTAGAGCGAGTGGCGCAGGCGCGGGTCGGTTTCGACACGACCCTGCCGCGAGAGCTGATCAATCTCGGGCGATCCCAGGTAGTTGCGGAAGGCGCCCGCTTCGGACTCCAGGACTCCGAACATGAACGTATCGGCGTCGGGATAGTCCGCGGTCCAGCGGCCGACGTCGATGTCCGTCTCCCCCGCCTCGGAAAGCCTCAGGTACTCCGTCATCGTCTTGTTGGCCGGCTTGATCACGTAGCCGATGTCCCGGAAGGCTGCCGCGAGCTCGCGGAAGAATGCCGAGAATTCGCCGTAGAAGATCGGATGGACGGCGGCGAGGAGCTCGACGGCTTCGCGGGAGACGGTTGCCTCGACCGAGCTGTCGGCCGGCGACATCGGGCCCGAGGCGCGGCTGTTCGCGCTCGGCCCGGCGGCCGAGTAACCGAGCAGTCCCGGAGGGATCAGGCCGCGCGCCGGGATCGCGAGGCGGCCGAGCGTGCGGCGCACGAGGGGGGGGACGTCGACGGCCCGCAGCAGGCGGCGTCGCAGATCCTCGTCGACGAGCAGGCCTCGCCGGCGGTTGAAGACAACGAAGTAAGTCGTGAGACGAGGACTCTCCCGGTAGCCCGACGCGAACCGGGGATCGTGGCGGAAGGCCTCCGCGTCGGCGGGGACGAGGTCGCGAGCGATCGAGAGGCGTCCGGCGAGAAACTCGGCGCGCGTCTCCTCCGGGGTGATGCCGAGGTGGAAGACGATCCCTTCGCTGCGCGGCAGGCCCGCGCGCCAGTAGTGCGGATTGCGCTCGAGCTCGAGGCGCCGCCCGGGCTCGAAGCTCACGACGCGGAACGGGCCCGTGCCGACGGCGCCCTCGCGCGCGCTCGAGCCGATGGTGCCCGTCCCTTCGGGCACGATCGCGGTCGCGGTGTACGAGATCATCGCCGGAAAGAACGGGACCGGATTTTCCAGGTCGACGAAGAACTCGGCTGGCGAGACGATGTGAAATCCCGAAAGATCCGTGGTCTCCCCGTCTAGCATTCGCTTGGCGCCCTGCACCGGT
Source organism: uncultured Acidobacteriota bacterium (assembly GCA_963710945.1). Lineage (GTDB taxonomy): Bacteria > Acidobacteriota > Thermoanaerobaculia > UBA5066 > Gp7-AA6 > DAHUXD01. Next base: position 672,150 of record CAVQCH010000001.1, read on the forward strand.
GCAAGCACCCACCGGCTCTCACTCTGACGATTCAGGAGGAGCCTTTCCCAGGAGTGGCGCACGTCGCGGGCGGTCAGCCGCCGCCCGTTGTGGAATCGGATGCCGGCGTGGAGCCGGAACCGGAACCGGGCCCCGTCGTTCTCCATCAGGACTTCCGATGCGAGCCAGGGGACGATCCGGGTTCCCTCCACCGCCCAGGTCAGCGTGTCGAAGACGCTCGGCAGGACGTCGGCCTGCTCCACGGTGACGGTCAGGGAAGGGTCGAGGCTCCTCACGACGCCCTGGATCGGCACGTGCAGAACGCCTCCGCCAATCTGTCGGTCGGGAGCCGCGGCAGCCGAGGGGGCGTCCGTCGCCTTGCCGAGCTCGAGGTAGTTGACATAGGGCGCGGTACTTCGAAGCTGCAGGCCCCGCACATTCGGGCGGCCGATGCGGTAGTCCACGTCGTGAAAGAGCGGCACGAGGGCCGCCGAGTCGAGCAGGTCGTGCTCGAGCTTGCGGTAGAGGACCTCCCTCGAGGAAGGACGGCTTTCCCGACGCGCGTGTTCCAGGGCGAGGTCGGTCTCGGGCGAGCAGAAGTAGGCGCGCATGCGGCCGTTCACCGAGTGAAAGAGCGAATAGGTGAAGTTGTCCGGGTCGTCGTAGTCGGCGATCCAGCGGGCGAGCATGACGTCGATGTTCTTGTTGGCATGCCACGACTCGAGGAACTCGGGCATGGTCGTCGTCGCGACTTCGACCTCGACCCCGAGCTCCTTCCAGATCTGGAACAGCGCCTGGGTGAGCGAGGCGTATTGATTCAGGAGGATCGGGTGCACCGAGGCGCGCAGCCGGACGGGCACCGGCAGACCGGAGGCGCGAACGAGCTCCTGGGCCTTTTCGCGGGGAAGATGCGGCTGCCGCCTTCCCGGATCGTGGCCGAGGATCCCGGGCGGGATCAGGCCCGTCGCGGGCAGTGCGAAGCGGCCGAGGGCGCCCCAGACGAAATCCTGGGTTCTTGCCGCGCTCGCGAGCGCCATCCGCAGCGAGGCGTTCCCGCCCGCCGCGCTGCCGCGGTTGAACACCGCGAAGTAGGTGTTCTTGAGCGGCGTCTCGACGAGACCCCCGCGGTAGCGCGGATCGCGGAGGATGGCATCGAGATCCTGGGGAAGAAGGTCGCGTACGACGTCGAGCTCTCCGGAACGGAATCCCTCGGCGATCGCGGTCGCCGAGAGCGAGGCGCGGAACTCGACCCTTTCGAGGCGGGGCGGGGGTTGCCTCCAGGACAGCGGGTTGGGCTCGAGGACGGCGCGCTCGGGAGTGTGGCGGACCAACTGGAAGGGGCCCGTGCCGTGGAGGCGCGGCGCCTCGTCCGCCCCCGCCGCGCCGACCGTCGCGATAGCGGTCTTGCCGTCGGTCAGGAGCGAGGGGAAGATCGGTACAGAGTCCGCGAGGCGGATTTCGAGCTCGCGATCCGAGCGCGCCACCAGGCCGGAAAGCGCCGGCGCCCTGCCGTCGACGAACTCGGCGAGCCCCTGTATCACCGCGAACGCGGTGGGCATGGCGTCGCGGGAGAGCCGGATGGAGCGCTCGAGCGATGCCTTGACCGCTGCCGCCGTCAGCGGCGAGCCATCCGAGAAGACCACGCCCGGCCGCAGATGCAGTCGGACGAGGCGGGCATCGTCCTCGAGAGCCCAGCGTTCGGCGAGCTGGGGCGCGAGGTTGCCCTGGGAGTCCGTCGTCACCAGCGTTTCGTAGGCGTTGGCGAGGACCTCGTGCTCCTCGGTCGTCTCGTAGACGCCGGGCTCCGTCTCCGCGATCGGATTGGACATGGCGACGACGAGCGTCCCGCCGTGCGGGATCTCTTCTTCCGCGGCCTTCTCCCTCGGGATGAGCCGCTCGATCTCCGTCTGGTATGCCGCGGCCTTTGCGTACTCCCCCCGCAGGTTGGCCACGGTCGCGCCCAGGGAAAGGAGCTTCGAGAGCAGGTCGGGTTCACCGGCGGCGCGCGCCGTCTCGATGCCCCGCTCGACCCAGCGGCGGGCGTCGTCGATGCGCCGCGCCTGCCACGCCGAATCGGCCGCGAAGAACACAGCGGCCACGGCGCGGCCGACCCGTTTCCGTTCCTCGAACACCCGGACGGCGGTCTCGGCCTCCCGCAGCGCCCCCTCGACGTTGCCCGTCATCCGCTGGCCCTGGGCGAGCATCAGGCGGGCCTCGCCCTCGAGCGCCGGATCGCCCGACCACTCCTCGTCCTCGAGAAACTCGAGCGTGATGCGGGCGACGCGGATCGCGTCCTCGGGGCTGAACGTGTCGAGCGACTTCTGCGCGAGCTTCAGCCCGTACTCGACGGTCTTCTCCGGCACGTCGCCCTGCCAGAAGTGGTGGACGAGCTCGGGGTAGACGCGCTCGAGGCGTCCGGCCGCGCGCTTCTCGATCAGCTCGGCGTACTTGCGATGGAGCGATCGGCGCCGGCGGCGGGAGAGCGCCCCATACAGGACGTCCCGGACGATGCCGCTCGCGAACGTCAGCCGGTCGCCGCGGGACTCGCGCTCCTCCTCGAGGATGCCTTCGAGGATGAGGCGGTCGATCGCATCGTCGATCGCCTTGCCCTCCGCGAGGGTCTCGAGGTCCCGCGAGTCGAACGTCTTGCCGAGCACGGAGGCGATCGAGAGCAGGTCGCGGAGGTCCTCGGGCAGGCGCTCGATCCGTTTCTCGACGGCCTGCTGGATCGTCGCGGGAAGGGCATCCGCCGAAATCTCGGCCTCCTTGGAGAAGCTCCAGGCGCCCGTGTCGTCCCGGGCGATGCCGCCCGACTCGACCAGCGAGCGGATGAGCTCCTTCGTGAAAAACGGGTTGCCCTCGGTGGCGTCGCGCAGCCGCTGCGCGAGGTCGTCGGAGACCTTCGGCGCGCCCACGAGCGACTCGACGAGGGAGCGGTGCTCGGACGGCGAGAAGGACGGCAGCGTCATCGAGACGAAGCGCGGATCGTCGACGAAGGAATCGAGCATCTTCGCCAGCGGGTGGCGCTTGTCGGTCTCGGTCTGGCGGTAGCTGCCGACGATGAGGGTCGGCGTCGGGCCGAGGCGGCGCACGATGTACTGGAGCGCCTCGATCGAGATCTCGGCGCCGTGGAGGTTCTCGAGAATGAGGACGAGCGGCTTGCCGCCCGCGATGCGGGTCAGCGTCCGGGCGAGCAGCTCGAAGATCTGGATGCGGTCCTCGACCTTGCGCTCCTCGGCGGGGACGGCGATGCGGGAGTCGCCGCTGACGGCGGAGCGCAGCTCGCCGATCTCGGAGAGCTGGGGAAAGAGGCCGATCAGGTCCGCGGCGAGGTCCGAGAAGTCGGGGCGCTCGCCCGAGGAGGAGCCCGCGTCGCGGGAGCGGAAGTAGTCCTGGATGAGCTCGCAGAAGCCCTGGTACGAGAAGGACCGGTCCTGCTCGACGAAGCGGCCGTAGAGGACCCGGATCTTGCGCGCGATGGCGAGGTTCTTGAGCTCCTCGAGCAGGCGCGTCTTGCCGATCCCCGGCTCGCCCGCGACGACGGCGAACTGGCAGTCGCCGGAGATCGCGGCGTTCAGGCGCCGCTGCAGCTCGGCGAACTCCTTCTCGCGGCCGATGAAGACGGAGAGCGAGGGCCGCGCGATGACGCGGCTCGCCGAGAGGACCACCGACATGCGGAACTCGTCGGTCGCGAGGCTCGCCTTGTGCCGGCGCAGGGCGTCGGCCACCTGGCCTGCCTTCTGCGGCCGCCGCGCCGGCTCTTTTTCGAGGCAGCGCAGGAGGATGTCCTGGAGCTCCTCGCGGATCTCGGCGCCGAGGGCGCGGGGCGACTGCGGGATCTCGTGGACGATCCGGTAGAGGATCGACTGCACCTCGCCCGTGAAGGGCGGCTCGCTCACGAGACACTCGTACAGGACGACGCCGAGGGCGTAGATGTCGGAGCGGCCGTCGAAGGCCCGGGCCGCGACCTGTTCCGGGGCGAGATAGGCCACCGTTCCGACGAGCGTGCCCGTCTTCGTGAGGCGCGATTCGGTCGCCGCGTGCGCGAGGCCGAAGTCCATGACGCGGACGCGGGCGCCGGAGCCCTCCTCCCGGGTCACCATGATGTTGGCGGGCTTGATGTCGCGGTGTACGACGCCGCGGGAGTGGCTGTAGTCGAGGGCGTCGGCGACCTGGATCCCGATGTCCACGACCTCCCCGAGGTGGAGGGACTGGTCGCGGATGAGGCGGAGCAGGTTCGTGCCGCTCGCGACCGGCATGACGAAGAAGAGGGAGCCCTCGTGCCGCCCGAAGTCGTAGATCGGCACGATGGCCGGGTGGTCCATCTGGGCGACGAGCTGCGCTTCGCGCTGGAAGCGCTCCTCGATCTCGGCGGTCAGGTCCGTGGAGGAGATCAGCTTGACCGCGACCTCGCGGTTCAGCAGCGGATCGCGCGCGCGGTAGACGACGCCCATGCCGCCGCGCCCGAGCTCCCCGAGGACCTCGTATCGGTTGGCGAGCTTCGTGCTGATCAAGCCGTGTTCCGCAAGACGAGCGGAGTTTAGTCGAAAAGGCGGGCGCGCGATGGCCCCCGTCGGCGGCGCGCCGTTCGCCGCCACCGGCTTATGATTCCGGGATGCAGGACTTCGAGAAGCTCGGCGTCTTCTACCTCGGCAAGACCTACGACCTCGGCAAGAAGAAGCGCCAAGACGACCTCGTTCTCTACGATTCGCAGCGATCTCGTCACGCACGCCGTCTGCGTCGGCATGACGGGCAGCGGCAAGACGGGCCTCTGCCTGTCGCTCATCGAGGAAGCCGCGATCGACGGCATGCCGGCGATCCTCATCGACCCCAAGGGCGACCTCTGCAACCTCCTGCTCACGTTCCCGGATCTCGCGCCGGCGGATTTCGCCCCTGGATCAACGAAGAGGACGCCGCGCGCAAGGGCCTGTCGCCCGACGACTTCGCCGAAACAGCAGGCCGAGACCTGGAAGAAGGGACTGGCCGAGTGGGGCGAGGACGGCGCCCGCATCCGGCGCCTGAAGGACGCCGCCGACTTCGCGATCTACACACCCGGGTCGACCGCCGGCCTGCCGGTGTCGATCCTGAAGTCCTTCGCCGCGCCCGACGCCGCGCTGCGTGAGGACGAGGAGTCTCTTCGCGAGCGCATCGGCTCGACGACCACGGGCCTGCTCACGCTTCTCGGCGTCGACGCCGACCCGCTCAAGAGCCGCGAGCACATCCTGGTGTCGACGATCCTCGACAAGGCGTGGGGGAAGGGCGAGGACCTCGATCTCGCCGCGCTGATCGCGCAGATCCAGTCTCCGCCTTTCACGAAGGTCGGCGTCATCGAGCTCGAGTCCTTCTTCCCGGCCAAGGACCGTTTCGCGCTGGCGATGCAGCTCAACAACCTGCTCGCCTCGCCGGGATTCGCGAGCTGGCTCGAAGGGCGAGCCGCTCGACATCGGCCCGATCCTGCGTGGCGCGACGGGCAAGCCGCGCGTGGCCATCTTCTCGATCGCGCACCTCTGCGACGCCGAGCGCATGTTCTTCGTGTCGCTGCTGCTCAACCAGACGGTCTCGCTGGATGCGCGCGCAGTCCGGCACGACGAGCCTGCGAGCGATCCTCTACATGGACGAGATCTTCGGCTACTTTCCCCCCGTCGCCAATCCGCCGTCCAAGACGCCGCTGCTGACGCTGCTCAAGCAGGGCCGCGCGTTCGGGCTCGGCGTCGTGCTCGCGACGCAGAACCCGGTGGACCTCGACTACAAGGGGCTGTCGAACACCGGCACCTGGTTCATCGGCCGGCTGCAGACCGAGCGCGACAAGGCGCGCGTGCTCGAGGGTCTCGAGGGCGCGGCGGCCGGAGCGTCGCAGAAGTTCGACCGCGCCCGCATGGAGCAGACGCTCGCCGGTCTCGGCAATCGCGTGTTCCTGCTGAACAACGTGCACGAAGACGCGCCCGAGGTGTTCGAGACGCGCTGGGCGCTCTCGTACCTGCGCGGTCCGCTGACGCGCGCGCAGATCAAGACGCTGATGGACGCGCGCCGGACCGATGCGCCCCGGACCGCGGCGAAGGCCGCCGCCGCGCCTTCGGGAACGGCCGCGGCCGCGCGGCCCGTTCTGCCACCCGACATCTCCCAGCTCTTCGCGCCGCTGCGCGGGGCCGCCGACGGGGTGGTCTACCGACCCGCGGTTCTCGGTATCGCGGAGGCGCACTTCGCGGACGCGAAGAGCGGCGTATCTTCGACCGAGCCTGTCTCGCGCGCTCGCGGCGATCGCCGAGACGCTCGACTGGGCGGGCGCGGCCGAGGCGGATTTCGACGCCGCGGACTGCGACGCCGAGCCCGCGCGGGGCGCGGGGTTCGACGAGCCTGCCGCCGCGCGGCGGGAAAGCCGGCGAGCTACGCCGCGTGGGGCAAGGACCTCGCGACCTGGATCTACCGGGAGCGCACGCTCGATCTTTCGCGCAGCCCATCCACCGGCGAGGTCTCGAAGCCCGGCGAGCGCGAGGCGGACTTCCGGGCCCGCATCGCCCAGCGCGCCCGCGAGGCGCGCGACGCGGCGGCGGATGCCCTGCGCCAGAAGTACGCGCCGCGGCTCGTCGCGCTCCAGGAGCGCCTCCGCCGCGCGCAGCAGACGGTGGCGCGCGAGAAGCAGGAGGTCACGCAGGCGGGGCTGCAGACGGCGATCTCGGTCGGGGCGACCGTCCTCGGCGCGTTCTTCGGGCGCAAGAAGATCAGCGCGACGACGATCGGGAAGGTCACGACCGCGGCCCGCGGCGCCGGGCGCACGATGAAGCAGGCCGGCGACGTCGGCCGCGCCGAGGAGTCCGCCGGCGCCATCGAGCAGCAGATGCGGGACCTCGACGCCGAGCTCCAGGCCGAGATCGCCGCCGCGGCGGCCGCCGCCGACCCGGCGACGGAGAAGCTCGAGATCCTGACGCTGCGGCCGAAGAAGTCGGACGTCACGGTGCGCAAGGTCGCGCTCGTGTGGCTCCCGTACCGGGACGCGAAGCCCGCCTGGGGCTAGGGCGAGGACAGCGGGCGGACTCCGAGCCCCGGGGCGGCGGTCGTGCGCATCACGCCGGCGTCGAGCGTGAAGCCGCCGTCGACGACGTCCCGGGCGAGGTCGAGGGAGCCGTCGAGGTCGAGGTAGCGGGTGGCGGGCGACGCAAAGGCCGCGTGGAGCGCCGCGGCGATCGAGATGCGGCTCTCGTCCATGCAGCCCCACATCAGCGCGATGCCCGCCGTCTCGGCGATGGCGGCGATCCGCAGCGCGGGCCGGACGCCGCCGCACTTCATGAGCTTGATGTTGTAGATGCCGCAGGCGGGCTCGCCGGGAGGGCTCGCCAGCGCGAGGGCGTCCTTCGCGTCGTGCAGGCTCTCGTCGGCGGCGATGCGCGCGCGCACGCGCGGCGGCAGAGTGCGGATCTCCGCGAAGGCCTCGCGCGGGACCGGCTGCTCGACGAACTCGATGGCGAGAGACGCCGTGCGCTCGAAGAAGCGCGCCGTCTCCTCGACCGTGTAGCCGACGTTGGCGTCGACGCGGATGACGATCGCCGGGCCGAGCCGCTCGCGCAGCTTCGCGAGCCGCTCGAGGTCTGCGTCGAGGGCGTCGCCGATCTTGACCTTGAGCACCCGGAAACCGCGGCCGACGTACTCCTCGCCCTCGGCCAGCGTCTCGGACACGGGCTTGATGCCGATGGTGATCGAGGTCGGCAGCTCCCGGTGGGCCCGCCCGAGCATCTCGACGAGGGGCACGCCGAGGTGCTGCGCCAGCAGGTCGTGCAGCGCGACGTCCACCGCCGCGCGCGCGGCCGGAGCGCCGGGAGTCCGGGCGGCCGCCTCGCGGCAGAGGAGCGGCAGCTCCCGGACGTCGCGCCCCTCGAGCCAGGTCACCCCGTCGCCGGAAAGAGCCGCGGTCGTCGCCTCGATCGTCTCGCCGGTGACGTGCTCGCCGGGGGAGGCCGCGCCGAGGCCGACGAGGCCCGAATCGGTTTCGAGCCGGACGATCACGTTGCCGACAGCCGCGAGCGGCTCCTGGCCTGCGATGGCGTACGGCCGGGTGAGCGCGAACTCCTCGAGCGCGCTCGCGGCGCGGCGGACCTTCACGCGGCGCCCTCCGCCGCCAGGAACTCGCGCACGACGGGGACGAGCGCGGCGACCCCCTCCTCGAGCGGCCGTACGACCGGGATGCCGAGGCCCCAGCGCAGGCGCTGCTGCTCGGCGCGGAGGGCCTCGGGCGTCATGCCCTCGCCGTTCAACGTCACCGCGAGTGTGCGCGCGCCGAGCCCGTGGATGAGCGCGATCTCGTCCGAGACCGGAGGTATGCGCAGCCCGAACTCCTCGAGGTCCTCGTAGTACGTCCGGCCCGGTGCGTGCTGCAGGATGACGCCCGCGGCGCGGCCGGAGAGGATGAACTCGGATCCGGCGGGCCCCGACGGGTTGCGCAGGGCGGACTGCCCCTCGAGAAGGATGAGCTCGGGCCGGGAGGCCTGCCAGCAGGAGACGATGGCGTGCTCGAGCTCGCCGGAGACGAAGTCGTTCGGCACGGAGTCGAAGATGAAGCCGAAGGGCGCGCCCTGCATCCAGCCGGTCTGGCCGGTGAAGATCAGCTCCGTGCGGATCCCGGCGGCCCGGCAGGCCTCGAGCAGGAAGCGGGCGGTCGTGCGCTTGCCGAGCGCGCAATCCGTGCCGAGCACCGCGATCCGGGGCGCGCCGACCGAGAGGATCGAACCATTCCAGAAGTGCAGACCGGCGCGGGGCGCCGTCCGGCGCACGTCGCGGATCGTGACGCCCCGGGCGGCGGCGGCCGCGGAGAGCTCCGGGTCGTCTCCCAGGAATTCGTGAAGACCGTTGACGACGGACATGCCCGCGGCGATCGCCTCGAACATCAGCGCGCGCAGGCCCGGCGTGACGCGGCCTCCCGACGTCGCGACGCCGACGACGCAGAAGTCGGGCTTCTCGCCTAGGGCGGCGAGGGCGTCCGCGATCGAGGCGTACACCGGAATCCGGCGCCGGATGCCGTCGAGGACCTCGCCGGCATCGCGGCCGGCGGTCGGGGTGTCGATCACGGCGAGGATGCGGTAGCGCTCCGTCCCGCGGACGAGGCCGTGCGCGGTCTTCGCGTGGGCCGTCGCGAAGAGCCCGTCGCAGACGACGATGGCGGTTCCGTCCATGGCGGCGCATTATCGCCGATCGGCGGGGCGGCCTCGGGTAAACTGCGGCGAGAGCGGAGGATCCTCTGGCCGAGAAACGACGCACGGGTTCGGTCGCGCGCGCCGGTTCGCCGGTGTACGGCGCCTCGCTCTTCGGCGACGAGGACCTGCACTTCTTCAACGAGGGCACGCACGTGCGTCTGTGGGAGCGGCTGGGCTCCCACCCGCGCACGGTGGACGGCGCCGCCGGCGTATCCTTCGCCGTCTTCGCTCCCAACGCCGCGTCGGTTTCCGTGATCGGGGACTTCAACGCGTGGAAGGAGGACGCTCACCCGCTGCGCGCGATCGCGGGGTCCGGGGTGTGGGAGGGCTTCCTCCCGGGCGTCGAGCGGGGCGCCGTCTACAAGTACCACGTGGTCTCGAAGCTGGCCGGCTACCGCGTGGACAAGGCGGACCCCTTCGCCGTGCGGCAGGAGACGCCGCCGCGCACCGGGTCGGTAGTCTGGGACCTCGACTACAAGTGGCGGGACGACAAATGGATCGCCGCGCGGGCCGAGAAGCAGACCGCGTCGGCGCCGATCTCGATCTACGAGGTGCATCTCGGTTCGTGGCGCCGCGTCCCCGAGGAGGGCGACCGCCCGCTGACCTACCGGGAGGCCGCGGGCGCGCTCGCGCAATATGCCCGGGAGATGGGCTTCACGCACGTCGAGCTCCTGCCGGTCATGGAGCACCCGTTCGCCGGCTCGTGGGGATACCAGGTCACGGGATTCTTCGCGCCGACGAGCCGCTTCGGCACGCCCCAGGACCTGATGTACCTGGTCGACACGCTCCACCAGGCGGGCATCGGCGTCATCCTCGACTGGGTGCCCTCGCACTTCCCGTCCGACGAGCACGGCCTGGTCTACTTCGACGGCACGCATCTCTTCGAGCACGCCGACTGGAGGCAGGGCTATCATCCCGACTGGTCGAGCTGCATCTTCAACTACGGCCGCAACGAGGTCCGCAGCTTCCTGCTCTCCTCGGCGCTCTACTGGCTCGGGCTCTACCACGCCGACGGCCTGCGCGTGGACGCCGTGGCCTCGATGCTCCACCTCGACTACTCGCGCAAGCCCGGCGAGTGGATCCCGAACAAGCACGGGGGATGGGAGAACCTGGAGGCGATCTCGCTGCTGCGCCGCATGAACGACGAGGTCCGCGAGAGGCACCCCGGCGTCCTGATGATCGCGGAGGAGTCGACCTCGTGGCCCATGGTCTCGCGCCCGACGTACGTCGGCGGGCTCGGGTTCGACATGAAGTGGGACCTCGGCTGGATGAACGACACGCTCGACTACATGAGGCTCGATCCCGTGTTCCGCAAGTTCCATCACACCGGGCTCACGTTCCGCCGCATGTACCAGTACAGCGAGAACTTCGTCCTGCCGCTGTCGCACGACGAGGTGGTGCACCTGAAGGCGTCCCTCCTCTCGAAGATGCCGGGCGACGAGTGGCAGAAGTTCGCCAACCTGCGCCTGCTCTTCGCCTACATGTGGGCGCAGGCCGGCAAGAAGCTCCTCTTCATGGGCGGCGAGATCGGCCAGTGGAAGGAGTGGAACCACGACGCGAGCGTGGACTGGGACCTCCTCGAGCGGCCGCGGCACGGCGGCGTGCAGATGTGGGTCCGCGACCTCAACCGTTTCTACGCGGCCGAGCCCGCGCTCCACGACCTCGACTTCGACCCGCGCGGCTTCGACTGGATCGACTGCCACGACGCCGACCACAGCGTGGTGTCGCTGGAGCGCAAGGGGCGGGCGCCGCGGGAGACCGTCGTGGCCGCCTTCAACTTCACGCCCGTGCCGCGCTACGCCTACCTCGTGGGCGTCGGCGCGGCCGGGGACTGGAGCGAAGTCCTCAACAGCGACGCGGTCGAGTACGGGGGAGGCGGCGTCGGCAACCGCGGGCGCGCCGTGGCCCTCGACGTTCCGGCGCACGGGCGCGCGCACAGCCTGTCGCTGACGCTCCCGCCGCTCGGCGCCATCTTCCTGAAGCCCGCGCCGGACAACCCCCTGACGGTCGAGGCCGAGGCCGAGGCGGAGATCGAGGCCGCCATCGAGGCCGCGATGGGGCCGGGACCCGCGCTCGCGGGCAAGTAGGCCGCTTCCCCCGATGGAACGCTACGTCTGCATCCACGGGCATTTCTACCAGCCGCCGCGCGAGAATCCCTGGCTCGAGGCGATCGAAGGGCAGCCGACGGCGTACCCGTACCACGACTGGAACGAGCGGATCACCGCGGAGTGCTACGCGCCCAACGCGACCGCCCGCATCCTCGACGGCGACAACCGGATCGTCGCGATCGTCAACAACTACGCCTCGATGAGCTTCAACTTCGGCCCGACGCTGCTCTCCTGGCTCGAGGAGAAGGCGCCGGAGGTCTATCGCGCGATCCTCGCCGCCGACGCGGAGAGCCGGCGGCGGTTCTCGGGCCACGGATCGGCGATCGCCCAGGCCTACAACCACATGATCCTGCCGCTCGCGAACGCCCGCGACCGCCGGACTCAGGTCGCCTGGGGCGTGCGGGACTTCGCGCACCGCTTCGGCCGGGCGCCGGAGGGGATGTGGCTCCCCGAGACGGCCGTGGATCTCGAGTCGCTGGAGGCGCTCGCCGAGGACGGCATCGCCTTCACCATCCTCGCGCCGCACCAGGCGCGGCAGGTGCGGCCGATCGGGGAGAACGGCTGGGTGGACGTCGCCGCGGACGCGATCGACACGACCATGCCGTACCGGTGGCGTCTGGCCTCGGGCCGGACGATCGCCCTGTTCTTCTACGACGGGCCGGTCTCCCGCGCGGTCGCCTTCGACCGTCTGCTGAGCGCGGGCGACCAGTTCGCGGAGCGCCTCGTCGGGGCGTTCGCGGCCGCGCGCCGTCCGGCCCCAGCTCGTCCACATCGCCACCGACGGCGAGACCTACGGCCATCATCACCGGCACGGCGACATGGCGCTCGCCTACGCGCTCCACACGCTGGAGTCGAAGAGCCTCGCGCGGCTGACCAACTACGGCGAGTACCTGGAGAAGCATCCGCCCAACCCACGAGGTCCGCGATCGACGAGAACACGTCCTGGAGCTGCGCCCACGGCGTCGAGCGCTGGAGCGCCGACTGCGGCTGCCACTCCGGCGCGCATCCGGGCTGGAACCAGGCGTGGCGGGCGCCGCTGCGCCAGGCGCTCGACTGGCTGCGCGACACGGTCGCGCCGCTGTGGGAGGAGAAGGCGCGCGCCCTCTTCCCGGATCCCTGGCCGGCGCGCGACGAGTACGTCGCGTGATCCTCGACCGGTCGGCCGAGAACGTGCGGCGCTTCCAGCTCGCGCACGCCGGACGCGAGCTCCCGGCCGCGGAACGCGACGGAGCGCGCGGAAGCTCCTCGAGATGCAGCGGCACGCGCTGCTCATGTACACGAGCTGCGGCTGGTTCTTCGACGACGTCGGCGGCATCGAGACGCGCCAGATCCTCCAGTACGCGGGCCGCGTGCTGCAGCTCTCGGCCGAGCTCTTCGGCGGCGGGCTCGAGGAGCGATTCCTGGTCCTCCTCGAGGCCGCGACGAGCAACGACCCCGCGGCCGGCGACGGGCGGCGCATCTACGAGGAGTCGGTGCGCCCGGCGATGGTCTCGCTCGAGCGGGTCGGGGCGCACTACGGGGTGAGCTCGCTCTTCACCGACTACGACGAGGATGCCCGCGTCTACTGCTACGACGTCCGCCGCGAGGACTTCCGGGTGCTGGAGGCGGGGCGCGCGCGCCTGGCGATCGGGCACGCGCGCGTCGGGTCGGGCATCACGGGCGAATCGGAGGCCGTCGCCTTCGGCGCGCTGCACCTCGGGGACCACAACCTGTCGGGCGGCGCGATCCCGTTCCCGGGCGAGAAGCCGTACGCCGAGCTCGTGCGCGGGGCGGTCGAGCTCTTCCGCCGCGCGGACCTGACCGAGATCCTGCGCGTCGTGGACCGGAACTTCGGCGCCGGCGTGTACGCGCTGCGCCTGCTCTTCCGCGACGAGCAGCAGAAGGTCCTCGGCCAGATCCTCGGCTCGGCCCTCGGCGAGGCCGACGCCCTGTACCGGCAGATCTACGCCGAGCACGCGCCCCTGATGCGCTTCCTGTCGGGACACGGCATCGCGCAGCCGCGGGGCTTCCGCATGGCCGCGGAGCTCGCCCTGAACACGAGCCTGCGGCACGAGCTCGAAAAGGACGAGCTCGACCTCGCGCGGATGTCGGCCGTGCTCGAGGAAGCGAAGAACGTGGGCATCGCGCTGCACGAGGACGGTCTCGGGCTGGCCGTCGAGCACGCCATCGAGCGGCTGGCCGAGGGGCTGCGGGCGAACCCGGGCGACCTCGTCCGGCTCGAGGAGCTCGAGGCGGTGGTGGATCTCTCGCGCGAGCTTCCCTTCGAGGTGGACTTCTGGAAGGTCCAGAACGCCTATTACCGGCTGCTCCAGACGTTTCTGCCGGGCCGGCGCCGGGAGGCGGAGGGCGGGTTCGAGGACGCCCGCGCCTGGGTGGAACGCTTCCTCGCCCTGGGCGAAAAGCTCACGGTGAAGGTCGGAAGCGAGCCGTCGCCGCCGACGCCCGCACCCGCCTGAAACCACAGGAGTTAGTGCCCCAGCATCGTCTGCTACACTAGCTGTTGAGTTGACACCCGTTCTCGAAAAGGCGTTTCGGGTCTCCGGCGTCCCCGAACGGCTCCTCCCTCTCTTCGCCCTCTCCCATGACCTTCGCTGGACGTGGCGGGCCGACGTCCGCGCGCTCTTCGAGTTCGCCGACCCCGACGCCTGGAGGCGGGCCGGCGGGAACCCGGTGAGGCTCTTTCGGGAGATGTCCGCCGAGCGGCTCTGGCGGGCGGCGGAGGATCCGACCTACCAGAACGAGCTGCTTTCGATGGTCCGGCGGTTGACGGAGGAGGACCTGGCCGAGCCCCGGCACCCGGCCGCCCGGGAGCTGGTGGCCCGGGGCGAGCGGATCGCCTACTTCTCGGCCGAGTTCGGCCTGACCGAGGTTCTGCCGATCTACGCGGGGGGCCTCGGCGTGCTGGCCGGAGACCACCTGAAGTCCGCGAGCGACCTCGGCGTGCCCCTGATCGGGGTCGGGCTCTTCTACCGGGAGGGCTACTTCCGCCAGGTCGTGGGCGACGACGGGATGCAGAGCGAGGCGTACCCGGTGCTCGAGCCGGACGACCTGCCGCTGTCGGTAGCCGAGACGCCGGACGGCAGTCCGCCGGTCGTCAGCGTGGACATCGCCGGACGGACCGTGAGTCTGCTCATCCGCATGGCGAAGGTCGGGCGCGTGCCGCTCCTGCTTCTCGACTCGAACGTCCCGGAGAACGAGGCGCCCGACCGGGAGATCACGGCCCGCCTCTACGGCGGCGGCGCGGAGACGCGGCTCCAGCAGGAGATCGTGCTCGGGATCGGCGGCTCGCGCGCCCTCGAAAAGCTCGGCGTGTGGCCGACCATCCGGCACATCAACGAGGGCCACGCGGCCTTCGTCTCCCTCGAGAAGATCCGCCACCTCGTGCAGGAGGAGCACCTCTCCTTCGCCGAGGCGCGCGAGGTGGCGACGACCGGCAACATCTTCACCACGCACACCCCCGTTCCGGCCGGCATCGACGTGTTCGGCCCCGAGCTCCTGTGGAAGTACTTCGGCGGCTACGTCAACGAGCTCGGAATCTCCTTCGACGAGTTCTTCGACCTCGGCCGGGAAGTGGGCGAGCAGCCTCGCGAGCTCTTCTCGATGGCGGTACTCGCCATGCGCCTCTCGACGCACCAGAACGCCGTGTCGCGCCTGCACGCGGGCGTCTCGCGCCGGCTATGGCGCGGCGTCATGCCCGACCTGCCGCTGTCCGAGGTGCCCATCCGGCCGATCACCAACGGCGTCCACGCCCCGACCTGGACGGCGCCCGAGATCGCGGCGACGGCCGTGCTCGAGAAGCCCGAGGAGGTCGACCGCGGGGCGCTGTGGCAGGCGCACGAGGCGATGCGCGCGCGCCTGGTCGCGGCCTGCCGCGAGAAGCTCGCCGACGAAAAGCGGCGACAGGGGGCGCGGGAGGACGAGATCCTTGAGGCGTCCCGGGCGCTCGATCCGCGCGCCCTGACGATCGGGTTCGCGCGGCGCTTCGCGACGTACAAGCGCGCGACGCTGCTCTTCCGCGAGCCCAAGCGGCTCGAGTACCTGCTCCACCAGATCGGCCGCCCGGTCCAGATCCTCTTCGCCGGCAAGGCCCACCCGCGCGACGAGGCAGGCAAGGAGTTTCTCCGCTCCGTCGCCCGCGCCGCCGAGCGGCCGGAGCTGAAGGGACGCGTCGTCTTCCTTCCGGACTACGACATGGCGCTGGCGCGGACGCTGGTCGCCGGCTGCGACGTCTGGCTCAACACCCCCGAGCGTCCGCGCGAGGCCTCCGGCACTTCGGGCATGAAGGCCGCGATGAACGGCGCCCTGAACCTCTCGGTGCTCGACGGCTGGTGGGACGAGGCGCCGCACGACGAGGCGGGCTTCGTGGTGGGGGACCGGACGGACCACGCCGCGGACGAGGAGACGGCGCTCGCGCTCTACGACACGCTCGAGAAGCGCGTGCTGCCGATGTTCTTCGACCGCGACGCCTCGGGCCTGCCGCAGCGCTGGATCGACCGCATGATCGTGGCCGCCTCGCGCGTCGCGAAGATGTTCTCCTCCGACCGGATGCTTTCGGAGTACCTGGAGCAGTGCTACGTCCCGGGCGCTTTCCACCGGCGGGCCATGAAGGGCGTGGATCGCGAGCCCCTGAAGAAGCTGGTCGCCTGGAAAGGGCGGGTCCGCGCGGCGTGGCCCGCGGTGCGCTTCGAGTCCGTCGAGGTGGAGCCCGATCCCGCGACGCTGCCGCCGGCCGCGCCGTTCGACGTCGTCGCGCGCGTGGCCCTCGGCGGTCTCGACGCCGCGGACGTCGCGGTCGAGCTCTTCGAGGGGCCGGTCGAGACCGACGGCACGCTCGAGGAGGGCACTGCGGTGCGTCTCGAGTCCGGGGCGCGCGAAGGCGACGTCGGCGTTTTCCGCCTGGAGCACCGCAAGCCGTCCGGCGAGGGGCTCGGTTTCACGCTGCGCGTGCGGCCATGGCACACCGGCCTGGCGCATCCGAACGAGACGGGGATGATGCTCTGGTGGGGCGCCCGGAGCCGGGAGGCGAAGAGATACGCGCCTTCGGTGTAGATACGGGATTCGCGATACGGGACCCGCGATCGGGCGACAGGCATCTCGCATCCCGCATCCCGCATCGCGCGTCGCGTATCCCGCATCGCGCATCCCGTAACTCATGACTCGCGCGGCGGGCATCCTCCTGCATCCCACGTCGCTGCCCGGCCGCTTCGGCGTCGGCGACATCGGCCCGGGCGCGGAGCGGTTCCTCGACTGGGCGGCCGCCGCGGGGCAGGCGCTCTGGCAGGTGCTGCCGCTCGGCCCGACCGGCGCGGGCAACTCGCCGTACACGAGCGCGTCGGTCTTCGCCGGAAACCCGCTGCTGATCTCGCCCGAGCGGCTCGTCGAGGAGGATCTCCTCGAGCCCGCGGCCCTCGAGCATGCTCCGCCGGCCTCCGGCCGGGTGGATTTCGGCCACGTGCGCCCCTGGAAGGAGCGCCTGCTGCGCGAATCGTGGGAGCGGTTCGGGCATCGAGCCGGCCACGCTCTGCGCGAGGACCTCGCGCGCTTCCGGGAGGACGCGGCCCAGGCGCCCTGGCTCGAGGACTGGGCGCGGTTTGCGGCGCTCAAGGCCCGATTCGGCGGCCGGGCGTGGACCGACTGGGGGCCCGACCTCGCGTTTCGAGACGCCGAGGCACTCGCCGCCGCGGACGCGGAGCTGTCGTCCGAGATCGCCTTCCACGGCTACGTCCAGTTCCTCTTTTTCCGGCAGTGGGAGCGCGCGCGCCGCGCGGCGGCCGAACGCGGCATCGCGATCGTCGGGGACATCCCGATCTACGCGGCGCACGACAGCGCGGACGTCTGGGCGAACCAGGATCTCTTCCAGCTCGACGGCGCCGGGCGGCCCACCGCGGTCGCCGGCGTCCCTCCCGACTACTTCAGCGCGACGGGCCAGCTCTGGGGAAATCCGCTCTATCGCTGGGACCGCCTCCGCAAGACCGGCTACGCCTGGTGGACCGCGCGCATCCGCGGCTGCCTGCGCACGTGCGACCTGCTGCGGATCGACCACTTCCGGGCTTTCGAGGCGTACTGGTCCGTCCCTGCCGGGGACCGGACCGCTCTCGGCGGAAGCTGGGTGCCGGGGCCGGGCCGCGCGCTCTTCGACGCCGCCCGCCGCGCCCTCGGCCCGCTCCCGATCATCGCGGAGGACCTCGGCGACATCACGCCGGAAGTGCGCCGCCTTCTCGACAAGCTCGGGTTCCCGGGCATGAAGATCCTGCAGTTCGGCTTCTACGGCGCGGACAGCGAATACCTGCCGCACCGCTACCCGCCCAACTGCGTCGTCTACACCGGAACGCACGACAACGACACCGCGCGCGGCTGGTACGCGGCGCTGAAGCCGGAGGAGCGCGAGCGCGTGTGGGACTACCTCGGGTGCGACGGGCGGGAGGTCGAATGGGCCCTGACGCGCGCGGCGTACGGCTCCGTGGCGAACCGGGCGATCGTTCCGCTCCAGGACGTCCTGGGCCTCGGCAGCGAGGCGCGCATGAACGTGCCCTCCGAGGCTGCCGGCAACTGGAGCTGGCGCGCGCCGCAGGACGCCTGGCGCCCGGAGCTGGCCGAGCGCCTGTCGCGGATGGCCGCGCTGACGGGCCGCTCTAGTCCGGGTCCGCCAGGAACATCGACAGAAGCGCGCTGACGATCGAGACGACGAGGGCGCCGAGGATGGAAGTCCAGCACCCGTCGACGTGGAATCGCAGGCCCAGGCTCTCCGACAGAGAGCTCGTCAGCGACAGCATCATCCCGTTCACGACGAGGGCGAAGAGGCCGAGCGTCAGGAAGATCAGGGGAAGCGAGAGCAGCTTGACGAGCGGCCGGATGAAGGCGTTGACCACCCCGAAGATGAGCGCCACGCCGAAGAAGGGCAGCCACGAGTCCGACGAGTAGGTGATTCCGGGCACGATCTTCACCGCCACCCAGAGCGCCGCGGCGTTGATCAAGAGGCGCATCAGAAAGCGCATGGAAGCCCTCCTTCGCGGCCGTAGGATATCGCCAACATGAAGACGCTCGCCGGCGCCGTCCGCCGCGTCCCCGGCCTTTTCGAAGCGCCGCCGTCTCCGCCTTGACCGTCCGATTCCGCGTCGTTCCCGAGCGCCCCTATTCGCTCGCGCTGACCGCCGAGCGCTACACGCGATTCCCGGAGGCGGTGGACCGTTTCGACGGGACCGTCTACCGTCGGTTTCTGCCCGCCGGGCAAGGAGGTGCGGTGGTGTCGGTTCTGCAGGAGGGCACCCCGTCCCGCGCCGTTCTCGCCGTGACGCTCGAGGGGCCGGACGCCCGCTCGCCCGCCGTCCGGGCCGCCGCCCGCCGCGTCGTGGAGGTCGCGCTCGGCGCGGCGCAGCCCGTGGCGCCGTTCTACCGGGCGTTTCACGCCGACCCCGTCATCGGGGCGGCGATCCTCGACTTCCGGGGACTGCGCGGCGCCGGCGTCCCGTCGCTCTGGGAGGGCCTCGTCACGGCGATCCTGGCGCAGCAGGTGAACCTGCGCTTCGCGTACGACATCCGGCGCGAGCTCGCGGAGACGTTCGGGCGGCGGCTCGAGCTCCGAGGCGAATCGTTCGTCGCGTTTCCGCCTCCGGAGGCGCTCGCGGACGAGACGCCGGCCCTCCTGCGCCGCTTCCGGCTCTCGGAGTCGAAGGCGAAGGCGATTCACGGTCTGGCCCGAGCGTTCGCCGAAGGCGCGCTCGCCGAGGCCGAGGTCTCCGCGCTCGACGACGAGGCCGCCATCGAGAAGCTCGTCTCCTTCCGGGGCGTGGGTCGGTGGACGGCCGAGATCGCGCTGCTGCGCGGCCTCGGCCGGTCGGACATCTTTCCCGCGGGAGACCTCGGCGTCGTGAAATACCTGGCGCAGGGCCTCCTCGGCCGGCGCGGGAAGGCGAAGGAGGACGCGATGCGCCGGTTCGCGGCGCGCTGGAAGCCGTGGCGGGGGCTCGCCCTGGTCTACGGGTACGCCGAGCTCAATCGACGGACAGCGCGACCTCGGCCGCCGTCTCCCCGGCCTGCACGGGCTGGTCGGGGAAGCGCTCGGTCACGAAGAGGTTGAGGACAGCGAGGCCGACGAGGATCCCGAATACCGGCAGCAGGGATTGCTCGATGGCGAGGCGGAACGCGGCCGGCGCGACCGCCGCCGTGCCGGCCGGCTCGCTGGCGGAGGCGAGCAGGCGTCCCGCGGTTTCCGCCGCGCCGCCCAGCCGTCGCACGAGGCCCGCCGCGAGAAGGCCGCCGAGGGCGCCGACGCCGATCGAGCCGCCGACCGTCCGGAAGAAAGGCACGAGGCTCGTCGCGACGCCGCGCTGGCGCTCGGACACGACGTTCTGTATCGAGAGGACCTGAGACATGGAGGACGGCCCGAGCCCCGCGCCCACGATCGCGCAGGCGGCCGAGATCCACGGCACCGACGCGTTCATCCAGGCGGCGGCGACGAGGGCGGCGAGCCCCGCGAGGATCAGCACGGCGCCCCAGCGCGCCGTGCGCCGGAACCCGAAGCGGACGATGAGCCTCGCGGCAACGGTCGCGGAGATCGCCCAGAGGAACACCAGAGGCGTGACGACCGCTCCCGCGGCGCCCGCCGTGCCGCCGCGCGCGCCCTGGACGAAGAGCGGGACGAAGGTGTCCACGCCGTAGATCGTGGTGCCCATGAGCACGCCTCCCAGGTACGGCGCCGCCGTGCGCATGTGCCGGAAGAGCTCGGGCGGGATGAGGGGATGCTCCCGCTTGAGCTGCAGCCGGACGAAGAGGGCGAGCGCGCCGGCCGCGGCCGCAAAGAGAGCCAGACGCCCGGTCAGGCCCATCCCGCCGGCTCCCGGCCGGTGGAGGACGGCGAAGAGAAGCGCGGTGACGCCCGCGCCGAGGCTCGCGGCCCCGGCGAAGTCGAGCGGGTCCGGCAGCGTCGCCCGGGACTCGATCATCTTGGTCGCGACGAGCGCGAACGCGACGATGCCGAGGGGGATGTTGATGGTGAAGATCGACCGCCAGCCGAGCGTCATCGTCATCCAGGCGCCGATCAGCGGCCCGATGAGGCTCGCCACTCCCCAGACGCCGGAGAAGAGCCCCTGGATCCTGGCGCGTTCCCGCAGCGAGTACAGGTCTCCCGACACGGTCAGCGCCACCGGGATGAGCCCCGCCGCCCCGAGGCCCTGCAGCGCGCGGGCGGCGATCAGCTGCGGCATGGATCGGGCGAGGCCGCAGGCGATCGCCCCGGCCAGAAAGACCGAGATCGCGACGAGCAGAATGCGGCGCCGGCCGTGGATGTCGGCGAGGCGGCCGTAGATCGGCATCATGACGGTCGACGTCAGGAGGTAGATCGAGAAGACCCAGGAGTAGAGGGGCAGGCCGCCGAGATCGCCGATGATCGTCGGCATCGCCGTCGAAACCACCGTGGACTCGAACGAGGCCAGGGCGGTCACGAGGACCAGGGCGAGCGTCACCGTGCGGCGGCGGCGCGGGTCGAAGCGGGGCGCGGTCATGCGAGCGGGAGAGTATAGAGTGTCGGCGTGATGCGCGTCCTCGCCGGGACGAGCGGCTTCAGCTACAAGGAGTGGAAGGGCAGCTTCTACCCCGAAGACCTTGCCGCCGACGCGATGCTGTCGTACTACGCCGCGCGTCTTCCGGCCGTCGAGATCAACAACACCTTTTACCGGATGCCGAAGCCCGCGCTCCTCGAGGGGTGGGCCTCGCAGGTCTCTGCCGGACTTCCGGTTCGTCCTGAAGGCCTCGCAGCGCATCACGCACCACAAGCGTCTCAGGGAGGCCGGCGAGGAGGTGGCGTACTTCTTCCGCGTCGCCGCGACCCTCGGCGAGCGCCTCGGCCCGGCGCTCTTCCAGCTTCCCCCGAACCTGAAGAAGGACCTTCCGCGGCTCGAGGCTTTCCTCGGCGTCCTGCCGCCCGGCGCGCGCGCGGCTTTCGAGTTCCGCCACGCCTCCTGGTTCGAGGAGGACGTCTTCGCCGCGCTCGGCGCGCGCGGCGCGGCGCTGTGCGTGGCGGAGGACGAGGAGCTCGCGACACCGCTCGTCGCGACGACGGGCTGGGGCTACCTGAGGCTGCGCCGCCAGGACTACGTCGAGGCGGACGTCGCGGCCTGGGCCGACCGGGTGCGCGCCCAGAGCTGGGACGAGGCGTACGTCTTCTTCAAGCACGAGGACGCGGGGTCGGGGCCGAAGCTCGCGGCCGAGTTTCTCGCCCGGATGTGAAGCTCAACGCGCTCGGCCGCGCCTCGATGAACAACGGGGCGCGCCTGTGGCTGCAGCGCCGGTTCATCGCGCCCCGGTTCGAGCGGCTCGGGGCGCGCGTGCCCGGCGGGCGGCCGCTCGAGGTCGGCTGCGGCCGGGGAGCGGCGCTCCGAGAGCTGCGGGAGCGCTTCGGCCTGAAGCAGGTCGTCGGGCTCGACCTCGATCCGCGGATGCTCGCCGCGGCCCGCCGCCGCGCGCCCGGCGCCCCGCTCGTTCTCGCCGACGTCTCGGCGATGCCCGTTCGCGGCCGCCGCCTTCGACGCGGTCTTCGACTTCGGCGCGATCCACTTCGTGGCCGGATGGGAGGCAGCGCTCGACGAGGTGCGCCGGGTGCTTCGTCCGGGCGGGCGCTACTGCTTCGAGTGGGTCACGAGCCGCCTGCTCCGGTTGCTCTATCCGCTGGCGGCCCGGGACTTCGAACGGATGTCGGCCTCGGGGCCGGCGGCGCTCCTCGCGGCCCTCGAGAAGCGGGGCCTCGCGGTGGGCGGCCGCGTGGTGCGGCCGCGCCTGGCGGCGGCCCTCACGTATCTCGTGGGCGACGTGATCGGGGTGGCGCGGGTTTCTCCTTCGTGACTCTCGCGGTCAGGCGCGCGAGCGCTCCGTGGAGATCGGGCTTCAGGGTCAGCACGGGCGCGAGGGGGTCCTCGCCCAGCCTCTTCATCCGCGCGGGGAGCGTCTTCAGCGTGTAACGCTTCGGGTCGAGCTTGCCGTCGACCTCGCTCCACTTGAGCGGCGCCGAGCACGTCGCCCCCGGGACGGGCCGCGCGGAGAAGGGACCGGCGATCGTCTTGCCGTGGCCGTTCTGCAGGTAGTCGAGGTAGACCTTGCCTCCCCGCGCGCCGATCATCCGGGCCGTCGTCGAAATCTTCGGAAGCTCCTGCTCCACGGCCTTCGCGAGAATCTCGCCGAGGGCGCGCGACTCGGCGTGCGTGCACTGGCCGCCCAGCGGAATCAGGACGTGAAGCCCGGTCGCGCCGCTCGTCTTGATGAAGTGCGGCAGCGCGATCTCCTCGCACAGCGCGTGAATGGCGCGCGCGACCTCGACGACGTGGGAGAACGGGGCGCCCTTCGGGTCGAGATCGAGGATGCACCAGTCGGGGCGCTCCGGCGACGCGACGCGGCTCGCCCAGACGTGGAGCGGGATCGAGCCGAGGTTGGCGACGTAGAGAAGCGTCTCGAGGTCGTCGCAGACGAAGTAGTCGATCTCGCGCTCGGCGTGCTCGCTCCAGATCCGCTCGAGCCGTATCCAGTCCGGCGCGAACTTCGGCGCGTCCTTCTGGAAGAACGACTTGCCGGCGATGCCGTCGGGATAGCGCGTCATGACGATCGGCCGGTCCTTCAGGTACGGCAGGAGCCACGGCGATATCGCCCGGTAGTACTCGATGAGATCGCCCTTGGTGTAGCCCTCGTCGGGCCAGAAGACTTTGTCGAGGTTGGAGAGCGGGACGATCTTCTCGGGCGCCGGGTCGGCCGGCAGGGGCTCGGGCGCCGCGGCCGGCGGCTCCACCGCGTCCTCGCGCGTGCAGTCCTCGATCGGCTTGTCGTCGCGCAGGCGCAGGAACGCGGGATGGCGCAGGTTGCCGTCGGCGGTGAACTCCTTGTACCGCACCTCGACCACGAGCTCGGGCTCGACCCAGACGTGCCCCTTTCCCGCCGGCGCGCCGGAGCAGGCCGGCGTCGGCCGCACGCGGGGCTCGAGCCGCGCGTGTATCCGGCGGATGTCCCGCTCCGAGAACCCCGTCCCGACGCGCCCCGCGTAGACGAAGCCGCCGTCCCGGCGGTACGCCAGGTGCAGCGCGCCGAATCCCGAGCGGGACCCCTCGGGCTTCGTGTATCCGACGACGGCGAAGTCGCCCGTCCGGTCCAGCCGCACCTTGATCCAGTCGGCCGAGCGGCCGGCCCGGTACGGCGCGTCGGCCTTCTTGCCGACGACGCCCTCGAGGCCCATCCCGGCGGCGGCCGCGAGCAGCTCCTCGCCCTGCCGCTCGACGTGGTCGGCGAAGCGGACGGGGCCCGTCGCGGGAAGGAGGCGGCGAAGCAGGGCCTTGCGCTCGTGGAGGGGGAGCCCGCGCAGGTCGAAGTCCTCGAAGGCGAGGAGGTCGAAGGCGAAGAACGTGGCGGGCAGCTCGACCGAGGCCCGCGCGATGTCGGGCCGGCGCTGGAGCAACGCGCGTTTCTGAAGCCGCCCGAAGCTCGGACGCGCCCTCTCGTCGAGCACGACGACCTCGCCGTCGAGGACGAAGGAGTCGAACGGGAGAGCGTTCAGGGCGCGGGCAACTTCGGGAAAGGTCGCGGTCGAGTCCATGCCGCGGCGGTAGAAGAGCCGGGCCTGGCCGTCGCCTCGCGAGGCGAGAAGGCGGTAGCCGTCGTACTTGAGCTCCCAGATCCAACCGGCCTTCGAGAACGGCTTGTCGCGGGGCTCGGCGAGCATCAGGCCAACCGCGGAGGGCTTGACCCGGCGCCGCGGCGCGCCGAGGCGCTCGAGCTCGGCGCGAATCTCCGCGGCACGGCTCGATCCCGAAGCCAGGTCTGCCAGCGTCAGCCCCGAGAAGATCGACTCCTCGGGGTAGACGGCCTCGGCGCCCCGGCGCGCCCAGCCGTCGCGCTCCTTGATGAGGAGCCACTCCTTGCCGGTCGTCTTGCCCTTCGTCTTCATGCGGACGAGCGTCCACTTGCCGCGCAGCTTGTAGCCGGAGAGCTCGAAGAGGAGCTTGCCCTTGCGCATGCCCTCGTCGGGGTCGGCGAGCGGCGTCCAGCGGCCCTGGTCCCAGACGATGACCTCGCCGGCGCCGTAGTTGCCCTCGGGGATGATCCCCTCGAAGTCGGCATACTCGACGGGGTGGTCTTCGACCTCCATGGCGAGGCGCTTCTCGGCGGGGTCGGGGCTGGGGCCGTGGGGGACGGCCCAGGACTTGAGGACGCCCCCCCATTCCAGCCGGAAATCGTAGTGGAGCCGGGTGGCCGCATGTTTCTGCACCACGAAGAGATGCGGGCGGTTTTCGCCCCCCCGGCCGAAGGGCTCGGGGGTCGAGTCGGCGGACCGCTTTTCCCGGTATTTTTCGAGGGGCAAGGTCGTTTTTCCCGGCGCCCATGTTACATTTGTCGGTCCCTAAACCTATGAGCGCACGGCCAATAGCCGACAGGGACGATCTCCTTCGGGCTGGTCTCGATCCCGGTCAAGCTCTACGCGGCCTCCGACGCGTCGGCCGCGATCTCCTTCAACATGCTCCACGGCGCCGACGGCGCGCGGCTGAAGCAGCAGTACGTCTGCAGCAAGGACGGCGAGATCGTCCCGCGCGACCAGATGGTCAAGGGCTACGAGTTCTCCAAGGACCGGTACGTCACGTTTACGCCCGAAGAGCTCAAGGCGCTCGAGGAGCAGTCCACGCAGTCGATCGAAGTCGTGGAGTTCGTCCCGATCGCGAAGGTCGACCCGGTCTACTTCGACAAGACCTACTACGTCGGCCCCGACAAGGGCGGCGCGAAGGCCTACGCCCTCCTCTCGAAGGTCATGCAGGAGACCAAGCGCGTCGCGCTCGCGCGCTACGCCGCCCGCGGCAAGCAGTACCTCGTGATGCTGCGGCCCGTGGACTCCGGGATCGTTCTCCAGCAGCTCTATTACGCCGACGAGGTCCGGCCCTTCTCGGAGGTCCCGCTCGAGGTCGCCGAAGTCTCGGACAAGGAGCTCGATCTCGCCAAGCTGCTCGTGGATCAGCGCGCGACCGACACGTTCAAGCCCGAGACCTACGAGGACGACGTCAAGAAGCGCGTCCTCGGCCTCATCCAGAAGAAGGTCGACGGCCAGGACATCTCGATCGCGCCCCCGGAGACCGGCGGCGGCCAGATCATCGACCTGATGGAAGCCTTGAAGGCGAGCCTCGGCAAGAAGCCGGAGGCCGCGCCGGCCGCCGCCCCGAAGAAGTCGGCGCAGGCGGCCGAGGAGGCCCCGGCCCGCAAGCCCGCCAAGCGAGCGCCCGCCCGGGTCGCGCAGATGCGCACGGAGTCCGGCCGCAAGGCATAATCGCCCCGAATTGAAGGGCTACTCCACCGGGGAGGTCGCCAGGCTCCTCGGCCTCTCGCCGTCGCAGGTCCGGGGATACGTCCGCGCCGGCTTTCTCTCGCCCGAGCGCGGCGCCCGCGGAGCCCTCGTCTTCTCCTTCCAGGACCTCGTCTTCCTGCGCACCGCCCGCGGCCTCGCCGCCGCCCGGGTCGCGCCGCGCCGCATCCGCGGGGCGCTGCGACGGCTTTCCCAGCAGCTTCCCGAGGGACGGCCGCTGACGGCGGTGCGGATCGCCGTCGAGGGCAGCCGGATCGTCGTCGAGGACGGCGCCCGCCGCTGGCAGCCCGAGTCGGGGCAGATCCTGTTCGACTTCGGCGTGGCCGACCTCGCGCGCAAGGTCGCGCCGATGGTCCGCCGCGCGTATCGCGAGGCGCAGCAGGACGGCCCCGAGTTCTCGGCGGACGACTGGTACGAGTGGGCCTGCGAGCTCGAGCCGGGATCGCCCGGGGAGGCGCGCAAGGCCTACGAGCGGGCGCTCGCGCTCGACCCGGCTCACGCAGACGCGCACGTGAACCTCGGCCGCCTGCTCCACGAGTCGGGCGACCCGTCGCAGGCCGAGCCCCATTACCGGGCCGCCCTGGCCGGGCGCCCCGACGACGCCACGGCGGCTTTCAATCTCGGCGTCGCCCTCGAGGATCTCGGCCGGGCGCCGGAAGCGCTCGCCGCCTACGAGCTCGCCGTCGAGGCCGATCCCGGGAACGCCGACGCTCACTTCAACGCCGCGGCCCTGGCCGAGAGGCTGGGCCACGCGGCCGCGGCCCTGCGGCACCTGCGCACGTACCGGAGCCTGACGCGCGGGTAGGGTGCCCCGGGCCCGGAATCGAGGCGCCGCGGCCCGTGTTGATACAAGGGCATCATGCCGGCGGATGGCCCGTGAGACACTCAATGATCGTGCGTAAACGCCTGACCTTCCTGTGCGTCGTCGTCGCGCTCGCCGCGAGCCTGCTCGGGCCGGCCTGCGCCGACTGCTGCCCGGCGGCGGACGTGTCCGCGACCCTCGCCGCCGCGCAGGGCTGTTGCGGCGACTGCGCCCCGACGGTCGAGAGACCCGCGGAGCCGGCCTCGCTCGTGGCGAAGGCGGTGATGCCCGTCCCCGCCGCCGCGGTCGTTCTCGCCGGTGCGCCCCTCCGGGCGCCGGTCGCCGATGCTGTCGCCCGGCCGGCACTCGATCCCGCCCCCCTTCGATTCGCGCCTCTGGCGCCGCCTCGGCCCCTGCGGCTCTGAAGCTCCCTCCCGTCTCTTGATTCGGGACGGCCCGGAAAGGTCCGGGTCGAAACAGGGAGTTTCACCATGCGTCGGTTTGTGCCGGGACTCGTTCTGTTTCTCGCGACTTGCTCCGCGCGCGCGGAGGGCGCCGACTGGCGGGCGCGCCTCTCGGAAGCCATCGGGCGCGCGGTCGCCCGTAACCCCGAGGTGGCCGCGATGGAGTCGCGCATCGACGCCGCGCGCTACCGCGTCGGGCAATCGGAGACCCTCGCGGCTCCGCAGCTCGACCTCGAGCTGAGGGACTTTCCCGTCAGTCACTTCTCGCTCTCGCGCGACGAGATGACCGCGGAGGTGATCGGCCTCCAGCAGGCGTTTCCCGGACGGGGCAAGCGTCCCGCCCGCCGCGCCGTGGCCGAGGCGGACGTCGCCGCGGCGTCGGCCGCGCACGAGGACCATCGCGTGAGGCTCGCCGCCGAGGTGGCCGACCTCTTCTTCACGATCGGCGAGATCGACGGGAAGACGGCCATCCTCGAGAGCAGCCGCGACCGGCTGCGCCGCTCTGCGTCCGCGGCCGCCGAGCGCTACCGGGTCGGCAAGGGCGCGCTCGCCGACGTCCTGCGCGCCGACCTCGACGCCACAGCGGCCGAGGAGCGGCTCGTGGCCCTGCGGGGAGAGCGGCGGATCGCGGCCGCCCGATGGAACGCGCTGCAGGCGCTGCCGCCGGGCGAGCCGGTCGCGGCCGCCGATCTGCCGCCCGGACGACCCGTCTCCGGCGCCGGAGGGCGAGCTCGCCGCCCGCGCGGAAGAGGCCAGCCCGGCGGTCGCGGCGGGCCTGGCCGAGATCGCGCGCGCCGAGGGCGAAGTCTCGCTGGCAGAGGCGGAGGGGAAGCCGGACTTCAACGCCATGGCCTACTACGCGCACCGGATCGACTACGAGTCGCTGGCGGGCCTCGGCGTTTCGATCTCGCTCCCGTTCGTCCAGCGCGGGCGCCTGGCGGATCGGCGCGCCGAGAAGAGCGCGGAGCTCTCGGGGGCACGGGCGAACCTGGAGCTCCTGAGGAACGGAATCCGCGGCGGCGTGGCCGTCGCGGCCGCGGAGCTCGATCGCGCGATTGAACAGGCCCGCCTCTATCGCGGCTCGATCCTGCCGCAGGCGGAGACGACCGCCCAGGCGGCCGAGCAGGCGTACACGGTCGGGCAGGTGGACTTTCTGACGTACTCGCGCGCCGCCCTCGATCTCGAAAGCTACTCGGGCGAGCTCGTCGCGCGCCGAGCGGCGGCGTGGCGGGCCCTGGCCGCCCTGCAGACGGCGTCCGGATTGCCTCTGGTGCCCGGCACGCCGGGAGGGGAGGAGGGGAGCCATGAATAGGCGGCGGACGGCGATGGTTGCCGCGCTGTTCGCGAGCGCCGCGCTCGCGCTTCGCTGCGGGAAGAAGGAAGCAGCCGGCGCCGGCGGCGGGAGCGGGCGCGCCGCCTTCGGCGACGCCGGACGCCTCGGGGCGGAAAGTCCTCTACTGGTACGACCCGATGGCTCCCGGATCGAAGTTCGACAAGCCCGGAAAGTCGCCCTTCATGGACATGGATCTCGTCCCGAAGTACGCGGACGAGGCGGAGAGGGGAGGCGCGGCGGAGTCGGCGACCGTGTCGCTTTCGCCCGAAGCCGTCCGCGCCGCGGGCGTGGCGACGGCGCCGGTCGTGCGCGGCGAGGTTTCCGGGACGATCCGCGCGGTCGGGACCATCGAGATCGACGAGACGAAACAGGCGCGCGTCACCGCCCGGGTCGCCGGCCGGCTCGAGAAGCTGTACGCGGACTTCACGGGGCAGGCCGTGCGCGCGGGCGCGCCGCTCTACGAGATCTACAGCCCGGACCTCGTGTCGACCGGCCGCGAGTACCGGCTTGCCCTCGAGCACCGGGAGAGGCTGGCCGGCGCGACGCCGGACGCGATCCGCGCCGCCGACGAGCTGGTCGCGGCCGCGCGGGACCGGCTGAGCCTGTGGGGTGTCGGCGCCGAGGAGCTTCGCGCCCTGGAGGCCGGCGGCAAGCCGGTCCTGTCCCTGACTTTCCGTTCGCCGATCTCCGGAACGGTGATGCAGAAGGCGGCCGTCGCGGGGCAGTACGTGGCCGAAGGGGCGGAGCTCTACCTCCTCGCCGATCTCTCGACGGTCTGGCTGGAGGCGCAGGTGTACGAGCACGAGCTCGGCCGCCTCGCGGTCGGACAGCCGGCCGACGTGACGGTCGTCGCCCTGCCGGCGCGGACCTTCCGGGGCCGGATCGCCTTCATCGACCCGGTCGTCGACCGGGAGACCCGGTCGGCGCGCGTGCGGATCGCCCTGCCGAACCCGGGCGGGCTCCTGAAGCCCGGCATGTTCGCCGACGCGACTCTCGTGATCCCCGCCGCGCCGGCCCTGGTCGTTCCGGCGAGCGCGCTCATCGACACCGGCACGCGAAAGCTCGTCTACGTCGAGGTCCGCCCGAACACCTTCGCCGCACGCGACGTGAAGACCGGCGCCGTCTCCGGCGATCGGGTCGCCGTCCTCTCGGGCCTCGCGGAGGGGGAGCGTGTCGTCGCCGCGGCGAACTTCTTCGTCGACTCGCAGGCGCAGCTCTCCGGCGGGGCGGCCGTCCAGTACACCGGGGCGCTCGACGTCAAGGAGCCCACGAAGGAGCCGACGCCATGATCCAGCGGGTCATCGACTTCTCGCTCAACAACCGGTTCCTCGTCCTCGGCCTGACGCTGCTGCTGGCGGCCGGCGGCATCTGGGCGGCGCGCACCAACCCGGTCGACGCGATTCCCGACATCTCGGAAGCGCAGGTCATCGTCTTCGCCGACTGGCCGGGCCGTTCCCCGCAGGAGGTCGAGGACCAGGTGACTTACCCGATGGCCCTGAATCTTCACGGCCTCGCGGGCGTGAAGGCCGTGCGGTCGTCGTCGGCCTTCGGGTTCTCGATGATCAACGTGATCTTCGAGGACGGGACCGACCTCTACTTCGCGCGGACGCGAATCCTCGAGCGCCTGAGCCTGGCGGCCGCGCTCCTGCCGAAGGGCGTGACTCCGGTTCTCGGGCCGGACGCCTCCGCGGTCGGCCAGGTGTTCTGGTACGCGCTCGAGGCGGACGGGATGGACCTCGGACAGCTGCGCGCGATCCAGGACTGGTTCGTCCGCTACCAGCTCAACTCGGTCCCGGGCGTGGCCGAGGTCGCGTCGATCGGCGGCTTCGTCCGCCAGTACCAGATCGACGTGGATCCCAATCGTCTGGCCGCTTACGGCCTGACCGTCCGCGACGTCGTCGAAGCGGTCCAGATGTCGAACAACAACGTGGGCGGCAAGGTCCTCGAAAAAGGCGGGCTCGAGTACATCGTGCGCGGCCTCGGCCTCATCCACGACGTCTCGGACGTCGAGAAGATCGTCGTGACCGCCCGGGCCGGCACGCCCGTGTACATCTCGAACCTCGGCTCCGTCACTCTCGGTCCGGAGTTCCGGCGCGGGGCCCTCGAGAAGGGCGGCCGCGAGGTGGTCGGCGGCGTCGTGACGATGCGCGACGGGGAGAGCGCGCCGGAGATCATCCGCCGGGTCCGGGCCAAGCTCGCGGAGATCTCGCGGGGACTGCCGCCGGGCGTCCGCATCGTCCCGGTCTACGACCGGTCCGCCCTGATCGCGCGCGCGGTCGGCACGCTCCAGCGGGCGCTGCTGGAGGAGATCCTTCTCGTCACGCTGGCGCACGTCGCCTTTCTCATGCACTTCCGGTCGATCCTGATCGTGACGCTGCCCCTGCCGCTGGCGATCCTCTGCTCCTTCATCCTGATGCGGGTCTTCGGGATCACCTCGAACATCATGTCGCTCGGCGGCATCGCGATCGCGATCGGCGTCCTCGTGGATGCCGGGATCGTGATCACCGAGAACGTCTTCCGCCACTACGAGTCGGAGGGCGGTCGCAAGCCGACGATCGAGATCGTGCGCGACGCGGCCAAACAGATCGGGCGCCCCATCTTCTTCTCGATGGTCATCATCCTGCTCGCCTTCCTGCCGGTCTTCTCGCTGACCGGCGAGGAGGGCAAGCTCTTCCACCCGCTCGCCTTCACCAAGACGTTCGCCATGATCGGCGCGACCCTGCTCTCGGTGACGCTCGTGCCCGTGCTCGCCTCGCTCCTGATCCGCGGCCGGGTCCACAACGAGGACCAGAACCCGGTGATGCGCGCGGCCCGGCGGCTCTACGAGCCGGCGCTCGCCGCCGCGCTGCGCCACAAGGCGCGGACCGTCGTCGCGGCGATCCTGCTCTTCGTCGGCAGCCTCGTCCTGGTGGCCGGCGGCGGGGAGCTGCTGGCCCCCCTGGCTTCGCCCGCGAGCGTCCTCGCGTCCGTGACGGGCAGCGAGGGCCTCCAGCGCCTCTCCGACCGGCTGGCGGGAGCGCAGGGCTGGCTCGACCGGCACCTCGCGCCGGGAGTGGGACGCGAGTTCATGCCCCCGCTCGACGAGGGCACGCTCATGTTCATGCCGGTGACGTCGAACGCCGTCTCCCTGACGCAGGCGATCGAGATCATGCAGAAGCAGGACGCCGCCCTGCGCGGCGTTCCCGAAGTCGCTTCCGTGGTCGGCAAGGTGGGCCGCGCGGAGAGCGCGCTCGACCCGGCGCCGATCAACATGTACGAGACGCTCGTGGAGCTGAAGCCCCCGTCGGCCTGGCGGCCCGGGATGACGAAGGAGAAGCTGCTGGCGGAGATGACGCGCGCGTCCCAGCTCCCGGGAGTCACGACGATCTGGCAGCAGCCGATCCGCAATCGCATCGACATGCTCGCGACCGGGATACCGACGCAGGTCGGCGTGAAAGTCTTCGGCCCCGACATCGCCGTCCTCGAGAAAAAGGCGGGCGAGATCGCCGAGGCCGTCCGGACGGTCCCCGGGGCCGCGGACGTGTACGCCGAGCAGATTCTGGGAACGCCCTACCTCGAGATCAAGGTGGACCGGGAGGCCGCGGCGCGCTACGGCGTGCGCGTGGGCGACGTGCTCGAGGTGATCGAGACGGCCATCGGCGGCGAGAACCTCACGACGACGATCGAGGGGCGCAACCGCTTCCCGGTGCGGGTGCGCTACAGCCGCGAGCTGCGCGACGACCCGGAGAAGATCGGGCGCATCCTCGTGCCGGCGATGGGCTCGGCTCCGATGCAGTCGGCGCGCGTGATGCCCCAGGTGCCGCTCGCGCAGGTGTCCGAGATCCGCGTCCGTCCGGGGCCGTCCATGGTGTCGGCGGAAAACGGCCTGCTGCGCGACCGGGTGTTCCTGAACGTCCGCGGCCGCGACGTGGGCTCGTTCGTGGACGAGGCGAAGAAGACCGTCGAGCGCCGGGTGACCCTGCCGGCGGGTTACTTCGTCGAGTGGTCCGGCCAGTACGAGCATCAGATCCGGGCGCGCAACCGCCTGGCGGTCGTCGTGCCGGCCTGTTTCGCGATCATCTTCATCCTCCTCTGGGCGACCTACCGCTCGGCCCGGGAGGCGGCCCACGTGATCCTGGCGATTCCCTTCGCCCTCACCGGGGGCAACCTCCTGCTCTGGATTCTGCACACGCTGGCCGTCGCCAACGGCTGGAAGACCGAGTTCCACATGAGTGTCGCCGTGTGGGTCGGTTTCATCGCGCTCTTCGGCACGGCGGTGCAGACGGCGGTCGTCATGGTCGTGTACCTCGACGAGGCGCTCGCGCGCCGCGCGGCGGCGGGGCCGCTGACGCGCGACACGGTGCGCGCGGCGGCGATGGAGGGCGCGGTCCTGCGCCTGAGGCCGAAGCTGATGACCGTGTCGACCGTCGTCATGGGCCTTCTGCCGATCCTCTGGTCCACGGCCACGGGCTCCGAGGTGATGAAGCCGATCGCGGCGCCCGTGCTCGGCGGCATGGTGAGCTCGCTCTTCCACGTGCTCATCGTGACGCCCGTGATCTGGACGTGGATGAAGGAGCGGGATCTGGCGCGACAGAAGCGGGCGGCCTAAGCCGCCGTCAGGCCGCAGCGCTCGACCAGCGCCTCGATCTCCTCGCGGGTCGCCCCGAGCTTGTGGGCGCTCGCGAAGAGGTCCGCGTTGTCGACGGGATACCAGTTGCGGCGGGAGACGTCGCCGAGCCCGATGACGTCGATCGGCTCGATCGCCCGGCGGACCGCCGCGGCCAGCGCCGGGCCGACGTCCGCGCCGCCGTCGAGGGCCATCCGGCAGCAGGCGCGCAGCGCGGGGCCGAACGCCGGGTGGTCGGAGCAGAGGAAGGCTCCGGCGAGCGCGGGCCGGCCGAGTCGCCGGACGCTCTCGGTGTAACTCGCGGCCGCGAAGTAGAGGGTCGTCAGCGCGGCGAACGCCGGAAAGTCGTGGAACCGCGCGTAGAGGGCGGCGACGAGAAGGGCCGCGGCATCGGCCTCGAACAGGGTCCGCGCCTCGTGCCGGCGCAGGCTCTCGTCGAAGGACGGCTTTCCCCAGTCGGCGTGAAGCGCCCGGGCGAGGCGCTCGAGGCCGAGAAGTGCCAGGGGAAAGCCGGTCGAGAGAAGCGGGTCGACGAAGGCCGCCGCGGAGGGTACGAGGGCCCAGCCGGGGCCGGCCGCGGCGGAGCTGCGGAAGGGGAGCCTCTCGCGGTAGTGGAAGGGAATCGTCGGGCGGGCGTCGGCGAACTGGTCGCGCACCGTCGGCAGGAGGGCGAGCAAACGCTTCCATGCGGGCGCCCCCTCCGCCAGGCGCAGCCGCCGCGCGAGCTCGGGTGTCGCGGCCACGCCGGCGCTCGTGATTCCGTTGCCGAATCGCAGCACCCAGATCCAGCCGCCCGGGAAGACGTGGTGCACGGCGGCGTCGTCGACCGGGTACGGCGGCCGCTCGTCGGGCAGGACGACGCCCATCGCGTCGAGGCGGCGGACTCCCTCGAAGTGGCTGAAGAGGCTCTCCGTCGCGGGCAGGTCCGGGAAGGCCGTGGACTCGAGACCGAGCGCGCGGTGGAGGAATCCGCCGGGGCCGGACGCGTCGACGACGAATCGCGCGCGAAGACTCACCGGCCGGTCCCCCCGGGCGCCTTCGAGCGCGAATCCGTCGGGAGCGGGCGCGACCCGATCGAGCCGCGTCCGGTCGAGGTACTCCGCTCCTTCGCGGGCCGCCTCGGCCGCGAGGAACCGGTCGAAGTCGGGGCGGTACCAGTGGGTGTCGGCGACCTCGTCGTTGGGGCTGGCGGCGACGAGGAGCTGGTCGCGGCGCAGGGGGTCGGCCGCGAAAGGCTTTCCGGGCGCGTGGCCATAGAAGGTGAAGCCGCGCTTCAACCCGCAGCCGATCTCGGGGTAGGCGCGCTGCCAGGTTCCCCACGCGGCGAGGGGCTTGATCCTGGGCAGGTCGTAGCGGTCGGCGAGCTCCTCGAGCAGGAGGTTGGCGAGCGGCGAGGAGGATTCCCCGATCGCGAATCGCGGGTGGGTCCCGCGCTCCAGAAGCACGACGGAGCGTCCCGCGCGCCGCGCGAGCAGGGCCGCGAGCGAGCCCGCGAAGCCCGATCCGACGACGGCGACGTCGAAGGCGCCGCTCACGCGGCCTCCCCGCAGGCGGCGCAGGAAACGCCGGGAAGGACGGCCTGCCCGAGATTCATGCGGCCGAGGCGGGCCGCGCGGGCCGGGAAGCAATCCCCGCACCGGCGCAGCCGCTCGAGATCCCAGAGGTCGGCGAAGACCCGGCCGCGGCCGAGCCCGAGCCCGAACTCGAGCGCCGCCTCGAGGCTCGAGAGGCGCGGGGGGGCGAAATCGCCCCGGAGCGCGAGCGCGTCGAGGGCGCCGTTGCCGGCGCGCGTCGGGATGAGCGCCACGACTCCCGCCCCGCAGTCGAACGCGAACTCGACCGAGCGGCGCGCCCAGTCGAGGGCTTCCTCCTCGGCCGCGAAGGGGAGCCCGACCAGGACGAAGGCGCGCAGCGCGATGGCGGACTCGCGGAGAAAGTCCGCGGCCCGCCGGAATCCCTCGAGCGTCATGCGCTTGTTGAGACGCGGCAGGATTTCGGGATGGATCGTCTCGAGGCCCATGGCGACCTCGAGGCGGCCGGCGAGGCGGTCGCGGAAGGCCCGGCACGGATCGCCGACGAGCGCGGGGTGCGACTCGACGATCACCCTCTCGAACGGCGAAACGAGCGCGGCGATCTCCGCGTGGTCCTCGGGGGGGATGGCGCGCGCGTCGAAGAAGCTGCCGGCGTTGTAGAGCTTGATCTGCCGCGCGGGCGGCAGGCGGCCGAGGGCCTCCCGGATCTGCGCGGGAATGGCTCCGGGCGGAACCGTCTCCGTCCGCGTGCTCTTCCAGAGGTCGCACATGAGGCAGCGCCACGGGCACTCCCGGTTCGTGAGGAAGATCGCGGCGACGGGCGCGACGCCGCCGTCCGCGTCGCGCCTCGGGTTCGACGAGCGCTTCGTACGCGCGGAACGGGTCGACCGCGCGGCGCGGCGGCCGGCTCTCGAGAATCCAGCGGTCCCGGTCCCGGTCGGCCGCGGGGTAGGACGAGCTCGAGGGGCGGATCACGCGTACAGGGAAAGGAAGTGCTCGCGGTAGCGGGCCTCGCCGAAGGACGAGCCGCGCGGCCTCCCGCGCGGCGAGCGCCCCGTGCTGGAAGCGGCGCTTCGGGAAGACG
This sequence comes from uncultured Acidobacteriota bacterium, assembly GCA_963710945.1. Taxonomy (GTDB): domain Bacteria; phylum Acidobacteriota; class Thermoanaerobaculia; order UBA5066; family Gp7-AA6; genus DAHUXD01. The sequence goes on from CAVQCH010000001.1 coordinate 707,560, forward strand.
GGCATGGCGAAGCCCGTGACCGCGGCGATGCCTCGGGAGACGACGTCGCCCTTGATCGCGTAGAGCCTGTCGGTCTCGCCCCCTGCCATCGCGGCGAAGGGGATCGCCTCGGCGACCGCGATCACGGCCGGCCGCGTGAACGGGCTGAATCCCTCGAAGCCGAAGCGGCGCAGCGGGGCCCAGGTGCGGCTGTACGACCGGCTCTGGCCGCCGGAGTACGTCAGCGAGTGCTTCATCTTCCCGACGCCCCAGCCTTCCTGGTAGAGCAGCGGATTGTTGACGACGCTGCGGATCGTGAGCTCCGGGTTCTCCTCGATCGGATAGTCCTTGAGGTTCTCGTCGCCGCCGTCGCCGTCGATCAGGAACCGCCAGTCGGGATAACGCTCCCGGATGCCGCGGCACAGGGCGAGCGCCATCGTCGCGCGACTCGACGTCGAGCGGCTTGTAGTCCTCGACCACGCGAACGGCCTCGAAGGGGTCGATCGCGCTGGCCGGCGCCTCGATCGGCTCGAGGAACATCCCGAGGCCGAGCCTCTCCAGAAAGGCGCGCGCCTGGCCGAGATCCTCGCCGCTGCCGACCGAGAGGGTGAACGCCTTCAGGCGCGCCGGGCTCATGCCCAGCCGCCGCAGGACGTGGTGGGTCGCGAGAAAGACGGCGCCGCTGTCCACGCCTCCCGAAAAACAGACGCCGAGCGGCGCGTCGGATGGAATGCTCCCGAGCCACTTCGCGATCTCGTCGCAGAGGGCCCCGACGTAGCGCGGCCCGATCACCCCCGGGTCGGGCGGCAGGGCGTTGCGCTCGGGCGTGAAGTATCGCGTGTAGGAAGGCGCCGGGTCGGGACAGCCCACGAGCTCGATCTCGACGACGTAGTGCGCCGGCACCATCCGCGTGTAGCTCGGGTGGAACTGGCCGGCGAGGCCCTCGCTCTCGAGGAACTCGTGGATGGCGTCGATGCGGTCGGACACGACGAGCGCGGGGCCGGCCGCCTGCTTGGCCAGGAAGTACCGCAGGGGGCGGTCGAGCGACCGGGCGAGGAACACGCGGCGGCCGTCGCGCGCCACGAGGGCGAACGAGCCGTCGATCTCCCGCACCGCGGCCGGGTCCCGGAGCGGGAGGCGCGCGCGGGCCTCGTCGAGGGTCATGTTGTGGATGCGGTTCTGCGCCGGATCGGTGAGGTCGATGACGCGCTCGACGTACGGATCGCTCATGGGTCGTCTCCTTGCCGCCGTGGACGCATCCTACAGCGGCCGGAACGCCGCCCGCCCGCGCGATCCGCGGGAGACAAGCGGTCTTTGATCGTTTAAAATGAGGGAAATGGCGGCGACATCGTCGGGCGAGGGTTCGCCGCAGGATAGTCCGGCTCCGGGCGGTACCCTGTCCGCCCTCGTCGTCGCCGCGAGGCCGAAGCAGTGGATCAAGAACCTCGTCCTGCCGCTTCCGTTCCTCTTCGGCCGGGCCCTCGACAATCCCCGCAACTGGGTCCTCGCGGCGGCCGGGTTCGCCGTCTTCAGTCTCGTCGCGAGCGGCGTCTACATCGTCAACGACGTGATGGACCGGGAACGGGATCGCGCCCACCCGGAAAAACGTCATCGTCCCCTCGCCTCCGGCCGGCTCCGGGTCTCCACGGCCCTGGCCGCCGCGCTGATGCTCCTCATCCTGGGAATTTCGGCCGCTTACCTGCTCGGGACGGGATTCGGCGGGTGGTGCGCGGCGTATGCGGCGCTCATGATCGCGTACTCGCTCCTCCTGAAGCGCATGCCGTTTCTCGAAGCCCTGATCGTGGCCGCCGGCATGCCCCTGCGCGCGATCGCCGGAGCGGCGCTGGCGGGCGTCACGCCTTCGCAGTTCCTGCTGATCTGCGCCTACCTGCTCGCGCTCTTCCTCGTGGCGGGCAAGCGGCAATGGGAGTTTCACCACGCGGGGCACCGCTCCTCCTCCGAGCACCGGCCGGCGCTCGCCGCCTACCGCGCGGAGGGTCTCGACTACCTGTTCATCGTGACCGGCCTCTCGACGGCCTCCGCGTACAGCGCCTACAGCGTGTTCCCGGCGACCGCGGCGCACTACGGCCAGTCGCTCGCCGCGACCGTGCCGTTCGTCGTTCTCGGTCTCGCCCGGTACGTGCATCTCGTCTACCGCCGCGGCGGGGGAGGCAGTCCCACCCAGGCCCTCCTCGTCGACGACTCGTGGCTGCTCGTGATCGTGATTGGCTGGGTGGCAACGGCAGGATGGATCATCTATGGTCACTGATCGGGAAGTCGGCGCGCCCCAAGGCGAATCCCGCCCATCGAGCGCCCGGTTCGCCTCGGCGTGGGTTTCCTGGCGTACAACGAGGAGGAGCTGATCGCGAAGACGGTCGCCGAGGCGGTCTCGTCGCTGTCCGCGATCCCCAACCTCACGTGGCACGTCGTCGTCGTCAACGACGGCAGCCGCGACCGCACCGGCGAGATCGCGGAGGAGCTGGCTCGCAAGGACCCCCGCGTGTCGGTCGTCCATCACGACGGCAACAAGGGCTACGCCGTGGCGACGGAAACGGCGCTGCGCAGCGTCCCGGGCGACGTCGTCATGGTCGTCGACGGCGACGGGCAGCACACGATGGGCGACGCGCCGAAGTTTCTCGAGGCGATCGACCAGGGCTACGACGTCGTCTTCTGCTGGAAGAAGGTGCGCCACGACCCGGTCGGGCGGCTCATCCTGTCGCGCGGGCTGCGGGTCCTTTCCCACTGGGTCCTGGGATCGCCCCTCCACGACATCAACGCCGGGTGCCGGGCGTTCCGCAAGGACGTCGCGCGCCGCATCGAGATCAAGCATCGGATCAACTTCGTCGGCGACGAGATCTACGCGCGCTGCCGGATCGCGGGCTGGAAGGTGACGGAGGTGATCGTCCAGCACTTCCCGCGCGAGGCGGGGCAGTCCATCCATCGCCCGTTCAAGATGCTCGGCACGATCTGGCGGGTCATCCGGTATCTCTTCGACCTGCGGGGGGAGATGAAGCAGGCCGAGCAGCTGCGGCGCCTCGTGGCCAGCAAGGCGCGGACGCCGTGAGCGGAGGCATCGTCATCCTCGGCGCCGGGCCCACGGGCCTCGGCGCCGCCTACCGCCTGCGCGAGCGCGGCGAGGACGCCTTCGAGATCTTCGAGCGTTCGGGACAGGTCGGTGGCCTCGCCACCAGCTTCAAGGACCCGAAGGGATGGACCTGGGACGTCTCGGGACACATCATCTTTTCGGGCTACAAGTACTTCAACGAGTTCCTCGGCAAGGTCCTGGGCAACGACGGCATCCGCTGGATCGACCGGGAGAGCTGGATCAAGTTCGAAGACAAGTTCGTCCGGTACCCGTTCCAGAACCACCTGTCGTCGCTGCCCGAGCGGGCGATGCTCGAGTGCCTGATCGGCCTCGTGGAGTCGCAGACGATCGACAAGGACCGGGCGTTCCGGAATTTCGAGGAGTGGGTCCTGGCGAAGTTCGGGTCCGGCGTCGCGAAACACTTCATGAACCCGTACAACTTCAAGGTCTGGGCGACGCCGTTGAAGGAGATGGGCTACTACTGGATCGCCGAGCGCGTCTCGGTCGTCGAGTGGCGCAAGGCCATCGAGGCGACGGTGTCCTCAAAGACCACCGACTGGGGCCCGAACGCGAAGTTCGGCTACCCGCTCCACGGCGGGACCCTCGGTCTCTGGAAGGGCGTGCTGCCGTTTCTCGGCGACCGTGTGCGGTACCACAAGCGGGCGATCGGCGTGGACGAGGAGAAGCGCGAGATCGAGTTCTCCGACGGGACGACCCGCGGATACGACCGCCTGCTCACCACGCTGCCGCTCGAGGCCTTCGTGTCGCGCCTCAAGCACGCGCCGGAGCGTGTGCGCGCGGCCTCGAGGAAGCTTCTCTTCAACCGGCTGTTCTCGGTCGGCGTGGGCCTGAAGCGCCCTTCGCCGTCCGACAAGAACTGGATCTACTTCCCGAACCCGAAGACGCCCTTCTACCGGATGACGTACCTCTCGAACTACTCGCCCGAGATCGTCCCGGGCGGGGACACGAAGAAGTACTTCTCCGTGCTGACCGAGACCTCGTACTCGAAGTTCAAGCCCCTTCCGGAGGGCGACTTCGGCAAGGCGGTCGTGGACGGCCTCGTCGCGGAGGGGATTCTGCAGCCGGCGGACCTGCCGTTGATCGAGACGATTTTCCTCATTCACGCCGGCCACTCGTACCCGATCCCATCGGTCGACCGCAACGCGGCGCTCGACGAGATCCACGCCTACCTCGAGCCGCGAAACATCTTTTCGCGCGGCCGTTTCGGCTCCTGGAAGTACGAGATCGGCAACCAGGACCATTCGCTCATGCAGGGCGTCGAGCTCGTGGACCGGTGGATGGATGGGACGGAGGAGAAAGTGTTTCGGAGCTGAACCCGGGGCGCAACGTCGCCGCCGGTCCGGCAAGGAGCAGCATATGAAGCTCGGAAGAATCGGGATCGCGCTCGCGATGGGCCTCGGGGTGTCGGTCGCCGTGCTCGCTCAGCCGGCTCCGAAGAGAAAGCCGGACTTCGGCACGCAAAACGTGATGTATTACCGCGTTGCCGCGTACGAGTTCTCGCCGCTCAACGACGACTCCTACCTGAATGGCACGCACTACGATCGCTATTCCAACGCGTTCATCGCCGACTTCGTCGCCTCGCCGCACCTGCCGGACGGAGCGCTTCTGGCGAGCGTCGAGTTCGACTACTGCGACACGAGTGGCGGGGCGGCGCTGGCGCTCTTCGTCGAGGACATGATGTGGGATGGCACGGGGCAGAATGCGCTCGCCTACCTGCCTTCGAACTTCAGCGGCTGTACCCTGGTCTCGCAGAACCTCACGGGGCTCAATTACACGATCGACAACAACTACCATCAACTCAATCTGCGGGTCGTGACGAGCGGTGCCTCGACGACGTCGTTCGTCGGTGTGATCGTGGGTTACAAGCTCCAGGTCAGCCCCGATCCGAACGTTCAGACCTTCAACGACGTTCCGATTGGAAACCCGCAGCACCAGTTCATCGAGGCTCTCGTCGCGGCCGGAATCACGGCCGGATGCGGCTCAGGCAACTACTGTCCAGGCAATCCGGTGACGCGCGGACAGATGGCGGTCTTCCTCGCCAAGGCGCTCGGCCTGAGCTGGCCGTAAGGGCGAAACACTCGTTTTTAGCTAGAATGCGGCGGATAACGCAACACGGGAAGAGGGTGCGACGATGACGAAGAAGACGTTGGCGGCGGGGGCCGGCGTTGCCGCGGTCCTGGTGCTTGCAGGATTCGGCTGCCGGAAGAGCGAGACGTCGAGCGGCGCAGCTCCGGCGGCGGCGCCGGCATCGGCGGCGGCGGCCAAACCGGCCGGCGCGGAGGGAACGGCCGTCTCCTCGGGCATGGATCGGCACTCTCTCGAGGTGGACGGCCAGACCATCTCGATCGAGCATTCGCGTCTCGACATGGGCCGGGTCGAGGACCTCTTCGACGACTCGCCGTCGACGCTCGCGCGGACCGCCGGCGCCAACCCCGCCATCCTCGACATCACCTTCTCGAAGCCGCGCGCCGTCAAGGGCATCGACGTGACGACGGCCACCCAGGACATCGACCTCAAATGCGTCGTGACGCTGGCCTCCGGGGGCGACAAGACGTTTTCCCAGGAGTACCGCAAGCTGCCGGCAGACCCGACCGTCCATCTCGACTTTCCCGGGCTCGGCGGCCCCGTCCAGAAACTCCGCATCGAGATCGGGAATCCCGGCGGCGGGGACGGCCACATCCACATGCGGACGCTGCGCTTCCTGTAGGAGGCGCCCCGCTACCGGACGACGTAGGCTCCGAACGTGCGGCCCGGTATGGGCTGCGGAAAGAGCTCCTCCTTTCCCGCGTAGACGGCGGGCAGGGCGGCGCGGCGCGCCGTATCGTCCTGTTTGAAGATGAAGACGAGGGGGCGCTCGGGGTGCCATGGGGGTGGGTCGCCCGGCGCGACGTTGTGCGCATCCGTCCAGGCGGGATCGCCGAGCTCGAAGGCGATGTTGCGCGCGTCCACCCAGTTCGGGACCGACAGCAGGTAGACGTTGGCGAGCGGCACGCCCCGGGCCCGGTACGTCTCGATCGCCGCCGCGATCTCCCGCGACGGGTGGACGTAGTACGGGTACATGCGGTCGAAGTCCACGAAGTAGCGCACGAAGTTCTGGCGCCCGGCGACGGCGAGGATCGCGATGATCGCGGTCGCAGCACCGAGGCGCACGGCGCGAGGCCCGCCGCGGGAGCGGCGCAGGATCTCCGCGAGCGGCAGCGCGGCGACGAGGAAGACGGCGGGAATCGCCGTCACGCTGCGGTTGATGCTGGGGTTCTCCTTCGGGAAGGCGATCGACAGGGTCGAGGGCAGCGTCAGGACGAAGAGCGCGATGCCGACGAGGGCCCACCGCCGCGAGCCGCGGAGGACGGCGACGAGCGCCAGGACGAGGCCCGCCAGGAAGAGCGCGCCGGTCACCGGATCGAGAAACGGGTCCCATTCGAGCGCGTTGATGACCGTCCCGGTGCCCTTCCAGTGAAGCGCCAGGGCCATGCGCCCGACGTTCGTCGCGAAGATGGACAGCGGCCGGGGGCCCACGACGTGCTCGACGCTCGAGGCGCGCGTGGCCGCGCGGTACCAGAACATCTGCGGGCGGTCCGCCATGTAGCGCAGCAGGGGCAGGAAGATCAGCATGGCCGTGACGCCGGCGAGCAGCCCCGCCCCGACCAGAGCGCGTCGCCGGCCCTTCCGGCGCGGATCGAGCGCGGCCAGGGCGAGCGCGACGGGAACGAGCAGGGGCACGACGCGAAACGGGATGTATGTGTAGAGGCCGATGCCGATCCAGATCCCGGCCCAGAGGGCCGACCGGCGGTCGCCGCGGCGCAGGTAGCGCAGCAGGGCCCAGAGGACCATGGCCGTGGGAAAGACCGCGTACGTCACGCGCAGACCGATGCGCGCCATCGAGAAGTGCCATTTTGCGATCGCGACGAGGGCCGCGGCGAGCAGCCCCATGCGTTGGCCGCCCATCTCTCGGCCGAGAAGGTACATGGCCGGGATGGCGAGCAACCCGAGCAGCGCCGTCGCGATCTTCAGCGTCATGTACTTGGCGGGGAGGCCGGCGCCGGCCACGAGAAGCCATAGCCAGTAGAACTTGAGGGGCTCGCGTCCCGTGTTCCGGGCGAAGTAGATCGGCCGCTGGCCGTCGAGCAGATCCTGCACGTCGAGGAGCGTTTCGGCGTGGTCGCTCGTCGGGTTGCCCGGCATGTGCGAAAGCCGGTAAAACGAGAAGAAGACCGCGGCGACGAAGATCGCCGCGAACAAGGCGCCCGTCCAGGCCGGCGAGAGGCCGTCGGCATCCGCCCGCTGCTCGGGACGGTCGGGCCACCAGCCCGCGATCCAGCAAGTGCAGGCGCCGAGCCAGCAGAGGACGCCGGGCGCGCGAAACTCGCCGCCGCCCGCGAAGATCCAGGCCGGCACCGCCAGGACGACCGCGGCGGCGAGCAGGGAACGGCGCGCATTGAGGGACGGTGGATCCAGGTTGGTGCGCGCGTCCGGCGGAATCGGAAACCGCGCCGCGAGGACGATCCAGACGAGAAGGCCGAGGACGAGCGCCGCTGCGGCGCCCTGGCGGCAGGCGCTGGGTCTGCATCGGCCAGGCCGCGGCGGCGAGCAGCGCGATGCCGATCAGGCCGGCCGGGAGAAACGAATCGCGCGCCGCTCGCGCCCGGGTGGACCGCCGTTCGGCGTCGCGGTCGTCACTCCGCGCAGAGGTCCGGGAGTTCCGGGGACGCCCACAGCTTGAAGCGCTCGGTTCCCGTCGTGGTGCGGACCGCGCACGGCGCCTTGCCGGTGGCGGCGATCTGTTCCTCGACGCGCTTTCGCGCGCCCTCGTCCATGAAGGGGGAGGCGATGACCGCGTAGGCGCGGTCCGACACGCGGGGGAGGTCGTCCGGCCCGAGCCGGTCGCCGACGGAGATCATTGTGTAGCGCTTTGCGGCCTCCGGCAGGTCGTACACGGTCAGGACCATGGGAATGTCGGCGCGGGGGCCTTCTTCCCCGGTGACGAGCAGCAGGCCGACGCGCTGCGCCGGGGGCAGCGACTCGATCCGCTGCGCGAGCCGCAGCATCAACGGGTCGAAGATCTCGTACCCGTCGCTGCGGCGCTTCGAGATCACGTGCGACTGGACGACGTTCAGGGCGACCACCGCGATCACCGCCGCGGCGATGGCGCCCCCGGCGGCGCGAGCGGAGATGCCGGCGCCCCGGGCCAGCGCGGCCAGGCGCCAGAGACCCGCCGACGCGAAGGGCAGGAATATCGGCAGCAGGAGGAACATCCGCGTCGTGGGCGGGTAGTCGCGGTCGTGGGTCGTGGCGAGCAGGATGAGGAACGCGAGGCTGATGACGAGGAAGGCGAGGAATCGGTCCCGCCGGACCAGCCACACGGCCGAGGCGAGTCCCGCGAGGAAAAGCAGACCGGTCAGGGGGTCCAGGTAGGAGCACGTGACGAAGTGGTCCTCGCTGCCGAGCAGGAGCGGCGAGTAGGCGGCGTACACCAGGTTCGAGACGAAGTGGTCCACGAGCCGCGGCGTGGAGTGAACGAGCTCGGGGTTGTACCAGACCGTTCCGGGGCGCTTTCCCTCGAAGTACGTCGGCTGGAACGGGAGCGGAAACATGGTCAGCGCGCAGGTCAGACCCGCGAGCGCCCATCGCGCGAGGGTCTTCCGGTCCCGCGGGAAGGCGTAGAGCGCGAGGAGAAATCCCGGCAGGGGCAGGATGTAGAGCGCGGCCGGATAGACCCAGAAGCACAGGCCGGCCGAGAACCCGATCGCGACGTAGGCCATCATGCGCCGCGTGCGGATGGCCCAGCCGGTGGAGGCGAGCAGCAGCGCCATCGCGAGGTAGGCCTGGAACTTGTCGTAGCCGATTTTGCCGAAGCTCATGATGTAGTGCGACGCCCCGAGGCACACCATGGTCGCCAGAGCCGCGCGCCGCGTCAGGAACGTCCGGAAGAACCGGTAGAAGAAGGCGAGCGCGATCGCGGCGAGGTACAGGCTGCTGAACCTCCAGCCGAAGCTGTTGACGCCCAGGACCTTCATCGTCGCCGCCTGGACGAGCGAGCACAGGTAGGGATCGAGGCCCTCGAGGCCTCCCTCGAGCTGGAAGAGGTGGGACGCGATGAAGGCGCGGTCGTGCCGGGAGACGATCGACTCGGCCAGGTCCCAGTTGCGGTACTCGTCGCCGACGAGCGCGTACCACCACGCGTCGATGCGCCACATGTAGAGGCAGACGAACGCGAGCACGAGGAGCGGCACCGGCCCCGTGCGGCGCACGCGGGAGGCCAGGTTGACGACGGCGGCGACGGCGACGACGGTCAGGGGTACCTGGAACCGGTGGTACGAAAAGTGGCTCGCCAGGGCCAGGATCACGGCCGCGTGCGCGGCCAGGATCGAGAACGCGTTGCCGCGCGCGCGGCGCCACGCGCGGCCGAGGGCGGGTCCCGACACCTCGCGCAGCACCATTCCCGCGGCGAACACGAGCAGGGCCAGGGCGAGCTCGGGGCCGGGGATGTGCCCGGTGACCGCCTGGCGCAGGAACATCAGCAGGGCGGCTCCGGCGCCGACGGCGGCCGTCGCCGTCGCGCGGGAGTGTCGGCCGGGCGGAGCGCTCGGGCGGCGGGGATGCCGGGCAAAGGCCGCGCGGCGCCGCCACGACGCCAGCGACGACGCCGCCCCGAAGCGGCCGAGGACGAGCAGGATCAGGAAAGCCGCCGCGATGAGCGCGGCGTAGTCGGGGAGGTTGACACTCTTGAGCAGGGGAAAGCGGTCCGCCCAGTAGGTGAGATAGCGGACCGACCTGCGCCCCCGCAGCCACCGATCCCAGACCACGAGGCCCGGGCCGAGGCCGGCGAGCGCCACCGTCGCCGCCAGAAGCAGGGCCGAGCGCCCGCGGCTTGCGGCGGATCCGGTCGTCGGCGCAACTTCGGTCGTCACGGTCAGTGCACGAGGTCGGCGAGGCTCCAGGAGAAGAGGCGGTTGGTCTCGCGGTCCGACACGACGACGCGGCCGAACGGATCGAGGGCGATGCCGGTCGGGCGCTTCATGCCTTCGGCCTTGAACGAGCGGACGAAGGCGCCCGTGTTGTCGTAGTGGGCGATCCGGCCCTTCCAGGAATCCGTCAGGAGAACCGCGTCCCCGGGCCCGATGACGAGATACGGCTCGGTGTAGAAGTCCTTCCAGCCGAAGACCGGGAACTGGCGGACGAACGAACCGTCCGCGTTGAAGATCTGGACGCGGTGGTTTCCGGTGTCGGCCACGTAGATGCGCCCGGAAGGATCGGCCGCCAGGCCCACCGGCTCGATGAACTGGCCGGGCTCGGAGCCCGCGCCGCCCCAGCGGCCGAGCACGGCGCCGGTCGCGGCATCGAAGCGGACGATCCGCTTGTTGCCCGTGTCGGAGACGAAGAGCGATCCTCCGGACAACACCAGCGACCGGGGGCCGAAGAACGCCTTCTCGGGATCGGTCCACGGAGCCAGCGGCTCGCCGTTCGGGCCGAAGCGGGCGACGCGGTGGTTCCACGTGTCCGCCACGAAGACCTCGCCGCCCGGGGCCACCGCCGCGCCGGACGGCTCGTTGACCTGTCCCTCGCCCGGACCGCGGCTGCCCAGGACGCGCTGGAACCCGCCGTTCGCGTCGAGGACCTGGATGCGGCTGTTCTTCGAGTCCGCCACGTAGATGCTGCCGGTCGCGCCGGCGGCCACGCCGCGCGGCTCGGCGAATTGCGCGGGTCCCGTGCCGGGCCCCCCGATCACTCGCGGCGCCGGCAGCTCCACGCCGTCGCCCGGGTAGTCGCGGGAGGAGGTGTCCTGCACCTGGAGCTGCAGCGGCTCGAGCATTCCCGTGCCGCCGAGGTCCTTGCGCACGAAGAAGGTCGCGTCCTGCGAGCCGATGGGGCTCCAGATCTCGTGGAAGAGCCACCAGCGCACCGCGTCCTTGAAGGTCGGGTGGGTGACGTCGCCCTTCTTCGTCGCCTCGGGGAACCACCACGCGCGGATGGGGACGCGCTTCGCGTCGTACCGGGAAGCCAGCTGCTTTTCGAGGGCGCCCTCCGGGTCCCAGTCCGCGACGATCACGGGCGTCGTGGCCTGCTCGATGCGCGAGGTCCACTGGGCGTTCGCGTCGCGCAGGTACCAGGTCAGCGGCCAGGTGGCCTCGCCCGCGATCGTCACGACCGGCTGGCCGGGGGCCACGCGCGCCTTCGCCGTCTCGACCGACGCGAGAGCCCGCACGAGGTCGCGCGAGGTCTGGACGTAGGCGAGCATCTCGGCGTGGCCGGGCTCTTTTTCGACGTCGTGCGCGCCGTAGCGGAAGCAGGCGAGGTACGCCGAGCCGGTGTTGATCACGAGGAGCACCCCCGCGACCGCGAGCGCCGCGGTGGCCCAGGCGCGCGGGCGCAGCTTCCACAGCCGCACGGCGCCGAGCGCCGCGAGGATCGTGAGCGGCAGCAACGGGTGCACCGTCAGCCAGGGCACCTTCTCCCGCGCCCAGGCGTAGATCGCCAGGGAGCCCGCCGCCCAGAACGCCACGAACTGGATGAAGGGCGGCAGGGGAGCCGGTTCGGCGGGCGGCCGCCGCAGCGTGAAGACGACGGCGGCCGCGAAGATCAGGAAAATCCAGACGATGGAGTGCTTGTCGAGGACGGGGACGAAGCGGCGCGCGACGAAATAGACCACCAGGGGCAGCGCCGCGTTGCGCAGCGAGCGCAGCCACGGATCGCCCTTCCACTCGCGGCGCGAGAAGGCGAAGAGGGAGGCGAAGAGGATCGCGGTGTCGTAGTACGCGAGCTGCGGGAAGTAGTAGTACCAGGGTCCCGGGATGCGGGCGATGGCGTGCTGGCCCATCCAGTACTTGACCGCCTTCGGGATGGCGAGCCAGTCGCCGGGGTACTTGCCGAAGGCCGTGTACATCCCCGCCCAGATCACCATGAAGAGGATCCCGGCCGACACGATCGGCACCGCGCGCTCGAGCGTCCACCGCACCGTCCGGATCGCGGCCGTCGCGGGCCGCGGGCCGAAGGGCGATCCGGCCGCGCGCACGAGGCACCAGAGGCCGTACCCGACGAAGAGGACGCCCGTCATGTAGGCGTTCTCCTTCGTCACGCCGGCGAAGGCGAACGCGGCCGCCGAGAGCAGCAGCCACTTCGAGCGATCGGTCTCGAGGAACCGCTGGAAGGCGAGGATCGTGCCCAGCGTGAACACCAGCGAATACAGGTCCTCCCGGATGAACCGGGAGAAGTAGGCGAAGTGGCCGGACGTCAGCACGAGGACGGCGTAGACGGCCGCGGCGGGCCGGCCGATCCAGCGGCGCAGGGGCCAGGCGAACCCGATCAGCAGCAGACCGAAGATGGCGGGCATGAGGCGCGCCGTGAAATCGGTGGCGCCGACGATCTTGTAGACGAGCGCGTTCACGTAGTACAGGAACGGACCGTGGTACGCGGGGTCGTAGCGCCAGTCCCCGCCGCGCGACAGCGTCCAGGACTGGTAGGCGTGGATGGACTCGTCGTGGTGCAACGGCCGGTCGCCGAGCGCCCAGAGTCGGGTCAGCCCCGCGGCGAGCGCGAGGGCCGCCACGAAGAGCAGCGCCCGGTTCGAGAGCCGCGCGCCGTCCGGGGCGGCCGTCCCGGCGTCGTTCAAGGAGTCCTCCTCTCGGTCAGAGAGATCTTCGAAACCGAGGCGTTGCCGGAGTTGACGACGTAGAGGATACGGTTTTTCCGGTCGAGCGCGATACCGGTGGGATTCTCGAACTTCCGGCCGGCCTCGTCGGCCACGAGGCGGCGGCGGACGGCGCCCGACGGCTCCAGCGCCAGGACCGCGTTTCCGTGCGGATCGGTGGCCCAGATCGTGCCGTCCGTGTCCGCGGCCAGGTGCGGCTCGGTGTTCTCGCCCCAGCCCGGAAACCGGAACTCGCCCCGCGCCGTCCCGTCGGGCCCGAGGATCTGGACGCGGCGGTTTCCCGTGTCGGCCACGTAGACCGCGCCGGAGGGCGCGACGGCGATCCCCATGGGACTCGAGAACTCTCCCGTCGCCGTGCCCTTGCGGCCCGAGATCTTTCGGTCCTCGAGCAGCGCGTCGTAGGAGACGACGCGGTGGTTGCCCGCGTCGGTCACCCAGACGCGGCCGTCCGGCGCGATCGCTATCCCCCGCGGGCCGTAGAGCTCGCCGGCGGTGGCGCGCAGCACGCCGGCGACGGTGAAGGCCTGCACGCGGCCGTTCCAGGTGTCGGCGACGTAGAGCGCGTCGCCCTGGATCGCGACGGCGCACAGCTCCTTGAACCCGTACTCGCCGCCGCCGCGCCCGCCCCAGCCGCCGAGGAACCCCCCGTCGGGATCGAAGACGCGCAGCCGCGAGTGGCCGAAGTCGGCGATCCAGAGGCGGCCCTGTCCGTCCACGGCCGCGCCGCGGGGCTCGCGGAGATTTCCGAAGGGCGGCGTGCCGGCGTCCGCCTTCTCCGCGATCGCGGGGCGTTCCTCCGGCTCGTCCTGCGCCGCGGGGGCGGCGCCCGGCGCGGCTGCGGGCAGCGACTCCCGCGTCGGCACGATCTCGTCCTGGGCCGGTCCGCCGGCCACGCGGTATATCTGGGTTTCGGGATTCTCGTAGACGAGCTCGAAGCCCGCGGGATCGTTCCGGAACTTCTGGAGGCCGGCGGCCGGGTACGTCTTCTTCTCGAGCCAGCCGACGTAGACGTAGCCCACGCGGTAGCGCTTCAGGAGGCCCGCCACGCGCGCCGGCTCCGGGTTCGCGTAGATCGCCTGGACGGCTGCGCGGCGCGCCTCGATCTCGCTTTCCGAGTTGCCGCGCTGCTTGACGTGGTAATCCCAGCCGAGGACCGTCGGCAGGCCCGTGAGCATCGAGATGCGGCCGAAGTCCTGGTAGGACGGGCCCTGGGCCTCGAGAATTACAGGGGTGCCCGCGACGGTCTGCCGCAGCCACAGGACCGCGCGGTATTCGCCCGGATGGAGCGTCTCGAGGTAGCGAAGCCCGTCGAGCGATGGTCCCGTGTAGGGAGCGAAGTGGCGGCTGACGGCGGCCCGGCCGGCGGTGGCGCTCGTGAAGAGCGCGGCCGCAGCGAGCAGCGCGGCCCCGGCGCGCGCCGGCAGGATCCAGCGATCGATCGTCCCGCGGCGCTCGCGCGCCCGGAAGACGAGCACGGCCGTCGCGGTCGCAAAAAGGAGCCACGCCTCGAGGTAGAGCTTGAAGAAAGTGTTCATCCGGTCGTAGATGTAGAGGCGCTGGCAGAAGAGGACGAGGAAGAAGGCCGTCGCGAGAAAGCCCAGGGCGAGCCGGTCGTCGCGCGTTTCGGCGAGGAGGAAGAAGGCGCCGAGGAAGAGAACGACGCCGAGGGCGAGGAACGCGTCGGGCCGGCGCAGGGCGAGTACGCAGAGAGCCCCCGATCCGGCGGCGATGAAGAGCCAGCGGGCGGCCCTCGGCGCCTTGCGGTCGGACAAACGGGACGAAACGGCGGCGAACCACCAGGCGATCGCGAGGAAGAAGAAGAGTCCGAAGACCGTGACCTGGTCCAACCCGGAAGCCGAGGCCTCGAGGTTCCTGCCGATTCCCGGAGCGCCCCCGATGCGGACCCAGAGGGGCCGGGCCAGGGCGTAGGCGGATCCGGCCGCCACGACGAGAGCCAGTCCCGCGCGCCCGAAGCTGCCGAACGACGGCCTTCCCGGCATGAGAGCGGCGGACACGGCGACGACGACGAGAAGACCCGCCAGCAGGGGCACGTCCCAGGCGTTCGTCAGCGCCTGCGCCGCGGCGAGAAATCCGACGAGAACCGCCCCGACGAGGCGGGCGCGGGCTCCGGCGGGCGTGTCGCCGTGGAGGCGCACGAGATGAAGCGCCGCGGCCGCGAAGAACAGGAAGATCGGGATCGCGAGCACGTGGGCGTGCAGGTCCGCGAAGACGAGGCTCCAGAACGGGTACTCGTTGATCGTGTCCCTGACGACCCGCGACGTCGCCCAGAAGTAGTCCCAGTCGAGGGGCCTCTTGCCGAAGAGCCATTCGCGCGGCCCGGCGAGGTTGCCGAGCAGCAGCGTGAGGGAGGCGCCGGCGATTCCGGCGCGCAAACGCCCGCCCCAGTTGCGGGCGAGCGAGAAGGCGCCCTGGAGGATCGTCCCGCCCAGCATTCCGAAGGCCAGGTTGAAGGTGAAGCGCGTCGACAGCCCCGTCAGGAAAGTGAGGAAGACCACCATCTCCTGGCCGAACGTGTAATAGCCGAGGGGCGCGCCCGCCAGCCACGGGTCCGAGGCCGGAAGCGAGCGCGTGCGCACGAGGATGTTGAGGATCGAGAAATCCATCGGCTTCTCGCCCCAGTAGATCTCGGGGTTCAGAGCCCGGATCCCGAGGAAGAGCAGAAAGCCGGCCGCGAACACGAGCTCGCTCTGCGCGAGCTCCCGGCGGTGCTCGCGCAGGAAGCGGAAGAAGTCGTGCCGCTCGCGGACGGCCACGACGGCCGAGACCGCGGCCAGGGCGAAGAGACACGCCAGGGCGGTGCCGCGGCCGTTGCCGGCCACGCGGAAGGTGAGCCCGATCGTCATCGCATATGTGACGAGCACGAGGCCGAGAAGGCGCGCGAACCCGAAGCCGCGGTCGGCCAGTCGCGGGAAGAGCGCCCATCCGAGAGGAAGGGCGGCGGCGCCCACCGCGAAGAGCGCCAGGTACCACGCCGCCGCGGCGACGAGCGAGCGCCCTGCTCCAGCCGCGGCCGGTTCGACCGCCGGGGCCGGCTCCGCGGCCGCGAGATGGTCCGGGCGCACGGGGGCGGTTACCTGCCTCAGCGAGCGCGGCCAGCGCTCCCAGTCGTTCATGGTCGGCGGTGTGCGCGGCATCGCCGCGAGAAGCAGGGAACGCACGCGCTCCGGCGAGAAGCGCGCCGTTTTGCGGAAGAGCAGCACGCGCGGATGGTCGTAGACCGTGAACTGTTCCTCGGCGCGGTCGTCGGGGATGCGCAGCGGGCCGAGCGACGGGTACGACGTGACGTCCGCCGCCCGCTCGAAGCCGAGGCTGCCGTCGAAGAGCGCGCGGTAGTAGGCGATCGACATCGGGAAGACCGCCGGCACGCGCGTCACGTTGGTGTAGACGCGCCCGGAGGTGACGGCGATCCAGTCCGAGCTCTCGAGGGCCTGGACGAGCTGGTTGGCCTTCTCGGGCGAGTCGGGGTCGAACATTGCGAGCGATGGCCCGGCGTACCGCCCCGGGTCGTAGCCGGGCACGGGCAGCGGAAGCCCGTCGTCCCACGACTCGTTGGCGATGCGCGCGCCGGCGGGCACGTGCGTGTAGATCCACCGCGTCGCCGCCACCCGCGACTGGGGCCGGCGATAGATCGACGTGAAGGCGACGGCCCAGAGCAGGCTGCCGCCGAGAACGACGAATGCGCCCGCGCGCGCCAGGCGCGGGAAGAGCGAGTGGTCGAGCAGCGCCGAAAAGAGCACGCCCGTCAGTACCGCGAGCGCCGGGTACGCCGGGTAGAAGTAGCGGATCGACTTGACGAGCGTCAGCCCGTGGTACGCGAAGAGGAAGAGGCAGTAGGCGACGAGCGGCGCCAGGGCGAGGTTGCGGCGACGCACGACGGCGACGGTCGCCCAGGCGAGCGCCGCGAGGGCCGCGAGGCCGAAGCACACGCCCGCGCCCCAGAGGACGAAGTTTTCGAGCGGGAAGAGGATCGTCCGGCCCGCCCACTGCAGCGCGGGCGGGAATCCGGCCACGGAGCTCGAGAGCACCGTCAGCCGGCGCAGGTCCTCGAGCCAGCGGGGGTCGAGCCGGAACGAGAAGGGGCTCGGCCCGAGGAAGACGTGCGGCAGGAAGACGCGCACCGATACCGCCGCGGCGACGAGCACCGTCCCGAACTGCGCGGCCGCCCGCCCGATCGCGGCGGCGATGGGCCGCGGGCGCGCCAGGAGGACGATCAGGACCGCGATGCCGACGGGAAGCAGGAGGGCGAGCGCCGTTATCTTGCAGGCGGCGGCCAGTCCGAGGGCGAGGCCCGTGGCGGCGTTGCCCTTCCATCCCGCTCGTCCTTGCGCGAGGCGCACGGTGCCGAGCAGCGTCGCCGCCGTGAACGTCGCGAGGAAGGTGTCCACCGCCCAGAAGTGGGAGAGCTGGATACCGAGGACGCAGAAGGCGGACAGCCCCGCGGCGAAGAGCGCGGCGCGGCGGTGCGTGAAGCGCCGCGTGATCCGGTAGACGAGCCACACCGTGAGCAGGTCGAAGATTCCCGAGAGCGCGCGGCCGATCCGATACGTCCCGTCGTAGCCGCGACGACCGAAGAGCGGCGCGATGGCCTTGGCGGCCGTCATCGGGAGAGTGCCGTAGACGAACGAGCCTTCTCCGCGGTTGTAGGGGTTCAGGCTCGACTTCGAGGAGTCGAAGTACTCGGCCGGGCCCTTCGGGAAGGCGATCTTCTCCTCGACCATCGAGATGAACCGCTCGTCCGGGTGCAGGTGGTGGCCGTCGTCCCAGTCGAGGCCCTGGAACCGGAAGAGGCCCCCGGCGAGGAGCAGGAAGAGAAGGATCGCGCGGGCGCGATCGCGGGACATGCGCGAGGGCACGCTGCTAGCTCGCCGCGACGCGAAGGCCCTTGCGGGCGAGGAAGCGGGCGATCTCCTCCCGGTTGTCGCCGATCCAGGCGAGGAGCCGGTCGACGCCCTCGGCGGGAGCGACCCGCGGCTTCCAGCCGAGGTCCTTCTCCGCCCGCTCGACGTTGCAGTAGAAGACGGGCTGGTCTCCCAGGCGCGTCGGCGCCGACGCGATCGGGATCCTGCGCCCGAGGCGGGCCTCGAGCATCACCATCAGCTCCTTGAGCGAGAGCCGGAACGCCGGACCGCCGCCGACGTTGTAGGCGCGGCCGGCGACCTTCGCGCGGTTGGCGGCCGCGGCGAGATAGAGGGCGACGAGGTCGTCCACCCACAGCAGGTCGCGCACCTGAAGCCCGTCGCCGTAGAACGTGATGGGCAGCCCGAAGATCGCGGCCAGGGCGAACCAGGCCACCCAGCCCTGGTCCTCCTCGCCGAACTGGCGCGGCCCGTAGATGCAGGATTGCCGCATCGCGACCGTCGGCAGTCCGAAGCTGCGGTGGTAGTCGATGACGTACTGGTCCGCGGCCCCCTTCGAGCAGCCGTAGGGCGACTCGAACGAGAGGGGCTCGGTCTCGGACACCCCGGCGGGAAGGTCCTTGAAGTCCCAGCGACCGTCCCGGATCGTCTCGCCCATCGTCAGGTGGCCGTAGACCTTGTTGGTCGAGGCGTAGACGAGCAGCGGGGCGCGATCGGGCGCGCCGGCGTGGCGCCGGCGCAGCTCCTCGAGGAGCCGGAAGGTGCCGAGGGCGTTGATGTCGTGATCCGTGACGGGGTCCACGATCGACGTGGTCACGGCGACCTGGCCGGCCAGGTGGAGGACGACGTCGTAGGGCTCGTCGAGGGCCTGACCGAGCGCCGCGGCGTCGCGCACGTCCGCCTCGATGAACCGGATCTCGGGATGGATGCCCTCGAGCCACGCCCGGTTGAAGCGGGAGGCCGGGCGCATGAAGCTGTCCAGCACGACGACGTCGTGGCCGAGCTCGCGCAGGCGGCGGGCCGCATTCGAGCCGATGAACCCGGCTCCGCCGGTGATCAAGAATCGCATTCTGTCTCCCCGAATCCGGAACCTAAGCCCCTCATTTTACAGGAGGATCGGGGCGCCGCGTACAGACGAATGCGATGCAGGATCCGGCCTCCGGCGGGGGCTCGTCGACCCACCGCGTCAGCCGCCGCACCCAGAACCCGTTGTCCGTCAGGGAGGGCATCGGCACCCAGCGGCCGGTCAGCTTCTTGGCGACGAGATGGGGCAGGCTCACGTAGTGGCTGCGGTGAAACGCGCGGGCGGCGCGCGGGGAGAGGTAGTAGCGCCAGCTCCGCACCTCGAGCCCGACGCGTTCGAAGCGCGCTTTCCAGACGGCGGGCGAGTCGAAGTGGAAGTGGACGGACTTCCGGTTGAACCACGCGAGGTACGCGCGGTGCGCGCCGCCGAGGCCCAGGCGGCGCCAGGCGCGCTCGTCGGTCAGGAACTCGCTGAAGTGCTCGCCGATGACCGTGCAGGCGAACGTGCCGCCCGGTCTCAGGACGCGGGCGATCTCGCCGATGGTCAGGTCGATTTTCGGAATGTGCTCGAACACGCAGTTGGAGACGACCGAGGAGAAGTGGGCGCTCGGAAACGGCATCGCGCCGGAGTCCGCCGCGATGAGATGCCGGTACACGCCGCGCTCCCGGGCCTCGGCGAGGTCCGCCAGGCCGGGATCGAGTCCGACCTCGGCGCCCTCGGGGAAGACGACGGACCCGAAGTGGCCGTCGCCGCAGCCGATGTCGAGGATGGGGCGCGGAAACTCCACGTCCGAGAGGATCTGCGCCTCGATCGAGCGCATGATCACGCGGTGGAACGGCATCTCGCGCAGGTGCGCGCGCAGGATGCGCTCGGTCCGGCCGGGGCCGCTCACGCGGCGCCTCCGACGGCGGCGGCGTAGACCGCCTCGTACTCGGTAAAGGTCTTGTCGGGGCGGAACATCGCGCGAATCTCCTCGCGCGGGCGCCGGTGGCGCGCCGGGGACTCGAGCACATCGATGAGGGCGGCCGCTAGCCCCGGGGCGTCGCCGATCGGCGCGATCTCGCCCATGCCGGTCATCCGGACCGGCTGCCGCACTCCGGGAAGGTCGGAAGCGACGGACGGGACGCCCCGAAGCATCGCCTCGACCTGGACGAGCCCGAAGGACTCGGTCGCGTTGATCGACGGCAGCACGAGCACGTCCGCGATCGTGAAGAGGTCGGCGATCTCGGCCGGCGGCACGATGCCCGGGGCGAGCACGCCGGACGCCGGGTCCGCGAGCAGGGGCGCAATTCGCTCGAGGACGGTCTCGCCCGGCACGTCCTTCGCGCCGGCGAGCAGAAGGACGGCCTCGGGAAAGCGGCGGCGGATCTCGGGAAAGGCGGCCATCAGCACGGGCAGCCCCTTCTCCTCGGTGAAGCGTCCCAGGAAGAGGATCACCGGCGCCCCGGCAACGCCGAAGCGCGCCCGGACTTCGTCGGCGGTCCGTCCCGTCCCGGGCGGGTCCGTGACCGGGGGCAGGATCCAGCCGACCTTCTCCAGCCGGTCGCGCAGGGGCCGCGTGTGGCGGGCGTAGTCCTCGGTGTAGGTGATGACGCGGGCCGCGCGCTCCAGCGCGAAGTGCTGCGACGCGCGGGCCACGACCTCCACGAAGCGCTGGCCGAGGCCCGACGGCGTCTGCAGGTCGCAGTGGAACGTGACGACGATCGGCACGCGCAGCGTCGCGCCCAGGAAGGCGAGCGGCACGGCGTTGACGAGGGGCGCGTGCAGGTGCAGGACGTCGGTGCCGGGAATCTCGCGCAGCGCCCGCGCGAGGATCGCCGGGGACACGAGCGCCTTGCCGAACCGGGCGGCCACCGGCGCGCGCACGACCCGGACGCCGTTCTCCTCGTTCTCGACGGGCAGCTCCGGAAGGTGGCGGTGCGTCAGCACGCGGACGTCGTGGCCGCGCCGCACGAGCCCCTCGGCGAGGTGCTGGACGTAGAGCGTCAGGCCCGAGACGTGCGGGCGGTAGTAGTCGATCGCCATCAGGATCTTCATCGCGGGCGCGCGACGGAGTAGATCGTCGTGCCGCCCGACGTGAAGACCGGGGCGAGAAACGGGAACCCGGCGACCGCGGCGGCCCCGCCGTAGAGACGCCGTTCCATGTCGCCCACGACGACGTGGGTGACCCCGAACTTCTGCATCGCGTCCCAGGCGACGCGGGGATTCGGCGTCGTGTAGAAGAGCTTGATCCGCGCCAGGCGGTCGCCCACCTCCGGGTCGTTCGAGCGCCAGAGCCCTTCGTGGTTGCTCCAGCCGAGGACCGTGGGCACGCCGGTGTGCGAGGAGAAGCGCGCGTACTCGGAGTAGGGGTCGCCGGAGGCCTCGAGCACGACGGAACCGATGGGAGCGTTCTTCTGCAGCCACTCGATGGCGGCGGCGTCGCCGGGATTGCGCCGCGCGAGCGCGGCGCGGGGATCGAGCGAGAGCGGGCCGTCCTTCTGCCGGAAGCGGGAGACGGCGACGTTGATCGGCCACATCGCGGCCAGGAGCGCCGCGGTCACGAAGAGCGCCCGCAGCAGCGGCCGCCGCCGGCGCGCGTCGCCGAGGGCGCGGCCCGCGAACACCGCCCCGGACACCGCCAGCAGCGGCCACGCCTGGTGGTAGAACTTGAAGATCGTGTTCATCCGCTGGAGATCCTGGCCGTAGCTGTCCTTGAAGTAGACGAACTCGCAGCCGCCGATCATCCCGAGGCCGAGAAGCGCGAGAAACGCCGCGAACACGCCCGACGGGTCGGGCTCGACGGCCCTCAACCCCTGCCAGGCGGCGCGCGCGGCGAGCATCCCGAGAAAGAGGACGAGGCAGAGGGCCGGCATCTGGAGCGCGAACCCCGCGACGAGGGAGGCCGCGGCCGCGACGACGAGGCCGAGATCGCGGCGGCGCCGCGCGGGCTCCGAGTCGTCGTCGGCGCGCGGCCAGAGGCCCGCGGCGCAGACGGCGAAGAGAATTCCCCAGACTCCGAGAAACTCGAGGACTCCGGAGAACATCGTCGTCCGACCGAGGCCCTTGTCCTCGAGCGCGAACGAAAGGGTGTACGGATAGAACAGCACGAGCGAGGCGACGAGGAGGACGGCGCCCACGAAGCCCCCGTAGAGCGCCGGGCCCGGACGGGGGAGACGCTCGCCGCGGGTCGTGCAGAACACGCCGCACCCGACGAGCAGGATCGCCATGGCCGGCATGTTCCAGAGGCTCGCGGCGCGCGCCGTGCCGGCCACGAGCGCGACCAGAAGCATCCCCGGCCACCCGCGCCAGCCCTTCTCGCCGCCCCCCTCGAGCCAGCGGTGCGCCACCGCGAAGGCGGCGATGAAGTACGGGAACGCGAGCAGGTGCGGGTGCAGGTCGGCGTGGAAGAACGTGAAAAACGGGAACTCGTTGATGGTCTTGAAATTCTCGGGACCGATGACGCGCGAGGCGCGCCAGTAGTCGAAGTCCGCCGCGAAGGGGGCGCTCCACGCGTCGAGAGCGCCGGCCAGGTTGCCCGCGAAGACCGCGCCGAAGCCCGCCGCGAGGCCCACGCCGAGGCGGCCGCGCGACAGGCGCAGACCCAGGCAGGCGGCCGCGACGAACGAGAAGCCCGCGAACGTCGCGACCGCGAGGTTGTAGGCGATCAGGGGCGCGACGCCCGAGAGCTTGGCCTGGGTGGCGGCGAGCAGGTAGCCCCAGTAGTAGTAGTTGATGGTCTTGCCCGACATCCACGGGTCGGCCGGCGGCATCGCCCCGTATCGCGCGAGCGAATTGAGAAAGCCGAGGTCCATGAACTTCTCGGCGCCGAGGATCGCCGGGCCGACGGCGCGGATGAGCAGGAAGATTCCCGTGGCCGACCAGAAGAGCAGCGCCGCCCGTCGCTCCTCGTCACCCCACCAGGGCGCCCGGGCGGGAGACTCGGCCGGCGCGCGCCGCCGGACGGCGAGCGAGACGCCGCCGACCGCGGCGAGGGCGAGCAGGACGGTCGGCCGCTGGAAGCCGAGCGTCGTCAAGAGCGACAGGAGCCAGGCGACGTAAGCCACCACGGCCAGTCCCACCGGGCGAGAGAGCAGGGCGGCGTCGCGGCGGTCGGCGAAGAAGGAGCGCAGCAGCGGGAGGACGGCGAGGCCCGTGAGCTCGGTGGCGAGGGCCCATGCCAGAAGGTCCCGCATGAATCTCCCTCATTGTAGACGACCCGGCGCCGTTTCCGGCGCGCGGCCGGACCGGCGGGTGCGCCTCAGGCGCTTTTGCGGATGTTTACGGTCTTCTCGACGCGCGCGTGGACGACGCCGTGGGCGTCGGCGAGATCGACGACGTACACGCGGTCGGTCTTCGGCGCCGTCTCGAGCACACGCCGGATCTCGGCGATCTCGGCGTCGTCGAGCACAAAGCGCGCGCGGAGCTTCGAGCGGCCGGGCCTGAGGAAGCGGATCGTCGCCGCCTTGTCCCAGACCATGTACCCGGGGCCGAGGACCTGGATGAGCATGATCATGTAGATCGGATCGGCCGCGCCGTAGAGGCTGCCGCCGAAGATCGTGCCGACGTAGTTGCGGGTCCGCCACGAGAGGGGGAGCTCCACGCGCACCTCGCGCCAGTCGCTGGCGATGTACGTCACGCGCGCCCCGGTGCCGCGCCAGGCCGGGAAGAGGTTGAGTCCCCAGCGCGTGCGGCGGGTCTTCCAGGATTCGGGCATCGGCCCAATGCTAAGCTTTTGGGCGCCCATGCACGAACCCGGATACCGGCGCCTGCTCGAGACCGGCGAGCTCGAGGAGCGAGTCGAGAAGCTCTACGGCCTGCTTCGCGCCTGCACGGTCTGCCCGCGCGACTGCGGCAACGACCGCCTGGCCGGAGTGCTCGCCTCGTGCGCGTCGGGGGAGCGGCCGGTCGTGTCCTCCTGCACGCCGCACTTCGGCGAGGAGCCCGCCCTGTCGGGCACGCGCGGGGCCGGCAACGTCTTCTTCGGCAACTGCAACCTGCGCTGCGTCTACTGCCAGAACTACCAGATCAGCCAGGACTATCCGGCGCAGCGCGACAACGAGATCTCCGTCGAGAGGCTGGCCGAGATGATGCTCGGCCTCGCCGGGAAGGGCTGCCACAACATCGGGTTCGTGTCGCCGACGCACTTCGCGCCCCAGATGGCGAAGGCCGTGCTGCTCGCGGCCCGGCGGGGGCTCGATCTGCCGATCGTCTACAACACCAACGCCTACGACTCGGTCGAGGTGCTGCGCCTGCTCGAGGGCATCGTGGACGTCTACCTGCCGGACTTCAAGTATTCCGACGCGGGTGCCGGCTCGCTCTACTCGAAGGTGCCGGACTATCCCGCGCGGGCGCGCGCGGCGCTCGTCGAGATGTTCCGCCAGAAGGGCTCGCGCCTCGAGATGGACGACGAGGGGCTGCTGCGCAGCGGGCTGCTCGTCCGTGTGCTCGTGCTGCCCAACGGCGCCGCGGGCGTGGCCGAGACGCTGTCCTGGATCGCGGAGACGCTCTCGCCGCGGGTGGCGATCTCGCTCATGGCGCAGTACTACCCGATCCACCGGGCGGCCTCGAACGAGAAGTACGCCGCCCTCGGCCGGTCCATCACGCCCGAGGAATGGCAGTCGGCCCTCGCGGCCCTCGAGGCGAACGGCCTCTTCAACGGTTACCAGCAGGAGTTCGAGACGGCCAACAGGTACTACCGGCCCGACTTCCGCGACCGCGAAATGCCCTTTCGCGACGTTCGCGACTTCCAGTAGTCCGCGCTAGCAGGCTGCTGAAAAAGGGTGTGGGATGGCGTTACGAGCGCCGTGGGGTCAGATGCAAGGAAGCGCGACGACGGCGATGCTTTTGCATCGCCGAGGAGCGATGACGCCGCAGATGGCCCTACGCCGCCGTAACCCGAAGGGTGGCCGGCACTTTGCCGGCGCCCGCCGAGCAGGCCATGACGACTCAATGGCCGAAGGTCGGATCGGGCGCCGGTAGCAAAGTGCCGGCCGCGACGCCCGCATCCATTTTTCAGCAGCCTGCTAAACTTGACCTCATTCGCCGGGAGGCGAAGAGATCGCGTGCGGGCCGGGGTTAGCGCCCCGGCCCTGTTTTTCTGGGGAGTGCCGCTCCCGGCGCCGTGCTCTCGGGGCCCTCGATCGGCTCGCAGACGTTGACGATCGCCGTCTCGAAGCCGGCGGCCACGGTAAAGGTCGTCGGGGCGAGCGCCTTCCCGTCCGACCGCAGCTCGATCCGGTAATCGCCGGCGGTCTCGAAGAATCCGGCGGTCTTCACGGACTCCCGTATCTCGAGCGGCGGCGGCGCGGCGGGAATCGTCAGCAGCGTCTTCTCGGCGCCGCCGGGCGCGATCGCGACGATCGCGGCTCCGTGCGGCGCGGCGCTGCCCAGGTGCGCGACGAGCGTCACGCGGGCGACGCTGCCGGCGAGCTGCCATCGCGCTTCGCGGGATTCGCCGCCCGTGACGAACACGCGCAGGCTGTCGAACGGGACCGCGCGGCGGGCAACCTTCTGCGCGCCGACCGGGACGGAGATCGGGCCGCGGACCGCGACCGGGTTGCCCTCGATCGCGGCGGGGGAGAACCGCGTCTTTCGGAGGGAGACCTCGGCGAACGGGGCGAGCTGCGGCACCGAGGCGGCGACGAAGCGGATGTCGCGGACCGCGCCGTCCGGGCCGACGACGATCTCGTCGAGGACCGCGGTCCCGATGCCGGCGGAGGCGTAGGTCTGGGGCAGGGTGACGGGCTCGACCCGCACGAGCTGCGGCGCGGTCATCCCGGCGCATGCCGGGATGGCCGCCGCGGAGGGGCCGCCGCTCGCGCAGCCGATCGCGAGGCCGAGCCCGCAGGCCGCGGCCGCTGCGAGCGCGTGGCGTCGGGAGATCACGACTGGGGGATCACGAAATGGAAATGCGCGGGGTCGGCCGCGAGCCAGAACTGTCCGCCCCCGGCGTTGGCCCCGTCGACCGTGAAGACGAGCGCCCAGACGCCGTCCTCCCAGTCTTTGCCGATCTGCACCACGAGAGGGAAACGCACTTCGGTGGCGCCGGCGGCCAGCGCCACGGGAGGCTGGAAGACCGGGATCTTCCGGCCCTTGGGCGAGCGGGCCTCCACGCGGACCGTCAATGTCTTCCTCTCCTTCGCGGGAGGGGCGTCGAGCATCACCTCGGCCCGCAGCGCCGGGTCTTTGCCCCGCTGGATCGGAAATCCCTCCGGGGCGGTGGCTTTGCCGGCGGCATCGGCCGGCGAGATTGCGATGTCGCCGAGGATCGGACCGGGGATCTGGCCCCGCGCCTCGTTCTGGATCCGGAATCGCACGGCGACGTTGGCGAAGATCTCGAGGGGCTTTCCGTTGCGCGTCGCGGGCCGGAAGTCCCACTGCTGCACGGCGGTGACGGCCGCCTGGACGAAGTCTTTGCTGGTCGCGCCCATCGTGGCGATGCTCGTCAGCTTGCCATGCGTGTCGATGCGGCCGGCCAGGAGGACGTTGCCCTGGCGCTGCGTCTTCAGGAGGTTCTCCGGGTAGACGGGGTCCACGTTCTTCGTGCGGACCGCGCCGCGGTCCTGCGCGGCGGCGGTGCCCCCGGCGAGGATGGCGAGAGCGGCGGCGGCGATCGCGAGACGACGGGCGAGCGTCATGGAGTCCTTCAGGCCGCCGGCCCCTCGAGGGCACGGCGGGCGTGGTAGGAAGAGCGCACGAGCGGCCCGGACTCGACGCGCAGGAAGCCCATGGCTTCGCCGTCGCGCCGCAGGCGCTCGAACTCCTCGGGCGTGTAGTAGCGCTCGATCGGCAGGCGCCGCTCGTGCGGTTGCAGGTACTGTCCGATCGTCGCGATGTCGCAGCCGGCCGCGCGCAGGTCCGAGAGAAGCGCCGCGGACCTCGTCCTCGGATTCGCCGAGCCCGACCATGAGGCCGGACTTGGTTCGGAGCCGCAGCCTCTCCCGGTCGCGCCGCCGGGCCGCGCGGGAGATGAGCTCGAGCGACTGCGCGTATCCCGCGTCGGGCCGCACGCGCCGGTAGAGGCGGGAGACCGTCTCCATGTTGTGGTTCAGGATCTCGGGGGCCTCGTCGAGCACGCGGTCGAGCGCTTCCGCGTCGCCCTGGAAGTCGGGGATCAGGACCTCGATGGTGCAGCCCGGGTTGCGCCGCCGGATCGCGCGGATCGTGGCGGCGAAGTGGGCGGCCCCGCCGTCGGGCAGGTCGTCGCGGTTGACGGAGGTCACGACGGCATGCGAGAGCCGAAGCTCCCTCGCCGCCTCGGCGACGCGCTCGGGCTCCTCGGCATCGAGCGCGCCCGGCCGGCCCTTGCCGACCGCGCAGAAGCCGCAGTGGCGCGTGCAGATGTCGCCCATCAGCATGAACGTCGCGGTGCGCTCGCGGGCCCAGCACTCGTGGATGTTCGGGCAGCGCGCCTCCTCGCACACCGTCACGAGCGAGAGGCGCCGCATCATCTGGCGGACCTCTTCGTACTCGCCGGTCGTGTTGAGCCGCACCTTCAGCCATTCGGGCCGGTCGAGGCGCGTGGGGCGGCCGAGGGCGGGAAGCTCGCTCTTCACGCGCGGATTATCTCCCGCCCGAAGATCTCGCCGAAATGCGCGAGCAGCGGCTCGACGACCGTTTCGACCGGCAGTCGCCGGCCGAGCTGGCGTTCGATCGTGGTCACGCCGCCGTCCTGGATGCCGCAGGGCACGATGCCGGAGAAGAACGGGAGCGGCTCGTCCGTCACGTTCAGGGCGAAGCCGTGGGTCGTGATCCAGCGGGAGAGGTGGATGCCGATGGCGGCGATCTTGTCGTTGCCGACCCAGACCGACGTCACGCGTTCCTTCGCCGCCGAGCGCTCCGCCGCGATCCCGAGATCGGCGAGCGCGCGGATGATGACCTCCTCGAGATCCGTCACGTACCGCTTGACGTCGCGCCGTCCGGGCGAGAGATGGAGGATCGGGTACCCGACGAGCTGCCCGGGCCCGTGGTACGTCACCTTGCCGCCGCGGTTCGATTCGCGGACGGCGATGCCGAGCTCCCGGCAGCGGTCCGGGGTGAAGAGGACGTCGGCGGCGCTGGCGTTGCGACCGAGCGTGAAGACGGGCTCGTGCTCCAGGAGAAAGAGCCGTTCGTCGCCCCCGGCGGCCACGCTGGCGGCCGCCTCGCGCTGGAGCGCGAGCGCGTCGTCGTAGGCGATCCGGCCCAGCCATTCGGCGCGGACCGGAGATCGGCGGGTCAGCAGGGCCTCCACGGTTTCAGTCTAACGTGGGCGCGGGCGCCTTCCGGAGGAGCGTCGACGCGCCGAAGACGCCGAACAGCAGCAGCACCGGGTCCCAGTAGGGGACGCGGTAGCGCCACAGGACCTGCAGGACGAGGTGCACCAGCATGCTCAGGAGGAGCGCGGCGAGGCAGAAGGCCGCGACCCCCGGCCGCGGCGCCCGGAAAAATCCGAGGATCGCCGTCAGGTCGAGAAGGATGTACAGGAGCCCGACGCCGATCACGACGGCGGGCGGCCAGAACCAGGCCGTGGGGTAGGGGCGCAGCCACTGCCAGGCCTTTTGCGCGACGAGGTACCGGCGCTGCCGGACGGGTCGCGCGGCGGATTCCGCGAACGCCATCCGGGCGAACGCGCTCCGACCGCCGCGCGGGCGAGAGCTCGCCGCCGCGCTCCATGGCCGCGAGGCGCTCGCGCATCGCGTCGTCCGACTTCACGGCTCCACGCGTCGTACTCGGCGCGGCTCTTCAGCGCGTAGTACTTCCGCGTCCAGGAGGAGTTCCCCTGGTAGAGGCTGAAGCCGCCGGCGTCGCTGACGGGAATGAGCTCGTGGAAGACCAGCGCGTTGCGCAGGGTCCACGGGGCGAGCGCCACGAAGAGGCCGAGGGCCGCGGACCCGGCCAGGTGCGCGCGGGCACGGAAGGGATAGCGGCGATCCCGGAGCGGGGCGGCGAGCAGCGGGACGAGGGCGAGGGCCGAGGACCGCGTCAGCGCCGCCAGGCCGAGCACGAGCCCGGCAGCGACCGCGAGATTCGAGGACGGCCGGTCCGTCGCCGCGAGCAGCAGAAAACCGGCGGCGAGCAGGAGGGCGACGAAGAGAGGCTCGCTCTGCACGTCGGTCGCACAGGAAGACGAGCGACGGGCCAGAAGGCGGCCGCGAGGCCCGTGGCGATCGCCACCGGGCGGCGTCGGAAGATGCGCGCCGAGAGCGCCGCGAGCAGGACGGCCGCCGCCGCCCCGAGCAGCGCGTTGGCGACCTTGACCACCGCGACGCGATCGGGGTGGCCGAGCGTGACCGCCGCGATGAAGGCCGGATAGGCGGGCGGCCGGAAGAAGAAGAGATCCGTACGCGGCGGGTACGCTCCCTTTTCGGCCAGTGACGTCGCCGCGAAGAGATAGGCGCGCGCGTCGCCGAACTCGAGCGTCGAGAAGCCGACCCGCGCCGTCGCCGCCAGGCGCACGGCGAGGGCGACGAGGAAGATCGCGAGCGTCGCCCGGCGCCCGAGGCGCGGGATCGACGAAGCGCTATCCGAGGTCGAACTCTCCGGTTTCGAGCGTCGCCTTGATGTTCGCCATGAACTTGTCGGCGTCGGCGCCGTCGATCAGGCGATGGTCGAAGGAGAGCGCGAGGTACCCGACCGTGCGGATCCCGAGCGCGTCCTGGCCGTGCTCGTCGGCCACGACGACGGGCCGCTTCTCGATCGTGCCGACGCCCAGGATCGCGACCTGGGGCTGCGGGATGATCGGCGTCCCGAAGAGCGAGCCGAAGACCCCCGGGTTCGTGACGGTGAAGGTGCCGCCCTGGATCTCCTCGGGCTTCAGGCGCTTGGTGCGCGCGCGCTCGGCCAGGTCCTGCGTCGCGCGTGCCAGTCCCAGGATGGACTTTTCGTCCGCGTTCTTGATGACCGGGACGATGAGGCCCCAGTCGAGGGCCACCGCCATGCCGAGGTGGATGTCCCGGTGGTACACGATCGACTCGCCGTCGATCGAGGCGTTGACCTGGCGGAAACTGGCGCAGGCCCTGGATCGCGGCGCGGAAGATGAAGGGCAGGTACGTCAGCTTGACGCCGTTCTTCTCGAGGAACGCGTCCTTGTGCTTCTGGCGGATCCTGGCGATGTTCGAGTAGTCCACCTGGAAGACGGTCGTGACGTGGGCCGACGTCCGCTTGGAGAGGATCATGTTCTCGGCGGTGATCTTGCGGATCTTGGTCATGGCGACGACTTCGTCGCGGTCCGTGACCGGGATCGCGGGACGCAGCGCCGGGGCCTCGGCCGGCTCGGCGCGCCCGACCGACGGGGCCGGCGCCTCCGCCGGTGCGGTGGCCGCGCGCGAGGGGGCCGCGGAGGCGACCTTGCGGTTCTCGAGATAGGAAAGAATGTCGTTCTTGGTCACGCGGTTGTGGATGCCGGTGCCCTCGACCTCGCCGACCTCGATCGCGTGCTCCTGGGCGATCTTGCGGACCAGGGGGAAGAGCGGCGGCGGATGCGTTCCTCGATGGACTCGACCTGGGCTCCGGCGGGCGCCGGGACCGCGACGGGCGCGGGAGGCCGGACCGGGGCGGGCTCGGGCACCCGGGCGGGAGCCGCCGGCGCCGGTGCGGGAGCCGCGGCCGCCGGAGGAGCGGGAGCGGGCGGGGCCGCCCGCGGAGGCTCGGCGCCTTCGGGGCGGGGGCGGCGACGGGTGCGGGCGCCGGGGACGACGCAGGCTTTTCGGCGGACTCGCCGATCACGCCGACGACCGTGTTGATCGCGACGGTCGCCCCTTCCTGGACCTTGATCTCGAGCAGCGTGCCGGCGACGGGGGAGGGGATCTCGGCGTCCACCTTGTCGGTCGAGATCTCGAAGATCGGCTCGTCGCGCTTGACCTGGTCGCCGACCTTCTTCAACCACTTGGTGATCGTCCCCTCGGCGATCGACTCTCCCATCTGGGGCATGATGACTTCGGTGGCCATGGACCTCCCTTTCGCGCCTCCAGCATAGGCGAAACCGGCACGATCCGGAAATCGGCCACGTACCGGCATCGGGTCCGAGCGGGTGGAGCGTTGACCACGTCCATCTGGTCGTCGAGAAGCCGCCCTCCAGGAGCCGGCTCCCAAGGACCTGGCGGCGGTCGCGCCGGTGGCCGCGAGGGCCTCGGCCCCCGCGAAACAGGCGACCGTCATTTCGCGCCGAGGTTCGCGGGGAGCCGGCCCATCGTTCCCTCGCAGGGCAATCCCGTTAGGGACTCCCTCGGAGGGTCCGGAACCGGGAACCCCTCGGATGTGATCGGTGAAACCTTGTCGGGTTCGCTGAGGTCGTAGGTGGCGAGAATGACGGCCGAACGGCTTCCATGGAACCGGAAGTCCGTGCGCCGGAGAGGCCGGCCGATGCTGTTCAGATATTCGAGGATCAGGGGCCCCTCGCCGAAGCGCGGCAGGTCGTGAGCGATAAGAATCCAGACGCGCGGCCGCCCGCGGAGCGCGTCGAGCTGCTTGAGGTAGCTTCGTGGGGTCGCGCGCGAGCATTCGCCGATGACATGTTCGCGGGCCTCCAGATCGAGGACCGGCGCATAGAAGAGGTACGCGAGGCGAACGCCGTAGTAGACGTACAGAGCATCGCCGGGACGCCACTCCGTGCGGATGCGCTCGAGCGCAGGGCGAACGTGCTCCTGCATGTATGGCGGCGGGTTCCTGACAACGGCCCATGCCGGACCCGCCGCGGCGATCGTCGCCGCGGTCGCTCCGACCCACGCGAGTCCATGGAACGGAAGAGTACGCACTCGCTCGACGCCTTCGGCGACAAGAACGAGCAGGCCGGGAACGAGGAAGGCCGTCAGGCGGCCCGGCGCGAACGGAAAGAGTCGCGCCGCGGAGGCTGCGACGGTCAGTAGCAAAGGCACGACGAGGAAGAGCGTCACCACGAGCTTCCGGCGAGAGAGGCTGACCGCGCCGACAAGGAGAAGCGCCAAGAAGAGTGCGGGCAGCGGGTACCCGAGGAATCCGTCGAAGACCCCGGCCATCTGGTGCCAGAGCCACGACACCGGAGCCGTCGCGGGCCGGGGAAGGGGCATGAAGCCGGAGTCCCAGAAGCGGCGGAGGTAGCTCTTGACTTCCGGAGTGAGCATCCGCTCGCCCGACCACGTGGCGAAGCCGGCTCCGAGCCCCCAAAGAGAGCCAAGGAGACCGAGCGCCGGTGCCGACGCCTCGATCCGCCTCGCGGCGGCGAGAGGAATGAGGGAACATCCGATGCCGGCCAGGACGAAGACGACCGACTGAGAGATCAAGCACGCGAGAAGTCCGGTGATTCCGAGGCCGAGAGCCCGTCGGAAAGTCAGGTTTCTCGTCTCCAGCGGGACCGTCAAGAGCAGGATTACGACCGTGGCGGCGACATCCGTCGCGAATTGCTTGAGCTGGGCAGCGTGCTCGATCAGACCCGTGCCGAGGGCAAAGCTGCCGACGGCGAACGGAACTGCCAGACCTCTGAGGACCCGGTGGCAGAGGCGTTCGAAGAGGATGAGCGACAGAAGCGACGACAGGAACGGCAGGAGCCGCAGCCCGAGCTCGTTTCGCCCGAAGATCTCGAAGAGGCCCTTCTCCATCGCGAGAAAACCCCAGGGCGCCACCTGGCCCAGGTCCAGCGGCGCAAAGAGCTCCCGGAAAGGCCGGGCAGCGAGGTTCAGGGCCACCGCCGCTTCGTCCACCCACAGCGAGCTTCTCGAGAAGTACTGGACACCTCTGAGGGCAGCCCCGAGGAGAACGAGAAGAAGGAGAAAGCCGCGCGACGTCAGGAACTTCTCGGCGACGGGACCGGCTCCACGCGGCGTCCCCGGGCCCGACACTTCACTCGAATCCCTGCCGTGTCTCCGCGAGGATGTCGTCGACCCTCGAGGAGGAGTCCTCCTTCGCCGGGTATGCCTCGCGCTGCCGGTCCGCAGAGTTCCCATCCCTATCTTGCCGCTCGAAATCAGAGCTCCTCGTCCCTCAACCTAGAACGCACGGCGCCCGGAAACAAGAGATCGTTGAAAGACTGTGGAGAGTCAAACTGACCTCGGCCCCGTTGCCGCGCGTTTGACGCGCGCGCCACTTGGGTGGTATCGCCTGCTCTCGTGCGGATCGCTCTGGCCATTCACAACGCCTACACCGACTCGGAGAGTGGCGCCGCCCACAGCATCCGAATTCTGATGAAGTGGCTGGCCGAAGCGGGCCACGAGTGTCAGGTGCTGGCCACCGCCCGCTTCGACGCCAGGCGCACCCGACATCGACGAGCATCTGGCCGGCCTGGGTGTCGAGCTGACGCGCAGGCCGCCGGCATCCGCGTTCGTGCGATCCGTGCGAAAGCCGGCCAACATGGTGGTCGGACGGCCAACCGTCCAGTTCACGCTCGCCGGCGTGCCGGTCACGATGCTGCTGACGCGGCACAACGAGGCTCGACACCCCGATCGCTTCGAATCCGAGCAATTCCTCTACCTGCTCGATCAGTTGCTGAAGCGGTTCCGGCCCGACGTGCTCCTGACCTACGGGTCGCATCCGGTCTTGCACGAATCCCTGCGCCGCGCCCGCGCCCGTGGGGTCACCACCGTATTCACGCTCCGCAACCACGGCTACGAGGACCGGCGGTTCTTCGAGCACGTGGATCATGTCTTCACGACCAGCCCGTATCTGAGCGACTTGTACAGGCAGAAGATCGGGCTCATCAGGACCGGCATCGCATCGCCGATCGACTGGTCCGAAGTGCTGGCGCCCGTCGACTCGCGCAGGTTCGTCACGTACGTGAACCCGTCGGCGCACAAGGGCGCGGGCGTGTTCGCCCGGCTCGCCGACATGCTCGGGACGGCACGGCCGGACATCCCGATTCTCGTCGTCCAGTCGGCATCGAGCGCGGGCGGCCTGAACGCCATCCCGGGCATCGACTTTACGAAGTACCCGCACATCATGGCCTCGCCCCCGCTGCCGAGGCCGGCCGACTTCCTCGCGCTGACGAAGCTCCTGCTGGTTCCATCCCTGTTTCCCGATCCGTTCGGCCGGGTCGCGGCCGAAGCGATGATCAACGGGATCCCGCCGCTTGTGAGCAATCGGGGAGGGCTTCCGCAGACGGTCGCGGGCGCCGGGCGCGTACTGCCCGTTCCGGATCGCCTCTCGCAGAAGAGCCTGGAGGTTCCCGACGCGGAGGAGATCAGGATGTGGTTCGATGCCGTCTGCGAGCTGTGGGACGACTCCGAGAAGTATGCCGCCGCCTCGCGGGAGGCGCGCGGAAACCGCCGAGCGGCTCTACGGCGAGCCGGCGCAGCGGCAGCGTTACCGGGATTACTTCGGTTCCTTGAAGCCGGGCGGACGGCTCTTTGAGTAGGCCCTGAATTGAGGCCTGACTCGGCCCTCGTTAAGCCCCAATATCGACGGGCCTGACACTTTTTGGGGTTGACACGCCGGTGTAGCGGACGGAGAATCCCGATTCCCCGAAAAACGTAACGCCTCGACACTCTCTTAAGGAGGGACGGATCGTGGAAAAGAAGAAGGGTACCCAACTCAAGACCGTCATTTGCGGTGTGGCTCTCGTGGCGCTGTCTTCCATTCCGCGCGGCCCAGGCTCAGACGAACGACTGCACCGGAAGCGGCGAGTTCAGCGGCGGCGTGTGCAACCGATTCGACTCGACCCACCTGACGAACAAGTACCAGTTCGGGGACCACTTCATCAAGTTCACGTGGACAACCGTCTCAACCCTTTCGACCTGAACGTGGAGTTCTACTCCATCACCGACGGACAGACTCGACGCCCGGCGTAATACCACCGCTCGCTCTCGTCGACTGCATCCAGTACGTCGGAGCCGCGTCCGACACCACCTGGGCACCTGCGGCTTCTACCACGTCACCAACCCGCCGCTCGGGCGACTACTCCGGCGACGTGACCGTACGCATCTTCTGGGACTTTCCCACCCTCGACACGCTCAACAACGTGCGGCTCTATCGCGCGCCGTCTCGATGGAGTACCGCGCGATACACCTGCACGCAGGGCTTCAACTGCTACACGCAGGACATCACCGACGCCGTCTTCGCCGGTCGGGGACTCCGGGAACGGCGATCCCGGCATGGGCGGGAAGAGCAAGGGCTTCTCCGACTTCGAAGCGGTCGATCGGCCCGTGGACGACTTGACGACCAAGGTCAAGATCGGGCTGAAGAAGGACAAGGACGCCGGCATTCTGTTCGACCTGAAGGCCGTGGTGAAGAGGAACGGCAACGAGGTGAGCTCCGGAGAGCTCCTGGGCGCGCCCGGGAGGCGGCAAGGGCTTCGACAACGCGATCCTGCGTCACCATCCCGCTGTCGTTCCCGACGGAGGCGTTCGCCCCGAGCGACAACATCAGCCTCAAGGTGCTGGTGCGCAACTCCTGCCTCGGCAGCCCCGAGCCTCCGGCGTCGCGAGGCTCTGGTACGACGACGCCTCCAGAGTCAGGTCAACGAAGAGCGCGGCGCACTGCCGACCCTCTACCTGGTCCGAGGCGATGACGACGAAGACGAGAATTGCGACCACGAGAGAGACCGCGGCGATCTGAGCCCGTCCGCCGGGACCAAGAAGAAGAAGAGGGACGTGAAAGTCCAGGCGCCGGTCCCGACGTGCGACGGCCCGTACAAGTCGTTCGGGAAGTGGAGCGGCACGGTTCCGTACTGAAGGTCGGAAGATTCGAACGTCGAAAAGCCGGGCCGCGGGGCCCGGCTTTTCTTTTTCTGGCTCCGGCCCGATCAGCCCGCCTCGGCGACGGATCGGGGCGAGGTCGGCCCGTTTCACGACGTCGTCGGTCTTCGCTTCCTTCCGGATCTCATCGAGGATCCGGCGGGCCTCGCCGAGGTGCCGGGACGCTTCGGCGGCGCTGCCGGTGGATCGCAGCGCGGAAGCGAGCAGGTAGTGGCTGCGCGCCGAGCAGGGCGCGCAGGCCGAGCTTTTCGCTCCTCGCGAGCGCGCGCTCGAGCTCCTGCCGGGCCTGCGGGTAGCGCTTCGTCTCGAGCGAGCGCCTGGCCGAGCAGGACGGTGCTCTCGACCGACAGGTACTTCAGGCCGAGCGAGTCGGATTCCTCGGCCAGCTTCTTGAGCCCCTCGATCACAGTCTGGGGACGCCCTTCGGCGATCGCGACACTTCGCGAGGTTGACCTTCGACAGCAGCTCGAGGCGCTTGTCGCCGGTCTTCGCGGCGGTCTGGAGCGCCTGCTCGTAGAGGGGCCGCGCGCGCCCGGGCGTCGCCGAGGTAGAAGAGCCGGTCGCCCTGAAAGTTCAGGATCTGCGCCGTCAGGGCCTTGTTCTGGAGCGTGTCGGCGAGCTTTCGACGCCTCCGCGAGCATGCGCCTGAGCGGCATCCGATCGCCCGATCATGGCCTGGGAGTGTCCCGTCCCGCTCAGGACCTCGCCCATCCAGAATCCGCCGTCCTTGAGCTCCTGGAAGGCCTTCAGCGCTTCCTCCTTCGCATTGACGGCCGCTCCGAACTGCCCCTCGTACTCGAACAGGGTCCCCATGCTGTACGACTCCTTGGCCGCGCCCCGCTTGTCGCCGGCCTCGCGCCGCAGGTCGAGGGCGCGCAGGAAGTGCTTGAGGGCCTGGTCGTATTGCCCCTTGTTCGTCGCGGTCTCGGCGAGGTTGTGCAGCGTGTCGGCGATGTCGTCGGGGTTCTTGGTCTTCTCCCGGATCTGGAGCGCCCTCTCGAAGTAGGTCTGGGCGTCGTCGTATTGCGTCTTGAAGAGATAGACGTTGCCGATGTTGTTCAGGCAGAGCCCTTCCGCGTCCTGGTTGCCGACGTCGCGCTGGATCTGGAGCGACTCCTTGAAATCCTGCAGCGCCTGGTCGTAGTTGCCCCGGTTCGAGTAGAAGTCGCCGAGGTCGATCAAGGTCAGGCCGGTTCCTCTTCTTGTCGCCGATCTCGCGCTGGATCTGCAGCGCTTCCTTGTAGCTCCCGAGTGCGGCATCGAAATTGCCCAGTTGTTCCTGGACCTGGGCGATCCGCCCGAGGGTCACGGCGATTCCGCGTTTCTGGCCGATGCGGCGCTTGATCTCGAGCGATTCCTGGTAGTACCGCTGGGCGTCGGCCGGCTTCTCCAGTCCCTGGTAGGCCGCCCCGATGGCGTGGAGCACGTCGGCCTTCTCTTCGTCCTGCCCGAGCTGGATCGCGAGGCTCAGGGCCTGGTTCAGGAAGTCGAGCGATCCCTGCGGGTTCCCGGCCTTGATCTCGACCCGGCCCGATGCGAGAAGGGCGGCGACGTACTTCGGATCGTGCTCGAGGACCTTCTTGTAGTGGGCGCGCGCCTGGTCGAAGGCGCCCGAGGCCTCGTAGAGGGCGGCCAGCTCGAAGTTGACCTCGGAGTCGTCCGGCGACGCCTTGGCGAGGGTCTCGTAGGCGGCGATCGCCTTGTCGGTGTCGTTGACGATCCGGGCGTGGCTGGCGTTGACCAGATACTTCTCCGGCGCCGGAAGCTGTTCGGAAAGCTCGACGGCGTGGCGCGAGCTCTGCTCGGCCTCCGTGTCGTACCCCAGGCTGGCGTAGGTTTGTCCGAGCTTCGCGTACGCGAGGGCGAACTCCGGATCGGCCTGGATCGACTCCTGGAACTTCTTCAGCGCCTCGGAGTTCTTGCCCTGGCGCGTCAGCTGCAGCCCTTCGTTGTAGGCGCGCAGCGCCTCGAGCGATTTCGTGGACGGCTTGAACGCCGTGGCCTTGAGCTCGGCGAGGACGTCGGAGGAAAGCGCGAGGCCGTCGCGGATCGACTGGGCGAGCTGATCGATGGCGGCCTGAAGACCACTCTGGCTGGGAGCCTGCGCCTTCAGCGGAATGGACCGCTGCCGCTTGACGTCTTCGATCGTGGCGTCGATCCGGATCTCGTTGCCGAACTTGAGGTACTGCCCCCAGATGACGGTGTCCGCGTTGCTGAACTTCGCGAGCTTCCGCAGCGTGGCCGGATCGAAGCTCGAGTCGGCGGAGATCCGCAGATCCCGAAGGATCTGATGGAGGCGATCCGAGGGAACGGTCCGCAGCGATGCCGATCGGCCGACGTCGGTCCGCAGCATCTCGGCCAGGCTGGGTCCCAGCCAGTCGAGGGAGGAGTCGCCCGAGGCATTGCGGAACGGCAGGATCGCGAGCGAGACCGGCTGGTTCGCGGCGGCAGCCGGCAGGCGGGGCCGGCCGCGCGGCCCGCCGGGCTCGGAAGGCGATGGCCGCGCCGGCGACGATCAGGGCGGCGACGACGACGGCCAGGGCGGGCCGCAGCCACGGCCTTTTCGAGACCTCGAAACGCATCGTCGTCCGGAAGCCGCTGGCGTCGAGATCTCTCAGAATCTCCTCGACGGTCTGGTAGCGAGCCGCCGTGTCGACCGCAAGGCAGCGCTCCACGATCTTCTGCAGGTACGGCGGCGTCTCGGGGTTCGACTCCTTGAGGGGGCGCGGCGTTTGGAGGAGGCGCGCCATCATTACTTCGAACGGCGACTCGCCCGTGAACGGGACCGTGCCCGCCAGCATCTGATAGAGAATCACGCCGAGGGCGAAGATGTCGGCCTGCGGCCCGACCTGCTGGCCGCGGACCTGCTCGGGAGCCATATAGAAGGGGGTTCCCACGATCGCTCCGGTCTGCGTCATGCCCGATTGCGTCAGCGACTTCGCCAGGCCGAAGTCCGTGACGTAGAGGTGGTCCTGGGCGTCCACCATGGCGTTCTGGGGCTTGAGGTCCCGATGAACGACGCCCTGCTCGTGGGCCGCCTTGAGACCTTCACAGATCTGGCGGAACAGGCGTAGCACGCGGTCTGGCGGCAGTCTCCCGGGCGATTTGAGCACGGTCGCGAGGTCCCTGCCCTCGACGAACTGCATGGTGAGGAAGCGGATCCCGTCGGCCTCGCCGAGGTCGAAGACGCGCAGAACGTTCGTGTGGGTGATGCGGCTGGAGAGTTGGATCTCGCGCTTGAACCGCTCGAGGGCGCCCGGCTCCGCGACGAAGTCGGGGCGGATGAGCTTCATGGCCACGTCGCGGTCGAGCTCTTCGTCGTGGACGAGGTAGACGGCTCCCATTCCCCCCATGCCGAGGAGGCTCTTGACCCTGTAGCGGCGGCCGATCTCGAGCCCCGGGGGCAGGACGTCCGAAGGGGCGTTCGGGGTCGGCTGCTGCGCGGCCCACTCCTTGAGAGAAGAGGGGCTCGCCTTCGTGGGCGCCGAGGTCAGGGCGGCCGCGTGCGGAGTGGCCATGGTGGGCGGGTCGCCGGAAAAACTGTGCGAGCACTCGAGGCAGAGAGCCGCGAAGTCGGGATTCGGCGTCTGACACTGCGGGCAGATCATTGCTGGGCCTGGGTGCGGGACGATTGTAGCCCCAGCCGTCGCGCCGTACCCGTCGTTGGCCGGTCTCAGCAACGCGATTCCAGCGGGTGCCGCGGCACTGGCCGCGCGGGATGCCGAGATGGCGTCGAGCCGGGGGATCGGGCGGGCGCGAGTTAGACTGCGCCAGCGGTGAGTCTCTCTCGCAGGTCGCTGGCGCTTCTTCTCGCGGTGTTCACGCTCGCCTGCGGCGCGCCGCCGCCGCGGCAAGACGGCTTCTACATCGCGCCGACCAGGCGCGCCCCGACGCGCGCGGAGCGCGTTGAGTCCCGGCTGCCCGGACGCCTCGTCCGGACGGAGCCCTTCGTCACGAAGCTGCCGGGGGCCCAGGCCTGGAAGATTCTCTACGTCTCGACCGGGCTCGACGGGCGCCCCATCGAGGTTTCCGGGCTCGTCGTGGCGCCGGACCTGCCCCCGCCGCTGGCGGGCCGGCCCATCGTGGCCTGGGCGCACCCGACGACCGGGGTGGCCGAGAATTGCGCGCCGTCGCTGCTCCGGGGCGCGCTCGATACGATTCCGCACCTGGCGGTGCTCCTGGCGCTCGACTACGTCGTCGTCGCCACGGACTACCCGGGGCTCGGAACGCCGGGGCCGCACCCTTACCTCGTCGGCGAGAGCGAGGCCCGGGCCCTCCTCGACTCCGTGCGCGCCGCCGCGCAGGTCCCCAAGATCGGGGCGAGCACGCGCTTTGCGGCGTGGGGCCATTCCCAGGGAGGGCAGGCGGCGCTCTTCGCGGGCGAGCTCGCCCGGTCCTATGCGCCCGACCTCACGCTCGTGGGCGTGGCCGCCATCGCTCCGGCGACGGATCTGGCGGCGCTGCTCAAGGACGACCTCGACGAGCGCGCCGGCAAGATCATCGCCTCGTACTGCCTGTGGTCCTGGTCGCGGGTCTACGCGGCGACGCTCGACGGCTTCGTCGATCCCGCGGTCCAGCGGACGATCGACCGGATCGCGGAAGACTGCATCGAGACGGAAGGGGAGGCCTACGTCCTGGCCCTCGCGACCCTGCCGATCCCGTCGGAGTACCTCTCGCCGGCGATGTACACGAACCCGGACTGGAGCCGGCGGCTCGAGGAGAATCGGCCGGGGCGATCTCCCGCCGGGGCGCCGGTCTACGTCGCCCAGGGCACCGACGATGCGATCGTGCGGCCCTCGATGACGGCAGACTTCGTCGGGGGGCTCTGCCGGGCCGGCGCGACGGTCCGCTACGAGACCTTTCCCGGGGTCGGCCACATGAAAGCCGGCCGGGTGTCGGCCACGAGCGCGATCCAGTGGATGCGCAGCCGCTTCGACGGCGAGCAGGCGCCCAACACGTGCCCGCCGTTCTAGGACGGGAGGCTACGGCGCCGGGGTCGGCACGGCCGTCGGCACGGGCGTCGGGAAGATCGGCTTCTCGAAGAGCTTCGGGTCCAGGCCGGGGTTGATCTTGCACTCGTCGAGCGCGAGGACCTGGTCCTTCACGCCGTTGGTCGTGACCTCGAGATGGAAGGCGACGGGGAAGCCGTCCACGACCTTGTAGTCGGAGTACTCCGAGATGATCGTCGCCTCGCCGGTCGGCCCCATGGAGCTGTGGGTCGAGCGCAGAATCCGGAGAGTCGCCGGGTCCAGAAACCAGCGCACGGTCGCCCCGTCGTAGGAAACGTCGAGAACGCGCGCCTCGACGTCGCCGATCTTCTCGGTGCCGGCGGCCGCGACCGAGAGCTTCGGGTCGTCGGCCTTCTGGGCGAGGAGCAGCGGGACCCGCCGCACCTGCTTGAGCAGCTCGTCGCGCATTCCCTGCGGAAGGTCCGTGACCGCATTGGCGCCGACGATGAACGCGCCGCCCGGAGTCGCCACCATGGACATGTGGCCGAAGGCGGCGTCCACCTGCTGCGAGATCCGGTCGGGAAAGATCATGGCCGTCTGCACGTCCATCGTGAGCTCGCCCTCCGGGGTCTTCGCGGTGACGAGGCCCCGGGTCGAGACGTCGTGGACCTTGCGCACCTTGGCCGCTCCGCCGAGCGCGGTCACGAACCGGGCGAAGAGGGCCTTGCCCTCCCGCACCGCTTCGGGGGAAGGCTCTGCCTTTTTCGCCGCGGCCGGCGCCGGGGCCGCGGGGGAGGGGGCGGGAGCCGGCGTTTGGGCCGCGGCGCGGCCGCCGAGCGCGGTCAGGGTGAGGGCGGCCAGGAACGTTGCGGCGGTGCGGGCTCTCATGATTCCTCCGAGCGGCGAAGCTTATATCGAAGTAGCATGCGCGCCGTGCCGCACCGCGCCGACCGGCTGCTCGCCCGCCTCGAGGAAGCGCGCCGCCTGCGCCCGGGCGCCGCGGAGGCGCTGCGGCGGGTGCGCGAGGCGGGAAGGCTCGAGATCGGCGACGCCGCGCGGCTCATCCGCCTGCACGACGCGCTGCTCTTTCTGCGGGCGTATCCCCAGAGTCCGCGGGTGCTCGCCGCGACGGAGCGGCTTCTCGCCTCCTTCGAGAAGCGGGTCGCGCGCCTCGAGGCCGAGGAGGAGGACCTCGAGCCGTTCGATGCGCCCGAGGTCGCGGGCATCGCCGGCACGACCCTCGGAACGGACTTCTCCTTCGATCTGGCGCGATGGCTCCAGGGGCGGCACCCGGGGACGGTGCGGATCGACTGGGACGCCGCGGAGGAAGGCGACCGCATGCGCGCGACCTGGCCCGCATTCCTCCCCCTGCTCGAGGAGGAGGCTCTGGCCGACGCGAACGTGCCGTACGGGACCTGGCTTGCCGCGGCGGCCGGCCGGCATCGGGACGATCTCGGCTGGCTGCTCTCCCGCTACGCGGCCCTGCCCGGAGGGGAGGCGGACGCGTCGGAGCGATTCGACGCGATGGGGCTTCCGATCGCGTGGGAGCTCGGCTCCGGCCGGGCCTCGCGAACGAAGATGCGCGTGCCGGGCCCGCGGCCGTTCTTCCACGATGGCCCGCTGCTCGCGCGCCGCGACGTGTCGCTCGGGGAGGTATTCGCCGCGCCCCCGCTGAAGCTGCGCCGCCTGTCGCGTCGGGAAGGCGAGCGGTTCTGCGACCTCGTGAGGGAAACCACGGCCGCGCGCTACCGCGAGTTCTACACGTTCACGCACGCCGATCCGACCTCTGTCGTCGCGGCCCGGCCGGGCCGGGGCGTCGAGCTCTTTCTCGTCGGCATCCTCCCGAAGCGCCGCCTTCCCCTGCGGGCGGCCTACGGGGGCTTCGTCGTGAAGAACGGCGTGCCCATCGGCTACATCGAGGGCCTGGCATTCTTCGAGCGGCTCGAGATCGGTTTCAACATGTACTACGCCTTCCGCGAGGGCGAGTCGGCCTGGATCTACGCGCAGGTGATGAAGCTCCACCGTGACGCGCTCGGCGTGACGTCCTTCTCGATCGACCCGTACCAGCTCGGGTACGAGAATGCCGAGGCGATCGACTCGGGCGCCTTCTGGTTCTACCGCAAGCTCGGATTCCGGCCGACCGACGCGGGCGTCGCCTCCCTTCTCGCGCGCGAGGAGACGCGCATCGCCGCCGATCCGTCGCACCGCTCGTCGCGCGCGACGCTCGGCCGCCTCGTCACGCACAACCTCCTGTACGAGGTCCCCGGCACGCCGCGCGGAGACTGGGACCGGTTCCACGTGCGCCACATCGGCCTCGCCGTGAACCGGCGCATGGCCCGCGAGTTCGGCGGCGACGCCGGGCGGCTGCGCGCCGCGGCCGGCAGGCGCGTGGGCCGGGCACTCGGAATGGATCCGTCCACGCTCGGCGAGTTCGCGCCCGTCCTCGACCTCGTGGACGACCTCGGGCGCTGGACGCGCGGCGAGCGCGCGGGAGTCGCCGCGATCGTCCACGCGAAGGCCCGGGGCCACGAGCGCCGGTACCTTCGGCTGCTGCAAAGGCACACTCGCGCCTGCGCGCGGCGCTGATCCGGATCGGGTCGCGCCGGGCCGTCTAACCCCGCCGGTTGCGCGCGGCCACGATCTGCGCCATGACGGCGAGCGCGATCTCCTCGGGCGAGCGCCCGCCGAGGTCGAGGCCGATCGGGGCGTAGAGGCGGGCGAGCTCCTCCTCGGAGAGACCGGCCTCCCGGAGCCGCGCCACCCGCTTCTCCTGCGTGCGCCGGCTGCCCAGAGCGCCGACGTAGAAGGCGCGGCCGCGCAGGGCCGAGAGAAGGGCCGGGTCGTCGAGCTTCGGATCGTGCGCGAGGACCGCGACGGCGGTGGAAGCGTTCGGCGCGATCTTCGGCGAGCGCGCGGTCCGGCCATTCCGAGACGATCTCGTCGGCGTGCGGAAAGCTCTTCGCGTTGCCGAACGCTTCGCGGGGGTCGACGAGGATCGTCCGGAAGCCGAGCGCCCTCGCGAACGTGACGAGCGGAATGGCGATGTGGACGCCGCCCACGACCACGAGGCGGGGCGACGGCAGCAGCAACTCGACGAAGAGCTCCGACGCGCCGGCGGTGATGCGCCCGGTCGGGCCCCCGGCCAGGGCCGCGCGGGCCGACGCGAGGGCTTCCTCGTCCGGCGTTCCCGCGGTCGCGCCGTCGTCGAAGACCGCGACCTTGGCACCGAGCCGGCCTTCGGGCCCCGC
Source organism: uncultured Acidobacteriota bacterium (assembly GCA_963710945.1). Lineage (GTDB taxonomy): Bacteria > Acidobacteriota > Thermoanaerobaculia > UBA5066 > Gp7-AA6 > DAHUXD01. The sequence goes on from CAVQCH010000001.1 coordinate 751,011, forward strand.
GGATCACGGTCGCAATCGCGGCGGAGCGTTCCGCGGCGAGGACGTCGCGCAGCGGCTCGAAGAGCGTCGCGGCCAGGGGCTCCACGAAGACCTCGATGGATCCGCCGCAGGCCAGGCCCACGCTCCACGCCGTATCGTCGGAGACACCGAAGTGGAGCAGTCGCGGCTTTCCGCTGGCGAGAATCTCGACGCCGGCCGCGACCACGGCGCCTTCGACGCATCCGCCGCTCACCGATCCCGAGATCCGGCGATCGCCCGCAACCGCCATCTTGCCGCCCACGGCCCGCGGGGCCGAGCCCCAGGTCTCGACGACGGTGGCCAGCGCGACCGGGAGCCCCTCCGCGCGCCAGCGCTCGATGTCGGGGAGGACGTCTCTCATGCGGTGCCTTCTATCCGGACGGGCGGCCGCGTCTGCTGTCGGCGCAGCGGACGCTCGGCCGGGACGCGTTCGAGATGCCGCGCAAGCGCCTCGAGGCTCGCGAGGTTGTGGGAGGGCAGGAAGTCGTCCACGTACGGCAGCGCGGCGCGCATGCCGCGGGCGAGCGGTTCGTAGTCGGGTGAGCCGAGGAGGGGATTGAGCCAGATCAGCCGGTGGGCGCTGCGCTGCAGGCGCGCCATCTCGGCGTGGAGCGCCTCGGGCTCGCCCCGGTCCCACCCGTCGCTGATGAGCAGGACGACGGCGCCGCGCCCGAGCACGCGGCGCGCCCAGCGCGCGTTGAACTCGCGCAGGGTGTCCCCGATGCGCGTGCCGCCGGACCAGTCGGGGACCGAGCGGGCCACGTCGCGCAGGGCCTCCTCCGGGTCGCGGCCCTGGAGCTCCCGCGTGACGCGCGTCAGGCGCGTCCCGAAGAGGAAGGCCTCGATCGGCCCGTCGAGGCCGCGCGACAGCGCGTACAGGAAGAGCAGCAGCAGCCGCGTGTAACGCTCCATCGAGCCGCTGATGTCGGCCAGCACGACGAGCGGCCGCGGCTTCGAGCGCGGGGCGCGGCGCTCCCACTCGAGGATCTCGCCGCCGCGGGCGAGGCTGCGCCGGAGAGTCCGGCGAAGATCGAGGCCCGGTCCCTCTCCGCTTCCCATCCGCCGCGTGCGCCGCTGCGAGACGTTCCAGGCGAGGCGGCGGATGGCCCGACCGACCGCCTCGAGCTCTTCCCCGGTGAGCTCGCCGAAATCCTTGCGCCGCAGGACCTCCTGCGGACTGTACGTGAGGGTCAGGTGGAGGGCGGGCGGCGTGTCGGCGGCATCCGGCGCGTCGACGGCCGCGGGCGTGCCGCCGGCGGGCGGAGCCGGGAGAAACGCCGGGCGGCGGAATTTCCGCCTTTCGCCGAGGGCGAGCAGGTCGAGCGAGGTCTCGCCCTCGGCGGGCGCGCGCCAGAACATCTCGAAGGCCCGCTCGAAGCGCGCAAGCTCGTCCCGGCGCCGCACGCAGATGGCCCGGGCGGCGTGCTCGAAGTCGCGTTTCGCGCCGATGGGAACGTGGTCGAGCGCGGCGACGAGGTCGAGCATCCGGTCCGGGCCCGCGTCGAGCCCGAGGCCGCGCAGCACGCGCCCGAAGACGAGCACGTTGCCGAGCAGCTGCCCGCTCATCCCGCCGCCCGCACGCGATCGACGATCGCGCGCGCCGTCTCTCCGCGCACCTTTTCGACGTCGTCCTGGTACTTGAGGAGGATGCCGAGCGTGTCGTCCACGACCGACGCGTCGAGCGCCTTCCGGTCGAGCGCCACGAGCGCCGCCGCCCAGTCGAGCGTCTCGGCCACGCCCGGCAGCTTGTAGAGCTCGGCCCGGCGCAGCTCCTGCACGAACGCCGCGACGTCGCGCGAGAGCTTCTCGGGAGCCTCGGGCACCTTCGCGCGCACGATCGCGAGCTCCTCCGCGAGCGACGGGTAGTCGATCCAGCAGTAGAGGCATCGCCGCTTGAGCGCGTCGTGGACCTCGCGGGTGCGGTTGGACGTGACGACGACGATGGGCGGATGGGCCGCCCGGACCGTGCCGATCTCGGGGATCGTGATCTGGAAGTCGGACAGGAGCTCCAGCAGGTAGGCCTCGAACTCGGCGTCGGCCCGGTCCACCTCGTCCACGAGAAGCACCGGCGCCTTCTTTCGGGCCGGGTCGATCGCCTGCAGCAGCGGGCGCGCCTCGAGAAAGTCGGGGGAGAAGAGCTCCCGTTCGGGCGGCGTTTCCTCGCGCGACTCGAGCAGGCGGATGTGCATCATCTGCCGGGCGTAGTTCCACTCGTATACGGCGTGGTGGACGTCGAGGCCCTCGTAGCACTGCAGGCGGATCAGGTCGGTCGAGAGGATTGCGGCGAGGACCTTGGCGACCTCGGTCTTCCCCGTGCCGGCCTCGCCCTCGAGGAAGAGCGGACGGCCGAGCTTCAGCGCCAGGAAGATCGCGGTCGTCAGGTTGCGGGGGGCGAAGTAGTTCTGGCTCCGCAGCGCGGCTTCGAGGGCGTCGATCGTGGCCAAGGACGAAACGATGGGCCGGCTCGTCGAGTTCGGGATCCCTCGCTTCGCTCGGGATGCCGCGGGCATGCCCGGGACGGGCTTGCCCGCGTCAGCCCCGGGCGCGCTCGACGGCCGCCGTGAGGGCACGTTTGGCCAGCACCGTCGCGAGGTGCACGCGGAAATCTCCCGACGCGTAGGTGTCGCCCATCGGGTCCGGGATCGCCGCCCCGACTTCGGCCGCGGCCTTCCCGATCGCCGCGGCGTCCGGCTTCTGTCCCGCGAGCGCCGCCTCGGCCGCGGCGATGCGGACCGGATTGGCCGTGGCGCCCCCGACGACGAGGCTCGCCCGGACGCACCGCCCGTCCTTCACCTCGACGACGGCCGCGGCGGCCGCGACGGCGTACCGGGACGCCGGGTGCGGGTGCTTGACGTACGCGCCCCCGGTGCCCTTTCCGTACGGCGTGATGAGCACGGCCGTGACGATCTCGCCCGGCTTGAGCGAGGTCGTGAAGAGATCCACGAAGAACTTGTCCGCGGCGATCTTGCGCTCGCCCTTCGGTCCGCGGGCGACGATCGTCGCGTCCAGGGCCACGAGCACCGTGGGAAAGTCGGCCGCCGGGTCGGCGTGGGCGATCGAGCCGCCGATCGTGCCGCGGTTGCGGACCTGGACGTCGCCGATCTGGGCGGCCGCCTCGGCGAGAACGGGGCATGACTTGCGCACGAGCCCCGACGACGCCACGTCGGCGTGCACCGTCGTCGCGCCGATCCAGAGCGCCTTGCCGCGCACCTGGATGCCGCACAGCCCCTTGATCGCGCCGATGTCGACGAGGGCCTTCGGGTTGGCGAGGCGAAACTTCATGGCGGGCAGGAGGCTGTGGCCGCCGGCGAGGACGCGCGCCCCCTTGTGCTTCTTGAGCAGCGCCGAGGCTTCGGCGACCGTCTTCGGGCGGAAATACGCGAAGTTGTCGGAATACATGGCTTACCTCCGCGCGCCCTGGATCGCTCGCCAGACCCGCTCCGGGGTCAGCGGCATGTCCAGCTTCGCGATGCCGAAGGGCGCGAGCGCGTCCATGACGGCGTTGTAGACGGCGGGCGTCGAGGCGATCGTGCCCGTTTCGCCGATGCCCTTGACGCCCAGTGGATTGACGGTCGTCGGCGTCTCGGTCATCCCGAGCTCGAAGATCGGGAAGGCGTCCGCCTTCGGCAGCGCGTAGTCCATCATCGAGCCCGTCAGCAGCTGGCCGTTGACGTCGTAGGCCGCGCCCTCCCAGAGGGCCTGGCCGATGCCCTGCACGATCCCGCCGTGGATCTGTCCGGCGACGATCATCGGGTTGATCACGCGGCCGCAGTCGTCCACGGCGACGTAGCGCTCGAGCCGGATCTCGCCGGTCTCGGTGTCCACCCGGACGACCGCGATGTGGGCGCCGAAGGGATAGACGAAGTTGGGCGGATCGAAGAACGCCGACGCCTCGAAGCCGGGCTCGAGGCCCTTCGGGTAGTTCCACGCGACGTTGGCCATGAGGGCCACGTCCTGGATGGTCTTGAACTTGCCGGGGGAGCCCTTCACGAAGAACTTCCCGTCGGCGTAGTCGATGTCCTCGACCGCGGCCTCGAGCAGGTGCGCGGTGACGATCTTCGCCTTCTCCTTGAGCTTGCCGATCGCGCCCATGAGGGCGCCGCTGCCGACCGGCGTCGAGCGGCTGCCGTAGCTGCCCCAGCCCATCGGCGTGCGCTCGGTGTCGCCGTGCGTGATCTCGACGTCGTCCACGCCGACGCCGAGCTCGCTCGCCACGATCTGGGCGAACGTCGTCTCCTCGCCCTGCCCGTGGGGCGAGATGCCGACCATCACGTTGACCTTGCCGGAGGGGTGGAAGCGCACGATCGCGCTCTCCCACAGGCCGCCGCCGAAGCCGACCGCCCCGGCCACCTGCGAGGGGCCGAGGCCGCAGATCTCGGAGTAGGTGCAGATGCCGATGCCGATGTGCTCGCCCTTCTTTCGTCCGTCCGCCTGCTTCTGGCGCAGCGCCGCGTAGCCGAGCATCGCCAGCGCCTTGTCGAAGGCGGCGATGTAGTTGCCGGAGTCGTACGTCAACCCGGTCGCGACGGTGTGCCCGTCGGTGAAGGGCGGGATGAAGTTCTTGCGGCGAATGTCCGCGGGATCCATCTTCAGCTTCTGCGCCACGAGCTCGACGAGGCGCTCGACCATGAAGGTCGCCTCGGGGCGGCCCGCGCCGCGATAGGCATCGGTCGGCGTCGTGTTCGTGAAGACGCCGTAGACGTCCTCGTGGATGTTCTTGATGTCGTACGCGCCCGAGAGCATCAGGCCGTGCAGGATGGTGGGGATGCCCGGTCGAGGCGGTCGAGAGGTACGCTCCCAGGTTCGCCCAGACCTTTGCGCGCAGGGCGAGGATGGTGCCGTCCTTCTTCGCGGCCATCTCGACGTCCTGGATGTGGTCGCGCCCGTGGATCGTCCCGCGGTAGTTCTCGCTGCGCGTCTCGGTCCACTTCACGGGGACCCCGCACATCTTCGAGGCGAAGATGACCATCGAGTCCTCGGGGTAGTGGGGGATCTTGCTGCCGAAGCCGCCGCCCACCTCGGGCGCGATGACGCGGATCTTCTGCTCGGGGATGCCGGTGTCGAGCGACAGCAGGAACCGGACGATGTGGGGGTTCTGCGAGGTGACCCAGAGCGTGACCTCGTTCATCGCCGGGCTGTACTGGGCCAGCGCCGCCCGCGGCTCCATGGCGTTGGGGATCAGTCGCTGATTGATGATGCGTTCCTTGACGACGACGTCGGCGCTCTTGAAGGCCGCGTCCACGTCGCCGCCCTTCACGGTCCACTTGAAGCAGACGTTCTCGGGAACGTCGGCGTGGAGCTGGGGCTGGCCCTTCGCGGTCGCCTTCTCGGCGTCGGTGACGGCCGGCAGCGGCTCGTAATCCACCTCGACGGCGTCGGCGGCGTCGCGCGCGAGGTAACGGTCGGTCGCGACGACGATCGCGACGGCGTTGCCCACGTACCGCACGGTGTCGAGCGCGATGGGGGGATACGGCAGGCGTCTTGGTGTTCGAACCCGGCACCACCCAGGCGCAGGGGATCGGGCCGAAGCCCGCGTCCTTCATGTCCTTGCCGGTGAAGACGCCGAGCACGCCGTCCATGGCGGCGGCCTTCTTCGTGCGCACCGCCTTGATGCGGGCGTGGGCGTACGGGGAGCGCACGACGGCGAGGTGGGCCATGCCGGGCAGCACGAAGTCGTCGGTGTACTTGGCCTGTCCCGTGATGAGCCGCGGGTCCTCGCGCCGTTTGATGCCGGATCCGAAAATGCGCGATGCCATGGCCGCCCTCCTACGCTTTCATCCGCGTCGCGGCTTCTCTGACCGCGGCGACGATGTTCTGGTATCCGGTGCAGCGGCAGAGGTTGCCCTCGAGGCCGTGCCGGATCTGGGCGTCGGTGGGCTTCGGGTTCTTCTGGAGGATGTCGCAGGCCGTGAGGATCATGCCCGGCGTGCAGTACCCGCACTGGAGGCCGTGCTTCTCCCAGAAGGCGTCCTGCAGCGGATGCAGCTTGCCGTTCTCGGCGAGCCCCTCGATCGTCGTGACCCTCGCGCCGTCGGCCTGGACGGCGAGCACGGTGCACGACTTGACGGCCTTGCCGTCCATCAGCACCGTGCACGAGCCGCACTGGCTGGTGTCGCAGCCGACGTTGGTGCCGGTCAGGCCCAGGGTCTCCCGGATGTAGTGGACGAGAAGGAGGCGCGCGTCCACGTCGTGCTTTCTCTTCGCGCCGTTGACGGTGACGGAGACGGGGTACTGCATGCGGTCTCCTCTGAGGTTCGCGGAGTATACCGAAGCGCCGATCTACTTCTTCTCGATCTCCTTGCGCACGGACTCGAAGAACGCGGCGGTCAGCTTCTTCGTCACGCCGCCCATGAGGCGCGCGGCGAGGCTCGCGACGGTTCCGACGACGTCCACGTCCGCGGTCCAGGCCAGATCCGTCGCGCCGCCCTGACCGTCGGTCAGCATCATCGACGTCTTCGCGTCCACGCCCGATCCCGGCGCGGTGCCGTGCGCCTTCATCTCGGCCCGGTTGGGCGGATCGAGGTCTACCCACTCGACGTCGTTGACGAAGCGCACCTTGACCGCGCCGAATCCGATCGACGTCGTCGCGCGGAACTTCTTTCCCGGCTCGACGATCTCGAGCGATTCGAGGCCCGGGGCGGACTTGGACACTTTCTCGGGGTCGGTCAGGTAGTCCCAGACCTTCTTTCGCGGCGCCTGGATGGAGAGGGAGCCTTCAAAGTGCATGACCGGGTTTTATACCTCAGCCGGGGGCCGGGGCGGCGCTTCGTTTGGCGGAGGACTACGGCGTGAGACCCTCGAGCAGCACCACGTCGGCGTCTCCCTCGCCGACCGCGGCGATGATGTCTTTGCCGTCGGCGCTCCAGGAGACGCGACGCGCGATGAAGGTGCGACGGGTCCCGAAGTCGGTGATCGGGCGAAGCGCCCCGTCCGTGGTCGACAGGATCCAGATGTTCGTAACCCCGCGGTCGGTCAGCGGCAACGCGAGCCACCTGCCGTCGGGCGAGATGACGGGGTGGATGAGCTGCCACGCGGGTATCCGCGCTCCGGATATCCGCGCGAGGACACGCGCGGGACCGGTTTCGGGCTGCGCCGCCCGGATCTCGAGGTCGGAGGTACCGTTGACATTGGCGAGCGTCACCACGAAGTAGAGCGTGGAGCCGTCGGGCGAGACGGCCGGGGCCTGCGAGCTCTCGGGGCGGATGGTCACCGCCTTTCCCCCTTCTGCCGGCATCTTGTGCACATGCCAGAGTCCCTCCTCCGAGGCGCCGAAGTACAGCCACTTGCCGTCGGAGGAGAAAGTGGCCCACCCGTTTCCCGTGACCTTGCGCAGGTTGCTGCCGTCGGGTGCGATCAGCCACAGGTCCGTGAGCCAGCCGCCGAGGGGCCGGACGACGAAGGCGATCGACCTGCCGTCGGGAGACCAGACCGGCACGCCCACCAGGCGGTTCGGGTCCTGCTCGTACGTGAGCTGCCGCGGAGGTTCGTTGCCGTCGGGTTTCATCACCCAGAGGTTTCCGTGTCCTCCGCTGTCGGACAGGTACACGAGCTCCCGGTCTCCCGGGCCAGCGGACGGCGTCTGAACGTTGCCGGTCTGGTGCGTCAGCGCCGTGCCGCGTCGGACGTTGTCGTCCGGCTTGCCATCGACCGGGAATCTCCAGAGGTCGAACTGCATGCGCATGCGGCTGGCGACGATCCGGCCCTGAGAAAGGTCGGGTTGAAGATAGGAGAGCTCGCCGAACGTGAGCTGCCTCAGCCCGTGGCCGTCGAGGCGCACGGTCCAGAGGTTGAAGGTCGGAAGATAGAGGACCGTGCTGCCCCGCGACGAGCTGTACACGAACCCGCTTCCATCGGGAAGCCAGGCGAAGCCGCCGAGGAGGCTCCCGTCGCGAAGCACCCGGCGCGGCTCGCCCCCGGCGGACGAAACCACGAAGATGTCGTAGTCGAAGATGACGGCCTGCTGGTAGGCCACCATGCGGTCGTCCGGCGACCAGCGCGGGAAGAAGTAGCCGAAGGCGGACGCCAGACGCGCGACGGACCGCGCGCCCGAGCCGTCCATGGAGGCAGTGGCGAGCTCCAGCGCCCCGCCCGAGAAGCGAAAGAAGGCGATGCGCTTCCCGTCGTGGCTGACATCCACGCCGCCGATGCCGGCCGCGATGCGCCGGGGCGCGCCTCCGAGGGCGGAGACCTCCCAGATCGTTCCCTGCGGCTCGCTGCCGGCCGGCGGACAGTAGTAGATGAGGGAAGCCGAATCGGGAGACCAGCGCGGGGAGATGTGGTCCCGGTCGTCGTGGGTGATCTCGAGCGGCGGGCCCCCGGCGAGCAGCCGGACCCAGATCTGCCGCGTCCCTCCGCCGTCGGACGTGAAGGCCACGGATTTTCCATCGGGCGAGATGGCCGGAAACTCCTCGAGGCCCGTGAACTCGGTGAGGCGCAGGAAGGAGACCGTCTTCTCCGGATGGCGGGCAGGAAGGCGGCCCCGCAGCCACCAGGCCGCGGCGCCGGCGGCGGCCAGGGCCACCAGCACCGCTGCCGCCCGGCCGACGGGTCCGAGGCGGCGGACGCGGCGCCCGGCCGGCGCGCCGGAAGTCGGGGAGGCCGGGGCCTCTTCGAGCTCGATGCGCGCGTCGCCGATGTCGCGCAGCCGCTCCCGCGGCTCCTTGCGCAGGCAGCGTCTGAGCAGCCTCTCGAGCGCCGGTCGCGCTTGCGCCGGCAGCGCCGTCCAGTCGGGCTCGCTTCCGAGGATTGCGGCGAGCGCGTCGGGCACGGTCTCGCCCCCGAAGGCCTGCCGGCCCGTGAGCATCTCGTAGAGCCACGCAGCCGAAGGCCCAGATGTCGGTGCGTTTGTCGATGCCTTCGCCGCGCGCCTGCTCGGGACTCATGTAGCCGGCGGTGCCGAGGATGACGCCGGTCTCCGTGCGCCGCGGAAACGATCGTCGGGCGAGCGCGAAAGGTCGCTTCCGGCGCGTCGGCGCCGGTTTCCGCATCGAAGGCCTTGGCCAGTCCGAAGTCGAGCACCTTCACGCGCCCGTCGCGCGTGATCATGATGTTGCGGGCTTCAGGTCGCGGTGGACGATGCCCCGGCTCGTGCGCCGCCTCGAGCGCGTCGATGATCTGGCGGCAGATCGGCAGCGCCTCGGCGAGGGGCAGGCGCCCCGCCGCGATCCGCTGGGCGAGCGTGTCTCCCTCGACGAGCTCCAGGACGAGGAAGGGAAACTCGCCGGCGGCGTTCTCGAGGCCGTAGATGGCGGCGATGTTGCGGATGGTTGAGCGACGCGAGCAGACGCGCCTCGCGCTCGAAGCGCGCGAGCCGTTCCGGATCCTGCGACAAAGGCCGCGGCAGGATCTTGATGGCGACGTCGCGGCCGAGCCGCGTGTCGCGCGCGCGGTAGACCTCGCCCATCCCGCCCGCACCGAGGCGCGAGAGGACCTGGTACGCGCCGAGGCGAGTCCCGGCGTCGAGCGTCACGACGGCGCGTCCGGGCGGCGTCTCATCAGCGGTCTCCCGGCGGTCCGCGTCAGTAGGCGACCAGGGCCCGCGCCGCCCGGCAAACTTTCTCCGAGTTGGGAAGGAAAAACTCCTCGAGCGGCGGCGAGTAGGGCACCGGCGTGTCGGGCGCGGTGACGCGGACGAGCGGGCCGTCGAGGTACTCGAAGGCGCGCTCCGACAGGACGGCGGCGATCTCCGCCGCCGATGCCGCCGGTGCGCGTGGCCTCGTGGAGGAGGATGGCCTTGTTGGTCTTCGCGACGGATTCGAGGACCGTCTGCTCGTCCATCGGAAAGAGCGTGCGCAGGTCCACGACCTCGACGTCGATGCCCTCGGCTTCGAGCGGTCTTCGCGGCCTCGAGCGCGGTCCACACCATCGCCCCGTACGTGATGATCGAGAGGTCGCGGCCGGGGCGCCGCACGGCGCGCCTTGCCGATCGGAACCACGTAATCCCCGGCCGGCAGCTCTTCCTTGATCCGGCGGTAGAGGAACTTGTGCTCGAAGAAGAGCACCGGGTCGTCGTCGCGGATCGCGGCCTTGATGAGGCCCTTGGCGTCGTAGAGCGGTCGCGGGCTGGACGATCTTGAGGCCCGGCGTGTGCGCGAAGTACGCCTCGGGGTTCTGGGAGTGGAAGGGCCGACCCGTGCACGCCGCCGCCCGAGGGGCCGCGGATGACGAGCGGCACGCCGACGCCGGTGCGGTAGCGCGACTTCGCGGCGAAGTTGGTGATCATGTCGAAGGCGCAGGAGATGAAGTCGATGAACTGCATCTCGGCGACCGGCCGCATGCCCATCATGGCCGCGCCGACCGCCGCGCCGACGATCGCCGTCTCGGCGATCGGCGTGTCGATGACGCGCTCTTCGCCGAACTCGTCGATGCAGGCCGTCGGTCACCTTGAAGGCGCCGCCGTAGACGCCGATGTCCTCGCCGAGGAGGAAGACCCGGTCGTCGCGGGCCATCTCCTCGCGGATTCCCTCGCGGATGGCGTCCACGTAGGTCGTCTGGCCCTTCGCGGCCGGGGCCCCGGTGTCCGGAGCGCCGAGGTGCGGCGCGCCGCTCACGACTCCCTCCTCACCGCGGCCGGCTCGCCCTGCGGGATTCCGGCGGCGTAGACGTTCTTCAGGGCGTTCTCGGGCGTCGGGAGCGGGCTCTTCTCGGCCGCTTCGACCTCGCGATCGATCTCCTCGGCCACGGCGCGATCGATCGCGGCGAGCTCCTCGGCCGTGGCCGCGGCCGACGCGACGAGCTCGCGCGCGCAAGCGCTCGATCGGATCGCGGCGGCGCCACTCCTCGAGCTCTTCCTTCGGCACGTAGGCCTGCGCGTCGTGCTCGGCGTGCCCCTTCATGCGGTAGGTCAGCGACCTCGACGAGCGTGGGCCCGCCTCCCGCGCGCGCGCGGTCGACCGCGCCGGCGGGCGGCGCCGTAGCACCGCGAGGACGTCGTTGCCGTCCACCTGCTCGCGCCGGGATGCCGTACGCGGCGGCGCGTTCGTGACGAGGTCCTTCGAGCGCGGTCTGCGTCGCGGTCGGCGTCGAGTAGGCCCAGCCGTTGTTCTCGGCGATCACGACGAGCGGCAGCTTCTGCACGGCGGCGAGGTTGATGCCCTCGTGGAAGGCGCCCGTCGAGGTGCCGCCGTCGCCGATGTAGGTCATCGCGACGAGGTCCTTCTTCTGCATCCGGCGCCGCGAGCGCGACCCCGGCCATCACCGGGATCAGCGCGCCGAGCATCGAGATCGGCGAGATGACGCCGCGGTCGGGGTTCCCGAAGTGCAGGTTGCAGTCCTTGCCGCCGGAGGGCGACGTGCCGCGCGCCATGTACTGCGTCATCACGTCGCGCGGCGAGTAGCCCATCACGAGGACGACGCCGAGGTTGCGGATCAGCGGCCCGACGATGTCGCCCTTCGTCAGCGCGTAGGCCGATGCCGACCGAGGTCGCCTCCTGGCCGAGGCGAGCGGTAGAGGCCGCCGACGACCTTGCCCTGGCGGTAGAGGTTGACGAGCCGCTCTTCGACCACGCGGTTCAACCGCATGTACCGGTAGAGCTCGAGCTTCTGGTCGCGAGTCAGGTCCACGGCGTCGGTATTCCCGGCTCGAAGTTTATACGAGGCGCCCCCGGGGCGCGCGGGGGCCGTATGCTCCGGGTACCGAAGGAGGTGCTTCATGTTCGGAGTTCTCGCCATCGCCGGACTGCTCGCGCTGGCGTCGCCCCCGCCGGCCCCGACCCTCGCCCAACAGCTGCGCGGTACATGGCGCCTCGTTTCCTACGAGCGCCGGGAGAGCCCGGGAGCGGACTGGACCAGGCGGTTCGGCGACGGGCCGAAGGGCTACATCATGTATGACGGCACCGGCCACATGATGGTCGAGTTCGAGAAGATGCCGCCGCCCGCGAAATTCGCCTCGGGCGACGACTGGAACCCGACGCCCGACGAGGCTCGCGCCGCGCTGCTCGGGTACATCGCCTATTTCGGCACCTACACGGTGGACGAGGCGGCGCACGCGGTGACGCATCACGTGGAGGGCAGCCTCAATCCGAGCTACTACGGCACGGACCAGCTCCGTCCGGCCACCCTCGAGGGCAACCGGCTGACGCTCTCCGACGAAAAGACGTTCCGCGTGGTCTGGGAGCGCGTTCCGTAAGGCCCTGCGCCGGGCGGGCGCGCACGACGTATCATTTGCCCATGAGCGAAAAAGACCCCCTGGTGCCACCGGCCGTCGCCGCCGGACGCAAGCGCTGGGAAGACGGGGCCCGAAAGGCCCTGGCGAAGGCGCCCGCATGGAAGAAGGACTGGACGACGGTGTCCGGGGCGCCCGTGGAGCCGCTGGCCGGTCCGGACACGCAGCCCGGCTTCGACTTCGAGCGCGACCTCGGCTGGCCCGGCGAGTACCCCTACACCCGCGGCGTTCATCCCACGGGCTACCGCGGCAAGCTGTGGACGATGCGCCAGTTCGCCGGCTTCGGCACGGCGAAGCAGACCAACGAGCGCTTCAAGTACCTGCTCGAGCACGGCCAGACCGGCCTCTCGACGGCCTTCCACCTGCCGACGCTCTACGGCTACGACTCGGACCACCAGATGTCGCGAGGCGAGGTCGGCAAGTGCGGCGTCGCGATCGACTCCCTGGCCGGGACATGGAGGTCCTCTTCGACGGGATCGACCTCGACCAGGTCACGACGTCCATGACGATCAACTCGACCGCGCCGATCGCTCTGGCGATGTACCTCGCGGTCGCCGAGAAGCAGGGCACGCCCTGGGCGAAGGTCGGCGGCACGCTCCAGAACGACATCCTCAAGGAATACATCGCCCAGAAGGAGTACATCTTCCCGCCGCGGCCCTCGATGCGGCTGATCACCGACCAGTTCGCCTTCTGCGCGAAGCACGTCCCGCGCTGGAACACGATCTCGATCTCCGGATACCACATCCGCGAGGCGGGCTCGACGGCGCTGCAGGAGCTCGCGTTCACGCTGCGCGACGGCGTGGAGTACGTGAAGTACGGCATCGAGGCCGGCCTGACGGTCGACGAGTTCGCGCCGCGCCTGTCGTTCTTCTTCAACTCGCACAACGACTTCTTCGAGGAGATCGCCAAGTTCCGCGCCGCGCGCCGCATCTGGTCGAAGACGATGCGCGAGCGCTTCGGCGCGAAGGATCCGCGCTCCTGGATGTGCCGCTTCCACACGCAGACGGCGGGCTGCTCGCTCACCGCGCAGCAGCCGTACAACAACGTCGTGCGCACGACGATCCAGGCGCTCGCGGGGGTGCTCGGCGGCACGAACTCGCTGCACACGAACTCCCTCGACGAGACGCTCGCGTTGCCGACCGACTTCGCGGTCAAGCTCGCCCTGCGCACGCAGCAGGTCATCGCGCACGAGTCGGGCGTGACGAACACCATCGACCCGCTCGGCGGCTCGTACTTCGTCGAGGAGCTCACGACGAAGATGGAGCGCGGCTGCTTCGACTACTTCCGGCGGATCGACGAGCTCGGCGGCATGGTCGAGGCGATCGAGGCCGGCTTCCCGCAGCGCGAGATCATGGACGCGGCGTACGCCTACCAGCGCGCCCTCGACTCGGACGAGAAGATCGTCGTGGGCGTCAACGACTTCGTCGACGCGGTCGAGCAGCCGCTCGAGACGCTCTACATCGACGACGCCGTGGAGGGGCAGCAGAAGGACGCGCTCGCCGCGCTGCGCCGGACCCGTGACGGCAAGGCGGTCTCCTCCTCCCTCGCCGCGCTGCGGCAGGCCTGCGCCGACGGCAAGAACGTCATGCCGCCGCTCGTGGAGGCCGTCAAGACGTACGCGACGGTAGGGGAGATCTCCGACGTCATGCGCGAGGTCTTCGCGACGTACGAGGAGCCGGCGGTCTTCTAGCCGTCGCCTCCGCGCAGCGAGGGGTCCGCGCCCGGAGGGCGCGCCGGCGTCCGGCTCGCCCGGATGCGGGCTCGACCGGACGCCTGACCCCTCGCGGCGCTGCGGCTCCCGCGGCGCGGGCCTCCTCCCTCCCTTCGGTCGGGAGACTTCCCGCGCCGCGAGCGCAGGCGCCGTGGCGGCCAAAGCGCGGCAGAGCGTTCCGGGACGGGGAACCCGGCCGGGCCGCTACCCGTGAGAAAATGGCCGGATGCCAACCGAGCCGGGTTCCCCCTTCGCCCCCATCGAGCAGGCGGTCGCCGACCTGCGCGCCGGAAAGTTCGTGGTCGTCGTGGACGACGAAGACCGGGAAAACGAGGGCGACCTCGTTCTCGCGGCCGAGACGGTCACGCCGGAGGCGATCAACTTCATGGCGCGGGAGGGGCGGGGCCTGATCTGCCTTGCGCTGACCGAAGAGCGCTGCGACGCGCTCGACCTCTCGCCGATGGTCGCGGAGAACACGTCGAACTTCGGGACCGCCTTCACCGTCTCCATCGAGGCGCGCGGCCGGACGACGACGGGGATCTCGGCGGCGGATCGCGCGGCGACCGTCCGGACGGCCATCGACCCGGCGACGCGCCCGGCCGACCTGAACCGGCCCGGGCACATGTTTCCGCTGCGGGCCCAGCGCGGCGGCGTGTTGAAGCGCGCGGGGCAGACCGAGGCCTCGGTGGATCTGGCGCGCATCGCCGGGATGAACCCGTCGGCCGTGCTCTGCGAGATCATGAACGAGGACGGGACGATGGCGCGGGTGCCGGACCTGGCGAAGTTCTGCTCAGCGCCACGGCCTGGCCATGGTGACGGTCGCCGATCTCATCCGCTACCGGCTGAAGACCGAGCGGCTCGTGCAGCGGATCGCGTCGCCGCACCTGCCCACCCGCCTCGGCGAGTTCCAGCTCTACGCGTACCGGAGCGACGTCACGCAGGAGGAGCACCTCGCCCTCGTGCACGGCACGGTCACCGAGGAGGAGCCCACGCTCGTGCGCGTCCACTCGCAGTGCCTGACGGGAGACGTCTTCGGCTCGGCGCGCTGCGACTGCGGCGAGCAGCTCGAGCTCGCGATGGAGAAGATCGTCGAGGCCGGCCGGGGCGTCTTCCTCTACCTCCTGCAGGAGGGCCGCGGCATCGGCCTGATCAACAAGCTCAAGGCCTACGAGCTGCAGGACCAGGGCCACGACACGGTGTCGGCCAACGAGAAGCTCGGCTTCCCGCCCGACATCCGCAACTACGGCGTCGGGTGCCAGATCCTGCGCGACCTCGGCGTGCGCAAGATGCGGCTCATGACCAACAACCCCTCCAAGTACGTCGCCATCGACGGCTACGGGCTCGAGATCGTCGAGCGCGTGCCGCTCGAGGTGAGCCCCACCGACCGCTCGCGCAAGTACCTCGAGGCGAAGAAGAACAAGATGGGGCACCTGCTCAAGCTCGTCTAGACCCCGGCCCGGTCCCGCACCATCGCGCGCATCGTTCACCCGTACCGCAAGGAGGACTCCATGTCGGGCAAGACCTTCGAGATCGTTCCGCCGGCCGGCCCCGGCCCCCGCTTCGTGCGCCGCGTCATCGTCGCCATCGCGCTCTTCCTGCTTGTCGTCGTCGGCGCGCCGATCGCGGTCGTTCCGGCCGGCACCGTCGGCGTGAAGGACCTCTTCGGGAGCGTGTCGCCCAACGCGCTGCCCGCGGGCGTGCATCTCGTCCTCCCGTTCACGCGCGTGCACAAGATGTCGATCCGGACTCTGGAGCTGAAGGAGACGGCCGAGGTCCCGTCGAAGGAAGGCCTGATGATGGATCTCGAAGGGTCGCTCCTGTACCGGCTCGACCCCGAGAAGGCGGCCGTGGTCTATCGGACCGTCGGCGTCGACTACGCCGAAGTCATCATCGTGCCGCAGGTCCGTTCCGCGATCCGCGAGATCACGGCCTCCTACGACGCCAAGGCGCTCTACTCCTCGGAGCGCGAGCAGATCGCGCGCGAGACCTTCGAGCTCGTGAAGAAGATGACGAGCGGGCGCGGCGTGATCGTGGAGTCCGTGCTGCTGCGCAAGATCGGCCTGCCGGCGGTCGTGGCCAACGCCATCCAGGAAAAACTGAAGCGGGAGCAGGAATCCGAGCAGATGAAGTTCGTCCTGGCCAAGGAGCAGCAGGAAGCCGAGCGCAAGCGGATCGAGGCGCAGGGCATCGCGGATTTCCAGAAGATCGTCGCGCAGGGCATCAGCCCGCAGCTGCTGGAGTGGAAGGGCATCGAGGCCACCGAGAAGCTCGCCATGAGCGCCAACACCAAGATCGTCGTCGTCGGCAACTCGAAGACCGGCCTGCCGATCATCCTCGGGGGCGGCGACAAGTAGCGCTGCCGCCGACGGCCGCGGGGGGAATCGCGGTGCTAGCATCGCCGGCGTGAAGATCCCGATGCCGGCGGCCGTCCTCGTCGGCGGCGCCTCGCGGCGGATGGGGCGCCCGAAGGCCGAGTTGCCTTACGGCGCGCAGACGCTCGCCGAGTTCCAGGCGCGGCGGCTCTCGGACATCTTCGAGGAGGTCTTCCTGGTCGCCAAGGAGGCCCCGGACTTTCCGATCGGGCCCGCGCGGGTCCTGCTCGACCGCGTCGCCGAGCGGGCGGCCATCCACGGCCTCGTGCGGGCGCTCGAGGAGGCGGCCGATCGCGTCTTCGTGCTCGGGGTGGACCTGCCCGCCGTTTCGCCCGCCCTGCTGCGCGCGATCGCGGCCCGCGCGCTGGCGAGCGCGGCCCCCGCCGTCGTCCCCCGCGCGGACGGCCGGCTCCAGCCTCTGGCCGCCGTCTGGCGGCGCTCGGTCCTCGAGACGGCGCGCCGCCGGATCGAGGCCGGCGAGCTCTCGCTGCACGGCCTGGCCGAAGCGGCCGGCGCCGAGATCTTCGAGGAGGCCGAATGGCACGCGCTCGACCCGTCGGGCGCGGCCTTCGCCAACCTGAACACGCTCGAGGAATACGCCGCGCACAGGGAGAGGGCATGAGCGAAACCGAGAAGCCCCGCCGGGACAAGCCGCGCCGCCCCCGCCCGGGAACGCCGCTGCGCAAGAGCGTCCTCCACGTGGACGCGCGCGGGAGGGCGCGGATGGTGGACGTGGGGGAGAAGGGCGCCACCCGGCGCGTGGCGGTGGCTCGCGGCGTCGTCGCCATGGCGCCCGCGGCCTTCGAAGCCCTCGCCTCGGGGCGGCTCGCCAAGGGCGACGCCCTCGCGGTCGCGCGCGTGGCCGGTATCCAGGCGGCCAAGCGCACGTCGGAGATCATTCCCCTGTGCCATCCGCTCGCGCTCGAGTCGGTCGAGGTGGACGTCGTGCTCGAGCGCGGAAAGCGCCAGGCCGTCGTCACGGCGACGACGCGCATCACGGGAAAAACCGGCGTCGAGATGGAGGCGCTGACCGCCGTGGCGGCGGCGTGCCTCGCCCTGTACGACATGGTCAAGGCGCTCGACCGTTCCGCGGCGATCCGCGAGATCGTTCTGACGGAGAAGTCGGGCGGGAGGTCCGGGACCTACCGCCGGACCTGACCGCCCTGCCCGCGAGCCGTCGAATGCGCTACCGCTACTTCCTCTGCGACGTTTTCACCGACACGCCGTTCGGGGGCAATCCCCTCGCCGTGCTGCCCGACGCGCGGGGCCTGTCGGACCGGCGGATGCAGCAGATCGCGCGGGAGTTCAACTTCTCCGAGAGCACGTTCGTCCTCCCGGCGGAGGCCGGGCACACCCGCCGGGTCCGGATCTTCACGCCCACGATGGAGGTGCCCTTTGCGGGCCATCCCAACGTCGGGACCGCCTTCGCGCTGGCGAGCGCGGGCGAGCTCGGCCCGCTCGACTCTCCGGTCCGGGCGATTTTCGAGGAGAAGGCGGGGCTCGTCGAGGTGACGATCGAGAGACGCGAAGGCGGCATCGTGTGGTGCGAGATCGCGGCGCCCGAGCGTCTTTCCCTCGGCGCGGAGGTCGACGCGGCGGCGGTCGCGGCGGCGGTTTCGCTTTCGCCCGGCGAGTTCGTGACCCGCCCGCATCCGCCCCGGGTCGCGTCGGTCGGGCTCCCGTTCCTGCTGGCGGAAGTCGCCTCCCGCGACGCGCTCTCGCGCGCGAGAAGCAACGAGGCCGGGCTCGACGCCCTCGTCGCGCGGGGAGTCACGCCCGACATTCACCTGTGGTTCCGGAGCGGCGACGAGTTCGACATCCGGGCCCGCATGTTCGCGCCGCGCGATCTCGTGCCCGAGGATCCCGCCACCGGCAGCGCGAACGGCGCCCTCGGGGCGATGCTGAGCCAGGGCGACGCGCGCGCCGACGGTGCCTGGCGCTGGCGCATCGCGCAGGGCGTGGAGATGGGGCGCCCGAGCGTCCTGGAAGTGCGGACCGAGAAGAGGGGCGGCGTCGTGATCTCGACGAGGATCGGGGGCGCGAGCGTGCTGATCGGGGAGGGCTGGATCGAGGTTCCGTAGGCGGCGGCCGCCGGCGGCGCGGGCCTCAGCCGCCGCGCGTGTGCATCTCGAGGTGCGGGTCCTTTTTCAGCTCGGTCAGCGGCACGAGGGGAGAGCGCTCCCTCAACGCGAGACGCTCCTCGGCGCCCCGGTCGGAGCGGCCTTCCCACGCCGATGCGACGAGCGCGCGCAGCTCGGCCTCGGAGGCGCCGTCGCGCAGCGGCTTGCGCAGGTCGAGTCCGCGCGCGGCGTAGAGGCAGAGGTACCAGAGGCCGTCGGCGGTCAGCCGGCTGCGGTCGCAGGACCGGCAGAAGGGCGCCGTCGTCGACGCGATGATCCCAAAAGGCGTGCCGTCGGGCAGGCGGAAGCGTTCGGCGGGAGCGGAGGTCGTCTCGACGACCGGCTCGATCGCGCCGAACGCCGCGCCGAGCGCGGCGAGCATCTCCTGCCGGGAGACGACCCGATCGCGCGACCAGTGCGTCGCCCCGCCGACGTCCATGTACTCGATGAAGCGGATCTCGGCGCCCCACTCTCGCGCCCGGTGCAGGAGCGGGACGAGTTCGTCGTCGTTGACGCCGCGGATTACGACGGCGTCGATCTTCAGGGCGGCGAATCCCTCGCGCGCCGCGGCCTCGATCCCGCGCAGCACGCGCGGCAGCTCGTCGAAGCGCGTCAGCTCCCGAAACCGGTCGGGACGCAGCGTGTCGAGGCTGACCGTGACGCGATGGAGGCCGGCCGCCCGGAGGTCGCAGGCGTGCTCCGCGAGAAGCACGCCGTTGGTCGTCATCGCGAGGTCGCGCAACCAGGGCCGGGTGGCGAGCATGCGGACGAGCTCCGGCAGGTCGTGCCGCACGAGGGGTTCGCCCCCCGTCAGCCGGATCCGGTCCACCCCGAGCCCGCCGAAGACGTCGGCGAGCCGGCCGACTTCCTCGAAATGCAGGATGTCTTCGCGGGGGAGCCAGACGTAGTCGCGCTCCGGCATGCAGTACGCGCAGCGCAGGTTGCACCGGTCGGTGACCGAGACGCGGAGGTTGCCGAGCGGCCGGCCGAGTCGGTCCGAGATGCCCATGGGCGGTCTATATTAGCCGCGTGAGCATCCGCGTGGCCCTCATTACGGTTTCCGACGGCGTGGCCGCGGGCGCGCGGGAGGACCGCGGAGGCCCGGCCTGCGAGCAGGCGCTGCGGGATTCCGGGGTCCCCCACCGGATCGCGAGCCGGCAGGTCATCCCGGACGAGCCCGACCGGGTCGCGCAGGCGGTCCGGGAGAAGGCGGACGCCGGCGAAGCCGACCTGATCGTCCTCACCGGCGGCACGGGCGTCGCGCCCCGGGACCGCACGCCCGAGGGCGTCCGCGCGGCGATCGATTTCGAGGTGCCGGGCCTCGCCGAGAAGATGCGGGCGGAGACCTCGCGCGACTTTCCGGCCGCGTACCTGTCGCGGCAGGTCGTGGGCGTGCGCGGCTGCGCGCTCGTGGTGGCGCTGCCGGGATCGCCGAAGGGCGCGGCCGATTGCCTCGCGTCGATTCTCGGGCTGGTGCCCCACGCGATCGCGCTGCTCCAGGGGCGCGCCGCCGAGCACCCGAAGGCCTCGGGCTAAGATCGCGCCGATGGGAAAGGTCCAGTTCGGCATCGACGTCCTGCTCGAGAAGCCGTGGCCGGTCGCCGGCAAGCGCCTCGGCCTGATCACCAACGGCTCCGGCCTGACGTCGGCGGGGGTCCCGACCTGGAAGGCGCTGCGCGCGGCGCCGAACGTGCGCCTGGTGCGGCTCTTCGGCCCGGAGCACGGGCTCGACGGCGGCGCCGTGTACATGGAGGCGGTCGGCGGGTCCATCCACGGCCCGTCGGGATTGCCCGTCGTCTCGCTCTATGGCGACGCGGCCGAGAGCCTGCGGCCGAGGCGCGAGCACTTCGCCGACCTCGAGGCCATCGTGTTCGACGTGGCCGATGTCGGGAGCCGCTACTACACCTACATCTGGACGATGCTGCTCGCGATGGAGGCCTGCGCCGGCTCGCGGCTGCGGTTCGTCGTCTGCGACCGCCCGAACCCGATCGGCGGCGGCGTCGAGGGCGCGCCGGCCGCCTCGGGCTACCTGACGTTCGTCGGTCTCCACCCGATTCCGGTGCGCCACGGCATGACGGCCGGCGAGCTCGCGCGTCTCTTCGTCGCGGAGCGGCGCCTGGACCTGGACCTCGTCGTCAGCCCCGCCGCCGGCTGGACGCGCGATCTTTCCTTCGAGGACGCCGGCCTCGCCTGGGTGCCTCCCTCGCCGAACATGCCGACGACGGACACGGCCCTGGTCTACCCGGGCATGTGCCTGCTGGAAGGCACGAACCTGTCGGAGGGGCGCGGGACGACGCGACCGTTCGAGGTGTTCGGCGCGCCGTGGCTCGAGAGCATGGCCTTTGCCGACGCGCTGAACGCCCTGGCGCTGCCGGGCGTCTCGTTCCTGCCGACCCATTTCCGGCCGATGTTCGACAAGTACGCCGCAACGCGCTGCGGCGGCGCCCGGATGCACGTCACGGATCGCGGCGCCTTCCGGCCTTTCCAGACGGGGCTGCGCGTGATCGAGGCCGCCCGCAAGATGGCGCCGCTCGACTTCCGGTGGCGGACGGAGCCCTACGAGTTCGACGACCGGCCCGCCATCGATCTGCTGACCGGGTCGCCGTCCTTCCGAAAGGCGCTCGAGGCCGGCGAGGGACTGCGCGCGGAGATCGCCCGGCACTTCGACGGCGCGCGGCAGTTCCGCACGCGCCGCGAGGCCCATCTGCTCTATGCCGACCGCAAGCCCGCCGTCGTCGCGTTCGTCGGCGGGCACGACTCGGGCAAGACGTCGATCCTGGTCGAGCTCGTGCCGCGCCTGAAGGCCCGCGGCCTCGTCGTCGGCACCCTCAAGCACACGACGCGCGACGTGGAGGACGACACCGAGGGCAAGGACTCGCAGCGACACGCGTCGGCGGGCGCCGCCGTAGGGGTCTTCGTGACGCCAGCCCGAACGACCGCGCGGCGATTCGGCGAGGAGGAGGAACTCGCGGAAGTCCTGTCGCGCGAGTTCCGGGACTGCGACCTCGTGCTCGTCGAGGGTTACAAGTCGCTGCCGATTCCGAAGATCGAGGTCCTGCGCACGGGCGTGGCGCGGCCCGAGGTCGTCGAGCCCGTCGCGCGGATTTCGGACGGGCCGTTCCAGGGATCGGTTCCGACGCTGTCCTTCGGGGATTGGGACGCGATCGTGGCGACCGTGCTCCACGCCGCGGGGCTCGACCGGCAAGGCCGCGAGGCTCAGAACGGCAGCCGGAAGTCGGCTTGAGCCGCCCGCCCTTCGTCGTTTTCGACCTCGACGGCACGCTCATCGACGGGTACGCGGCGATCGGCGACGCGCTCGCCTATGCGATGGAGCGGCTGGGCGCCTCCCCGCGGTCGGCGGCCGAGGTGCGGGGGATGGTCGGCCACGGGCTCGAAAGCCTGCTCGAGGAGGCCGTCGGGCCCGAGCGCGCGCCCGAGGGCGTGCGGCTCTTCCGCGAGCGCTATCCGCTCGTCGCCGTCGAGAAGTCGCATCTGCTGCCCGACGTGCCCGAGGTCCTCGCCGCGCTCGCGGACCGGGGCCACGCCATGGCGGTCGCCTCGAACAAGCCGGCGCCGTTCTCCCGGATGATCCTCGAGGCCAAGGGCGTCGCAGGCCGGTTTCGGGCGGTCGGAGGCCCCGACGCCGAGACTCCGGCGAAGCCCGACCCGGCGATGCTGCGGCGCCTCATGGGTCTGGCCGGCGCGGACGCGGACGAGACGATCGTCGTCGGGGACATGGAGGTGGATTTCGAGTTCGCGCGCGCCGCGGGCTGCCGCGTCGCGCTCATTCCCGGCGGGTCGCGAACGCGGGAGGAGCTCGCCGGCATCGCCGCGGACGCGCTGCTGCCGCGCATCGCGGATTTGCCGGCGTGGCTGGCGACGCTCCGCGGGTAGAATCGCGAGCCTCATGACAAGCTCCTTCGATCCGACCGGGGGAAAGCCCGGACAGGTGCGATTCTTTCTGCCGGGCCCGGTGTGGGTCCGCGACGCGGTGCGCCAGGCGATGGCGCACGAGGCGATCGGCCACCGCGGCAAGGCATTCGCGGATCTCTATGCCCGCATCCCGCCGCGCCTGAAACAGGTCTTCCGCACCGAGGGCTTCGTCTTCACGACGACGTCGGCGGGGACGGGGCTCTGGGAGGCGGCGCTCCTCAACCTGAATCCCGCCCGCGTGCTCGCGATCGCCTCGGGCGCGTTCTCCGAGCGCTGGGCGGTCTGCGCGCGCGATCTGGGATTCGCGGTGGATGTCCTCGAGTCCGCCTGGGGCGCGCCGGTCGACCCGGCCGACGTGCGGCGGGCGCTCGGCAGGGCCGACTACGAAGCCGTGACGGTCGTCCACTCGGAAACCTCGACGGGCACGCTCAACGACCTCGCCGCCATCGCGCGCGCCGTCCGGGAGTCCTCGAAGGCCTTCGTACTGGCCGACGTGGTCACCTCGGTCGCGGGATCGCCCGTCGAATCGGATGCCTGGAATCTCGACTTCGCTCTCTCCGGTTCGCAAAAGGCGCTCGCCCTGCCGCCCGGCCTCGGCGTGGCGTTCGCGTCGGAGCGCTTCCGCGCGCGCGCCCGCGAGCGCTCCCGCGCGCACTACCTGCGCCTGTCGGAGGCCGAGGCCTTCGCCGAGAAGCACCAGACGCCCTACACGCCCTCGACGCCGCACCTGTTCGCCCTCGACGTGCAGCTCGACCACATCCTGACGGAAACGATGGAGGGGCGCTGGGCGCGCCACGAGGCGCTGCGCCGCCGCGTCGAATCCTGGGCCGCCGGGCGCGGGCACGCGTACGCGCCTCCCGAGGGGGCGCGCTCCTGGACCGTCTCGTGCCTCAAGCCCCGTCCCGGGCTCTCGGCCGAGGCGCTCGTCGCGAAGGTCAAGGAACGCGGCTACACGATCGGCGGCGGCTACGGCAAGTGGAAGCCTTCGACCTTCCGGATCGGGCACATGGGCGACGTGGACCTGGCGTCCCTCGACGCGCTGCTCGCGGCGCTCGCGGCGTGCGAGGACGAGGCGAAGGCGTGAGCCGCGTCGTCGTCGCCGAGAAGATCTCGCCGGCCGGCCTCGACCTGCTCCGCGAGGCGGGGCACGAGGTCGTGGACCTCTCGGGCCAGCCGCGCGAGGCCGTCCTCGCCGCCCTCGCCGACGCGGACGCGCTCCTCGTCCGGAGCGCGACGAAGGTGGACGCCGCGCTCTTCGCCGCGGCGCCGCGCCTGACGATCGTCGGGCGGGCGGGCGTGGGCGTGGACAACGTGGACGTGCCCGCGGCGTCGGCCCGGGGCGTGCTGGTCCTGAACTCCCCGACGGGCAACGTCGTGTCGGCCGTGGAGCACACCTTCGCGATGCTCTTCGCGCTGCTGCGCCGCATCCCGGAGGCGGCGGCCTCGATGGCCGCCGGCCGTTGGGAAAAGTCGAAGTTCATCGGCTCGGAGCTCGCCGGAAAGACCGTCGGCATCGTGGGCCTCGGGCAGGTCGGCTCGCGCGTCGCCTCGCGCGCCCGCGCCTTCGAGGCGCGGCTGCTCGGCCACGATCCGTATCTCCCGGCCGAGAAGGCCCGGGAGATGGGCGTGCCGCTTCTCCCGCTCGACGACCTGCTCGCGCAGTCCGACGTCGTCACGCTCCACTCGACGGCGGTCGGCAAGGGCCGGCCCCTGCTCGGGGCCGAGGAGATCGGCCGCATGAAGCCGGGCGCGCTGCTCGTCAACGTCGCCCGCGGCAGCCTCGTGGATCGCGCCGCGCTCTTCGCCGCGCTCGCCGGGAAGCGCCTCGGGGGAGCCGCTCTCGACGTGTTCGACCCCGAGCCGCCGGACCCGGCCGACCCGCTGCTGAAGCTTCCGAACGTCGTCGCCACGCCGCATCTGGGCGCTTCCACCGTGGAAGCGCAGGAGCGCGTGTCCGTCCAGACCGTCGAGGCCCTGCTCGAGGCCCTCGCCGGCGCCGCGTATGTGCCCGCCGTCAACCTCCCGTTCCGCGGGCCCAAGGACGCGGACGGCGCCGCCGGATGGATGCGCCTGGCCGAGCGCACGGCGCACTTTCTCTCGGTGCTCCTCGGCGGGCATCTCTCGCGCCTGGCGGTGGAGACGTGGGGCCTGCCCGAGGACATGCTGCGGCCGGTCGCCGTCGCCGCCGTCAAGGGAGCGCTCGAGAAGCACACGCCGGAGACGGTCAACTTCGTCAACGCGCTCTTCGTCGCCCAGGACCGCGGTCTCGCCGTGTCCGAGACCCGCCACGAGGATCCCGGCGCCTACGCGCGCTCGCTGCGGATCACGCTGTCGGGCGCGGCGGCGGCGGCGACCGCCAGCGCCACGCTCTTCACGGGCACGGACGCCCGCGTGGTGGAGGTGGACGGCCTCCCGCTCGAGTTCCGGCCCGAGGGCACGGTCGTCTTCCTGCGCAACCGCGACGTGCCGGGCGTGGTCGGCAGCGTCGGGACGATCCTCGGCGAGGAGGGGGTCAACATCGCCAACTTCTCTCTCGCCCGCGGCAGCGGGGCGCGCGCGGCGGCCGTGATCGCGGTGGACTCGGCGCCGCCCGAGCACGCTCTCGACCGGCTGCGGAAGGCGCCCGCCGTCGAAGACGTCCGCGTGGTGAGCTGGTGACCCGGCGCCGGGTCGCCGTGCTCTACGGGGGACGGTCGGTCGAGCGCGAGGTGTCGCGGATCTCGGCCCGCACGATCGTGTCGGCCCTCGACCCGGCTCGCTACGAGGTGATCCCGCTCGCCGTCGGCGAGGACGGGCGGTTCCTGTCGCCCGGCGACTCGGCGAAACTTCTCGCCGCGGGGGCGATTCCCGAGAGATTTCGGGCCGCCGAGACCGTGGGCGGCGCCCTCGTCCCCGCCGAGATCGGTCCGGGCCGCGTGGATGTGGTGTTCCCGATCATCCACGGAACGACCGGCGAGGACGGCGCGCTCCAGGGCTTTCTCGAGACGCTCGGCGTGCCGTACGTGGGCGCCGGCGTGACCGCTTCCGCCGTCGGGATGGACAAGGCCGTGTTCAAGGCGCTCCTGCGCGACGCGGGGATCCCGACGCCGCGGGCCGTGGCGCTTCGCGGCGCCGGCGAGGCCGGGGCCGCATCGGGGCTTCCGCTGCCGGTCTTCGTCAAGCCCGCCAACGGCGGTTCCTCGGTCGGCGTCACGAAGGTGAAGCGGCCGGAAGACCTCGCGCGAGCCGTGGAGCTGGCCCTGCGGTACGACGAATGCGTGCTCGTCGAGGAGGGCATCGACGCGCGCGAGCTCGAGTGCGCCGTGCTCGGCAACGAGGATCCCCGCGCCTCGATCCCGGGGGAGATCGTGCCGGGGCACGAGTTCTACGACTACGACGACAAGTATCGCGACGACAAGGCGAAGCTCCTGATCCCGGCGCCGGTCTCCGCGGCCGTGGCGGAGGAAGCGCGGCGGCTGGCGATCGCGGTCTTCCGGCTGTGCGGCGTATCGGGAATGGCGCGGGTGGATTTCTTCCTCGAGCGCGGCACCGACCGCGTGCTCGTCAACGAGATCAACACGCTGCCGGGCTTCACCGCGGTTTCGATGTATCCCAAGCTCTGGGAGGCGAGCGGCGTGCCCCTCGGGGCCCTGCTCGACGAGCTCATCCGCCTCGCCCTCGAGCGCCACGAGCGCCGCGCCCGGCTCCTCACGAAGCCGCCGGCCGAATTATCATAACCGCCGCCGTCGCCTCCGCTTCGCGAGGGATCTGCGCTCCTTCGGGGCGCACCGGCGTCCGGCTCGCGCGGATGCGCGCTCGACCGGACGCCTGATCCTTCGCGGCGCTTCGGCTCCCGCGGCGTGCGCCTCCTCCCTCCCTTCGGTCGGGAGACTTCGCACGCCGCGAGCTCTTGGAGCAGTGCTGCTCGTCCAGAGGCCGCCTCCCTATTGCTCGCCGCGCGAATAGTCTCCCGAGCGGAGCGAGGGAGGAGGTTCGCGCGGCGGGAGCCGGAGCGTAGTGAGGGATCAGGCGCTCGGTCGAGCCCCTTTGGGCGAGCCGAGCGCCGGTGCGCGCGTCGGCGCGCAGATCCCGAACGAAGCGGAGGCGACGGCTACCCTCCGAAGGCCTTTACGTTCTCGCGCACGAAACGGTCGAAGGGGCGCGGCGGGCGGTCGAGGACTTCTTCGACGGCGAGCGTGACGGCCGAGCCGTTCGTCGTGCCCTCGCCCCGGAGGAACCAGGCGTACAGCTCGATGACGCCGTCGGCCATCCACTCGGAGAGGCCGGCCGAGACCATGGCCTTGCGGGCGTCTTCCGGGGGCACGTCCACGAAGCGGACGTCGCGGCCCGTGATTTTCGCGATGGTACGGGCGCCGTCGGCCAGGGACTGCGCCTCGGGCCCGGTCAGCTCGTAGTTGCGCCCTTCGTGCCCATCCTCGGTGAGGGTGCGCGCCGCGACGGCGGCGACGTCGCGGACGTCCACGTCGGAATGCCGGCCCGCCCCCGCGGGGGCGAAGATCGCCCCGGCGCTCCGGATCGTGTCGGCGAACGCGAGGTAGTTCTGCATGAAGAAGCTCGGCCGCAGGAACGTGTGGGGGATGCCCGAGGCCTCGATGTGACGCTCCGATTCCCGGTGCATGCGGCCGAACCGGAAGGGCTCCCGCGCGTCCGCTCCCGAGGCCGAAAGCTTGACGACGTGCCGGACCCCCGCGGCGGCGGCCGCGTCCACGACGCGGGCCTCGCGGGCGGGCTGGTCCGGGGCCTGGGTCGTCAGGAGGAAGAGTTTCGTGGCGCCGCGCAGGGCCGCGTCGAGCGCGGCGGCGTCGGCGATGTCGCCCACGACCGGCTCGCCCCCGCGCGCCCGCACCATCTCGGCCCGTCCGGCGCTGCGCACGAGGGCGCGAAACTTGGCGCGCGCGGTCTCGAGCTCCTCGAGCAGCCGCGAGCCGATCTGGCCGGTGGCGCCCGTCACGAGGATCATGGCCGGGAGTGTAGCGCTCCGGGGGCGGACGCGGGCAGGCGGTCGAGGACGGGTAATCCGCGGCCGTCGTAGCGGCCGAAGGACAGGACGCCGGTCGGGCACATCTGAACGCACGCCGAGCAGCGCACGCACTCGGGGTCTTCCATGGGCCGTCCCTTGTTCGCGAAGGCCATGACGTCGATGCCCTGGTGGCAGACAGAGGTGCAGACGTTGCACGAGATGCACTTCTCCTTCTCGGCGAAGATGCGGAAGCGCGAGAAGCGCGCGTAAACGTGCATGAGCGCGGCGAGCGGGCAGGCGAAGCGGCACCACACCCGGCCCGAGAACCAGAAATAGAACGAGAGGCCGACGATGCCCGCGAGAAAGACGTCCACGACATGGTAGTAGTTCAGCTCCACGCCGAGCGGGTGCCAGCCCGAGAGAAGGCCGTCGTAGAAGCGCCGCGCGGCGCCGCCGAGACGCGTGTCCGGCCACGTCCACGACACGGCGCGTCCGGCGAAGAGCAGGACCGCGAGCGCGAGAATCGCCTGCCCGACCATGTTCAGGCGGTTCCAGACGGGACCGTGCGGCATCTTCCGGCGGTGGGCGTCGCCGAGCGTCTCCGAGAGGGCGCCGCAGGAGCAGATCCATCCGCAGTAGGCCCCCTTGCCCCAGCGCCGGACGAGCAGCGGAATCAGGACGAAGGTCTGCACGAAGGCGATGACGAGCCACCACGCCAGGGGCTTCCACGAAAAGACGTTCCAGACGAAGAGCGGCCAGGCCAGGATGAAGCCGAAGGCGCGCCAGTACTCGCGCCCGTGGCCGCCGTCGGCGGCGGGGAAGAGGTGGTCGGCGACGGTCTTCCCGAAGCCGCCGTCGAAGGCGCCGTTGTGCCCGAGCCAGGGCAGCAGGAGGTAGGGGAGCAGGAAGAGCGGAATCCACTGGACGAGCGCGAGCGTGATCGTCTGGAGCCGGACGTACGGCGTTCGCCGCCGGCGGATCCGGCGGATGCCGAAGACGAGCACGGCGACGCAGTAGGCGAGGGAATAGTAGAAGCCCGGGTCCCCGAGCGAAATCGCCAGCGTTCCGGAGAGCGTGGCGGGGTCCGCCGGGGCCGCGACGCCGTACGGGAAGAGGCGGTGCTCCCGGAAGTAGCGGTTGACGGCGCCGCCCGCCTTCCAGTTGTAGAGGAAAACGCAGAAGAGAAAGAACGCCGCGAAGCCCGCCCGGGTCGCCGCCGTCCACTCGCCGCGGATCGCGATCCCGCAGCGGCGCAGGAAGTCGAGCGGGGCCTCCCGGCCGAGCATCGGGAAGACCACGTCGTTCTCGAGCCGCTCCTCGCGGCCCGAGCCATGCCGCAGCACGACGTGCTTCGGCTCGATGCGGGCGACGCGCGTGTCGAGGGCAAGACGCAGGCCGGCCGCGGGCGCCGCGGCGAGGGCGCGCACGGCTTCGGCGTTTTCGGGACGGGGCCGGGAGAACTCCGGCCTGCGGTACGAGAGCGTGACGCGGGCGCCGCTCTCGGCGAGCGCCCGGGCCGTCTCGAGGGCGGCGTCGCCCCCGCCGACGACGAGGACCGCCTGTCCCCGGTAATCGGCCGGATCGTGGAGCCGATTGAAGACCTTGTCGAGGTTCTCTCCGGGCACGCCGAGGCGGCGAAAGTCTCCGCTGCGGCCGATCGCCACGATCACGCGCCGCGCTTTCGTGACGGCCCCGTCCGCATGGCGGAGCTGCAGGAGGACGCCGGCGCGCTCGATCCGCTCGATCCGGGCGAGCGTGACCTCGATGCCCGCCTGCCTTCGCTCCCGCTCGAGGTCGGCGAGGAGAGCTTCCTTCGGGTGGACCTCGGTGCGGAACTGCAGATCGCCGGCGGGCGTCATCGCGGTCGGGTAGGTGTAGATGGGCTTACCCTTCGGGAAGTTCGCGACGGTCGAGAAGGGCGCCGCGGCCTCGAAGACCGTGAACGAGAGCCCGGCCTTGCGCGCCGCGATCGCGGCCGCCATTCCCGACACGCCTCCTCCCACGATCGCGAGGTCGAGCACGGCGGGGTCGGCCGGGCGGCCGGCGCGAAATCCGGCTCCGCCATGATCGCCCGGACCGCCCGCGCCCCCGAGTCCGACGCGAACTTCAGGAGCGGGATGCCCGTCAGGTCGCCCGTGATCCGGACGCCCGGGACCGTCGTCGCGCCGTCCTCGCCGACCTCCGGGAGCGGCTCGACCGTGCCCGCCGGCCACCCGGTGTGGAGCCAGCGGGCGTAGCGGACGAGCGCGTTCATGGAGACGGCCATTCTAGCGGCGGGCGGGGGAGCCGCCCGAGGCTAAGCTTGCGTCGTGCCGGAGCTGCCCGACATCCAGGCGTACCTGATCGCGCTCGAGCCGCGCGTCGTCGGAAAGCGCCTCGAGGCGGTGCGCCTGGGGAGCCCGTTTCTCCTGCGCTCGATCGCCCCGCCGCCGTCGGAGGCCGCCGGACGAAAGGTCGTCGGGCTCGAGCGGATCGGCAAGCGCATCGTCTTCGCGCTCGAGGGCGATCTCTTCCTCGTGCTCCACCTCATGATCGCGGGCCGCCTCCACTGGGAAAGCGGAGCACGGCAAGGTCGGCGGGCGGGCCGCGCTCGCGGCCTTCGACTTTCCGGACGGATCGCTCGTGCTGACCGAGGCCAGCACGAAGAAGCGCGCGTCGCTCCACCTCGTTGCGGGCCGCGCCGCGCTCGCCGAGTTCGAGCGCGGGGGCCTCGAGGTCCTCGATGCCGGCCCGGCGCGGTTTCGCGAGGCCCTGACGCGCGAGAACCACACGCTCAAGCGCGCGCTGACCGACCCGCGCCTCTTCTCCGGCATCGGCAACGCCTACTCGGACGAGATCCTGCACCGCGCGCGGCTCTCTCCGGGCGCAGCTCACCCACCGGCTGACCGACGAGGAGATCGTGCAGGCTCCACCGCGCGCGCGACGGGCGTCCTCGGAGAGTGGAGCGACCGGCTCGGCGCCGAGGCGGCGAAGGGCTTTCCGGAGAAGGTCACCGCGTTCCGCGAGGGGATGGCGGTGCACGGCCGCTACGGCAAGCCGTGCCCGGACTGCGGCTCGCCGGTGCAGCGGATCGTGTACGCCGAGAACGAGTCGAACTACTGCCCGACGTGCCAGACGGGAGGCAAGCTCCTCGCCGACCGGGCGCTCTCGCAGCTCCTGCGGGGCGACTGGCCGAAGACCCTCGAGGAGCTCGAGGAGCGCAAGCGAGGATGAGGACGGGCCGCCTGCTCGCCGCGTGCTTCCTGCTGCTGCGGGCCGCATCTCGCTCTGGGCCGCAGCCGAGTCGGGGCCGCTGCCCGAGGGGCGGCCGCCCGAGTGGAGTCTCGCCGCGGGGTACGGGGCTTCGGTACGGGTGAAGACAGCGGCCGACCGGAGGAGCAGCTGTTCGTGCTTCGAGCCCCGGCGTCGCCTTCCGCCTCGGCGCCGCGCTTCGAGTACGTGGTCGAGGGCCACCTCGCGAGGTACTTCACGCCCGTCGGGCACGACGGTCGGGCTCGTGCCGGTGGGGCCCGCTTCTTTTTCGGCGCCGGGCGTCTCGATCCGTACGTCGCGCTCGGAGTGGGTGTCGGATGGACCGACCTCGACGTCAGCTCCGAGCTCGACCGGCGATTCAACTTCATCCTCCAGGGCGGCCTCGGCGTGCAGGGCGCCTCGCGGGCGGGAAGGCGTGGACGCTCGAGGTCGCGCCTCTCTCACGACTCGAACGCGAACACCGTCCAGCCGAACCTCGGCCTGAACTACGTCGTGCGGCCTCGTGGCGCTATCACTTCAGCCGCTCGCACGGGGCGCTCGCCGCGAGGATCTCGGCCAGCCGCCCGTCGATGTTGCCGCCCGAGACGACGCACACGATCCGTCCCGCCCGGCGCGGCCGGACAGCGCCGCCGCGACCGGCACGCCGCGCCGGCGCCTTCGGCGACGACGCGCGCGCGTCCGGCGAGCAGGCGGATCGCCGCCGGCGATCTCGTCGAGCGACGACGACGAGCGAGCCGGCGAGGAGCGCCTCGGCGAGCGGCCACATCTCGGCGAGCACGCCGCGCGCCGCCGATGCCGTCCACGAAGCTCGGCGTGTAGTCGACCGTCGACCGGGCGCGCCGGCGGCGAGCGACGCCGCGAACGGCGCCGCGGTCTCGACCTCGCACGCGAACACCTTCGCGCCGCGGGCCGCAGCGCCGCAGACGCCGAGGCGATGCCGCACGAGAGGCCGCCGCCGCCGTACGGCACGAGCACCGTGTCGACGTCGGGCAGGTCCTCGAGGATCTCGAGCCCGATCGTCCCGTTGCCGGCGATGACGGCGCGGTCGGCGACCGGGATGGATGAAGAGGCCCGTCGAGGCCGGGATAGCGCGTGCTCGACGAGCACCTGCCACCAGCGGTCGAACGGCACGCGGACGACCCGGCCGCCCGAGCCGCTCGATCGCGTCGAGCTTCGCCGCGCGGCGCGTGGTCGGGCACGACGACGGTGCACGGGACGCCGAGCCGCGCGCGCGCACCACGCGACGCCCTGCGCCATGTTGCCCGCGCTCGCGGTGTAGACGCCGCGCGCGAGCGCCTCGCGGGCGGCGAGGGCCATCGCGTTGCCCGCGCCGCGCATCTTGAACGAGCCGATCGGCTGCAGGTTCTCGAGCTTGAGCCAGATCTCGGCCGGGCGCGTCGACGTTCAGGCGCACGAGCGGCGTGCGGATGGCGCGAGCCGGCGATGCGCTCGCGCGCCGCGCGGATCTCCTCGAGCGGCGATCGGCTCAATCGGCGTCGTGGCGGCCCCCGCCGAATTCGACGAACTTTCCGATCCCCGCGCCGCGCGCGCCTTCGCCGTAGATGTGCTGCGCCGCCGCGAGGTCCTCGATCGCGAGCCCGAGCGACTTGAAGAGGGTGACCTCGGCCGGGTCGACGGCGCCCCGCGACGGCGCCGACGACCAGCTCGCCGAGCTCGCCGACGATGTGCTCGTCGTCGATGGCGCCCTCCGTCTTCGGGATCAGGAAGTCGCCCGCCTCGTTGAGCGCGGCTTCGCGCGGTCCACGAAGAGGCGCGAGCGCAGCGACCGCGGCGTGTCGAGCTCGCGGGCCGAGGCGACGCACGCGCCGACGGCGTTGACGTGCGCGCCGGCGCGCAGCCAGTCCCCCTCGAGCGACGGGCTCGCGCGACGAGGTCGTCGTGCAGACGAGGTCGGCGCCCGCGACGGCCTCCCGCACCGAGGCGCACGGCGTCGACGGTGATGCCGTGGCGCCTGGATTCGCGCTCGGCGAACGAGCCGCGCGGGCTCGATGCGCGCTCGCGACGCGCACGCGCCGGATCTTGCGCACGAGCGAGCATCGCCTCGAGATGCGTGCGCGCCTGCACGCCGGAGCCGAGGAGCGCGAGGTCGCCGGCGTCCTCGCGCGCCAGCAGCCGCGTCGCGAGGCCGCTCACGGCGGCCGTGCGCACGGCGGTCACGGACGTGGCGTCGATGATGGCGAGCAGGCGCCCGCGCTCCGCCTCGAAGAGCAGCACCGCGCCCTGGTGCGAATCGAGCTCGGTGCCGTCGTTGCCGGGGAAGACGGTCACGACCTTCAGCCCGAGCGCGCCCTGGGAGGGCAGGTGCGCCGGCATGAGGCCGAGCGCGCCGGACTTGTCGTCGAGCCAGACGATCTGGCGCTGCGGCATCCTGGCTTCGCCGCGCGCGAGCGCCGCGAAGGCGCGCGCCATCACGTCGATGCATTCCTTCATGGGCAGGAGGCGGGGGACCTCCGACTGATTGACGATGAGGGTCTCGAGCACGATTCCTCCCGGGTTCTTCGCGGGGACGGGCTTGGGCCGGAAGGATACCCCGGTCCGGGCCGCCTATTGCCAGCGGAAGATCTTGAGGGCCACGGCGAAGGTGACGGCTCCCCAGGCGGCCAGGATGAGAAGCTCCCCGCCCGTGGCCGCGAGCCCGTGCCCCTCGAGCATGACGCCGCGCAGGGCGTTGTTGAGCGCGGTGAGCGGCAGGGCCTGAATCAGCGGCTGGGCGGCTTTCGGGAAGCGCTCCGACGAGAAGAAGACGCCGGAGAGCAGCCACATCGGGACCATGACCAGGTTCATCAGCCCGCTCGCGGCCTCGAGCGTGCGGGCCCGCGCCGCGACGAGCAGGCCGATCCCGCCGAAGCACAGCGCGCCGAGGACCGTGATGAACGCGAGGAGCGCGAGCGAGCCGCGGATCGGGACGCTGGAAGGCCGCGACGCCGAACGCCAGGATGACGCCGACCTCGAGGACGAGGAAGACGAAGCGCGACAGCATCTGCGCCAGCAGGTAGTCGGACTTGCGCATCGGAGTCGCGACCAGGAGCTTCAGGGTCTTTTTCAGGCGCGCGTTGACGATCGAGAAGCCGATGCCCCAGATCCCGGTGCCCATGAGGTTCAGCCCGAGGATTCCCGGAAGCAGGAAGTCGATGTAGCGCGAGCCCTTCTCGTGGACGAGCGTCTCGCGCGGCGGCGCCGGGTCGCAGGCGTCCCGCGCGCGCGCTGGATCGCGTCGTCGACCTCGAGGCGCGCCAGGCGCGCGTCGGGCCGCGTCGGGTCGAAGTGGTAGACGAGGGTGTCGGCGTCCTCGACGAGCAGCGTGATCTTTCCGGTGCGCAGGGCCGCCATCCCCGCCTCGCGATTCTCGTAGGCGACCGGCTTGACCGCGCCGGAACGGCCGAGCGCCGCAGCGATCCCGGCCGACGCGGCCCCGCGAGGACGCCGACCGGGACGGGGTCGGGCGGGCGGTCCCGGAAGGCGAAGCCGAGGACCAGCGCCATCAGGATCGGGAACGCGAAGACCCAGAAGAGCGCCTCGGGCTCGCGGATGAACTCGAGCAGGCGCGTCTTCGTCAGGGCGCGAAGGGCGGAGCGGCGCTCACTCATCGCGCAGCTCCCGTCCCGTCAGGGCGATGAAGACGTCCTCGAGGGTGGCGCGGTGCGTCGAGAGGGAGACGAGCCTCGCGCCCGCGCCGTCGAGCGCCGCCGAGCAGGGCCGGCACCGCGTCGGCGAGGGACGCGGCCGCGAGGAACCAGCGCTCCGTCGCGCCGCCGGCGCTCGCCGATCCCGGGGATCGCGGAGAGCAGGGCGTCGGAGACCTCGGGGTCGGTCGAGAACTCGATGATGTGCGGGGCCCGCAGGCCGGCGATGAGCTCGGCCGGGGAGCCCTGCGCGATGATCTTGCCCGTGGTCCACGACCGCGACGCGGTCGCACAGCCTCTCGGCCTCCTCCATGTAGTGCGTGGTGAGGAGCACGGTCCGGCCGGCGGCCTTGTACGCCTCGATGCGCTCCCAGAGCTGGAGGCGGCTCTGCGGATCGAGGCCGGTCGTCGGCTCGTCGAGGAAGAGGAGCTCCGGATCCCCGGCGAGCGCACAGGCGACGGCCAGCCGCTGGCGCTGTCCGCCGGAGAGCTTTCCCACGCGCGCGTCGCGCTTCTCCTCGAGCGAGAGGTCGGCCATGAGCGCCTCGGGCTCGCGGCCGCGCGCGTAGAACGAGCGGAAGAGATCGCAGGGTCTCGTAGACGGTGAGCTTCTCGGTCAGGCGGGTCTCCTGAAGCGAGACGCCGAGGCGCTCGCGCAGCTCCCGCTCCTGGCTGCCCCAGCGTCGACCGAGGATCGTGACGTCTCCCGCGTCGGGCTCGGTCAGGCCCTCGAGAATCTCGATCGTCGTCGTCTTGCCGGCGCCGTTGGGCCCCAGCAGGCCGAAGCATTCGCCGGAGCGCACCTCGAGGTCGAGGCCGTCGACCGCGCGGACGTCGCCGTAGTGCTTTTTGAGGCCGCGACAGGAGATGGCCAGGGTCATGGGAGCGGGATTCTATAGTCGGGGTGTTGGATCGGCGAGAGTCCCGGGATGCGCGTTCCTTCCGCCTGTCATCCCTCGCTGCGCTCGGGATGACAACGAAGTGTTGTTTGGCATGTCACCCGATTTCCCTCGGGATGACGACGAAATGTTGCGCGGCATGACACGCCAATGCCGCTCGGGATGACAGGCGGAACGGGTACGGGTTTACTTGCTCGTCGGGACGACGATCCCTTCGAAGCCGGCGCTCTCGAGGTTCGCGAGCAGCGCTTGCGCCTCGGAGCGGGAATCGATGGGCCCGACCTTGACGCGCGTCAGGCCCTGGTAGGGCTCGAGGTAGACGGTGAATCCCGCCGCGCGCGCCCGGGCGGCGTGCTTGTCGGCCCGCGGCTTCTCGGCGAACGAGCCGACCTGAACGGCCCAGAGCCCGTTCGACGGAGCGGCCGCGGTCTCGACGCCCGCCGTCACGACGACGATCCGCACGCGCGCCACGCCGGGCCCGATCATTTCGATCTCCTGGGCCGCCTCGTGGGAGAGGTCGATCACGCGTCCCTTGACGAACGGGCCCCGGTCGTTGATGCGCACCCGCACGATGCGGCCGTTGTCGAGGTTCGTCACGTCCACGACCGTGCCGAGGGGCAGGTCCCGGTGCGCCGCCGTGAGCCTCGAGGAGTCGTAGATCTCGCCCGAGGCCGTGGGCTTGCCCTCGAAGCCGTCGTCGCCGCCGTACCAGGACGCCAGGCCTTCCTCGGTCCAGCCGCTCGAGGCCTCTTCCGGCGCGACGGGATGGGAGACGGGCCGGGAGGCCTTGGACGTGGCGCACGCCGCCGAGGTGAGCGCGAGCAGGACGAGGAGTCGGGAGGCGAGACGCCGGTTCACACGCGCACGGGCGCGCTCTCGGCCGCCGCGGCGCCGGAAAGCGCGGGGTCGAGCTCTTCGCGCACGAAGACCTCGACCTGTTCGGCCGAGCGGCCGACGAGCCGGTCCGGCGCGGCCACGGCGGCGAGCTCGGAGCGGGTCAGGCCGAAGCCCCCGTCGGCGGCGAGACGGTCGAGCAGGTCGGCCGCCGCGCCCGTCGCGGCGCGCTCGTCGGCGGAGGCCCTCGCGTGGACCCGCAGGCGCTCGTGCAGCTCCTGGCGGTCCCCGCCGCGGCGGACGGCCTCCATCATGAGGTTTTCCGTCGCGAGGAACGGGGCCTCGGCCTCGAGCCGGCGGCGCGAGACCTCCGGATGCACGACCAGGCCGCCGAAGACGTTCTCGAGGAGGATGAGGATGGCGTCGCCCGCGAGGAAGGCCTCGGGCACGGCGATGCGCTTGTTGGCCGAGTCGTCGAGGGTCCGCTCCAGCCACTGGGTCGCCGCCGTCATGGCCGTGTCGAGCGAGAGGGCGATGACGTGGCGGGCGAGCGAGCAGATCCGCTCGGCGCGCATCGGGTTGCGCTTGTAGGGCATGGCCGACGAGCCGATCTGGGATGCCTCGAACGGCTCCTCGAGCTCGCCCTCGTGCTGGAGAAGGCGCAGGTCGGTCGCGATCTTGTGCGCGGACTGGGCGAGGCCCGAGAGCGCGTGGACGACGCGGTCGTCCTGCTTGCGCGAGTAGGTCTGTCCGGACACCCGCTGGCGCCTGGCGAAGCCGGCGCGGGCGGCGAGCGCGCGGTCGAGCTCCTCGACCTTCGCCGAGTCGCCGTCGAAGAGCCGCAGGAAGGACGCCTGCGTCCCGGTCGCGCCCTTGGCCCCGAGGAACCGCAGGCCCTTCCGGACGGCGCGCACCTCCTCGAGGTCCATCAGCAGATCCGCGGCCCAGAGGGTGGCGCGTTTGCCCACGGTGGTCGGCTGCGCCGGTTGAAAGTGCGTGTAGGCGAGCGCGGGCAGCTCGCGGTGCGTCAGCGAGAAGTCGCGAAGATGTCTCAGGACCGCGACGAGCCGGAGCTCGACGAGGCCGAGGCCTTCGCGCATCTGGATCAGATCGGTGTTGTCCGTGACGTAGGCCGAGGTCGCGCCCCAGTGGATGATGCCCCTGGCGGCCGGAGCCGCGATCCCGAAGACGCGGACGTGCGCCATGACGTCGTGTCGCGTCCGGGCCTCCTCGGCGGCCGCCGCGGCGAAGTCGATGTCGCCGAGGTGGGCGCTCATCTGGGACAGCGCCTCCTCCGCGACGGGAAGGCCGAGCCGGCGCTCCTCCTCGGCGAGCCAGAGCCAGAGCCGCCGCCAGGTCTCGAACTTGAACCGGGGAGAGAAGATCGCCGACATGTCGGCCGAGGCGTAGCGCTCGGTCAGGGGATTGACGTACGCCTCACTCATCGTCGGGCCCGGCCTCCTCGCCGACGTTGAACAGTCCGATCTCGTCGTTGCCGCAGGTCAGGCACATCGCCTCGAGGATACGGGAGCCCTCCATCTCGAAGACGTAGCAGGGCGTGCCGCACTGCGAGCACATGAGGTAGTCGATCTCGCGATCCTCGGGGGGCTTCTTCTTCGGGGGATGCTGCGGTCCGTCCAATTTGGCCTCGTTGCCATTGTCGCACCGAGGCGGGGAGGTTCCAAGGGCGATGGGAGGCTGGTCCGGGTTCCAGGTTCCAGGTGCGGGGTCGGACGTCATTTGTCCATTCCGGCGCTATCCTGTAATCGTGGCGTCCCAATCGGTCCTCATCGGGCTCGCTCTCGCGATCCTCGCCCTCGGCGCGGCCGCGGCCGTGCTGATCCTGGCCCGCTCGCGCGAGGCGGCGGCCCGGATCGACCAGGTCCTGGCGGCGACGGCCGGGGCGCGCGAGGCCGCCCAGTCCGTGGATCGCCGTTTCGAGGAGCTGCGGCGCTCGATGGACGACCGGGTCGCCGGCGTCGAGAAGCGGCTGGACACCGGCCAGCGCAGCCTCGTCGAACATCTCGGCAAGTCGGGCCACCTGCTCCAGGAGGTCGGCGAGAAGCTCGGCCGCCTGCACGAGGCGTCGCAGAGAATCGAGAAGCTCGCCGGCGAGGTCACGCGGCTCGAGGACCTCCTGAAGCCGCCGAAGCTGCGCGGCACGCTGGGGGAGATGTTCCTCGAGCAGGCGCTCGGCCAGGCGCTGCCTCCCGGTTCGTTCGCGACGCAGCATCCGCTGGGCGACGGCGTCGTCGTGGACGCCGTGGTCTTCGTCCAGGACCGGATGGTGCCAATCGACAGCAAGTTCCCGCTCGAGAACTTCCGCCGGGCGCGCGAGGTCGAGGACGAAGGGGAGAAGAAGCGCGCCCGCCAGCAGTTCGCCCGCGACGTGAAGAAGCACGTGGACGGGATCGCCGAGAAATACATCCGCCCGGCCGGCGGCACGTGCGACTTCGCGCTCATGTACGTGCCGGCCGAGGCGGTGTATGCCGAGATCGCGGCCGACGGCGAGGAGGCCGCGCTGGCCGACTACGCCGCCGCCCGGCGCGTCATTCCCGTGTCGCCGCGACTTCTCTACGCCTATCTCTCGACGGTGGCGCTCGGGCTGCGGGGAATGGCCCTCCAGGAAAACGTCAAGGAGGTCCACCAGAACCTGGCCGAGCTCTCCCGGCTCTGGGACCGGGTGGGCGGCCCCCTCGAGAAGCTCGGCGGGCATCTCGTGAACGCCCAGAAGCAGTACGAGGAGACCTCCCGGGCCTTCGACCGGTTCAGCGCCCGGCTCGAGACCATCGCCGAGAAGGCCGACGCCGAGATCGACGCCGGCAACCCGGCCGCCGTCTCTGCTCCTGCCGCCTTCCTAGCGCCGGGAAACGGCCCGCGGAAATCGGTAATCGTCGGGCGCGGAAGGGTTTGCGCGCCGCCGAATACAGACCGCCGGTTCCCGATTTCCGGCCGTCTGCGCCCCTCCTGTAGTATCCGCCCTTCTCTGGCGAGCCCTTATGAGCCTCAAAGTCACCTCCGAAATCGGCAAGCTCAAGTCCGTCCTCGTCCACCTTCCCGGCCCGGAGATCGACCGGATGGTGCCCGCGATGATGGAGGAGCTTCTTTTCGACGACATCCTCTATGGCAACCGGGCCCGGGAGGAGCACCGCCGCTTCCAGCAGGTCCTCGGCTTCGTGGCCGACGAGGTGCTCGAGATCCAGGACCTCCTCGAGGAGGTTCTCCAGGTCCCGGAGCAGCGCGGCGCGATCATCGACGACCTCGGCAAGACCCTGGGATGGGGCCCGGACATGGACGTCCGGCTGCGGGACCTGACGGCCGAGCAGCTCGCGGCCGCCCTGGTGACCGGGATCGAAAAGTCCGCGCCGGAGATCGCGACCGCCGCCGAGCTCTACGACCTGCCGCCGATTCCGAACTACTTCTTCCAACGGGACCCCCTCGTCGTCGTCGGCGAACGGGCGATCCGCGGCTCGATGGCCACGGCCGCGCGACTGCGCGAGCCGCTGCTGTCGGGCTACGTGCTCTCGCTGCACCCCCGCTTCGCCACGCCCGAGGGCGGGAAGTTCTGGTTTCAGGAGTTTTCGGCCGACTACGGCAAGCCGTCCTCCTACGCCCGGATGCGCCCGACGCTCGAGGGAGGCGACGTGCTCGTCCTGCGCGACGACCTGCTGGCGATCGGCTACAGCGAGCGCACCGAGAAAACGACGATCGAGAGGCTGGCCGAGTCCTTCAAGAAGCTCAAGTCGCCGATCAAGCGCATCCTCGTCGTCGCCATTCCTCCGGCCCGCTCGTACATGCACCTCGACACCGTCTTCACGATGATCTCGCAGGAGGAGTGCCTCGTGTACGGGCCGATGATCCTTCCCGACGGCGCCGAAGAGGCCGACGTCTACGAGTGCGACCTGACCAAGCGCGAGATCACCTGGACCTCGGAGAAGGACCTCCTCTTCGCAATGAAGGCGCAGAAGCTCGACCTGAAGCCCATCCGCTGCGGTGGCGAGGATCCGATCGCCGAGCGGCGGGAGCAGTGGACCGACGGCGCCAACGCCTTCGCGCTCGCGCCGGGCGTCATCCTCATCTACGACCGCAACGAGGCGACGGCGGCCGAGCTCGCCCGGGCCGGATACACGGTCGTCGACGAGGCGGACCTGCTTCTCGGCAAGGAGGAGCTCGAGCTCTGGAAGCCCTCCAAGAAGTACGTGATCCTGCTCGCGGCCCACGAGCTCTCCCGCGCGCGCGGGGGGCCGCGGTGCATGACGATGCCGCTGGTGCGAGAGGACCTCAAGCCGTGAGACGGAAGACGGTAGACGGCAGACGAGGTGTCGACGAGATGAGAGCCCGCGTGGCCAGTCGTCTCCCGTCTTCCGTTTCCCGTTTCCCGATCTCATGAACCCCACCCCCTTCTTTTCCTTCGTCCGGCCGCTCGCGGTGGTCGCCTTCGGCGGCAACGCCCTGCTGCGGCCGGAGGACGACGGCTCGACGGCGCAGCAGCTCGAGCGCGCGCGCGAGGCCGTGCGGATGCTCATCCCGATCATCGGGAAGGGCTACGAGCTGATCGTCGTCCACGGCAACGGCCCCCAGGTCGGCAACATCCTGATGCAGGCCGAGGAGGCGGCGGACAAGATCCCGCCGCAGACCCTCGACTTCTGCGTGGCCCAGACCGAGGGCTCGATGGGGTTCCTGCTCGAGCTCGCCTTCGACAACGAGCTGCCGCGGGCGGGCTTCCGCAAGCAGGTCGTCACGATCATGACGCAGGTCGAGGTGGACGCCGCGGACCCGGCCTTTCTGAAACCCTCCAAGCCCATCGGCCCGTTCTTCTCGAAGGAGAAGGCCGAGCTCATGCAGCGCACCGCGGGATGGACGATGGTCGAGGACGCCGGCCGCGGCTGGCGCAAGGTCGTCGCCGTCGCCGCGGCCGCGCGAGGTGCGCGGCGTGGACGTCGCGGCGGCGCTGATCAACCGCGGGCACATCGTGATCGCGGCGGGCGGCGGGGGCATCCCGGTCGTCGTCACCGACGACGGTCAGGTGCGCGGGCGTGGAGGCCGTGATCGACAAGGACTACGCGGCGTCGATGCTCGCCGCGTCGCTCTCGGCCAACCTCTTCATCGTGCTCACCGGCGTGGATCGGGTCGCGAAGGATTTCGGCAAGCCGACGCAGCAGGAGCTCGCCGAGATCGACGTGCCGACCGCGAAGGCGCTGCTGGCCGAGGGCCAGTTCCCGCCGGGCAGCATGGGGCCGAAGATCGACGCGGCGATCCGTTTCGTGGAGGCCGGCGGCCACGAGGTTCTCGTCACGCGGGCGGAGTCTCTCGCCCAGGCGCTCGAAGGCAAGACGGGAACCTACATCCGCCCCAAGCGATGAGCGCCGCGGAGCCCGAGGCCGGGCGCCGCCGCACCTTCGGGGAGGCCTGGCCGCTGGCGGCCGCGGGCGGTCTGGTGGCCGCGACTCTCGTCGCGGTCTGGGCGATGCTGCATCCCCGCCATGCCGAATCCGCGGGAGTCGAAGGCGTCCCGGGCACCGTCACCGTCGAACGCGCGGACCTGCGCGACTCTCCGTCGCCGAAGGCCGCCGCGGTCGCGTCGGTCGCGGAGGGCGCCAGGCTGCGCGTCCGGGCCGAGACCGGGCGATGGGCCGAGGTCGAAACCGATTCGGGCCGGCGCGGATTCGTCGAGGCCGATAGCGTCGAGAAAGACGCCGACGGCGCGGCCCGCCAGCGCCGCGCCAAGACGCTTCTCGCGTTCGCCCCGGTCTACGGCGTCGTCGGCGAGGAGACGGACATCGTGCTCGCGCCGTACCCGCTGGCGGCGCGCGGCGGCCGGCTCGCCAGGGGAGCCGTCATCGCCATCCACGCCGTGGACCACTCGTACTTCGCGTTCGCCGACAAGAAGTGGGGGATCGCCTTCGTCGAGTCCTCGCGCGTGGACCTCGTGCCGCCGGATCCGCGGCAGCCGGGCGTCACGCCCGAGAAGCTCAAGCCGCTCGCGGACCTCACGGTGATCGACCTCGAGGCCGAGCCGCCGCCCGAGGAAGAGCCGCCGGCCGAGGCCGGCGACGAAGAGCCGGTGGCGGCGGTCCCGTCGCCCGCCGTGCCGGCGGAGCCGGCGCCGGGCCTCGTCGAGCCGGCGGCCGTCCTGACGCGGGTCGAGCCGGTCTATCCGGACGTCGCGCGGCGCGCCGGGATCGAGGGCACGGTGGAGCTCGAGGTTTCGATCGACGGCGCGGGCAAGGTCACCGACGTCGAGGTCGTGCGCGGCCTTCCCCTCGGCATGTCCGACGCGGCGGCCAGCGCGGTGCGGCGCTGGACCTTCCGTCCCGCGCGCACCGCGGCCGGTCCCGTGACGTCGCGCAAGACCGTCCGCATCCGCTTCGTGCTCGGACCCGACGCCGCGCGTTAGACGGGCGGCGCGGCGGCGGGGTCTATAATTTCGCGACCCCATGTTCCAGATCCTGTACGAGGCGGACGGACGGCAGCAGGTCTACACCGTCCTCAAGGACGTGCTGTCCATCGGCCGCGCCAACGACAACGACATCGTCCTCAACGACTTCTCCGTCTCCCGCCGGCACGCCTACCTCAAGAAGGAGGACGGGGCCTGGGTCCTGTACGACAACCAGTCGACCAACGGCGTGCGGATCAACGACCGGCCGGTGCCCCAGGCCCCGGTCAAGGACGGCGACGCCGCCGTCATCGGGACGTTCGTGCTGCGGTTCCGCGACGACCCGACGGTCTCGCGGCACGACCGGGGCCGCGTCTTCGACGCGACGTCCACCTGCATCCGCCCGATCGCCGAGTTCAACGAGGATTTCGGGCTCGAGAAGCGCTCGGGCCCCGTGTCCGAGTCGACCGCCGAGCGCAAGCGCGTCGTGCTCGACCTCGCGTACAAGAACAAGGTCTTCGAGATCCTCGTCCAGGTGGCCAAGACCCTGATCTCGGCGGACGACCTCGCGACCGTGCTCGACAAGGTCATGGACCTGATCTTCGAGTTTCTCCCGGCCGACCGCGGATTCCTCCTTCTCGAGGAGCAGGGCGCGCTCCAGCTCTCGGTCTCGCCGTTTCCAGTCGGGCAAGCGCCCGACGGCCGACGGCGGGACGCCGTACTCCCGGACGATCGTGGACATGGTCGTGCGCCAGAAGGTGGCGGTGCTGACCTCGGACGCCCAGGCCGACCAGCGCTTCGAAGCGGGGGAGTCGATCCGCATGCAGCAGATCCGATCGGCGATGTGCGCGCCCCTGTGGAGCCGCGACAACGTCATCGGCGTGATCTACATCGACTCGCCGCTGCACGCCGGGACGTTCTCGGGCCAGGACCTGGACCTGCTGACGGCCCTGGCGAACTTCGCGGCGGTCGCGATCGAGCGGGCGCGGCTGCACGAGCACGTGCTCGAGGAAAAGCGCATCCGGGGGCGCCTGGAGCGGTACCACTCCCCGCAGGTG
Source organism: uncultured Acidobacteriota bacterium (assembly GCA_963710945.1). Lineage (GTDB taxonomy): Bacteria > Acidobacteriota > Thermoanaerobaculia > UBA5066 > Gp7-AA6 > DAHUXD01. The sequence goes on from CAVQCH010000001.1 coordinate 794,351, forward strand.
GTCGAGGAGATCATCGCCGACGTCAGCGCCACGGGCGACATCAAGCCGGTGCGCACCAAGGTCGTCACGATTCTCTTCGCCGACCTCGTCGGCTTCACGACGTGGTCGGAGAAGACCCCGGTCGAGACCCTCTCGCGCATGCTGACGGAGTTCTTCACGCTCGCCTCCGACGCGGTCTTCGCGTGCGGCGGGACGATCGACAAGTTCATCGGCGATGCGGTGATGGCGTTCTTCGGGGCGCCGCTCGACCAGCCGGACCACGCCGATCGGGCCGTGGCGGCGGCGCTCAAGATCCGCGAGGAGATCGCCGCCTGGAACCGCGACCGCACCGGGCGCGGAGAGCCGCCGCTCGAGGTCCGCGTCGCCGTCAACACCGGCGAGGCCATCGTGGGCGACATCGGCTCCGAGCGCCGCGTGGACTACACGGTCCTCGGCAACGCCGTGAACGTCGCGGCGCGGCTCGAGGAGTTCGTCGCGCAGCCGGGCGACGTCGTGATCGGCCCGGCGACCTTCGCGGCCGTGCAGGAGCGTTACGAGTGCGCGCAGCTCGGCTTCTTCGCCCTCAAGGGCCTGTCGGCGCAGGTCCCGCTCTACAAGGTCCTCTCCGGCAAGTAGCCCGGGGTCAGACCTTGAATCTGTCCTGGAGGTAGCGGGGGAGCCGACCTCGGTCTTGTCCTGTGCGTCCTCGCTAGGACAGATTCAAGGTCTGACCCCATCGCCGGCGGCCGGCGGGCGGACCCTCTCGATCCGCCGGGCGAGCTCCGGGTCGGCCGGGGCGAAATCGAGCGCTCGGTAGGCGCGGAAGTACAGCAGCGCGACGAGCGGCTCGGCGCGGTCGAGGGCGGCCGTCGCCCGCCCCTTCAGAAACGAGGGCAGCGTGGCCGTGATCTCGGCGGAGAGCGGGTCCTCCGGGTGCGCCGCGACGAAACGATCCGCGATCTTTGCGATCTCGAGCGCCCGCCGCGCGCGCGCTTCGTCGGGTCGCGTCTTCCAGAGCTCGATGCGTCGGCGCACGTCGTCGGCCGCGGGCGAGTCGGCCGGCGCCGCTCCCGGCGCGGGAGCCGGCGGCGCCGTGGGCATCGGCGCCGCCGGGGCGGCTTCGGGCGGCGGCGGCGCGAGCGTGGGCGCGACCGCGGCTCCTTCCCCGGCCGGCGGCGGCGCCGGCAGCGCGGGCCGGGTCGTCACGGAGACGGCTCGCGTCGGCGGTCCGGAGCGCGGGACGGGACGGTGCCGGCGCACCGCGAAGCCCGCGGCGACCGCCGCCGCGACGCAGACGACGGCCACGACGAGCCCGATCCGCCGGGGCGCCTCGCGCCGTGGCGTCGAGGCGTCGGGAGCCGGCGGAGAATCCGTTGCCGCCGCCGCCTCGGCTTCGAGTCGGGCCAGAGCTCGGGAGAACTCCGACGCGCTCTGGAAGCGGCGCTCGCGCTTCTTCTCGAGCGAGCGCGCGACGACCGCGGCGAGGGCCGGGCCGAGGCTGCGCGGCAGGCGCGAGACGTCGAGGGGCTCGGGCGGCGTGTGGAGGTGCTTGCCGATGTAGCCCTCGGGCGTGGCTGCCTCGAAGGGAGGCTTTCCGGCCAGCATCTCGTAGAGGACGACGCCGAACGAATAGAGGTCGCTGCGCCCATCGACGGTCTGGCCCGCCGGAAGCGACCCGGCCTGCTCGGGCGAACAGTACTTGAGCTTCCCGAGGAAGAGGCCCGTGCCCGTCATCTGGAGCGAGTCGGCGGCGACGCGCTTGGCGATCCCGAGATCGATGATCTTGGCGCGGAGGCTTCCGTCCGACGCCTCGCGCAGCATGATGTTGTCGGGCGAGAGGTCGCGGTGCACGATTCCCTGCGCGTGGATCTCGCCGAGGCCCGCGAGCACCTGCGCGGCGACCTCGAGGGCCCGGGCCGGAGGCAGCGGCCCGTGGCGGCGCAGCCAGGCCTCGAGCGTGACGCCGTCGATGAACTCCCAGACCATGTAGAAGGAGCCGTCGGGCTGACGGGCGAAGTCGTAGAGCGCGGCGACGTTCGGGTGGCGGACCTGGGAAGCGATTCGCGCCTCCTCGTGGAAGCGGCGGGCCTGGGCGTCTTCGCCGGCGGCGTCGGGCTTGGTGACTTTGATGATGCGGATCTCGTCGAGGTGCAGGTGGCGCGCCCGGTACACCTGGCCCATCCCGCCCTCTCCGATCTTGTCGAGGATCTCGTACTTGCCGTCGAAGATCTGGCCCGGCGAGAGGCGCGGGATCGCCAGCCCGCAGGAGGGGCAGAAGCGCGCATCGGCGGAAAGCGGCGCCGCGCAGCGCGGGCAGGGTTTTTCGGGCGGCGGCACGGCGTCATTCTAAGGGCGCGCGCCGTGGCAGAATCGTCGCGTGGGAACCTTGCCGCTCGTCTTCGTCACGAGCCGCGCCGAGAAGGCGCGCGAAGCCGAACGGCTCGGGTTCACGATCGAGCGGCTGGACCTCGATCTGCCGGAGCCGCAGGCGCTCGATCCCTCCGACATCGTCGAGGCCAAGGCGCGCGCCGCTTACGCCGCGCTGTCGCGGCCCGTCCTCGTCGAGGACAGCGGTCTCGCCGTGCGGGCGTGGGGAGGCTTCCCGGGAGCGCTCGTCAAATGGCTCGAGAAAGGCGCGGGCGTCGCGGGCCTGGCGCGGATGCTCGACCCCTTTCCCGACCGCGCGGCGACGGCGATCTGCGCGATCGGCTACTGCGACGGGGGCGAGGTCCTGACGGCGCGCGGCGAGACGGCGGGGACGATCGCGGCGGCGCCGCGGGGCGCCGGGGGGTTCGGCTGGGACGCGATCTTCGTCCCCGACGGCGGCGATCGCACGTTCGCCGAGATGCTGCCCGAGGAGAAGGACCGGATCTCCCACCGGCGCCGGGCCTGGGACGCGCTGGCCGGCCGCCTGCCGATGCGGAGGCGGTCGTGAGGTTCGCCCGGGGCGCGGCCGCGATCTTCGCTGCGGCATCGGCCGCGGCCTGCGCGCGCGCGGCGCCGCACGAGGCTCCCGCGGTGGCCGCGTATCCGACGAAGTCGGGGACGACGATCTCCGTCGCCACCTTCGTCTCCGGACTGGAAGTGCCCTGGTCGATGGCCTTCACGTCGCCGGCGCGGCTGCTCGTGACCGAGCGTCCGGGTCGCGTGCGCGTCGTCGAGAAGGGGGTGCTCCAGGGCAAGCCGCTCGCGGTCCTGTCCGACGTCGAGGCCTCGGGGGAGAGCGGCCTGATGGGGCTCACCCTAGCGCCGGACTACGAGAAGTCGCGGCTGCTGTATCTCTCCTATGCCTACGACTCGCCGCGGGGGACCGAGGTGCGCGTGGTCCGCTTCCGCGACGACGGCGACGCCCTGTCGCAGCGCACGGTGATCCTCGAGGGGCTGCCCGCCGCGCGCTATCACGCGGGATGCCGCCTGCGCTTCGGGCCGGACGGCAAGCTCTACGTCACGACCGGGGACGCGACCGAGCGCGAGATCGCGCAGGACATGAAGTCCCTCGGCGGCAAGACGCTGCGCCTGAACCCGGACGGCTCGATTCCGGCCGACAACCCGTTCCCGGGCTCGCCGGTCTTTTCGCTGGGGCACCGCAACTCCCAGGGGCTCGACTGGGACCCGAAGTCGGGTCTCCAGGTGCAGACCGAGCACGGCCCCTCCGGCTTCGACGGGCCGGGCGGCGGCGACGAGGTGAACATCGTCGAGGCCGGAAAGAACTACGGCTGGCCGCTCGTCCATCACCGCGACAGCCGCGCGGGATTCGTTTCCCCCGTGCTCGAGTACACGCCGGCGGTCGCCCCGTCGGGGGCCTGCTTCTCCCGCGGCGCGCTGCTGCCGACGTTTCTCGGCGACTTCTTCTTCGCGACGCTTCGCGGCGAGCGGCTCATCCGCGTCCGCTTCGATCCCGCCAACCCGCGCCAGGTCCTCGAGACGGAGGAGCTCTTCCAGGGCGTCTACGGCCGCCTTCGAGACGTCGTTTCCGGGCCGGACGGGGCCCTCTACGTCGCCACGAGCAACCGCGACGGGCGCGGCCGCCCGCGGCCGGGCGACGACCGGATCCTGCGGCTTGTCGAAAACGGCCCCGTCAAATAGGATCCCCTCCTCTCAAAAAGGAAGCATGGAACTCGCGGAGGTCGTCGGACAGCTCGCCGGGCTGCGGCGTTTCCCGGTTCGCGCTCTCGGGGGCGAGGCGCCCGACGAGGCGCGCGTTCTCGGCTCGGGCCTTGCCGGCGACCGGATCTACGACCTCTACGACGAGGAGCACGTCGAACTCCTGAACGCGCGCAGCGCGCCCTTCCTGCTCCGCTACCGGGCGCGCTATCTCGACGCGATGGTCCGCGGCGGCGATCTCGGCCCCTGGATCCGCGTTCGCAAGCCGGACGGCGAGGAGGTGGCGCTGTCCGACGCGGCCTGGGTCGACGAGGTGTCGCAGCGCCTGGGGCGCCCGCTGCGCCTGCGGCCGCGGCCGGACGCCGACAGCGACCCGGCGCCGATCCACGTCCTCTCGGTCCCGACCGTCCGATTCCTCGAGCAGCAGTACGGCGGCCCGCTCGAAACGGCGCGACTGCGCTCCAACGTGCTGCTCGACCTGCCCGAGGGCCGGCCGTTCGAAGAGGACCGCTGGATCGGCCGACAGGTCTGGATCGGGGACGCCCTCCTCGAAATCGTCCGGCAGTCGGACGGCTGCGTCGTGACGAGCCTGGATGCCGAGACCCGGGAGCGATCGCCCGGCGTCCTGAACGCGATCGCGCGGGGCCGGGCGGGAAAGCTCGGCGTCGTGGCCCGGGCGCTGACGGGCAACCGTCTTCGCGTGGGGGACCCGGTCGCGCTCATCGGCTGATAAACTCCGGCAAGTGAACCGCCCGATCCGCGTTCTGATCGCCAAGCCCGGTCTCGACGGCCACGACCGCGGGGCCAAGGTCATCGCCCGGGCGCTGCGGGACGCCGGGATGGAGGTCATCTACTCGGGGCTGCGCCAGACCCCCGAGCAGATCGTGGCGGCCGGCATCCAGGAGGACGTGGACGTCATCGGCCTGTCGATCCTCTCGGGCGCCCACAACGTGCTCTTTCCGGAGATCCTCGCGCTGCTCAAGGAGAAAGGCGGCGAGGACATCGTCGTCGTCGCCGGCGGCATCATCCCCGACAAGGACATCGCCCCGCTGAAGGCCCTCGGGGTCAGGGAGATCTTCCTGCCCGGAACGCCGACGCAGACGCTGGTGGACTACATCCAGAAGGCGGCGGGCGAGAAACTCGCGCGGGCGTAGCGGCGGATGCTCGAGCTCCCCAGCCACGCGGACACCCGGTCCCCGGAATTCCAGGAGCGATCCCGCGCGATGGAGGCGCTCGTCGCGGACCTGCGCGAGGAGCTCGCCCGGGTGCGGCGGGGCGGCGCGGGCCGCGAGCGGCACGCCGAGCAGAAGAAGATGTTCGTGCGCGACCGCGTCGACGCCCTGCTCGATCCGGGCTCGCCCTTTCTCGAGCTGTCGCCCCTGGCCGCCCACGGCATGTACGACGGCGAGGCGCCGGGAGCCGGCCTCGTCACGGGCATCGGCCGCGTCGCCGGGCGGGAAGTGATGGTCGTGGCCAACGACGCCACGGTCAAGGGCGGCACGTACTTCCCGATGACGGTCAAGAAGCACCTTCGCGCCCAGGAGATCGCCGAGGAGAACCGGCTGCCCTGCGTGTACCTCGTGGACTCCGGGGGCGCCTTCCTGCCGCTCCAGGCCGAGGTCTTCCCGGACCGGGAGCACTTCGGGCGCATCTTCTACAACCAGGCGCGCATGTCCGCGCGGCGCATCCCGCAGGTCGCCGTCGTCATGGGCTCCTGCACGGCGGGCGGCGCGTACGTGCCGGCGATGTCCGACGAGGCCGTCATCGTCAAGGGCACCGGCACGATCTTTCTGGCCGGGCCGCCGCTGGTGAAGGCCGCCACGGGCGAGGAGGTCACGGCCGAGGAGCTCGGCGGCGGCGACGTTCACACGCGCATCTCGGGCGTGGCCGACCACCTCGCCGAGGACGACGCGCACGCCCTCGAGATCGCCCGCTCGATCGTCGGCACGCTCGGCGGGGCCAAGTCCCTGCCGGCCGACCGCGAGGAGCCGGAGGATCCGGCCTTCGATCCGAAGGAGATCTACGGCATCGTGCCGAGCGACCCGCGGCAGCCGTACGACGTCCGCGAGATCATCGCCCGCCTCGTGGACGGCTCCCGCTTCCAGGAGTTCAAGGCGCGCTACGGCACGACGCTCGTCTGCGGCTTCGCGCGCCTGTCGGGGTTTCTCGTCGGCATCGTCGCCAACAACGGCATCCTGTTCTCCGAGTCGGCGCTGAAGGCGACGCACTTCGTCCAGATGTGCGCGCGCCGCAGGACGCCGCTGCTCTTCCTCCAGAACATCACCGGCTTCATGGTCGGCCGCGAGTACGAGCGCGGGGGCATCGCCAAGGACGGGGCCAAGATGGTCCACGCCGTCGCCAACGCCGCGGTGCCGAAGCTGACCGTCATCATCGGCGGCTCCTTCGGCGCCGGCAACTACGGCATGTGCGGCCGGGCCTACGCGCCGCGCTTCCTCTTCATGTGGCCGAACGCGCGGATCTCGGTCATGGGCGGGCCGCAGGCGGCCTCGGTGCTGTCGACCGTCAAGCAGGACCAGCTCGCGCGCGCGGGAAAGGCCGCGATGACGCCCGCCGAGGTCGCCGAGTTCGAGCGGCCGACGCGCGAGAAGTACGAGATCGAAGGCCACCCCTACTATTCGAGCGCCCGGCTCTGGGACGACGGCGTGCTCGATCCGGCCGAGACCCGCGCGGCGCTGTCGCTGGCGCTCTCGGCCGCTTACAACGCGCCGATTCCCGAGACGGAGTTCGGCGTCTTCCGGATGTGACCATGACTTTCCTGGCGCTCTTGTTCCTCCTCCTGCCGACGGCCGCCGCCGCGCCCGCCCCGCTCGGCTTCGAGCTCGCCGTGCGCGGCCAGACGGAGCTGCGCGTGACGCTGTCGGGCCCCGCCGCGGACCTGGCGCCCGGGCCGTTCCAGGGCACGATCGCCGTCAACGGCTCGGCGGCGGCGATCCCGGTTTCGGGCACGGTCGTGCACGCGGCGGGCCAGTGGCGCCTGCCGGTCGTGGTGCGGTACGCCGACCTGCCGGCCGACTGGGCCGAGCGCTTCCGCATGGACGGGTTCGCGTACCGCTTGCGCGGGCCCGGCGGGCGCGAGTGGACGGGCACCCGGAGCTGGAAGGACGTCGAGATCGAGGGCGGCCGCGAAACCGTGTCCGAGTTTCTCGTCCTCGACGACGTCGCCCTCACGGACGTGTCGCTCCTCTCGAGCGAGGCCCGCGCCCGCCTGTCGGTGCGCAATCCCTTCTCCTTTCCGCTCAAGATCGCCTCGATGACCTACACGCTCTTCGCCGACGGGCGGGAGATCGGCTCGGGACAGACGCAGGGACTGATCCTCCATCCCTCGCAGAAGAACGTGCTCGAGCTGCCGATCGACGTGGACCACGCCTCGCTGCTCGCGGCCGCGGGCGGCGCGGTCGTCTCGGGCGGCGACGTCCCGGTGAAGCTGACGGGGCGCCTCGTCATCCGCCTGAAGGGCGGCGACGTCGCCGTGCCGCTCTCGCTTTCCGGCAACCTCTCGGACGCGTCGTGAGCGCGTCCTACGAGAACCTGCGGATCGAGGCCGATGGGCCCGTCGCGCGCATCGCGCTCGCGCGCGCCGCCGTCCGCAACGCCTTCGACGACCGTTTGATCGACGAGCTGACCCGCGCGTTCGCCGCCGTCGGGGCCGACCCGGGGGCGCGCGTCGTCGTCCTCTCGGGCGACGGGCCGTCGTTCTGCGCCGGCGCGGACGTGACGTGGATGCGCCAGGCCGGGAGCTACTCGCGCGCCGAGAACGAAGCCGACGCCGGGAGGATGGCCCGGATGCTGCGGACGATCGACGCCTGCCCGAAGCCCGTCGTCGCGCTGGTTCACGGCGCGGCGATCGGGGGAGGCGTGGGCCTGGTCGCGGCGGCCGACGTCGCGATCGCGGCCGAGGGAACCGTCTTCTCGCTCGCCGAGGTGAAGCTCGGGATCCTGCCCTCGGTCATCTCTCCCTACGTGCTGCGGGCGATCGGACCCCGCGCCGCGCGCGACCTCTTCCTGACGGGAGACCGCTTCGACGCGCGCGAGGCCCACCGCATCGGGCTCGTGCACCGGGTGGTGGCCGCCGACGCGCTGGCGGAAGCGGGCGCCGCGAAAGTGGCGTCGCTGCTGACCTCGGGGCCGGAGGCCGTCGGCGTGGCCAAGAAGCTGATCGAGGAAGTGACCGGTTTGAATCCGGAAGAGGCGATGCCGCTGACCGTCCGCACGATCGCCGAGCGGCGCGCGTCGGCGGAGGCGAAGGAAGGCCTGACGGCGTTTCTCGAGAAGCGGCGGCCGTCCTGGGCGAAGGGAGTCGAGAAGTGAAGGGAACGCAGCGGCGGCTCGAGTGTCCCAAATGCGGGAAGGCTTTCTTCGCGTGGCGCCCGGACGAGCTGCCCGGCGCCGCGGTCAAGTGCTACTTCTGCGGCAACCAGTTCGAGGACGAGGCGGCGAAAAGAAAGCCGATCGCGCCGCCGGCACCGGTGCCGCCCGCGCGGCACCGGCCGCACCGGCGGCCGAGCCGAAGGCGAACTGAGGTCACGATGCGAGATGCGGGATTCGGGATGCGGGAAGGAGTGCGCGTGAAGAAATGGCTTACCGTCTGTTTTTCTGTGCGCAGCCACCGCGGCGGCGCAGGAGTCGGCGGTTCTCATCGAGCGGCTGACGGGGCCGTCCTCGCGGCTCGAGAAGGATCTGCGCGTCCTGACCGACGAGGTCGGCGGCCGCGTGACCGGAAGCGCGGGGTACGAGAAGGCGCTGCAGTGGGGCGTCGACGCCTTCAAGAAGGCCGGCGTGGACTCCGTGAAGCTCGAGACGTATCCCGTCCCGGTGAAGTGGGAGGGCGTGTGGGCGACGGCCTCCGTCGTTTCGCCGAGCGCTTTTGCGCTGCGTGTCGTCTCGCTCGGCCTCACGCCGTCGACGCCGGGCGCGCTGACCGCCGCGGTCGTCGACGCCGGCGACGGGCGCAAGGCCGACTTCGCGCGGCTGGGCGCCGCCGCGAAGGGCGCCATCGTCCTCGTGCACACCCGGCAGATGCTGTCCTTCGACGATCTCTTCGCCGAGTACCAGGCCGGCCCCGAGACGATGCAGGCGGCGGTGGATGCCGGCGCGGCGGCGATCCTCTTCCTGTCGACGCGGCCGCGGGACCTCCTGTACCGCCACACGATCACGTGGGGCTCGGTCGCGCCGCTGCCGATGGCGCAGGTCGCCCGCGAAGACGGGCTGCGGCTGGCGCGCCTCTGCGAGGCGGGCCTGGCGCCCCGCATGACGCTCGACGTCAAGAACACGGTCGGCGGCCCCGGGAAGGCGAGCAACGTCGTCGCCGAGATCCGCGGCGGCGAGAAGCCCGAGGAGATCGTCCTGCTCGGAGCGCACCTCGACTCCTGGGACCTCGGCACGGGAGCCCTCGACAACGGCGTCAACTGCGCGCTCGTCGTGGACGTCGCGCGCGCCATCGCCGCGGGCCCGAGGCCCCGGCGCACGGTCCGCTTCGTCCTCTTCACGAGCGAGGAGACGGGGCTGCTCGGCTCGTACGGCTACGTCCGGTCGCACCGGGCCGAGCTCGACCGCCACGTGGCCGTGCTCATCCACGACATCGGGGACGGGAAGGTGACCGGCTACTTCACCAACGGCCGGCCGGAGCTCGACGCTCCCGTCAAGGCCGTCCTGGCTCCCGTCGCGAGCTGGGGCGCCGACGGCGCGAACATCGAGGCGATTCTCGGGACGGACAACTTCGACTTCCTGCTGGAGGGCGTCCCCAATCTCGTGGCCAACCAGGAGACCGAGCGCTACCTCGCCGACTATCACGCGGCGTCCGACACCTTCGACAAGGTCGATCCCGAGCTCGCGCGCCGCAACGCGGCGGTGGCGGCGGTGGCCGTCGTCGGAATCGCCAACGCGCCGGCGCGCCTCGGCGCCCGCCAGACTCGCGCCGAGGTTGCGCGCATCCTGGCCGACCCGCGCTGGAAGCTCGAGGAGCAGATGAAGCTGTACGGGATCTGGTCGGAGTGGGACGGCGGGCAGCGGGGCGCCTCGCGGTGAGAGGGTGACGGTGCGGGGATGAACATCGCCCGCCTCCTCATCGCCAACCGCGGCGAGATCGCGGTCCGCGTGGCGCGCACGGCGCGCGAAATGGGTATCGAGACCGTCGCGGTCTTCGCGGAGTCGGACGCGGGCGCGTTCCACGTCGGCCAGGCGGACCGGGCCGTCTCCCTCGGAGCGGGCACGGCGGCCGAGACCTATCTTTCGATTCCGCGGCTGCTCGACGCGGCGCGAACCTCGGGAGCGGACGCGGTCCACCCCGGCTACGGGTTTCTCTCGGAGAGCGCCTCCTTCGCCCGGGCCGTCGGCGATGCGGGGCTCGTCTGGGTCGGGCCTCCGGCGTCCGCGATGGAGGAGATGGGCGGGAAGCTGCGCGCGCGGGCGAAGATGGAAGCCGCCGGCGTGCCGGTCGTCCCCGGCTCGCATCCGGGTGTTGCCGACGACGCCGGCCTCGCCGCCGAGGCGCGGCGGCTCGGATTTCCGCTCCTGATCAAGGCGTCGGCCGGCGGGGGCGGCAAGGGGATGTCCCGCGTCGATCGGCCCGAGGACGTGGCGGCGGCGCTCGCCGAGGGGCGGCGCCTGGCCGCCGCGGCCTTCGGCGACGGCACGGTCTACCTCGAGCGCCTCCTCGAGGGCTGTCGCCACGTCGAGTTCCAGGTCTTCGGCGACGCGGCCGGCAACGCGGTCCACCTTTTTGAGCGCGAGTGCAGCGTGCAGCGGCGCCACCAGAAGATCGTCGAGGAGACCCCGAGCGCGGCGCTCTCGGCCGCGCGGCGCGAGGAGATGGGGGCGGCCGCCGTCTCCGCGGCCCGGGCCGTCGGGTACGTCGGCGCCGGGACCGTCGAGTTTCTCGTGGACCGGGAGGGGCGCTTCTACTTCCTGGAGATGAACACGCGGCTCCAGGTCGAGCACGCCATCACCGAGGAGACGATCGGCGCCGATCTCGTGCGGACCCAGCTCGAGGTGGCCCGGGGAGGCCTTCTGCCCGCCGCCTGGCGCGACGGCACGCTCGCCCCGCGCGGCCACGCGATCGAGCTGCGCCTCTATGCGGAGGACCCGGTGGACTTTCTGCCGCGCTCGGGCCGCATCCTCGTCTACCGCGCGCCGGCCGGCCCCGGCATCCGGGTGGACGCGGGCATCGCGGAGGGTAGCGTGGTGGGCGTCGAATACGACCCGCTTCTCGCCAAGCTCATCGTGTCGGGCCCGGACCGCGCGGCCGCGATCGAGCGCGCCCGGCGCGCGCTCGGCGAATGGGTGGTGCTCGGCGTCGAGACGAACATGCCCCTGCTCGCCGCCGTCGTCGCGAGCGAGGAGTTCCGGTCGGGACGCTACGACACGGGCCTCGTCGCGCGCCTGCCCCCGGGAGCGGCGTCGCCGGCTCCGCCCGACGCCGCCTGGGCCGCCGCGGCCCTTGCCTTCGCCGAGCCGGCCGCCGCGCCGGAGGGCGCCCCCTCGCGGGGCCGCGACCCCTGGAACAGCCTGGCGGGATGGAGAGCGGGCGCGTGAGGACGGTCCGCCTGCGGCATCGCGGCGAAACGCGGGAAGTCGCGCCCGGGGAGCTCCCGGCCGCGGCGGGCGCCGCCGCGCGGACCGCGAGCGCGCGCGCCGGCGACCGCGTCTTCGTCTGGTACCAGGGCGCGACATATGTCTTCGAGCGTCTCAGGGCCGGAGGCCGCGCCGCCGCGGGAACGGAGCACGCGGCGGGTCTCTCGGCGCCGATGCCGGGGAGGGTGCGCACGGTCTTCGCCAGGGCGGGGGAGCGGGTGGAGCGCGGCGCGGTGGTCTTCGTGCTCGAGGCGATGAAGATGGAGCACGCGATCCGCGCGCCGAGGGACGGCGTCGTGGCGCGCGTCCTCGTCCGCGAAGGCGAGCTGGTGGACGCCGGGGCGGAGCTGGCCGAAATCGTCGAGCCGGCCCCGGGCGGATAATGGCTCCCATGGAATCGTGGGAAGAGCACGGGATCCGCCGGCCCCATCTGCCGGAGCACGTCACCGTGTACGAGGTCGGCCCGCGCGACGGGCTCCAGAACGAGAAGGAGACCCTTTCCGTCGAGGTCCGCGCGCAGTTCGTGGACGCGCTGACCGACGCCGGCCTGCCCGCCATCGAGGTCGGGTCGTTCGTGTCGCCATCGGCCGTGCCGCAGCTCGGCGACACCGAGGAGCTCTACCGCCGCATCCACCAGGCGAGCGGCGTGCGGTACCCGGCGCTCGTGCCGAACCTCAAGGGTCTCGAGAGGGCGCTGGCCGTCGGCGTGCGCGAGATCGCGGTCTTCACGGCCGCGTCCGAGACTTTCAACCGCAAGAACATCAACGCGGGCGTCGACGAGTCCATCGAGCGGTTCCGGCCCGTCGTGGCGCGGGCGCGCGAAGAGAAGGTGCGTGTCCGCGGGTACGTCTCGACGGCGTTCGGCTGCCCCTACGAGGGCGACGTGGCGCCCGAGGCCGTGCGGGAGGTCGTCCACAAGCTGCTGGACCTGCCCGTGGACGAGATCTCGATCGGCGACACGATCGGCGTCGCGACGCCGACGGACGTCTACGACGTCGTCGAGACGCTCTACGACTCGGGCGTCACGCGCGGCGTGCTCGCCCTGCACTTCCACGACACGCGGGGGACCGCGCTCGCCAACGTCTTCGCCGGGATCGAGTGCGGCGTGACGACTTTCGATGCGTCGGCGGGCGGCCTCGGCGGCTGTCCCTACGCGCCGGGCGCTTCCGGCAACCTCGCCACGGAGGACCTGCTCTACATGCTGGAAGGCCTCGGGATCCACACGGGCGTGACGCTCGCGCGCGTCGTGGAGGCTTCGCGGCGCCTCTCCGAAAGTCTCGGCCACCGGCCTCCGGGACGCTATCTGTCGGCCGTCTGGGGCCCGACGAGTTGACAGATTTGGCTCCGGCGTGTAACCTTCTGAACTACTGAGGGTTAACAGTGGCAAGAAAGATTCTGCTGGCTGACGACAGCCTCACGATTCAGAAGGTCGTGGAGTTGACCTTCTCCGATAGCGAGTACGAGCTCGTCTGCGTCTCCAACGGGCAGCGGGCGCTCGATCGGATCGCCGGGGGACGCGCCCGACCTGATCCTCGCCGACGTCGTCATGCCGGAGAAGAACGGCTACGAGGTCTGCGAAGCGATCAAGGCCAACCCCGCGACCGCGCGCATTCCGGTCGTGCTCCTGTCGGGAACGTTCGAGCCCTTCGACCGCGACCGGGCCGAGCGGCTCGGGTGCGACGCGATCGTCTCGAAGCCCTTCGATTCCCAGCAGCTGCTGCGCCAGGTCGAGGCCCTGCTGGCGAGGCCCGCCGCCGAGATCGTGACGATGTCCACCATGGCGATTCCGACGATGCCGAACCCGGCGCCGCCGCCGCCGCTCGCGCCGCCGGCGCCCGCCGCGGCCGCGCCCGGCGAGCCCGGCTTCGCGCCCGAAGATTTCACGGGCTCGATCCGGACGGTCGTCGCGAGCCCGGGCGGAGCCGACATGTTCGAAGAGGAGTACGGCCAGGCCGACGTCGAGTCGGCGATCGCGGCCTTCGAGAAGGCGCACCCCGAGTTCTCCTACGCCGAGGACGGCCGCGAGGGGCCGGCGCCCGGGGCGCCCCCCGAAGACGAGAGGGCGTCCGAGGATTCGTCGCCGGCGGATGCGCCGGCCGCCGGATGGCTGACCGAAGCCGACGAAGCCGAGCCCGTCGCGCCGAGCGCGCCCCCGCCGCCCGCCCCCGCTCCTTTCTGGGTGCCGCGGGAGCCCGAGCCGGATCTCGCGCCCATTCCCTTCGCCGCCGACGACACCGGCAAGCGCCGCTCGACGGAGTCCGCGCGCCGAGCCGATGCGCGCCGACGAAGCGCCGACGCAGCAGATTCCCCTGGCCGCCGAGTTCGCCGCCCTCGGGCGGACGACGGACGCCGGGCCGGACCGCATCACCGATCCTTCGATCCCGCGCGGCGCGCCCGAGGACCAGACGGCGGAGATCGCCGTCGGGGACACGGGCGTCCTCTCGGCGGCGCCTGCGGCCGCGCCGGCGCCCGAGCCGCCGCCCGCGGACGCGTCGCGGCCGGTGCCGGACGAGATCGAGGTCCTCGCCCAGACGACGTCCATCGGGCAGCTCAAGGAGATGCTCTCCTCGGTGTCGCGCCCCGAGGGCGGCCTCTCGGACGACGAGATCGACCGCCTCGCCTCGCGCGTCGTCGAGCGGCTGTCCGAGCGCATCGTCCGCGAGATCGCCTGGGAGGTGATCCCCGACGTGGCGGAGATCGTCATCAAGCAGCGCATCAAGGAGCTGGAGTCCGGCGTCGAGTAGCGCCGCTGCGACTTTCTGATATGAAAGGGCTCGGAAAGAGCCCTTTTTTCATGCACGAAAAGACGGTGATGGACCCGGCGGGCGCGCCCGCGAAGGGCCTGGAAAAGACGTTCGATCCGGCGCACTTCGAGGGGCGCTGGTACTCCCGCTGGGAGGTGGACGGCCGCTTCCAGCCTCGGGGCGCCGCGGGCTCGCCCCGATTCGTCATGGTGATTCCGCCGCCCAACGTCACGGGCCGGCTCCACATCGGCCACGCGTACGGACGCACGATCGAGGACATCCTGGCGCGCTGGCACCGGATGCGCGGGAGCCGCGTGCTCTGGGTGCCCGGCACCGATCACGCGGGCATCGCGACGCAGATGGTCGTCGAGCGCCAGCTCCAGAAGGAGGGGATCCAGCCGCCAGGACCTCGGGCGCGAGAAGTTCATCGAGCGCGTCTGGGCGTGGCAGCCGCGAGTCCGGCGACACGATCCTCGGGCAGCTGCGGCGGCTCGGCTGCTCGCTCGACTGGAGCCGCGTGCGGTTCACGCTCGACGACGACCTCTCCCGGGCCGTGCGGCACGCGTTCGTCACGCTCTACCGCGACGGCCTGATCTACAAGCGGCCGCTACGTCGTCAACTGGTGCCCGGGATGCGGCACCGCGGTCTCGGACCTCGAGGTCGTGGAGAAGAAGACGCAGGGGATGTCTCTACAAGATCCGCTACGACGTGCCCGGGGTCGAGGGCGGCGCCATCGTCGCGACGACGCGGCCGGAGACGATGCTCGGCGACACGGCTCTGGCGATCCACCCGGATGACCCGCGCAACGCCGCGCTCCGGGGAAAGCGGGCGCGCCTGCCGATCGTCGGGCGGGAGCTGCCGGTCGTCGAGGACGCCATCCTGGTCGACCGCGAGTTCGGCACGGGCGTCGTGAAGGTCACGCCGGCGCACGACGCCAACGATTTCGCGGTCGGGCAGCGGCACTCCCTGCCCGCGGTCGTCGTCATCGGCCCGGACGGGAAGATGACCGCGGAGGCGGGAGAGTACGCGGGCCTCGACCGCTTCGAGGCGCGCAAGCGGATCGTGGCGCGGCTGGAGGCCGAGGGCCGCCTCGTCGAGGTCGAGCCCTACGAGATCAACCTCGGGTACCTGCCAGCGCTCCGACGACGTGATCGAGCCGTACCTCTCGGAGCAGTGGTTCGTGAAGATCCAGCCGCTGGCGGACGCCGGCGATCGGGCGGTCGAGGACGGCACCGTGCGCTTCGCCCCGGAGTCGTGGGCCAAGACCTACTTCGCGCTGGATGCGCAACATCCGCGACTGGTGCATCTCGCGGCAGCTCTGGTGGGGGCACCGGATTCCCGCCTTCACCTGCGACGAACGGCCACGTGACGGTGTCGGAGGAGGACCCGGCCGCCTGCGCCGACCTGCGGCTCGGAGCAGGCTCTGACGCAGGACCCGGACGTGCTCGACACCTGGTTCTCCTCGCAGCTCTGGCCCTTCTCGGTGCTTCGGCTGGCCCGAAGCAGACCGCGGACCTGCGCGACTTCTATCCGACCGACGTGCTCGTGACGGGCTACGACATCCTGTTCTTCTGGGTCGCCCGCATGATCATGGCCGGCCTGCGACTTCACGGGCAAGGCGCCCTTCTCGACCGTCCACCTGCACGGCCTCGTGCGCGTGCGGCGGCGAGAAGATGTCCAAGACGAAGGGCAACGTCATCGACCCGCTCGAGGCGATCGAGGAGTTCGGCGCCGACGCCGTGCGCTTCACGCTCGCGTCCGCGGCCTCCTCGGGCCCGACGGTCTCGGTCGAGCGCGGGCGCATGGCCGGCTCCCGCAACTTCGCGACCAAGCTGTGGAACGCGGCGCGCTTCACGCTGGCGCAGCTCGACGGCGGCGAGGCCGCCGGGGACCTTCGCGGGCGCTCCCTTTCCCTGCCGGACCGCTGGATCCTCTCGCGACTGGACGCCACCGCCGCGGACGTCAACCGGCACCTCGAGGCGTTTCGCTTCGACGAGGCGGCCGGGGCGATCTACGGGTTCCTCTGGCACGAGCTCTGCGACGGGTACCTCGAGATGGCCAAGCCCGTCCTGTCGGGCGCCGACGCCGCCGCGGCCGTGTCGGCCCGGGGAGTCCTGCGCCGCTGCCTCGAGGGATCGCTCGCGCTGCTGCATCCCTTCATGCCGTTCCTGACGGAAGAGATCTGGGAGAAGCTCACCGGCGAGGCCGGAACGCTCATCGTCGCCCCCTACCCGCTCGGCGACGGCGGCTGGCAGGACGCATCGGCCGAGGCCGCGGTCGAGGCGGTGCGCGCGATCGTCACGCGCGTGCGCAACTACCGCTCGGAGCGGGGGGCCTCGCCGACGGCGCCGGTCGCGCTGGCGATCGACCCGGCGTCGTCCCCGGACAAGTCGCGCCTGGCGGCGCTCGAGGTTCTCGCGCCGGTGCTGCGTCACCTCGGCCGTCTGTCGGCGCTCTCCTTCGGGCCGGCTCCGGCCGGCAGCTTCCAGGACGTCGTCTCGGGCGTGGCGCTCGGGCTCGTCCTCCCGGAGGGGGCGCCTCCCGAGGCGGGAGAGCGCGTGGCGAAGGAGATCGCCGCCGTGCGGGAGGAGATCGCCGCGCTCCGATCGAAGCTCGGCAACGCCGCATACGTCGAGAAGGCGCCGGCCGCCGTCGTGGAAAAGAGCCGCGCGCGGCTGCGGGAGCTCGAGGAGAAACTCGCGGCGCTCGGCGGGTCCGCGTCGTGATCGCGTACGCGGACGGCCTGCTCGACCCGTCCGGCTGGAAAGCCATCGAGAACTGCGTCTGCTTCCACGCGGTCCCGTCCTCGAACGCGCTCGCCCGCGAGCTGATCGAGCTCTACTTCGACGAGGGGCAGACCCTCCGGACGACGGTGCTCGTGTCGGAGGCGCAGACCGGCGCCTACGGAAGAAACGGCCGCGGGTGGGAGGCCCCGGACGGACGGGGCCTGTACCTGACCGTGCTGCGCCGCGCCGAGCCGGGCGAGCCGCTCTCCGTCCTGCCGATCGCCGCCGCGCGGTGGACGCGCGAAGTCCTCTTCGAGAAGACCGGCGCGGCCATCGAGCTGAAGTGGCCCAACGACCTGTACGTCGGCAGGCGCAAGCTCGGCGGCGTCCTCGCGGAGTCGCGCACGCAGGCCGACGACACGTCCGTGGCGGTGGGCATCGGCATCAACGTGCGCGGGAAGGCGGCGGCCCTCGGCGTCGCCCATGCGACGACGGTCGAGGAGGAGACGGGGCGGGCGTTCCCCCTGGCCCCGCTCATGCAGGCGCTGCTCGATCGCTTCGACCGCGAGCTCGCCCGCCCGCGCTGGGACGAGGAAGTGCGCGCCTGGGAGCTCGTCGCGGCGCACCGCCCCGGCGACCGCCTGACGGTGCGGCGAAACGGCGAGGACGTCACCGGCACGTACCTCGGCCTCGACCCCTCGGGCTTCCTGCGGCTCCAAACGGACGGCGGCGTGACGACGGTCGCGTCGGGCGAGGTGGCGGCGTGGTGACGGCGTCCGGCCCGGGCGAGCCGCTGCTGGCCGTCGACGTCGGCAACACCAACACGGTGCTCGGCCTCTGGCGCGGCGCGGAGCTCGAGCGGCACTGGCGCCTGACGACGCGCCGCGAGGCGACGGCCGACGAGATCGCGCTCTCCGTGAGGGGCCTGCTGGCGGCGGGCCCGGCCGCGGAGCTCGAGCCCATGCGCGTGATCGTCGCGAGCGTCGTGCCGTCGCTCCGGTTCTCGCTCAAGCAGGCCTTGCGCCAGGTGCTGGGACGCGAGCCCCTGTTCGTCGAGCCGGGCGTCAAGACCGGGATGCCGATCCTGTACGAGGTCCCCCAGGAAGTCGGCGCGGACCGTATCGTGAACGCGGTGGCGGCGTTCGCGGCCGTCGGGGGACCGTGCATCGTGGTGGACTTCGGCACGGCCACGACGTTCGACGTCGTCACGGCGCGCGGGGAGTACGCCGGCGGCGTCATCGTCCCCGGCATCACGATCTCGGCCGAGGCCCTGTTCGAGAAGGCGGCGCGTCTCTGGCGGGTCGAGATCCGGCGGCCCGACCGGGTGGTCGGGCGCACGACGGCGAGCTCGATCCAGTCGGGCCTCTATTTCGGTTACCTGTCGCTCGTGGACGGCATGATCGACCGGATCGTCGCCGAGGTCGGCGGCAAGCCCCGGGTCATCGCGACGGGCGGCCTGGCCGAGCTCTTCGGCGGCGGCTCCGCGAAGCTCGAAGAGATCGACCCGCTCCTGACGCTGAAGGGGCTGCGCCTCATCGATGAGCGCAATCGAGGCGGATAAGGCCTACTTCGAGGCGGCCGAGGCCGCCTTCATCCGGCGGCGGGGCACGCCTTTCCTGCTGTCTCCGTCGGACTTCGCGCTCCTGCGCGAGTGGCGCGCCCTGGGGATCCCGCTCGAGGCCGTCGAGGCCGGGATCGACGAGGCGTTCACGAGGCGCGAGGAGCGCCAGGCCGTCGGCCGGGTGAACTCGCTTTCGTACTGCCGCGACGCGGTCCTCGGCGCGTGGGAGCGGCGGGCATTGACGTCGCTCGGGCGCGGCGCTCCCGGCGGCGGGAACGAGCCCGACGTCGGCCCCGCGCTCGAGGCGCTCGGCCGGCGGCTCGAGCAATCGCGCGCGCGCCGGCCGGACCTGGACAAGCCCCTCGCGTCGGCCCTTTCCTCGCTCGCCCGCCTCCGCGGCTCGGGGAAGAGCGCCGCGCAGGTCGAAGCGTCCCTCGCCCGGCTCGACGGGCGCCTGGCGAAGGAGCTCTACGCCGCTCTCCCGGATGCGGAGCGCGCGGACCTCGACGGGGACGTCGCGGCGCAGCTTTCGGGAGCCGCGGCGCGCATGGACCCGGAGACCCTCGAGAAGACGACGAAGGCGCTGACGCGCCGCAGCGTCCGGGAACGGCTCGACCTGCCGCGGTTGAGCCTGCTGTGACCGGCGGCCGCCGGGTCCGGATCGAGAAGCTCGCGCCGACCGGCGAGGGCATCGCGCGGACCGCGGAGGGCGTCGGTTTCGTGGACGGCGCCCTTCCGGGCGAGCTCGTCGCGACAACACTGTATGAGGTGAGAAAGAGATTCTGGCGGGGGAGCCTGCGCGACGTGCTCGAGCCGTCGCCCGACCGGGTGGACGGGCTCCACGCCGGCTGCGCGGGCTGCGACTGGGCGCACTTCGAGCCGGCGGCCGCGCTGCGGGCCAAGCGCGACCTCTTCCTCGAGACGATGCAGAGGATCGGCCGTCTCGACCCCGCGATCTTCGGCGAGCTTCCGGCGGCGCCCTCGCCGCCGGGGTACCGGCTGCGCGCCCGGTTCCACGCCGACGGGGGAGAGGCCGGGTACTTCGTTCCCGGGACACACCGCGTGGCGTCCGCGCGCGACTGCGAGGCCCTGGCGCCCGGCCTGCGGGCGCTGCTGCCCCCGGCCGGCGAGGCGATCGCGGCGAGCGGCGCGACCGTCTCCGAGATCGCGACGCTCGAGGACCTCGGCGGGGCGCGCCGCCTGGTCCGCGCGACGAGCTCGGGCGGCGCCGCGACGTCGGCGCGACTCGGAGAAGATCTCTCGAAGCTCTTCCGGGGAGTCCGGGTGCGGTCCGGGGAGGGCCGGATCCTTCTCGAGCTCGGAGACCGCGCGGTCGATTTTCCGCTCGGCGGGAGGTCCTTCTCCGTCGGAGTCGACAGCTTCTTCCAGGGGAATCGGTTCCTCGTTTCGGAGCTGTTCGCGGACGTGGCCGCGGTCGCCTCGCGCGCGGCGGCCGGAACGGCCCTCGACGCTTTCGGCGGCGTGGGGCTTTTCGCCGGCGCGCTGCTGTCGGCGGGGCACGCCGTGACGTCGGTCGAGGTGGACGGCGACGCGGCCGGCCGACGCGCGGCGAACGCGCGAGAGCTGGGCCGACGGGCCGCGCTGGGAGATCGCGACGGCGGCGGTCGGAGACTTCCTCGACGAGGACGACCGGCGTTTTGCGTGCGTGGTTGCCGATCCGCCCCGGGCCGGCCTCGGCGCCGCGCTCGCCGGGGAACTCGCGCGCCGCAGCACCGGCGTTCTCGCGTACGTCTCGTGCGATCCCGCCACGCTCGCGCGCGACCTGCCGGCGATCCTGGCCGAAGGGTTCGCGATCCGCCGGGCGAAGCTCTACGACCTCTTTGCGTTCACGCACCGGGTCGAGAGCCTCGTCTGCCTCGAACGGGCGGCGTGATCCGGCCGGTCCTCGCCGAGGGCGAGGCGCCGGCGGCGCGGGCGGCGGTCTGCGCCGTCGCGGGGATTTTCGGCGGCGCCTGGTCGGTCGGGGGAACGGCCGGCGCCCTCGTTCTCGCCGCCGCGTCCGGCCTCGGCATGGCCGCGCTCCTGCGGCGCGCGCCGCGCGGTCTTGCCTCGAGGCTCGCGTTCGCCGTCTTCTGGCTCGCGATCGGGTTCGCGGCCGGGCGGGCGGGCATCGCCGTGCCCGCCGATCGGTCGCGCCGGGCGTTCGCGGCACTGTCGCCGGAGGCGCGGCGGGCCGTCGAGGTCGAGGGCATTCAGTCGGACTTCTGGAGCGGCCTTCCGCCGCAGGCCCGGACGACGCTGCGCGCCGAGCGGCTCCGCGTCGGCGACGAGTGGCGCTCCTTCCCGGCCGAGGTCGTGGTCTTCGTGTCCGGCCAGGCGCCCCTGCTGCCGGGGGCGGACCGCGGCAAGCGCGTACGCATGACTGGGCCACCTCGAGACGGAGGACCTGCCCGCCTCGGAGCGCGAGATCCCCCTGCCCTGGCCGCGCTACCGCATTTCCGTCAAGAGCGCGCGCATGGTCGAGCGAAGCGAAGCCACGCTTCTCTCCTTCCTGACCGCGCCCAACCGGTGGCTCTTCTCCCGCCTGCCGTCCGGGGGTTCGCCGCGGTTCGAGCGGGACGTGCGCGGCCCCCTCGCCGCGCTGCTGCTCGGGAGGACGTCGGAGCTCGACCGGGGGATGGTCGCGCGGTATCGCCGGGGCGGCCTGTATCACCTGCTCGTGGTCTCGGGGTTGCACGTGGTGCTCGCGGCGGGCCTCGTCGGCTACGCGCTCGGGCTCGCGGGTGTCGAGGGCAAGAGACGGGACGCGGCCCTCGTCGCCGCCGTCTTCCTCTTCGTCCTGGTGGGAGGCGCGAACCCGCCCGCGGTGCGCGCCGGGCTCGTCGTCGCGATCTTTCTCCTGACGCGGCTCGTCGAGCGGCCGATCACGAGCGCCCAGGCCATCGGTCTCTCGGCGCTCGCCCTCTTTCTCGCGGCACCCGCGCAGGTCTTCTCGGTCGGCACGGTCCTGACGTTCGCGGCCGTCTGCGGGATCGCCCTCTTCTCGAGGCCGATCCGGGCGAGGCTGCCGCCGCGGCCCGACTGGCTGTTTTCGGGATTCGCCGTCGCCCTCGCCGCCGAGTGCGCCACGGCCCCCGTTCTCTTCTGGCGCTTCAACGTCGTGGCGGCCGGGGCATGGATCACGGCGCCGCTGTCCATTCCGCTCTCGGGCGCCCTGATCGGCGGGGGCGGCGCGCTCCTTCTCCTGTATGCCCTCGGTCTGCCGGCCGCGTGGCTGGCGGGTCTCTTCGGGCTGGGCAGCCGCTCGCTCGAGAGCCTGGCCGAGCGGGCGGCGGGCGTCGCCTTCCTGCGGCCGACTCCTCCTCTCGGGGCGGTCTGCACGGTCGGGGCGCTCCTGATCGCGGCCGGCCTCGGGCCGACGCGGTGGCGCCGGGCCGCCGGGCTCTCGGCCGCGGCCGTGTTCGTCGTCCTCGCGATCCGGCCGGGACCCGGCGGTCCCGCCCGGGGCTTCTCGATCGAGGCGCTCGACGTGGGGCAGGGAGACGCGATACTCCTGCGCTGGAACCGCCGGGCGATCCTGGTGGATGGAGGAGGTCCGTTCGACTCGATGGCGACCGATTTCGGACGCACGCGCGTCGTGCCGAAGCTGCTGGACCGGGGCGTGACCCGGCTCGACGCGGTTCTCGTGACGCATCCGCATCCGGATCACGCCATGGGGTTGTTCGCGGTGCTGGACGAGCTGCCCGTCGAGGAGCTGTGGCGCTCCTCCGGAGAGGACGAGGGAGGCATCTTCGCCCGCCTCGACGCGGCGGCGCGGTCGCGGGGCGTCCCCGCCCGGGTGCTGACCGCCGGGGACCTGCGGGAGGTCGAGCGGGCGCGGATCACGGTGCTCGCGGCCGGCGGGCGCGTGCGCAAGACGGATTCGGTGAACAACCAGTCGGTCGTCGCCCTCTTCGAGCGGGACGGGCGCAGCGCCCTTCTGACGGGCGACGCCGGCGCGCCGTCGGAAGGCGATCTCGTCGCGGCCGGCGCGCTGTCGCCGGTGGACGTTCTCAAGGTCGGCCATCACGGCAGCCGCAGCGCGACGTCGCCGGCCTTCACGGCGGCGTTGCGACCGCGGCTGGCCCTGCTCTCCTGCGGGCGGAACAACCGGTTCGGGCACCCCGCCCCGAGACGCTGGCAACGCTCGCGCGATTCTGCATCCCGGTGCTGCGCACCGACACGCGCTCGGACACCCGCGTGGATCTGCTCGCGACGGCGACGCGCCTTTCATGGCGGGGCGCGGAGGCGCCGTGACGCAGGCCCCTCCGCTCCTCCTCGTCCTGTTCGGCCCGACGGGCTCGGGCAAGACCGAGATCGCCCACGCGCTGGCGCGCCGGCTCGGCGGCGAGATCGTCTCGGCCGACGCCTACGCGGTCTACAGCGGCCTGGACGTCGGCACGGCGAAGCCCACCGCGGCGCAGCGAGCCGAGGTGCCCTACCACCTGATCGACGTCGCGGAGCCGGAGGAGGCGTTCTCGGCCGGACGGTGGGCGGCCGCGGCGCGCTCGGCGATCGAGGCGATCGCGGCGCGCGGAGCGCTGCCGATCGTGTGCGGCGGCAGCGGTTTCTACCTCTCGGCGCTGCTCGAGGGCCTGCCGCCCGGAGAGTCGCGGGACGAGCGGCTGCGCGAGGCGCTCTTTGTGTGGGCGCGGCGCCGCGGTCCGGAAGCGGCGCACCGCTTCCTCGCCGTCAACGACCCGGCGGCCGCCGGCCGGATCCCCCCGGGCAACCTCAAGTACACCCTGCGCGCCCTGGAGATCCTCCTCGTCACGGGGGCGCCGGCCTCCGCGCGGCGGGCGGGCGAGGACGCGTGGGCGTCGTCGTATCGGGTCGTCCGGGTCGGCCTCGAGCCGGACCGCGCGACACTTGATGTTAGGATCCGCGAGCGGGTCCGGGGCATGCTGGACTCGGGGTGGAACGAAGAGGTCCGCCGTCTTCTCGACCGCGGCCTCGGCGTCGAATCGAATTCCTTCCAGGCGATCGGGTATCGCGAGGTGGCCGAGTGGGTGCTCGGGCGCATCTCGAGGCATGAGGTGGAGGAACAGATCGTGAAGGCGACGCGCGGGCTCGCCAAGCGCCAGCGAACCTGGTTCGCGCGCGAGCGGGACGCGCGCCGGGTCGAGCCGGAAGAGGCCCTCGATGCAATTCTCGCCCTCGTGGGCGAGACGAGGAACAGGGAGAGGCGATGAACAAGGCCCCGATCAACGTCCAGGATTCGTTCTTCTACAACCTGCGCAAGGACAACGTCCCGGTCACGGTCCGGCTCACCTCGGGCGAGGAGCGGATGGGGAGGCTGCGCCGCTTCGACAAGTTCGCCCTCGTGCTCGAGGTGGACGGCCGCGAGGAGATGATCTACAAGCACGCCATCGCGTCCATCCGGCCGGAGAGCCTGCCCGCAGGCGCATGACGGGGCGGGCGGGAGCAGGTCCCGCCGCGCGCTGGATTCTTCTTGCCGCGATCGCCGCGGGGCGCTGCGCGAGCACGGCGCCCCCCGGTCCCCGGGACCATTTCCCCCTCGACCCGCGTGAAGGCATCGCCGGGCCTTTCGACGCCGCCGTGGACGACGGCTGGCGCGCGCTCGCGGCCGGCGACGCCGCGGCGGCCGAACGGGAGTTCGCGAGGGCCGGGACCGGATCCTCCGGCCGGGCCGCGGCGATCGGCCAGATCGAGGTCCTCGTCGCCCGCGGGCATTCGGACCAGGCGCTCCCGCGCTGCGCCGGCGTGGAGGCGCAGGCGGAGGCGACCCTGCCCCTCGTGGTCGCCTGCGGCGAGGCCGAGGCCCGCGCGGGATCTCCCGTCGCGGCGTACCGGCTCTATGCGCGCGCGGCCCGGGAGGCGCCCGATCGGCCGGGACTCTCGGCCCGCGCGGAAAAGCTCCTTGCGGGCGCCACGGACGCCCTGCTCGCGGACGCTTCCCGCGACGCCGCCGCGGGGCGGCTGGCCGCCGCGCGCGCCGCGGTCGGGCAGGCGATCGCCTGGAACCCCCGCCGCGCGGCCGTGCTGGCGGCGGCGGCGGACGTCGAGTGCGCGGCCGGGGAGAAGGAGCGCGCCCTGCAGTACGGCCGGGAGGCCCTCGCACTCGGCGGCCTCGACGCGGGGCAGCGCGAGCAGATCGGCCGGCTGGCGCTCGAGGTCGGCGACGACGGCCTGGCCGTGTCGGTCTTCGACGCGCTGGCGGCGGAGGACCCGCGGTTCGCCGAAGAGGCCGCCGAGGCGCGCCTGGCCTTCCGGATCGCGAACTGGCCCGACGCGGAACGCCAGGCGGCGCGCGCGCGGCGGGTCACGCGCGCGGCGGCCGCGGCCCTCGTCTGGTGGACGTTTCCCGAGGTGCGGGAGGCGCGCGTGACCGGCAGCGTCGTCGCGACCGACGTTCTCGAGCGGCGCGACAGCCGGCCGATGATGCGCGCGGTTTCGCTCGGCCTGCTCGACGTGGACCCCGACACCCACCGGGCGCGCCCGGACGCCCTGCTGACGCGTGCGGCCGCCGCGCAGCTGCTGCTGCGCCTGGCCGGCATCCTGCGGGGAGCCGGCGCCGGTCCGGCCTGCCTGCGCGGGTCGCCCGGCCCGTGGCGCGGCGGCGCCGACGCAATCCGACTGGCGGCCAAGTGCGGGCTGCTGTCAGAATCGGGGGGCGCCTCGGTGAGCGGACCGGAGCTCACGCGGGGCCTGGACCGACTGCGTTCCCTGGTGCCGGCGGGGGAGGGCAACGAATCGTGATCGACTCAGCCGTGTTTCGCCGCGTCGCGCTCTTCGCGGACCTGGATCCCGCGCAGCTGCAGAACCTGGGCCGCATGGCTTCGTCGCGGCGATACGCCGCGGGCGCGCCGATCCTGAGGGAGGCCGAACCCGGGGACGTCTTCTTCGTGATCGTCAGCGGCGAGGTCAAGGTGTTCGTGGATTCTCCCGACGGGCGCGAGGTGGTCCTGACCCACCTGCAGGCGGGCGAGTTCTTCGGCGAGATGGCGCTGCTCGAGGGCGGGAGCCGAAGCGCCTCGGTGACCGCGTTGAGCGAGTGCGAGCTGATGACGCTTTCCCGCGACGACTTCTTCGCGCTCCTGTCGCGCGACTTCGCGCTCACGCGGAAGATCCTGCAGGCGCTCTCGGCGAGGCTCCGCCGCGCGGACGACGTGATCGAATCGCTCGCGCTCCAGGACGTCGGCGGAAGGCTGGCGCGATACCTGATCCGCCTCGCGGACGAATCGGGCCAGGTCGCGGTCGACGGGTTCTTCGCCGTCCACCGGCCCACCCACCAGGAGATCGCCAACTCGATCGGCGCGACCCGGGAGACCGTGACGCGCATGCTCAAGCAGTTCGAGGACCGCAAGCTCATCCGCATCCAGGGCTCCACCGTCTACGTGCCCGCCTCCGTTCCGCCGGGCGCGCGCGAAAACGAGTGGAGACGCCGTTGACGGGACCCTGGACGCTGCCCAACTTCATCACCCTCGTCCGCCTGGCCGCGCTTCCGTTCTTCCTCGTCTCGATCGCCGGCGGACGCTTCGAGATCGCCCTCGGCATCTTCGTGGCGGCGGGACTCTCGGACGGGGTGGACGGGTACCTGGCCCGGCGCTTCGACATGGCGTCCGCGCTCGGGGCCTACCTCGACCCGATCGCGGACAAGCTGCTTCTGATGTCCTCCTACCTCTTCCTCGCCATACCGTCCTACCCGGCGGTGGTCAAGGTGCCCGTGTGGCTGGCGGTGATGGTGCTGTCCCGGGACTTCCTGATGCTGCTCGTCGGGCTGCTGCTCATCCTGACCTCGGGCAAGAAGCGCTTTCCGCCGACCTGGGCCGGCAAGGTCACGACCGTGACGCAGATCGTCAACGTGCTCTTCGTGCTCTGCGCGAACATCTGGGAGTGGCCGCGGCAGGTGCTGCTCGTCGGCTTCGGCGCCGTCGCGAGCGTGACGGTCTACTCCGGATTCGACTACGTGTACCGGGTGGCGCGCAATCCGGAGCACCCGGTCCTGGCCCACCCGTGATCGCGCTCAAGCTCCTGTCACGCCCGGGCTGCCACCTGTGCGCGGAGATGCAGTCCGAGGTGGACCGCCTTCTCGCCGGAGAGCCGCACGAGTGGGAGGTCGTGGACGTCGACTCCGACGACGAGCTCGCCCGCCGGTGGTCGGATTCGATCCCGGTCCTCTTCGTCAACGGCCGGCTTTTTGCGAAGATCAAGGTCCCGAAGCTCGCGGCCCGGCTGCGCCTGATGCGGGCGGCGGCGGGGCAGGAAGGGGAGAGGCCGTGAGCCCGCTTCTGCTCTGGCTGCTTCTCGGCGCGCTCGGCGGGGCGGAACCTCCGAAGGCGGCGCCGGGCATCCTGCTCGAGGACCTGACGTGGGTCGAGGCGGAGAAGGCCCTCGGCCCCGACACGGTCGTCGTCATCCCGCTCGGCGCGGAGTCGAAGGAGCACGGGCCGCACCTGAAGCTCAAGAACGACTTCATCCTCGCCGAGTTCCTGAAGGGCCGCGTCCGCGAGCGGGCGGCCGTCGTCATCGCGCCCACCGTCAACTACAGCTTCTATCCCGCGTTCGTCGAGTACCCGGGGGCGACGACGTCTGCGCCTCGAGACGGCGCGCGACGTGATCGTCGACATCTGCCGCGGATCTGCGCGCTTCGGGCCGCGCCGCTTCTACGTGCTGAACACGGGCGTCTCGACCGTCCGCGCGCTCGCGCCGGCCGTGGAGATCCTGGCCGCCGACGGCATCCTCATGCGCTACACGGACCTCCTGAAGGTCATGGAGCCCGTCGAGAAGGAGGTCGTCGAAGCAGGAGGGCGGCACGCACGCCGACGAGATCGAGACGTCGATGATGCTCTACATCGCGCCCGGGCGACGTCGACATGACGCAAGGCCGTCAAGGACTACCACCCCGGCGAAGGGCGGCCTGACGCGCGATCCGAAGAAGAGGGCATGACCTACTCGCCCTCCGGCGTCTTCGGCGACGCGACGCTCGCGACGAAGGAGAAGGGGAGACGGGTCACCGAGGCCCTCGTGGACACCGTCGTTTTCGAGATCGAGGATCTCCGCAAGGCCGACGTCCCGGCGCCCGCCTGCCACTAGCCTGGTTGTCCGCCGCCCCGGGGTTCGCTAAGATCCGCTCCGATGCGGGCATAGTTCAGCGGTAGAACGCCAGCTTCCCAAGCTGGATGTCGCCGGTTCGATCCCGGTTGCCCGCTCCATACCTGCCACCGCGAACGAGAAATAGGCGCCTGAAACGTGGCAGCGATCACCAGTTCCTTAGATAGAGAGGTTCACGGGCTGACCGGGTTGACTTCACGCCCGCGAGGACTTCGCCCGCTCCCTGTCCCATGGGACAGGTTAGACTAAAGTAACTCACAGGAGAACGTCGTGGAGCCGAGCGGCGGCGTAGTTCGGGAACCGGCCCGCTGGACGGGCGCGATCTTTGAGCGACGGCGCAAGGCGAGCGCGAACGACGAGGTGTGTCCGATCGGCGTCCTGCCCGGCGAGGGCATTGGCCCCGAGGTCATCGGCGCGGCGCTCGGTCTCCTGCCGGCGATCGAACGGGCCAGCGGCGCGCGCTTCGAGCTTCGCGTCGGCAGCGAGATCGGCCGGGACGCCGAGCGTCTGACCGGCCGGCCGCTGTCGGATGGCGTCGTAAAGTTCTGCGAATCGGTGTTCGCCGACAACGGCGCGATTCTGGCGGGTCCTGGCGGCGGGCGGTTCGTCTACGAGCTGCGGCGGCGCTTCGATCTCTTCTGCAAAATCAGCCCGGTGTTTGTCTCCGAAGTCCTCGCCGGTGCCGGCCGACTGAAGACCGCTGCCGCGCGCGGCACGGATATCCTCGTCGTCCGCGAGAACGCCGGCGGCATCTACTTTGGCGAGGCCCGCGAGAGCGCGCGGGCGGACGAGGGGCGCGTCTGTGAGCACACTTTTCGTTACAGCGAGCGCGAAGTCCGGCGGATCGTAGAGGTCGGGGCGGCGCTCGCGACGCTGAGGCAGAAAATGCTGACCGTCGTCGTCAAGGACGGTGGCCTGCCGGCATTGACCGCCCTGTGGCGCGAAACGGCCGAAGACGTGGCCGCCCGCGCCGGATTGCGCGCTGCGTTTGTGAACATCGATCTTGTGGCCTACCAGTTGGTCCAATACCCCTCGACTTTCGACGTCATCGTCGCGGACAATCTCTTCGGCGACGTTCTGGCAGACGTTGCGGCGGTGCTCCTCGGCTCGCGCGGACTTTCTTACTCGGGCAATTTCTCGGCGAACGGGGCCGCCGTCTACCAGACCAATCACGGTGGGGCGACCGACATCGCCGGTGAAGACCGCGCCAACCCGATCGGCCAGATCCAGTCGCTGGCGATGATGTTGCGCGAGAGCTTCGGGCTCTGGCAGGAAGCCTCATGGATCGAGCAGGGCGTCCAAGAGGTCCTTCGGCTCGGGCTTCGCACGTTCGACATGGCGGAGGAAGGCAACACCCTCGTGGGGACCAGGGAGATGGGCAACCGCATCGCCACGGCCGTCGAGCGGATCGCGCGCTCCTCGCAAAAATGAAGCCGCTTCTTCTTCTTGTCGACCTCCAGAACGATTTCCTTGCCGGCCAGGGACTCGAGCCGGCCGCCGGCGACGTCATCGAGAGGGCGACGCGCCTCCTCTCCGGTGCGCGTGCCCTCGGCATGACGGTCGTGCATGCGATGACGACCGTCGACCGGGCGCGCGACGATCGGATGCCTCACTGGAAGGCGCTCGACCGATGGAAATGCGTGGCGGGGACGGAGGGGCATGAGCCGCCCGTATCCCTGCAGCCTGGAAGGGCGGAACGAATCGTTCACAAGACCCACTTTTCGGCCTTCTCAACAGGCGAACTCGACCGGATCCTTTCCGCCGTTGCGCCCGACACGCTCATCGTGGCCGGCGTGCATCTCCACGGTTGCGTGCGCGCCACGGTCCTCGACGCCTACGCTCGCCGGCTCGAGGTGCTGGTCGCGGAGGACGCTGTCGGGAGCGACGACCCCCTCCACGCCGCCGTCACCGAGCGATACCTCCAGAGCCGCGCCGCGCGCTTTGCGCCTGTCGAGGCGATTCTTCGTCGGTGCGAGGGCGCGGGGGGGCCCACCGCGACCGTGCAGGGGGAGCGGCTGCCGGCCGCGGTGATTGAGGGACGAGGTCTCCGTCCCGGCGGACGGCCCGAAATCGTTCACCACGCGCCGCGCCGGCGCGACCGCCTTCTCTTCACCGTCCCGGCCGCCGGCCAGGCAGAGGCCGTCGAGGCCGTGAGCACCGCGCGCGAAGCCCTGCGAGGCTGGGCTGACGCCGGGCTCGACGCGCGTACGGCGTGTCTCACGCGGTTGGCCGAGAGGCTCGAGTCGGAGGCGGAGCCCCTGGCGCGGGAGATGGCCGAGGACGTCGGCAAGCCGCTGGAGCTGGGCCGGGCCGAGGTCCTTCGCGCGGCCGCCCTTCTGCGCAACGTCGCGGCTCTGGGAGAGACGACTCCCGTGCGCTGCGGACCGCACTCTTTCGCGCGCCGCCGCTCGCTCGGCGTCGTCGCGGTCGTGACTCCGTGGAACAACCCGATCGCCATACCGATCGGCAAGATCGCCCCGGCGCTTGCTTTCTCGAATGCCGTCATCTGGAAGCCGGCGCCGGCGGCCACGCGAATCGCTTTGCATCTGCTCGCGCTCATGCGGCAGGCCGACGTGCCGGGCGGTGTCATCGGCCTTCTCGCGGGCGACCGCGCGACGGCCGGTGGCTTGATGCGCACACCCGGCGTCGACGGAGTTTCGATCTCGGGATCTTCACGGACCGGCTGGGCCGCGCAGGAGATCTGCGCGACCCGCCGCATCCCCCTGCAGGCAGAGCTCGGCGGAAACAACGCGGCGATCGTCTGGCAGGGTGCCGATCTCGGGCGGGCTGCCACGCTCATTGCGCGGGGCGCCTTCTCCTTCGCCGGGCAGCGGTGCACGGCGAACCGGCGCGCGGTCGTTGACGGCCGCGTGAGCGACGAGTTCTGCCGCGAGCTCGTCGCCGCGACAGAACGGATCCGATGCGGCGATCCGCTGGAGCCGGGAACCGAAGCCGGGCCACTTCTCTCCGATCTGGCGTGCCAGCGTGTTGCCGCGGCGCTCGAGCGAGCTCGAGCGAGTGGCGCCACTCTTCTCGCGCCGCACGCCGCAACTCCCGTGTTCGGCGCGCTGCGGGAGGTCGGGTCTTACCTTTCTCCGACGCTCGTTCTTGGCGCCTCGTCCGGCAGCGAGATCGTCGCGGAAGAGACGTTCGGGCCAGTCCTCGTCGTCCAGCGGGCGGCCGACTTCCCCGATGCACTCGCGCTCTGCAACGGCGTTCCGCAAGGTCTCGTGGCGGCTCTCTTCGGGGGATCGTCCGAGCAGCGTCGTGCGTTTCTCGAGCAGGCGCGCGCTGGCATCCTCAAGCTCGATGAGGCCACTGCCGATGCCGATGCCTCCGCGCCGTTCGGGGGCTGGAAAGCGTCCGGCATCGGCCCTCCAGAGCACGGGCCGGGGGCGCGAGAGTTCTTCACCCGCGCGCAGGCCGTGTACGGAGCGACGTGATGTCAGGTGCGGACGCGGGTGTTCGCGGAACATCCCTCCCCCCGCTCGTCTCGCCGCCCCGCCCCCCGACGGCCTTCGCCGTGAGCGAGATCGAACAGTCGGTGGCCGGTCGATTCGAGGGCGTCGTCCGCGCCCATCCGGATCGGGTCGCCGTGCGGGCGCCAGGCCAGCAATGGACATACCAGAAGCTCAACGCCACGGCCAATCGAATCGCCCGGGGTCTGCAGGCCTTTCCGGACCCCGCGCGCCCGGTCGCTCTGTGGCTTCCGGCTGGACCGACACTCTTTGCCTCGATGCTCGCCACGCTTAAGGCGGGGCGGTTCTACGTTCCGCTGGACCCCGCTCTCGGCCTCGGGCGGCTGCAAGCTATCCTTGCCGAGGCGGACGCGGCCGAGATCCTGACAGACGGCGGCGGCCTCGCTGAAGCCACCGCATTGAGCGGCGACCGGACTCGGGTCGTGCGAGTCGAAGAGATCGCGAACGAGGGCCCCGCGGATGACCTCGGCGTCGCCGTCTCGCCCGATGACCTGGCGTACGTCTTGTTCACATCCGGGTCGACCGGCAGGTCAAAGGGAGTCATGCAGAGCCATCGCAACCTTCTGCACAACATTCTCAAACTGTCCAACGGCCTCGGCATCGTGCCCGATGACCGTCTCACGTTGCTTTCCTCGTGCAGCTTCGGCGCTTCCGTGTCGGACATCTACGGGGCCTTGTTGAACGGTGCGGCCGTTTGCCCGTACACGATGTCCGCAGGAGGTCTCCCCGGTCTTCGCCGCCTGCTCATGGAGGAGCGAATTACGATCCTCCACTGCGTGCCGAGCCTGTTCCGGCAACTCGCCAACGCGCTCGATGGCAGCGAGGTCGTTTCCCACCTGCGGCTGATCAAGCTCGGCGGCGAGCCGGTCCTTTCCTCCGACTTCGAGCTCTATCGCAACCGCCTTCCGAGGCACTGCCTCTTTCACGCCGGCCTCGGCTCGACGGAAGTCAACGTGATCCGTCAATGGTTCGCCGATCACGACTCGGAGTGCAAGACGTCCTTCGCACCCCTCGGGTACGCCGTCGACGGGACCGAGGTCCTGTTGCTCGATGCCTCGGGCCGCCCGACGACCGCCGACACCGGGGAGATCGCGGTCGTGTCGCGCACGCTGCCCCCGGGCTACTGGAAGAGGCCCGATCTGACGGCGAAGGCGTTTGTCCCTGTGCCGGGCCGTAAGGGCCAACGGATGTTCCGGACCGGCGATGTGGGACGCCTGTTGCCCGACGGCTGCCTCCTGTACCTGGGGCGCAGGGATTCTCGGATGAAGATTCGCGGACACTGGGTCGAGCTGGCCGAGGTCGAGGGGGTGCTCAATTCCCTGGCGGGAATTCACGAGGCTGTGGTCGTGGCGCGCGAGGGTCCCCCGGGAACTCGGTTGATCGCCTATGTCGTCGCGCCAACTCGTCTCCGGCCGACCGTGCGGGCAATGCGCCGGGCGATTTCGAAGCGGCTCGGGGAGTGGATGGTCCCCGCCTCGTTCCTCTTCGTGGAAGCGCTTCCGAGGACCCCCAGCGGAAAGATCGACCGCAAGGCGCTGCCCGAGTCGGGCGGTTCCCGACCGGAACTCGAAGGCCGCTTCGTCGCGCCCCGGAATCCGGTCGAGGCGAAAGTCGCCCGGATCTGGTGCGAGATCCTGGGCCTCGAAGAGGTCGGGATCTACGACAACTTCTTCGATCTCGGCGGAGACTCGCTGCTCGTCGTCCAATTGGCGCTGGAAATGGAGAAGCAACTCCGTACGCCCGTACCCGTGGCGTCGATCCTTCAAACTCCCAGGGTCGCGGAGCTGGCTGACATCTTCGGGAAAAGGAGGCGCTCGAAGGGCCCGCTGCCCTCCCTCGTCGCGATTCAGCCGAAGGGGACGAGGCCTCCGTTCTTCTGCGTCCATGCCATCGGCGGAATCCCCTTCTATCAGGAGCTCGCCAGCGTCCTTGGGCCGGATCAGCCCTTTTACGGTCTGCAGTCTCAGGGCCTCGATCGAAGGCGTCGCCCCTACGACACCGTCGAAGAGATGGCGGCGCACTACGTTCGGGAAATCCTCGAACTTCAGCCCGAGGGGCCGTACCATCTCGGGGGCCACTCCCTGGGGGGAACGATTGCCTTCGAGATGGCCCAGCAATTGCGTTCCCGGGGTCAAGAAACAGCCCTTCTGGCTCTCTTCGACACGCCGAATTTTCGCTTGCCTCTTCCTCCCCGAACGGCGAGCCCCGACTTTGTGCGTCGCCGGGCGCGAATCCACCTCGAGGTCTTGAGAGAGATCGGGGCAAGAGAGAAGCTCTCGTATCTGCTGTCTCGAGCTCGAACCCTTCTTCTGCTGGCGGTTCGTCCCCTTGCGCGTGGCCTGGCGCTCGGATACGAAGCTCTCTTTCACCCTGAGCTCAGGGCGCACCGAAGGGTGCGCGACGCGAACCAACGGGCTGCCCGCATCTATGTTCCGTCCTTCTATGGCGGTCGAGTCACGCTCTTCCGGGCCAGGCACCGTTTGGAGGAGCGTCCCCAGGAACGGTGGCTGGCGCCGGCCCTGGGGTGGGACGACCTCTGTGGGGAAGGCGTGGAAGTCCACGAGGTTCCGGGTGGCCATAGCTCGCTTCTGGAAGGCGAAGAGAACATCCGGGCGGTCGGCGAAAAGCTTGCAGACTGTCTTCGTAGGGCCCGGGACGCTGGGGCGTCCGGGAGTTGAGGACGGCGCGAGTCGGCGAATTGCGGGACTACCCGCGCAGGGGCACGCCCATCCTGAAAGCCGGTTCAATGCGGTGCGACCGGCGGCCCGTCACGCTGTAGTCTGCCGGCGCCCGATGACGCTGACAGCCGGTACCCGCCTCGGCCCTTACGAAATCCTCGCGCCGCTCGGTGCTGGCGGAATGGGGGAGGTCCACAAGGCGCTGGACTGCAACTTCCCGCGCGAGTCAATCAACGTCTTGCCCAAGGCCGCTCGCCTTACTGTTCGAAGACTGTTCGCGCCGGGGCCTGGGGTCGCTTTGGGATGACTGGGTACGGCTGGGGACATCAATTCTGGACCCCGTCCCCAAAAGATCCCCAGCCACCGCCGGTTCCGATTTCGATCTTCCCAAGCTGGATGTCGCCGGTTCGATCCCGGTTGCCCGCTCCAATGTTTTCAGCTCCCTGGCATCTGCGTACTCACGGCGTATTTGCTCGCGGTCAGAGTTCCAGAAACTCCTGCATCTGCTGCAACGCCTCGTCCAGCGCCAGCCGAAAGGCGCTGCCGCGTGGCCGCGGGCCGGCGAAGCCCAGCTCGTGCTGCAGCCGGCCATCGACCACCTTCAGATTGGCCCAGCCCAGCATTTGCTCGCCCCATAGCATGGGCATCGCGTAGTGGCCCATGCGGCGCTTGTGGGCCGGCACGTAGGCCTCCAGCTTGTATTCCCAGCCCCAGAACAACTGGAAGCGCCGTCGGTCCCAGACCACGGGGTCGAAGGGCGCGAGGAAGCGCAGCCTGTCGTCGACCGGGTGCCGGGCGGCCACGGGCTTCTCGCCCTGCGGCCAGAACCACAGCAGGCCGTCGACCTCGGGCATGGGCATAGCGGGACTTGGCGTGCTCCTGGATCTGCCGCACCTCGGCGGCCAGGTGCGGCACTCCATGGCGCAGCAGTCCGCACAGATAGCCCAGGCTGGCCGCAGGCAGCGGCGCGTAGAGCTGCACCACCATGTCCAGCAACCGGCCGGCGCGCGCGAGCCGGGCCTCGGGGCTGTCGTCCTGCGGCGGGTGCTCGATCGCCTGGTAGACCCGGGTGCCGGCCTCGCGCCGCGCCACGCGCAGCAGCCCGCGATAGTGCAGGCCCTCCAGCAGATGCGCGCTGACATTCAGGTCGCCGCCCCAGCGCTTGATGCGGCCATGGTCGAAATGCGCCTGCACGTCCCTGGGGTGGGTGCGACCATGCTCGCGCACAAAGGCCAGCACCTCCTGGGCGCGCGCCTGCATCCTGGCGTCCCAGGCGCGCGGCGCCCCGCGCGGATGCAGCAGGGCCAGGGTCTCGCGAGGCAGGAAACCGTAGTTGACGAAGAAGGCCTCTTCGATCGCCAGGCGCGGGTAGCGGCGCTCCAGCTCGCCGGCGCGATAGTCCTTGACGCGCTGCGCGAGGATCAGATCCTGGGCGCGAGCGGGCGCCCGCATCGGGTCGGCCTGGACAAAGCCCAGGCGCGCAATGGCCCGCGGCAGGCTGGTGGCCTTGAAAAGGCTGCGCGCGATCGCGTAGCGGCGAAGCTGCCGGAGACTGGGGGCTTTGAGAGGGCTCACGCGTGGCGTCCGGCAGAAGTGTATCCATACGTCGCAGCGGCGGAAGAGACGAACTTCTCCGCCGAGAGTCCGTACTGGAAAGCGTGACGCTCTTCGCCCGTGCGCTCTACTCGTACACAGGGACGGAGGAAGGCGATGACGACCATTTGGAGATTCTGGATTGGAGCAATTGTGGGTTCGATTCTGGCCGTCCGGGCGCACGCCGAGCCGGCGTCGCTTTTGTCGCCATTCGCCAGCGCGATCGACGACGAAGTGACCAGCCAGGAGAAGCAGTTCCTGGACGCCGCGCAAGCGATGCCCGAAGGCCAGTTCGACTTCAGCCCGGAGAGCCTGAACGTTCCGGGCGCCGAATTTGGAAAGGTGCGCACCTTCGCTCTGCAGGTCCGGCACGTCGCGGCCGACAACTTTGCCATCTGGGCTCCGCTGACGGGCAAGGGCGAGCCGGCCGGGATCCATGCCCCGAACGGACCCGCCGAGATGAAATCGCGCGCCGAGATTTTCAAGTTCCTCCAGGACTCGTTCGTTTACGCCCACGGAGCCATCCGCGGCCTGACGGCCGAAAACGCGCTGGGGCTCGTGGAGTTCCGGGGGCGCAGGGTTACGCGGATCTCGCTCGTCGTCCTGGCGATGACCCACATGAGCGACCACTACGGGCAGATGGTGGAGTACCTGCGGATGTCGGGGGTCGTGCCGCCGGCCAGTCGCCCCATGCAGCAGATGTCGGCCGCGCCGGCGCCCCCGGGGAAGTGAAGGCTCGCCCCCCCGCTCCCGCGGCTTCAGCGGCGCCCGCTCAATCCATCGGCTGGAGCCACTTGTCGGGAGCGGCGTCGAAGGTGCTCTTGTGGCCGGCGGAGCAGAAGTAATAGGTCTTGCCCTTGAATGCTGACTTCGGCGCCGTCGCCGGATCGACCTCCATCTCGCAGACGGGGCAGAGGGGATGGGCGTCCGTCGAGACGGCGCGCGCGGCGTACACCGCGTTGGAGTCCCGCTTCAGCCATCCCTGGCCCTGGTATTCCATCTGGTAGGCGGTGTCGGTGGCGGCCTGGCGGCCAAAGTACCGCTCGACGACGTGCAGGGCGAGGTCGATCCCGGAAGTCAGCCCGCCCGCGCTCGCGAGGTTGCCCTCGTCCACGAACCGGACGCCCCGCTGGACCTTGATGTCCGGGTACTTCATGGCAAACGTCCGGTAGGAAGAGTGGTGGGTCGTGGCGGATTTTCCGGACAGCAGGCCCGTGCCGGCGAGGAGGAAGGCGCCCGTGCACACGGACATCGTGATGTCGGCGCCCGCCGCCGAACGGCGAACCCAGTCCGTCGCCCCGGGGCCGCCTTTCTGGGCCGGGATGACGATGACCTTCGGCGCCGGCGCGTCGGCGAATCCGTAGTCCGGCACGACCTGCAGGCCCCCGGAGATGCGGACGGGCTTCGTCGATTCGGAGACCGTGTAGAGCCGGAAGGGCATCTGGTCGTCCATGTTCTTGCTGCGGGACGGGAGGTAGACGTCCTGGAAGACCTCCCAGGGGCCGGCGAAGTCGATCATGACCGCCCCTTCCGTGAGCAGGAACGCGACGGGGATGGACCCGTGGGCCGGGGGTTTCAGAGGAATCGAATCCACCGGCGGCTCGCCGGGACCGCCGGGGACCGTACCGGAGACGGGCCGCGGCAAGGCGGCGAGGATGCCCGCCGTCGCCGAACCCACCAGGAAATCTCTTCGCCGCATCACGTACTCCTGTCGAGTGTCTACAGGTACGGTGGGCTGCCGGGAAGGTTTCTCCCGAAATTCTCGACGGGCGGGAATCCCTTGGTCCGCAAATTGCTCATGAGGTACGGTGACCGACCGCAATGCCGAAACAGCGTTGGGCAGGGAGATCCGTGCGCGGAGTCGGGCGCTGGGCCGCCGTGCTGGCCCTATTGCTCTCTGCCGAGGCTGCGCGCGGGCAGGATGACCTGGCGCTGCGCTATCTCCAAACCGGCATGACCAGCTATCGGGCCGGTAAATACTCGCTGGCGGCGCGAGACCTGCGCATCGCGCGCTTCCTGTCGCTCGAGACGCCGGGCCGTCACCTCGAGATAATCGCGCGGCTGGCCGTAGCCGAGGATGCGTCGGCCACGCCGTCCGCCCGCGACGCCTCGCTCGATCGCTTCCTCGCGGTGGAGGCGCGGTTTCCGGAGTACGAGGCGGCCTCGCTCGAGCCGGACGTGCGCCAGCGCTTCCAGGCTCTCGTCCTGAAGCGCTTTCCCCGGGAACGGATTCTGGCGATCCCGGCGCTCGCGGAAGAACTCGGTCTGATTCCCATGACCACCTCGAGCCGGCGCCCGTCGCCCCGCGCGACCGCGACGCCGGTTCCTCCCGCGCCAACCGAGACGAGACCGGCCCCGCCGGCGGCCGAGGCTGCGGCGGCGGCGAGGCCACGGCGTCGAGCCCGACCGCGGCGGCCGCGGCGTCGCCGAGCGCGATCCGGACGCCGACTCCGACGAGCTCGTCCACGCCCGGGCTGCCAACGCCCAGTCCGACCCGCGCGGCGACGGCATCTCCCAGCGCGACCGAAACGCCGGTGCCATCACCGACCCGGACGGTGACCGTGCCCCCGACCACGACGATGACCGCAACCGCAACCGCAACCGCAACCGCAACGGCGACGGCCACGCAGACGCCGACGGCGACGAGCCGGCCCACGGCGATACCGACGGCGAGCCCGACCCGGACGGCGACTCCGACTCCGACCGCAACGCCGACGTCGACGGCTACGGCGACCGCAACGGCCACAGCCACGGCCACCGCGCGTCCCTCGGCCACCCGCTCGGCGACGCCGACCAGCACCCGGACGTTCACGCCGACGCGTCCCGCGCCGACGGCGACCCTCACGCCCACGGCGACGGCCTCGCCGACCGTCACGGCGTCGCCGACGGAGACCTGGACCCCCCGTCCTTCGGCGACGGCCACGGCGACCGCCACGGCGACGGCCACTCCGACCGCGACGGCGACCTCCACGTTCCACGGCAACCGCCACACCGTCGAGCACCGCCACGCCGAAGCCGCCGACGGCGACTCTGACCCGCACGGCGACGGCCTCGCCGACGGAGACGCGGACGCCCCGGCCGTCCCCGACCCCGGCGCCCGTGTTCGTCGCTCCCAGTTCCGTGGACGCCGCGCCCCGCCCGATCGAGGAGATCATGCCGATCTATCCGGAGCGAGCGCTCAAGGAGCGCGTGCGCGGCGTCGTGACCCTCAAGGTCCTGGTGTCCGAAACGGGAGCGCCGATGAGGGCGGACGTCGATAAGGGAGTGCGCGCGGACGTCGATGCCGCCGCCGTGTCGGCGGCGATGCAGTGGCGATTCGAGCCCGCGCGCAAGTACGGCCGCCCGGTGAGGACGTTCGCGACGGTGCGTTTCTCGTTCGAGGGCGTCCAGTTCGCGAGGACGCCGTTTCCGCTGAATCCGCCCGCGAGCGCTTCTCCGACGGCGACCCCCGGACGCGGGTGAGCCGGGACAACTTGACCCGTATTAGCCTGTGAGGAATGGGTGCCCGGCACGGTGCCCTGGCGGGTGCGGGCGGTATAGGCTCGCGCGCGGATGATTGATAGGGGGAGGGACTCTTGCGCAATCCGACGAAACCCGGCCTGCTCCTGCTGCTCCTGATGACCGGCGCCGCGAACCTCTCGACGGCCGGGGAACCGGCGGCGAAGCCCTACCGCGTGGACGTCGCCGGGATGGATCCGAGCATCCCGGCTGGCGACGACTTCTACGGGTACGCCAACGGCGGCTGGATGAAGGTCACGGAAATCCCCGCGGACCGATCGGCCTGGGGCGCCTTCTCGGTCATCGACGAGGAGGTCAGCAAGAGGACGAAGGACCTGATCCAGGAAGCGGGCCAGGTGAAGGCGCCCGCGGGCTCTCCGGCGGCGCTCGTCGGCACGTATTACGACGCCTACATGAACGAGGCCGCGATCGAAAAGCGCGGTCTCGAGCCCCTGAAGGCCGAGCTCGACGCGATCGCCGCGATTCACGACCGCGGGTCGCTCGCCCGCGTCCTCGGCGCGGGCCTGCGCGCCGACGTGGACGCGCTCAACCGGGCGAACTTTCACACCGACCGCCTGTTCGGCCTCTGGGCCGCCCCCGACTTCGCCAACCCGGATCGCAACGTGGCCTACCTGCTGCAGGGCGGGCTCGGCATGCCCGACCGGGACAACTACCGGAACAGCGACGCGCGGGCCGTCGAGCTCCAGGGGAAGTACCGGGCGCACATCCAGGCCGTCCTCGGGCTCGCGAAGATCGGCGACCCCGCGGCGCGCAGCGCCCGGGTGTACGAGCTCGAGCGCAAGATCGCCGACGCCCACGTCAGCCGGACCGACTCGGTGGACGTGCTCAAGGCCAACAACCCCTGGGCTCTCTCGGAGTTTCCGTCGCGGGCGCCGGGCCTCGACTGGGCGGCGTACTTCGCGGCCGCGGGCCTCTCTTCCCAGCCGATGATCATGGTGTGGCACCCGACGGCGGCTTCCGCGCTCGCGAAGCTGGCCGGGAGCGAGCCGCTCGAATCCTGGAAGGACTACCTGACGTTTCGCGCGATCGACCGCGCTTCGCCGCTTCTGCCACAGGCCTTTGCCGAGGAGCACTTCCGCTTCTACGGTACCGCGCTGACGGGCGCCCCGAAGCCGCGCGACCGGTGGAAGCGCGCCGTGACCGCCACGAGCGGGGCGCTCGGCGACGCCGTCGGGAAGCTCTACGTCGAACGCTATTTTCCGCCCGAGGCCAAGGCGCAGGCCGACGCCATGGTCAAGAACATCGTCGCCGCGTTCCGCCGCCGCATCGCCGCGCTCGACTGGATGGCTCCCGCGACGCGCGCGATGGCCACCGCCAAGCTCGAGACGCTGTACGTCGGCATCGGCTACCCGGAGCACTGGCGGGACTACACCGGCCTGACGATCGAGAGAGGCGACCCTCTCGGCAACGCCGAGCGCTCCGGGCTCTTCGACTACCGCGGCGCGCTCGCCAAGCTCGGCAAGCCCGTGGACAAGACCGAGTGGGCATTGACGCCCCAGACCGTCAACGCCGTGAACCTGCCGCTGCAGAACGCGCTGAACTTTCCGGCGGCGATACTCAATCCGCCCTTCTATGACGCCGCCGGCGACCCCGTGCAGAACTACGGGGCGATCGGCTC
Source organism: uncultured Acidobacteriota bacterium (assembly GCA_963710945.1). Taxonomy (GTDB): domain Bacteria; phylum Acidobacteriota; class Thermoanaerobaculia; order UBA5066; family Gp7-AA6; genus DAHUXD01. Next base: position 835,017 of record CAVQCH010000001.1, read on the forward strand.
GGTCATCGGGCACGAGGTCAGCCACAGTTTCGACGACCAGGGCAGCCAATTCGACGCGTCGGGCCGGCTCGTGAACTGGTGGACCCCGGAGGACCTCGCCCATTTCAAGGCCGCGGCCGAAAGGCTGGTGGCGCAATACGACGCCTACGAGCCGCTGCCGGGTCTCCACGTGAACGGGAAGCTGACCCTATCGGAGAACATTGCCGACGTCGCCGGAGTGTCCGCCGCCTATGACGGGTACCGGAGCGCCTTCCCCCAGGCCGGCGCCATCGACGGTTTCACCGCCGACCAGCGATTCTTCATCGGCTTCGGGCAGGCGTGGCGCCGCAAGCAGCGGCCCGAAGCCCAGCGGGTCCTGCTCATGACCGACGGCCACGCCCCGGGTCCATATCGCGCCGACACGGTGCGCAACCTGGACGCGTGGTACCCCGCCTTCGACGTGAAGCCGGGGCAGTCGCTGTACCTGGGTCCCGACGCTCGCGTTCGCGTCTGGTAGCGGCGGCCGGTCGGGCAGGAACATGGCCCGTCCCGCATCCCTCCGGGCAAGTGGGGATATGCTCAGGCGTTCTGGGTACTCAGGCGCCGCGGCCGGTGGAGGTTTTGGATCGGATTGCGAGAAGCGAGGACGCGGTATTCGCGTTCGACAGTAACGATCTGATCATCCTCTGGAACAAGGCCTGCGAGAGGCTGCTGGGTCGGCCCGCTTATCAGGTCCTCGGGCGCCGCTGCTTCGACGTGTTTCGCGGCCGAGACGTTTACGGAAACCGGTATTGCTGCCGATCCTGCCCGATCAGCGACCAGGCGCGACAATACCGCGACGAGGCGCTGCAGGAATTTCTCATGGACATCCCCGTCGGCGACCACGAGTTCAAGCGGCTTGCGGTGACGACCTTCACGATTCGGACGGGTGAACCGTCGCTCTCCACCATCGTGCACGTTCTCCGGGACCCCGCCGCCGAAACCTCCTCGCTGGAGCGGGAGCTCGGGGTGGCCGCCGGAGTAGCGCCGCCTTCGACGCGCCGGCCGGGACCGGCGTCCGACGATCCGGAAGCCTTGCTGACCGCTCGAGAGCGGCAGATTCTGGGGCGAATGGCCCGGGGCGAGGCCACTGTCGCCATCGCCGCCGAATTCGTGATCTCTCCCGTGACGGTGCGAAATCACATCGCCCGGATTCTTCTGAAGCTCGACGTCCACACCAAGCTCGCCGCCGTCGCTTACGCCTACCATCACAGCCTCGCCGGTCCGGACGCGGCGGAGCACGTGCTCACGCCGCTGCTTCCGCTGCTTCCGCTGCTTCCGTTACTGTCGCCCGCGCCGCCGAATTACTCGCCTCCGACGAACCGCGCGCCGCGCCATCGGGCGGCTACGCCCGCTCCGACGAAGACTCCACGGAAGTCCAAGTCCGCCCGGCCCGTTCTCGTCTAGTCCGGCATCGGCGGCGGCTTCGGCTCGCTCTGCGGCGGCTTCGGTTTCTTCGGCGGCGCCTTGGGGGCCTCGTGGACCGGAGCGGCAGCGTGCGGTTGAGGATGCTCGACGCGCGGCTCTGCGCGGCTCTTTCCGCCGAGTGCGGCTTCGAGGCCTGGGGCTTCACGTCGTGCGGCTTCTGGCTGTGCTCCTTTGCCGGCGGGTCCTTCGCTTCTTTCGCGGGTCGGGAGGTCGCTGTCGATTCGTGAGGTCGCGCCACCGCCTCCTCGGTGTGGCGGCCGGCCGCCTTGTCGTCCGGCTTCGCCGCGGAGTGGCTCTCGGCGGGCTTCGATGACGTGGCTTTCGAGGTGGACCGGGAGGCGGCCTCGTGCGGCGCGCTCTCCGACCGAGCGCTCTTGCCGGCGGCGCGGCTGCGTTCGGCTTCCGGGACGACGACCGAAACTCGGGAGGCCTTCGTGAATCCGGCCTCGGCGAGCGTCGTGGGCTTCGTCTTGATCGCCACGGCCTGAACGGGCGCGATGCGCCGACCGGCCGCCTTCTCGATCCGCGCCGGCGAAGGTCCGGCCGTCCGGACCACTCCTCCCGACACCGGGAAGCGGGTGACCTTTTCGGTGCGCGCGAAGATCGCCGTCGCCTGCGCGGCCGGGACGCGCACGCGGGAGACGTTCACACCCACGAACTGCCGCGTGGGAACGAAGACGTAGCGCGAGCGCTCGATCACGACCGGGGCGCCCGCGTAGCCGGTCACCGAGAACGCGAAGGACGGCGGGCAGGGGCGCCCAGCCGACGAAGTCGTCGGTATACGCCCACGTCACCCATGCCGGGGCCCACACGGTCCCGGGCGCCCAGACCCAGCCGTAGGGGTCGACCCACGTCCAGGCCCCGTAGTGGCACGGGACGTCGCCCCACGGGTCGTAGGAGACCCAGGTCCATCCGTAGTCGGTCAACGTCCACTCGCCGTCGGTGTACGGGGCCCAACCCGCGGCGATGCCGGAGGGAACCCAGACGTCGCCGAGGGACGCCGCGACGATCCAGCGGCCGTGCGGCGCGAGCCGCTCGTGGAAGAACGAGACGCTCACGGGGGAGGCGTCGGCGCCGGACGCGAGACCGGCGAGCGAAGCGCCCGCGACGAGCAGCGCGAAGAGAAACATCCTGTGCACTCGCATGTGCACCTCCTTCAGTGAAGAAAAGAGCAAGAGTGGTGCCAGTCGGCGATCTCCGCCGCGTCCCCTATTGCCTTCCAATATGGCCTGCGCTATGGTCAACCCATAGGAGCGGTCATGGGCGGAAAACAGGACGTCTGGCAGGGAACCCTGGCGCTGATGGTTCTGAAGACCCTCGAGGCGATGGGGCCCCTCCACGGGTACGGCATCGCCCGGCGGATCGAGCAGACCAGCGGAGACCGGCTTTCCGTCAACTATGGCACGCTGTACCCGGCCCTCCTCAAGCTCGAGCAGGAAGGCTACGTCGACTCGGAATGGGGCGTCTCGGCCAACAACCGGCGCGCGAAGTACTACCGCCTGACGCGCGCCGGCCGACGCCAGGTGGAGCGGGAGGCGCGCGACTGGGAGCGGACCACGGAAATCCTGGCGCGCTTCCTGGCGCCGGCGGAGGAGAGCTCGTGAGACGGCTGCGGGCCCTCTTCGTCCGCGTGGCGAGCCTCTTCGGGCGGGCCCGCCAGGAGCGTGACCTGGCCGAGGAGCTCGAGGCGCACCTCCAGATGCACGTGGACGACGGGCTCCGGGCCGGCCTGACGCCGGAGGCGGCGCGGCGCGAGGCGATTCGCAAGCTCGGCGGCGTCGAGCCGACGAAGGAGAAGCTGCGCGACCGGCGGCGAGTGCCCGTGTTCGAGACGATGATCCGCGACCTGCGCTTCGCCGCGCGGAGCCTGGGCAAGAGCCCGGGCTTCGCGGCCGTCACGATCGCGACGCTCGCCCTCGGCATCGGAGCCAACACCGCCATCTTCACGATCGTCCACGCGGTCATGATCGAGCGGCTGCCTTTCGGCGACCCCGACCGGATCGTCGTCGTCTGGGAGGAGACCGCGCGCCGGCCCGGCCGCCCGAATCACGTGTCGCCGTCGAACTTCATCCGGTGGCAGGAACGCCAGACGGTCTTCGCGTCGATGTCCGCGCTGTACGACTGGCGCGCCAACCTGTCCGGCCAGGCGCAGCCGGAGGAGCTCGTCGCGCAGGACGTGACGCCGAACTTCTTCACGACGCTGGGCGTCGCGCCGCAGCTCGGCCGGGCGTTCGCGCCCGATGAGGGGGCCGAGGGCCGTAATCGCGTGGCGGTCCTGAGCCACGCGCTCTGGCAGCGCCGCTTCGGCGGGGATCCCGGGATCGTCGGCCGGACGATCCCGCTCAACGGCCGACCCTTCACGGTGATCGGCGTCATGCCGCCGAAGGTCGCTCTCTTCCTCAAAAACGGGTCGCTCGTCGGCAGGCCGGCCGAGCTCTGGACGCCCTTCGCGTTCACGGAGGAGCAGCGCAAGCCCATGGGCCGGTACGTGAGCGCGATCGCGCGCCTGAAGCCCGGCGTGCGCCTGGAGCAGGCGAAGGCCCAGATGGCGGGCATCGCCCGGGGCCTTGCCGCCGAGTTCCCGGAGCACGATACGGGCTGGACGGTGCGCCTCGTCCCGGTCCACGATGAGATCTCGGGCGAGATGCGCCCGATGCTCCTCGTCCTCTTCGGAGCCGTGGCCTTCGTGCTGCTGATCGCGTGCGCGAACGTGGCCGGCCTGCTCCTGGCGCGCGGGACGTCCCGGGTCCGGGAGATCGCGATTCGCACGGCGCTCGGCGCCGCGCGGTCCCGGATCCTCGCGCAGCTCCTGACGGAGAACCTCCTGCTCGCGCTCGCCGGCGGGGTCCTGGCGCTGCTGGTCGCCCGCGGCGGCGTGCGCCTGCTCCTCGCCCTGAGCCCCGCCGACCTGACGGGGCTCGGCGCGGTCCGGCTCAATGCTCCCGTACTCGCGTTCACCCTCGTCGTCTCGGTCCTGACGACCGCGCTGTGCGGCCTCGCGCCGGCGCTGGCCTCCTCCCGCGCCGACGTGCAGGAGTCCCTCAAGGAGGGCGCGCGTCCGGCGGGCGCGGGAGTCCGCTCGGGGCGCCTCCGGAAGACCTTCGTCGTCTCGCAGGTCGCCTTCTCCGTCGTGCTCCTCGCGGGGGCCGGGCTGATGCTCCGGAGCCTGCAGTCGCTCTCTCGCGTCCGGCCGGGCTTCGACGCGGCGGGAGTGCTCACCGCCCGGGTTAGCCTGCCGGGGCCCCGCTACAAGGAGGATGCGCCGGTGATGCAGTTCTTCGAGCGGGCGGTCGACCGCGCCGCCGCGCTGCCCGGCGTCCGCGCGGCGGGAGCCATCAGCTACCTGCCGTTCAGCGGCCTCGGCGCCGCCACGGGCTTCAGGATCGAGGGCGCGCCGGAGCCGGCCCCGGGCGCGGGCCCGGTTACGGAGGTCCGGGTGTGCGACGACGGCTACTTTCGCGTGATGCGCGTACCGCTGCGGCGCGGACGGCTCTTCACGGAGCGGGAGATGCGCGTGAAGTCCGACGTCGTCGTCATCGGCGAGGCCCTGGCGCGGCAATACTTCCCGGGAACGGATCCGATCGGGCGGCGAATCACGATCGACATGTCCGATGTCAACGTTCCGACCGAGATCATCGGGATCGTGGGCGACGTGATGCAGGCCGATCTCCTTACCGAGGCCCGGCCGATGGCGTACTGGCCCCATCCCCAGCTCGTGATGAGCGCCATGACCCTGACGATCCGCACGGACGGCGACCCGCTCACGCTGGCGCCGATGGTCGAGCGGGCCATCCAGTCGATCGACAAGGACCAGCCCGTGTCGGACGTCCGGACGATGGAGCAGTGGGTCGCGGCCTCCCTCGCACGGCAGCGGTTCGGCGCGGCGCTGCTCCTCCTTTTCGCCGCGCTCGCCCTCCTTCTCGCCGCGATCGGCATCTACGGCGTCATGTCCCACGTGGTCGGCCAGCGCACGACCGAGATCGGCGTGCGCGCCGCCCTCGGGGCCGACGCGCGGAGCATCCGGCTCCTGATCCTGCGCGACGGGGCGCGGCTCGTCGTGGCGGGGCTCGCGATCGGCGTGCCGCTCGCGCTCGCCCTGAGCCGCGCGCTCACGAGCCTTCTGTATCGGACCCGGGGGGCCGACCCGGCCACGTTCGCCGCCGTCGTCGGCGTGCTCGCCGCCGCGGCTCTCCTCGCCAGCTATCTGCCCGCGCGCCGGGCGGCGAGGGTGACCCCGATCGAAGCGCTGCGGCACTCCTGAGACGGGCGACTGAGCCGGGCTCGCTGATCCGGCTGCATCTGGCGCGGATCGAACGAAGGAGCCACGATCACCGCGGATGAAAGCGGCAGGGTGGCTGCTGGCGGGAGCGGCGGCCGGCGTCGTGGTGCTGGAAAGCTGCCGTCCTTACCTCGGGGTCCCTCCGCCGGGGAGTCCGTATCCCGCGGTGGGGGTTCACATCGTGCCGCCGGGCAGCGGGGGTGTGACGACCACGCCGGGCGCGGCGCCGCAGCCGACGCGGACGCCGACGACGACACGAACGCCGTCGTCGTTCGATGCGACTCCCGCCGCGCCCCGGAGCCCGGGCGGGTGACCCCGATCGAAACGCCGCGTCAGTCCTGAGGCGGGCGCGCGGATGCGCCGACCTTCACTTCTTCGAGCCGCGCTTGCCGAAGAGCTCGTCCCAGTCGGGCCAGTCGGCGGTGAGGCGCAACCCGAAGCCGGGCGTCACCGGGGCGTGCGGCTCCGCGTCGACGCTGCGGACGACGCGCCCGGTCAGCCCGAGCTTCCGGCCGCCGGGAAGGTTGACGGTCAGCCGGACGACCGGACCCGCGCCGGGGATCCAGGTCGAGCGGACGAACATGCCGCGCCGCGAGACGTCGCCGGTGACGCCGCTTCCGTAGAGGGCTCCCTGCTTGAACTCGACCGTCATCTCGGCCGGCCGTCGGCGCGCGGTGCGCGTCTCGGCTGCACCGATCCCGGGCCGGCGCATCGGATCGGCGCTCTTCTTCGCCGCCGCCCGCGGCTCCTCGGGGAAGGCGACGCCGGCGATCCGGCCGCGCACCGTCTGGCCATCGACCGGGACGAGACAGCGGAAGGTGGCCGGGAAGATCTGCTTCGGCCCCCTGCCGAGGGCGGCCCACTGGGAAGCGAGCGACTCGGCCGTGGGCGGCTGCTCGAACCAGAAGACGACGTGGCGCGAGGGCGTGACGATCACCGGCTGGACGTAGTCCATGGCCGTGCCGTCGGCCGGGAAGCAGTAGCCGGCGTGCCGGCTGGCGTCGAAGAGCTCGAACTCGGTGGCGGCGAGAAAGATCTCGTCGTCCGACTGCGAGAGCGAATCGCGCTCGACCGCCGCCACGACGGCTCCTTCGCCGCCCCCGCCCTCGTAGCGCCACACGGGGCTGGCCGAAAGATCGTCGTTGGTGAGGTCGACGAGGCGTTTCACAAGGAGAAGGTTATGACGGACCGGGCCGCCGTGCGAGGGGTCGGCGCCGGAAAAGCGCCGGGGGAGCGCGAGAGGGCCTTGGCGCCGGACCCCCGCGGGATAGAGACTCTCGTCCGGGCACATGATCGTTCACCTCGTCGACGGCACGTACGAGCTCTTCCGCCAGTTCTACGGGATCCGGCGGGGCCGCGGGTCCGACCCGCCGCTCGGCGCCGTCGCCGGCGTCCTGAACACGGTGGCCCAGATGGTGGAGGGCGGCGGCGCGTACGTCGGCGTCGCCACCGATCACGTGATCGAGTCCTTCCGCAATGATCTGTGGCCGGGCTACAAGACCGGCGAGGGCATGGAGCCGGCCCTGTGGGCCCAGTTCCACCCTCTCGAGGAAGCGCTCGCGGCGATGGGCGTCGCCGTCTGGCCGATGGTGGAGCTCGAGGCCGACGACGCGCTCGCTTCCGCCGCCGCGATCGCGGCGCGCAATCCGCGCGTCGAGAAGGTTTGCATCTGGACGCCGGACAAGGACCTGTCGCAGTGCGTCGTCGCCGATCGGGTGGTCCAGGTCGACCGCAAGAGCGGCAAGATCCGCGACGCCGACGGCGTGCGCGAAAAATTCGGCGTCGCTCCAGAGCGCATCCCGGACTACCTCGCCCTGGTGGGCGACGCGGCCGACGGCTACCCGGGGCTTGCGGGTTACGGGCCGAAGACGGCCGCCCGGCTGATTGCGCGCCACGGCGCCCTCGAGGATTTCCCGCCCGAGGTCCTCGGGGCCGAGCGCGAGCGGGCGCTCCTCTTCAAGACGCTCGCGACACTGCGGTCCGACGCGCCCCTCTTCGACGACGTGGACGCCCTGCGCTGGCGGGGGCCGACGGCGGCCTTCGCCTCATGGGCGGAGAGGATTGGCGATGCGCGTTTGGCGGCGCGGGTCGGGGCTCTCGGGAAAACATCCGCCGGGGAGGGACCATGACGACCGATAACGACGCGACACAGAAGGCCGAGCGGCTGCGCGCCCTGCACCACGGGACGCGGCCTCTCGTCCTCGTCAACGCCTGGGACTGCGCCACGGCGCGGATCTTCGAGAAGGCGGGCTCGGCCGCCATCGCGACGACGAGCGCCGGGATCGCGTTCGCCTGCGGCCATCCCGACGGCCAGAGGATCGCGCCGGGCCTCATGCTCGAGGCGGTCGCGCGCATCTGCGCCTCGGTCTCGGTCCCGGTCACCGCCGACCTCGAGGCGGGCTATGGAGATTCGCCCCGGCAGATCGAGGCCGCGGTGCATGGCGCCCTGCAGGCCGGCGCCGTGGGGCTCAATCTCGAGGATCACGTCGGCGGGCCCGGCGACCCGCTCGTCGCCCTGCCGCTCCAGGTCGCGAAGATCCGCGCGGTGCGGGAGGCCGGAGACCGCTTCGGCGTCGCCCTCGTGCTCAACGCGCGGACGGACGCGTATCTCCGGGGGATCGGGACGCCGGACCAGATGTTCGCCGAGACGATCCGCCGCGGCGAGGCGTATCGCGAGGCGGGCGCCGATTGCGTGTTCGTCCCGGGCCTGGCCGACCGCGCCGTCATCGGCGAGATCGTCCGCCGCCTCGGCTGTCCGATCAACGTCCTGGCGGGGGCGGGCAGCCCCACGATCGACGAGCTCGCGACGCTCGGCGTGGCGCGCGTGTCGCTCGGCTCGGGCCCGGTGCGGGCCGCGATGACGCTCATGCAGCGCCTCGCGGAGGAAGTGCTCGGACGAGGGACGTACTCGACGCTGACCGGCATCGTCACGCATGCGAGCATGAACGCCCTGATGGGCGCGTGAGGCGGGAGCGGCCGCCGGCAAGAATTTCGAGAAGTTTCCGCCAGGGGGCGAGAAGCCGGTCGCCACGGCCCGATTTTCGTCGGCCGAATCCTGAATCCCGACGCTGTTTCCTGCGTATTCAGAGGTTAGGGGCGAGGAATTCCGGGCGTTTCGGCGCGTTGCCGCACTTGGCGGTGGCGATTGATAGGCTAGCGGGCTCCGGCTCGGGTCGTTCCGACCCCCCGATCCCCGAAGACGGTCTTCGCGGGCGCGGGCACGGGCCAAAGCAGAGGCGGTCCGGGTTGGCGAGGGAGGTTCTCGGATGAAGAAACGGATGTTCCTGATGCTCGTCGTCGCGGTGGTGTTCATCGCCGCGATCGCGAGCGTCAAGGCGCGGCAGATCCAGGCGGGCATGAAGCAGCACGCCGCTTACCAGCCGCCCCCCGAGGCCGTAACCACGGTGGTCGCGAAAAACCAGCCCTGGCCTTCCACCTGGAACGCCATCGGCTCGGTGGCCGCCGTGCAGGGCGTGACGGTCAGCGCCGACCTGCCAGGCCTCGTGGAGAAGATCGAGTTCGAGTCGGGCCAGCCGGTCGCCGCGGGCGCCGTGCTCGTCAAGCTGGACACCCGCCAGGAGCAGGCCCAGCTCGTCGCCGCCGAGGCGCAGCGCGAGCTGTCCCGGCTCAACCTCGATCGCGCCCAGGGCCTCGTCACCCAGGGAATCCAGGCCCAGGCCGACCTCGACCGGCTCAACGCCGAATACAAGCAGGCGATCGCCCGGGCCGGGGAGATCCGCGCCACGATCGAGCGCAAGACCATCCGGGCGCCGTTTGCCGGTGTCCTCGGGATCCGGCAGGTCAGCCTCGGCCAGTATCTGGACGCGGGCGCGCCGGTCGTGCCCCTCCAGGCCATCCGTCCCGTCTACGTGAACTTCGCGGTCCCGCAGCAGGAGGCCGCGAACCTGAAGGTCGGGCTTCCGGTCCACGCGACCGCGGAGGGCACGTCCGGGGTAGCCGCGGACGGGAAGATCTCGGCTCTCGACTCGGTCGTCAACGAGTCCACGCGCAACGTCCAGATCCAGGCGACCTTTCCCAACGCCGACGCCAAACTGCGCCCGGGGATGTACGTGAAGGCCAACATCGGCGTGGGCGCCGGAAGCGCCGCGGTGACGGTGCCGACGTCGGCGATCCAGTACGCCCCGTACGGGGATTCGGTGTACGTCGTGGAGCAGATCGCGGGGCCGAAGGGCGACAAGTACCTCGGCGTGCGCCAGCAGTTCGTCAAGCTCGGCAACTCGCGCGGCGACCAGGTCGCCGTTCTCGATGGGATCAAGGACGGCGAGACCGTGGTGACCTCGGGCGTCTTCAAGCTCCGCAACGGCGCCGCCGTCAAGGTGAACAACGCGGCCCAGCCGGGCAACGATCCGGCGCCCAAGCCGGAGGACAACTGATGAAGTCGTTCACGGACCTCTTCGTCCGGCGCCCCGTCCTCGCGATCGTCGTCAACCTCGTCATCCTGATCGCGGGCGTGCAGTCCATCCGCTCGCTCTCCGTGCGGCAGTACCCGCGCAGCGACACGGCGGTGATCCAGGTGTCGACGGTCTACGTCGGCGCCAACGCCGACCTCGTGCGCGGCTTCCTGACGACCCCGCTCGAGCGCGTCATCGCGAGCGCCGACGGCATCGACTACCTCGAGTCCTCGAGCGCGCAGGGCGTCAGCACGATCACGGCCCACCTGACCCTCAACTACGACGCCAACGCCGCGCTGACGCAGATCCAGGCCAAGGTCGCGCAGGTCCGCAACGACCTGCCTCCCGAGGCGCAGGCGCCCGTCATCGACCTCGCAGACGGCGGACACGCAGTTCGCCTCGATGTACATCGGGTTCGCGTCGAAGGAGCTCGACCAGAACCAGATCACCGACTACCTGACGCGCGTCGTCCAGCCGAAGCTGTCGGCGGTCTCCGGCGTGCAGCGGGCGGACATCCTGGGCGCCCGCGTCTTCGCGATGCGCATCTGGCTCAAGCCCGAGAAGATGGCCGCGCTCAACATCTCGCCCTCCCAGGTCCGGGATCTGCTCGCGGCGAACAACTACCTCTCCGCCCTCGGGACGCACGAAGGGCTCGATGGTGTCGGTCAACCTCGTGGCCAACACCAGCCTCCAGACGGCCGAGGACTTCAAGCAGCTCGTCGTCAAGGAGGAGAAAGGCAACGTCGTCCGCCTTTCCGAGATCGCCGACGTCGTCCTCGGCGCCGAAAACTACGACGAGGACGTCCGCTTCAACGGGCAGACCGCGACGTTCATGGGAATCTGGGTCCTCCCGACGGCCAACTCCCTGGACGTCATCCGCCGCGTCCGCGAGGAGCTCAAGCAGATCCAGCCCCAGCTTCCCGCCGGAATGACCTCGGGGATTCCGTACGACTCGACCCTCTACATCGACAAGGCGATCCACGAGGTCCTGAAGACGCTGACCGAGACGCTCGTGATCGTCGTGATCGTGATCTTCCTGTTCCTCGGCTCGTTCCGGTCGGTGCTCATTCCGATCGTGGCCATTCCGATCTCGCTCATCGGGGCCGTGTTCCTGATGCTCATCGCCGGATTCACGATCAACCTGCTGACGCTGCTCGCGATCGTCCTGTCGGTCGGCCTCGTCGTGGACGACGCGATCGTCATGGTCGAAAACGTCGAGCGCCACCTCCACCTCGGGGAGAAGCCGTTCGACGCGGCCATCCGCGCGGCCCGCGAGCTGCGGCGGGCCGATCATCGCGATGACGATCACGCTGGCCGCCGTCTACGCGCCGATCGGCGTTCCAGGGAGGCCTGACGGGCGCCCTCTTCCGCGAATTCGCCTTCACGCTCGCGGGCGCCGTCATCGTCTCGGGCGTCGTGGCCCTGACCCTCTCGCCGATGATGAGCTCGAGGCTGCTCAAGGCGGGTGGCACCGAGCGCGGCTTCGCCGGGTTCGTCAACGGCCAGTTCGAGCACATTCGCCGCATGTACACGCGGCTCCTCACGGGCACGCTGAACTACCGGCCGGTCGTCTACGTCCTCTGGGCGATCGTCACGCTCCTGATCTTTCCGTTCTACATGTTTTCGCAGAAGGAGCTCGCCCCGGTCGAGGACCAGAGCATCGTCTTCGGCGTCATCCAGGCGGCCCCCAACTCGACGCTCGACCAGACCAAGATTTTCACCAAGCAGGTCGAGGACGTCTTCGAGTCGATCCCGGAGCATCAGTCTACGTTCCAGATCACCAGCCCCGGCGGCGGCTTCTCCGGCGTCGTCACGAAGCCCTGGGACGAGCGCAAGAAGAACACCCAGCAGCTCCAGGTCGAGGTGGCCCAGGGCGTCTCCCAGATTCCCGGAATCCGCGTCATCCCGCTGGTGCCGCCGGCGCTGCCGGGCGGCGGCAGCTTCCCCGTGGACCTCGTCATCACGTCGACCGCCGAGCCGCGCCAGCTCGCCGAGTTCGCGAACACGCTGGTCGGAAAGGCCTTCCAGAGCGGGATGTTCATCTACGCCGATTCCGACCTCAAGTTCGACCAGCCGCAGGCCGAGGTCGTCTTCGACCGCGACAAGCTGCGCTCGCAGGGAGTGGACCTGGCGCAGGCCGGCAAGGACCTGTCGACGCTGCTCGGCGGCAACTTCGTCAACCGCTTCAGCGTGCAGGGCCGAAGCTACAAGGTCATCCCGCAGGTCAAGCGGGCCGAGCGGCTGACGCCCGACCAGCTCTCGCAGATCTACGTCCGCGGCTCGAACGACAAGCTCGTTCCGCTCTCCACGTTCGCCTCGTTGAAGACGACCACGGAGCCCCGCGACCTGAAGCGCTTCCAGCAGCTCAACGCCGTGCACATCCAGGGAGTCATCCCGGCCGGCGTCTCGCTCGTCACGGCGCTCAATTTCCTGGAGGGGGAAGCCAAGAAGATCCTCCCGCAGGGCTACATCATCGACTACGCGGGAGAGTCCCGGCAGGCGCGCACCGAGGGCGGCAAGTTCCTCGGCACCTTCCTGCTCTCGGCCATCCTGATCTACCTCGTTCTCGCCGCGCAGTTCGAGAGCTTCCGGGATCCCGTTCATCATCCTCGTCGGGTCGGTGCCGCTCGCGCTCGCGGGCTCGCTGATGTTCTCGTTCCTCGGCTTCACGACCCTCAACATCTACAGCCAGGTCGGCCTGATCACCCTCGTCGGTCTCATCGCGAAGAACGGCATTCTGATCGTCGAGTTCGCCAACCAGGTCCAGGAGCAGGGCAGGGACAAGGTCCATGCCGTCATCGAGGCCGCCGCGACCCGTCTGCGGCCCGTCCTGATGACGACGGCGGCCACGGTCATGGGCCATCTGCCGCTCGTCTTCGCCCGTGGCCCGGGAGCCGGCGCCCGCAACAGCATCGGAATCATGCTGGTCACGGGGATGATCATCGGCACGGCCTTCACGCTCTTCGTCGTTCCGTCGATCTACGTGCTGGTGGCGAAGACGCACAAGGCGGAGGAGCAGGACGAAGTGGTCCCGGAGGGAAGGGCCGACCTCGCCCAGGTGGCGGGCTGAAGCCGTCGCACGGCCGCGCGGGCCGGGCCGCCGAACCCGCCCGCGCGTCTTTCGTATCAACCGGGTGATGCTGAAGTTCCTGCTCTGGGTCCTGCTCTTCCTCCTCTGCTGGCCGGTGGCCGTCGTCGCGCTCCTCGTCTACCCCCTGATCTGGCTCCTGCTGCTGCCGTTCCGCCTCGTCGGAATCGCAGTCGAGGGCGTCCTCCGGCTCCTGCGGGCGCTTGCCCTGCTGCCTTCACGGGCCCTGGGCGCGCGTCCCTGACGGCGGGGCGGCGCGGGACGGAGGGCGGCGTGGACGGTCCCGCTCGCGGGTACCGGGAGACCGGGGCGCCGGTCTTTCCCGACAGCCTCTGTCATCTTTGCGGAGCGCCGCCCCGGTTCATCCGGACCGATCGGTCCACCTTCATCCACTGCCCGATCCTGAAGCGGTACCCGCCGCAGCCGGTCCGCGTCTGCGCCGAATTCGTGCCGAAAGCCGGCGCGGAGGAGAATCCGTAGCCGTGAAGCACCTGGAGGTGTCGGTCCGGGGCGACGGGTACGCGGCGACGCTCGCGGAGGGGCCGATGCCGGCCCCGGGCCCGGACGAAGTGCTCGTCGAGATCGCCGCCTCGGGCGTCAACCGCGCCGACCTCCACCAGATCGCGGGGCATTATCCGCCGCCCGCGGGCGAGCCCGCGATCCTGGGACTCGAGCTCTCGGGGACCGTCGTCGGAACCGGGCAGCGCGTCTGCGCCCTCGTGGCGGGCGGCGCGCACGCGCAGTTCGCGGCGGTGCCGCGCGGGCAGGTCCTGCCGGCTCCGGCCGGCCTCGGCCTCGTGGACGCGGCGGCGATTCCCGAGGCCTGGCTGACGGCCTACCTGAATCTGGCCATCGAAGGAGCGCTCGCGCGAGGCGCCGCCGCCCTCGTGCACGCCGGCGCCTCGGGCGTCGGGCTCGCGGCGATCCGGACGGCGAAGTACCTCGGCGCGCGCGTCGCGGCGACGACGCGCAGCCCGGAAAAGGTCTCGGCGATGCGCGCGGCGGGCGCCGATCTCGCGATCGACACGGGCCGGGAGTCGTTCGCGGACGCCGTCGACATGGCGTGGGGACGCGACGCCGTGGACGTGATTCTCGACCCGGTGGGCGCCGACACCCTGGCCGGCGATCTGCGCGTGCTGGCCCCGGAGGGCCGGATCGTGTTCCTGTCGACGATGTCGGGATCGCGGGCCGAGCTCGACATCGCCCGGCTCATGGGCAAGCGCGGGCGTCTGATCGGCTCGACGCTGCGCTCGCGCTCGCGCGCGGAGAAGGCGCGCATCGTGGAGCGGTTCCGCACCGAGATCCTGCCGGGGTTCGACGCGGGCGTCCTGTCGGTTGCGATCGATTCGCGCTTTCCACCGGGGCGGGCCGCCGAGGCCTTCGCCCGCATGCGCGGCAACCTCAATACGGGCAAGATCCTGATCGACTGGACCGGGACCGTCAGCGAGGGCGGATGACGCCCACGTTGCCCTCGATCGCGATCTCCGTGCCCCATGGCTTCGAGATCCGCTGCAGCCGCTCGAGGATGGAGCGGGCGACGGCCGCGGAGGCGAGGCGCGGAACGCCGCTCTTCGTGAGGGGCAGGCCGTAGCCGAGATCGACGGGGTAGAGCCGGATCTCCGCGACCCTGCCGCGCTCCCAGCGCAGGACGGCGACGACGGTCTGGAACACGCGCTCGTCGTCGAACCCCTGGGCGTTGATGGCGGCGTTCAGGTCGGCGTCGGTCGCCCGCGACGGGTCCGCGAGCGCCCGGGACAGGAGCTCCCGGTTGTCCTCGTGAAGATCGGCCGGCAGCGGCTCCTGCATGTCGCTCCAGAAGAAATTCGCCAGGCTGTAGAAGATGGGGCGCCCCTTGTAGATCTCGATCGGCATGAGGCGATGCTCGCCCGTGCCGAGGAAGGCGCCGGCGCCGGCGTCGATCGCGGCGTGGGCGAGCACCGGCAGGAAGTCGCCGGGCTCGTCGCAGCCGAGGCCCGTGTCGTGGGAGTGGATCGTGGCGAGCAGCAGGTCGGAGTGCTGCTTGCCGAGTCGGATGCTCTGCAGGATCTCGTCGCGGTCCGTCGCGTTGATCGCGTAGCGCACGGCCGGCCGCTCTCCGACCCGGAAGCTCGTTCCGAAGAGGGTCAGCTCCTCCGAAGCCTTCGCCTCCGCCTCCCGTCGCCGCGCCGCTTCGCGCGCGGTCGTCTCGCACTCCTTTCCCGGAGCGTCGAGGGCCTCCTTCACGGAGCGCAGTTGCCGCATCATGTCGGGCGTGACGACGACGGTCTTCGCGACGCGCAGGGCGTCGATGCCGGGTCGCCCGGGAGCGCGTCCGCGGGCCGGCAGCGCGTCGGCGTAGTCGCGATAGGTCGACGCCATGGAGACGAGGCCGACCCGGGCCCGGGGCCCCTCGAGGTAGCGCGCCGCGCGGGCCGCGCCCCGGTTCTCGCCGACTCCGGCCCAGGCGATTGCGGCGTCGTCGAGCCAGCGGCTCGTCTCGCGCATGCCCTCGATCCCGTAGTCCATCGCGTGATTGTTCGCGCGGGAGACGAGGTCGAAGCCGAGCTCCCGGAGATCGCGGGCCACGGCGGGGGAAGCGGTGAGCGGCCAGTCGTCGCGCCCGGGGTACGACTGCCCCGCGAACCGGTCGAGGTCGATCGCGGTGGTCTCGAAATTGCCGTAGGCCGCGTCGGCGTCGCGAAGGATCTTCACGACGGCCGCAAGGCCCGGATCGGCGGGCAACGTCTGCGCCAGAGGGCGCGTGGTGATGAGATCTCCCACCGCCGCGAGCGTGAATCCGTCGGGCAGGCGCGTCTCGAGCTCCGCCTCGGGAGGCCGGCGGGGATCGAAGGGAGCCGGCGTCGGCGCCGGGGTCGGGGCGGGCGTCTGCTGGGCGAGGAGGCTCGCCAGCGTCGCGGCGGCGGCGGCGCCGACCGCGACGGCGACTCGAAAAGGCCGATGACGACGCGCTTCCCTCATGCATTCGCTCCGTTCCGGTTGTGGAGGGAATCGTATCGCGGTCGATTTGTTAGACTTGCCGGCTCTCGGGAGGTGGGGTGGCGATCTTCGGAAAGAACGACAGTGCTCCGGGTGCGCCGGTGGCGGCCGAGCGCGCGGCTCCGGTGTCGACGGCGGGATCGCCCGCGACCGTGATCGGCGCGAACGCCCGGTTCGTGGGAGAGATCTCCGGGGACGAGGACGTGGCGATCCACGGGCGTTTCGAGGGCAACATCAAGATCAGCCGCCGGGTCAACGTCGCCGCCTCCGGCGAGGTCAAGGGCGACATCCAGGCAAAGTCGGTGGTGGTCGGCGGGCGGGTGCACGGGCAGATCCGCGCCGACGAGCGGGCGGAGCTCCTCGCTTCCGCCTCGGTAGAGGGCAACGTCAACGCTCCCAAGGTGGTGATCGCCGAGGGAGCCCAACTCCAGGGGAGCGTCGCGATGGCCGCGGCGGCCGCACCGGCGGCCCCTCCCCAGAAGAAAACGGAGGAGCACTGATGGCTACGGAGATCGCGGTCGAAACGCAGCTCAACTTCATCGGCGGCAAGTGGGTGCCGTCCGCCTCGGGCAAGACCTTCGAGGACCGGAACCCGGCGGACCGGGACGAGGTCGTCGGGCTCTTCCCGAAGAGCGACAAGCGGGACGTGGATGCCGCCGTCGCGGCTGCGAAGAAGGCGTTCCCGGGCTGGAAGAACACCCCGGCTCCGCGCCGCGCCGAGGTTTTGTACGCGGCGGGCGAGATCCTGAAGCGCGACAAGGAGAAGCTCGCGCGCCTCATGACCCGCGAGATGGGCAAGGTGCTCGCCGAGACGCGCGGCGACGTGCAGGAGGCGATCGACATGGCCTTCCTCGCGGCGGGCGAGGGGCGGCGCCTCTTCGGCTTCACCACGCCCTCGGAGCTGCCGAACAAGTGGGCGATGTGCGTGCGTCAGCCGGTCGGCGTGTGCGCGTTCGTGACACCCTGGAATTTCCCGATGGCGATTCCCGCGTGGAAGTCCATGGCGGCCCTGATCGCCGGAAACACCATCGTCATCAAGCCAGCTACGGACACGCCGGCGTCGGTCGTCGCCCTCGCGCGCGTCTTCGAGGAAGCCGGCCTGCCGGCGGGGGTCTTCAACGTGGTGATGGGCTCGGGCGGCGAGGTCGGCGATCCGCTCGTGCAGCACCCTGACGTGAAGGTCGTCTCCTACACGGGCTCCACCGAAGTCGGCCGGCACATCTCGGAGGCCTGCGCGCCCACGTTCAAGCGGCTGCACCTCGAGATGGGCGGCAAGAACGCGATCCTCGTGATGGACGACGCGGACGTGGACCTGGCCGTGGACGGCTCCGTGTGGGGCGCCTTCGGCACCACGGGCCAGCGCTGCACCGCCTCGTCGCGCCTGCTGGTGCACCGCAAGGTGTACGACGCGTTCCTCGAGAAGCTCGTGAACCGGGTCAAGGCCCTCCGGGTCGGCAACGGCCTCGACGAGAAGGTGGACATGGGTCCCTGCGTCTCCGAGAAGCAGCGCGAAACGGTCTCGAAGTACGTCGAGATCGGCAAGGCCGAGGGGGCCAGGCTCCTCTGCGGCGGCGAGAAGCTGACATCGGGGGCGCTCGGGAAGGGCTGGTTCCACGCGCCGACGGTCTTCGCCGACGCGAACGCGAAGATGCGAGTCGCGGCCGAGGAGATCTTCGGGCCCGTGACGACGGTCGTGCCGATCGCGTCGCTCGAGGAGGGAATCCAGGTCGCCAATTCCGTGGCCTACGGTCTCTCGGGCTCGATCTACACGCAGGACGTGAACAAGGCGTTCGCGGCGATGCGCGACTTCGAGACCGGGATCTTCTACGTGAACTCCTCGACGATCGGCGCGGAGGTCCACCTGCCGTTCGGGGGCATCAAGGACACGGGCAACGGACACCGCGAGGCGGGCATCGCCGGGCTCGACGTCTTCACCGAGTGGAAGTCGATCTACGTGGACTTCTCCGGGAAGCTGCAGAAGGCGCAGATCGATACGCACTGACGCGGGATTCGGGATACGGGATTCGGGATGCGGGATGCGGGATACGGGATTTAGAGAGGGGAGCGCATGATCGTCGGGCTGCCGAAGGAGATCAAGGACAACGAGAACCGGGTCGGCCTCGTGCCGGCCGGCGTGAAGGCGCTGACGGCGGCGGGCCACCAGGTCCTCGTCGAGCACGACGCCGGGGTCGGTTCGGGGATTCCGGACGAGCAGTACGTCGCGGCGGGCGGCCAGATCCTCGGCAGCGCCGACGAGGTGTTCGCCAAGGCCGGCATGATCGTCAAGGTCAAGGAGCCGGTCGGGCCCGAGTACCAGCGCCTGCGGGAAGGCCAGATCCTCTACACGTACCTCCACCTGGCGCCGGCCCGCGCCCTGACCGACATGCTCCTCGAGCGCAAGGTCGCGGGCGTGGCCTACGAAACGATCACGGCGGCCAACGGCTCGCTGCCGCTCCTGACGCCGATGTCGGAGGTCGCGGGCCGCATGAGCGTCCACGTCGGCGCGTACTTCCTCCAGAAGTCCAACGGCGGCCGCGGCGTGCTGCTGTCCGGCGTGCCGGGCGTTCCGCCGGCCGACGTCGTGATCATCGGGGGCGGCGTCGTCGGGACCAACGCGGCCAAGGTGGCGGCGGGCATGGGCGCCGACGTCACCATCCTCGACGTGTCGCCGGACCGCATGCGGGAGCTCGACGACATCTTCCTCGGGCGGGTCAAGACGATCGCGTCGAATCCCCTGACGCTCGAGGAGGGCTGCCGGCGCGCGGACCTGCTGATCGGCGCCGTGCTCATCCCCGGCGCGGCGGCGCCCAAGCTGGTCACCCGCCAGCTGATCTCGCAGATGAAGAAGGGCGCCGTCGCGGTGGACGTCGCCGTGGACCAGGGCGGCTGCTTCGAGACGACGAAGGCCACGACGCACTCGGACCCCGTCTACACGGTGGACGGCGTCATCCACTACTGCGTCGCGAACATGCCCGGGGCCGTCGCGCGGACCTCGACGTTCGCGCTGACGAACTCGACGCTGCGCTACGCGCTGCAGCTGGCCGGCAAGGGGCTCAAGAAGGCAGTCGCCGAGGACGCCCACCTGGCCGAAGGGGTCAACACCTGCGGCGGCAAGCTGACGTACCGGGCCGTCGCGGAGGCGCAGGGGCGCCCGTACACGCCGCTGCGGGAAGCCCTGGCGTAGGTCGAGGCGCGCCCCCGGGGATTTCCCGGAACCTCCCCGCCCCCGGTGCGTATTGGGGAGGAGGGGGAAGTCCATGAACCGTACTGCATTGCGGGCGCCGCTCGTCCTGGCCGGCCTCGTCCTGGCGGCCGTGCCCGCCCTGGCGGACACGCGGATCGAAAAGGACCTGAAGCTCGCCCCGGGCGGCAGCTTCCGTCTCGAGACCGACATGGGGAAGGTGGCCGTGACCGGCTCCTCCGAGTCCGGCGTCCACGTCGTCATCACCTCCCGGCGCAAGGACCTCGACGACCTGCTGACCTTTCGCTTCGAGGAGGGTGCGGGCTCCGCTACCATCGTCGCGAAGAAGAAGCACCATTCGTGGTTCGGAGACCACGGCGGATCGGTGGCCTTCGAGATCCGGGTTCCCGCCGAGACACGCCTCTCGATCGACACGTCGGGCGGCAGCATCTCCGTCGCGGGCACGCGCGGCGACGCGAAGCTCGACACGTCGGGCGGCAGCATCACGGTGAGCGGCCTCGCGGGCGATCTCGACGCCAATACGTCCGGCGGCTCGATCGATCTCAAGAACGTGAAGGGCAAGGTCCGCGCCGAGACCTCCGGGGGAGGGATCGACGGCACCGACCTCGACGGCTCGGTCCACGCCGAGTCGTCGGGCGGATCGATCGAGCTGCAGAGGGTGACCGGCGACATCGACGCGGAGACCTCCGGCGGCGGCATCCGCATCGTCGAGGCGGGCGGCCGCATCCACGCGGACACGTCGGGCGGCTCGATCGAGGCGGCCTTCACGAAGGGCAACTCCCGCGGCGGCTCGCTCGAGACGTCCGGCGGGGGCATCGAGGTCTCGGTGGATCCCGACGCGGACCTCTCGATCTCGGCGTCGGGCAGCTCGGTCAAGGCGGACGTGCCGATCCGGGTCCAGGGCGAGATCTCGCGGGGCAGCCTGTCCGGAAGCATCGGGAAGGGCGGCAACATGCTGCGTCTCCACACGAGCGGCGGCTCGGTGAGGATCCAGCCGATCTGAGGGTGGTCGGTTGCAAGTTCCAAGTTCCAGGTTCCAAGGAGCTTCGGGCTGGATGGCGTCAGGACGGATTGTCTGTTGTTCGGTCGGAGAGCTTTCGGCCTCGCATCGGGCTGGCTCGCAGGTGTTTCATGAGGTTGGAGATCATGCGGCTGAGGCGGATGACGGCCTGCAGGATCTCGTCCACCGTTTCGGTCGCGAGGTATTGCTGATCCGATCGCCACGTAGAGATGGGAGCGGATTTCACCGCATGAACCTTTAGCGTGTGCAGGAACTGCAGGAACTCCCGGTTGCCGTCGCGCTCGAATCCCTCTGCGACGTTCGCCATGACCGAGACGGCCGCGCGGCGCAGTTGGTCTCGAAGACCGGGATCGCGGGCGAACGGAACGGATCGCGTCACTCCGGTAGAGTGTCCTGGAGAGATTCCGCGCCCGCCCGAAGATTTCGAGGTCCTCAAATCGGCGCACGAGCTGCTGCGCCGCCTCGGTCGCGATGATCGACGCGGCCTGCCTCATCTTCTATTGTCGCGACGCCGATGAGCGTTCGCCGACTTGGAACATGGAACCTGGAACTTGGAACTCGAGCGACCCCGGCAGATAGAATCGCGATGATGTCTCTCCAGCCCGTCGCGATCGTCGGCGCGGGGCCGACGGGAATCGCCTGTGCGGTCGAGCTCGGCCGTCGCGGGATCCCGTCGGTCTGCTGGGAGCGCGGCGGGATCCTCGACTCGATCTACCACTTCCCCGAGGAGATGCGCTGGTTTTCGACGCGCGATCTTCTCGACATCGCCGGCGTTCCCTTCGGTACTCCGGACCCGCACCCGACGCGGCTCGAGACCCTCGCCTACTACCGGGGCGTGGCCGAGCGGTTCGGCGTGAAGGTCGCGGCCGCGACGACGATCGAGCGGATCGCGCCGTCGCCCGGGGGCGGGCTCGTCGTCGAGGCCTCGGGGCCGGCGGGTCCGGTCCGAACGGAGGCGCCGGCGGCCGTGCTCGCGACAGGTTTCTTCGGCAACCCCCGGCGGCTCGGCGTTCCCGGCGAGGAGCTCCCGCACGTCCGCGCGCGGTACGTTTCGGGCTATCTGTTTCACGGCCGCGACGTCCTCGTCGTGGGCGGCAAGAATTCGGCCGCGGAAGCCGCGCTCGACCTGTACCGTCACGGGGCCCGCGTGACGCTCGTGCATCGCGGCCCGGCGCTCTCGGAGAGGGTGAAGTACTGGGTCCGGCCGGACCTCGAGAACCGGATCGCGGCCGGCGCCATCCGGGCCCGATTCGGCTCGCGCGTGATCGAGATCCTTCCCGGCGTCGCGCGCGTGGCCACGCCCGGCGGCGAGGAGGCCGTTGCCGCGGACGCGGTCTTCCCGTTGATCGGGTACCAGCCGGACTTCGCCCTGTTCGAGCGCTGCGGCATCCGGCTCGAGGGGGAGGCCCGCGTCCCCGCGCACGACCCCGCGACACTCGAGTCGAACGTGCCCAACCTGTATCTGGCGGGCGCCATTCTCGGGGGCACGGAGATCGGCCGGATCTTCATCGAAAACAGCCGCCACCACGCCGGCCTGATCGCCTCGGCGATCGAGCGGCGCCTGCGGCCGGTGACCGCCTAGAGTCCCGGGAGGCCTGCAACCAACCGCCCTCCGCCCGTGTTTCAAGGAAACGGCATGGAGGGCATGATGATCAGCCGATGCGCCCCGAGCTCGGGGCAGGTTCCACGGCCGCCGGGCGGCCCGTCCGGGTTCCGGCTCGTGCTCGGGCAGCCGGAGGAGAGCAGGGGGGTGGGGATGGGACAGGACGAGGAGCTCCGGAACCGGCTCGCGGAGGACCTCGATGCCTCTTTCGAGGACCTCGTTCGGGCGTACCAGGACCGCCTCTTCTCGTTCGCGCTGCGTCTGACCGGGAGACGGGAAGACGCCGAGGAGGTCGCCCAGGACGCGTTCGTGCGGGCGTACCGGGCGCTCGGCGCGTATCCGGCCGAGCGCATCCGCGCGATGGCGCTGCGGGCCTGGCTCTACCAGATCACGCTGAACGTCGCGCGAAACCGGTTCCGCGGAAAGAAGCTCAAGCTCGTGTCGCTCGATCATCCGCTCTCGCCGCGCGGCGATACCGCCTGGGAGGCTCCGGACGACGACGGCGCCAGGCCCGACGCGAGCTACGAGGACTCGCGGGAGCGCGCCGACATCGCGTCGCTCGTCGCGGGCCTGCCGGAGCGCTACCGGGCGCCGCTCGTGCTGCGCTACGTGGAAGGATTGCGGCTCGAGGAGGTGGCCCGGGTGTTGAAGCAGCCGCTCGGAACGGCGAAATCGAATGTCCACCGGGGAGTGAATGCCCTGCGCGAGGCGCTGGTGGCCTCCCGCCGGGAGGGGGTGAGGAAGTGAAGACGATGAAAAACGCTCTGACGGTGGCCCGCTCGCTGCGGGGAATGGCTCTCGAGAAGGCCCCGGCGACGCTGCTCCCGGCCGTGCTGCGGCGGGTGGGGCTCGCCGACAGCTACTGGAAGCTCGAGTCTCCGGTCGGGCCGGTCTTCATCGCCCACAGCAAGGCCGGCATCTCGATGGTGCGGCGCGCCGAGTCGGCGGCCGACTTCGAGAGGGGGTTCCGCAAGCACTTCGGGCGGGACATCCACCCGGAGAAGACGGTGCCGCCGGCGGCGGTCCGCGCCCTGGTCCGCAACCTGAAGGACAAGCGCAACGCGAAGGGCGAGGGCCAGCGGCAGCTGCGGTACGACCTCCGCGGTCTCTCGGAGTTCGAGCGGGCGGTCCTGATGAAGGCGCTGGAGATCCCCCCGGGCGAGGTCCGGCCGTACAGCTGGATCGCCAAGGAGATCGGGCGGCCCGGGGCGGTGCGGGCGACGGGCTCGGCCCTGGCGAAGAACCCGGTGCCGCTCCTGATCCCGTGCCATCGCGTCGTGCGCACCGACGGCCACATCGGCAACTACTCGCTCGGCGGGCCGCGCAACAAGCGGACGCTGCTCGAGGTCGAGGGGGCGCAGCCCGAGACGCTCGAGAAGCTCGCCTCGGCGCACGTGCGCTACCTCGGCAACCGCGACGGGCGGTACTACTGCTACCCGACGTGCGGCGGCATCGAGACGCTGGTGCGGTCGAACACGGTGCCGTTCCACTCCGAGCGGGAGGCGACCGCCGCCGGGTTCCAGCCCTGCGGCGGCTGCCGGCCCCCGATCGCGCAGGCCTCGTAAACCTCGCTCCGGGCGACACTCCGACCCTCCCCTCCGTAAGAAGAGGGGAGGGTCTTTTTGTCCGGGCTTTCGCCGAGCGGAGCCCGACATCTGTCCCATGAGCCTCGAACCATTCCTGGAGCCATTCCCCGCTCGCGAGGACGAGATGGCGGCTCGTCGAGGAGGCGGGCCCGCGCCGGGCGCCGACGCCCGGGGATCGCCCGCCGCTGCTACAGTAGCGGCTCGCGGCATGTACAACGAGTTCTACGGCTTTCGCGAGGCGCCCTTCAACATCACGCCGGATCCGCGCTTTCTCTTCTTCTCGGACAAGCACCGCGAGGCGTTCAACCACGTCCTCTTCGGGATCCGCGAGCGCAAGGGCTTCATCCAGATCACGGGCGAGGTGGGGGCCGGCAAGACGACGGTGTGCCGCGCGATCCTCACGGAGCTCGGGCCCAGCTACAAGACGGCCCTCATCCTGAACCCCATGGTCACGGCCACGCAGATGATGCGCACGGTGCTCACGGAGCTCGGGCTCGAGCCGCGCAAGCTCGACCGCACGGCCTACCTCGAGATCCTCAACCGTTTCCTGCTCGAGCGGGCGGCCGCGGGCGACGACGTCGTGCTCCTGATCGACGAGGCGCAGGACCTCGACCCGGAGCTGCTCGAGCAGGTGCGCCTGCTCTCCAACCTCGAGACCGACCAGCGCAAGCTCCTCCAGATCGTCCTCATCGGCCAGCCCGAGCTGCGCGAGAAGCTCAACCAGAAGGGCCTGCGCCAGCTGCGGCAGCGCATCACCGTGCGCTACCACCTCGCGCCGCTCGACCGCTTCGAGACGGAGCGCTACATCGCCCACCGGCTCCGGGTCGCCGGCGCCGATGGAAGGCCCACGTTCTCGCCATGGGCGATCCGCCGCGTCCACCGCTACGCGCGCGGCGTGCCGCGGCTGATCAACGCGGTCTGCGACAAGGCCCTCCTGTACGGATACGTGAACGGGACGTACGAGCTCAAGGCCCGGGCCGTGGGCCGGGCCATCCGCGAGCTCGAGGGCCAGGTCGCATGAGCCTCATCGACGACGCGTTGAAGCGCGCCCAGGCGGCGGGTGAGGGCGAGCGCCAGAAGGCGGCCGAGCGTCCCTGGATCCCGACGCCGATGCCCGACCCCGGCCTCGCCCGCCGGCGAGCGGTGCTGCGCGGCCTCGCGATCGCGGCCGTGCTCGCGATCCTCGGCGGGGGAGGCGCATGGCTCGTGCGGCGCGAGTTCGAGGCCGCCCGGACTGTCCCGGCGGGGGAGGGGCGGGGTGAGAAGCGGCCGGTGGCGGCGCTCGTGCCGCCGGCGACGCCGACACCGGATGTCGTCGAGGTGGCGACCCCTCCCGGGACGCCGCGACCCCGCCCGACGCGCCCGCCCGCGCCCGCGGCCGAGGGCCGCTCCGAGGCCTCGTCTGCCGCGCCCGTCGCGGCGCCGACGGCGGCGCCCGCGCCTTCGCGCCCTCTCTCGGCCGTCGTCGACGGGAAAAGCTACGCGGGGTCGGTCACTCTTCCCGGGGGCGCGAAGATCGAGCTCGGGGGCATCGTCTGGTCGGAGACCGAGCCGCGGGCGCTCGTCAACGACCGTATCGTCGCGGTCGGCGCTTACGTCGAGGGCTTCAACCTCTCGAGGATCGAGGAGAATCGGATCGCGCTCGAGAAGGACGGGGCGACGATCTACCTGACGTTGAAGTAGCGCCGACGTTCTTGAGCGCCTCCCGGCGCGAGAGCGGCGACAGCTCCGGGTGCGCGCGCACGTAGCGCCGGACCTCCGCCGGGTCCGTCCAGGCGAGCTCGCGCAGCGCCCAGCCGATCGCCTTGCGCAGAAAGAATTCGGCCGACGGCATCGACGGCGCGATGCAGGCGTAGAGCAGGGGCAGGTCGGTCTTCTCCTTGAAGGCGAGCTGGCAGAGGATGGCGCTCCGTCGCTTCCAGAGGTCCTTCGACCGGCTCCACGCGAGCATCGTCCGGCGCATCGCCGCCGGGTGGCGGCGCAGCAGGCCGCCCAGCCGGTGCTTGGCGATGACGTCCACGTAGTCCCACCAGGCCCCCGTCACGATCATCTCCTCGTACATCGGCAGGGCGGCGAGCGTCTGGAAACGGGCGGCTCGCCGGTCGCCGGAGAGCTCGATCGCCGCGTAGCGCTCCTCCCGGAACGCCGCGCCGCGCCAGAGCGAGAGCACCTGGCGGCGCCAGGCCGCGGCCGAGGCGAAGTCGGCGCCGGCGAAGATTCGCCGGAAGATGGCGCGCATCGGGACGGCGGAAACCCCGTGGTAGGGAATCACCGACTTCATGTACGCCCGTGCTCCCCGCGCGACCGCGGGATCGCCGGCGCGCCGCAGCTCGCGGCGCAGGGCGGTGAGAAGCGGGTCCGTCACCGCCGGCCGGCGAGGTAGAGGCCGGCCCAGATCTTCGGATCGATCACGGCGCCCTCGGATTCGCGCTCCCGCGCCCAGGCGGGAAGCCCGGCGATCGGCACGACGTGGACCCGGATCTTGCCGAGGTCGTGCGCCGCCTGGCTTGCCGTGCGCGCCGCGCCGCGGGCCAGAAAGAACGTCACCATCTCCGAGCTCTGGCCCGCCGAGCCGGGTCCTCGGGAAAGCGGCTCGAACGAGACGGCCTCGTGGCCGGTCTCTTCCGAGAGCTCGCGGCGCGCCGCCTCGACCGCTTCCTCGGGGCCCTCGTCGCCGACGAGGCCGGCGGGAAGGGAGATCACCGGGGCGTTGACCGCCAGGCGGAACTCCTCGGCGAGCACGAGCTCCTCGGCCGCGGTGATCGCCACGATCATCGCCGCCTCGGGAGCCGTGCGGTGCTCGACGTACTCCCATCCGCGGCGGCGCAGGAACACCATGTGCCGCCCTTCGCAGAGGACCTCGCGATCGTCGCTCATGGAGTCAGAGCGGAAATCTACACCGGGCCGCGGCGGAGGACGGGCTCACGCTCCGGCCCCGTCGATCTCGGCCAGCAGGGCGGCCATGTCGGCCGGGAGGGGGGCGACGATCTCGAGCAGCTCCTGCGTCGCCGGGTGGCGCAGCGCGACGCGTTCGGCGTGGAGCGCCTGCCGCGGGAACTCGGCGAGGCGCTTCTTGAGAACGGCGTCCTTGACGCGCGGAAACGCCGGGCGGCCGTACACGGGATCGCCGACGATCGGCAGCCCCGCCGCCGCGAGGTGGACCCGGATCTGATGGGTCCGGCCCGTGACCAGCCGGCACCGCAGGAGCGTCAGGCCGAGCCCGAACCACTCGCGCTCGATCTCGTAGAGCGTGCGGGCCGTTCGCGTCCCGGCCGGCGCGTCTCCGGCGATCGGCCGGAAGGCCTTCATCTTCTTGCGGTCGCGCGGATCGCGCCCGATCGAGAGCGACACCTCGCCCTTGCGGACGCGGGGCACGCCGGCGGCGAGGGCGAGATACTCCTTGCGCAGCGTGCGCTGCCGCATCTGGCGCGACAGGAGCTGGTGGGCCCGGTCGGTCTTCGCCACGAGGAGGACTCCCGACGTGTCGCGGTCGAGGCGGTGGACGATCCCGGGGCGGAGCTCCCCGCCGATCCCGGCGAGATCCCGCACGTGGTGGAGCAGCGCGTTGACCAGCGTGCCCGAGGCGTGCCCGGGAGCCGGGTGGACGACGAGTCCCGGCGGTTTGTCGATGGCGAGCATGTGCTCGTCCTCGTAGAGGATCGAAAGGGGGATGTCCTCGGCCTCGACCGTGGTCTCCCGCGGGTCGGGGACCTCGATCGTGACTTCCTCGCCGGCGCGCACGACGTGCGAGCGCTTGGCCGCCGCGCCTCCCGCGCGCACGGCGCCCTCCGCGATGAGCTTCTGGATGCGCGAGCGCGAGAGGTCCGAGCAGGTCGCCGCGAGGAAGAGATCGAGGCGGGTGCCGGCGGAGGGGGACCCCACCTGGAACCGCCGCAGCACGGCGGCGCCTAGCCTTCCGCGCGGCCGCGGCGCGAGAGAAAGAAGAGCATCCCGCCGGCGACGAGCGCGGTCAGGAGGCCGATGAACTGCGACGTCGACAGGATGTCGGGAATCACGAAGCCACGCACGAGGTCGCCGCGCCACACTTCGAGGATCCCGCGCGTGATGGCGTACAGGAGAACGTAGAGCCAGAAGACTTCCCCGTCGAAGGTCTTGCGCCGGTACGCCCACTGCAGGATCAGGAAGATGAGGAAGGCGTTGGCCGACAGGTAGAGCTGCGTCGGATGGAGCGGGACGCCGAGCGGCGTGCCCACCGCGTCGTGCGCGAACTCGTCCCGGAAGACGACGGCGAACGGGCCGTGGCTCTCCTTGCCGTAGCAGCAGCCGGCGGCGAAGCAGCCCCAGCGCCCGATCGCCTCGCCGAGCGCGATCGAGGGCGCACCCATGTCGGCGACCGCCCAGGCGGGAAGGTCGTTTCGCCGCATGTAGACGATCGCGATCGTCGTCGCCGCGATGAGGCCGCCGTAGAAGACGCCTCCCGAGCGCAGGACCTCCACGAGATCGCGCGGGTTTGCCGCATAGCGGCGCCACTCGACCGCCACGAGCAGGAGTTTCGCGCCGAGGATGGCGCCGGCGAGGATGTAGAGCGAGAGGTCGAGGACCTTCTGGTCGGGCAGGCCCGCCGCGAGCGCCTTTCGGCGCAGCAGCCAGATCCCGGTCAGGTAGGCGATCGCCAGGACGACGCCGTATGTCGGGAGATAGAAGCTGCCGACGTGGACGAGACGCGGGAAAATGGGCTATCCCGCGGCGCCGGCATCCGGGCTGGGCGCGGCGTCCTCGTCGTTGCGGAGCATGTCGAGGAAGAGAAGGGCCACGCCGATGCAGATCGCGGAGTCCGCGACGTTGAAGGCGGGCCAGTGGTGTCCCGAGATCGCGAAGTCGAGAAAGTCCACGACGTAGCCGAACCGGACCCGGTCGAGCAGGTTCCCGACCGCGCCGCCGAGGATGAGGGCGAGTCCCACCTGCAGGCGGACGCTCTTGTGGGAGGACCGGAGGGCGTACGCCGAGACGATGAGGAAGACCACGACGGCCACGCTGTTGAGCAGGACCGCCTTGAGCGACGAATCCACCGAGGCAAAGAGCCCGAAGGCCGCGCCCGTATTCCTCACGTAGGTCAGGTCGAGGACGTCGGCGAGGACGACGCGCGACTGGTGGACTTCCATCGTCCGCGTGATGATGCCCTTGGTCCACTGGTCGAGAAAGAGCACGGCGAGGGAAACCGCGAGGTAGGCGCCCCGGTAGAGCGTGGATTCGCGCAGGGTCGTCATGCGGCGGCTCCTCCGACGACCGCGCGGCATCGGTCGCAGAGGCCCATGTCCTCCGCCTCCGGCTTCACCTTCCAGCACCGGTCGCAGCGCCGGCCCCGGGCTTTCCGGAAGGCCAGCTGGAGCCCGGGATAGGCCTGCGATTCGCGCCAGCCGTCGCCGTCGGCAGCCGGCCCCTCGACGAGCTCCGAGACGATGAAGAGGTCGGCCAGGCCTTCTCCGCGCGTGCCCGTCACGGCGCGGTCGGCTTCGAGCACCTCGTTCGGCGTGAGCGCGATGGCGCCTTCGAGGGAGGATCCGATCACCTTGTTCCGGCGGGCTTCTTCCAGGATCACGGAGGCTTCCTCTCGCAGTCGCGTCAGGCGTTCCCAGGCGGCGGCCGGTCCGGGGCCCGCGGCCAGGTCGTTCAGGGTCTCGAAACGCGCCAGGTGGACCGATTCTTCCTTCTTTCCCGGCAGCGCGGTCCAGATCTCTTCGGCCGTGAAGACGAGGACCGGGGCGGCAGCGGTGGCGAGGGCGCGCCCGATCCGATAGAGAGCGGTCTGCGCCGAGCGCCGCTCGGGGGACCTGGCCGCCGAAGCGTAGAGCCGGTCCTTCAAAATGTCGCAGTAGAACGCCGACAGCGTCGTCGCGCACAGGTTCACGAGCTGGTGGTAGATCACGTGGAACTGGTACGCCTCGTACGCTTCCTGCATCTTCGCGACCACCGACCGGGTCTCCGCCAGGGCCCAGGCGTCCAGGGGCAGCAGCTCCGACGGGGCGACCATGTCCGAGGCCGGGTCGAAGTCGTAGAGGTTCGAGATCAGGTAGCGCGCGGTATTGCGGATCTTGCGGTACGCCTCGCCGCAGCGCGCGAGGATCTCGTCGGAGATCGGATCGTCGTCCCGGTAATCGAGGCTCGCGACCCACAGGCGGACGATGTCGGCGCCGTACTTCTTGATCAGGTCCTGCGGCGCGACGACGTTGCCGAGCGATTTCGACATCTTCCGGCCCTGGCCGTCCACGACGAAGCCGTGGGTGATCACGCCGTCGTAGGGCGCGTCGCCGTAGAGCGCGACCGAGGTCAGCAGGGAGGACTGGAACCAGCCGCGGTGCTGGTCGTGGCCCTCGACGTAGAGGTTGGCCGGGCGCAGGCCCGCGGGCCGCACGAGCTCCGGCCACACCCCCGAGCGCAGCACCGCCATGTGGGACACGCCCGAGTCGAACCACACGTCCATGATGTCGGTCTCGGCCTCGAAGTCGCCCGCGGAGAAGCCGCGAAGGTCCGCGCCGGGCGGGAGGAAGTCCGCCGCCGGCCGCGCGTACCAGGCGTCGGCGCCTTCCCGCCGGAAGATCGCGGCGACGTGCTCGAAGAACTTCTTCTGCTCCGCGGGCGCGTCTTCCCAGGGATACACGCCCGCGCGCTCGCCGTCGCGCATCGCGTAGAGCAGCGTGATCGGCGATCCCCAGCGGCGCTGTCGCGAGACGACCCACTCCCGGCGATTCTCGACCATGCCGGCGATGCGCTGCTCGCCCCACGAGGGCGTCCAGGAGACCTTCGCGATGGCGTCGAGGGCGCCCTGGCGCACGTCGGTCGCCGGGTCGTCGAGGCGCACGAACCACTGCACCGTGGCGCGGAAGATGACCGGGTTCTTGCAGCGCCAGCAGTGCGGGTATTCGTGGCGGAACTTCGGGTCGTGCGCGACGAGCGCGTTCGCGGCGCGCAGGTCCTCGACGATCTCGGGGTTGGCGTCGAGCACCTTCTTGCCCCGATACCGGGCGACGGTCGTGTAGCGGCCCGCCTCGTCCACCGGCGAGAGGATGGGCAGGCCCTCGCGCTGGCCGGTCAGGAAGTCGTCCTCGCCGTGGCCGGGCGCCGTGTGGACGAGCCCCGTGCCGGCGTCCATCGTCACGTGCTCGCCGATCACGACGCGGAACGAGGCCGCGGCTTCCTCGGCGGTGAGCTCGCCCCGGCTCTCGGGGGGAAGGGGATGGCGGTAGCGCGCCCCCGCCAGCCGCGTGCCGGGCAGCGTCTCGGCGACGCGCCAATCGGCCCAGCCCGCGGTCTTCGCCACACCTGCGGCGAGCTTTTCGGCCACGACGAATCGCCGTCCGCCGGCCTCGACGATCGCGTACGTCTCGTCGGGGTGCACGGCGATCGCCACGTTCGAGGGGATCGTCCACGGCGTCGTGGTCCACGCGAGCAGCTCGGCTTCCACGGTCCGCCCGCCGAGTGACAGCGTGGCCGGGAAGGCGACCGTGATCGCGGGATCCGTGCGCTCCTCGTACTCGAGCTCGGCCTCGGCGAGGGCCGTGCGGTCGGTGAAGCACCAGCGGACCGACTTCAGCGCCTGGTAGACGAGCCGCTTCCCGTAGAAGCCGCCGAAGGCGAGCGCGATCTCGGCCTCGTAGGGGAAGGCCATCGTGGTGTAGGGCCGGTCCCACGCGCCGCCCACGCCGAGGCGCTGGAACTCCTCGCTCTGGATGGCGATGAACTCGTCGGCGTAGGCGCGGCAGGCCTGGCGGATCTCGACGGCCGTCATGTCGCGCTTCTTCGACCCGAGCTTCTTGTCGACCTGCTGCTCGATGGGCAGGCCGTGGCAGTCCCAGCCCGGGACGTACGGCGCGTCGAAGCCCATCATCGCGCGGCTGCGCACGACGAAGTCCTTGATGGTCTTGTTCATGGCGTGGCCGATGTGGATGTGGCCGTTGGCGTACGGCGGGCCGTCGTGCATGACGAATCGGGGACGGCCGGCGGCGGCGGCCCGGATCCGGGCCTCGAGGCCGCTCTTCTGCCAGGCGTCGAGCTGCAGGGGCTCGCGCCGGACCAGGTCCGCCTTCATCGGGAAGTCGGTCCGCGGCAGGTTCAGCGTGCTCTTGTAGTCGGGCGCGTCGCTCATGGGAGGGCGAAGTTTACAAGACGTTAGCCGTTAGCCGTTAGCCGTTAGCCGTTAGCCGTTAGCCGTTAGCCGTTAGCCGTGAGCTGCCGCACCGGTCGGTTTACGGCTAACGACTTACGGCTCACGCCCTCTCGTCAGCAGCGCCACGACGGCCGCCGCGACGTCGCGTCCATGGGTGATCGACACCTCGGTGGAGAGGACGTCGAGGGACCGCGCGCGCTCGAGGGCCCGGCCATGGAAGGCGAGCGTCGGCTTGCCGCGCGCGTCCCGCCCGACCTCGATGTCCCGGAACGCGAGCCCGCGCCAGCCCAGGCCGAGGGCCTTCATCGCAGCCTCCTTGGCGGCGAATCGGCCGGCCACGTGCTCGGCGAACGCGCGCGGGTGGCGGCGCGCGCGGCGGATCTCGCCGTCGCGGAAGACGCGAAGCAGGAAGCGCTCCCCGTGCCGCTCGAGGACGCCGGCGACGCGGTCGACCTCGGTGAGGTCGAGCCCAAGGAGCAGCCCTGGCACGCCGACCCCCGCCGTCACGGGCCCTTGAGGCCGAAGAAGCGGGCGATGCGGTCGCGGAGGGACTCGGGCTCGCCGCCGGCGCCGGCTTCGGCGGCGCCGAGCTTGCGATCCGCGGTGCGCCGCCGCCGCTCGAGGATGACGGCATCCAGTTTTTCGACGAGGGACGGGTTGGCCTCCAGGACGGGGGCGAGCGTTTCCTTGTCGATCTCGACGAGCGTGACCTCGGTGACGGCGCGCACCGTCGCCATGCGCGGTTCGCCCGTGAGCAGGCTGATCTCGCCGAACGCCGCACCGGGCTCGAGAACGGCGACGCCGCGGCTGGCGCCGGCGTCCGCGCGCACCGAGACTGCGGCGCGGCCTTCGGCGATCAGGAACATCGACGAGGTCGCGTCTCCCTCGCGCACGAGGATCTCGCCCTCCGCAAAGCGGACCAGTTTTGCGCCGTGCGCTAGGCTGTCGACGTTCGTCGGCCGAGAGGGGCGCGAACAATGGGGTCGCCTCGATCGCCGGCGCGATGGCCGCGATCCGGTCCGGGACCTTCGGAGCCCCCATCGGATACTGGTACTGGCGAATGAGCGGGTACGCGATTCGGATGCCCTCGCGCTCGAGCCGATGCCAGACGCGCTCGCGCACGCGCGAGTCGATATCGAGATACCGAGCGTAGTCGTCGAGCCAGTAGCGCAGCTCGTAGGTGACCGCGAAGTCGTGGAACTGCGTCAGGTAGGCCGCGGGTGCCGGGTGCGCCGCAATGCCCGCGACGCCCGCGGCGGCGGCCTCGAGCGCGGCCCGGCAGCGTCCCGGCGCCTCGTTGTACTCGAGGCCGATGCGCATCGTGCGGGCCATCGGCACGCTTCCTCGGCGGAAGACCTCGAGACGGTCCCGGCTGGCGGCGCTGTTGGGGATGAGCAGGGCGTTTCCTTCCATCGTCCGGACCTTGATCGCGCGCCAGGAGAGCTGTTCGACCAGACCGATGGTGTCGCCCGAACGGATCATGTCGCCGACCTGGACCGTGTGCTCGATGGCGAGCGCGATGCCGGAGAAGAGGTTGCCGAGGGTCTCCTGCAGGGCCAGGCCGAGGACGGCCGTGATGATCGCCGAGGTCGTCAGCAGCGCCGGCAGGCTGACGGAGAACGCGCTCTTGAGAAGGACGCCGAGCAGCACGCCGAAGACGAGCAGGCTCACGAGCTGGCGCAGCAGCTCCGGGGCCGCGGCTCCCCGGCGCAGGCGAAATCCGACGTCGAAGAGTGTGAAGTCGACCAGGCGCGTGGCAAGAAACACGGCGGCGAGGCCGATGGCGAACTCTCCCCAGTCCTTGGCGGAGGCGTCCGTCATCCGGAGTCCCGCGCGCGCCAGCAGCGGCACGACCAGCGCGACCGCCCCGAACACCACGATCGCCGTGAGCACGCGCCGCGCCCCCGAGGCCACGCCCGAAACCGGCGCGCTCATCGGGCGGCGATCCTGTCGGCGACCGCGCGCGGATCCGCCGCTTCCTGGACGAGGCGGATGGCGGCGATTCCCGAGATGCGGTCCCGGTAGGGCGCGAGCTCCTCGAGGCGGCCCTCGTCGATGCCGCCGATGGCATAGACGACGGTCGCATGCGAGGCCGCCGGCGGCAACGCGGCGAGCGCGGCGGGGCCGAGCGGCGGGCCGAACGCCCGCTTGGAAGGCGTGTCGAAGACGGGACCGATCACGACGACGTCGGCGCCGGCCGCGATCGCCTCGCCGGCCTCGGCCGCCGAGTGGGTCGAGATCCCGATCCGGAAGTCGCGGGGCGTGTGCGTGCGCACGCGCTCGAGCGGAAGCCCGTTGGCGGGAAGGTGGACGCCCGCCGCGCCCGCGGCGAGGGCCACGTCGAAGCGCCGATGGACGAACAGGGCGACGCCTTCCCCGAGCGCCGCGCGGGCCGCGCGGGCCCGCCCGAGCGTTTCCCGGTCGGACGACGAGGGCTCCCTGAGCGAGACCGCGAGATCCGCGGCCCCGGCCAGGGAAGCGAGGACCTTTGCGAAGCGATCGTCCCCGACGGCGGGACGGTCGGTCACGTAGAGCAGTTTCACGGGCCGCCGGCGCCGTCGGGTCGGGCGCCCTCCAGGCTCTTCGTGAGGTAGCGCAGGTCCGCGATTCCCGCGGCCAGGTGGACGAGCCCGAGCCCGGAGACGAAGCCGCGGAAGAAGCCGGAGCCGAGAAATCCGGGCAGCGGCGTGCGCCCGGTCCACGGCCGCAGGAAGAGATACACCCCTACCGCGGTGCAGTAGAAGACGAAGAAAGCGCTGGCCAGCAGGGACAAGACGCGACGCACCTGCCCTCGATTCTAGCCCGTTCGCCGGCGACGAAAAAAAACCGCGCCCGAAGGCGCGGTGTAAAGAGGAGGAAACCTCAGAAAGTCGTGTTTCAGCTGCGGCCCGGACGCCCCGAGCTCGACGGGGGCGCCGGCCGGGGAGCGGGAGCGGAAGGCGCCGAGTGCGACGGCGGCGCGGGCGCGGGTGCCGGCCGCGGCGCCGGGGCCGCCTGCGGGGGAGGCGCCGAGGGCGCCGGAGCGCGCTCGATGGAGCGGGGCGCTCCCGGGGGCGGGACCTGGCCTCCCCGGGGCGCCGCCTGTCCGTAGTCGCCGCGATCCCTCGTCGCGGCCTGGGGCGAAGGCGCCATCGGGTAACGACGATCGCCGCCGCTGCCGTCGAAGTCCGGGGTGCGACGGCCGGGAACGGCGCCCTCGATCACCCGTCGCGCCGGCGGAACCTGGCCGCGCGTGCGCCAGTCGTCGGTGCGTCGCGAGTCGGGAGCGACCTGTTGTTCGTTGCGGGTGCGAGGAGCGTCGGTCGGAGCGCGCCAATTCTCGCTGCCGACCTGCGCGCGCTGCTCGTGGTTTGCCGATTCCGCGTCGCGGCTGGTTCGCGGAGATTCGCCCGTGCGGGACAGGGGAGCCGTCGCCGGCGCCGTTCCCGTGCGACCGCGCCAGGAGTCCGGGGTCTCGGCGCGCGGCTGGGAGCGGCGGACGTCCGGACGCGCCGTGCGGTCCGGCGATTCGACGCTGCGGCCGGTTTCGCGCAGCATCGTGCGCCCGGTGGCGGGGTCGGTCTCGATGCGCCGCGCGCTCTCGACGTGGACCGCCCCCCGTCCTCGCTCGATGACCGTGGCGCCCCGCGGAGCGATGTCCATCGCGCCCGGACCGCTCAGCCGGCCACGTTCCGTGACGACCGACCGTCCGCGAAGCGCGTCGACCGTCGCGCGCGGCAGCACCCGGTCGCGGGCGAGCACGGGCTCCAGCCGGTCGGCGTCCGGGGCGGCGGTGCGTTCGATCGTGCGCGGCGCCTCGCGGACGTAGTCGCGCAGCGACTCGCGAACGCCGACTCCGGTGCGCGCGCCGACGACGATCGGGCGCGAGGACACGGCCATGTGGTTTCCGAGCCGGTCGGCCACGCGGGTTCCGGGGATGACGTCGACGCGTCCCCGCGTCGTTCCGAAGCCCGAAGAGCCCGTGAAGTTCCAGCCGCGGAAGTCCACGCGGCGCGTCGAATAGTTCCCGTTAATCGCGAACGCCAGCGAGTTGCGCGGGTAGGACCAGTTCTTGTAGTAGCTGTCCCACCACGGGGAGTAGAAGGGCCCGTACCAGCCGACCGGGCACCACCCGACGTAGGAGGGCGTGTAGGCCCAGTAGACCCAGGCGGGCGAGTAGACGGAGCCGGGGGCCCAGCACCAGCTGTTCCAGCCGGCGTCGAAGAACCAGTTGCCGTAGTGGAACGGGTACCAGCCCCAGGAATCCCCGGACCACCACGTCAGCCCCGCGGGCGTGTAATACCAGGAGCCGTTCGAGTACGGCGTCCAGCCGGCGCCCACGCTGGGCCGCCAGACGTAGGTCGAGTAGCTCGAGTTGTAGTCCCAGTTGCCGTAGCCGTCGAGCGAGGCGACGTCGCTCGCGTAGTCCTCGCCGACGTACTGGCTCGAGGCGTTGCGCGGCGCGTCATAAGTGACTTCCAGGCGGTCGGCGACCCAGTTGTCGAACCGGTCGCGCGAGAAGCTGCCGCGCGCGATCTCCGGCTCCTGGTCGCCCTGGGCCAGCATGTAGTTGCCGGCGCGCACCGTGTACGAGCCGCTCGGCGTGCGGACCTCGACGGATCCGGCGCGGACTACGACCGCCGAGCCGCGGCGCGGGTCTGCGTTGACGCGGACGCGGGAGCCGGAGTTCGTGTAGACGGTCAGGTCCTCGGTGTCGATGCGGGGCACGGCCTTCTCGTCCGGTCCGAGCACCGACAGCACGACGGAGCCCTCGCGCAGGGAAATGGCCGACACCTCGTCGTCGGAGCCCTGCTGGGCGTAGAGCGAGACGAACTGCACCGACGTTCCGCCGCCCACGTGGAGGACGTTGCCGTCGGCCAGAGCGATCTCGGCGCGGCCAGGATCGTCGGTCTTGACCTCGTCGCCGGGAGAGATCGGCAGGTTGCGGCGGGCGTCCACCGTGCCGTTCAGGCCGGAGACGACCGTGACGTCGCCCGAGACCTCGCGCACGTACGAGTAGGCGCTCCGGCGCTCGGTCTGCCCGTACACGGCCGCGGCGGCCAGGACGAGCAACGCTGCCAGAATGCCGAGTCGCTTCGCGGTCATTTCATCTCTCCCGCAGTATGCAGAGAGCGAGCCTCATGCCACGCCGCCAGCTTGCCCGTCGGGTAAGAATATGCTCTAAATCAAGGACTTATAGCGACGGAGGGGGGAAGGGCCGGACGGGGTATGTCATGCAACGGAGACAGCGTGTGAGTACCGAGGACAGTCGGCCGGCCCCTCGCCGCGGGAGCCGGGGATGATTCGCAACATCGTCCGGTTCGGCGATCCGCGCCTGACGGCCGAGAACGCCGAGGTCGACGCGACCCGCGAGGACCTCGCCGGGCTCGTCGCCGACATGATCGCAACCTGCCACGCGGCTCCCGGCGTCGGCCTCGCCGCGCCGCAGATCGGCGTCAACAAGCGCGTCGCGATCATCGACCTGTCGGTCGGCGCTGACCCCGACGGCGTGATCGTCCTGGTCAACCCGGTGCTGGTCGAGGGCTCCGGCGAGCAAAAGGAGGAGGAAGGCTGCCTCTCCGTGCCGGATCTCTCCGAGAAGGTGGTGCGTCCGGCGCGCGTCCGGGTCCGGGCGGCCGACGCTTCCGGCGCCGTCCGCGAGATCGAGGGCACGGGCCTGCTCGCGCGGGCTCTCTGCCACGAGACCGACCACCTGAACGGCACGCTTTTTGTCGACCGCCTTCGGGGCTTGAAGCGCGAGCTGACCTGGAGAAAGATCCGTCGGCAGAAGGAAAAGGGGATCTGGTGAGCCTGACGGTCTTCAACACGCTCGGGCGGCGGCCCGTGGAGTTCGCGCCCCGGGAGGCGGGGCACGTGCGCATGTACACGTGCGGCCCGACGGTCTACAACGTCGTCCACATCGGCAACCTCCGCACGTTCCTGTGGGAGGACGTCCTGCGCCGGCACCTGCTCGCGAAGGGATGCGCGGGTGACGCAGGTCATGAACCTGACCGACGTGGACGACAAGACGATCCGCGGCGCCTCCGAGGCCGGGATGTCGCTGCGCGACTTCACGACGAAGTTCACGCGGACCTCTTCTTCCGCGACATCGAGCGCGCTGCGCATCGAGCGCGTCGAGCAGTACCCCCGCGCCACCGATCATGTTCTCGAGATGATCAGGAGATCACGGCGAAGCTCCTCGAGCGCGGGCACGCGTACGAGTCGGAGGGCTCCGTCTATTTCCGGATCGCGACGTTCCCGAACTACGGCAGGCTCTCGGGCATCGACCTCGCCGAGGCCCGCCGCGGCGAGCGCGTGGCCGACGACGAGTACGAGAAGGAGGACGTCAAGCGACTTCGTCCTCTGGAAGGCTGCCAAGGACGGCGAGCCCTCCTGGCCGTCGCCGTGGGGAGCCGGCCGCCCGGGCTGGCACATCGAGTGCTCGGCGATGAGCATGAAGTACCTGGGCGAGACCATTTCGACCTCCACACCGGCGCCGTGGACAACATCTTTCCGCACCACGAAAACGAGATCGCGCAGAGCGAGGCGGCCACCGGGGAGACCGTTCGTCGACGTGCTGGCTCCACGCCGAGCACCTGATCGTGGACGGCGAGAAGATGGCGAAGTCGAAAGGCAACTTCTTCACGCTCGACGACGTGCTGGCCCGACGCAACGACCCGGCGGCCGTGCGTTACCTGCTGCTCTCGGTCCCGTACCGGCGCAAGCTCAACTTCACCTTCGAGGCGCTGGCGGGCGCCGCGGCCGCCGTGGACCGGGTGCGGTCGGCGGCGGCGAGGATCGACGAGGTCGCGCGCTCGGGCGCGGCGAAATCCGGCGCCTTCCCGGCCGTGGCCCGTGCGGAGAAGTTCGCCGTGGACTTCATGGCGGCGATGGACGACGACCTCAACACCTCGGAAGCCCTCGGCGCCCTCTTCCCGTACCTGCGGGAACTGAACGCCGCGATCGACGACGGCTCCCTCGACGCCGAGGGGGCGGCGATCGGCGCGGCGATCCTGCGCAGCGCCGACGGCGTTCTCGGCCTTCTCCCGGCGGCCGCCGAGGCCCTGCCCGCCGAGATCGAGGCCCAGATCGCCGCGCGCCTGGCCGCCCGCAAGCGGCGGGACTTCGCCGAGGCCGATCGGATCCGCAACGATCTCGCCGCCCGGGGGATCGTGCTCGAGGACGGGCCCGCCGGGACGAGGTGGAAGCGGGCATAGACTTCCCGGCATGGCCGCGCTGGCCGTGCTCCTGATCCTGGCGGCGCCGATCGCGACGCCGAATCCTCGCAACGCGTCGGCGGACGCCGTCGCCGCGGAGAGCCGGGCGCTGGGCATCGATTTCCTCGAGGGCCGCGACGGCGTCGAGCATCCATCGAACGAGAGCGCTCACGCCCTGTATCACTCGGGCGCCGGCGCCTTCGTCGACGCCGTGATCCAGTCCGAGAGCGATCGGATCGCCGACCCGCCCGCATCCCTTCGCGACTTCCTTCAGAAATGGCACGAGGTGGTCTGGGCGATCGTCGGCGCGCTGGAGAAGGACGTCCCCGACTGGGGCCCCGACGCGGACGGCACGCTGACCGTGCCTCTGCTGCCGATCATCCGACTCCAGCGGCTCCTCGTCGCGACCGCGCTTCTCGAGGAGCACGACGGCAACGGGATGGAGGCCGGGCGGGCGCTCGAGGCCGCGTGGTCCCTCGGACGATCCATCTCGTCGCGGCCTCTGCTTTTGCCGCAGCTTCTGCGGATCGCCGTCGAGAGGATGCAGATCGGCGCCCTGCGCCGGATGCAGGCGCCGGCGCCGCAGTGGCTCGGACGGCTCTCGGCGGACGGGCCGTGGTCGCAGATGCTCGTTACTCTGAAGGGCGAATCGCGCTTCCAGCCGCCCGGCTCGGCGGCGGGAGCGGCCGAGTTCATGGAGGTCCGGGACAAGGCCCTTACGGCGGTCGCCGGGGCTCTCGGGAAGCAGTCGCCGTGCGATCTGGCGGCCGTGTCCGACGAGGAGATCTGGCGACCCGCCGCCGCGGCGCTGGCGGCCGAGACCAACGCGACGAAGCGCTCCTTCGCCGACTTCTACGCGGAGAACCAGGTCGACGTGATCGCCGGCTTCGTACGCCGCTCGGCGCGGCTGGAAGTCGACCGCGAATTGACCCTGAGGGTCGTCCAGCTGCGCCTCCAGCGGAGCGCCTCGCGGGAGGATCTCTGGCCGGCCGTGCTCGTGGATGCCACGTCGGCCGTCTGCCCGGAGGCGCGCTACGGCTACAGCTCGAGCGGGACGGCCGTGGAGCTTCGCTTCGAGGGGCGTGTCGACTCGGACGACACGGGGCCCGTTCTCCCCCTGGCGTTCCGCAGCCGTTCCGCCGTGGAGACGCCGCCCCGGACCTCGACGCCCGCCTTGACACCCACGCCGGAGGGCGGGATGATCGCCCGGCAATGACGATCTGCCCGGCGTCGACGTGGTGGTGGCGGGAGGAAACCCGGTAGGGCCGAGCAACGCCCTGCCGACACTTTCGGGCGGGGCGATCGAGACACGATAATTCAACCCCCGGCCCGGAAGGGCTCGGGGGTTTTTGATTTTGATGGCGAAAATTCTACCGATTCCGGCGCACGTCGCGTCGCTCGCGCCGAAGGACGCGGCCGACGCCCGGCGCCTGCTCGCCCGGGTCCCCGAGGCCGCGAACGCGATCGAGTTCCGGATGGACCTCGCCGAACGGGCGATTCCGGCCGCCGCGCTCGCGGGCCTCGACCCGCGGCCGACGATCCTGACCTGGCGATCGCTCGCCGAGGGCGGCAACTTCAGCGGATCCGCCGAGGAGTACGGCCGTCTCGTGGACGAGGCCTACGGCGAGGGGGCCACGGTGGACGTCGAGCACGGGCGCGGTCTTCTCGCCGACCGAGGACGTTTTCCGGAGCGCGAACGGGTGGTCGTGTCGCTTCATTCGCCGTTCGCTCTTCCGGGCGACTGGGAGGCCAAGATCGCCGCGATGCGGGCCGCGGGAACGCGCGCCGTGAAGTTCGTGTCGGGAGTGTCCGACGTGGCGGGGAGCCTCCGGGTCGCCGAGATGCAGAGGCGCCAGGCCGACCCGCGCGTCGCGCGTCCTGCCGATGGGACCGACGAGCGGTCCCGGTCGCGTCCTGTCGGCCCTCTTCGGGGCGTCGCTCGCCTACGGCCCCGTCGAGCGGGAGACCGCGGCCGGGCAGATCGCGATCGGCGACCTGCTCGACATCTACGAGATCGACCGGCCCCGGCAGTTGGAGGCCCTCTTCGGCGTGATCGCGGGCAGCACGGCGCGCTCGCTTTCGCCCATGCTCCACAACGCGATCTTCCGCTCGCGGGATCTGCCGTATCTCTACCTGCCGCTGCAGGTCTCGGACTTCGACCGCGAGAAGCCTCACGAGATCGTTTTCGACCCGCCCTTCCGGGGCTTTGCCGTGACGCAGCCCTGGAAGCTCGCCGCGGCGCGCGCGGGAGTCCCCTCGGAAGACGTGCGCCGGATCGGCGCGTCGAACACGCTCGTGCGGGACCGGCGAGGCTGGAGGGCGGAGAACACCGACGTGGACGGCGTGTTCGACCCGCTCGCCGATCACGGCACGGGCGAGGGACGCAGCGCGGTGGTCCTGGGAGCCGGCGGGGCGTCGCGGGCGGTCGTCGTCGCGGCGCGCCGCCTCGGCTACGAGGTCGCGATCGCCGCGCGGCGCAACGGCGAAGCGGACCGGCTGGCGGAAGCGATGGGCGTCGACTCCATGGCCTGGGAGGACGTCGCCGCGAGCGAGGCGGACCTCTACGTCAACGCCACGCCCGTCGGCTGGCGCGACGACGACCCGCCGGCGATTCCGCCGTCCGTCTTCGAGGGGCGTCCCGTCGTCTTCGACTGCGTCTACCGGCGCGACGGACGCGACACCTCGACGATCCGCGCGGCGCGCGCCGCGAAGTGTCCGACGGTCGAGGGGCTGCAGATGTTCGCGGCCCAGGCCCTGCGCCAGGCGCAGCTCTTCGGGGTCGAGGGCGTGACGCTCGAGGAAGTGACCGCCATCCTGCGCGAGGGCCTCCGGTCGTGACTCCCCGCGAGGAGCGCCGCTCGTTTCTCTCGCGGGCCCGGCCCGGCCGCTGCGTGCCCGTGGCGCGGACGCTGCCGTCCGATCTGCTCACACCGGTGATGCTCTTCTCGCGCATGCGCGAGGCGTCGCGCGAGTCCTTTCTCCTCGAGAGCGTCGAAGGCGGCGAGACGCTGGCCCGATACACGTTCCTGGGCACGGGGCCGGCCGCGCGCTGGACGCTCGACGAGGGACGCGCACGTCTCGAGAGGGACGGGCGCGTCGAGGCGTGCGCCGGGATGCCGCTCGCCTCGCTCGAGAAGATCGTGCGGCGCGAAGGGTTCGACCCGGATCCGGACCTGCCGCCGCTCGCGACGGGCGCGGTGGGCTACCTCACGTACGACGCCGTGCGGGTCTTCGAGGAAATCCCGGACCGGCATCCGCGCGAGGGGCGCATTCCGGATGCGCTCTTTCTCCTCTTCGACGCGGTCGTCGCCTTCGACCATCCCCGCCAGCGGCTCCTCCTCCTGACGACCATCGACCTCGGCGCCGGAGGCGACGCGGAGCGCGAGGTCGACGCGGCGATCGCGCGCCTCGACCGGCTGGAGGGTTTCGTCGCGGCCGCGGGCGACGTCCGTTCCACCGGTCTTCGAGGCGCCGCTGCCGGGGACGAAGCGTTCCGCCCCGTCATGCCCCGCGAGCGTTACCTCGAAGCCGTGGGAGTGATCCAGGAGGCGATCGCGTCGGGCGAGGTCTACCAGTGCGTGCTGTCGCAGCGCTGGACCGCGCGGCTCGCGATCGATCCCTTCGACGTGTACCGGGCCCTGCGCGCCGTGAATCCGTCGCCTTACCTCTTCTATCTCGAGACCCGGGAGGCCACCGTGCTCGGCTCCTCGCCGGAGATGCTCGTGCGCTGCCGGGGCCGCGAGGTCGAGGCCCGGCCGATCGCCGGGACGGCTCCGCGCGGCGCGACGCCGGACGAGGACGCGCGCCTGGCGGCCGCGCTCGCGGCCGACCCGAAGGAGCGCGCGGAGCACGTCATGCTCGTGGACCTCGCGCGCAACGACCTCGGGCGCGTCTGCGCGACGGGGACCGTCGCCGTCCCGCGCTACGCGGCCGTCGAGAAGTTCTCGCACGTGCAGCACCTCGTCTCCGAGGTGAAGGGGAGCCTCGCCCCGGGCAGGACCGCGGCCGACGCCCTCGGCGCCTGCTTCCCGGCCGGGACGCTGACCGGCGCCCCGAAGATCCGCGCCATGGAGCTCATCGACGGGCTCGAAGCGGCGCGGCGGGGCGTGTACGGCGGGCGCCGTCGGCTACTTCGACGTTGCCGGCAACTGCGACCTCGCGATCGCGA
This sequence comes from uncultured Acidobacteriota bacterium, assembly GCA_963710945.1. GTDB lineage: Bacteria > Acidobacteriota > Thermoanaerobaculia > UBA5066 > Gp7-AA6 > DAHUXD01. The sequence continues at coordinate 878,119 of CAVQCH010000001.1, forward strand.
TCCGGACCGCCGTGGTCGAGAAGGGCCTCTGGCGCATCCAGGCGGGCGCCGGCATCGTCGCGGACTCGATCCCGGAAAAGGAGTACGCCGAGGCCGAGTCGAAAGCCGCGGCCCTCTTCCGCGCCATCGACCTCGCCCGCGAATGGTTCGGTCCCGAACGTCCGAAATCCGAAATCCGAATTCCGACATCCTCCCCATGATCTTCGTCGTCGACAACTACGACTCCTTCACCTACAACCTGGTGCAGGCGCTCGGCAAGCGCGATGCCCGGGTCGAGGTGGCGCGCAACGACCGTTTCGACCCGGCCGCCGTCGTCAAGGCGCGGCCGCGCGCCGTCGTCATCTCGCCCGGGCCCGGCCGCCCCGAGCGCGCCGGGCGCTCGATCGAGATGATCGCGGCGGCCGAGTCGGCGGGAATCCCGCTGCTGGGCGTCTGCCTCGGCCACCAGGCGATCGCGTCGCTTCACGGCGGCACCGTCGAGCGCGCGCCCGCGCCGCGCCACGGCAAGAGCTCGCCCGTGGTCCACGACGGGTCGCCGCTCTTCGACGGGATGTCGAGCCCCTTCGAGGCCGGGCGATACCATTCGCTCGTGGTTCGCGAAGAGGGGCTTCCGCCCGAGCTCGTCGTCACGGCGAGGAGCGACGACGGGCTCGTGATGGCGCTCGCTCACCGCTCGAAGCCCGTCTATGGCGTCCAGTTCCATCCCGAATCGGTCCTGACGCCGGAGGGGGAGACGCTCCTCGGCAATTTCCTGGAGGCCCGTTCGTGACGCCGACGATCGCCGAAGCGCTGCGGGTCGTGGCGGCGCGCAAGTCCCTGCCGCGGGCCCTGGCGGAGGCCGCCTTCGGGGACCTGATGGACGGGCGGGCGAGCGAGGCGCAGAAGGGCGCGATTCTCCTCGGCATCGCCACCCGCGGCGAGACGGCCGACGAGATCGCGGGCGCCGTGTCGGCGTTGCGCCAGCGCATGCGCCGGGTCGCGAGCCGGCGGACGCCCCTGCTCGACACGTGCGGCCCGGGCGGACTCGGGCGCGACCTCTTCAACCTCTCGACCGCGGCCGCGATCGTCGCGGCGGGCGCGGGCGCCTCGGTCGCCAAGCACGGCAACCGCTCCATCTCGTCCCGGGTCGGATCGGCCGACGTCCTCGAGGCCGGCGGCGTGCGCGTGGACCTCGACCCCGCCGCCGCCGGCCGGGTGCTCGACGAGGTGGGGCTGGTCTTTCTCTTTGCGCCGTCCTTCCATCCGGCGATGAAGGAGCTCGGCACGGTGCGGCGCGAGCTCGGCATCCGGACGATCTTCAACGCCCTCGGGCCGCTCGCCAACCCCGCGGGCGCCACCCGGCAGCTCATCGGCGTCGGCCGGCCCGACCTCGTGCGCCTGCTCGCCGACGCGCTCGCCTCGCTCGGGACCGAGCGGGCGATCGTGTTCCACACGGAGAGCGGCCTCGACGAGCTCGTTCCGGGCACGCCGGCCTCGGGCGTCGAGGTGCGGGACGGCTCCACGCGCCCGTGGCGCCTCGACCCGGGCGAGCTGCGCCAGGCTCCCGTGGCGGTCGCCGAGCTCGCGGGCGGAGGCGCCTCCGAGAACGCGGCGATGCTCGATCGGCTTCTCGCCGGCGAGCCCGGGCCGCGGCGCGAGGCCGTCCTTCTCAACGTCGCCGTGGCGCTCGTCGTGGAGGGCCGCGCGGACAGCGTGGCCGACGGGTACGCCCGGGCGCGCGAGGCCATCGACCGCGGCAGGGCGGCCGAGAGCTTCGCCCGCCTCAGGGAGGCGTCGCGGGCCGCATGAGCGACGTCCTCACGCAGATCCTCGCCTCGAAGCAGACGCGCCTGTCGCGCGGCGAGTACGCGCCGCGCGGCGGCACGGAACGCCCCACGGACGGCGCGGCTTTCGTCGCCTCGTTGACGGCGCCCGGCACGCGGATCATCGCGGAGTTCAAGGCGAAGTCCCCCTCGGCGGGGGAGATCCTCTCGAACCCGGACGGGAAGGTGGAGAGCTTCGCCCTCTCCTACCGCCGCGGCCACGCGGCCGCCATCTCGGTCGTCACCGAGGAGGATCACTTCGGCGGCAGGCCCTCGTGGCTTCCGCGGATGAAAGCGATGTCCGGCCTGCCGGTTCTGATGAAGGACTTCGTGATCGACGAGCGCCAGCTCGACTTCGCCGTGTCGCTCGGCGCCGACGCGGTGCTGCTGATCGCGCGGGCCCTCCACGGCGAGACCCTCGGAAAGCTGCGGTCCGCCGCGCGCGACCGCGGGCTCGCCGTCGTCGTCGAGGCGCATGGCGCCCTGGAGATCCGCCAGGCGGCGGCGCTCGAGCCGGAGGTGCTCGGCGTCAACGCCCGCGACCTCGCGAGCTTCCAGACGGACCTCGGGTCCCTGGAAGCCATTGGCGAAGGAGATCCCGCCGGGTCCCGTGAGGCTGGCGGAGAGCGGCATTCGCAGCCGGGAGGACATCGAGAGGCTCGCGCGCGCCGGCTTTCAGGCGTTCCTCGTGGGCGAAGCGCTCCTGCGCGCCGACGACCCCGAGGAAGAGCTGCGGAGCCTGCGCGGATGACGGCCGTCAAGGTCTGCGGCCTGACCCGCGCGGAGGACGTCGCCGCGGCGTGCGCGCTCGGAGCCGCGTACCTGGGCTTCAACTTCGTCGGCTCGTCGCCGCGCCGCGTCACGCCGGCGGCGGCCCGCCAGCTCGGGGAGGGCGCGTCTCGCGGAGTTCTCCGCGTCGGCGTCTTCGGCCGCGACGAGGTCGCAACAGTCGCCGAGACCGCCGCGGCGGCGGGTCTCGACCTCGTGCAGCTCCACGTCATGTTGACGGAGGAGCTGGTCGCCGGGTCGCCGGTCCCGATCATCGCCGTCGCGCGGCCTTCCGGCGACGCCTTCAACGTGCCGCGGGGCGAGCTTCTCGTGCGCTGCCACGCGGTCCTCTTCGACCCGAGCGAAGGAACGGGCGCCCCGCTCGACCCGGGCCGCGTCGCGGAGGCGAGCTGGCCCGTGCCCGTCTTCGTGGCGGGCGGGCTGACGCCGGAGAACGTGGGCGCGGTGATCCGGCGGCTGCGGCCGGCGGCTGTCGACGTCGCTTCGGGTGTCGAGAGCGCGCCCGGCGTCAAGGACCGGGACAAGCTCGAGCGGTTCTTCGCGGCCGTGAGGGAGGCGGATGGCGAAGCGTCCTGAGAAGCCGGCCGGCCCGCGGGGCTACTTCGGCGAGTACGGCGGCCAGTTCGCACCGGAGACGCTCATGGCGCCGCTGGCGGAGCTCGAGAAGGCGTTCGCGCGGTGGAGCCGCGATCGCCGCTTTCGCGCCGAGCTCGACGAGCTCCTGCGCACCTACGCCGGGCGCCCGACGCCGATCACGTTCGCGGATCGGCTGACGGCGAGTTGCGGGGGAGCGCGAATCGCCTTGAAGCGCGAGGACCTGCTCCACACCGGGGCTCACAAGCTCAACAACGCCCTCGGGCAGGTGCTTCTCGCGAAGCGGATGCGCAAGACCCGCGTCGTCGCGGAGACCGGCGCCGGGCAGCACGGCGTGGCGACCGCGGCCGCGGCGGCGAAGATCGGTCTGCCGTGCCGCGTCTACATGGGAGTCACCGACATGGCGCGGCAGTCTCCCAACGTCTCGCGCATGCGCCTGCTCGGCGCCGAGGTCGTGGGCGTGGACTCGGGCTCGCGGACTCTCAAGGACGCCATCAACGAGGCGATGCGGGACTGGACCGAGAACGTCGCCACGACGCACTACGTGCTCGGCTCGGCTCTCGGACCGCACCCGTACCCGTCGATCGTGCGCGACTTCCAGTCGGTGATCGGCCGCGAGGCGCGCGCCCAGTTCCGCCGGCTCGCCGGGCGCGATCCGCGCGCCGTGGTGGCGTGCGTGGGCGGCGGCTCGAACGCGATCGGCATCTTCTCGGCGTATCTCTCCTCGCGCGTCGCGCTGTACGGCGTCGAGGCGGGAGGCCGGGGCCCGGGGCCGGGCGAGCATGCGGCGCGCTTCTCGGGCGGGGCGGTCGGCGTCCTCCACGGGACGCGCACCATGCTTCTGCAGGACGACGCCGGGCAGACCCTGCCGACGCACTCGGTGTCGGCCGGGCTCGACTATCCGGCGGTCGGCCCCGAGCACGCGGACCTGCACGACCGCGGACGCGTGACGTACGCGAAGGTCGGGGACGAGGAAGCCCTCGACGCGTTCGCCCTGCTGTGCCGCACCGAGGGCATCCTTCCGGCGCTCGAGTCGGCGCACGCCGTGGCCTTCGCGGCAACGCTCGCCCGCCGGCTACCGCGCGGCGCCTGGATCCTCGTGAACTTGTCCGGCAGGGGCGACAAGGACCTCGACGAGTACCTTCGCGTGCGGCCGGGCGGCGGCGCTTGAGCCGGCTCGGAGCGGCATTCGAGCGCGCGAAGGCCGAGAATCGGGCGGCCTTCGTCGCCTACGTCACGGCAGGCGACCCGTCGCCCGACGCTACCGTCGGCCTCGCCAAGGCGCTCGCCCGGGGCGGCGCGGACGTGCTGGAGCTCGGCGTTCCTTTCTCGGACCCCATCGCGGACGGGCCGGTGCTCCAGCGCGCGGCCTCGCGGGCGCTCGCGGCAGGGACGACGCTCGAGACGGTGTTCGCGATCGCGCGGCGCATCCGCGACGAGACGGATCTCGCGCTCGTGCTCTTTTCGTATCTGAATCCGATCCTGCGCCCGGGCATGACGCGGGCCGCGGGCGAGGCCCGGCGCGCGGGCTTCGACGGCGTCCTGCTGACGGACCTGCCCCCGGAGGAGGCCGCCTGGACGCAGCCGCACTTGCGTGGCGCGGGCCTGGACACCGTCTTCCTCGTTTCCCCGACCTCGCCGCGCGCGCGGATGACCGCCGCCGCCCGCCTCTCGAGCGGATTTCTCTACGTCGTTTCGCGGCCCGGCACGACCGGGGCCCGAACGTCGCTTCCGGCGGACCTCGCCGAGACGGTGGGGCGGGCGCGCCGCGCGGCCGGGACTTTGCCGGTCGCCGTCGGCTTCGGCATCGCGACGCCGGAGTCGGCGCGGCAGGCTGCGGCCCTCGCCGACGGCGTCGTCGTGGGCTCGGCCCTCGTGCGCGCGGCCGAGCAAGCCGGCGACCGGCGCGAGGAGGCGGTCGAGGAACTCGCGCGGACGCTTTCGCGCGCGTGTCGGCGCAGGCGAAAATAGCCTCATGCGGACCGAGGGAGAGTGCCTGAGGCTGTTGCGCCGGGCCGACCTCCCGGCCGAGACGCTCCAGGAGATCCTCGCCGACCGGGCCGCCCGGAAGTTCCACGCGGTGCGCCGGGCTCTTGCCGCCCATCCGCGCACGCCGCGCGGCGATGCCCTGTCGCTGGTGGCGACGCTCTTCTGGAGGGACCTGGCGGCGCTGTCGGCGGATTCCCGGGTCCATCCCGCCATCCGCCGCGCGGCAGACCTCGACCTCGTGCGGCGCCTGCCCGAAATGGCCCTGGCCGAGCGGGTGGACCTCGCGCGCAACGTCGGGCGCGGGTCCCTCCTGTACCTCCGGCTCGACCCGGATCCCCGCGTCCTCTCCTCCGTACTCGAGAACCGCTTCGCGATCGAGGCCGACGTCGTCCAGGCGGCCGTCCAGCCGGGCGCGTCGCCCGAGCTTCTGGCCCTCATTTCCGGCCATCCGCGCTGGGGTCTGCGGCCGGCGGTGCGCAGCGCCGTCCTGCGCAACCCGCGGTTGCCCGCCCCGATGGCCCTCTCGCTGCTGACTCGGGCGAGCCTCGAGGACCTGCGAGGAATCCGCGATTCCCCCCGGTCCTCGACGCTGCTGAAGGCCTGCGCGGAAAGAGTCCTTGCGGAGCGGCTCGCCGAGGTCTAGCATCAAAAGTCCTCAATCGCGGGAGACGAGTATGGGCGAGACACCGGGCCTGACGTTCGGAGAGGAGCTCCGCCGGGAGAGGCTCATCCGGGAGGTCTCGCTCGAGGAAATCTCGGCCTCCACCAAGATCTCGGTGCGCCTTCTCACCGCCCTCGAGAAGAGCGACGTCGCGCGCCTGCCGGCCCCCGTGTTCACGCGCGGGTTCATCCGCGCCTACTCGCGCCACCTCGGGCTCGACCCGGACGAGATGGTCAACGCCTACCTCGCCGACCTCGCCCCGGACAAGGCCCGCGACGCCGGCGCGAAGAAGGGAAGCCTGCGCTCCCGGTTCCTGCGCGGCCGGCGCGCCGCCGCGAGCACGATCGTCATCAGCGTGACGGCGGTTCTGCTGCTTCTCGGGCTCATCGCGCGACCGCAGCGGCGCTCGGGATCCGCGACCCCGATCGCCGCGCGCCCGATGGCGCCGGTCAGCTTCAAGAACGTCGCGGTCTCTCCGGGTCCGGCGCCCGCGATCCAGGAGGAGCGCGCTCCCGAAACCGCGAAGCCGGCCGACGGCGTCGCGATGGTGCTCGAGTTCGAGCAGGATTCCTGGACCGAGGTCTATGCCGACGGCCAGCCGGTTTTCTCCGGACTGTCGCGGCGCGGCACGAAGCAGCGCTTCGAAGCGCGCGAGGGATTTCGTCTGACGCTCGGCAATGCCGGCGGCGTGCGCGTCACCGTCGACGGGCGTCCGCTCGAGCCCCTGGGCGGGGACGGCCAGGTCGTCCGGGACCTGCCGGTTCCGGCGCATCTGACGCAGAGCTAGTCCCGTTCGGCCCTCCGTGACCGAGCCCGAAGGCCCCACGACCCTCGAGCCCCGGGACCTGGTTGCCATCGTCCGGGCTCCCGACGCGCCGCGCGAGCTGCGCGTCTTCGCGGCCCGGGGCCTGCTGCCGCTCGAGCGCGACGACCGCCTGCGGACGCTCCTGGCCGTGGCGTCCGACCCCGATCCGGACGTCGGGCCCCCGGCCCTGGAGACGCTGGAGGGCATGCCGCCCGACGACCTCGCGCGCTTCGTCGACGAGGCCGAGCCGACCGAGACGGAGCTCGACACGCTCAGCCGCTACTGCCACGACCACCTCGTCCTCGAGCGGATCATCCGCAGCCGGCTGGTCGCCGACGAGACGCTGCTTCGCATGGCGGCGGTCGTGGACGGAACGCCCCAGGACGCCTTGATCGTCAACCAGGTGCGGCTGATCCGGCAGCCGGAACTGATCGTCGCCCTGCTCGACAACCCATCGCTGACACTCGACGGAAAGCGGCGCCTGCTGGAGCTGCGCGAGGAATTCTTCGAGAAGGAGGAGCGCCGCAAGGAGCAGGAGCGCCTGCGGGCCGAGGAGGAGGAGCGCCGCGCTCGCCAGGAGGCGGCCGGCATCGTCTTCGACGAGACCGAGGAGGAGGCCGGCGAGGGCGCGGGCGAGGCGGAGGACGCGGACGCCGCCGCGGCGGCGCAGGCCGACGAGCTCAATGAAGCCAGCCTCGCGGCCGTCTTCCGACGGATCTCGGTGATGACGGTAAAGGAGAAGCTCAGCCTCGCGCAGCGGGGCACCAAGGAGGAGCGCCGCATCCTCATCGGCGACGTCAACAAGATCGTGAGCATGGCGGTCCTGCGGTGCGAGTCGCTGACCCTGGCCGAGGTCGAGGGCTTCTGCGCGATGCGTCACCTGCACACGGAGCTGTTCCACGAGATCGCGACCACGCGCGAGTGGATCAAGCGACCGCGGATCCAGCTCGCCCTGGTGACCAATCCGGCGGTTCCGATCTCGTTGACCCTGCCGCTGGTCAAGTTCCTCAACATGCGCGACCTTCGCAATCTGAGCCGGGATCGCAACCTGCCCGAGGGCATCCGGATGGCCGCGCGCAAGGTCCTCTTTGAAAAGCGCGGTTAGCGCGGCGGCCAGCCAGTCCGGCGGGCCGGCGCTTGCCGAAGCCGTTGCTTTCCCATATGTTAACCTTCGTCGAACAAATCCGCTGCGCGGTAGAGGTTCGATCAGAATGCCGCGAGACATCGACTATTACGCGTTGCTCGGCGTGGCCCGGGACGCCAGTGAGGCCGAGATTCGGGAGCGTTTTCGGACGCTGGCGCGCGAAGCCCATCCCGACCGGGCCCCCGCGGCGAAGAAGGCGCAGGCCGAATCCAAGTTCCAGGAGTTGACCGAAGCGGTGAACGTGCTGACGAGTCCGGAAAGACGAAGGGGATACGACTTCGACCTGGCGGCCGCCGCGGGGATGTCGGGCGACGCCGACATGGTCGCCCAGAACTATCTCGGCCAGGGAATCGCCGCCTACAAGGAGCGCAAGTTCACCGAGGCGGCCGGCAACTTCCAGCTCGCCGTGGGCCGCAATCCGAAGGACGTCAAGGCGCAGCACTACCTCGGCCTCGCCTCGGCACGGGCCGGCGACGTGCGCACGGCGGTCAAGGCGATCGAGGCGGCCCTCGCCCTCGAGCCCCACAACGGCGGGCTCCTGAAGGACGCCGGCGCGATCTTTCGCCAGGCCGGGCTGCTGCTCAAAGCCGAGAAGGCCTACCAGGAAGCCATCCGGTGGGATCCGGCCGCCGGCGACGCCCGCAAGGCGCTCGAAGAGATCCGCGTTCAGCGAGCGGGTCGGGGGTAACTCTTGTCGGCCCCGATCACAGTCTTCGGCGTCACCGACGTCGGGAAGAAGCGCAAGCACAACGAGGACGCGTTCGCGCTGGACGCCGAGGAGGGCTTCTTCGTCGTCGCCGACGGGATGGGCGGCCACGCCGCGGGCGAAGTCGCGGCCAAGATCACGGTCGAGACGATCGGCGAGTTCATCGCCGCCACGCGCCAGAAGGAAGAGGCGACCTGGCCGTTCAAGTACAACCACGAGCTCCACTTCAACAGCAACCGGCTCGCCGTGGCGATCGAGAAGGCCAACGAGCGCGTGATGTCGGCCGTGGCCGCGCAGCCCTGGCTGAAGGGCATGGGGACCACCGTCGTGGCCGGCCTGCTCGACGAGAAGATCCTCTCGCTCGCGCACGTCGGCGACAGCCGGGCGTATCTCTATCGCGGCGGCGAGCTCACGCGGCTGACCGACGACCACTCCTGGGTCCACGAGCAGGTGGAGGCGGGGATCCTCACCGAGGAGGAAGCCAAGACGCACCCGTTGAAGAACGTGGTGACGCGGGCCCTCGGCGGCGGCCCGTCGGTGTCGCCGGACCTGCGCGAGATGGAGTTCCGCGTCGGCGACGCATTTCTCTTCTGCTCCGACGGCCTGACGACGATGCTGTCGGACGAGGAGATCCGGGACCTGGTCAAGGCCGACGAGACGAAGAGCGCCGAGGAGCTCTGCCAGGCCCTGGTGGATCTGGCCAACGAGAAGGGCGGCGTGGACAACATCACGGTCGTCCTCGTCCGCGTCGAGAAGCCCGAAGCGCCCGCCGCGGACTGATTCCGAGCGCCGGGGCGCCGGTCCCAACGCGGGACGCGCCCGATCCGTACAACGATTGACCCGTCAACGCCCGAGGGCTACCCTCAGGAAATGATTCGGCCGCGGCTGCTCCGCCTCCGCCTGACCCTGGCCCTCGCGGGCCTGGTCGCGAGCGTGCCGGCCGGCGCCGCGCCGCCCGAGGACGGGCGTCCCGATGGGCTCTCGGAGCGTCTCGACTGGGTGCGGAGCCCGTACCGGCTATTCCGGGAGCCGCGCGCGCTCGCGGGCGTCGCCGCGGTCCTCGTCGACGAGGCCGACGATCCGTCCCTCCGCGCTTCTCTCGGAGCGGAGGTGCGCCGCCTCTCCGACGAGCTGTACGTCCGCCAGGGATGGCGTTCGCCGTTCGCCGGGGACGAGCCGCTGCGCTTCTACGTCGCGCGCCGCGAGTCGGGAGGCGAGCGCGCCTTCGGTGCCCGGGCCGTCGAGAACGGCCGATTCGTCTCGCCGGCGGTGATGCTCGACGCTTCCGGTCTCTCCACGGCCCAGATCGTCCGCGAAGCAAGCCGCCAGGTCGTCCTCGCCACGCTCGCCGCCTACGGCGGGCCCGGGGATGCGTTTCTCGCCCCGTCCATCGCGGAATATCTCTCGGCTCCCGCCGGCGGCGAAGCCGAGGGCAGATACGGAGAAACGTGGATGGCGGCGGCCTCGCCTCTGCTCGACTTCCGGGGACGGCCCGAGCTGCTCGGCCGATTCTGGGTGGACGAGGTCGTCCGGACGGCCGGCGGCCCGGTAATCCTGCGCGAGGCCTGGGAGCGGGCGGCGGAAGGCGGGGAATCGCCCACGGCGGTGCTTCTCCGGACGATCTCCGAGACCTACGGGCAATCCGAGGAGGGGCTCCTCGTGCTCGCGGCGGCGCGCCTGTACGCGGGCCTCGAGCCTCCCGAACCGTCGCCGTCGCGCCTGCGGCTGCTCGACGTCGAGTCGGGCGCCATCGACGCGGCCGCTCCGGCCGCGCTTTCGGTGCGGCATCGCGCGTTCCTGCCCGAGACCGACGAGACGCTGCGGGTGGACTGGCCGCGGGACGGCGGCGCGGGGGCGGCGGTCGTGCGCTACACCGACGCGGCCCTGCCTCCCGACATGGTCCTCTTCGGGGCCGGCGACAGGCGGGCCATTCCGCTCTCCGGCGTGTCGCGGATCGACTGGCTCGTCGCGGGAAGCTCGGCCGGTGGAACCGGCGTGGCGGCGCCCGTGTACGCGGATCTCTCCGCCACGGTGCCCTACAACCGGCTGGAAGCGCGGGCGGCGGCCGACGGCGACGGCGCGCGCCTGATCTGGACGACAGCGAGCCACGAGGGGCTGTGGGGCTGGGCCGTCTTCCGCGAGGAAGTGCTCGCCGACGGCCGTGTCCGGCGCTCGGGCCCGGAGATCGTCCCGTCGGCCGAGAGCGCCGAGACGTCGTTCCGGTACTCGTACCTCGACGCGGCGGCGGTGCCCGGCACGTTCTACCGCTACACGGTCTGGGCCGTGACGACCGAGGGCCTGCTCGCGCGCGCCTTCGCGGCGACGCTCAGGGCCGGCGAGTAGCGGCGCGGCTTCGCGATCCGGCGGCGCCCGAATCCCTCTTGCCGTCGTTCCCATCCGCCTGTCATCCCGAGGAGCGAAGCGACGAGGGATCCCGGACTCGATCGCCGGGGATGCCGTTCGAGTTCGGGATCCCTCGCTGCGCTCGGGATGACAGCGGAAAGCTGGCGCCGCCGGACGGCGTAGCGGCGTGACGCCGGAAGTTAACGGCGCCAGGCCTTGCGCCGGTCCCGGGCGAGCTGCTCCATCACTATTTCGCGGTGGTCGAAGGCGAAGCGGAGCTTTCCGAGCTCGCGCGGCGTAAACCATCGGGCCTCGGCCGCGTCGTCGCCGCCCGTCGCGCGCCCGCGCAGGGGCCGGGCCGCGTAGAGGACCGTGACGTTGTGGCCGCGGGGATCGCGGCCGGGGCGCGAGTAGACGCCCCGCAGTTCGCCCACGCGCACGACGAGGCCCGTCTCCTCGAGCGTCTCGCGCGCGCAGCAGTCCTCGGTCGTCTCCTTCCACTCGCAGAAACCGCCCGGCAGGCCCCAGTGCCCGAGAAACGGCGGCCGTCCGCGGCTGACGAGCAGGACGCGGCCCGAGCGGTCGCGGACCCAGGAGTCGACCGTCAATCGGGGCGTTCGCAGGGTCTTGTAGGGGTTCTTCATCGGTACTCCTCGAAGAAGTCGCGAATCTCGTCGGCCGGCCGCCGCGTAGCGAGCTCGTGCGGGCTCTCGTCGTACCAGTCCCGCGGCAGGCGGCTGGCATAGGGCTCCTCGAGGAAGCGCGCGCATACGAGCGCGATGACGCCCCGGTCCGTCTCGTTGCGGATGAGCCGCCCGGCGGCCTGCACGACTCGGGTCATGCCCGGCTGCAGATAGGCATAGTCGAAGCCGGCTTCTTCGCGGTCGTCGAAGTAGCGTCGCAGCAGCTCGCGCTCGAAGGACACCTGGGGCAGGGCGGGCGACACGACGAAGACGGCCGAGAGCAGCTCGCCCGGGTAGTCCACGCCCTCCGCGTACATGCCGCCCGAAACCGCGAAGAGGAGCGTGCCGCCCGGCGGAGGCGAGGACAGGGCCGACAGCAGGCGCTGGCGCTCGAAGTCGGTCAGGTCCGGCCGCTGCACGAAAAGGTGCGAGCGCGTCGCCGGCATCCGCTCCGCGACCTCGGTCAGGAAGCGGTAGGAGGGAAAGAGCACCAGGTCGTTGCCGCCGTGCGCGTCGGACATCTCGCCGAGGAGGCGCGCGATCCGGTCGTAGTTCTTCTCGCGCGCCTTGAAGGTCGTGCGGACCGTCGGAACGATCATCACCTTGCGGTTCTCCGGCGGGAACGGCGGCGGCAGCGAGATCGCCGAGGTCCGGTCCTTCTCGAGGCCGAGGATCCGCTGGATCGCCTCCGGCGGGGTCAGGGTCGCCGAGAGGAGGATCGTCGAATGAGCCGATCGGAATACCGGCGCGAGCGCCCGGGCGGGGTCGAGGCAGACGAGCCCGAGGCGCACGCCTCCGGCGCGGCGCTCGACGACGCACGTGAAGTCGGGCCCGAACATCGAGAGCACGGCGGAGAACCGCTGCAGCGCGAAGTGGAAGTCCATGACCGGATCGTCCACGAGGGCCAGGCGCGTCTCGCGCTTCCAGGCGAGGTAGCGCATCAGCTTCGCCTCCCAGTCGAGGCGCAGGTCCAGGATCCGCTCCGAGGGCGGCGGGATTTCGGCGATGGCTTCGCCCTCGGGGAGGTCCTCGGCCGCCTGCTGCAGGATCTCGATCAGCTCCTCGATCGAGATGGTGATGTCCGCGAAGAGATCGCCCGACTGGAGGAGCATCCGGTTGCGCAGGGAGAGAAGTTCCTCCTCCAGGATCTCGGGCGAGAAGATCTGGCGCGCGCGGTCGGGGAGGTTGTGCGCCTCGTCCACGAGGAGGATCGCCTCGCGCAGGTCCTCTCCTGTCAGGTGTCGCAGCGCGGCGGCCGGCTCGAAGACGTAGTTGTAGTCGGCGACGATCGCGTCGGCGCGCGAGGCGAGCTCGAGCTGCACCTCGAAGGGACAGACCTCTTCGCGCCGCGCCTCCTCGAAGACGACGTCGGGATCGAGGTGCGCCTGGCCCTCGCGCAGCCGGGTGAGGAGGTTCGAGTGCTCCATCTTCTCCGGGTAGTCCCTGGCGAAGCGGCAGAACTCCTCGTGGCAGAGGATGCGGTCGTTGGCGCACATCCTCTCCTTCGCGCGGACCTGCACCGTCTGGAACGCGCGCTCGTTCATGCCGACGAGCGAGGAGACGGCCATCTTCTGCTGCAGCGTCTTCGACGTGAGGAAGACGACCTGGCGGCCCGACGCGAGACCCGCGGCGAGCGCCGGGTGGAGGGCGGCGGCGGTCTTGCCCGATCCGGTGGGAGCCTCGGCGATGAGGTTCTCTCCCGCCGCGACGGCGTTGCGGACCGCCTCCATCAGCTTCTCCTGGATCGGCCGCGGCGCGGAATGCGGGAAGGGGAGGCGCTCGGCGACCTCGGCCTTGCGCTGGCGCGCCACCTTCGCGTTGCGCCAGATCGCGAGGTGGCGGGCGAGGCGCCTCTCGACGTCTCGCTCGACGTCCTCGTCGAACGGGACCTCGAGCGACAGCTCCTCGCCCGTCTCGATGTCCACGTAGACGAGGGCCCCCCCGACGCCGCCGTGGCCCAGGCGCCGCCAGAGGTAGCAGTAACCGTAGAGCTGCCGGCGGTCCCGCTCGAAGGCGTATCCGGAGGGGCGGACCCCGTCGACCGACAGGTTCGTGGACTTGAGCTCCTCGATCAGCCACTGCCCGGGAGAGCGCTCGATGCAGCCGTCGAGGCGCCCCGTCAGGACGGCGGTCCAGTCCTCCACGGGGATCCGGGCTTCCAGGTGCACCTCGGCGCGGTAGGTCGGATGGGCTTCCCGTCTCTCGGAGAGGACACGGGTGTGGATTTGCGCTCCTAGGCCCAGGCGCCGCCAGCCGTCCCCGCGGTCGAAACCGACGCGCCGGAACCCCTCGTCCTCCGCCAGCTCGCGCACGGAAACCTCGAAAACGCGGTTAGCTTCATCAAATCGCAACGAGCCTCGATTATAATTTGCGGGTGAGCGGCGCCCGTCGAAATCGGACCCGGTCTGCAACCATCGTTGCGGCGCTCGTTCTCCTCATCGCGCCGCAGGGCGTTTTCGCCAAGTCCCGACGGGCCTCGACCCCGCTGACCCTGGAGCAGACGCTCGACCAGATCGGCCGCCGCGCGCCGACGCGCTCCCCGGGCGTCTCCGTGGCGGTGACGGATCTCGAGACGGGGGAGACGGTCTACTCGCGCAACCCCGAGCAGCCCGAGACGATCGCCTCCGTGACGAAGATGATCTCGTCGGCGGCGGCGCTCCACTACCTCGGCCCGAACTACAAATTCAAGACGACTTTCTGGCGCCGCGGCGACATCCGCGACGGCAACCTCATCGGCTCGCTTCTCGTCGTCGGCGGAGGCGATCCGAACATTTCGGGCCGTTTTTACGAGAACGACTCGTTCGCGGTCTTCGACCGGTGGGCCCAGGGCCTGCGCCAGGCCGGGATCACCCGCGTGTCGGGGGACCTGGTCCTGAATGCGAGCGCCTTCGACGGGTTGTATCGGAACCCCGAATGGCCGCCCGACCGCGACACGCGCTGGTACCAGGCGCCGATCTCGGCGCTCTCGTACAACGACAACGTCGTCATCGTGTCGGTGGGGCGCGGCGCGCTGCCCGGGGCGCCCGCGATCGTGAACATCGACCCGGACACGGACATCGTGCAGGCGGTTCCTCGCGCCCGGACCATCGGCAAGACCGGCCACATCCAGGTGGCCGTCGCGCGGCCGGGAGGGTCGGACACCGTGTACGTGAACGGGACGGTGCCGGCGCGGTACTTCCGTTACTCCGTGCCTCTGGCGATCGACGATCCGCCCAAGTTCTTCGGCGCCGCATTGAAGAGCCGCCTGCGCGCGGCGGGGATCGAGCTCACGGGCGGCGTGGTCGAGCGCCCCGTCGCTCCGGACAACGCGTGGATGCTCGTGGCGACGACCGAGTCCGACCTGATGCCGACGATGGCGGTGTCCAACAAGCACAGCCAGAGCTTCTACGCCGAGCAGATTTTCAAGACGCTTTCGCTCGAGAAGACCGGCCGCGGCACGTGGGACGGGGCGCTGACGCTCACGCGCCAGTTCCTGGCGTCCATGGGTCTCGAGCCGTCGCGCTTCGACATCCACGACGGTTCGGGCCTTTCCGCCAACAACAAGGTGGCGGCGGGAGATCTCGTGCGGTTTCTGAAGGCCATGAACGTCCATCCCCAGGGGAGCGCCTGGCGGGAGACGCTGGCGGTTTCCGGCGGGCCGGAAGGCTCCCTGCGCAGCCGCCTGCTCGACTCGGTGACCCGCGGCCAGGTCCAGGCCAAGACTGGCACGCTCAACGGCGTGTCGACCCTGGCGGGCTACGCCGTGGCTTCTTCCGGAAAGACTTACGCCTTCGCCATCCTCCTGAACGGCCCGGGGGTCAGCGAATCCCGCGGCCACGCCTACCAGGACCGCCTCGTCCGCGCCCTCGTCCAGAAGGGATAGGGCAGGGGAGGGGCCGAGCCCCCCTTTGGGCCCCGCGGTGGCCGGGTATCAAAAAGACTTGACACCCTCGGCCTGAGTTTGTGATGAAATATCCCTGATTCGCTTTTTGGGCTGCGCTGTCAGCCCGCTAGGTTGGTGGGAATCCATGAAGTCTCGGTCGGCGTACGGGGCGAAGCCTGCCCATTCGGGCCGGTTTTCCAGCGTCGCCATGGCCACTGGACGAGGTTTCTGGGCCCCGGGCATTAGGCCAGGGGCTTTTGGCGAAAAAGGGGTGTCTATGACCTGTCTTACCGGCGGCGTTCCTTCCTAGGAACACTCACAAACTACTTAGTCTAAAGCCTTTATCCTGAGTTGCGATTTTGCGACTTAGGGTATTGTCTTTTCTAGCCAAAGGTATACTCTTCCCTTAACTCCCAAGAAGACAGGAGACAAGGGCGATGGAAATCTCGGACGATCTGGACGCTGCTCCCTCGACGGAGGAGCTCTTCGAGAGAGAAGTCGACACCGTCTTTCAAGAGACGCTCGGCCTCATCCACATCGCGCTGGTTTCGCACTATCAACTCACCGAGCAGGAAGCCACGGAACTGGAGAAAGACCTCTTCGTTTGGTTCCGCCGATTCTGCTACCGGCCAGGGGCTTCTGTCCGCGAGAACCGCCCCTATCTTCTTGTCGCGTGCTGCCAGTTCGCGCGCGAGTACCAGAAGTACGTCGTCGGTACGGGAGTTCGTACGTCCGACGAGAAACTGAGCTCGATCCTCAATCGCGAACCCGCCGACGTCGCTCACGACTTTTCCCGAAGCTTGCAGCTCTACGACTTCCGGCGATCCGATGCCTGAGAACGCAAAGATCCTCCCGTTTCGGGCCAAGTTGGGGCCTGCGACGTGTTCGCGCGAGGAAGCGTTGGAACGCGCGCGGACTTTCCTCGCGATGTCGGAACTTGAGCGGGATGAGCATGCGAGAGATGAGGCCCTTTCCGACGGAGATGTATTGACGGCGATCTGCTCCGAGCTTTGGAGCCTGATCAACACCAGTCCATCCGAAGTCGCCGGTGAGGCGCCAAACGTCTTTAAGTGGCTGTCCGCGAAGGCTGCGTCGGATTTCTTCTTCGACGAGCGAGACTTCTTCCTCGGAGAGAGCGCCCTCTTGGCTGCCGGTAGCCTCCGCCTCTTGGGCCGGAGAGACGAGACTGAGCGCTGGCTCGATAGAGCCGACGCGAGCTTCCGTCACACGGTTTCGCCGGCGGCCCACCTGGCGCGCGTCTCGTACATCCGTCTGACGCTCCGCTATGACATGAGGCGGCACGATGAAGTCTTGGAGCTCATTCCGTCGGTTGCGTTGACGTTTCAAAAACTTGGGATGAGCAATGACTTGGCCAAGTGCCATTTCCTCGAAGCCATGAGCCTCAAAGAGCTCGGGAGGATCGAGGAAGCGGCGGTTAGCCTGGAGCGCCTGTCGGGAGGCGATCAGCTTAGGGTGGAGCCGGCCTTGTCCGGAATGGCCCTGCTGAACCTCGGCAACTTGCGCTCAGAGCAGGGCGCGTTCGATAGCGCTCTGGCGGCTTACGCAAAGGCTACGCCCTTGCTTCAGAGCGCGAATCGCTTTTCGGCTATGGCTGACCTCAAGTTGATGATGGGCGGGACCCTGCAGCGGATGGGCCACCTGTCCCCGGCCGTCGAGGCGTTCAGAGAATCGATAAGCGACTATGTCGGCTTGGGGATGGTGACCCGCGCTGCGTATCTCCGGGTGGTCCTTGCCGAGGCGCTACTTGAGGCCGGAAAGCCGCGAGAGGCCGAGTGGGAGATCTTGGCTGCACTGCCGGCGATCGATCAGGAAAGGATGGTTCCCGAAGGATTTGCCGCGGTGGCGCTGCTTCGCGAGTCTGTTCGTCAGCGCAAGACCGACCCGAAGTCCCTTCTGGAGCTCCGCGAATTCCTGCAGGCAAAGAACTAACCGTCCCCCTTCATCTCTCGACTCGCGCACGGCTGCTACCTGCGCGCCCTCCCGTCCCTCGCCGCTCAGCCTCGTGACAATATGTAGTTAAGAGATCCCGGTTTTCCAACCGGAGGCCCGGATGTCATCACGGGTTAGACGGAAGGCTGAGCAGGAGTCACCCGGCGCCTCGGCCCGGGTGCCGATGTCAGAGTCGGAGCTGGAGGCGTTCTACCGGCAGATCTTCCTTCCCCTTGTACGCCGGGCCACCTGGAAACATCACCTGTCCAAGGAAGATGCACGAGACATCGTTCAGGACGCCTTCGTGCTGGCGATCCCGCGGATAGATTCAGCGGGCAACCCCAAGGCTTGGCTGATCCAAGTCGTGGACCATCTGGCCCTTAATCACCAGCGAAAGATCGCTAGGCGTGTCCAACTCACAGCACGATGGAGTGGTCTATCGGGCCGACGAGGTTCCCCGTCGGCTATCGCGGCAGAGGAGGTAGATCATTAGCGTGTACTGCAGCTCCGAGACCCTTACGGCCTGGCTGAGCGCGACTTCTGAGCGCGTCATGCCTGTAGGACTTTCCGTTGATGAGGCGATTCGCCGTGCCGCAGCCCTCCTGAGGCTCATTCAAAATGGAGAGCTCGAGCAAGCAGTTCTCGACTGGAACGAGGAGCTCCCCGATGTGCTGCACGCGGTGTGTCAGGTACTGCTCGATAGCAGTGATGCGGCCGAAGTGACCCTCACGACTGCCAATAGGACCCACGATGCAGTCAAAAGGATTTCGTGGCCCGATCACCATATTGAAGAGAAGGGAGGCATTCTTGCTTCGCTTTCGTTTGCCGCTTGGAACAGCAGCCGGAAGAGTGAACGCTATGCCGAGATGGTGAACTTGGAGCGTCAGTGCGAGGCGGATGTAGCTAGTCAGCAGATCGGGCGAGCCTTTCTCGATCTTCCATGTGATGAACGATCGATGATGTTGAATACCCGATTCCTTTCTGACCCTGCATTTCTTCTTTCGAGGATGGTGAGACTCATTCGCCTGGGTGACTCAAGGCCGGACGTCTGCGCTGCTGGCGCACGTGAGCTCTACCGGTGGCTTACGCTGAGCGGATCCATACGACCCGGTGAGGAGATTGCCTGGTTTGCATGTCGAGCAGCAACCACGCTCGCTGGGGCGCTGCGTCATCTTGGGCAAAAGAAAGACGCCGCCAGATGGTTGGACACGGCGCGTACGCATCTAGCTAAAGCGTCGGGGAGAGCCACGCTGCGTTGTCAGATCGAGTATTCGCGGCTCGCGCTCCTCTACGACTCGCGAGACTGGGACCAGACACTCGAAGGGGTGCCACCGTTGCTCGAAGAGTTGGAGGCACTCCAATTGGAGACGGACGTTGCAAAAGTGAAATTCCTTCGAGCATGCGTCCAAAAGGAGCAGGGGAGTAGTCTGGCGCTGGAGAGCTTCGAAGACCTGCTTTCGAATCAGACGATCCGCCGGGACGAACTCCTGCACGGGTTGTCCCTAATGCATGTAGGCGAGATCTTAGGGCAACGGGGGGACTACCTCGCGGCGATGCCGATCCTCGAGCAAGCGCTTCCCTTTCTCGAGGCCTCTGGAGTCCTCTGGGCTGTGGCCGACCTTCACGCAGTAGCGGCTGAGATACTTCGCAACCAGGGTTTCGTTCCAGCAGCCATCAACGCCTACCGGTCTGCTATTGGGGATTACGGCGAGCAGGGCCTGTCAGTCCGGGTCGCCTACATCCGAGTGGTCCTCGCTGAGTCCCTGATTGCCGACGGGCGTGAAGCCGAAGCGCTCTCGGAGCTCTTGGCCGCTCTTCCTGTGATTGAGCGGGAATCCCTCGCCAAGGAGGCGGTCGCGGCCGTCGTTCTACTCCACGAGGCATTGAAGCGCAGCAAGGCGGACACCGAGGCCCTCCATGTCCTCAGAGAGCAGCTCGATCGGATGAGAAGCGGAGGAGAGCTATGAGAGGCCGCCGAGCCGGCGCCCCTCTTCAAGCGTAACCGTTCTCGGAGCCGGCGACGGGCGCTTTCCGGTATCTTCCCCTCGTGAAATCCATCCTCTACCTCCACGGCTTCGCCTCGTCGCCCTCGGGGCGCAAGATTGCGCTTCTCCGCGAGGCGCTGCCGGCGGATGAGTTTCGAGTGGTGGCGCCGGACTTGAACCGGCCCTCGTTCGAAGAGCTGGATTTCAAGGCCATCGCGGCGGCGGCGGTCGCCGCGTCCCAGGCCGACGAGCCGTCGGTCGTCGTGGGCAGCTCGCTCGGGGCGCTGGTGGCGCTCGAGGCGTGCCGCGCGGGAGTGCGGGCGCCGCTGGTCCTGATCGCACCGGCGCTCGGGTTCGGGAAGCGGTGGACGGAAAAGCTCGCTCCGGGCGATCCGCTGCTTCTCTTCCACCACGGCGAGAACCGGGAGCTGCCGATCCACCGGCGCTTCTTCGAGCAGATGGCGACGATCCAGGTGGATCGGGATCCTCCGCCGCAGCGCGTCACGATCTTCATGGGCGCCAGGGACGAGAGCGTGCCGTTCGACGGCGTCTACGAAACCTGGCGCCGATGGGAGGCGAGCGGGGGATTGAAGGCCGGGTCCCAGTTCGTCGCGATTCCCGACGGCGACCATGGCCTCGTCGACTACGTCGGCCGGATCGCGGACGAGATCCGGGCCCTCGCCGCGACCGGATAGAATCGGCGGCTCATGGCGCTATCCGGTCTCGGTCTTTTCCTGCTCGAAGCTTGTGCGGGGACGGCGGTCCTGCTGCTGTTCTTCCCGCCCGCGACGCTGGGAAGCGGGTTTTTTGCGCTCCACGGGGGCCTGGCGGCCTTCTTCGCGGGCCTGACGCTGCTGGTCAAGCCGACGGGCCTCCCGTACGGTCCCGTGGCCGCGGCTGCCGGACTGCTCGCGGCCTACACCCTGGTAGCGCACTGGGGATGGGCGGGACCGGGCCGGTTCCTGCTCGCCGCCGGGGCGGCCGCCGCGGGCTGGGGACTCGGGCGGGTGGCGCTGGCGGCGCCGCTCGACGGGGGCAGCGCCTGGACGGTCGTGGGCGCCGCCGCGGGAGGCCTCTTCTTCGGCTCGGTTCTGCTGATCATGAACCTCGGCCACTGGTATCTCGTCTCGCGCTCGCTGCCGTTCCAGCTCCTCGCCCGCGGCGCCGCGCTCTTTGCCGGGCTCGCGGCGTTCCGCACCGCCTACCTCGCGCTTTCGATGGCGGCGCATCGGGAATCCGAGGGGCTCCACACCCTTCTCTCGCTCGAGCGGGATGCGCTCTTCTTCCTCTTCCGCGTCCTCTGGGGGATCCTCGGGCCCCTCGCGCTTTCCTACTTCATCTGGCGGACGGCCGAGATGAAGTCGAACCAGGCGGCCACCGGCCTCCTGTACGTCGCGCTCGTCTTCGTCCTGATCGGGGAACTGCTCTCCTCGTACCTGACCGTCGCCACCGGATTCCCGGCGTAGGGCGGCGAGCACGACGATGCGGGCGAGGTACTACTGCCCCCCCGACTGCCTCGAGGCGCGGGAATTCACCGGCTCGGAGTCCGGCGACTTCACCTGCGTCAAGTGCGGCAAGCCGTACTCCGCGCGGTTCGAAGGCGCGGTGTCGGCCGAGGGCGTCGAGCAGTGCGTCTTCTGCGGCAACCATGCCTTCTTCCTGCAGAAGGACTTCGACCAGCGCCTCGGCTGCCTGATCATGGGTGTCTCGCTCGCGATGGCGCTCGCCGTCGGCTGGAAGTTCGGGTGGATCTGGTTCACGCCGGTCCTGCTCGCCACGGTCGTGGTCGACTGGGTGGTCGCCGCGAAGATCCGTCCGGTGACGATCTGCTATCGGTGCGACGCGGAGTACCGCGACGGCCCGATCCATCCCCGCCACAAGGGCTACGATCCGCACGTGGCCGAGCGCTACGCCGAGCGCAAGACCGTTCGCCGGATGCGATGAAGATCTACGACATCTCCCGCCGCCTGGACGAGGAGACGCCCGTCTGGCCGGGCGACGTGGCCTTCAGCTGGCGCGAGACGGAGAGCCCGGGCAACCTGGCGCCGTGGGGCTCCACGAGCTTCACGATGAGCGCCCACTGCGGGACCCACGCCGACGCGCCGAGCCACGTTTTTTCCGACGGGAAGACCATCGGCGAGGCGCCGCTGGCGGCCTACGTGGGGCCGGCCCGGGTCGTCGTCCTGCCCGGCGTCGGCGAGGTCGGGCCTGACGCCCTGCCTCCGAAGGCATTCGGCGCGCAGCGCATCCTGTTCCGCAGCCGGGGGAAGGCGTCGCTTTCGCCCCTCGCGGCCCTCCTGCTGGTCAACCGGGGCGTCATGCTCGTGGGCACCGACGCCGCCTCGATCGACCCGGACGACGCCGAGGATCTGCCCGCGCACCGGGCCCTTCTCGGCCACGGCGTGGCCCTGCTCGAGGACCTGGACCTCGACGCGGTCCCCGAAGGGGAGTACCAGCTCGTGGCGCTTCCTCTGCGCTTCGAGGCTCTCGACGCCTCGCCCGTCCGGGCGATCCTGATCGAAGGGTAGGCCCCCCTCACCCCGACCCTCTCCCCCGACGGGGGAGAGGGGGATCGAAAGGGTTCCCTCTCCCCGCGGGAGAGGGACAGGGTGAGGGGTCCCTCTCTAGGGGAACAGCCCCCGCAGCCGTGTTGCCTCCTCGACGCGCCCCACGGCGAGGATCAGAGCCCCCGTCCGCAGGTCCGTGTCGTGGCGGCGCGCCGTTTCGGCGACGTCCTCGTAGGCGCGGCGGATCGTGCGCTCGAGGTGGGTGCGCACGACGTCCGGGTCCCAGAAGAACGAGTAGAGGTCCTGGACCCACTCGAAGTACGAGACCGTGACGCCGCCGGCGTTGGCCAGGATGTCGGGGATGACGATCGTCCCGTTCGCGCGCAGGATGTCGTCGGCATCGGGCGTGGTCGGGCCGTTGGCGGCCTCCGCGACGATCTTCGCCTTGACGCGTGGAGCGTTCTCGCGCGTGATGACGCCTTCGAGGGCCGCGGGCACGAGGATGTCGACCGGCAGCTCGAGCAGCTCCGCGTTCGTGATCTTCTCGCCGCGGGCCGCCGTGACGGTTCCCTTCTTCTCCTTGGCCGCGTTCACCTGCTCCATCCGGAGCCCCTTCTTGTCGAAGACGCCGCCCTTCGAGTCGGACACGGCCACGACCTTCGCGCCCGCCTCCTCGAGGAACCGCGCCACGTGGGCGCCGGCGTTGCCGTAGCCCTGGACCGCGGCCGTGGCGCCCTTGAGCGGCATGCGCTTGCGCTTGGCGGCCTCGTCGATGGCGACGAAGCAGCCCTCGGCGGTCGCCTCGTTGCGGCCGGCCGAGCCGCCGAGGGGGATCGGCTTCCCGGTGACGACGCCGAGTGTCGAGTAGCCCTGTGTCATGGAAAACGTGTCCATGATCCAGGCCATGTGCTGCGGCGTGGTGTAGACGTCGGGAGCCGGAATGTCCCGGTCGTGGCCGAGGACGATGGCGATCTCCGACGTGTAGCGGCGAGTCAGGCGCTCGTTCTCGTCCCACGAGAGCTTCTTCGGGTCCACCGTGATGCCGCCCTTGGCGCCGCCGAAGGGAATGTTCACGACGGCGCACTTCCAGGTCATCCACATCGCGAGGGCCTTGACCTCGTCGAGCGTGACGCCGGGGTGGAAGCGGATGCCGCCCTTCGAAGGGCCGCGCGCGATCGAGTGCTGGACGCGGTAGCCCGTGAAGACCTTGATCTTCTTGTTGTCCATCTTGATGGGGACGGACACGATGAGCTGACGCTTCGGGCTGCTCAGCAGCTCGCGCGTGCCGGCGTCGAGCCCGAGGAACTCGGCCGCTCGCCCGAACTGGAGCAGCGCGAAGTCGTAGGGGTTGAGGTTTTCGGGCGTCACCGGGACGGCGGGCTTCTTCTTCGAGGCGGGGGCGGCGGTCCGACGCTTCTGTGCCATTCGTGTCTCCTCTGCGGTTGGCGCGTTGGTGACTTCGGCTGAGGAACGGATCAGGGACCCGAGAACGGGAAGGCCGCGGCCGCGCGGCGCGCGAGCTCCCATAGAGTCGAAGGGAAGAGGCCGAAACCCAGGATTCCGGCGGCGCACAACAGGAGCGCCAGGCGGTCGGCCGGCGCGAGCGCGGGCGGGGCCTCGGTCTCGACCGGCTCGCGCATGTAAAGGACGTAGACGACCTTCAGGTAGTAGCCGATGGACACCAGGCTGTTGGCGATGCCGATCAGCGCGAGCGCGTAGAGGCCCTTCTCGAGCGCGGCCTTGAAGAGGAAGAACTTTCCGATGAAGCCCGCCGTCGCCGGGATCCCGGCGAGCGAGAAAAGGCAGAGCGCGAGCACCGCCGAGGCGAAGGGCGCCCGGCGTCCGGCCCCCGCGAGCAGGGCGAACGGGTGCGGGCGGGTCTCGTCGCGGTAGAGGGCCGAGACGGCCGCGAACGCGCCCGCGTTGGACGCGAGGTAGGCGAAGAAGTACACGACGACGGCGGCCAGGGCATCCCGGCCGAAGACCGCGAGCGCGATCGTCACGTAGCCCATCTGCGCGATGCCCGAATAGGCGAGCAGCCGCTTGATGTCGCGCTGCGCGAGGGCGACGACGTTGCCGAACGTCATGGAGACGATCGCCAGGGCGGCCAGTCCCGCCCGGAAACGGTCGGGCATGCCGCCCTCGAACGCGGCGGCGAAGACACGGAAGAGGACGAGGACGCTCGCGCCCTTGGGGGCCACCGAGAGGTAGGCGACCGCGGGCGTGGGCATCCCCTGGTAGACGTCGGGCGCCCAGGCGTGGAAGGGGGCGATCGACATCTTGAACCCGAACCCGACAAGCAGCAGCAGCAAACCGAAGATGACGGCGGGGCTGTCGGCGAAACCCGGCCGGGCCAGTCCCGCGATCTTCGTGCCGCCGGAGGCCCCGAAGAGCAGCGCCACGCCGTACAACGTGAAGGCGGATCCGAACGCGCCGGTCAGGAAGTACTTGAGGCCGGCCTCCGAGGAAGCGGCCACGGATCGGAAGAACCCGGCCAGGACGTAGAAGGCGAGCGACAGCGTCTCGAGGCCGATGAACACGATGAGCAGGTCGAGGCCCCGCGTCATCAGCATCACGCCGAGGTGGCCCCAGAGGAGCAGGGCGTAGAACTCGCCCTTCTCCTCGCCCGTCCGCTCGAGGTACGGCTTGGCGACGAGGATGGCGATCGCGGCCGAGGCGCCGAGGAAGAGCCCGAAGAGCACGGTCAGGGACGACGTGTCGTAGCGCCCGCCGAACGTCGCGCCGAACGGGATGCGCGCCAGGTAGTACAGGGACGCGGCCACGCCGGTCAGCGCGATGCTCGCGTACCAGCGGCGCAGGCCGGGGGCGAAGGCCTCGATGAGCAGGATGAGGCACCCGGTCACGGCCAGGGCGATCTCGGGCGAGATCGCCACGAGGTCCGCGTGCGTGAACGTGACGAAGCCGGGCATCATGGCTGCGCCCCGGGAAGGGCCGCGGCCTGTTTGGCGGCCACCGCCTGCTGCAGCGTCTCGACGGCCGGGCGGATCCGGTCGAGCACGTCGTTCGGGCGCACGCCGATCCACACCATCAGGACGACGAGGGTCGCCGCGGCGACGAACTCGCTCGGCCGCATGTCGGTGAGCTTGCGGTTCTCTTCGTGCGCGAACGGGTTCCAGAAGACGCGCTGCACGAGGGTCAGCATGTAGACCGCCGAGAGGATGACCCCGGAGGCGGCCGCGACCGACCACCAGCGGTGGGCCGAGGTCCACGTGCCGAGCAGGATCGTGAACTCGCCCACGAACCCGTTGAGGCCCGGCAAGCCGATCGAGGACAGCGTCGCGATCAGGAAGAGGGCGGTCGTCACGGGCACCACCGTGGCCACGCCGCCGTAGGCGTCGAGCTCCCGCGTGTGGCGGCGTTCGTAGAGGCAGCCGACGAGGAGGAAGAGCGCGCCCGTCGAGAGACCGTGGTTGATCATCTGGAGGATCGAGCCCGAGAGCGACAGCGTCGTGAAGGCCCCGACCCCCATGACGACCAGGCCGAGGTGCGACACCGAGGAGTACGCGACCAGGCGCTTCATGTCGTGCTGCGCGTAGGCGACCATGGCCCCGTAGATGACGCCGATGACGCCGAGAACCCCGAGCCAGGGCGCGAAGCGCATCGCGGCCCCCGGGAACAGGGGCATGGCGAACCGCAGGTAGCCGTACACGCCCAGCTTCAGGAGCACGCCGGCCAGGATGATGGATCCCGCCGTGGGCGCCTCCGTGTGCGCGTCGGGCAGCCACGTGTGCAGGGGGAAGACGGGCACCTTGATCGCGAAGGCGATCGCGAAGGCGAGGAAGAGCAGCGTTTCCGTGCGGCCCGTGAAGGACAGCCGGTACAGGTCCTCGAGCGCGAAGGACCAGAGCCCCGTCGCTGCCTGGTGCCGGATCGCCAGGAAGAGGATCGCGAGGAACATCAAGAGGCTGCCCGACATCGTGAAGAGGAAGAACTTCATCGAGGCGTAGATGCGGCGGGGCCCGCCCCAGATCCCGATGATGAAGTACATCGGGACGAGCATGACCTCCCAGAACACGTAGAAGAGCGCGAGATCGAGGGCGACCAGGCTTCCGAGCATCCCCGTCTCGAGCACCAGGAAGGCGAGCGAGAAGCCCCGGACCTCCTTCTCGACGTGCGAGTAGGAGAAGAGAAGCGACACGGGAGTCAGAACCGTCGTCAGGAGGACGAGCAGGAGCGAGAGGCCGTCGAGCCCGACGCTGTAGGCGATCCCGAGCTGGGGGATCCAGGGGATGTGCTCGCGGAACTGGAACCCGTGCTGCGCGAGGTCGAACCGCGTCCAGAGAGGAAGCGACAGCGCGAGCTCGAGAATCGAAACCGCGAGCGCGAAGATGCGCGCGGCGCCTACCGCCGACCTCGGGAAGAAGAGCAGGGCGACGGCCCCCGCGGCCGGCAGGAACACCAGCACGCTCAGCAGGTGGTCGGTCAGGAGCTTCTCCATCTAGATCGCCCCGATGACGAAGAGGAGAAGCGCGATCAGGCCGAGGAAGAACGTCAGCGCGTAGTTGCGGACGTTTCCGGTCTGGAGGAACCGCAGGAAGTCGCCGGCGAGCTCGATCGTGAAGGCGGTCGCGTTCAGGATGCCGTCGATGATGAGAACGTCCACGACCTTCCAGAGGGCGCGGGAGAGCCAGCCATAAGGCCGGATGAAGAGGAAGTCGTAGAGCTCGTCGATCCGGAACTTGTCGGAGACGAGGGCGTAGGCGCCCGGCATGGCGGCGGCGATGCGGGCCGGCGTGCGCCCGGCCTGCTTCGCGTACCACTGGTAGGCGATGGTGATGCCCGAGGCGGCGACCGCCACCGACACGGCCATGAGCAGCCACTCCGTGGCGTGGGGGAGCGATTCGTGGCCCGCCTCGTGGCCCGCGATCGGCGCGATGACCGGCGCGAGGAACGGTCCGATGACGTCGGCATGCTCGCCGAAGACGGCGGGCAGCCCGAGCCAGCCGGCCACGAGAGACAGGATGCCCAGGACGACGAGCGGCATCGTCATCGAGGCGGGAGCCTCGTGGAGGTGGTGCGCCTGCTCCTTCGTGCCGCGGAAGTCGCCGAGGAACGTCATCGAGAGGATCCGGAACATGTAGAAGGCCGTCAGCCCCGCGGTGAAGAGTCCGACGAACCAGAGGATCTTGCCGAGGCCCGGCGCCTCGAAGGCGCTCGAGAGGATCGCGTCCTTCGAAAAGAAGCCGGCGAAGGGCGGGATCCCCGAGATCGCCAGCGTGGCGGCGAGGAACGTCCAGAAGGTGATCGGCATCTTCGACTTCAGGCCGCCCATGTGCCGGATGTCGAGGTCGTCGGACATCGCGTGCATGACGGCCCCGGCCCCGAGGAAGAGGCAGGCCTTGAAGCAGGCGTGCGTCATGACGTGGAACATGCCGACCCCGAAGGCGCCCACGCCGCAGGCGAGGAACATGTAGCCGAGCTGCGAGATCGTCGAGTAGGCGAGGACCTTTTTGAGATCGTTCTGGGCTATGGCGATCGTCCCGGCAAAGAGCGCCGTGAAGCAGCCGATGACCGCCACGACCACCATGACCTCCGGGGCGAGCCGGAAGAGCACGTTGCAGCGCGTGACCATGTACACGCCGGCCGTGACCATCGTGGCGGCGTGGATCAGGGCGGACACCGGCGTCGGGCCGGCCATGGCGTCCGGAAGCCAGACGTAGAGGGGGACCTGGGCGCTCTTGCCCGTCGCCCCGATGAAGAGGCAGAGGCAGATCGCGGCCAGCGCCGGCGAGAACTGCGCGGGCTGCTCGGCGGCCTTGCGGAAGACCTCCGAGTAGTTCAGCGAGCCGAAGACCGCGAAGATGCCGAACATCCCGAGGAGGAACCCGTAGTCGCCGATCCGGTTGACGACGAAGGCCTTGCGTCCGGCGGCCGCGGCGTACTCGCGGTCGAAGTAGTAGCCGACGAGCAGGTACGAGCAGAGGCCGACTCCCTCCCAGCCCACGAACATCAGGAGGAAGTTCTCGGCGAGAACGAGCGTCAGCATCGAGAAGAGGAAGAGATTCAGGTACGCGAAGAAACGCGCGTAGCCGGCGTCGGTCGCCTCGTGGTGCATGTACCCGATGGCGTAGATGTGGATGAGGAAGGCGACGAAGGTGACGAAGGACAGCATCAGCGCCGAGAGCGGGTCCAGGCGGAAGGAGAGGTCGATCGAGAGGCCCGCCACCGCGATCCAGCTCGTCACGGGCTCGACCACCGCCGCGTGGTCGCCGCGGAGGAAGGGGACGACGCGGGCGTACGCGGCGAGCGTCGCGAGGCCCGAGGCTCCGACGCCGACGGCCGACACGAACGACTTGCCGAGGCGCGTGCCGAGCAGCGCGTTGACGGCGAACCCGACGAGCGGGATCACCGGGAGCACCCACAGCGGCAGCGTCATCCTCGTTCCCGCCTCACCACTTCAGCAGGTTGATCTTGTTCACGTCGATCGTCTCGGTGTGCCGGAAGAGCGCGACGAAGATCGCCAGTCCCACGGCCGCCTCCGCGGCGGCGATGGCGATGACGAAGAACACGATGATCTGGCCTTCCCGCGTGCCGAGCGCGGCCCCGTACCCGATGAGCGCGAGGTTGGCCGCGTTCATCATCAGCTCGATCGAGAGGAAGATCTGGATCGCGTTGCGGCGCAGCAGTGCCCCGGCGACGCCGATCGAGAACAGCGCGCCCGAGGCGAGCAGCACGTCGGAGAGCGGGATCGTGCCGATCACGGCGCGCTCTCCCGCCGCGCGAGGACGAAGGCCCCGACCAGGGCCGCCAGCAGCAGCACCGAGATGGCCTCGAAGTGGAGGAGGTAGTCGGAGAAGAGCAGCTGCGCCAGGCCCCTCGGGTTCCCCAGCGCGGCGGGGTCCACGGCGGGCATCGATTCGGGAACCCGGGCGCCGCTGCCGCGCAGCATCCCGAGCAGGAGGCCGGCGAAGACGACGACGGCGAGGCTGCCGAGCGCCGTCTGGATGGGGCGGCCCGTCCGCTCCGGCTGCTCGCGGCCGACGTTGAGGAGCATCAGGACGAACAGGAAGAGCACCAGGATCGCGCCCGCGTAGACGATGACCTGCAGGGCGGCGATGAGCGGGGCGACGAGCATGACGAAGCACGCGGCCAGGCCGAAGAACGACACGACCAGCGCGAGCACGCTCTTGACCGGGTGCCGGAGCACCACCATGACCCCGGCGAACGCGATCGAGAAGAGCGCCATCAGGTCGAAGATCGCCCGCGAGACCGTCACCGCATCCTCCCCATCTCGATGGCGGCCGCCCAGAAGAGGTTCAGGAGGGCGAGCGGCAGGAGGGCCTTCCACCCGAGCTGCATGAGCTGGTCGTAGCGGAAGCGCGGCAGGGTCCAGCGGACCCAGATGAAGACGCAGACGAAGAAGCCCGTCTTCGCCATGAAGACGAGCAGAGACGCGATCGCGCCGAGGATGCCGTTCGGGTGGAATCCGGGCAGCGACCAGCCGCCGAAGTAGAGCGTCGTCGTGATCGCCGAGACCACCATGACGTTGACGTACTCGGCCATCTGGAAGGCGCCGAAGCGCATCGCCGAGTACTCCGTGTGGTACCCGGCCACGAGCTCGGCCTCGGCCTCCGGCAGGTCGAAGGGGAGCCGGTTCGTCTCGGCGAAGGCCGAGATGAAGAAGATGAGAAAACCGAGGGGCTGCAGGAAGACGTTCCACTGCGGCACGAAGGGCAGGTACTCGAACGGCCGCTGCTGCACGGCCACGATGTGCGAGAGCTTGAAGGAGCTCGCCGTGAGAATGACGCCCGCGGCGGCGGTCGTCATGGCCAGCTCGTACGAGATGATCTGCGCGCTCGAGCGGATGCCTCCCATGAGCGCGAACTTGCTGTTGGACGCCCAGCCCGCCAGCACGATCGCATAGACCGACAGCGACGTGATGGCGAAGGCGTAGAGCAGGCCGATCGAGAGATCGGCGCCGATCATCGGGATGGTCCGGTCGCCCACGTGGATGGTGCTCGCGTAGGGCACGATCGCGAAAGTCGAGAGCGCGGCGAAGACCGCGATGCCGGGAGCCAGCAGGAAGAGCAGGCGGTCCGCGCTCGCCGGCATGACCGCTTCCTTGTTGAACATCTTGAGCATGTCGGCGACGGGCTGGACGAGGCCGAACGGGCCGACGCGGTTGGGGCCGGGCCGGTCCTGGATGAAGGCGGCCCCGCGCCGCTCGAGCCACGTGAGGGGAATGACGAAGACCGGCATGATGAGCGCCGGCAGGGCCACGCGCAGAACGAGGATCACCCAGTCGAGAAGCGTCACAGGGTTCCCGCCCACGCGAAGTCGCCCTTCTTCAGGAGCTTTCCGCCCTCGAGCTCGGACTCCTGGACGTGCCCGTAGCCCTCGACTTCCTTCGCGATCTCGAGGAGGAGGTCGGAGGGCGTCCAGTTGCGATCGCCGAACCCGAGGGACGTCGCGAGCATGAGGAAAAGCTCCCAGTGAGCCCGGATCGGCGGCTTCGGGAGGAAGGCGCGCTCGAACTTCTGGACGCGCCCCTGGACGTTCGTGAAGGTGCCTTCCTTCTCGGAGAGGGAGGCGGCGGGCAGGACCACGTCGGCGGTCCGCGTCAGCGCGTTGGCCGTCCGCGCCGCGACGGCGACGAAGCGGGCGCGCCGCAGGATCGCGACCTTCTCGGGGTCGTCGGCGAGCGCGGCGAAGGCCGCGTCGGAGACGACGATCACCTCGGGCGTCGCCTTGCCCGAGAGCACCGCCTCGAGACCAAAGCCGCCCTTTCCCGGAGACATGCCCATGTCGCGCGCGCCGCGGAAGTTGGGCGCCGCGTCGTCGCCCTCGACCCACGCGGTCTTCGACTTGATCCGGCGCGGGCGGGACTTGTCCACGACGGCGTCGCGGTTGGGGCAGGCGAGATGGTCCGCGATCTTGCGCAGCAGGAAGTTCTCTTCGTTCGAGAGGTGCGCCGAGCCGAGGAAGAAGAGCCCGCCCGGGCCGCTCTTCTCGACGGTTGCGCGGATCTCGCGGGCGATGCGCTCGATGGCCGCGGGCACGAGGGCGTCCTGGACGTCGGCGCCCGACCGCAGCGTGGCGCGATGGATGTCGCGGGCGTTCAGGGACTCGGACAGGAACCGCCCGTGGTCGCAGAGCCAGTAGTCGTTGACCTCGGGGTTCAGGCGCGGCAGGAACCGGTAGACCACGTCGTCTTTGGACTCGATGGACACGTTGCACCCGACGTTGCAGCCGGGGCAGACCGACTTCGTCTTCTTCAGGTACCAGACGCGGCTGCGGAAGCGGAACTCGCGCACGGTGAGGGCCCCGACGGGGCAGACGTCGGCCGCGCATCCCGACCAGTCGTTGGCGAGCGGCTTGCCGTCGTGCGTCCACACGAGCGTCCGCCCGCCGCGGTCGAGGAACGTCAGCTCGCTCGTCCCCGCGATCTCGTGGGCGAACCGGATGCACCGCGTGCACTGGATGCAGCGGGTCATGTCGGCGACGACGTGGGGGCCGATCATCGTGCGGTCGAAGGTCGGGTACTGGCGCTTGGCCTCGTCGTAGTTCGAGAGCTGGTTCCCGTATCCGAAGGAGTTGTCCTGCAGCGTGCACTCGCCCGCCTGGTCGCAGATGGGGCAGTCGAGCGGATGGTTGATGAGGAGAAACTCCATCGTGGCCGCGCGCGAGCTCTTGACCTTGTCCGTGGTGGTCTTGACCGAGAGGCCGTCGCGCAGGGGCACGGTGCAGCCGGCCTGGATCTTCGGGATGCCCTCGATCTCGACCAGGCACATGCGGCACTGCCCGACCACCGAGAGCCGCGGGTGGTAGCAGAAGTGGGGGATGTCCACGCCCGCGAGCTTCGCCGCGTCGATGAGGTTCAGGTTCTTGGGGACCTCGATCGCCTTGCCGTCGAAGGTGACGGTGAACGTGTCCTTCTGGGGCGGCGGCGGCGCGGGCGGCGCCGGCGGCTTGGGGTTCGCGCTCATGCCGTCACCAGGCGGGCAACCGCGCCCGTCATGCAGCGCTTGTGCTCGACGTGGTACAGGAACTCGTCGCGGAACTTGGCGACCGCCGAGAGGATCGGGGCCGCGGCGCCGTCGGCGAGCACGCAGATCGTCATGCCGTTGTTCATCTGGCCGGCCACCCGCGAGAGCAGGTCCACGTCCTCGACGCGTCCCTGCCCGTTCTCGATCCGCGAGAGGACCCGGTAGAGCCAGGTCGTTCCCTCGCGGCAGGGCGTGCACTGGCCGCAGGACTCGTGCGAGAAGAACTTGAGGATGTTCTGGACGGCGGAGACGATGCAGGTGTCCTCGTCCATGACGATGATCGCGGCGGACCCGAGCATCGAGCCCTTGGCGGCGACGCCGTCGAAGTCGAGCGGGCAGTCCTCGATTTCCTCGGGCTTCATGATGGGCGCCGAGGCGCCGCCCGGGATGACGGCCTTCAGTTTCTTTCCGCCCCGGATGCCCCGCGCGTACGCGTCCCCGTAGATCAGGTCCTTGAAGGGCAGGCCCATGGCGGCTTCGTAGACGCCGGGGCGGTTCACGTGCCCGGAGATGCAGAAGAGCTTGGGACCCGTGTTCTTTTCGTTGCGGCCGAGCTTCAGGAACCAGTCGGCGCCGCGGTCGATGACGTGCTTGACGCAGCACAGCGTCTCGACGTTGTTGACGATCGTGGGCGCCGCGAAGGCTCCCGAGACGGCGGGGAAGGGCGGCTTGATGCGCGGCTGGCCGCGCTTTCCCTCGATCGACTCGATCAGGCCCGTCTCCTCGCCGCAGATGTACGCGCCGGCGCCGCGATGCACCGTGATGTCGAGGGAGAAGCCGGAGCCCAGGATGTTCTCGCCGAGAAATCCCTTCGCGTAGGCCTCCTCGACGGCGCGGTTCAGAATCCGCGCGCCGTCGTAGAACTCGCCCCGGATGTAGATGTAGGCCGTCTTGCAGCGGATCGCGTAGGAGGCGAGGATCATGCCCTCGAGGAGCTGGTGGGGGTCGTTCTCCATGACGAGCCGGTCCTTGAACGTCCCCGGCTCGGACTCGTCCGCGTTGCAAAGGAGATAAACGGGCTTGCCCTTCGTATCCTTCGGGAGGAAGCCCCACTTCACCCCGGCCGAGAACCCCGCGCCGCCGCGGCCCCGGACGTTGGCCTTCTTCACCTCTTCGAGGACCTGTTCCGGGGTCATGCCGCCCGCGAGGACCCTCTTGACGCCCGCGTACCCGCCGTCGGCGACGTAGGTGTCGATCGAAACCGAATTCGGCGTGCCGACACGGCGGCTCAGGACCTTCTCCACCCTAGGACTCCCGTCCGAGCCGGTCGAGGAGCTGATCGAGCTTCGCCTCGTCCATGGGCTCGAAGTACTTGTCGTTGACCATCATCGAGGGCGCGCGATCGCAGCCCGCGATGCACTCGACCTCGACGATCGTGAACTTGCCGTCCTTCGTCGTCTCCTCGAGGCCGATGCCGAGCTTGCGCTGGCAGCGCTCGACGAGCCCTTCCGCGCCGAGCAGGTGGCAGGAGATCGACGTGCAGAACTGGAGGAGGTTCTTCCCGACGGGGCGCAGGTTGAACATCGTGTAGAAGGTGAGCACGCCGTCCACGTGCGAGACGGGGAGGCCGAGGATCCGCGCGACCTCCTCGGAGGATTCCTTCGAGATCCAGCCCCATGTCTCCTGCGCGACCCAGAGGACCGGGAGCAGCGCCGCTTGCTTCGTCGGGTACCGGGTCAGGATCTTCTCGATCCGCGCCATCGCCTCCGGCGGGAACTTCCGCGGCTGGCCGGCCTCCTCGATGTGGTACCGGGTATGACTCACCAGTCGAACGCCCCTTTCTTCCAGATGTAGGCGTAGCCGACGGCGAGGATCGCGAGGAAGCTCAACATCTCGAGGAAGAGGGGCCAGCCCGAGGACCGGAACACCAGGGCCCAGGGGTAGATGAAGGCGATTTCCACGTCGAACAGAATGAAGACCATCGCGATCACGAAGAACTTGATCGAGATGCGCTTGTGGGAGGCGTCGACCATCGGGACGCCGCTCTCGTAGACCTCGAGTTTCTTGCGGGTCCGGAGCCGGGGAGCCAGAAGCACGTTCAAAAGAAGGACGACCGCCGCCATCCCCGCGGCGACAACGAGCAGGATGAGTATCGGAATGAAACTCTCTGGCATGGAGCGTGGGAACTTTTTCACAAGGACCGGTGCGAGTCAACGCATGTCGAAGAGGGCAAAGGAGCTAAAGGTTCCTCTCGCGTCCCCGGGAGGTTACGATCGCCCCATGTCGAGAGGGTTTCTTCCGTGCGCGATCGTTCCGGCCTACCAGGCGGCGCAGACGGTCGGCGATGTGGTGCGGGGCATCCTGTCGAGCGTGCCCCGGGTCCTCGTCGTGGACGACGGCTCGACCGACGCCACGGGGCGCGAGGCGGAGAGCGCCGGGGCCGAGGTCCTGCGCAAGACGGCGAACGAGGGCAAGGGGGCCGCCCTGCGCGCGGGCCTCGAGCGCGTGCTCGCCGGCCCGGCGACGCACGTGGCGTTCGTGGACGCGGACGGCCAGCACGACCCGGCCGAGCTGCCGCGCCTGCTCGCGGCGGCGCGCGCCGGCGAGGATTTCGTGATCGGCTCGCGCATGGCGGACCTCGAGGCGATCCCTTTTTACCGTTTCCGCACCAACGAGATCGGCAGCAACGTCCTCTCGCGCATGACCGGCCACGACGTCGAGGACGCGCAGTCCGGCTACCGCGTCGTCTCGGCCGACCTCCTGCGCAAGCTCGCGCTGAACGCGCGGGGATACATCATCGAAACGGAGATCCTCCTGAAGGCCTCGCCGCACGTGAAGAGGTTCTGCCACGTTCCCGTGCGGGCGATCTACGGAACGCCCTCGCACTACAAGCCCTTCCGGGACACCTGGGTGATCTCGTGGGGGGCGGTGTACTACAAGGTGTTCGAGATGGATTGACGGCGAAGCCGTCAATCCATCTCGAACATCCCGAGGGCCGCAGGCCCGAGGGATCCCGTGCTTTTCAGCCGGCGAAGCCGTCAATCCATCTCGAACATCCCGAGGGCCGCAGGCCCGAGGGATCCCGTGCTTTTCAGCCGGCGAAGCCGTCAATCCCATCTCGAACAATCCCGAGGGCCGCAGGCCCGAGGAATCCCGTGCTCTACGAGTCCGGGATCCCTCGCTATCGCTCGGGATGACGGCTTGGGAGGCCCGGGATGATCGGCCGGAGTGTCCGGAATATCAGCCGCAGAGCCGCTACAATCCCTCCCTACGTGTCCGACCCCATCATCACGCCCCTGCGCACGCCCGGCCGCGCGCCGCGCGTGCTGACGATCGACGCGGAGGACTGGTTCCACGTCTGCGGGGACGGATACTTCTCCGACCCGCGCCGGTGGGACTCCTTCGCTCCCCGCGTGGAGACCACGCTCGGCATCGTCTTCGACGCGCTCGCGAAGGGGGGCCATCGCGCGACGGTCTTCTTTCTCGGCTGGATCGCGCGCCGTTATCCGCACCTGGTGCGCGAGGCCGTCGCCCGCGGCCACGAGATCGGCGTCCACGGCGACGTGCACACGCGCGCCGACGAGATGACGGCGGGCGAGTTCCGAGAGGACCTGCTGCGGGCGAGGAGCTCCATCGAGAAGGCCGGCGGGGTGGCGACCGACGCGCACCGGGCCGCGGAGTGGTCCATCCGCGACGCGCGCGCGGCGGCGCTCGGCGAGCTCGCCGCGGCGGGTTTTCGCTGCGATGCCTCGATGACGTCCGTGCCGCCGCTCGGCGACGCCTCGAACCCGGAGGGCCCGCATCGGATCGAGCGCGACGGGTGGGGGCTGACGGAAATTCCGCCGCTGACCGGGCGCGTCTTCGGGCGCCGGCTGCCGCTCGGCGGCGCGTGGCCGTTCCGGATGCTGTCCGAGGCGCGGCTGGCGGAAGCGGAGGCCCGGTTCCGCGACCGCGGGGCGCCGGCCGTCTTCACGCTGCATCCCTGGGAGCTCGACCCGGCGCATCCCGCGATGGACGGCCTTTCCGCGGCGACGCGGGCGGTGCACTTCGCCGGCCTGCGGCGGATGCCGGAGCGGCTGGCGCGGTTCCTGGCGCGGGAGCGCTGCGTCGCGATCGGCGACGTCCTTGCGCGGCTCGTTCCCGCATGAGCGCGACGGCGGCTTTCCTGTTTCCGGGCCAGCTCGCCGAGTGGGTGGGAATGGGCCGCGATTTCTACGACGCCGACCCGGAGGCCCGCCGCCTCTTCGCGCGGACGTCCGAGCGCTGCGGCCGCGACCTCGAGAGGATCGTCTTCGAGGGTCCGGCCGGCGAGCTGCACGAGAACCTCGCGGCCCAGGCCGGGGTCTTCGCGGTCTCGACGCTCGCCGCCCGCCGGCTCGAGCGCGCGGGCGTCCGCCCGAGCGCGACGGCCGGGTACAGCCTCGGCAACTACGCCGCGATGGTGGCCGCGGGCGGGATCTCCTACGACGAGGCGCTCGACGTGCTCGTGGCGGTCTGGCGGGAGACCGAGCGGCTGGCCATCCGGGGGGCGATGGCGGCCGTCATCGGCGCGCGCCGCGAGGTCGTCGAGGCGGCGCTCGGGGACCTGCGCGTCCGCGGCCTGCCGGTCTGGATCGGGAACGTGAACGCCTCGACGCAGTTCGTCCTGACCGGGACGGCCGAGGGCGTGAAGGCGGCGCTCGAGGAGCTCGGGCCCCGCGCCCTGTCCGTGCTGCCGCTCTCGATGAGCTGGCCGATCCACAGCGAGCTCATGCGGCCCGTCGCCGCGGCGATCGCGCCGATGATCGCCGGGCTTTCGACCATCCGGGACCCGGACGTGCCCTACTATGGTCCGGAGGGCCGGGCCGTGCGCGACGGCGGCGAGATCCGCCGGCTGCTCGGGACGGCCTTCTGTTTCCCGACGCTCTGGAAGGAGACCTTCGAGTCGCTCGTGGCCGACGGCCACCGCGTGTTCCTCGAAGCGGGTCCGGGCGAGATGCTCTCGAAGATGGTGCGCTGGATCGACCGCACGACGCGGTGCCACCCGGCGGGCACGATCGCCGCGATCGCCGCGGCGGTGGATATAGTCGGCCGCGAATGAGAACCGCCGTCGTCACCGGGGGCTCGCGGGGCATCGGCCGCGCCATCTCCCGCGAGCTCGCCGCCGGCGGGGCCCGCGTGGTCCTGACCTGCCAGAAGGACGCGGCCCGCGCCGAGGCGACGGCCGAGGAGATTCGCAGTGCCGGCGGCCAGGCGACCGCCCTCGTCATGGACGTGCTCAAGCCCGAGGAGATCCGGGCGATGGCCGAACGCGTCGCGACGGACTTCGGCGGCGCCGACATCCTGGTCAACAACGCCGGCGTCATCAAGGACGCCCTCTTCCCCTTCATGAAGGAAGAGGACTGGGACTACGTGCTCGACGTGGACCTGAAGGGCGCCTTCCGGGTCACGAAGGCGCTGATCCGCGGGATGCTCCACAAGTCGTCCGGCCGCATCATCAACATCGTCTCCGTCAGCGGCATCTCGGGCCACGCGGGCCAGGCCAACTACTCGGCCGCCAAGGGCGGGCTGATCGCGTTCACCAAGGCGCTGGCGCTCGAGCTCGCGCCGCGCGCGATCACGGTCAACGCGGTCGCGCCCGGGCTCGTCGAGACGGAGATCATCGCCCACCTGAAGGACGACGCCCGCAAGGAGTTCCTCGGCCGGATACCCATGGCGCGCTTCGGGAGCCCCGAGGAGATCGCCGCGGTCGTCGGCTTTCTTGCGTCGGAGAAGGCATCCTACGTGACGGGCCAGGTCTGGCGCGCCGACGGAGGGATGGCCTGAGGACGGAAAACGGAAAACGGGAAACGGGAAACGAGGCGGTGCCCGGAGGTAATCGATTCCCGATTCCCGTCCCCGTCTATAATCGAACCTAAGGAGACCCAATGTCCCGGCAAGAACTGGCGCCGCGGGTCAAGGACCTGATCGTGCGGCGTCTGAAGCTCGACATCGATCCGAAGGCCATCGACGACGCGGCGCCCCTCTTCGGCGAGGGCCTCGGCCTCGACTCGATCGACGCTCTCGAGCTGGTGCTCGGGCTCGAGCAGGAGTTCCAGATCAAGGTCGAGGACGAGGAGGTGGGCGTCAAGGCCTTCGCCTCGGTCAACGCCCTTTGCGACTTCATCGAGCAGAAGAAGACGGCCTGATGCCGACGGCGGCGCTTCCGCACACCTACCCGTTCCGGTTCGTGGACACGATTTCCGAGGAGCGCAATTCCGATTTTTCGCGCGGCGCCGTCCGGGCCCGCGTGTCCTCCAACGCGCGGGCGGTCATGGGCGCGTCGTGGGGGAGCTCTCTCTTCTACGCCGAGGCGATCGCGCAGGCGGCGCTGCTGCTCGAGGGCGGCGACCCCGAGTCCGCGCGCGCCGGGTTCCTGGCCGGCATCGAGGGCTTCACGACAGAGCGTCTTCCCCTCGCGGGCGAGACCCTGGACATCTCCGTCCGGCTCGCCGCGAAGTTCGGAGCGGTCGTGCGTTTCGACGGCGAGGTCCGGAGCGGCGACGAGATCCTGGCGCGCGGGAGCATTCTCGTCCGCCGGGGCGGCGCCGCGGCGAAGGCGAGCTGAGGAGCGGCCATCATGAAGCTGGCGGAACAGGAACGGGGCGGGCACACGATCCTGAAGATCGACGGGACCCTCGCGCTCGGCGACGCCACGCGGGCCCTGCAGGAGCGCTTCGAGAAGGTCGCCAACGAGCGCACCGGGGCCCTCCTGCTCGATCTTTCGGGCCTCGAGCACCTCGACTCGACGGCGATCGGGGTCTTCGTCGGCGGCCTGAAGCGCTTCGAGGCGCTGGGGCGGCGTTTCTATCTCGTCAATCCGCGCGAACGGGTGGCGTCCGTCTTCCGGATCACGCACCTCGACTCCGTCTTTCGCGTCTTCCCGTCCGTGGACGCCGCCCTCGCGGTGGCCAAGATCGCATCGCAGGAGGAAGAGACGAGTGAGCACTGAGACGGCCGCCGTCTGCGCCTGCACGCACGAGCCGCCCCACCGGTTCGCGATCGGGCAGCGCTCGCGGGTGGGCGACGGCATCCTGCTGACCCTGCGGCGCGTGGACGAGCCCTATCCCCCGCGTGAGGTCTTCGTGACGGGCCGGGAGATGAAGATGGCGACGGACGACGTCTACAAGGCCTGCTTCGTCTGCGTCGATCGCGGATTCAAGGAGACCGCGATCCCGATCGACAAGGCGGACATCGAAGCCGGGCTGCCCCCGGCGTGACGGCGCCGGCCGCCGACCGCTTCGCGGCGTTCAAGCGACAGGCGGGGGAGCGCGCCGCCGAGCAGATCGCCTCGGGCATGGTCGTGGGCCTCGGGACGGGCAGCACGGCGATCTTCGCCACGCGCCGGCTGGGAGAGCTCCTCTCGACGGGCAGGCTGCGCGACGTGGTGGGCGTCCCGACGTCGCGCGTCACGGCCGAGGAGGCGGAGAGTCTCGGCATCCCGCTTCTGTCCGAGGACCTGCCGCGCGCGATCGACCTCACGATCGACGGCGCCGACGAGGTGGACCCCGCGCTCAACCTCGTCAAGGGCGGCGGCGGCGCGCTCTTCCGCGAGAAGATCGTCGCGGAGGCGAGCCGGCGCGTCGTCATCGTGGTGGACGAGTCCAAGCTCTCCGCCGCGCTCGGCACGAAGCACTCGCTTCCCGTCGAGGTCTCCCGCTTCGGCTGGAAGTCGCAGGAGCGCTTCCTCGAGTCGCTCGGCGCGACGCCGCTCCTGCGCGTGATGGCGGGAGGGCAGCCTTACGAGACCGACCAGGGCAACTGGATCCTCGACTGCGCTTTCGGCCCGATCGCCGACCCGGCGGCGCTGGCCGCCCGGCTCGCCGCGCGGGCCGGGATCGTCGAGCACGGCCTCTTCTGCGGGATCGCGTCCCAGGTGATCGTCGCCGGGAAGGACGGAATTCGCGAGCTGCGCCGGGCCTGAGGCGCGCCTTCACTCCAGCCCGAACGCGGCCGAGAGGAAGGCGGCGGCCTGCCCGCGCGTCGTCGAGGCACCGGGACAGAAGAGCGCCGGCTGCGCGCTGCAGCCGCCCGTGATGCCGCGGTTGGCGAGATCCTCGATCCAGTCGGCGAAGTCGCCCGGGCAGGTCACGTCGTCGAAGATCCCCTGGCAGGGCGGGGGAACGTAGGCCGGCCCGTTCATCGCCTTGAGCAGGAGGACGGCGATCTGCGAGCGCAGCACCGGACTCTGCGGACAGTAGTCCCCGGCGCCGCATCCGCTCGTGATGCCGGCGGCGGCGAGCGCCTCGATCCAGTCCGCGGCAAAGTCTCCGGGGTGCACGTCGGCGAACACCGTTCCGGTGGCCGGCGGCGGAGAGAAGCAGAGCCCGTTTCGCGCGCGGAGCAACAACGGGGCGATCTGCGCGCGGGTGACCAGCGAGCCGACGCAGAAATTGCCGGCGCCGCACCCGGCGGAGATTCCGTTCGAGACCAGGGCGGCGACGGCCGCGTGAAAGATCTGCGAGGGCGGCACGTCCAGGAAGTCGGCGAGCCAGCCGTGGGAGAGCGTTCCGTTCGTGGCGTCGGAATTCAACGCCACGACGTCGTAGGCGGCGCCCGGCGGGAGCGCCGGCGCGGTGCCGGTCGCCGCCGTGTCGCTGACGACGGCCAGGTCCGCGACGGGCACGCCGCCGACGGTCGCGGTCATGCCCGGAAGAAAGCTGGTGCCCGAAAGGGTCAGGGGCGTCCCGCCGGAGGCGGGACCCGAACCGGGCGATCCGGCGAACACGATTCGCGGCGAGAACTCCGACGTGCTTCCGGAGGCGCTCGTCGCCGTCGCGGTCACGGGTTCGCCCGATGGGATGAGGACCGGAAAGCTGATGCCGAAGGGGAGGCTTCCCGTGGCATCGAGCGCGATGTGCATCGTCCCGAGATAGGTCCGGCCCTGGAGGTAGTCCCCGGGCCGAAACGTGCAGGTCGGATTCGAATAGAAATCCATGTCGTACTCGGCCGACGGCGCGGCCGACAGGACACCGTTTACGACCGTGCTGACGGGCCCGTAGATCACCTCGGTGATCAGCGGATAGTTCTGGAAGCCGTTGGGCCCGTCGTCGCCGTCTCCCATGTCGTTCGGCGTAGGGCCGGGGAGGAAGTCGAGGCCGACGAGATCGATCCCGAGGCCGCGGTTCGAGAAGATCGAATTGCCGCGAAAGGTGTTGCCGGAGCCGATCGGGGAGCTCGGGCTCGAGGTCATGACTACGCCGCCCCCGCCGTTGAACGCGATGACGTTGCCGGCGCCCGGATCGGTGCCGCCGACACGGTTGTCGAAGGAGTCGCGCTCGATCGCGACGCCGGGGCCGCCGTTGCCGAGCGGCGCGGAGCCGGTGGCGTCGGTGCCGACGAGGTTGCCCTGGACGACGTTTTCGGACCCGTTGATGTCGATGCCGCCGCCCCCGTTTGCCGACACGAGGTTCGCGGCGCCGGGCGCCGTGCCTCCGACGAGCACGCCTCCGGCGCGCGAGACCGAGATGCCGTTGGCGGTGTTGCCGAGGGCCGCCATGCCCGCGGCGTCCGTTCCGATGCGGTTGCCCTGGATGACGGCGCCATCCGCGTTCAGCGACACGTGGATGCCGTCGCCGACGTGCCCCGACACGACGTTGCCCGCGCCCGGCGCGGTTCCCCCGATTGAGACGCCGGGCGCGTCCACGAGGATGCCGACGCTTGCGGGAATTGCGGTGGCGCCGGAGGCGTCGGTGCCGATGTAGTTGCCCTGGATCACGTTCCCGGCGCCGGTGCCCTCGACGATGATGCCCGCGGCGCTCCCGGAGAGGACATTTCGCCGGGAGGGATCCGGGCCCCCAATTTGATTGCCGGCGGAGTTCTCCGTGACGATGACGCTCGCGAGGCCGTTACCCCGGTCGAGGAGCCCGGTCGCATCCACGCCGACGTAGCAGCCCTCGACGACGTTGCCGCCGCCGATCGCGAGGCGGATTCCGTAGAGGCTGAATCTCCCGATCGCGAGGCTGCGGACCGTCGCGCCGCCCGACGTCACCTCGATGCCCGCGATGCCCGGGCCGGCGTTCACGCCGTCGAGCTCGATCAGGGGGCTTCCCGAAAATCCCGGCTGCGTCGAGCCGTCGATCGTCACCGCCTCGGTCACGGTCGGCAGCGCGGACAGCGGGGCGATCGTCTGAATGCCGGATCCCGGGATTGCGAAGGCGATCACGTCGGCTCCTGGAGTCGCGTTGGCGTCCAGGATCGCCTGCCGCACGGTGCCGGCCCCGATGTCGGCCGTCGTCGTGACCGTGAAGGTGGCGGCCGCCGCGGCGCCGGGAGCCCCGGCGAGAGCCATAGCCAGGAGAAGCCGGGCCTGTCGCATCCTGTTCAGCGCGAGCCTCGCCCCGCGTCAGCCCGGAATCAGGTAGGCGGTCACGGCGAAGATCGCGTACACGGCCAGAAGCTGCACTCCCGAGTACCACGCGGAGCGCCCGCCGGAAACGACGAAGGAGACCGTCAGGGTGGTGAGCAGGACCAGCAGCACCTGACCGCCGCCGAAGTTCAGGTCCATAGGTGCAGGGGCCACGAAATAGCTCAGGAACAGCAGAACCGGCGCCACGAAGAGGGCGATCTGCGCTGAGCTGCCCATCGCGATTCCGACGGACAGATCGAGCCGGTTCTTGCGGGCCGCAGAGAAAGCAGCGGTCATCTCGGCCGCCGCGCCCACCAGCGACACGACGATCAATCCCACGAAGGCCTTCGACATCCCGAATGTGACGGCCGCCTGCTGCACCGATCCCACGAAGATCTCGCTGACGAGGGCGATGAAGACCGTGGCGATCGCGAGCGTGCCGAGGGCCACGGGAAGGGGCCACGGCGCCTCCTCGTGCTCTTCGCCGGCGGCGCTGGCGAAGACGTCGCGGTGGGTCTTCAGCGAGAAGAGCAGGGCGAGCGCGTAGGTGATCAGAAGGATGCAGGCCAGGCCGAGCGAGAGAGGGAGCATGACGGCGGCGACGTTCAACTGGTCCACACGGGCGACCGCGGACGGGACGACGAGGGCGATCGTCGCCAGCAGCAGCATTCCCGCCTGCGTGCGGGCGTTGGCGGGGTTGAATTCCTGCCTGTGGTGTTTGAGGCCCCCGAGCAGGAAGGCGCCGCCGAGCATGAAGAGGGAATTGGTCACGACGGCGCCGATGATGGAGGCCTTCACGAGGTCGAACATTCCGGCCCGCAGCGCCACGATGGCGATGACGAGCTCGGTGAGGTTGCCGAGCGTCGCGTTCAAGAGCCCGCCGATCGCGTCTCCGGTCTTCGCCGCCACGCTCTCGGTCGCGTGGCTCAGGAGCCCGGCGAGCGGAACGATGGCGGCGACGGAGAGGAGAAAGAGAGCGGTGTGCGAGTCCGGGCGCGCGTGCTCGGCGACGAGGACCACCGGCACGAACACAAGCAGCCAGTTCATGGGGGCCTTGAGATCGTCGAGAAACCGGCTCACGGGCTACCTCCGATCTCGCTTCCACTCACCGTAGCGCACACGGACAGCTCGCCGAGGCGAGTCCGAAACCCCAGGTTTCTCGAACTCGTCGAATCGTCACGGAGGAACCCGTCGTCGAGCGGCCGGGCTCCTCCGTCGGGGAAGACGCTACTTCTTGGGCGCCCTCTCGACCTTGATCCCGTATGCCTCGACGTAGGTGATGTCGACCGTGTCCCCGACGTTGACACCCTGGAGGTTCGCGGGATTCTGCACCTTGAAGGTCCGGGAGTTTCCCTGCGGTCCCGTGAAGGTGACCGAGGGAACCTTCGGGTCGATCGCGGTGATCTTCACCGTCACCGTGGTCCGCTCCTGGATGACACCCGCCGGCATCGCCCCCGGTCGGGCCCCTACCTTCGTGGTGCCCGTGGAGGTGCCGGCTGTACCGCCCTTTTTCACCTCGAAGATGATGCCCTCTCTGTAGGTCGCGGTGACGAGGTCGCCCGGCTTGACCTGGGCGAGGTTCTTCACCTCCTCGCCGGCGACGATGCTGAAGGTCCGGCCGTC
Organism: uncultured Acidobacteriota bacterium; assembly: GCA_963710945.1. GTDB lineage: Bacteria > Acidobacteriota > Thermoanaerobaculia > UBA5066 > Gp7-AA6 > DAHUXD01. The sequence goes on from CAVQCH010000001.1 coordinate 921,875, forward strand.
CTTGTCCTTGAGCGTCACTTCGCGCGCCTTCTGGTCGACCTTCACCACGGTCGCCGTCGACACCACGTCGGCTGCCATCATTTCGCTCCGCGGCAGCGCCACGGGAGTCGCCGGCGCCTGAGCCAGAGCCGCGGTCGCCAGGCACAGCGCGCCTGCGGCGGAAGCGGCCGTCATCCAGGATTCGATTCTCTTCATGGTTCTCCTCCTTCTTTGCGATGAAACATAGCACCGCACGGGACGCGATTTGATCCGGTCTACCCGAACCCTGCTCGTGCCCGGCTTCGGACGCGGTGGGAAAGGCTCGAAACGTGGCGCGGGAGCAGGCGGCCGCCGGGGGAAAGAAGCTCTCAGAGGCGGGGGCGCCCGCTTGATTCCCGGAGGGCGAGCCGCTACTCTTCGGGGTCCTGCGAAAGTGGCGGAACTGGTAGACGCGCAGGTTTCAGGAACCTGTGGGTAACACCGTGAGGGTTCGAGTCCCTCCTTTCGCACCAACCTTCATCCCACCGCCGGAAGCGTTTACAAGATTCCGGAGGAAAACCGCGGTCTCCCTTGCTCGTCTTTGCAAGGCTTATCCGGAGGGCCGAGCACAATCCGAGCACACCCCAAGCGGCTTGCCTCGCGACGAGTAGGAGTTGATGGGGCCGCTCCGCGTGCGGCGATGAGCGCCTGTAGCGCCTCCCGCCCGGCGGCCCCGACTCGTCCCTGAGCTGGTAAAATAGGAGATGAAACAGCTCATCGCCGGCCCGATCGGCCACCTCCACGTCTCCGAGGGCGGTACGCGGTTCGAGTTCAAGGCCATCCCTGAGCCCGGCTGGGACGGACGGCCCCTTCCCTACGCGTACTGGTCCGAGCAGCTCGCTCCGACGGCGCCGCTCCGGGCGGCGCTACTGAGGAAGGGCTGGCGGCCGTGGCACGGTGACGGTGTCTTCGACGTGCGGTATGCGCTCACGGACACGATGCCACGGCGGAAATTCGTCGCCTTCTCGTGGTGCTCGTGCTCGCCCGAGGTGAAGGCCGCCTAAGTCGGGCCTCGCGTCGCAACGGCGCAGCCGTTTTGCATCCCGCGGGTATCTGCATTGGACCCTCGCCCGTAAAGACACCAGTCCTCGCCCCTCCGCCATTCCCGCCTCTCCGGACAAGACCGAGGGGAAGGAGTCTCCAGCGGCTAGGACGACTTAGAGGACCATGAAAATCTGTTGAGAGCACCCGTCTTGTGGTATTCGAGGAGACGAGAGGTCGGATCCACCATGGACTCTCGGGCCGTCAGGTCGGCTGTTTTCGCGGCGGTTTCGCTCGCGCTTGGCTATCCCGTCCTCGCCGAAACCGAGTCGCAGACTCGGGCGGTCATTCGGGGAACCGGCAACGACGTCACGATCGTCTACGGCAGCGGCACCAAGGCCGCGCCGCTCGCCCGCGCCTCGGCCGAGGAGAATCCGCTGGGAGAGGCCGTACAGAATGAAGAGCCGCGGCGCCAGCGACGAGTCCGTCATCTCCCATCTCCTCCTGCATCGAGCCGACATTCCGCCGGTCGTCGGCGCTGACGTGCTCTGGCAGCTCCGCAAGGCCGGTGCCGGGCAGCCCGTGATCGCATTTCTGTCGACCCTGGCAGCCGTGGACATCGGTGAAACGGGCGAAGGGGGCGAAGTCGTCGCGGCGCCGATGACGGGTATCGGGCCCGGGTACGCGGCCGACATGGGTTGGGCCGCGGCTGGATATCCGACGGGCGGCTACTACGGGACTGGCGGGTACTTCGGCGCCGGCGGTCTGTTCGGCTCGGGCGCTCGCTTCGGCCGGGGAGGGCACTTCGGGTTGCACGTCCACCCCTTCGTCCACGGGCCCAAACTCTTCGGCCACTTCTTCCCGCCCCGAGGACCGATGGTCGTGCACCATGGAGGCATGCCGACGCGCGCCGCCGTGAACGCCGCTCCCTCGCGCATGAGGATGCGGTAGGTCCAGCCGAGTCGACTCCGGCGCGAGCTACCTCGCTGTGACTTTCGCCACGGCCTTGTGCGAGAGGACCCCGAACCTCGTCCTACGGCAGCACGTTGATGACGCCCGTCATCCCATCGAGCCGCCGTGAATCTGGCAGTAGTAGGCGAAGGTGCCGACCGTCGAGAAGGTTCGCGTGTAGACGAAGCCGGTGCCGTGGACCCCGGAGTTCCAGAGACCGTCCGGGGTACAGAACCCGGACAGTGCAGGTGCCCGACGTCGTCGAATGGGACAGGTGCCCTGCCAGTCCCATTCGACGATTTCTCCGGCGTGGATCGTGGTGAACGAGGTGCCGCTGACCGAGTCGACGAACTGGCCGCCGCCCGGCCCGACATTCACCTTGTGATTCGTGTTCGGCGTCGGCGTGAAGGTGGCCGTCGGCGTGGCGGTTGCGGTGCGGGTGTTCGTCGCGGTTCTCGTCGCTGTGTTCGTCCGGGTGGCCGTGGCCGTGGCGGTCGCCGTCCGCGTGACCGTGAAGGTCGGCGTGATCGTCGGGGTCCGCGTGGCGGTCGCCGTGAGGCTGGGCGTGAAGGTTCTGGTCGACGTGGCGGTCGGTGTCGATGTCGCCGTGAGCGTGGCCGTTCCCGTCGCGGTGAACGTCGGCGTGGGAGTCGGGACAGGCGGGCGCGCGGTGGAGAAGGTCTTGATCAGGAACACCGCCATCTGGCCGCGGGAGTTGGGGGCGTTCGGGCAGTAGTTGCCATTGCCGCAGCCGCCCGTCACGCCCTCGTTGAAGAGCTGCTGGATCCAGGCGGCGAACGTGCTCGGGCAGATGACGTCGTTGAAGAGCTGCGTGCAGGTCGGCGGCGTGTAGGCCGATCCGTGCTCGGCCTTCAGCAGGAACACCGCCATCTGCGCGCGGGTGACGGAAGCGTTCGGACAGTACAGGGGCGGCGAAACCTGGCAGCCGCCGGTGATGCCGAGGCTCGCGAGGTTTTCGATGAAGTCCGCGGCAAAGTCGCCGACGTGCACGTCGTCGAAGACGGTACCGGTCGCTGGAGGCGGCACGTAGGCGGCGCCGAACATGCTCTTCAACAGGAACACCGCCATCTGGGCGCGGGTGACGGGGTTCTCGGGGCAGTAGATGCCGGTGCCGCAGCCGCCGGTCACGCCCAGGTGAAAGACGTTCTCGACGTAGAAGTAGAAGGGATGGCTCGTCGGCACGTCCGTGAAGCTGTTACCGACGTGGACGGTCCAGCTCGTGGACACGGCGGCGACGCTCAGCGTCTCCGTGAACGTCGCGTCCCAGTGCGCCGTCGGACGCGTGCCCGAGATCGTCATCAGATAGCAGTCGCCGGTCGCGCCGTCGCAGTCGGCCGTCGATCCCACCGTGACGGTGCCGTAGTCCGCGGTCGCGTCGTCGATCGTGTAGACCGGTCCGGCGGGCCCCGACAGATTGGACGCCGTTCCGGTGAAAGTCTGGGACACGCCGGAGACATTCATCCATGACGGGGAGATCTGGACGGTCTCGCCCGGCTCCAGGACGCCGTTGAGGTTGGAGCTCGTGCCCGTGGCGAAGTGCGCGTCCACGTCGAGGATGACGGGCTGCAGGACCGCACCGCCTCCGGGGGAGGAAGGCGACGTCCGCAACGCCGCTGTCCCGGTCGCGAGAAACCGCTCCCGGCCGACGCTCGCCAGTCCCGCGAGGAGGAGAATCGCGACGAAGAGCGATTTCATGGGCGACCCCTTCCGGAGTCGTCGATCATATGACGCAGCGAAATGACCGACGACGGGTTCATCGAGGCCCTGGTCGAGAAGGGCCGGGGCCTCTTCAACGAAGGCCGATACTTCGAGGCCCACGAGGCCTGGGAAGAGGCGTGGCGAGTGGAGACGGGGGAGGCTCGTCTCCGGCTCCAGGGGCTCATCCAGATCGCGGCCGGCTGCCACAAGGCCGGCGGCGGACAGCGCGGCGGCTGCGTGCGCCTGCTCGCCGCGGGGCACGCGAAACTGGCCACGGCGCCCGAGGCCTCGAGCCTGGCCCAATTTCGGGACGCTATCGCGGCCACGCTCGCCCGCGCGCGGTCCTGGGAGCAGGGCCGCGCGGACGGAATCGGACCCGTTCCATTACTCGATCGGCCGGGAGCGGCGTAAACTGAGCTCGGAACAGCCATGGGTACCCCGGACCTGCCCTGGATTTGTCCGAGCCCTCATTGCCCGGACCCGCGCAACCCGTCCTCCAAACCCGTCAACGGAGTGATTCGCTGTCGCTCGTGCGGTTGGGAGCGCAAGGTCGTCGAGCCCGAGCCGGAGTCCGTGGACGATCTGCCCGGACTCTTTTCGGCCCGCGAGCCCAAAAAGCCCGAGCCGTAGCCCTCTCCGGAGACCGCCGATCCGCGGGGTAGACTGCGCCCGTGTTGCCCCGCGACTCCGAAATCCTCGACCGCCTGCGCCAGAAGGGCTCGCGGGTGCTGTCCCTCCGGGACCTCCTGAAGGCCTTCGGCCTGCCCGCGGCGGAGGAGGAGGGGCTCCGGGAGCGGCTGGACGCCCTCGAGCGGGCGGGCGAAATCGCCCGGGTCCGCGGCGAGAAGTACTCGGCCATCGAGTTTTCGGACCTCGTCGCCGGACGGATCACGGTCCGCCCCGAGGGGTTCGGCTTCGTCCTCGTCGAGGACGGCGAGGACCTCTTCGTGCCCCGGGTGGGGATGCACGGCGCCATGGACGGCGACACGGTGCTCGCCCGCGAGGAGCGCTCGCGCGCCTCGGCCCGGCGCGGCAAGGAGCCGCCGCGGACCTCGGGCACGGTGGTGCGGGTTCTCGAGCGGGCGCGCGACCGGATCGTGGGCCGCTTCGAAACGAAGGAGGGCCGCAAGGTCGTCCTTCCGTACGATCCGAAGATCGACGCCGTCGTCCGCATCGCCGAGGGCAAGACGCACCGGGCGCGCGAAGGGGAGATCGTCGAGGTCCACCTGACTTCTTTCCCGGACGGCAAGCGGGTCGCGCACGGCGAGGTCGAGGAGCGCCTCGGCTTCCTCGGCGAGCCGGGCGTGGACATCGAGATCGTCCTGCGTTCCCACCGGCTGCCGCCGCGGTTCCCCGAGCCCGTCGTCGCCGAGGCCGAGCGCTTCCCCGAGGAAGTGCGCACCGAGGACCTGCTCGGGCGGCGCGATTTCCGCGATCGCCGCATCGTCACGATCGACGGCGAGACGGCCAAGGACTTCGACGACGCGATCGAGGTCGAGAAGACGTCGTCGGGCTACCGCATCGGCGTGCACATCGCCGACGTGTCGCACTACGTCGAGGAGGGCACCGCGCTCGACGACGAGGCGCGCTCGCGCGGAACGTCGGTCTACTTCCCGGGCCGCGTGCTTCCGATGCTGCCCGAGCGGCTCTCCAACGGCCTCTGCTCCCTGAACCCGCGCGTGGACCGCCTCGTGCTCTCGGCAATCCTGGAGCTCGACGGCCGGGGCCGCGTCGTCGGCTCCGACTTCGCCAAGGGCGTCATCCGCAGCGCCCACCGGATGACGTACACCGAGATCGCGCGCCTGCTCGAGACGCCGCCGACGACCGAGGACGAGCGCCGCTACGGCCCGTTCCTGCGCGACTTCCGCCTGATGGGGGAGGTCGCGGCGCTCCTGCGACAGCGGCGCGAGGCGCGGGGGTCGATCGACTTCGACCTTCCCGACGCCGACATCGTCCTCGACGACGCGGGGCTCGTCGTCGGGATCGTTCCCGAGTCGCGCAACGTCGCGCACCGCCTGATCGAGGAGTTCATGCTGGCCGCCAACGAGGCGGTCGCGAAGAAGCTGCTCTTCGCGAAGCAGCCGGCGGTGTACCGCGTCCACGACCGGCCGGATCCCGACCGGCTGGTGGACCTGCGCGAGGTCCTCGAGAGCTTCGGCTACAAGATGAAGGGCGACCTGGCCGAGCTCGCCCCGTCGGAGTTCCAGAGGCTGCTCGGCGAGATCGACGGCAAGCCCGAGGAGCGCCTGCTGCACGACCTGCTCCTGCGCGCGCAGCGCAAGGCGGTCTACAGCGAGGAGTGCCGCGGCCACTACGCGCTGGCGGCGCCCTACTACTGCCACTTCACCTCGCCGATCCGGCGCTACCCGGACCTCGTCGTCCACCGGCAGCTCTCGCGGCTGCTCGCGGACGGGCGGCCGGTGCCCGCCAAGGACTTCGAGGCCGTCAACGAGCGCCTGAAGGAGATCTCGTCCTTCAGCTCGGATCGCGAGCGGCGGGCGGAGCAGGCCGAGCGCGAGAGCCTCCTCTGGAAGAAGATCGTCTTCATGAAGGACAAGCTCGGCCGGGAGTTCGACGCCTACGTGACGGGCGTCGCGTCCTTCGGCGTCTTCGTCATGCTGAAGGACTTCTTCGTCGAGGGGCTGGTGCCGATGGCGGCCCTCGGCAACGACTTTTTCGTCTTCGAGCAGAAACAGCACCGGCTGCGCGGCCGGTCGAGCGGGAAGACGTTCCGTCTGGGCGATTCGATCCGCGTGCGCCTGGTGGCGATCGACGAGGTGCGGCGCCGGCTCGACTTCCGCCTGGGCGGCGAGGCGGTGCCGGCAGCGGCCGCCGCGGCGCCCGCCTCGCGGCCGGGAGCGTTCGGACGGGACAAACGGAGGAAGGCAAGATGAAAAGAGCTCTCGCGGCGGTGACCCTCGCGGCCCTGGCGGTCGCTCCGGCGTGCAAGGAACGCGGCCGGCCGGACCCCAACGTGCGGATGGCGATCTCGCACGAGCGGGCCATCGACCCCTCGGCCGAGGGCGGCGCGGGCAGCGGCATGAACGCGGGTCCCGGGGCGCGACGTCCCGACCCGGCTCGAGGTGCCGCCCGAGGTGGCGCACGCGTACAGCGGGATCAAGATCGCGTGGAAGGACAAGTCCGACGGCAAGGAAGGCGTGATCGACGTGCCGCTCAACGGGGCGACGCCGCTGCCGGATCCCTCGCTCGTGGTGCGCGCCGACGTGTTCCTTCCGTCCTTCACGATGGGGGGCGGGGCCATCACGTCCGACGGCGTCGAGCCGCAGAATCCCGCGGCCCGAATCACGGTGTTCGACAAGGGCAAGGAGATCTTCGGGGGCTGGATCTTCACGCGCTTCCCGGACGTGCACCCCTTCACGCATCCGCGATTCCAGCTCCTGCTCCAGGGGGGAATTCCCAAGGCCGCGGCTTCCAAGCCGGCGAAATGACCAATCCCGGGCGGGCCTTCCGCGTCGTGATCGCGGGCCGGCCCAACGTCGGAAAGTCGTCGCTCTTCAACCGGCTCGTCCGCAAGCGCCGCTCGATCGTCCACGACCTGCCGGGGATGACCCGCGACGTGCTCGAGACCGAGGCGCGCCTGCCGGACGGCCGCGCGTTCCTGCTGTCCGACACGGGCGGCTACGACCCGGGGGGCAAGGAGAAGATTCCGGCCGCGGTCCGGGACAAGGCGGTCGCGGCGATCCGCGGCGCGGACCTCGTCTTCCTGGTGACGGACGCCTCGGCCGGCGTGCTGCCGGGCGACCGGGCCGCCGCGCGCATCATCCGCGAGGCCGGCCGCGACTGCGTCGTCGTCGCGAACAAGGTGGACCGGCGCGAGGGCAGCGAAGGCGAAAGCGAGGCGTGGGCGCTCGGATTCCCGGAGGTCTACGGCATCTCCGCGGAGCACGACATCGGCGTGGACGATATCCAGACCGTGATCGGCGAGCGGATGACCCTCTCGGGCGGCTTGGGCGAAGCGGACGCCGGGGCGGCCGACGGCAGCCACGAGATCGCGCTCGCCGTCGTCGGGCGGCCGAACGTCGGGAAGTCCTCGCTCGTCAACGCGCTGCTCGGCGAGGACCGGGCGATCGTCTCGGAGGTCGCGGGCACGACGCGGGACTCGGTGGACGCGACGATCACGGCGGCGGGGCGGCGCTTTCGCCTCGTGGACACCGCCGGGATCCGCCGGCGCGGGCGCACCGAACAGGGGCCCGAGGTCCTGTCGGTCGTCCAGGCGAGGAAACGCATCGAGGAGTGCGACGTGGCCGTCCTCGTCGTGGACGCGAGCGAGGGGCCGACGGGCCAGGACGCCAGCGTCGCGTCCTACGCCGCCGAGGCGGGCCGGGGGCTCGTCCTCGTGGCCAACAAATGGGACGTCGCGAGCCAGCGGGAGACGGCCATGGGCACGGCCGACGACTTCCGGGAGGCCCTGGCCTCGCAGATCCCCTTCGCCCGGCACGCTCCGGTCCTGCTGACCTCGGCGAAGACCGGGCGGGGAATCTCGCGGGTCCTCAAGACCGCGGCCGAGGTGGCCGAGAATCGGCACCGCCGGATCTCGACCGGGGAGCTCAATCGCGTGCTCGGGCGCGCGCTGCGGGACAAAGCGCCGCGCTCGGCCTCCGGGCGGACGCTCAAGGTCTTCTACGTCGCGCAGACGGGCGTGGCCCCGCCGACCTTCGCCCTCGTGGCCAGCCGCGCCGACCCGCTGCACTTCTCCGAGGAGCGCCGCATCGAGAACCTGATCCGGGAGGCGGCCGATTTCTCGGGCGCGCCCATCCGGATCGTGGTCCGCGAGCGCTCGGGCCGCCAGAGGGACGAGCCGCGCGGCCGCTCAAAGTCTTCCCGTCCGCGGGGCCGTTCGAGGTAAATTAGCGCCGTGGGCAAGGGAGAGGCCGAAGTCTACAGGCCGGCCGAGGCGTGCCGTATCGCCGAAGTGGCGCCGTACGTGCTGCGCTACTGGGAGACGGAGTTTGCCGCGCTCTCCGAGGGCAAGGACAAGGGCGCGGCGAAGCTCTACACCGGGCGCGACGTCAAGATCATCGCCCGCATCCGCGAGCTGCTCTACGACGAGGGATTCACGGTCGCGGGCGCGAAGAAGCGCCTCGAAGCCGAGATCGCCGAGGGGCGCTTCGACGACGGGCTCGCCCCGGCGCCGCCGGTCGCCGAGCAGCGCAAGGCGCCGGGCGCCTCGCCGCCGAGCCGGAAGGCCGAGGCTCCCGCCGCGCGCAAGGCCGAGGCGCCGGCGCGCAAAGCGGAGCCGGTTCCGCCTCTGCTCCGGGTCGCGAGCGCGTCTCGGGAACCCGCGGTCACAAAAGAGGCGGCGCCCGCCGCTCCCGGTCTCGACCGCGGCCGCGTGCTGCGCGAGTTGAAGGACATCGTCAAGCTGCTCGATCGCGGAGGCCGGAGGGCCTGATCGCGATTGCCTTGACAGTGCAAGCGCTGCGGCCGTAGCGTTAGCAGCACGTAAAGATTCCAAAAGCCAAAGAGGAGCCGAGCATGAAGAAGCCCGTGATCCGTCTTTTCGCGGCGTCGCTCGTGTTGGTCTCACTGCTCGGCGCGCCGATGCTGGCGCAGACGACCGGCAGCATTCGGGGTGTGGTCGAGACGGCGCAGACCCCCTTGCCGGGAGTGACGGTCGAGGCAAAGAGCCCGAATCTGCAGGGGACCCGCACGGCGGTGACGGACAAGGAAGGCCGGTTCATCCTGACGCTGCTGCCCCCCGGCCGATACACGCTGACGGCCCATCTCGATGGGTTCCAGACGAAGACCGAAAACGTCCAACTTGCCCTGAGCCAGGCAGCCGCCATCACGCTCGACATGGTGCCGGCGGCGACCGCCGAAGTGACCGTGACGGGGCAGGCGGTCGCGGTCGAGACCGAGTCGAACACGGTCGGCCGGAACATGGACGAGAAGGCCTTCCAGGCGCTTCCGACGGGGCGCAACTACGCCTCGGTCGCCCAGCTCGCGAGCGGCGTGAACACCGACAACTCGGACGTCCGCCAGGTCTCGATGACGGTCTACGGCGCGACGGGCCTCGAGAACAACTACCTCGTGGACGGGGCCAACACGACCGGGGCCGAGATCGGCAACCAGGGCAAGGTCCTGAACTACGAGTTCATTCAGGAGGTCGAGCTCAAGACCGGCGGCTACGAGGCCGAGTACACGGGCGCCATGGGCGGCATCCTGAACGTGATCACCAAGTCGGGCGGCAACGAGTTCCACGGCGACGCCTTCGGCTACTTCGACAACGACAGCCTGCAGGCGCAGAACAAGAATCTCTGCGTTCCGGGCACGGGGACGTACCCCAACTGCGAGCTTCAGCAGACGTCGCAGGGCATCCCGACGGGCTTTACGAAGGAGGACTTCGGCGTCGACATCGGGGGCTTCGTGCTGAAGGACACGCTCTGGTTCTTCGGCGCCTACGACCACGTCGACAACACCCTCAAGAGTCAGGTGACGACGGGGCCCGAGGCCGGGACGGGCACGCAGGTCGCCACCTCGAGCAACCTGTTCTCCGGGAAGCTCACGTGGAACTTCGGCCAGGGGCAGACGATCATCGGCACCGTCTTCGGCGATCCGACCGACGACACCGGCGCCGTAGGCCCCGTCATCGGGCCGCCGAGCACCTACGAAGGAACCGTGACCGTGGGCGGGACCGACTTCGGAGGGCGCTACCAGGGCATCTTCGGCCCGAAGTTGCTCGTGACGGCCCAGTTCGCCTATCACCGCGAAAACGTCGACACCCGACCGGGCCCGAACGGGAATGCGATCTACCAGCTCGACAACAACACGCCGGACGGCGTCGTGACCGCCTCCGGCGGCTTCGGGGGGTCGGACGGGACCGGGCAGATCGCCACGAAGCAGTTCACGCGCTACGACTACATGGCCGACGTCAGCTACTACCTGGGCGCCCACGACTTGAAGGCCGGGATCGGCTACCAGCAGATCGACGCCAACGTCCTCCGGACGTACAGCGGCGGCCAGCTCGTTTCGGTCCTGCCCCCGCTCGCCAGCGACCCGCTGCAGCGCACGCTGTACTCGCACCAGTTCTTCGCCTCGGCGGACTCGACGATCGACAACGCCTCCACCGCGCCGGTCGTCGCCACGCCGAACAACAACATCCTCGCGATCTTCCTCCAGGACCGGTGGACCGTCCTCTCGAACCTGACGATCAACGCGGGTGTCCGCTGGGAGCAGCAGCGCATCGTGGGCCAGGGCAACGAGACGTTCATCAACGTGAACCACTTCTCGCCGCGCGTCGGGTTCACCTGGGACTTCCTGGGCAACGGAAGGAGCAAGGCGTACGGCTCCTACAGTCAGTTCGTCCCCATCGTCCCGATCGACATGAACATCCGGTCCTTGAACGGCGAGCGGGACGGCTCGACCTTCAACTTTTCGCCGACCGACCTGAATTGCGACCCCGCGGCGGATACGCCGGACACGCCTTGCGAGATCCGTGGCACCGCCACCGACACGATCGATCCCAACATCCAGTCCCCGTATTCCGACGAGATCCTGGCCGGCGTCCAGATGCAGGTGGGAACGAGCTGGGCGTTCGGGGTCAAGGGCATCTACCGCTCCATCCGGCGGGTGCTCGAGGACACGTACATCGCAGACCTCGGAAACTACGCGTTCTTCAACCCGGGGTCGAGCGTGCTGGCTCCCGAGTTTGCTCCCGGAAAGCGGTACTTCCGCGGCTTCGAGTTCACCGCACAGAAGAACATCTCGGACCGGTGGTCCATCTATGCGAGCTACCTCTACGGAACGCTGGAGGGCAACTTCGACGGCTACTTCCGGGCGATCGGCGGCTTCTTCGCCCGCAACCCGAGCATCACCGACGACTTCGACTACCCGGAATTCCAGGTCAACGCCTACGGCGACCTCACGCTCGATCGGCGCAGCCAGGCCAAGCTCCAGGCCTCGTACCTCTTTCCCTTCGGGCTGACGATGGCCGTGACCGGCTACTACCAGACCGGCCTTCCGTTGTCCCGGATCGGCTGGTGGGACCCGTACGTCGGGCCCGAAATCTTCATCAACCGGCGCGGCTCGGACGGCCGGTCTCCCGACACCTACGAGATGGACCTGCAGGCCGACTACGGTCTCCAGCTCGGCCCGGTGACGGTTCACATTCTGGCCAGCCTCTTCAACGTGCTCAACAAGCAGCAGGTCACCCAGGTGGACCAGGTCTGGTCCACCGCGCAGGCGAACAACGATCTGCCGACCCCGACCAACACGTCGTACGGGCAGGGCCAGCAATGGCAGCTCCCGCGGACGCTGCGGCTCGGACTGCGCGTGAGCTTCTAGCGGCCTCCGGCGCGCGGGCGTGCACGACGCCTCCGGGGCGGCCCTCGGGCCGCCCCGCGGGGTAGACTCCGGGCGATCCATGGCGAGCGAATACAGCGTCGAGATCCGGGGCCTGACCAAGCGCTTCGGAGACGTGGCCGCCGTCAATGCGGTCTCCCTCGACATCCGGCGCGGGGAATTCTTCTCGCTGCTCGGACCCTCGGGGTGCGGGAAGACGACGCTGCTGCGCATGATCGGCGGCTTCGAGCTGCCCACGGACGGGACGATTCTCATCAACGGCGCCGACATGACGCGCGTGCCGCCGTACCGCCGCCCGGTGAACATGGTGTTCCAGCACTACGCCCTCTTCCCGCACCTGACGGTCGAGGAGAACGTGGCCTTCGGCATGCGGTACAAGGGCGTGCCGCGCTCGGCGGAGGGCAAGCGCGTGGCCGACGCGCTCGGGCTCGTGCAGCTCTCGGGTTTCGGGCAGCGCCGGCCGGACCAGCTCTCGGGTGGCCAGCGCCAGCGCGTGGCTCTGGCCCGCGCCCTGGCGCTCGAGCCCGAAGTGCTGCTGCTCGATGAGCCCCTTGGCGCCCTCGACCAGAAGCTGCGCAAGGAAGTGCAGGTGCAGTTGAAGCACCTCCAGCGTTCCCTCGGCATCACGTTCATCTTCGTGACCCACGACCAGGAGGAGGCGCTCACGATGAGCGACCGCGTCGCGGTGATGCACCGCGGCCGCGTGGAGCAGATGGACGAGGCCGCGAGGGTGTTCGAGCGGCCGTCGACCGAGTTCGTGGCCAACTTCATGGGGGCGTCCAACTTCTTCGCCGCGAGCGTCCGGGAGGCGGTCAACGGCACGGTGTCCCTCGCCCTCAAGGCGGGCGGCGAGGTGCGACTGCCCTCGGAGGGCGCGCTATACCGGCCCGGGGAGGCCGTGCGGTTCGTCGTTCGCCCCGAAAAGCTCGACCTGCGCGGGCGCGACCTGTCGGGCCACGGGGTCCCGTCGCTGCCGGTGACGATCGAGGACCGCGTGTACCAGGGCATCAGCACCATGTGGATCGTGCGCGACCGGGCCGACGAGCGCTTCGTCGTCTACGAGCAGAACGAGAAGCCGTTCGAGGAAGCCTCGAAGTTCACGGTCGGGGGAAGCGCCTTCGTCTGCTGGAACGCTCGGCACGCGGTCGTCATCCGCGGCGAGGCCGAAGAAGGCGCGTGAAGACGGAGGAACCGGAAGCCGGCCCGGAGAGCCGGGCGGCGTACTCCCTGGTCCTTCCCACTTGGGCCACGCTCGGCGTCTTCTTTCTCCTGCCGCTCGCAATCCTCTTCGTCGTGAGCTTCGGGCAGCGCGCGACCTACGGCGGCCTGAAGCCGATCGAGGACCTCGGGGCCTACCTGGCGTCGGGCAAGTTCCTGGCGAACTACGCCCGGTCGTTCCATCCGATTTACCTGCAGATCTGCTGGCGCTCGATCTGGATGGCCGTCGTGACGACGGTGCTGTGCCTCGCGATCAGCTACCCGGTCGCCTACTACATCGCGGTCACGGCGCCGCCCCGGCGGCGCAACCTCCTGCTCGGGCTCGTCGTCGTGCCGTTCTGGACGAGCTTTCTCATCCGGACGTACGCGTGGATGTTCCTGCTGCGGACGGAGGGGCTCATCAATCGCTTTCTCCTCGGCACGGGAGTCGTGTCGCAGCCTCTCGAGCTGCTCTACAACAACTTCGCCGTGCTCATCGGCCTGGTCTACGGCGAGCTGCCGTTCATGATCCTGCCGCTCTACGCGTCGCTCGAAAAGCTCGACCTGTCGCTGCTCGAGGCCGCCGAGGACCTCGGCGCGGGGAGCGCGGCGGCGTTCCGGCGGGTGACGGTGCCCCTGACGATGCCCGGCATCGTCGCCGGGATCATCCTGGTCTTCGTGCCGAGCCTCGGTCAGTTCATCGTTTCCGACCTCCTCGGCGGCGCGAAGACGATCCTCGCCGGCAATCTCATCCAGAACCAGTTCGCCGTGGCGCGCAACAAGCCCTTCGGCGCGGCCGTGGCGTTCGAGCTGACGGCCGCGGTGCTGGCCCTGCTCTTCGGCTACGCGCTCTACACGAAGCGCAAGGGACAGGACGTGCTGCTGTGAGGCGCGGGAGCGGCGGCCTGCTCGGGGCGTATGCGTGGCTCGTCTACGTGTTCCTGTACGCGCCGATCGGGATCCTCGTCGTCTTCTCCCTGAACCGCGGCACCCAGACCGCCGTCTGGGAGGGGCTGACGCTCCAGTGGTACCGCAATCTCGCCGGCAACGACCTGATCCTCGCCTCGGTGAAGAACAGCCTCGTCGTCGGCGTCGTCGCCACGGTCATCGCGACCGTGTTCGGGACGCTGGTGGCGCTCGCCCTCGGGCGCTACGAGTTCCGGGGCAAGGGGTTCACGAAGAACCTGCTCTACCTGCCGATCATCATCCCCGAGATCGTCATCGGGGCGGCGCTCGTGACGTTCTTCGGCGTCGTCGCGCTGCGGCTGTCGCTGTGGACCGTCGTCCTGGCGCACGTGGTGTTCAGCGTGTCGTACGTCGCGATCGTCGTGCGGGCGCGGCTCTCGGGCTTCGACCGGTCGCTCGAAGAAGCGGCGCTCGACCTCGGCGCGCGGCCGGCGCAGACGTTCTGGCGGGTCACGCTGCCTCTGATCGCGCCGGGGATCGTGGCGGGGGCGCTTCTCTGCTTCACGATCTCGATCGACGACTACGTCATCACCTCGTTCGTCGCCGGCGTGGGGGCGACGACGCTGCCGCTCCAGATCTACTCGATGCTCAAGGTGGGGGTGACGCCCGAGGTCAACGCCGTTTCGACGCTCCTGCTCGCCGTGACCGTGGTTCTCATCGTCATCGCCCAGCGGCTGCAGCAGCCGCCGGGGGAGGGCCTGCGGGACTGATGCGGCGCCGGGGTCTTCTCGGGGCGGTCCTCGTGGGCGCCATCGCCCTTGCCGCCTGCGCCCCGCGGGGCGAGGAGGCGCCGTATCCGGGGCCGGGCGAAAAGAAGCTCAACGTCTACATCTGGTCGGAGTACCTGCCGAAGGAGGTCATCGAGGAGTTCACGCGGCGCACCGGGATCGCGGTCCACTACGACCTCTACGACTCGAACGAGCCGGTGCTCGAAAAGCTCCAGTCGGGTGTCGCGGACTACGACCTGGTGGTGCCGTCGGACTACATGGTGCGCATCCTGATCCATCTGAAGCTGCTGCGCCCCCTCGACCGGGCGCGGCTCCGGAACTTCGGCAACCTCGACCCGCGGTTTCTCGACAAGGAGTTCGATCCGAAGAACGCCTATTCCTTTCCCTACGTCTGGGGCACCACGGGCTACGGCTACAACCGCGAAAAGGCCGGCCGCGCCGAGGACAGCTGGGCGCCGCTCTTCGATCCGAAGAACAAGGGCGAGATCCTGATGCTCGACGACATGCGCGAGTGCTTCGCCGTCGCCCTGAAGTACCAGGGCCACTCCCTCAACGCCACGGACCCCGCCATCCTGAAGCAGGCCGCGGACCTGCTGAAGAAGCAGAAGGACCTCGTCAAGACGTACAACAGCGGCGACTACGAGAACATCCTCGCGGCCGGCGACGTCTGGTTCTCGCACGGATACAACGGCCAGCTCGCCAAGGTCGCGGCGCGGGACCCGAAGCGGTTCGCGTACGTGCTGCCGAAGGAAGGCGCCACGATCTGGATGGACAGCGTGTGCATCCCGGCGCGCGCGCGCAATGTCGAGTCCATCTACGCCTTCCTCGACTACATCCTGGAACCCGAGGTCAACGCGCGGATCGTGAACGGCGTGAGCTACGCCTCGGCCAACGTGCCCGCGCGGAAGTTCATTCGGCCCGAGATCCTCAACGACCCGGCGATCTACCCGCCGGACTCGGCGCTCGAAAAGTGCGAGTTTCTCGAGGACATCGGGGAGGCCACGTCCATTCTCGACGAGTACTGGACGGAGATCAAAGCGCAGTAGGATACGACCCGCGAAAGGAACCGCCGACCATGAAGAGCTACAAGAACTACGTCAACGGACAGATGGTGGACGCCGTCGAGGGCCAGGACGAGCCGATCATCAGCCCGGTCAACGAGGCCGTGATCGGCAAGGTGCCGAAGTGCGGGGAGAAGGACGTGGACCGCGCGGTGGACGCCGCCGTGACCGCCTTCGAGACGTGGCAGGACACGACGCCCGCCGAGCGCAGCCTCATGTTGCTGAAGCTCGCCGACCGCATCGAGTCGAACGCCGACGAGCTCGCCGCCCTCGAGGCCGAGAACGTAGGCAAGCCGATCGGCCTGGCGAAGTCCGAAGTTCCCTTCATGGTGGACAACCTCCGCTTCTTCGCGGGGGCCTGCCGCTGCATGGAAGGCAAGGCGGCAGGGGAGTACCTGGCCGGCTACACGAGCATGATCCGCCGCGAGCCGGTCGGGGTCGTGGGCTCGATCGCCCCCTGGAACTACCCTCTCATGATGGCGGTCTGGAAGATCGGTCCGGCGCTCGCGGCCGGCAACACGGTCGTGCTCAAGCCGTCCGAGCAGACTCCGCTGACGTCGCTGCGACTGATGGAGCTCGCCGGGGACATCTTCCCGCCGGGCGTCCTGAACGTCATCACGGGCCACGGCGAGCCGGTCGGCGCGGGCATCGTGCGCCATCCGAAGGTCAACATGGTGTCGCTGACGGGCGACGTCGCCACGGGCAAGGAGATCGCCCGCACGGCGGCGGCTTCTCTCAAGAAGGTGCACCTCGAGCTCGGCGGCAAGGCGCCGGTCCTGATCTTCGACGACGCCGACATGGATCTCGTGATCCCGGGCATCAAGGTGGCGGGCTTCGCCAACAGCGGCCAGGACTGCACGGCGGCCTGCCGCCTCTACGCGAGCGAGCGCGTGTACGACAAGTTCCTCTCGGCGCTCGTGCCGGCCGTCGAGTCGCTCCAGGTCGGCGACATCCAGGACGAGAACACCAGCATGGGCCCGGTGATCTCGGCCGAGCACCGCAAGCGTGTCAGCGGCTTCGTGGACCGGGCCAGGGCCACCGGCCACGTGCGCGTCCTGACCGGGGGCGGCGCGCGCGAGGGCAAGGGATTCTGGTACGGGCCGACGATCGTCGCCGACGCGAAGCAGGGCGACGAGATCGTCCGGAAGGAAGTCTTCGGCCCCGTCATCACGGTGACGCGGTTCAAGGACGACGCGGAGGCGATTCGCTGGGCGAACGACGTGGACTACGGCCTCTCGGCGTCGGTCTGGACGACCAACGTCAACCGCGCCCTGAACGCGGCCCGCAAGCTGCGGTTCGGCACGGTCTGGATCAACGACCACCTGCCGCTCGTCTCCGAGATGCCGCACGGCGGCTACAAGCAGTCGGGTTACGGCAAGGACATGTCCATGTACGCGATCGAGGACTACACCCAGGTCAAGCACGTCATGGCGCGGATCGCGCAGACGGTGGGGGCGAGCTTCCTGCCGAGCTGAGGGAGTTTCAGGTTTCAGGTTCCAGGTTCCAAGGGTCCCCCTGGAACCTGGAGCTTGGAACCTGGAACTTGGCTTCCTACGCCACCCACACCGACTTCACGTTCACGAACTCGCGTATCCCGTGGGCCGCGAGCTCGCGGCCGAAGCCGGACTTCTTGATCCCGCCGAAGGGCAGCCGGGGATCGCTCTTGACCATGCCGTTGATGAAGACCGCTCCGGCTTCGATGCCGCGGATCAGGCGCGCGCGCTCGGCCTCGTCGCGGGTCCAGGCGGAGGCGCCGAGACCGAAGCGGGTCCGGTTGGCGACCGCAATGGCCTCGTCGAGGCTGCGGACGCGGAAGAGGCTGGCGACGGGACCGAAGATCTCCTCGACGCCGGCGGGGCTGTCGAGCGGCACGTCGGCGAGCACGGTCGGGGCGTAGAAGCTGCCGGGCCCGTCGAGGCGCCTGCCCCCGAGGACGAGCCGGGCGCCCGCCGCCACGCTGCGGCGCACGAGGTCGTCCACTTCGGCGGCGATCGCGGGCGTCGCCAGCGGTCCGATCTCGACGGAAGGATCGATCGGATCTCCGATCTTCAGGGCGCCCATGCGCTCGACGAAGATCCGCTCGAACTCCGCCGCCACGTCCTGGTGGACGATGAAGCGCTTGGCCGCGATGCACGACTGGCCGTTGTTGATCGTCCGGGCCTTCACGGCGGTCGCGGCGGCGGCGGGCACGTCGGCGCTCGGCATGACGATGAACGGGTCGCTGCCGCCGAGCTCGAGCACGGTCTTCTTGAACTGAGCGCCCGCCTCGCGGCCCACGCTGACGCCCGCGCCCTCGCTTCCCGTCAGCGTGACGGCGGCGATGCGGGGATCGTCGATGAGAGCGGCGACGCGGTCGGAGCCGACGAGAAGGGTCTGGAAGGCTCCCTCCGGGAAGCCGGACAGGCGGAAGATCTCCTCGATCGCGAGCGCGCACTCCGGGACGTTCGAGGCGTGCTTCAGCAGGCCCACGTTGCCCGCCATCAGCGCGGGCGCGGCGAAGCGGAACACCTGCCAGAACGGAAAGTTCCAGGGCATGACGGCGAGCACGGGCCCGAGCGGGTCGTAGCGGACGAAGCTCGCGCTCGCATCGGTCGCGACGGGCTCGTCGGCCAGGAACTTCTCGGCGTTCTCGGCGTAGAAGCGGCAGACCCACGCGCACTTCTCGGCCTCGGCCACGGCGGCGCCGATCGGCTTGCCCATCTCGAGCGTCATGATGCGGCCCCAGTCCTTCTTGCGGGACTCGAGCAGCTCGGCGGCGCGCAGCAGTCGCCCCGCGCGCTCGGCGAAGGAAACGCCGCGCCAGCGGGGAAAGAGGCCGGCGGCGAGGGCGACGCGGCGCTCGACCTCGGCGGCGGAGTGCGGCTCGAAGGTGCGGAGGGTCTCGCCGGTCGCGGGGTTGATCGAGGCTATGGCCACGGGGATTCCTTTCGCAGTGTGTGCGTCAGCTCCAGCGTACCCGCATCTCGCGGCGCTCGAGCATTTCGAAGAAGAGCTCGCCCGGGACCGCCGTCTCCGGGCACAGGACCCCGGGCGTGCGGATCGTACGGCTCCCGAGGAGCTGGCCCGCGACCGAGAGCGGAACGCCGGTGTCGAGGCTGCCGGCGGCCACCTTCCATGTCGGATGGGGCAGGACGCTCATGTCCGCCCGGCGCGACACGGGCCGCCCGTCCTTCGTTCCCGAAAGCTCGACGCGCAGCGCGTCGCAATCGTTCGGATCGCCGGGCGGCACGGCCTGCTTCGCGGCGAGGGCGAGAATCATCTCGCGCGGGGAGATCCCGCCCGCGAGCTTCTCGCGCGAGGCGAACCCGAGCTCGACGAGAAACCGGACCTTGTCGGTGAACGCGGGCTCGAAGGCGACCTTGAAGCTCGCCTCGCGCAGGCCCGGGAACGAGCGCGGAAACATCGCGACCTCGGAGTGGAGCGTGTAGAGCGCCTCCGCGCGCCCGACCGGAGGCGGAAAGTCGATCGTCTCCCGTCCGCTCATCGGCGGCACGGCCTCCGGCTTCCCGTGGCGGAAGATCATGGGCTCGAGCGAGAACTCGTCGAGAACGGTGTCGAAGGCGTACGGGACGGGCAGGGGACCCGAGGCCGAGCGGTCGATGCATCCGACCCGCACGTGGATCGCCTCCACCGTGTCGAGCCCGCGGGCCATGACGCCCGCCATCACGTTCGTGATCCCCGGCGTCGAGCCCATGCCGAGAAGGGCCGGGACCCCGGCGCGGACGAAGTCCTCGTGCAGGGCGAACTGCTTGAGGGAGCCGTGGTACAGCCCGCCGAGGTCCGTGTAGGGCACGCGCGCGGCCAGGGCGGCCCGCATGATCGGCACGTTGAAGTAGTACGTGACGCAGTTCAGGACCGCGTCGTGCCCCTCGAGGAGGCGGGCCGTCGCCGCCTCGTCGCGGGCGTCGAGCGTCGCCGCCTTCACCCGCGAGTCGGGGTGGGCGACCGGCTTCAGGTCCGCGGCCGTGACCTCCACGTCCGGCACGAACTCGAGCAGATCGCGCACCACGACCTGCGCCATGGCGCCCGCGGCGCCGAGGACGGCGATCTTCATTCTTGCGTCAGTCCTCGTCGCGCTTGATGTCCGGGGTCGCCTCGTCGACCTCCTTGAGCGTTTCCTCGATGGCGCCGAGGACTTCCTGGATCAGCTTGTCCGGGATGTTGAGCGCCGGCTCGATGCGGACGACCTTCGAGTTCGTGAGGGTCCCGGCCACGAGCACGCCGCGGCGGAAGAGGCCCGAGACGACCTTGTAGCCGATCTCGGTGTTGACGAACTCGACGCCGAGAAGCAGGCCCTTGCCGCCCACGCGCTGGATGAGCCGGTCGAAGCGCATCTTCAGGCGGATGAGCTGCGCGAGCAGGTACTTGCCCTTCTTGGCGGCCTGTCCCGGGAGGTCCTCCTCGAGCGTCACGTTGATCGCGGCGATGCCGGCGGCGCAGGCGAGGGGGTTGCCGCCGAACGTCGAAGAGTGGATGAATGGATTTGTCTCGAGCACGCTCCAGATCTTGGGGGTCGAGATGAAGGCGGAGAGCGGCATCACGCCGCCGCCGATGGCCTTGCCGAGGCACATGATGTCGGGCACGACGTTCCAGTGGTCCACGCCGAAGAGCTTGCCCGTGCGGCCGAGGCCGGTCTGGACCTCGTCGGCGATCAGCAGCGCCCCGTACTCGTCGCAGGCCTTCCGGATGCGCGGCCAGAAGTCGTCGGGCGGCACGATCGCGCCCGCCTCGCCCTGGATCGGCTCCATGATGACGCCGGCGATGCCTTTGCCCGTCGCGTCGGCCTTGTAGAGCTCCTCGATGACGGCGTCGGCGTCGCCGAACTCGACGAAGTGGATGCCGGGCAGGAGCGGCAGGAACGGCTCGCGGTACTCCCACTTGCCGAGCAGCGACAGCGAGCCGCAGCTCTTGCCGTGGAAGCCGCGGATCGAGCTGATGAAGTTGGTGCGGCCCGTGAAGATGCGGGCGAGCTTGATCGCCCCCTCGACGGCGTCCGTGCCGTTGTTGATGAAGAACGAGTACTGCAGGTCGCCCGGCGTGATCTCGCCCAGAAGCTCCGCCAGCGCTCCGCGCAGCGGGTCGAGCAGCTCCTGCGAGGAGAGCGGCATGCGCTGGAGCTGGTCGGCGACGGCCTTCAGGATCTTGGGGTGCCGGATGCCCGCGCTGTAGATCCCGTACCCGCCGAGGCAGTCGATGTACGTGCGGCCCGCGAGGTCCTGGAAGGTCGAGCCCTCGCCGGCCCACTCGAGGGCGGGGTTGTCCCGCATCTCGATGACCGACTTGCGGTACTCGAGGTAGCCGCGGTTGTAATAGAAGGAGAAGTTGTCGACCGTGTCGGTCGCGATCTTGTCTTTCTGTTCCTGGGTCAGTTCCTTGGCCGAGATGATGTCCAGCCACCGCTGCGATTCGGCGATCAGCTCCTGCTTGTTCATGCGCGTCCCCGGCGTTTCGGTCGTGAGTCCCTGCGTGCCCATGTGATCCCCCGTTCGTCGTTGGAATGCCCTGCCCGGCCGCATGGATGGGGGCGGTTAGGAGTCTCCGACGCAGAAGAGGTGGCGCCTAGGCCGTTTCGAGCGCATGTTCGAGTACGTCCAGTCCTTCGCCGAGCTCGGCATCCGTGATGACGAGCGGCATGAGCGTGCGAATGACGTTGCCGTAGGTTCCGGCGCCCACGAGGATGAGGCCCGTCTCGTAGGCCTTTTTGATCACGCGGTCGGTGCGGTCCTTGTCCGGCTCCTTCGAGGCTTTGTCCTTGACGAGCTCGAGGGCGCGCATCGCGCCGAGGCCGCGCGCGTCCCCGACGAAAGGGAAGCGGGAGACGAAGGCCCGGAACCGCTCCTCGACGGTCTTGCCGATGGCGACGGCGCGCTCCGGAAGGCGGTTGTCCTCGATGAAGCGCACGGCCGCCAGCGCCGCGGCGCACGACACCGGGTTGCCCGCGTAGGTGCCGCCGAGTCCGCCGACCTGGGAGCTGTCCATGATCTCGGCGCGGCCCGTGACGGCCGAGAGCGGCATTCCGGCGCCGAGCGACTTCGCCATCGTCATGATGTCGGGCTCGAGCCCGTAGTGCTCCGAGGCGAACATCCTCCCGGTGCGCCCGAACCCGGTCTGCACCTCGTCGGCCACGAGGAGGATGCCGTGCTCGCGGCAGATCCGCGCGAGGGTCGCGACGTACTCGGGCGGCGCCACGACGAACCCGCCTTCTCCGAGGACGAGCTCGATCACGACGCACGCGACCTTCTCGGCCGCGACCTGGGTCTTGAAGAATTCCTCGAGCGCCGCGGCGGCCGCGGCAGGCCCGGCGTAGTGGCCGCGGTACTCGTACGGGAAGGGGAGGCGGTAGACCTCCGGGGCGAAGGGCCCGAACCCGAACTTGTACGGTCGGACCTTGCTCGTCATGCTCATCGTCAGGAGCGTCCGGCCGTGGAAGGCGTGCTCGAACACCACGACGGCCTCGCGGCCGGTGGCGTGGCGGGCGATCTTGACGGCGTTCTCCAGGGCTTCGGCGCCGCTGTTGGCGAGCATCGTCTTCTTCTTGAAGGCGCCCGGAGTGATCGCGTTCAACTTCTCGGCGAGGGCGATGTAGCCCTCGTACGGGGCCACGCTGAAGCAGGAGTGCGTGAACTGCTCGAGCTGCGCCGCGGCCGCCCGGACGACCTCCGGGTTGGCGTGCCCGGCGTTCAGGGTCCCGATCCCGCCCGCGAAGTCGATCAGGACGTTACCGTCCACGTCGGTCAGGAGGGCCCCCCGGGCGCTCCGGGCGTAGATGGGGGTGGAGTGGCCGATCCCCTTCGGAACGGCCTCGGCCCGGCGGGCCCCGAGCGCAAGGGAACGGGGCCCCGGAAGGGCGGTCTTAAGGCGGATCGAAGACATGATTTGAAGCATCCCGGTCGGCTGAAACGAAGGAAGCCAGAGCCTACCACGGGGGCTCGGAAGGCCGCCAGATACGCCCGGAAGTCACTGTGGCAGCGTCGTTTGCGGTAGGATGGGCCAGCTTCATGCAGTCTCCGGCGCCGACGGAAAACTCCCTGCCGGTCCTCGAGCGCGTCCTCGGGCGCTCCGACCTGGTTCTCTTCACCGTCTGCGCCATCCTGACGATCGACACGCTGGCGTCTTCGGCCGCGATGGGGGCCGCCTGGTTTTCCTGGTGGTTCATCACGATGACGGTCTTCTTCATCCCCTACGGCCTGATCACGGCGGAGCTCGGCTCCGCGTGGCCGGGAGAGGGCGGCGTCTACATCTGGGTCCGGGAGGCCTTCGGGCCCCGCTGGGGCTCGATGGCGGCGTGGATGTACTGGATCAACAACGCCTCCTGGGCCCCCTCGGTCTACCTGATCTTCGCCGGGACCTTCGGCCAGATCTTCCTGAAGACCCACTCGCCCTGGCAGGAGGCCGGGATCGCGATCGTGCTGACGTGGCTGACCGTGATCGTGGGCATCGTACGGCTCGAGGTCTCGAAGTGGCTGCCCAACGTCGGCGCCGTGGTCAAGGGCCTCATCTTCCTCGCCCTCGGCGTCCTGGGGCTCTCGGCGCTCCTGCACGGGAAGCATGCCGCCAACGACTTCTCGCTGGCGAGCTTCGTTCCGAAGTGGAACGACAGCCTCGCGTACCTTCCGGCCCTGCTCTACTCGACCTTCGGCTTCGAGCTCATGAGCTCGGCCGGCGGCGAGATGCGCAACCCGAAGCGCGACGTCCCGATCGTGATCTTCTGGTCGGGGGCGCTGATCGCGATCCTCTACTCCTTCGCCATCGGCGGCATCCTCTTCGCGGTGCCGGTCGGAAAGCTGTCGATCGTGACCGGCACGTGGGACGCGCTCGTCGTGCTCGGAAAAGAGTGGGGCCGCGCCGGCGACGTCGCCGTGTTCTGTCTCGGGATCGGGTTCCTCTATGCCTGCATCGCCAACGTCGTGACCTGGAGCCTCGGCTCCAACCGCGTCGCCGCCGTCGCGGCCGAAGAGGGGATGCTCCCGGCGGTCCTCGGCCGGCTGCACCCGCGCTTCAAGACGCCCTATCTCGCTTTCGTGGCGATGGGATTCGTGTCGACCGGTCTCCTCGTGGGAGGCGCGCTGCTCTCGAACAGCCAGTCCAACATCTTCTGGATGACGTTCCGCCTGACGGCGCTCTGCCTGCTGCTCTGTTACCTCCTCGTCTTCCCGGCGTTTCTCGTGCTGCGCAAGCGGAAGCCCGATCAGCCGCGCCCGTACCGTCTGCCCGGGGGGCGCATCGCGGCGGCGGCGGCGGCCTGGGTCTGCACCCTCTACATCTTCGGAGCATGCGTGCTCTTCTTCGTCCCCTCGCCGACGTCCCAGGAGCCGCTGAAGGAAGGACTCATGCTCGGCGCCTTGACGATCCTGACGATCGTGGTCGGTGTCCTGCTGATCCCGCGCAAGCGGCAGGCATGAGCCGCCGTGGCGGCTTAACGCGCCGCGACACGCTCAAGCTGATCGGCGCAGGCGCCGCCGCGTCGCTTCTTCCGGGCCGGGCGTCCGCACGGGCACCGGGGGAGGCGGGCGGCGTCCGGTCGGCCGACGTGGTCGTCGTGGGCGCGGGCTTCGCGGGACTGGCGGCGGGCCGCGCGCTCACGGCGGCGGGCCGCAAGGTAGTGATCCTGGACGCCCGCGATCGCGTGGGAGGGCGGGTCAAGGCGGGGAAGATTGCCGGCCAGACGATCGACCTCGGCGGCATGTGGGTGGGCCCGAGCCAGACCCGCCTGCTGGCGCTCCTGAAGGAATACGGGATCGCGACCATGCCGCAGTACATCCAGGGCCGCGGCATGACCGAGCTGCGGGGGCATCGATACTTCGGCGAGGGCGAGGCGATGGGTCTTCCGGCGGCGGACGATGCCGCGCTCAATCGTATGTTCGCGAAGGTTCGCGTGCTCGTCGCGCAGGTCCCGCTCGAAGAGCCGTGGACGGCGGCCCGGGCGAAGGAATGGGACCGCATCACGATGGACGAGTGGATCCGCAAGGAGATCCGCAACCCCGCCGTCCGGGACATGCTCCGCCTCATGGTCCAGGGGCTCTTCACGGTCGAGCCGGAAGAGCTTTCGCTGCTCTTTTTCCTATCCTACGTGCGCTCGGGCAACAGCCTCGAAGAGCTCTGGGGCGAAACCGACGCCGCCCAGGCGTTCCACGTGCCCGGCAGCATGCATCAGCTCGCCGGAAGAATGGGCGCGGACCTTCACGACAGTCTCGTGCTCGAGGCGCCGGTGTCGGGAATCGTCCAGGACGCATCGGGCGTGACCGTCACGGCCGCCGCCGGCCCGATTCGCGGGCAGCGCGCCATCGTCGCGGTCCCGCTGCCGCTGTCGGGCCGCATCGCGTACGATCCGCCGGCCCCTCCACGACGCGACGCGCTCACGCAGCGATCGCCCATGGGCTCGGTCATCAAGTACTGGGTTGCGTATCGCGAGCCCTTCTGGCGCCGGCGAGGACTGAGCGCGATGGTCACCTCCGACCAGCCGCCGACCGACGGGTTCTTCGACGCGTCGCCGCCCGATGCTTCGGTCGGCCTGCTCGTCGGCTTCTTCGAGGCGCGCACGGCCCTGGCGTGGACAGGGCGTCCGATGGAGGAACGCCGCAAGCTGATCGTCGCGCGCGTCGCGGATCTGCTCGGCCCCGAGGGCGCGGACGCGATCGACTACGTCGACAACGACTGGCCCTCCGAGCCCTGGACGCGCGGCTGCTACGGCGCCAACATGGGTCCCGGCGTCCTGACGACCCTGGGCCCTTCGCTGCGCGCGCCGTTCGGGCGGGTCCACTGGGCGGGCACCGAGACGTCCCCCGTGTGGTCGGGATACATCGAGGGCGCGGTCCGCTCGGGCGAGCGCGCGGCGGCCGAGGTCCTGCCGCTTCTGGGTTAGGATGAAGGCGCTCGGGCGCGCGAAGCCGCCTGAAATTCCACCGAGGAGAAACTCCATGTCTCAGAATCTGAAAGGCGCGCGCGAGGAATCCGCGTTCGTCCTCGACCTCATCGGCAAGAAGACGCTCCCCCCGCCGGAGCAGAAGCGGGTCATCGAGGAGTCGGTGCGGTACTGGACCGAGAACGTCAACCCGGCGTTTCTCGAGTACCGCAAGTCCGTTTCGACCGACTACACGGCCGTCGAGTGGTCCGACGAGGGCTCGGTCTTCAAGGACGTCCAGGGCAAGGAGTTCCTCGACATGCTCGGGGGATTCGGCATCTACGTGACGGGGCACCGGCACCCGAAGGTCCTGAAGGCCGTCAAGGAGCAGCTCGACAAGCAGGCGATCCACTCGCAGGAGCTGATCGACCCGCTGCGGACCTACCTCGCGCACCTGGTGGCGATGATCACGCCGGGGGACCTGCAGTACTCGTTCTTCACGAACTCCGGCACGGAATCCATCGAGGCGTGCCTCAAGATGGCGATCCTCACGACCGGGCGCCACCACTTCGTCGGGACGCTCGGCGCCTTCCACGGCAAGTCGCTCGGCTCGCTCGGCGGCACCTCGAAGGCCGTGTTCCGCGAGCCCTTCCTGCCCTTGAAGCGCTGGACGCACGTGCCCTTCGGCGACGCGGACGCCCTGCGGATGATCGTCTCGAGCGGCGACTTCTCGGGCGACAAGGTCGCCGCCGTCGTCATCGAGCCGATCCAGGGCGAGGGCGGCATCAACGTGGCCCCGCCGGGGTACCTCGCGGCGGCGCGCGAGATCTGCGACAAGTACGGCGCGGTCCTGGTGTTCGACGAGGTGCAGAGCGGGATGGGCCGCAGCGGCAGGATGTTCTGCTGCGAGCACGACGGGGTGGTCCCGGACCTGATGGCCCTCGGCAAGGGCTTCGGCGGCGGGGTGATGCCGATCGGCGCCTGCGTCGGCACGGCGAGGACCTGGGAGCGGTACATCGAGAACCCGTTCCTCCACACGACGACCTTCGGCGGCAACCCGGTTTGCTGCGCCGCCGCGATCGCGACGATCAACGTGCTTCTCGAAGAGGATCTCCCGAAGCAGGCCGGCGAGAAGGGCGAATACCTCCTGCCGCGCATGAACGAGCTCGCCAACAAATACCCGAAGGTCATGAAGGGCGGCCGCGGGCGCGGCCTGATGCTCGGCATGGAATTTCAGAGTCACGATCTCGGCTACGCGGTCGCCAAGGCGCTCTTCGGCCGCGGCATCCTGATCTCCGGCACGTACATCAACGCGCAGGTGCTGCGCGTCGAGCCGCCCCTCGTGATCACGTACCCGGAGCTCGACCGTTTCCTCGCCGCGCTCGAAGGTTCGCTGCAGGAGGTTTACAAGGAGCACGCCCTGTAAACGTCGACGGGGCTGCCGATGAGCGAACCTCTCCGTCCCGTCGAGCAGTCCTGTTGGTGGATGGCCGGCCGGCCGGCCCATCCGATCGAGCCCCTGGCGGGCGAAACCTCCGCCGACGTCGTGGTGGTCGGGGCAGGCTTTACGGGGCTCTGGACGGCGCTCTTCCTGAAGGACCTCGAGCCCGCGCTCGACGTCTGCGTCGTCGAGCAGGGCGTCGCGGGTTACGGCGCGAGCGGGCGCAACGCCGGCATCGTGGGCGAGGCGCTGGACCACTCGCACGAGCTCGCAATCGCCCACTTCGGTCTCGACGAAGCGCGGGAGCTCGCGCGCATCGGCCGGGAGAACCTCGACGAAATGGCGGCGTTCCTTCGCGAGCGCGGGCCGGATGCCCGGTTCGAGCGCCCGGGGCAGCTCACCGTCGCGCTGACGCCGGCCCACCTGCCCGCACTCGAGAGCGCCGTCGCGGCGGCCGGGCGCGTCGGGGCGACCGGCTGGCGGCTGCTCTCCGCCGCCGAGGCGCGGGCCGAGGTTTCGAGTCCGCTCTACCTCGGGGCCCTCCTCGCGCCGCGAAACGCGCTGGTGGATCCGGTCGGCCTCGTCGAGGCGCTGCGAACCGAGGCGCTGCGGCGCGGCGTGAGGGTTCACGAGCGATCGGGCGTCCGCGAGATCGCGTTTCCCCGGGACCGCGTGCGCGTCGAGACCGAGGGCGGCCGGGTTTTTGCGCGGCGCGGCGTGCTCGCGACGAACGCCTACTCGCACCACCTGTTTCCGGGCCTCGCCACGCGCTTCCTGCCGCTCTACGACTACATCCTCGTGAGCGAGCCCCTGACGCCGGAGCAGCGCGCGACGATCGGTTGGAAGGGGAGGCAGGGCGTCGTGGACGGCCGGACCTTCTTCAACTACTACCGCCTGACGGCGGACGACCGGATCCTGTGGGGCACGAGCGAGGCCGCGTACTACCCGGGAAACCGCGTGGATGAATCCTGCGACCATTCACCCCGGCACTACGCGGCGCTCCGCGAGAGCTTCCGCCGGCATTTCCCGCGGCTCGCGGAGCTCGAGTTCCCGTACGCCTGGGGCGGGCCCATCGCCTCGACGACGCGCCTGACGCCCTTCTTCGGAACGATCGGCGGCCGGATGTCCTACGGGCTCGGGTACACGGGCCACGGCGTGGGCTCGACGCGCGTGGCGGGCCGGATCCTGGCGCATCTCGCCCTCGAGCGGCGGAGCCCCCTGCTCGAGCTCTCGATGGTCAGGAAGAAACCCTTCCCGTTCCCGCCCGAGCCGCTGCGTCGCCTGTCGGTGGCGGCGGTGACGCGTTCCCTGCGCGCCGTCGACGCGGGGCGAAAGCCCGGGTTGCTCCTGAAGATCCTCGACCGGCTCGGAATCAGCTTCTCGTCGTAAGAGGGGCGGGCGGGGCAAGCCCCGCCCCTACGACGCGAAGAAAGGATTCACAGCGGTGTCGTCGGGGAGGCTGGTGGGGTCAGGTTTGCAAATTCCAGAAGCGGCCCAATTTGGAGAATGCAGACCTGACCCCAGGGTCCGACGAAGAAAGGATTCAGAACCGGTGCCGTAGGGGCGGCTCTCGCGGCCGCCCGCAAGCTCCACGGCTCGGCTATCGCACCGGAACGACGACGATCTCGATCGGGGTCGGCGCGCCGGCGGCGAGGACGGGGACCCGGGTGTCGGTGACGAACTGGAGCTGCCCCCGGTCGGTGATGCGCGCCGAGATGGCGTAGAGATGGCCCGGCTGGATGAGCGACGGGTCGTAGGGGATGGAAAACGGGATGGGAACCTGGCCCGGCTTCTCGATGAGCTGCTTCGCGACGAGGGGGGCCTCGACGTCCTGCCGCGAGACGTCGCGCAGCTCGACCTGGACGACCGCCTCCGGCGTCAGCGCGATCCGCTGCGGGTAGGTGACCGTTCCGGACAGCGTCGCGAAGGGCGGCGCCTCGGGAGCGGGGATCGGCGCCTCGGGGGAAACCGCGGGCGTCGGCTCCGGCGGCGGCGAGGGCGTGGGCGGGGTTCCGGCGGGGCCGGAAGGCGTCCGCCCCGCGGCGCAGGACAGCGAGGCCGCCGCGAGGCAGAGCGCCAGGAGTCGCCGCACGCCGCGCTTTCTAACGCTTCGCGAGCAAGTCGCGGATCTCCTTCAGGTAGGTCTCCGAAGGAGAGGGCGGCGCAGGCGCCGCGGCCAGCTTCGACGCGAAGCGGTTGAAGGGAACGATGATCAGGAAGTAGAGGCCGGCCGCCTTGATGACGAACGCGATGACGGCGTTGATGAAGTTGCCGATCGCGACCGGTCCGGCCTTCAGCGCCGAAAAGTCGGGCGTGCCGCCCATCATGCCGATGATCGGCGTGATGAGGTCCTTGACGAGCGAGTCCACGATGGCGCCGAACGCGGCGCCGATGATGACGCCGACCGCGAGGTCGAGGACGTTTCCCCGGGCGATGAAGTTGCGAAACCCCTTCAGCATGGTGTTCCTCCTGTTCGACCGACTAACTCCGCTGCTCTTCCACGTCCACCTGGCCCGTGAGCTTGCGCCGCACGATGGACCAGGCCGAGCCCGTGGCGAGCACCGCCGCAATTCCGACGAGGATCAGGTACGTGAGACCGCGGCTGGTGTGCGGCTCGAGGTGCGCCCACGACACGATCAGCCAGATGAGCGTTCCGAAGAACGCCGTCGCGAGCAGCGTTCCGAGCGCGCCGAGCGAACGCACGGTCGCCCGAAGCAGGAAGACCCAGGCGACGAGCAGGCAGACGCCGGCGAAGGCTTTGAGCGGCGTGATTTCCCAGCCGCCGGCCGCCATCCAGTGGAAGTAGGAGCGGCCCTCGGGGTTGTACGTCGCAAAGAGCAGCGCCGCGGAGGCGACGAGTCGAAGAAGAAATCCCTTGCCCATATCTGGCTAGTTCGGTTTCTTCGGCGCGGGCGCCGGCTTGGGCTGGGGGGCCGGTCGCGATTGCGGCGGCGGAGCCTGGCGCTGCGGAGGCGGCGGGCTCGCGCGATAGTTGCCCATGTCGCGCCCCTTCTGGTCGCGCGAGAGCTGGTTGAGCGTGCCCGGGTCGACGGGGCGGGCCTGCGGCTGCGCCGGGCGTGCCTGAGGCTGTTGCGGCTGAGCCGGCCGCGTCTGCGGCTGTTGCGGCTGAGGCGCCGGCCGCGTCTGGGGCTGCGAGGGACGCGTCTCGGGTTGCACCGGCTTCCACTTTCCGTTGTCGTTGGTCTCCCACGTCCCCGGTTTGCCTCCGGGCTTGGGTCTGTACACGTTCCCGTCGTTTCCGGCATAGACGTTGTCCGGCTTGGACGGCGCGGGGCGCGTCGTGGGCCTGGTCGTGCTGCCGCCTCCCGTGCCCGGGGCCGGGCGCGTGGCGGGATTCGTCGAGCCAGGGGCGGGCCGCGTCGTCGGACTGGTCGTTCCCGGCGCCGGCCGCGTTCCGGGCGCGGTCGTCCCGGGCGCGGGCCGCGTGGCGGGACGAGTTCCCGCGCCGGGACGCGGCTGCGGTGCCGGCGCCGGCCGGACGGCGGGCTTCACTCCGGGACGCGCAACTCCCGGTCGGTTGTAGACGTTGACGTTCGTGATGCTCATCCCCGGAGGCCGCCCATAAGGCGTCGGCCGACCCGGGTAGGGAGGACGGCCGCCGTAGCCGGGGCGATAGCCGGGCGGCCGGTAGTAGGACGGCGGCCGGTGCCATCCGTAGTATGGACCCCAGTACGGCCGATAGATCGGCCGATAGCCGCCCCAGCCGAAGCCCACGTTCCAGCCGCTCCAGGGATTCCAGCTGATGCCGACCCCGAATCCCCAGGTCATCGGCGCGCCGTACCAGTAGCGGCCTATCCAGGGGCGGTAGTACCAGCCCGTGCCGTAGACGACCGTTCCCCACGGCGAGTAGCACGTGCCGAGGTATCCCGGCGTGTAGCCGACCCACACGACGGTCGGCGAGTAGCGGTAGATCCGGACGTACGTGACGTAGTGAATCGGCGAGGCCGTCGGGATCGTGTAGATCACCGGCGGCACGGCGGTCGCCACGATCCACGGGCCGATCGGCGAGCCGCCCGTGAACCAGACGCCGCCCGAAACGGCGTAGTAGGTCGTCGGGTCCACCTGGACGACGGGCGTCGGCGAGTTGACGGCGTACTGGAGCTGCGTGTCCGGGACGGCGTCGAACTTCGGAGCGCCGTCGTAGTTCGCCTCGAACTTCGCCTCCTCGCGATTGACCTCGGCCGTCTGCGGGATGCTGTTGGCGATCACGGCCTCCTGCGCGGCCGGCGTGCCGGGAACGGTCGCGAGGACGCTCGACTTCGGGTTGTTCTCGGGGATCTTCGCGAAGTCTTTCGGCAGGGCCTCGCCGTCCACGAACTGCCACGGGCCGTCGAGCGACTTTGCGCGGAACCAGCGGCCGGTCAGGGGCACGTAGTAGTTCTGGTCGTTGAGGTCGAGAAGGATGTCGCCCGTCGTGTTGGCGACGTAGAGCAGCTGGGTCCCCGCGATCGGCTTCATGTCGGGCGCGCCCTCGGTCACGATGAGCTCGGCAGGCGTGGTGCTGACGATGACATCCGGGATGCGGTTCTTCGCGAGCAGGGCCGTGACATCGTCGCCCGGCTCGTCGAGCAGGTCCACGTTCGATTGGTTCTCGTCCTTGGCGATCGAGTCCCGGAGCGACTGCGCGTTCGGCGGCACGGCCGTCGCCAGCCGCCAGGGACCCGTCACCGTGGCCGCGGTGACCCACCGGTTGCCGATCGGCGTGTAGAAGCCGCCGGCGTCCTTGAGGATGAGGCTGCGCGAGTTGAGCACCTGCTGCACCCCGGCGCCCTCGACGTCGCGCAGGACCGGGTCGCCGTCGATCATGATCAGGATGGCGGGCGACGTGCGGTAGTAGATCCGCGGAGGGTCGTTCTTGAGCGGAACGGCGTTGCCCTTCTTGTCCGCCTGGGCGATCGCGAGGTTGGCCTCGATGCGCGCGAGCGAGATCGTGCGGCCCTGCTCCACGTTGCGGCGGAAGACGTCGAGGTATTGCGCGGTCTTGTCGCCGGCGGTCGGGAAGTTGGCCCTCGTGATCTGGATGTCGTCGAGCTGGACGAGCTGGCTCTCCTTGTCGATCAGGGTGTTCGCCTTGATCCAGATCACCCCGTAGGTCGTCTGCTTCTTGTCGTCCACGGTCGTCTCGACCTGCACGGCGGCCCGGGCCTCGAGGACCGTGTCGTCGAACTTGTCGATCTGCGGCTGGTAGACCGTGAAGGTGATACCGCCGTCCTCGATCACGCGCGGCCAGGCGAGGTTGCCCGCGTTTTCCTGATCCTGGTCGGCGGGAGCATCGGGCGCGGGATCCTGGGCGAGCGCGATGCCGAGGCCGGCGAGGGCGGCCAGGAGGGCCAGTGCGGGCGCCGTGCGGCGGAGAAATCGAGTCATCGGAGCCTCCCGTCGGGATTTCGTATCACAGCCGGCGGGCGGGGGCCTAGCTCCCTTTGCGGCTTCAGCCCCGACCGACCCCCAGCGCGTCCGCGACCCGGTTGATGTAGTTGAACCACGAGGCGATCAGCGTGATCTGGAGGATGCCGCGGTCGTCGAACCCGACGGCGCGAAGGCGGTCGTGGTGCGCCGGCGTGATCTTCGTAGCATCGCGCGTGAGCTGCTCCACGAATTCGAGCATGCCCCGGTCCGTCTCGTCGATCGCCGCCGTGCGGTAATCCCGCCGTATCGCGGCCACCGCCGACGGCGATCGTGTGACCGACGACGAGCGCCGTCGCGGACCACAACCCCAGCACGCCGGGCTCCGAGGCGGGGCCCCGCACGGCGCTCTTCAAAATATATCCGACTAGCGGTGGAGGCTCGCGGTGCCGCCGTACCGGACGACCGCGTTCTCGGTCACGAGCGGGCGGGTGAGGTCGGCGATCGTCAGCGAGAGGCCCGCCTCGGTGGCCGTTCCCATGACGAGGCCGCCGGCGCAGCCCTCCATCTCGATGCGCCCCGTGAGCCGGTCGCCTTCGAGGGTGCCGAAAAAGGCGCCGGAAACGCCGCAGGACGCCGCCGCGAGGTGGCCCGTGATGTTCGGTCCGTCCTGGACGAAGGTCGCGGACGCCGTGTTGGCGGTGCAGGCGTCGGAGTTGGGGCGGAAGCTTCCGGTCCAGGTGCCCGCGACGCTTCGCGCCGGCGCGGCCTGGGCGGGAGCCGTCACCATGTTCGAGTCCTTGCACGCGAGGGCGAGAAGCGGGAGAGCGGCGGCGAAACCTGCACTCTTCAGGATCGTGAGTCGTCCGGTACGCATCGCGAGCTCCTTTCCGCCCTTGCCGGGCGCATCTCCATTATCAGCGCATCCGCCGCCAGACCGACACCGGAACCGTGCCGTCGGGCGTCGCGGGGACGCGGTAGCTCAGCTCGTCTCCCTTCAGCTCGAAGGGCCGCTTCTGGTCCGTTCCGTCCCAGTTGGCGAACGCGGCGTACTCGATGTGGAACGTGATCGTGCGGGCGGCGAAGTCGACCTCGTAGCGGCCGTAGTGGGTGCTCATGGCGAGAACGGCGGCCTCGTACTCCTCCGGCGTGCCCTTGCGCTTGTTGCCCGAGGCGAACTTCGCCCGGTCCGACCGGTAGATCTGCAGCGAATACCGGCCGTCCTTCTGGAGGATCAACAGGCCCTTCGGCTCGGGTCCGTAGGCCGGAGCGCGCGCGCCGTCCGGACGGATGTCGTCGGCGGCGGCGAGGGTCCAGGTCCCGGCGAGGGAGTCTTCGGCGGCGAGACGAGTCGCGGCCAGGGCCGAGGCGACGAGGAGAAACGCGATCCGGTACGACCAGGCCGATCCGCGGCGAGCGTGCATCACGTTCTCCTCATTCGTCGCCCCTCATCGCGGCCTGGAGCTGTCGCTCGAGCTCGTCGTCGTAGATCTTCCAGGCGCCGCCGCTGCTGTGAAGTTTCGCCAGGGTCTTGTATTTCTGCCCGGCCAGAGGCCCGGCGGTCCAGCTCCACGTGAAGGAGGCGGTCGCGGTGGCGCCCGCCATGCCGAACGGGCCGTCGGGCTTGACGACCACGCCCTCGACACCGAGCACCTGCCGCTTCAGGTTCGGGTTGTCCTTCATGCGCGCGTCGGCGATGGCGACGTCCGCGGCAAGGGGCGAGTGGAAGGCCGGAGCGGCTTCGATCTCGGCGCGCACGATCTCCCGCGTGAGCGCCGGAGGCTTCTGGCAGGCAGAGGCGGCGAGAGCCAGAGAGAGCAGCCCGACCGCCTTCGACAGAGAGGCTTTCGTAGAGGTGCCTTTCGTCTCGCGGGCCGCGTTGCCGCGCGCCTGCTTCCCGGGCAACATATCATTCGCCCGGCGGACCCTGGATGACACTCGCAGCCCACGACCTCCTCGACCTCCGCGCCTTCCTCGCGCCCCGGAGCAAGGCGTGAGAGAGCTCACCATCCTCGGGGGCGGACCGGCGGGACTCGGAGTCGCTTTCTACGCGCATCGGGCGGGCCTTCCGTTCGTGCTGCTCGAAGCCTCCCCGGAGCTCGGCGGCATGTGCCGCACGCTGCGCTGCGGCGAGCATCTCTACGATCGGGGAGCCCATCGCCTCCACGACCGGGATCCCGAGATCACGCGGGACCTCGTCGCGCTCATGGGCGACGACCTCGTGCGCGTCGAGGCGCCGAGCGCGATCTGGGACCGGGGGCGGTACATCGCCTTTCCGCCTACGCCGCTCAACGTCGTCTTCGCCTACGGGCCCCGCGAAGCCGCGCGGATCTGCCTCGACCTCCTGCGCTCGACGCTTCGCCGGAACCATCTGGAGGTCACTTTCGAAGACTTCGCCGTCCGGCGCTTCGGCGAAACCCTCGCGCGGCGGATCCTGCTCAACTACTCCGCCAAGCTGTGGGGGCTTCCGACCGACCAGCTCTCGCCCGACGTCGCGACGCGGCGGCTGCAGGGGATGACGCTGCGGTCGCTGCTCTACGAGCTCGTGTTTCCGGGCGCGAAGACCGAGCACGTGGACGGCAGCTTTCTCTATCCCCGGAAGGGATACGGGCAGATCGCGGAGGCCCTCGTCCGGACGCTGCCGCCCGCATCGATCCGCACGGACTGCGAGGTGTCGGGCTTCGAGTGCGACGAAGGCGTCCTGAAACGAGTTCACCTTGCCGGAGGCAAGAGTCTCGACGTCGGCGACAGGGTGGTTTCCACGCTTCCGATGCCGTTCCTGGTGAAGTTGCTCGGCGACTCGGTGCCCGAGCCGGCCCGCGCGGCGGCGTCCCGGCTGCGCTTTCGCCATGTCCGCCTGCTGTTCCTGCGGATCCGGGCCGCGCGGATGTCGGGCAAGGCGTCGATCTACATCCCCGATCCGGCCTTCTGCGTGAGCCGCATCTACGAGCCGAAGAACCGGTCGGCGGAGATGGCGCCGGAGGGAGAGACGTCGTTCGTCGTCGAGGCGCCGTGTTTCGAGGGCGACGCCATCGAAAGTCTGCCCGCCGAAGAATTCACCGAGCGGGTCGTCGGAGAGCTCGTCACACTCCGGCTCCTGCATCGGCGCGACGTCGTCGAAGCGCGCCACCACTTCATCCCCAACGCGTATCCCGTGTACACGGCCGGGTATGCCCGCGACGTCCGCATCGTTCGCGATGGGCTCGCGGCGATCGTCAATCTCGAGACCATCGGCCGGGCCGGCCGATTCGTTTACAGTCATCTTCACGACCAGCTAAGATTCGGCAAGGACTATGTCGGGAGGCTCACCGACCCGGTGATCGCAGATTCCGCCGCCGTGCATCCGTCGGGCCGGGTGGCTCGAAGCGCCGGGTATGGGCCGGCGGCTGGCGGCGCCGGCAGGCAAGCTTGATGGCTTCTTCGTACCCGCAAGCCGACTCGACGGGAAACCCCCTGCCGCGGGCGACCTTCCGGGCGCTCGCGCAGCGCGTCGTCGTCGCACTGGGCGGCGCCCGCTGCGATCCCGCCGACCGGGCGTGGGCCGAGGCGATCCTGGAACCGGCCGAGCTCGACCTCTGGAATCGGCAATCGATCTATGATCAGCACCATTCCGTGCGAGTCGCGAGGCGCGTCGAGGAGCGGCTTGCCGCGACTGCCTGCGGCGACGACTCCCTCTGGGCGAGCGCTGCTCTCATGCACGACGTCGGGAAGCTGGAGGCGAGTCTTTCGCTGCCCGAGCGGGCTCTGGCGACGCTGGCGACGAGGGTCGTGGCCGTCGAAACGGCGCGGGAATGGTCGCGCCAGCCTTCCGGCATGAGGAGAAGGATCGGGCTCTACCTGATCCACGGCGAGGTCGGCGCGCGGATGATCCGGGCGGCCGGCGGGCGAGAGGAGATCGCCGCATGGACGGAGGTCCACCAGGGCTATCACTCGGCCGCGCCGGCCGGCATTCCGGCCGCCGTCATCGAGGCGCTCGTCGCGGCCGACGTGGCCTGACCGTTGTCGCGGCAGCCAAACGCCGCGATCCTCGCGGCTGCGCTGACGGCCGCCGCGGCGATTCTCTCCCTCCAGCTCTTCGTCCCGCCGGTCGTCGGCCTGGCGGACAACGCCGACTATCAGCGGGTCATGGGCTACGCGGGGTTCCAGCACACCACCACCGACGCGGCCGAGCGGTACTTCTCGTTTCTTCGCACTCGGTACGCCGTCGTTTCCCCCGGATGGTTCCGCAGCGGTTACCACTCCTCGGAGACGCTCTTGGCCTTCGTCGCGAGGTACTTGCATCTGACCTTCGCGAAAGGGGCGCTCTTCGACATCCGCCTTCTCGCCTCGATCCACGCCTGCCTGCTCCTTCTCGCGCTCGGAGGGCTCATCCGGGCCTGCCGGGAGCTCGCGCTGACGACGCAGGTCCTCGTCGCGGCGCTTCTCGTATTCGTTTTCACGGACGTCGGCTATGTCGCTCCCTTCAGTTCCTTCTACAGCCAGAC
This sequence comes from uncultured Acidobacteriota bacterium, assembly GCA_963710945.1. Lineage (GTDB taxonomy): Bacteria > Acidobacteriota > Thermoanaerobaculia > UBA5066 > Gp7-AA6 > DAHUXD01. The sequence continues at coordinate 958,951 of CAVQCH010000001.1, forward strand.
CGCATCGCTTCTCTTTCTTCTCCTGACCGCCGCGATTGCGGCGACCGCGATGAGACGGGGGAGTCTCGCCGGCGTCCTCCTGCTCGCCTACTTCGGCACCGCCCTTCTCTTCGTCGGCTCGAAGCCGCAGGAGAAGCTGGCGGCCCCTCTTCTCGCCCTGTTCGGCCTGCGGCTGGCCGGCGTGGGGCTTGGCGGCGCCTGGAGGCGGGGCGCGACGTGGCTCGCCCTCGGACTCTGCGCCTTCTCGGTCTGGTATGGGCGCCACACGCCGTACACGCTGCGCGAATCGACGATGTACCAGGTCGTCTTCGACAACCTGCTCGCCCATTCGACCGCTCCGGGCGCGGATGCGGCCGAGCTACGGCTGGATCCCGACTGGCTGCGCTACACCGGCACGAATCCCTACGCGCCGGACTCTCCGCTTCTCGACCCCGCGTTCCGCACGCGCTTTCTTCACCGGGTCGGCTACCGCCAGGTCCTGCGCTTCTACCTGCGGCATCCGGCGCAGCTGGTTGGGACCGTCGAACGCGCGTCCCGTCAGGCGTGGTCTATGCGGCCGACGTTCGGCAATTTCGAGAAGTCGCCAGAGCATCCCGAGCGGGAGTTGGCCACCCGGTTCTCGCTCTGGAGCCGGCTGAAGAGCCGGCTGGGGACGCATCCGTTCCTCTGGATCGGGCTTCTGCTGGGCGGCAACTTCGCCGCGGCTCTCGCGACCCATCGCCGCGCGACGCCACGCGGCCGGATCTTCCGCGAAGGGGTGATCGTGCTGTCCCTGATGGCGGGACTCGCCTTCGCCGTCTGCACCCTCGCGCAGGCCCCGTCGGATCTCTCCCGCATGCTCTACGCGTTCCACGCGCTGTGCGACCTGCTTCTGATCGCGGACGCGGGTTGGATCGCAGAGGGGCTGGCCGCGAGAAACCGCGTGGTGGTGCCCGCGAGGGCCCCAGCGCTCTAGAGCTGGAAACCTGCGTCCGGCGCGACTGTCAGGGTGCTCGAACCCTCCGCTCGAACGGCGGCTTTGAGCAGGCACCTCCTTTCCCGCTCACCTCCCGGCCGCTGTCTGATTCGTTTGCATCTAGTCGCGACATCTCGTCCAGGCTGACGCTGTGCTCAGTGAGCGTGCCGTCCCCGGACGTCCCATCCCGAGAAGACCGTCTCGACGAGCTCGAGAAGAGAGTTCGGCGGCTCGAAGAGGCCGTGCTCGGAGAATCGGTGCCGGCGCGAGCGGCGGCTCCGGATCTCGCGGCCGCGCCGGCCGCCGCCGAGCGGCTGGCCGAGCCGGCGAGCCCCGCTCGGGCACCGGCGCCCTCGTTCTCGACGTGCTTGCGCAGACCGGATGGAGCGTTCTCGCCCTCGCCGGGGCCTTTCTCGTGAGGGCGCTGACGGACCGCGGCACGATGGCGACGACGCCGGGTGTCGCGCTCGGGCTCCTGTACGCCCTGGCGGTGGTCGTGATCGCGGATCGCGCCGCCGCGCGAGGCGGGCGGCTCACCGCGGCCTTCCTCGGCTCGACGGGCGTCTTCATCGCCAACGCGATCGTGGCGGAGACGACGACCCGGTTTCACATTTTCTCCGTCGGCGGCGGTCTCGTCATTCTGGCGTCGGCGACAGCGTTCGCCCTCGTGCTCAGCCGGCGCCACGACTCCCCGGCGATCGCATGGACGGCGGTGTTCGCGGCGTGCGGCACGGCGGTCTTTCTCGCGGTGTCGGCCACGGCGCCGGCTCCGGCCGGGCTGCTGCTTCTCCTGCTCGCGACCGCCACGCTCTGGATGGGTCTGGAGCACTGGAGCTGGCGCGTGATCGCGTGGCCCCCGACTCTCTGCGCCGTGCCCCTGTCGCTGTGGGCGACGTCCGAGGCTCTGGGGACTTCTTCGACCGCGGTCGGCGGGCCGCTCCTGGCGATGACGCTCGCGCTGGGGCTCGTCGTTCTCTGGCCGGGGAGCGTGCTCGCCCGGACGCTCATGCGGCGCCGGGAGGTGCCGGGCATCGCGGTGATGCAGCTCATCTTCGCCCTCTCCGTCGGGCTCGGAGGAGGGCTCCGTCTGGCGCAGGCGCTCGGAAACGGGGCAGCGCTCCTCGCCGGGGCGGCGCTGCTGGGCGGCGTCGTCGCCTATGCCCTCGCGTTTCTGCGCGAGCGCGACCCGGAGGCGAGGGAAAGCCGTCTCTACTGGGCCTGGCTCGGCCTCGCCTCGGTGTTGATAGGGAGCGGCGCTCTTCTGCCGGACCCGGCACCCGCGCTGCTGTGGTCCCTGCTGGGGCTCGCCGCGGCCGTGATCGGCCGCCGGTTCGACCCGGCGATCATGCAGCCCCAGTCCGCTGTTTTCGTGACTGCGGCGGCGATCGCCTCGGGACTGTTGAAGACATCGTTCCTCGCCTTCACCGCGCCGGAGAAGGCGATCATGCCGGCCAGCTCGCCCGCGCTGTTGACCCTGGCCGCCATCACCGTCGTCGCCGTGCTGCTGCTCCGCGAGCACCCCGCGGCAGGCCAGCTTCCGGCTCTCGCCGCCGCTCTGCTCGCGGCAACGGGCCTCGGCGCGGCAGTCGTACTGGCCTTGCGCGCTCCTGTCGCCTCAATCCTGACTGCGCCCCTCCCGGCCCTGCGCACCGTCGTGTTGAGCGTGTCGGCCTACGCCCTGGCCCGGCTCTGGCGTGCGACCGGCCGGAAGGAGCTCCGCACGCTCGCGTACCTCGCGCTCGTCGCGGGCGGCCTGAAGCTTCTCGTCCAGGACCTGCCCACGGGCACGCCCATGACCCTCTTCGTGGCCTTCGTCTTCTATGGCGGTGCGCTGCTGCTCGTTCCGCACCTCATGGGCGCGGCGAGCCGGGCTTCCGCGGGCTCGAGCGGGAAGGGTCGGGAGTAGCTCCTTCGGGCGCTTCCAGGAAGTTCAACGCGACAACGAGAGAGTGAAGCCCCCCATCTGGCACGACGCATAGCCCGGGCAGGCCGACGGAACCACGTCGAGCAGAGGCGTGGAGAGCTGAATTTGGGAAGGACCCGCCGACCCCGATGCGGTTCCTGTCTGCGAATACCGGCCAGTGACGAGGTTCATCGTGCCGGTCAGCCGAATGACCTCTATGCTCCCTTGAAAATGCGCGGCGGAAATACAATCGGTGTGAATGGTGGCGGTAATCGTCGAGCCGTTCTGCGAAATTGTCGCCGTCGCGGAATTGTCCGGGTTGATCGCGCGGTCGCCGCAGGGAAACCACCAGTCCGGATCGAGATACCTGACCGTGCCGTGCCAGTCCCCGCGGAGGTCTAGCGAGCCCGCTGGGGTCGGAGTGGTCGGGAGAGGCGTCGTCGACGGGGTCGGCGTCGAGGTCGCCGGCTCGACGGTGGGAGTTGACGACATGGGTGTGAGAGTGCTCGCCGCCGGTGTGGCCGTTGATGCCGCCGGGCCCGTCAGGGTGTCCGAATTCTTGCAGGAGATGGCCGCCGGGGCCAATCCTGCCGCCAGGACCAGAATCGCCGCCAGGGACGTTCTTCCCGACATTGGTGCCCTCCGTTCTGTCCGTATCTCAAGCGCGAGGTACGCGACGATCTGACACCAGGCGAGCCGAGCAACGCTTATCGCTTCTCGACCTTTCTCCTAGTGTCTCGAGGGAGCGAACCGGAGGCGCGGTGCGATGGCGCGCCGAATCGATATAGCATTTGTCAAAGTAGCCCGGAGGCAAGCGGGACCCCCGCCCGGGAAAAGAGCCCTGCGCTGTCCTTCGGGGAAGGAGGGCTCCATGTCCAGGTGGCAGAGGATTCTTGGCTTCGCGTCGTTTGTGTTCATCGGGAGCATGGTTGCCAGCGCTCTCCTCTCACAGGAAGCGCGCAGCCGCCAGGCGCTCGACCGAATGCACGATCGGGCCGTGACCAACTGGCCGACCCCCCTCTACTGGTCGCCGGGAGGCGCCGCGCAGAACGCTCGCGTCGATCAGAAGTCCACCAATGCCGTGCCGACAGCGCCGTTGCCCTTCGTCGGCCTGACCCCCTGCCGGATCGTGGACACGCGAAACGCGTCGTTTCCTGCCGGCTACGGTCCGCCGGCGCTCTCCGCGGGAGTGCCCCGCAGTTTCACGTTGACCGGCCAGTGTGGAATCGCGCCCGAAGCTCAGGCCGTCTCGCTCAACATCACGGTCGTGAGCCCGAGCGGTGTGGGCTACGTCCTGCTCTACCCGCAGGGCAGCTCGCAGCCGGTCGTTTCGACCCTCAACTTCACCGCGGGAGAGACATTGGCCAATGCGGCCATCGTGCCGCTCGGCGTGGGAGGCGGCATCACGGTTGCGGCCGCGCTCTCGGACACGGAACTGCTCATCGACACCAACGGGATGTTCCTGAACGATCTCTCCACCAGCGCCGGGCAGTTCTCGTTCACCTCCAACATCGACGGCGCGAACAACGGCGCCGGAGTCGTCGTCGGGCACAACACCAACTCGGGCGGCGCCAATTCGTGGGGTGGCCAGTTCTCCACGGATTCATGCAATGCGGGTTCTGCCGGCGCTTTCGGTGTCGCGACGTCGACGTCCTCGTGCGGCGATACGTTTGGTCTGTGGGGCCGCAGCTTCGGAACGACGGACGGCTCGGCGGGCATCTTCGGCGAGGACCTGGGAGGATCGGGAGCCATCTTCGGAGTCGCGGGCTCGTCCTGGAGCGCTTCGAACGGTGCGGCGGGAACCGTCGGTTCCGCTGTTGCCGCTTCGAACAACAACACGTTCGGGATGAAGGGCTCTACGTTCAGCTCGAACCTCGACGCGGCCGGTGTGAAGGGTGTCGGCGGATATGGAGATCCATTGGGCGACGATCTCGATTGCGGCCCGTGCTACAGCGCGGGCGTTCGAGGGGTCAATAACTTCTCCGGCACGAGCCAGGCCTTCGGCGTGCTCGGAGTCTCGCGCTCGAGAGGCGTCGGCGGCGCCGTCCTCAACACCTCGGGTACCGGGACCGCCGCCTACGGTTTCCTCGGTTACAATTCCGGGGCCAACTTCTACGGCGTCTTTGCGAACGGGGATTTCGGGGGCACCGGCGCGAAGTACTTCGTGGAGCCGCATCCGCACGACCCATCGAAGGCGATTCGCTACGTCGCTCTCGAGGGCCCCGAGGCCGGAACCTATTTCCGGGGAACGGCGCGAACGCAGGGAGGACGGGCAATCATCGAGGTCCCGGAGTCGTTCCGCCTCGTCACGGAGGAGGATGCGCTCACGGTCCAGCTCACGCCAATCGGGGATCTCGCGACGCTCGCCGTGGTTAGCCAGGATCTCAATCGCATCGTCGTGATCTCCTCGAAGGATGTCCGCTTCGCCTACCACGTCAACGGGATTCGCCACGGTTACCGGGACTTCGATCCCGTCACGACGTCGTCGGAATTCGCACCGGGAAAACCAAACGCCGAGATTCCTGCGATGCTCACCGACGCTGAAAAGCGGAGCCTGATCTCCAACGGGACCTACAACGAAGATGGCACCGTGAATCTCGAAACCGCACGGATTCTGGGTTGGGACCGCTACTGGCGGCGGCCCGCCGAGGAGGCCAAGGCCACGTCGCCATAGGGCGGGCCCGAACGCGAAGGCAGGGTGTCAGTCTTGATTTCCTGATTTCGGGGGCGGGGGACCCTGGCGCCCGAGCCGATTCGATCGTGCGCTGTGAGCGGAAGCGGGTATCGGCCGAGAATCGTAAGCGAGGACCGGGCCCCGACGTCCGGGCATGATGGCGTCCATTCGATCCCGAACTGTGCGCTGAAGTCGGGATCGTCCACGATCGGGGATCCACCCGAAATCAGCAAATCAGGACTGACCCCTCCGCGTCGCTTGGGGCCAGTCGCAGATGGTAAGATCAGACGTGAGCCACGAAGAGACGATCCTCCTGCGCCCGCCGCACGTCGTCTCCGTGGACGACGCGCCCTCTCTCATCGACGACGGGATCTCTCGGTGCGTCGTGTCGAGCGACGGAGGCGGAGTTATCTCGTGGCAGATCGCCGATCCGTGGTGAGGCCCCCGCCGTCCGGAGGCAACGGCCTGTGGCCGAGGCTGGTCGCCTGGGCCGCTTCCCTGTTGGCGGTTCTCCTTGCCGCGTTGCCGCAACTCCTCGGCCCGTCCACGACCTACGATCCCCTCATTGCGCTCTCCGCCCTGTCGGTCGCGGGACTCGCCTGGTACACGTATTTCGCCCGGCAGGCCTATCTCGACGCTCGCAGCCGCGACCGCGAGGAAAGGGATCGGCGCCGTAGCAGCGCAGCGACCTCCCTCCTGGCAGAGCTCTCGTTGCTACTGCCGCACCTCGCCGATCTCGCGAGCGGTGGAGGTGGAAATAGACCGCCCGGTTTTCTGGCTCACCCCATGCTCGAGAAGGTCGCGCTGAATCCCGAGCTTTTCTACCCCGGGACGGTTCAAGAGATTCACACGACCCTCCAGGCAGTTCGAGATCCCTATGGGCGGCTCGAATCGCTTGCCCGGTACAACGAAAGTAACCCCAGGGGTCTATCGGGACCCGGCCCGGGAATCATGCAGACCGCCATGGTTGCTTACAACGCGGTGGCCCGCCTCGTTCCCATCATGCAGGCCGAGGGAGGCTCGATGCCCGCAGTGGCCAGCGCGAAAGAGCCGCTCGGGAACGCGCTCCTGCCGAACCCCTTCGACATCGCAGGGCACCAACTACTCAAGAAGCACCTTCCGGGACGCCCCGGCTGAGGACCGCTCGCCGTGGGTTGCCGGGGTCAGTCCTGACTTGCTGACTTTGCGCGGATCGAGATCATGGCTCCTCCCTTGTCGGCTTTTCTGCCGGCACGGGGCCACCGATGGACTCGACCGCTGCGAGTCGCTCCGCGAGTACTTCCAGCGCGCGCCGCGCGCGGCGCTCCTCGCTCGCGTTTTCTAGGAGCCGCACTTCGAGGTCGCTGCCGACGGCTTCCTGCCGTGACAGTTCGCGCTGCTGCTTCTGCCACTCGTTGACCAGCATCGCGGGCAGCTCGTGGTAAAGCACGGCCTGGGGCTCGCCCGACTCGTCGAGAACGACCAGGTCCGGCAGGATGGCTTCCACTTCTTCGGCGATCAATCCGTACTGCGTGGGGGCACTCGGCTGATCCTTGTACCGGAACGTGACCGGGCGCAGTCCCAGGATGGCGCTACTCGCCTTGTCCATGTCCCGGATGTCTTCCTTGAAGCGCGCCGACGATGGCAGTGTGCCGACCTGCGAGGTGGAGTCGACGTAGACGGGAGCCGCGCCGGGCACACCCGGAGTCACGGGGAAGACGCCGGCCAGGAAGAATCTCGTGTGGAGACCCGGATCACCGATCCTCAAGGTGGCCGACTCGCTCGTGGCGCCGACGCTCCCGAGATAGACGTTGTAGTCCCCCGTCGTCAGGTTGAACCCCGCGTCGGCGCCGAGCGCGGCGTTGTTGGAGCCGGTAGAGAACGGCAGGGCCTGGCTCCCGACGGCGGTGTTGCTCGAGCCGACGACGTTGTTTCCGAGCGCGCTCGCGCCGATCGCGACGTTGTCCGAGCCAGTCGTGTTGAAGGCAAGGGCGCCGGCGCCGATCGCACTGTTGTTGTTGCCGGTCGTGTTGGCGCGCAGCGCCGACGTCCCGACCGCGGTGTTGTCGGAACCCGTGGTGTTGTTCGACAGCGCGTAGGCGCCGACCGCCGTGTTGTCTCCTCCAGACGCGTTCTGCGACAGGGTTCCGTAACCGATGCCCGTGTTCTCCAGACCCGTCGTGGTCGTGTTTCCCGCCGACACGCCGAGGAACGTGTCGCTGACGTCGACAGACGATGGACCGAAGTAGCCATTGGTGTCGATGACGAAATCCGTGGCCGAGACTGCCGCCGCGACGGTGATCTGCCCGCTTTGGCCGAGGGGCACGATCGCGGCGTTGGCGACCGTCTGGTTCTCGACGTAGTTGAGCGTCGACACGCCCGGTTGAGGCTCGCCCGTGGGGTAGAGCAGCACGTAACCGGCACCCCGCGGGTTGACGACCGTCACGTTCAAGGACACGGCCTGCGCGCCGGCCGGAATGCCGCACCGGCCCGTCATGATGAATGTGCGCGGGACTCCCGCGGCCAGGGACGGCGGACCGTATCCCGCCGGTTGACCCGCGTCCCGCGTGTCCGCGACGCGGCATGGGGTGATTCCGATGAACGGCATCGGCGAGCTCACGAGGGCCGGCACCTCGGGCGCCGTCTGCGCGGCGCCGAGCGGCGCTCCCAGACATCCGGCGATCGTCGCCGCCATGAGCTGTCGCCTCGTCATCCTCATTCGGACCTCCCTTGTTCCGGCCGCGACAGGGCGGGATCGTACGATCCCCTCTCGAGCCCAACGATCCGGGCTTCGAGCTCGCGGATCTGGGTCTCCCGCCGGTCCAGCGCCCGTTCCTGCCTCTCGATCGCTTCGCGCCGCTCGTCGAGGCGCTCCCGCTCGGCCCCGAGGCGCCACCGCTGTTTCTCGAGCTCGTTGACCAGCATCGCCGGGATCTCCTGGTACTGGACGGAGGCCGCCTCCCCGGCCGCGTCGCAAACGACGAGCTCCGGCAGGACGCGCTCGACCTCCTCGGCGATCAGGCCGTAGGAGAAGCGCTCGGGCTGGTCCTTATAGTGAAAGGAGACCGGCCGCAGGCGCGACAGCGCGTCGCTCGCCGCGCCCATGGTGCGCACGTCTTGCTTGTAACGCGCGGACGAGCTGACGATCCCGAGCTGACCGGCGGGATCGATCTCGACGAGAAGAGCCCCGCCCAGAACCGCTCCCCGGATGCCGGCGATGTAGGCGCGGGTCTGCAGTACAGAGCCGACACGGATGGTGAGCGAGTCGTCGGACACGCCCGGACTGGCCACGTACAGGTTGCCGCCGTCCGAGCTCAACGACGAGCCGGCGCTGTTGCCGAAAGCGGCGTTGTTGTTCTCGAAGCCGGAGATGCCGGAGAGGGCGAACTTCCCGATGGCGACGTTATTGCCCCCGGGAGAAGACACGAGGGCGCCGACGCCGACCGCGACGTCGAAGGTCCCCGACACGTTCACCGCCAGAGCGTCGACGCCGAAGGCGACGTTGTCGTCGCCGTCCTGGAGAAAGGCGAGAGACTCGACCCCGACGGCGGTGTTCCACGGGCCGGACGTCGCGCTCAAGAGGGCGTGTTCGCCCGCAGCGGTGTTACCAGCCGCCGAGGAGTTGCTCGACAAGGCATTCAGGCCGACGCCGGTGAGCTCGGTCCCGGCTGTGGACGTATTGCCGGCACCCTCTCCGAGGAAAACGTTTGACGCGTCGAGGGCACTGGCGCCGAAGTAGCCGTTCGTGTCGATGACGAGGTCGGTCGCGACGAGGGCCGCCGCCACCGTGATGCCCCCCCCAACGCCGAGCGGAACGACGGCCGCGTTCGCAACGGTCTGGTTCGCCCCGTAGTTGAGCGTGGAGACGCCGGGCTGCGATCCGCCCTGCGGATAGAGGAGCACGTAGCCCGTTCCCTGGGGCCCGACCACGGTGACATTCAACGACACGGCCGCGGCCCCCGCCGGAATGCCGCAGCGGCCCGCGAGCGTGAAGCTCCGCGGCACTCCGGCCGCGAGAGAGGGCGGCCCGTAGCCGGCCGGCATGCTCGAGTCCCGCGTGTCGACGATCCGGCAGGGCGTGATCCCGACGAAGGGCATTGGCGGCGTCACGAGGGTCGGGGTGGCCGGAGCGTCCCGGCCCGCGGCCGCCGCCGCCAGGGGAAAGCACAGGCTCAGGACCGCCAGGATTCGCCGGTTCATCGTGGGGCCTCCTCGCTCGACGCCGGGCGTCGCTGTCGCTCCTCGACCTCCGAGAGTCGCGTCAGCAGCTCCTCGATCCGCAGGCGGTCGGAACGGGCTCGAGCGCTCGCTCTTTGGGCCCGTTCCTCGAGGGCCAGCGCCTCCGCCTTCTGTGCCTCGATCTGTGCCTGCTGCTTCTGAAGCTCGTTGAGGAGCAGGACCGGAAGCTCGTGATACAGGATGGATTCCGGCCTGCCCTGCGCATCGCGGGCGACGAGGTCAGGAAGGCATTCCTCAACCTCCTCGGCGATCAAGCCGTAGTGGGTTCCACCCTCGGCCGGCTGCCGGTAGCGGAACGTGACCGGCCGCATCGAAAGAACCGGGCTCGACGCGTCACCCATGTCGCGGACGTCCTCCTTGTAACGCCGGGAGGAGGGGACCGTGCCGAGCTGTCCGGTGGGGTCGACGAACACGGGCACGGCATTCGAGAGAAGCGTCGCGCCCCAGATGCCACCGACGAACGCGCGTGTCTGGAACCCCGGATCTCCGATCCGCACGGTCGTCGATTCCGTTGCGGGACTCTCGAGGACGGCGAGATAGACGTTGTTCGAGCCGCTCGTGAGCCTTTGTCCGGACGCCGAGGGAAAGGCCGTGTTGTTGCTGCCCGAGGCCAGGTTCCCGAGCGCACCCAGGCCGACGGCCGTGTTGTAGGAGCCGTCGACGTTGCCGCCCAGGGCCAGCGTGCCAATTCCGGTGTTGCTGGAGCCGGTGGTGTTGAATCTCAACGCGACGCCGAGGGCAGTGTTGTCGCTGCCATCCGTGTTGACGGGAAGCGCGTTGTTGCCGGTGGCCGTGTTTTCCGAGCCCGTCGTGTTGTTGCGCAGCGCGTGCCACCCGAATGCGGTGTTGGAGGATCCCGTCGTGTTCGCCAGGAGCGCCTCGAGGCCCGCGCCGGTGTTGTAATCCTCCGTCGTCGTCGCGTTGCCCGCGTCGAGGTAGGAGCTGAAGTAGCTCGTCGGCGAGGCGCCGTAGTAGCCGTTCGTGTCGATCAGGAAGTCGGTACCGGAGACGGCGGCCGCCACTGTGATACCGCCATCCGTTCCGAGCGGCACGAAAGCCGCGTTCGCGACCGTCTGACCCTGACCATAGTTGATGGTCGACACGCCCGGCTGCGAGCCGCCCTGCGGATACAGGAGGACGTAGCCGACGCCCTGCGGGCTGACGACCGTCACATTGAGCGAGACGGCCTGCGCGCCGGACGGAATTCCGCACTGGCCGGCGAGCGTGAAGTTGCGAGGCACACCGGCAGTGAGCGCCGGCGGGCCGTAGCCCGGCGGCCGGCTCCCGTCGCGCGTGTCGGCGATCCGGCACGGCGTGATCCCGATGAAGGGCATCGGGGAGGTCACCAGGGCGGGCGCCGTCGGCATTTCGCCGGCGCCCTGGCCTCGAGCGATTCCCGCCGACAGGGCCACGGCGAGATAGAACCCGGAAAGACGAGAGGGCCGCTCCATAGAACCGCCTTTCTCTGCTATCACCCTGTCACGCGCAGGATGCGGGCGAAGCGGATCATTCCGGCCTGTAGTTCACCAAAATCCCATCCGAGGCGGAGGTAAATCCCCACTTTTCCTAAGGAATTCGGGCATGGGCGCGACGATGGGTCCGATGTTGGCGACACGGCGAAATCCATTGCCCCGCGATTCGAGCGGGAGGGTAGAAGGCGCGGCCGTGGATGCGCCCGGGCACCGCATCGACGCGCCTGACCGGGAAGCCCAAACTACTGCAGGTTGAACGTCTTCGTGACGAACACCGCCATTTGTCCGCGGGTGGCGGGATCGACGGGGCAGTACTTGCCGTTGCCGCAGCCGCCGGTGATGTTTCGCGCCACGAGCTCGTAGATCCATGGAGCGAAGAGGCTCGAGCAGGGCACGTCGGTGAAGGTTGCGGTGACGCAGGCCGGAGGGAGGTATCCGGTGCCCTCGAAAGTCTTGAGCAGGAGGACGGCCATCTGCTGGCGCTTGACGGGATCGGTCGGGCAGTAGGTGCTGGCGCCGCAGCCGCTGGTGATTTGCTCCGCGACGAGCTCGTTGATCCAGGGAGCGAAGCCCGACGAGCAGGGCACGTCGGTGAAGATCTGGGTCGTGCAGGGGGGCGGAACGTAGCAGAGGCCGTGCTTCGCCTTCATGAGGAAGACGGCGATTTGCTGCCGCAAGGTCGGTTGGTCGACGCCGTAGAGGCCGCCTCCGACCCCTGCGGTGATGGCGTTGGAGACGAGCGTCGTGACGAAGGAGTAAAACTGCTGGCCCCCCGGAACGTCCAGGAAATCCGAAACCCAGCCCTTCACGAGGGTTCCCGTCGTGCCGTCCGGCGTCGTGACGACGATGTCGTTGACGGTCCCGGGAGCGAGCGCTGGCGAGGTCGAGGTGAGCGCGTGGTCGTTGACGAAGCTCACGGGGGTGGCGACGCCACCGATCGTCATCGTCGCCGGGTCGGCGAAATCGGTGCCCGAGACGGTCAGGGCCGTCCCGCCGGTCGCGGGGCCCGACGTCGGGCCGATGCTGAAGACGATCCGCTGCGAGAACTCGGACGTGTTGCCGTTGGGGTCGGTGGCGGTGACCGAGATCCGCGCGCCGGCCTCGGTTGCGACCGGAAGCGTCACGTCGAAGCTCGCGTGCCCGGAGCCGTCGGTCGTCACCGGGAAGGTTCCGAGGTAGGTCTCGCCCTGGAGAAACTCGCGCGGGAAGTTCGAGCAGGCAGGGTTCGCATAGAAGTCGAGATCGAAGGTCGTGGACGCGCTCGTGTCCAGCTTGCCGACGACTTCCGTGGTCGAGGCTCCATGAACGATCGACTGGATGATCGGGAAATTCTGCAAATGGTTCCCGCCATCGTCGCCGTCGCCGGGGTCGTTCGCGGTCACACCGCAGCAGAGGAGATCGATGCCGCCGCGCACGTTGGAGAAGATCGCGTTGCCCAGGATCGGGATGGCGTTCATGTTCGGCTGCAGGAAGACCCCGTCCGCGCCGTTGTAGGCGATGACGTTGGCTTCCCCGGCACTTCGTCCGCCGACGACGTTGTTCGATCCCGACCCGCCGAGGAACTCGAACCCGACGCCGTTGGCTCCGTTTCCCAGAGGACTGACCCCATCCCGCTGGGTTCCGATGAAGTTGCCCTGAATGGTGATCGCGTTGAGCACGTTGATCCGTATTCCGGTGAAAACGTTGCCGGAAATGACGTTGCGAGCGGCGGGCGCCAGGCCGCCGATCGTGTGACTGTTGCCGGCGAGGATGTCGACGCCGAGGCCTCCGCCGCCTGCGCCGTTGGGAACAGCCGTCGTGCCGCCAGCGTCCGTGCCGATGAAGTTGCCCTCGACGACGTTTCCATCGGCGCCGGTCAGGGTTATTCCCGAGCCCGGAAATCCGTTGATCACCAGACCCCGTATCGTCGTCGCGCCGCCTCCGACCTGCAGGCCGTTTCCTCCCGACAGGGCGGAACCGTTCAAGACGATGACGAGGACCGCGTTGTCGGCGACGGGGTCGGTGTCAGGCTGTGGCCGTGGCGGATGACGGCGGAACGCCGCCAGGGCGAGCCCTCGCAAGTCCGCGAGAAACCCGCCAGATCACACCGGGTGGATTGGTTTTTGCCGGTTTTGATTTGGTCGGGATGCCGGGATTCGAACCCGGGACCCCCTGAACCCCATTCAGGTACGCTACCAGACTGCGCCACATCCCGACCGGAGGACGCATTTGAACAGGGTCCGGGGAGGGTGTCAAACGCCGCGCTAGAATCGCCGCGATGCGCGTCCGGCTGGTTTCCGCGTCCCATTTCGCCGCCGCCCACCGCCTCCACCGCGATGACTGGGACGAGGCGACGAACCGGCGTGTTTTCGACAAGTGCAACAACCCCAACGGGCACGGCCACACGTACGGGCTCGAGGTGACCGTCGAGGGGGAGATCGACCCGGAGACGGGCTACCTCATGGATTTCGGGCGCCTGAAGCAGACCGTCCAGGAGTCCGTGATCCGCCGCCTCGACCGGCGCCACCTGAACTTCGACGTGGACTTCCTCGCGGGTGTCAATCCGACGGCCGAGAACATCGCGGTGGCCATCTGGGGGCAGCTCGCCCCGCGCGTGTCCCCGGCGCGTCTCGTGCGTATCGCGCTCCACGAAACCGACCGCAACAGCGTCGTCTACGAAGGAGGGGAGCCGTGAACGGAGATCATCGCTCGCGCAAACTGACCCGTTCGAGCCGCCACAAGATGATCGCCGGGGTGTGCGGCGGGATCGCCGAGTATTTCGAGCTCGACCCGACGGTCGTGCGCGTCGCGTACGTCCTGATCTCGATCGTCTCGGTGGCCTTCCCGGGGATCCTCGCCTACATCATCCTGATGTTCGTGATGCCGCCGCCGGATCCGGCCGCGCCGGTCGCATGACGCGGCCGCGCATCCTCGTCACCAACGACGACGGCGTCTTCTCGGAGGGCATCGAGCGTCTGGCCGCGGCTCTCGCGGAAGTGGGCGACGTCGTTCACGGTCGCTCCGGACCAGGAGCGCAGCGCCGCCGGACACTCGCTCACGCTGCATCATCCGCTGCGCGCGAAGCTCATCGGCCCGCAGCGCTGGTCCGTGGACGGGACGCCGACCGACTGCGTGAACTGGGGCGTCCTCCACCTGCTGCGCGACGACCGGCCGAAACTCCTCTTCTCGGGGATCAACCTCGGGCTCAACCTCGGCGACGACGTCACGTATTCGGGCACGGTCTCGGCGGCGTTCGAGGGCACGCTGACCGGCATCCCGTCGGTCGCGATCTCGCAGGAGATCGAGACGGGCTTCACGTTCGACGCCGCGGCCCGGTTCGCCGCGAGCCTGGCCCGTCATCTGCTCGATCAGCCTTTGCCCCCGGGCACCCTCGTGAACGTCAACGTGCCGGCGGGTGCGGTGCGCGGCGTGCGCGTCGTGCGGCAGGGCAAGCGCCGCTACGGGGAGGCCGTCATCGAGAAGACCGATCCGCGGGGCCGCCCCTACTACTGGATCGGCGCAACGCCGCCGCAGGGGGAGCTCGAGCAGGGGACGGATCTCTCGGCGGTGGCGGAGAAGTTCATCTCGATGACGCCGCTGCACCTCGATCTGACGGACTACCGGTCTCTCGAGCTGCTGGAGGACGTGGCCGGGCGGCTCTGAGCCGATCCCGGGCCAGGATCATCTGCCGATGTGGATGGAGCGCCCGAAGACGTTGCGGTAGAACTCCTCCAGCTTCTCGTTGTCGAAGGTGTTCCAGCCCCCGCAGAGGTCGTGCTCGCGCGTCTCGACGTCGCAGGCCATCTTCGCGCCCGTGGCTTCCTGGCGGCCGAGGAGATAGAGGTTGACGGATTCCTCGAGCTCCTGGCGCGTGGCCTTGGGACGGGTCGCGGACGATCCAGTCGAAGCGCCTCCGAAACTCGTCGTCGGACAGCGCGGAGAAGCCGTGGCAGGGAAAACCGAGACGGTCGGCGACGGCGCAGACGCAGTGGTCCTCGTCGACGAGGGTCAAGAGCTTCTGGCGGAGCTCCTCGATGGCCTCGGGCCGGGAGAGGCTGCGCGTGGGCTTGATGGGCTGCGGAGAGGATCCGGTGTTGGTGTCCATAAGTGAAATTCTGGGTGCCTCGGCCGGCTTCTGTCGTGATGTGAATAGATCACTCTGGCCGTCCGGACAGGACCGGACTGCGGACTCGTCGGCTAAGATGGCGGTTCGATGAGACGGGACATGTCCTGGCGCGACACGGTCGCGATCGTGGTTCTGGCGGGTGTCGCCGCCGCCGTCTCGAACGCCGTGGCCGGGCCCGAGCGCAAGCTGCGCTGGATCGGCAACTATTCGATCTCGGCTCCCGAGCCGGGCGACAAAAGGGCGACGCCGGGCCCCGCGGGCACGCCGGTTGCCGCCGCGGCCGCTTCCCCGGGAGGCGGCAAGACCTTCGAGCCCCACCCCTCGACGGCCTGGGTCGAGATCTCCGGAGACGACGTGGCGTCCCTCTACGGCCGGGGCAACATCCTCTTTCTCGACGCGCGGCGCTCGAGCGTCTATCGGACCGGGCACATCACGGGCGCACGCTCGCTCGCGATCTGGGAGGCGGACGCCGACGACAAGGTGAAGGCGCTCTTCGCCGAGGGCCGCGACCAGAGCGCCCCGATCGTCGTCTACTGCAGCGGCGGCGAGTGCGAGGACTCGCACATGCTCGGCCAGAAGCTCTACTTCGTGGGCTTCGACAACGTCCTGGTCTACAAGGACGGCTTCCCGGACTGGGAGAAGCGGGGCATGCCCGTGTCGAAGGGCGACGCGCCTTGAGCGGCCGCATGACGGGCCCCTGGCTCACCGCGAGGGTCCAGTTCGTTCTGGCCGCGGTCTTCGTGGTGGCGGGCTTCGGCAAGATCGCGGACCCGCCGGGCTTCGCCCACGAGATACACAACTACAAGCTCATGCCGGGCTTCGCGGTGAACGCGATCGCGATCGCGCTGCCGTGGATCGAGGTGGTGTCGGGGCTCGCGCTCTTCGTGGGGCTCGCGCGGCGCGCCTCGGCGCGGATCATGGGCGTGCTGCTCATCGTGTTCATCCTGGCGATCTCGATCAACCTGCTTCGCGGGCGCCCGGTCGACTGCGGCTGCTTCGGGACCTCGAAGGTCGTGAAGACCGAGGCCGAGCGGCTGCGCGACATGAAGTGGGTCGTCCTGCGCGACGCGGGGCTCCTGCTTCTCGTCGGGCAGGTCATCGCCGCGACGAAGCGCGAGGAACGCGAGCGGCGCTAGGCGGCGCAGGCCTAGAGGTCCGCGCGATCGAGGCGGCGGGCGGCCAGGATCGTCGAGCATCCCGAGCGGGGCGACCGGGCGCAGAGAAGCAGGGGCAATTGACGCTTCGCGTGGTTCATGGCTTCACGAACCTCGCCTTGAGGAGTTCGCCGACGAGGACTGGCCGCCGGGTAGAGGATCTCCTCCTCCTGCTGCGCATGGGTGATCAGCTTCTGCGCGAGACGGGCGAAGCCGGGCTGCTTTTCTTCGATCGCCGCCTGCATGAGGCGCCGCAGGGCCGTGACCATCTGGCCGTGCTCGGCGAGCATTCGGGGAAGCTCCGCCCGCAGCGCCGCGATGCGCGGCGCCAGCGGCGCCATCTCGGGGGAGAACTGGCCGGCCGCGACGGCGCCGAGCAGGGAGAGCGCGGGCGCCACGAACTCCTCCTCGCGTGCCATGTGCGGCTGCAGGATCTTCATCACGGCCCGGGCGGCCTCGCCCGTCTTGCCGCCCGCCTTCAGGGCCTGGGCGAGCTCCCCGTGCAGTTCTTCGTGCTCGATCTGGATCGACTGCGGAACCTTGAGCTCCATGGGGTCAACCTCCCGCTTCGGACCCGGCGGGCCGGCCGGGCGAGGCGTGATTCATTGATGCGAAGCGAAGGGCCTCGACCCTCGGCGCCGGGTCCGCGTGGCGCAGCCGGCGATGGAACTCGACGGCCTCGCTTCCGGTCGGGAACTCGAGGAAGGCCGCCTTACGGGCGGTCATCGTGTTGCCGGTGGGGGCGAGCGGGGCGGCGATCATGCGGTGGCGCCCGCCTCCCGGGCCTCGGCGCGCAGGGCCTGCCGCCGGGCGATCGCGAAGGCCACGATCAAGACCGCCGCTGCGCCGGCGAGCGCATAGAAGCCCGCCGAGGGATAGGAGTAGATCTCGAAGTGGGGTGCGAGCGTCTTGTGCCCGAAGAGCGGCGGCATGAACGGGGCCACCTTCACCGACGCCGTGGGCGCGAGGTTGTGGCCGTACCAGTAGAGCTTGTACCCGAAGGACCACAGCGAGAAGAGCCCGAAGTAGAGGTACAGGACCAGGACGTCGATCAGGTCGCTCATCTTTCCATGGACGGGGGCGCGCAGCAGCAGGAGGGCCAGCATGCCGACGACGAAGGGGATCCACTTGAACTCGGTGAAGTCCGCCGTCGCCAGGTCCTTCATGCCGAGGTCGCGGTTGAGGATGTCGATCCCCTTGAAGTCCCGTCCCGCGTTACCGCCCTCGAGCTTGTAGCTGTAGATCTCCAGGCGCAGGCCGTCCGGGTACTGCGGCGCGAACATCGTCAGGTCTCCAGAGGGGAACGATGTAGACGGGCACGAGAAGGAGGGCGGCCGCGACGAGCAACAGCCGCGGCAGCGGTTCCAACGTCTCGGCCAGAAAGCGGTTACTCCTCTCGATGATGGCTTTCATGGATTTCTCCTCGGCCGGAGGCGTCCTCGTCTCGGCCCTCCGCGATGATCTGAAGGGTACCGCCCCGCGTCGGTCGCGACGGGGCAGCCCGCCTGGCACTTGACCTGCGCCTTCCAGTGCGCGCGGTCGGGCAGGCGG
Organism: uncultured Acidobacteriota bacterium; assembly: GCA_963710945.1. GTDB lineage: Bacteria > Acidobacteriota > Thermoanaerobaculia > UBA5066 > Gp7-AA6 > DAHUXD01. Next base: position 976,983 of record CAVQCH010000001.1, read on the forward strand.
GTCGGGATGGGCATCGGGTCAGTCGAGGCGGAGGAGTTCACCGGGCGTGCCCGACCGGGCGGCGCGCCGCATGTCCTCGGAGCGGAACCGGTAGTGGCCGCCCGGCGTGCGGACGGCGGGCAGGAGGCCCGTGCGCGCCCAGCGGGTCACGGTCGAGACCGAGACGCCGAAGAGCCGGGCGACTTCCCCGCGGGAGAGAAACGCGTTGTCGAAGCTCGGGGAAGCCGCGTCGTTCCTGTCTTCTGCTGCGCTCATCCTTTTCCTCCGAGAAGATGACCCGGGGCCGGCGGGGGGGCTATGACGCCGGTCATGCGGGTGATCGGTTTGATCCGTTTCCGCGCCTTGGCCGCTCTGACCGGCCTCAAGTCCTTTGTAGCGCCCCTCGGGAAGCCGCGAGTGGTGCAAATAGATCAAAAAGCCGGATCGGGGTCCTGGATGATTTGCATCATGTCCGGGGCCGCCGGGGGGACGTACCGTGGGATCGATGCTGTCTCCCGTCGAGCTCGAAATCGAGCTCTTCTGCCGCGGAATGCGGATCGACGAGACGTGCGCGCTCGACGAGGACGGCCGCCCGATTCTCCGCACGCGCGCGGGCCTGGGATCCGGGCTCGAGCTCGTGCTGCCGGCTCCCCGGAAGCCGATCTGGGTCAACGTCCCCGTGGTCGAATCCTTCGCGGCCGCCTCACCCTTCCGGCTGGCGCGGGACAACGGCGAGTACCACCTCGCCGACGACCGGACCGGGGACGTCTACCCGGTGAGGGTTCCGGAGGAGCCGGCCTGGTATTCGCGCACGACGTCCTCGGGCATTCCGATGAGCCGCATCGGCGTCCTGCAGGGCAACTACCTCGGCGTCTACGTCTCCAACTCCTGCCTCTACTGGGCGACGTCGCCGTCGCGCGCGTGCAAGTTCTGCACGACCGGCAAGAACGTCGGTACCGTGGAGCAGGCCCGCAAGTCCGTGGCCGACGTGGTGGAGGTGGCCCGGGCGGCGCGGGACGAGTCGGGCTCGGTCTTCACGCACCTGAACACGGGGTACCACTTCGAAGAGGTGGACAAGCTCGAAAAGATCCACGGCCTCCGGCAGTGCGAGCCCTTCGTCCGGGGGCTGCGCCGGGAGGTCGGCGGCTTCATCGGCGTGCAGGCGATGCCGGTGCCGAAGCGCATGTTCGGCGAGTACGACGCGCTCATCGACGCGGGCGTGGATCACTTCTCGTTCTGCTACGAGTTCGAGGACCCGGAATATTTCGCCCGGCTGTGCCCGGGCAAGGCCGACACCCTGGGCCAGCAAGGGTTCTTCGACGCGATGGAGTACACGGCGAAGAAACTCGGCCGCGGCCGTGTCGCGGGGGAGATCATCGCGGGCCTCGAGCCCATCGAGGCGACGATGCGCGGGATCGACCGGATCGTCGCGGCGGGCGCCTTCCCGACCGTATGCATCTTCCGCCCCACCGTCGGCAGCGAGCTCGAGAACGAGCTGCCGCCGCGTCCCGACGAGATGCGCGAGGTCTTCTCCTACCTGTACCAGGCGTGCCGGGCGGCCGACCTTCCCGTGGGCATCCTGCCGATCGAGGTCTCCCTCGTCGTCCAGCCCGAGGAGGCCGCGTCTCTCGCTCCCGACCCCGGATTTCGCATCTACGAGTGGAAGCTCGCGGCCCTGCGCCAGCTCGCGCGGCCCTACGTCGCCTGGAAGTCCATGCCCCGAAGCGACTGATATCCAGCCTGGGCGCCGATGATGGCAGAATGAGCCCATGGCGCGAGCCGGATCCAAACAAACGATGGCAGAGGGGCCGCCCCCGCGCGACTGGGCGAGGCTGACGGGTCTCGGTGCGCTTTCCGGGCTCTGGTCGCTCTTTCTGTGGACCGAGCTCGTCCTCGCCCGATCCGGCGGGAGCACCTTCTGCGGATCGGGCGGGGGCTTCGACTGCACGGCGGCCTGGAATGGCGCGCTCGCCTCCACGGTGCACCGCCTGACGGGGATGCCCGTGTCGGGTTGGGGCCTCGTGTGGAGCATCGCGGCGTTCGCTCTGCCGCTCGTCGCTCTGACGCGCCGGGCCTCGGGCGCGGAGCCCGGGCCGCTGGTTTCGGCGGTGCGGCTCACGGCCGGGGCGGGACTTCTCGTCGTCGTCGTCCTGCTCGCCGAGAGCGCGATTGCCGGCGCCTTCTGCATCGGCTGCATCGCGACGTACGTGATCGTCGGCGCGTACGCGGCGATCGCCCTGGTCGGCTGGCGCCGCGAGGGACTGCCCGAAGCGGGCCGCGGGGCCGGGTTTGCCGCGGCCGCCACGGCGATCGCGTTCGCGTGCCTTCTCTATCCGGGGCTCCACACGCCGAAGTCGAGCGGGGAAGCGGGACGGCAGGCCGTGGCGCAGGCTGCAGGGGCCGCCGAGGCGCCTCAGGCCGATTCTCCGGCGGCAGCGCCCGCGCCCGCGTCGAACCGAACCGGGACTGGCGATCCGGGAAGGGACCGGCAGCTCGACGACCTCGTGGCCGCGCTCGATCCGGCCGGCAAGCAGATGCTGGCCGATTCGCTGGCGATCTACAGGAGCTCGCCGCCGGCGATGCTCCCGGCGCCGCGGGCGCTGGTGGGCTCGACGGTGGCGCCGGTGCGCATCACGGAGTTCACCGACATCCTCTGCGAGCATTGTGCGAGCCTCTACGAGACGCTCCAGACGCTGCGCGGGCACACCGCGCCAGGCAGCTACAGCGTGGACGCCCGGCAGTTTCCGCTCGACGGGCGGTGCAATCCGCAATTCGAGTCCGGCAAGGGCGACGACGTTCGCTGCGTGGCGGCCGCGGCCCGCATCTGCATCGAGCCCTCGGGCCGCGAGCCCGAGTTTGCCGGGGCCCTCTTCGCGCGCCAGAAGGGGCTGACCCGGGCAGCGGTCTTCGAGATCGCGGCGCCGTACATGCCGCGCGAGAAGCTCGCAGCCTGCATCGCGTCGCCGCAGACGCGCTCCGAGCTCGAGCAGGACCTGGCCGCCGCCTCCCAGTACGACTCGGACGGCACGCCGATCGTCGCGGTCAACGGCCGGCGAGGCACGAGCTTCGGCCCGTTCCTGTACGCCATGATCCTGACGCGCGGGGAGCCCGCGCACCCGGCCTTCGACGCGCTGCCGCCGGGCAACCCGACGGCCCACCTGCACTGACCGGCCGAACTAGCCGGACGGCGCCACGTCCCGCAGCGCGGCGATCTGCCGGATGAGGAACCCGTCCTTGTCGGTGTCGACGAGGCCGTCCTTCTGCCAGCGGCTCATCAGCCGGATCGCGCTTTCGATCGTGGTCCCGACCAGGTCCGCGATCTCCTGGCGCGAGAGGTGGAGCGGGACGAAGACTCCGTCGGGCCGCTTCTGCCCGACGCGCTCGGCGAGCGTCGCGAAGAGGCGGGCCGCCCGGTACTCGACCGATCCCGTCATGTCGGCCAGGCGCCGGTTGAGTGCCATGAGCCGCATCGTCAGGCCCGCGAGCAGGCGGCGCGTGATCTCGGGGCGCTTCTCGACGAGGTGGAAGAACTCCCGCTCCGGAATCGAGACCGTGCCCGAGGGCTCGAGCGCGACCGCGGAAGCAGGAAACGGACGCTGCTCGTAGACCGCGACCGCGCCCACGGGTTCGCCGGGGCCGAGAATCTCCAGGATGAGGTCCCGGTCGGGAGCGGCCTTGACGATCTTGACCCGCCCGACGAAGAGGAAGTGGATGAAGGTCGCGGGATCGCCCTCGGCGAAGATCGTCTCGCCCTTGTCGTACGCGCGCAGCTCGCATAGGGGCGACAGCGCCGCGCGGTCCTCGGCCGTCAGCGGCGCGAGGATCGGTATCGCGTTGAAAGGGACGGGCGGGCGGGGCGGCACCCGGGAATTATCGCACCGGCAGCGTCGAAGCGAGGACGGGCAGCGCCCGCGCCGCCGGGCGGCCGGCCGCCGGCTTCGCCCGCATGGTGCGCATCAGGTTGAAGAGGTAGAGGCACAGGGCGAGGACGACGGGGATCCCCATGTAGGAACCGACCTGATACAGGTAGGGATGAAAGGCAGCCGGGTACTGCAGCAGGCGCATCGCGGCGCCGAGCAGAAGCAGCCCGTAGGTCGCCCAGGCCATGCGCGGTGACCACAACGGCTTTCCCGAGAAGACCGGGAGGATGCGGAAGCTCATCCCGACGATCAACAGCGTGAGGAACCCGATCGTGAAGGAGTGCCGCGCGGCGTCGGCCCACCACAGGTTCTGCGCCGGCAGCCGCGTCGTGCGGGTCAGGGCGACGGCGGCGAGCTCCAGGACCGCCCAGAGCCCGAGCCACCCGAAGGCGATGCGGATCGCGACGGTCGGGGAGCCGGGCGTGCGCAGCATCGGGAACGTCGCGCGCCGCCACAGGAAACCGTTGCCCCCGAGATAGACGAGGGCCGAGAGGGCCACGAGGGCGAGCCCCGCGTCGCGCAGGGCGAGGGCGGCCGAGTCCGGGAGGGCCGGGAGCCAGGACGCCAGCGCCAGGGTGACGCCGAGCATCTGCGCCGCGAGAGCGGCGTCGCTCGTGCCGCGGACCGGCGCGCCGACACCAAGAAAGAGGGACACGATGCGGTGGCCGAATCCGTAGATCCAGGCGAGCAGGAAGCCGTAGAGGGCCGCGAAGTAGAACGAGTCGTTGAGCGCGGCCGGCAGCACGGTGTCGATGTTTCCGGCCAGCCACACGGCCTGGGCCGCGTCGATGAGCATCGCCGCGAGGAAGCAGACGGTGCCGGCGCGCACGAAGCGCAGCAGCGGGTCCGTCCGGTCGTACTTGCCGGCGCGCACCTGCGCGAGCAGCGCGAAGATGAAGCGCGCGAAGAGAAGGCCCGAGGCGAGCTCCATCGCGCCCGAGAGGAGGGAGAGAAGACGGCCGACGGAATGCAGTCCCAGAGGCTGTCCGACGTTGCGCAGGACGATGCCCCCGGCCATCAGCCAGAAGCTGACGCGCACGGAGCGGCCGGGCCGACCGCCGCCGAGCCCCAGGATCCGGGGAAGCGCGTGGTACGCGATCCCCATCAGGAACAGTGTCGCGAAGCCGAGAACCTGGGTGTGGCCGTGGATCTGGCGGTGGTCGATGGGCACGTCGCCGCCGGCCGCGATGCGGATCAGGTTGACCATTCCGGTCGTCGCGCCGAGCGTCAGCGTCAGGAAGAGCGACCCGATGACGAAGTGCGGGGAGAAGAGGCTCGGCGTCTTCGACGGCGCGGGCGGGGCGGCGGCGGCGTCTTTCAGGGCGGCCTCGCGCACGTCGCGGAGAAAGTCGTCGAGGGGAAGCCGGTGGACCGTCGCGAACCACGCGAGCGGCTCGTCGGGCCCCTCCTCGCCGCCGCAGTCCCCGAGGCCGTAGCGCTCGAGGACCGGCCGCGTGGCCGGGAACCGGCGCGACAGCTCTCGGATGGACATCGTCGGCGGCACGAGGCTGTGGGATTCGACGGCCGCCCAGGCGGACTCGAGGTCGCGGGTGACCTCGGCGAGGTCCTTGCCTTTGGCCGCGCAGGCGTCCTTCAGAGGATGCATCCCGCCGCAGCAGGCGTCGAGCCCGTGAGCCGCGAGGGCCGAGGCGAGCTGCGGGTGACGGGCCAGGAGATCCTTGACGGGGAGGTTCGGGTCGAAACGCGCGGTGTCACTCATGGATCGGAGATTGGCGCGAATCGCCCATCGCGCCCATGACGGGGATCATACGGGACCGTCTAAAGGCCGCGCCCATCGGCTGTCATTCCGAGTGCAGCGAGGAATCCCGTGCTTGACGAGCCTCGATCCGCATCGAGTCCGGGATCCCTCGGTCGCTTCGCTCCTCGGGATGCTGTCGTACTGCACCCGGCGCGAAGCGCTGGTCAGTACGCCAGCACTTTCCGCGCCGCCGCCAGCACCTTGTCCGTGCTCGGCAGGATCGCCCGCTCCAGCACCCGGCTGAACCCGACCGGCGTGAACTCGGATCCCACGCGGCCGACCGGGGCGTCCAGGTAGGGGAACGCGTGCTCCTGGATCTGCGAGGCGATCTCGCCGCCGAAGCCGCCGTGCACCTTGTCCTCGTGCGCGACGAGCACGCGGTTGGTTTTGCGCACCGAGGCGAGCACGGCCTCGCGGTCCATGGGAACGAGCGAGCGCAGGTCGATCACCTCGACGCTCTTGCCCTCGGTCTCGAGGACCTTCGCCGCCTCGAGGGCGAAGTGCACGGGCGTGCCGTAGGCCACGATCGTCAGGTCGGATCCCTCCCGGCGCAGGCGGGCCTTCCCGAACGGCACCGCGAAGTCCTCCGGGATGCGGGCCCGAGCCATCGGGCTGTTGTAGAGGAACTTCGGCTCGAGGTAGACCGTGATGCCGCGCGAACGGATCGCCGTGCGCAAGAGGCCGGCGGCGTCGTCGGCGAAAGCCGGCACGACGATGCGGATGCCGGGAAGCGTCGTCAACCATCCCTCGATGTTCTGCGAGTGGTAGAGGCCGCCCCCGATGTATCCGCCCGAGGCGAGGCGCACCGTCACGTTCGGGACGTACTGGCCGTTCGTGCGCCAGTTCTCGTGCGACATCTCGACCATCTGCTCGGCGGCAGGCCAGAAGTAGTCGGCGAACTCGGCTCCCTCCACGACGACACGGATCCGATCGGAGAGCCGGCAGAAGCCGTCGGCCGTGCCCATGATGAAGTCCTCGGCGATCGGCGCGTTGAAGACGCGGGACGGGCCGAACTCCTGCTGCATGCCCTTCGTGACGTTGAAGACGCCGCCCTTCTCGCGGTACGCGACGTCCTGGCCCCAGATGTAGGTTTCGGGGTTATGGCGGAACTCCGCCTTCAGGGTCTCGTTGATCGCGTGGACCACCGTGGTCTCTTCGCCCGACCCGTCCGGAAGGCCGTCCGACCACTTGTCGGAGGTCCACGGCTCGGGGACGAGGTTCTCGAAGATCGTGGCGGGGTCCGGCTCGGGCGCCTGCCTCGCCCGGTCGGTGGACTCCTCGTAGGTCCGCACGTTCTGCGTCTCGATCGCCAGGAGGTCGTCCTCGCCGAGCAGTCCCGTGTCCGCGAGGAGCTTCCGGAAGCGGGGCAGCGGATCGGCGGCGCGCGCCGCGGCCAGCTCCTCGGGCGTCCGATAGAGGTCCTGGCGGTCGGAGTTCGAGTGCGAATGGATCCGGACGCAGCGGGCGTGGACCATGGCGCAGCCGGCGCCCGACCGGACCCAGGCGACGGCCTCGCGCATGGCGCGGAACGAGTCGAAGACGTCGAGCCCGTCGCAGTGGATGATCTTGAGGTTCTTGTAGCCCGCGAAATTGTCGGAGGCGTAGAGGTTGGCGGTCTGGTCGCTCTTGGGGACCGAGATGCCGTACCCGTTGTCCTGGACGACGAAGACGACCGGCAGCTTCTCGTGCGAGGCCCCGTTCACGGCTTCCGAAAAGTAGCCCTCGGAGGTCGACGACTCGCCGATCGAGCAGTAGACGATCGCGTCCTTCTGGCAGGTCTTGACGGCCCGCGCGAGGCCCGCGGCGTGCTGGGAATGGTTCGAGACGCACGAGGAGACGTTCTGGATCCCGATGGAGGGCTTGGCGAAGTGGTTCGACATGTGGCGGCCGCCGGAGGCGACGTCGGTCGCCTTCGACATCCCGTTGAGCAGGATCTCCTCGGCGGTCAGGCCGGCGGCGAGGCAGGTCGTCAGGTCGCGGTAGTACGGAAAGAGAAAGTCGCGCGAGGGACGGAAGGTCAGTCCGAGGGCGAGCTGGATCGCGTCGTGCCCCGCGCAGGGCGCGTGGTAGCTCCAGCCGAGCCCCTGCTTGAGGTAGTTCGGCGCCTTGTCGTCGAGCACGCGTCCGAGGTGCATCAGCGCGTACCACTTCTTGACCTCTTCCCGCGAGACGCCGGCAAACCGCGGTTCGCGGGAGATCTCCGTGATGTCCTGGGTTTCCGCCAAGTCCGATCCTCCTAAGCTCGCTCGACCGGCGCGAGGGATCCGGCATTTTACAGGGCCTAGCCAGAACGCGCCGGGCGGGGATCCGATTCCCAATCCCGGCGTCGCCTGCTATCATCGTTCCAATGCCGCCGCGTGAACGCAGGGTCCCGGCGCCGGGCCGGGAGGAAATCCTGCGGCGCGAGATGGTTTCCCGGTTCGTCGCTCCTCGCGGAGTCGACGATCCCCGCGTCCTCGAGGCGATGTCGGAGGTGCCGCGGCACCTCTTCGTCCCGGAGCCGCTGCGGGCGAGGGCCTACGGGGACCACTCGCTGCCGATCGGCCACGGCCAGACCATTTCCCAGCCCTACGTGGTCGGCGTGATGACCCAGAGGCTCGGAGTGTCGGCCGAGCACAAGGTGCTCGAGATCGGCTCGGGCTCGGGCTACCAGACGGCCGTGCTGGCGAAGCTCGCGCGCAGCGTCTATTCGCTGGAGCGCATCGACGAGCTCGCCCGCGGGGCGGCCGCCGCGCTCGCGGCCCTCGGCATCCACAACGTGTCGGTCAAGGCCTTCGACGGCACCTACGGGTACCCGGCCGCGGCCCCCTACGACCGCATCCTCGTCACCGCCGGGACCGAGGTCGTGCCGGAGCCGCTGCTCGCGCAGCTCGCGATCGGCGGCCGCCTCGTCGTGCCCATCGGGCCGTCCGGCAAGCAGCGCCTGCGCGTCATCCGGCGGCGCAAGACCGACTACGCCCAGGAGGAAGGCGAGGACGTGACGTTCGTTCCCCTGCTCGGCCGCTTCGCCGGGAGCCCGGCGTGATGGCGAGGCGCGCCGTGGTCCGGGGAAGAGTCCAGGGAGTGGGCTTCCGCTTCTTCGCCGAGAGATCGGCGCGGGACCTCGGCATCCGCGGCTGGGTCCGCAACCTCCCGGACGGCGCGGTCGAGACCGCGGCCGAGGGCGAGGAGCCAGCGGTGGAGGAGTACCTCGGCCGCCTGAGGCGAGGGCCGTTTGGCTCGCGGGTGGACGACGTGGCCATCGAGGCTCTCGAGCCGCAGGGATTCACGTCCTTCGAGATCACGCGATGACCGACTTTCGGAGCTACATCCGGGACGTCCCGGACTTCCCGAGCCCCGGGATCCTCTTCCGCGACGTCACGCCGCTGCTCGCGTCCCCGGACGCCTTTCTGGCGGCCGCGCGGGCGATGGCGGAGCCCTTCCGGGCCGAGCGCCCGGACAAGGTGCTCGGCATCGAGGCGCGCGGATTCCTGTTCGGGACGGCGCTTGCGCGCGAGATGCACGTGGGCATCGTCCCGGCCCGCAAGCCGGGAAAGCTGCCGCGGGCGACCGAGGGCGTCTCCTACGGCCTCGAGTACGGCAAGGACCGGCTCGAGGTGCACGCGGACTCCTTCTCCCCGGGGGAGCGCGTTCTCATCGTGGACGACGTCCTCGCCACCGGGGGAACGGCCCGCGCGGCGGCCGACCTCGCCGAGAAGCTGGGCGCCCGCGTGATCGGCATCACGGTCTTCATCGAGCTCGGGGCCCTCGGAGGGCGAGCCCGCCTGGATGCCTGGCCGGCACACGCCGTGCTGATGCTATAGGCCGTTTCCTTCCCCCGATACAATCCGGCAGCCATGGCATCCGAGAAGATCCTCATCGTCGATGACGACGAAGACGTCCTCCTGATCGTCCAGACCATCCTGGACAACGCCGGCTACTCGGCGGTCCTGGCGCGCAACGGCCGCGAGGGCGTCGAGATGGCGATCGACGCGAAACCGGACCTCATCCTGCTCGACGTCATGATGCCGGAGCTCTCGGGCTGGGAGGTCTGCACCACGCTCAAGAGCGCGCCCGAGACCCGGCAGATCCCGATCGCGATGCTGACGGTCAAGAGCGAGATCCGGGACCTCATCACGGGCATGCAGGTGGGCGCAGACGACTACATCACGAAGCCGTTCACCCGGAAGAAGCTTCTCTCGACGGTCCGCCGGCTGCTCGACGAGAAGCGGGATTCGCCCCCGTCGTTCCTCACGGCCGAGAACGAGGAGGTCCGCTTCAAGAACCTCCTCTTCGACGCGGTCACGGAGCTGCCGACGGTGCCCGTCATCGTGGACGCGCTGCGGGACCGGCTGCTCGACAACCGGGACATGGGCGTCCTCTACATCGACGTCGAGCAGTACAGCCACATCGAGGAAACCTACGGCTGGGAGGTCTTCGACTCCCTCCTGAAGCACACGGCGCGCACCCTGCGCCGGATGTTCGGGACGATCTTCGCCACCGAGGACTTCGTCGCGGTCAACCGGGCGGGCGGCTCGGACTTCTACGTCTTCGCCACGCTCGAGCCGGGCGAGGACGCCGCCTCGCGGCTGCAGCGCAAGGCGCGGCAGGTCGAGGACTCCCTGCGCGGATCGCTCGACGAGGCGTTCGGCGCCCGGATCCACAAGCGGATCGGCGTCTTCGTCGGCCACGCGCTGCTGCGGCCGAACCCGCAGATGCGGATCGAGCGGCTCGTCTACCGCGCGCTGCGCCAGGCGATCGGCATCGCCTCGACGAAGGAAGAGGAGCGCCAGACGCTGCTGCGCGAGACCTTCAAGGACATCCTGCGCAAGCGGCGCGTGCGCAGCGTCTACCAGCCCATCTTCCACCTCGAGACGCTGGATCTGTTCGGCCACGAGGCCCTGTCGCGCGGCCCCGTGGACACGGCCTTCGAGAGCCCGGAGCTGCTGTTCCAGTTCGCGGGCGAGCACGAGGCGACCTGGGAGCTCGAGCAGATCTGCCTCGGCTCCTCGGCGTCGCACTACGCCCCGTCGCACCCCGGCCACCTCTTCATCAACGTCGAGGCGGAGTCGGTGGCGAAGCTCTCGCGCGAGGGCCCGCTCTCGATCGCGCCGCTCTTCGCCATGCGCCATCCGATCGTGCTGGAGGTGACGGAGCGTTCCGCCATCCGCGACCTGCCGGTGTTCCGCGAGGCCCTCGCCCAGCTGCGGGAGAAGGGCTTCCGCGTGGCGATCGACGACGCCGGCTCCGGCTACGCGTCGCTCCAGGCGATCGCGGAGCTCAAGCCGGACTTCATCAAGGTCGCCAACACGCTGATCACGGGGCTGCGCAGCGACACGATCAAGCGGGACGTCGTCGAGATGCTGGTCAACCTCGCCCGCCGGATCGAGGCCGTGTGCGTGGCGGAGGGAATCGAGACGCCCGAGGACCTCGAGGAGTGCCGGGCCCTGGGCATTCCGTACGGCCAGGGCTTCTACCTCGGCGTCCCCAGCGAGCGCCCGGCCGAGGCCCCCGCGCGCGAGTTTACGGGGCGGATCCGGACGTCGCGCTGACCATGGCGGGAAAGCGCGTGCGGCGGATCATCCCGGGAGCGGCAGCGGCTCTCATCGCGTCGTGCGCCCTGGCCCAGCCCGTGCCCGTCTCGATCCCGGTTCCGGGGGGCGAGGGCGGGGTCGGCTTCGACGACCTGCGCTACTCCGCGGCGCTCGGGAAGGTGCTCGTCCCGGCGGCGGGGAGCGGGATCCTGATGCTCATCGAGCCGGCCGCTTGGCGCGTGACGCGGATCGACGGGTTTTCGACGTCCGCCTACTCGGGCGGCCACGACGACGGCGTGACGTCGGCCGACGAGGGACGCGGGTTCGTCTTCGTCGTGGATCGCACGGCCCTGCGTCTGGCCGTCGTGGACCCGAGCAACGGCCGCGTCGTGTCGTGGTCCCGCCTGGCGGGGAGCCCGGACTACGTGCGGTACGTCGAGCCCACGGGGGAGGTCTGGGTCACGCAGCCCGACAAGGAGCGGATCGAGGTCTTCCGCCTCGAGGACAATCCGCCGCGCCCGGTCCACGACGCGTTCATCGACGTCCCCGGCGGGCCCGAGTCGCTCGTCGTCGACGCGGCCCGCGGGCGCGCCTACACGAACCTCTGGAAGGGCAAGACAGTCGCGATCCACACGAAGAACCGGGGCGTCGGCCCGTCCTGGCCGAACGGCTGCGAGGGCTCGCGCGGCATCGCGCTCGACGAGGAGCGGGGCTTCGTGTTCGTGGGATGCGCCGAGGGCCGCGCCGTGACTCTCGACGGGAAGAGCGGGAAGGTTCTGGGGAAGGTCGAGACGGGCGGCGGCGTGGACCTCGTGGACTACAACCGGACGCTCTCCCACCTGTACATCGCGGCTGGCAAGAGCGGCACGCTCGGCATCGCCGCCGTGCTGCCCGCGGGAGGGCTATCGCTCCTCGCCGAGGTTCCCACCGCGGCCGGCGCTCACTGCGTCGCCGTCGACGCCTCGGCCCACGCCTACGTCTGCGACCCGAAGCAGGGGAGGATCATCGTCGTCCCCGACGGCGAGATTCGGCCGGTCCCCGCGCCCTGACGGGCTATCAGTTCCACCGGGCGGGGGCCGCGGCGAGCGGGCCGTGCCCGCAGCCGAAGCGCGCGGCGAGGTCCGGATCGCCTTCCGAAAGAGGAAACGTGTCGGCCGCCGCGGTCCCGAGGCGGTCGGGGTCGCTCAGGTCGTAGAGCTCCGCCGTCGACCCGACGGCCTCCACCGTGTCGAGCCGCCTGCCGATCTGCGCCAGGTAGCCGCGGATCGTGGGCTGCTCGGCGAGGCTCGAGACGGCGTGGGCGAAGACGATCCAGACCCGGGGGCGGCCGCGCAAGGCGTCGAGCTCGCGCAAGATACTCGCGAGGCTGGCCCCGGTGGCAGCCGCCGAAAGTCGCCCGCTCGAGAGGGATGCCCGCCGCCGGTCCGTAGAAGCGCACCGCGCGTTCGGCGCCGTAGTAGACGTAGAACGCGTCGTTCGGCTGGAGGCGCGAGGCGACCGCGGCGAGCACCGGACGCGTCTCCTCGTGCCGGTAAGGTGGCAGGTGCTTCACCGTGGCGACCGCAAGGCCCAGGGCGGTGAGCGCCGCGGCGAGAGGGCGGGGAAAGCCCCAACGGGCGAGGATTCCAATCACGGAATCCACGGCGTCTGCGATCGCGAGCAGCGCGACCGGCATCAGAAAGAGGATCGCCCGCCCGGAGAAGGGATAGACGTGCGCGGCCGCGGCGGCCAGAGCGACCGCGGCGGGGCCGACGAGGACGGGCGCGAGGCGGGGCTGCTTCACGGCGAAGATCACCGCGGCCAGGGCCACGAGCACGATCACGATCGGGCGGGGCAGCGAGGGCTGCCAGAAGCTCTGCATGTACTCGCGGGTCGAGGGCGTCAGGCTGTGGAACCCGTGGACCGTGGCGGCCGCGGCGCTCGCCGCCCAGAGGGCGAGCATCGGCAGGAGCGGCCGGAGCCTCGGCCAGCCGCCGCGCGAAAGGGCAATTGCCGTGAGGCCCGCGCCGAGGCCGGCGAGCAGCAGGACCGTCGGCTGCGAAAACCACACGGCCGCCATCCCGGCGAGCGCGGCCGCCGCCAGGCTCTTTCGCGTCGGTGGCGCATCGCAGAGCGGCAGCGCCAGCAGCGTCATCAGAGACCGCAAACGCGACGTCCGTCGAGTACTGCTTGGCCTCCGCGCTGTAGGCGATGAGGCCGGGCGAGATCGCAAAAAGGGCGATCGCGAGGACCGCGGTCCAGGCCGGAAGGATGCGCCGGGCCAGGGCGGCGAAGAGGAGGAGCGCGGCGAGCCCCCCGATCAGCGACACGAGGCGCAGCGCGTATTCGTTCGGCCCGAACAGGGCGACGGCTCCCTTGAGCAGGGCGAGGAACCCGGGCGGCGCGACCTGGTCCATCGCCAGAGGCTCGGTGACGAGGGAGGCGAGCGGCGTGTGGATCACGTTCTCGGCAACGGCGATCTCGTCGACCCACAGGGACGGATTGGCGGCGTATTGCCAGAACCGCAGGGCGGCCCCGAGGACGAGAATGACGACGACGACGCGCTCGGGGCGGAGATCGGCGGCGGTCTTCACGGGGCGATGGTAGCCGACCGGATCCGTCCGGGACGTAAGATCTCGGCGACGCATGACGACCGCGGTCCGGTCCGGCCTCCTCTTCCCGCGGCCGGCTGCTGCTCGGCGCGCTCGGCGCCGCCGTGGTCGCGCGCCTCTGGGTCGCTCCTCTCGGCTCGAGCCTGTCGCTCGACGAGTGCGGCACCTGGTGGGTCACCAACGCCGGCTTCGGCGAGATCCTGCCGCGGGCGCGCCTCTTCCCGCAGTCGGTCGTCTACGCGGCGATCGTGTGGCTCGCCCGAGCGATCGGTGGCGCGAGCGAGATCGTCCTGCGTCTTCCGTCGCTCGCCGCGATGGCCGTGGCGGCGTCGTGCTCGGTCGGCTGGGCCGGCGACTCTTCGACGGCGAGACGGGCTGGCTCGCGACCGGGATATTCGCCGCATGGCCGTCCATCTGCTTTGCCGCCGGGGACGCGCGGCCGTACGCGTTCGGCGTTCTGGCGACGATCGGCGCCGTCACCATGCTCGTGCGCTGGCTCGACCGTGGCCGGGCGGTGGACGCCGCCGGGTACGTGGTTCTCGCCGCCGCCGCGATCTACTTTCAGTACCTTTTCGCCGCAATGCTCGTGGTTCATGCCGCGTACGCGCTTCGCCGGTGGCGCCGGGGCGGCGTCGGGCTGGCGCCGCTGGCGCTCGCGGCAGGAGGGATCGCGGTTCTGACCGCGCCGGCGGCGCTCCTCGCGCGGGCGGTCGGGCGCGATCGCGCCCTGCACGCCTTCGGGACGATGCCCGGGGTGAAGGATCTCGCGCTCGCCCTGGTGCCGACGGGAGTCGTGGCCGCGCTGCTCGCGAGTTATCTCGTGTGCCGGCTCTCCGGCCTGGCCGGAAGCGGCGAGCCGCGTCCCGAGCGGGAGCCGCCGGGCATGGTCCGACGACGCGATCTGGCTCGTCTCGCTATGGGCCGTCGTGCCGGCCTTTCTCCTGTTCGCCGTGTCCCTCATCGGCGGCGCGGCGGTCTTCGTCCCCCGATACATGCTTTGCATGGTCCCGGGCCAGGCGCTGCTGCTCGCCTGGTGCCTTCGCCGGGTCGTCCTTCCGCGCGGGGGCGGGCGGGCCGTCGTCGTCGGGTATCTCCTCATCCAGGTCCTCGCCCGAGGCCTCAAGGTCGCCCACACGAACGAGGACTGGCGCGGGGCGGCGGCCGCCGTCCGGGCGGTCAACGACGGACGACTCGTCCTTCTGTCCGGGACCTACACGGAATCCCGCCACCTTCCCTGGGTGCAGGACGAGCGCCACGCCGCATACATGCGCGCGCCCCTCGACTACTACCCGGGCGGAGGGCGGACACAGGTTCTGCCGCTCTTCGTCGACGACCGCGCCGCGGCCTACGTCGACCTGCTCGTCGGAGCGACGCCGGGGCTCGAGGACGGGTTCGCGCTCGTCGAGCGCTCCTCCCGCTTCCCGTCCTGGGCTCCCTGGCTCGAAAAGCGGCTCGGGCCGCTGGGTTACCGCATGCGGAAGATCGGGTCGGACGGCAACCCGAGCGCCTGGGTCTTCGAGCGCGAGGCGCCGCCCGCCGCGAGTCCCTAAGCCGCTTCGCTCGTCGTCCGGTCTCGCCAGCGCAGGATCGGCGTCTCGAACCAGCGATACATCCCGGCGGAGAGCAGGAGCGCCGCGTAGCTCGTCACGGACAGGACGTGGAAGACGCGCGTACACGGCCGGCGGGCGGCGGCAGATTTCGCGCGGGAAGGGGGCCGCTCATCGCGGCGGCATTCTACGGCGGGCCTCCGCGCGGCTGCCGAATCGTGAAATCATTGGAGAACGCGACGAGGGGCCGTAGCTCAGTTGGATAGAGCAAGAGTTTCCTAAACTCTAGGTCGCCGGTTCGACTCCGGCCGGTCCCACCAGCTTTGGCAGGTTCCGGCCCTCGCGCCTCGCTCCGTGGTTGCGATCACTGTCGTCTCCCGCTCAACGCGTAGCCGGGATAGACGTCCCGCGCCGCCGCCGAGGCGGACAGGTCGATGTCGACCGTCGCGAACGGGGCGTCGAGGGCCGTCCGTGCCAGGATGTTTCCGTACGGGTCGATGATCCATCCGACGCCGCCGCACGCGCCCGTCGGGTCCACGCGGTTGGACGACAGGCTGAAGGCCCCCGAGCGCACGGCCGCGACCACGCCCGCCGACAGCCACTTCGCCGTCGTGGCGGACGCCGTCGCGCGCGGCGACAGGATGACCTGCACGCCGCGCGCGGCATAGGCGGCGTAGGTCTCCACGGCCCACAGCTCGGTGCAGATGTTGAGGCCGAACGACCACGCGCCGGCGCGGTACTCGGTGAAGTCGGGGTCGCCCCGGTCGAACCATCGCGCCTCCCAGCTGCCCGGTTCATCCGGCAGGAAGAACTTGCGGCGCAACGGCACCAGGCCGCCGGAGGCCGACCAGAGGAACCCCTGGTTGAAGGGCCGGCCGTCGATGGTGACGGGACGGGTTCCCACGACATGCGCGACGCGCAGCTCGGGGAGGCGATGGCGCCAGGCCTCGCTCGCCGCCTGCGCCGCCGCCCAGCGGGCGGCGTCGAAGAGCTCGCTCCTGCCAGACCGGTTCGACCATCGCGAACTCCGGCAGCAGCACCAGCTCGGACGAGTGGCGCACCGTGTGCTCGCACAGCGCGGCCCATGCGGCGGCCAGCGCTCCCGGCTCATGCGGCAGTTCACAGACGGTGACACGCATGGTCGCGTCGAGGCTCGACGCTACCAGATGCGCACGCGCGCCGAGGGCTCGAGGTACAGCCGCTGCCCCGGGCGCACGTCGAACGCGTCGTACCATGCATCGAGATTGCGAACCGTGTCGGCCCGGTAGTCCTCCGGCGCGTGGTCGTTGGTCGCCACCTGCTTTCGCAGGGCACTCTCGCTGATCTTCCGCCGAAGGGTCTGCGCGTAGGCGATGAAGAACTCCCGGTCCTGCTCCCGCACGAAGTCCTTGTCCGTCGACCCGGCTGCCGAGCGTCTTGCGGTAGGCGTCGAACGCGGCGGCGAGGCCGCCGAGGTCGGCGATGTTCTCGCTGAGCGTCAGCTTGCCGTCGATCGAGAGGCCCGGGAGCGGCTGGTACGCCGAGAACTGATCCACGAGCGGCTGCGTGAGGGCCTGGAAGCGCTGCATGTCCTCGGGGGTCCACCAGTGCCGCATGCCGGTGCTCGGTGTCGTAGTCGGCACCCAGCATGTCGATGTAGTGCGTGACGTCGTGTCCGATGAGCGCGCCGACGGATCCGTAGGCCGCGGCGTCGGAGGACGCGTGGTCGTACTTGGGAGGCTCCAGCAGCGCGGCCGACATGACGTACGCGTTCTGCTGGAACACGAGCAGCGCGCCGACCGTCTGCGGAGAGATGTACCAGTACTTCAGGTCTACGGGCTGGCCGAGCCGGGCGATCGGCTTGCTGGTAGTCGCGGTCCGCGACGCGCCGCAGGTTGCCGAGCGGGTCCGCCGGGTCCACGGTCAACGAGGAATAGTCCTCCCATTGATCGGGGTACCCGATCCCCACGTACAGCGTCTGCAGCTTCGACAGCGCGCTCGCCTTCGTGGCCGGCGACATCCACGTCGCGGCCTCGACCCGCTTCGTGAGCGCCGCGCGGACGTTGTCGGAGATTCGCTCCACGCGCGCCTTCTGATCGGCGGGGAAGTAGCGCTCGGCGTACATCCTCCCGAGCGCGTCGCTCATGGCCGATTGCGTGGCGGCGAGCGCGCGCTCGGCACGGGAGGGCTGTGGGCCGGCCCCGGTGGCGGCGCGCAGCGCCAGCGCCTGCTCGGCAAATGCGCGCGGCAGCACGTCCGCGAAATCGTGGATGGCATGGAAGCGCAGGTAGTCCTTCCAGGCCTCCAGCGGCTGCGACGCGACCAGCGCCGCCAACCCTGTCACGGCGGACGGCTGCCAGACGACGAACTCTTCCTGCCTGGCCAGCCCCGCCGCGTCGAAGAAGACGGTCCAGTCCATCCCGGGGGCCCGCCGCGCGAAGTCGGAACGCGTCCACACGTTGTCGGCATTGTGGTCGTTTGCCGACGCCTCGCGCGTGCCCTGGCTTTGCGCGATCGCCGTTTCCAGCGCCAGCACCGCGCTCGCGCGTTCGTCCGCGCGGTCGAAGCCGGCGAGCGCGAGCATCTTCCGGATGTATTCGCGATACCGCGCTCGAAGCGCCGTCTTCCCGGGGTCGGCGCTGAGATAGTCCTCGCGGTCCGGCAGGCCCAGCCCTCCCTGCACCAGGAAGGCGGTGTTGGTCTTCTCACCGTGGATGCTCTGCTCCACGGAGAGCCCCAGCACGCTGGCGGACTGGTAGATGCCGAATCCCATCGGGTCGACGTCGGCGCGCATGCCGCGACCCAGCAGGCGCGTGAGCTCCGCCTTGTCCGACACCTTCTCGATGCGATCGAGCAGCGGCTCGAGCGACGCGAGACCCCTGGCCTCGATGGCGGCCTCGTTCAGGTAGGCGGCGTGGAAGTCCGCAACCTTGCGCGCCGCCGAGCCGGCGGGCGCGGCGCCGGCGGCGTCGAGCAGCGTCCGCGATGCGGCGGCGGGTCAGTTCCTCGAGCTCGTCGCGGGCCGCCCCATCGCTCCTTGCCCGCCGGAAGCGCGGTGGCCTTGAGCCAGCCGCCGTTGGCGTAGGCGAAGAAATCGTCGCCGGGCGCGATGCTCGCGTCCACCGTGCTCTCGAGCCGCGACGGTTTCCGGCCGTCCGCCGCCTGGCGTGCGGACCGCGACACGGGCCACGCACGAGAGCGCCGCCGCCAGGAGGGTCGGCAGCGCGGCGGCGGGAAGGAGCCCGCCGCCCCGGCGACGAGGAAGGGTTTCGTGGGTTGCGTCGATGGGCATTGGCATGGCCTCCCGCTCGAGGGATGCTCCCGAGCCGGGGCGCGCGGCCCCGGCAGTGACGAGAGAGCGACGATAGCGGGGGCCCGGGCTCCTGTCGCGGCGCCAGGCCGACAACTTTGAATCAGTTTCGGACATTGGCTCGCGCACCGGGCCTGGCGGCCCTTTCCGTCCGGTCTGATCTGTGCTGTGATTTGCCGGAGCCTTCGCCCATGATCGCGCGCGCCCAGCTCATCGACGTGCTCTTCGTCATCGTGCCGCACTCGCTGCTGCTCGACATCGCCGGGCCGGCGGAAGCCTTTCGTCTCGCCAACCTGCACCGCGAGCGTCGCGGACTGCCGCCGCGCTTTCGCCTCGCCTTCGCGGGGCCGGCGGCAACCCTGCCGACGTCGGTCGGACTGGCGCTGGGCGACCTCGATCCATTGCCGGAGCAGCTCGACACGCCGACCTGGGTCGTGGTGGTCGGTCAACCGGCGGCCCACGTGACCCGGGTCACGCCGGAGATCGCGGTCACCGCCCGGTGGCTGAACGATCGGCTGCGCGACGCGCTCCGCGACGCGGACACGCCGCACCGCCTTGTGACGATCTGCTCGGGCACCCTGCTCGCCGCGCGGGCCGGGGTGCTCGGCGCGCGCCGCTGCACCACGCACCACGAGCTGTTGGACATGCTTCGCGCCCTGGCGCCGCAGGCTCAGGTCATCGACAATCGCGTGTTCGTGGTGGACGGCCCGCTCGCGTCCAGCGCCGGCATCACGGCGGGGATCGACGTCGCGCTGCACCTCATCGCCGAGGAGTGCGGCGAGGCCCTGGCGGCCAGCGTCGCCGAGGACATGGTGGTCTACCTGCGGCGCTCCCCGCGCGACACGGAGCTGTCGCCATTCCACATGCACCGCCGCCATCTCCACCCCACCGTGCACCGGGTGCAGGACGCGATCGTCACCGAGCCGCAGCGCGACTGGGACATGGCGTCGCTGGCCCGCGTCGGCCACGCGGCCGAGCGTCACCTGCTGCGGCTGTTCATCGACCACGCCGGCATCTCGCCGCTGCACTACCTCCGGTTGATCCGGCTCGAGCGCGCCCGCCAGTCCCTGGAATACGGCGCGACCGTCACGCGCGCCGCCGCGGCGGCCGGCTTCGGCTCCGACCTGCAGCTGCGCCGCGCCTGGAGCCGCCAGTGGGGCGGGTCGCCCCGCGATGCGGCCCGGGCGGCGGAAAGCGGGAAGCGACGCGGCAAGGCGCAGCCGGACGCGACCCGCCAAGGGCGAAAAACCGCGGGCTGACCCGAGGGCAGCCGGCGACGATCAGCCGCGCCGCTTGCGCCGGTCGATGTCGCGGATCTTGACGACGAGAGCGGCGATCGAGAGGGCGATCAGCGCCAGCGAGATGAGCAGGCCTTTGCGCCGGAAGTCGCGCTCGCGGCCGATCCGCACGGCTTCGGCACGGGCCATCCGGGCGATCGTCAGGCCGCCCGCGACCGTCTGCTGCACGGCGTAGGGCTGGAAGAGGTGCACGTCGGCCCGGGCCTTGGTCAGGGCCTCGTCGGCGCGCGAGAGGTCGAACTGGGCGCGGGCGACGAGCATGCCGGCCTCGCCCTCGCGCCGCAGGGCGGCGCGGGCCGCCTCGGTCTCCTTCTGCAGCGTGAGGATGTCGTTGTACATGGCCTTCGCCGACCGGGCGCCCTCGGTTCCGGGCTCGTGGCAGGTGCCGCACTTGCCCTCCTTGCCGGTCGAGAGAAAGGCGTCCGTCGGGTGCACGATCTCGTGGTTCTCGTGGCAGGTCACGCAGCCGGGCAGACCCATGTCGGCGAAGGCCTCCCAGTGGGGGCTCGCCTTGAACTGTTCGGCGAAGATCGCGTGGCACGTGCCGCAGACGTTCGAGACGGACGCGACCTGGGGCGGGGCGGCGCCGTGGTTGCCGTGGCAGGAGTTGCAGGTGGGCGAGGACAGGTCGCCCTTCTTCATGAGCGCCTCGGAGTGGACGCTCTTCGAGTACTTCGCGAAGACGTCGGACGGCAGCTTGTGGGCGTCCATCAGGGCCTTGTCGCCGTGGCAGTGGTTGCAGGTCTGCGCGATGCGCGTCGGGTACACCGGCGAGCGCGTGTCCTTGACGGGAAGGATGCCGTGCGCGCCGTGGCAGCTCGCGCACGTGGCCACGCGCTCGTCGCCGCGCAGGAGGGCCTTGCCGTGGCCGCTCGTCCGGTATTCGGCGAGCTGGTCCACGCGCTCGGAGGGATTGAAGAGCTTCATGGCCGCCGCGTCGGCGTGGCACGTGCCGCAGAGCGCGGGGATGTCCTTCGGCGAGGGCTTGCCGCGAAAGCCCTTCTTCGCATCGTGGGCGAGGTCCTGGTCGAGCGTGCGGGGGTCGCCGCCGTGGCACGACGCGCACGTGAATCCCGAGCGGGCGTGGATGTCGTCGGCGAAGAGCTTCGCCGGCGGGCTGACGCGGGCGTCGTCGAGGGCCAGGTGGCATTCGACGCAGCCGATCGAGGCGACGGCCTTCGCCGGGGGCGTGGGCTTCGGCTGGGCCGTCGCGGCGGCGGCTCCGAGAAGGAGGGCGGCGATGGCGGCGAGCGTCCTCTTCACGAGCGTCACGGCGCGGCCTGGCCGGGAACCGGCAGTAGGGCGAGGATGGTCAGGACGAGCGCCCCGGCGAGCGCGACGACCGCCAGGCGGTTCCACCAGGGGGAGGGACGGCCCAGGGAGGCCTTGCGGTCGAGGATCGGAACGAGGACCAGAACCAGCGCGAGGACGCCGAAGAAGATCACGCCGAGCATCTCGCCGGGAACGCCGCCGATCTCGGCCGGCAGGTACTTGAGGAACTGGAACATCGAGAGGAAAAACCACTCCGGCCGGATGCCGGCGGGCGCCGGGGCAAAGGGATCGGCCTTCTGGCCGAGCTCCCACGGCAGGAAGGCCGCGAGGGCCGCCAGAAGCCCGACGGCGACGAGCCAGCCCACCATGTCGCGCAGCAGGAAGTCGGGCACGAACTTCATCGTCCGGGGCTTTGCCTTCTTCTCGATCGACGGCGGCACGCTCATGCCTTTCTGCTGGACCAGGATGAGGTGCGCGCCGAGCAGGACCGTCGTGATCGCCGGAAGGATCGCGACGTGGATCCCGTAGAACCGCGACAGCGTGGCGCCCGTGACGTCGGAGCCGCCGCGCAGGATCCGCGAGAGCAGCGGCCCGATTCCCGGGATCTGGGCGGGGACGTCGGTGCCGACCTTCGTCGCGAAGAAGGCGAGCGTGTTCCACGGAAGCAGGTAGCCGGAGAAGCCGAAGCCGAGCGCGAGAAAGAGAAGCAGCGCGCCGGATATCCACGTCATCTCGCGCGGCGCGCGGTATGCCTTCAGGAAAAAGACGGAGGCCATGTGGAGGACGATCACACCCACGAAGATGTTGGCGCCCCAGGAGTGGATGGATCGGATGAGCCACCCGAAGGGGACCTCCGCCACCATGTACTGGACGCTCTCGAAGGCCTCCGCCGAGCTTGGCCGGTAGTAGAGAAGCAGGAGGATCCCGGTCGCCACCTGGACGAGGAAGAGGAAGAGCGCCATGCCGCCGAGGTAGTAGAAGATCGTGAAGCGGTGGATCGGGACTTCCTTCTTCGCCGCGAGGTGGGCGATCCCGTCCCACCCCAGCCGGTCCTTCAGCCAGTCGAGCGGGGACAGGCGTGCGGCCGCGCGGCCCTCAGGATCGCCGGACGACAACCTTGTCTCCCCGCACCGCGACCTCGAGCTTCGTGAGGGGCCGCGGAGGCGGTCCGGAGGTGTTGGTGCCGTTCACGTCGTAGACCCCGTTGTGGCACGCGCACCAGATGTCGCTCCGGTCGCCGCGGTACTGGACGGTGCAGGCCAGGTGGGTGCACGTGGCCGTCAGCGCCTTGAGCTCGCCGGCCGCCGTCCGGAAGAGCAGCACGGGCTTGCCCGAGAAGGGGACGATCCGTCCCGAGTTGGGAAGGATGGCGGAGGCCTTGACGTCGAGCTCGATCTCGGCGAGGGAGGGCTCCGAGCTGACGGGGGGGACGAGGTACCGCAGGACGGGGTAGAGAAAAGCGACGAAGCTCGCGCCGAGGCTCGTCCCGAGCAGGTACGTGATCCACCGCCGCCGGGTCGGTTCCGCGTCTGTTTCTGCGATTTCCATCAGGCCTGGCGCCAGACTACGCGTCCAAGTCAGCCGGCGGCATGATGAAATTGCATCAGGCCGCCGCCCGGGAAGCAATCGCGCGACAGGGGGCCCTGGCGGTCAGGACGTGGTGGATGAGGCGGCCCCGCCCCGGAACCCGGGAAACCGGTCGCGCCAGACGTGGACCGCGTGGCACCCCCAGCACACCCGCTGGTGCGTGGCGAGGACCCGGTCGAGAGTCTCCGGGGTGACGTCCTGCCACTCGACCGTCTCGCGCTCGGGCGTCAGGAGCGCCGGCTTGTGCTCGACCCAGTGGACCTCGCTGATCTTCCGGCCGCAGACGGCGCAGGACGAGCCCTGGTACCAGTCGACGAGCATGGTCCGGACCACGCACTCGGCCGGGGCGGACTCGATCTGGGAGAGGCAGGCCTGGCGGCAGGCCCGGCGCTCCGGCCAGCGCGAGCACTCCGCCAGCCGCAGGTCCGGCTCTCCGATGGCGGTCGAGGCCAGAACGCGGGAGGCGTCCACGCGGACGGCGGCCGGCATTCCCGTCTCGGGACAGGTCACGACGCGGGTGCCGCGATGGCGGAAAAGGGCGCGACCGCCCACCACGGCGACAGGAATGAGGGACAGGCCGAGGAGCAAGACGAATAGCAACCACATCGTCATGGGTCACCCCCACCCGGACGAAATGCTACCGCCCGGGCGCTGGTCCGCGCGTGATCCGACTGCATCACGGGCGGCGGAGAACGGGGGCTATTTCAGGCCGAGGTCGGCGAGGACCTTGGGGTTCTCCTCTTCCATCGCGAGCACCTGGTGGCAGGCCGAACAGTCGTCCGTGATCATGCGCCCGTCGGCGCTCTTGTGCTTGCCGTCGTGGCAGCGGAAGCACCCCAGGAAGTCCTCGTGGCCGATGTTGTTGGGATGGGTGCCCCAGGTCAGCTTCATTTCCGGGAACACGTTGCGCAGGTAGATCGCCTTGACCTTCTCCGCGGAGGTTTCGACGACGGCGCGCTCGGTCTGGTAGACGGCCGGGTACTTGCTCTTGTAGAACTCCGTGATCGCCGCGGGGATCTTTGCGGATGCGGTGTCCCGGTCCGGGTAGTCCGCCTTCAGCGCCGCCACGGCCTCGCGCTTGATGAACGGCAGCTTCGCGCTGATCGTCCCGGCCGTCATGGCCTCGTCGACGGCCCTCTCCGGCATCTGAAACGCGTGCGTGGGGCGGTTGTGGCAGTCCATGCAGTCCATCTTGCGGCGCGGCGCGGCGGCGAGCTCGGCCGTCGTGGCCTTCGAGTCGGTCGACACGAAGTCGACCTTCTTGCCGGCGTCGTCGATGTACGTGACGAGGGGGATGACCTGCCGTCGGCCGTCGGTCGAGACGTACTCGATGCGCTCGGAGTCCGACAGGTGGCGCCCGTGAATGCCGACGAGCCCCTGGGACGTGCGGCCGCCGATCTTCAGCAGCAGGACGCTCGTGGTCTGGGTGTTCTTCTCGTCGTCGGCGAATTTGTTGCGGACGATGAACTTGTCGCCCGTGACCTTCTGCGGCCAGTGACAGTGCTCGCAGGTGTCGCGCGCCGGGCGCAGGTCCTCGACGGGCGAGGGGATCGGGGTGTCGTACGTCTTGAAGGCGACCGCGAAGAGCTGACGCAGGCCGGAGATCTTGGCCTTCACGAACCAGGGCGCCCCGGGACCGATGTGGCACTCGACGCAGGCGACGCGCGAGTGGGGCGAGTTGCTGTACGCCGTGTACTCGGGCTGCATCACGGTGTGGCAGGTCTGGCCGCAGAACTGCGTGGAGTCCATGTACTCGACCGCCTGGTAGGACGCGGTGCCCATGATCGAGAAGTTCACGAAGGACAGGAAGAGGACGAGGATGAGCGCGCGCCGCAGCACCGGACTGCGGAAATTGATGGGGGGGTAGTCGGTCGGCAATTCTCCCGCTTTGGCGAGCTTGCGCCGGCGGAGCAAGGCGCCGAGGGGCATCAGGATGAGGCCGAGCACGAAGATCGCCGGCAGGACCAGGAAGAAGAGAAGGCTGTAGTACACGTGCACGGCGCCGCCGCGGGCGATCAGGTAGGCCCAGAAGGCGAGAAGCGTGATGGCCGAGCTGGTCGTCAGGATGACCCCGGTGATCGTCATCGGGTTCTGGCCGAGAAAGATGGCCAGGCGGGCGCGGCGGCTTTCCGAGAAACGGCTCATCGTTCCGGGTCCCCCTTCGTCGTCGTGGGCCCTTCCTCGGCGCGGGCGGCCTGACGGAGGCGCTCGAGCTCGAGAGGGTGCTCTTCCTCCATCTCGCGCTCGGTCAGCATCCCGGTGAGCCAGGCCATGTTCATCGGGTAGGTGTCCGGATTGAAGATGACGTAGTACAGGTGCCAGACGAGGATCGCGAGCGACGCGAGCCAGGCCTCGTAGAAGTGAATGGCACGGCTCACATCGTACCCGAGCTTCGTCAGGAGACCGATGAACGTGTTGTCGAACCACATGATCGCGCCCGTGGTGGCCATCACGATGGTGCCCCAGACGAGCGCCCAGTACTCGCTCTTCTCGATGTAGCTGAAACGGTCGAAGCGAGGCTTCTCGGCGGACAGTCCGGTGTTGTACTTCATGACCGCGATCGCGTCGCGCAGATCCTGGGGGCGCCACCAGATGTCGCGCAGGAATCGGCGGCCGCGCGCGGTGAGCGTCACGTAGCCGACGTGGTAGAGGCTCGCCGCGACCATGACGACCGCGGAAACCCGGTGGATGAGGCTTCGCAGGTCGAAGGCGCGGCTGCTCAGGCGCCGCAGGAGGACCACCCACCACGCGTCGGGATAGCGCAGCATGAAGCCGGTCACGACGAGCAGGACGAAGCTGATCGTCAGGGCGGCATGCTGGATCCGCTCGCCGAGCGTCATCCGGAGGTAGAGGGCGCGCCCGGCCGGATGCTCGGCGATCTCGCCGCGGCGGATGCGGAGCTGGTTCTTCGACTTGCGCAGGAAGTCGAGGAGGTTGTGGAGAAGCATCCCGCCGACCACCACGACGATCAGCAGGACGTAGAGAGTGGAGATCCAGTAGAGCAGGGGCTGCTGGTCGGTGCTGGAGGAGACGACGTGAACCTTC
Organism: uncultured Acidobacteriota bacterium; assembly: GCA_963710945.1. Lineage (GTDB taxonomy): Bacteria > Acidobacteriota > Thermoanaerobaculia > UBA5066 > Gp7-AA6 > DAHUXD01. The sequence continues at coordinate 1,002,783 of CAVQCH010000001.1, forward strand.
CCCGTGGCGAACCGGGCGTTGGCGCCGGGATGGCAGGCCGAGGTGCCGCAGGTCTTCGCCAGGTTGGCCCGGTTGACGCGCGAGGCGGGATTCGAGGACGGGAGGATGTCGTGGGTGCCGTGACAGCTCGCGCAGTTTGCGACCTCCACCACGCCGCCCCGGGCGGCCAGCCCGTGGTAGCTGTCGGCAAAGGTCTGGGTGCGGTCGCGAGGCAGGTTCCACTTCTCGGTGATCTTCACGGAGGCGTGGCAGGGGCTGCACACGCGGGCGGAGACGTTGGCCGCCGCGACCGGAGAGCTCGGGTCTTTCGGGGAGAGGATGCCGTGCTCCCCGTGGCAGTCCGTGCAGGCCGGAGCGTCCTTGTTGCCCTTGTGGAGGGCCATCCCGTGAACGCTGGCGTCGTACTGGCGGCTCTCGGGCTCGTGGCAACGGCCGCAGACCTGCTGGACCCTCATCTTGTTCACGGGGGCGGAGGAGTCGAATCCGTGGCGGGCGTCGTGCGCCCCGTGGCAATCGATGCAGGTCGGGGCACGCGCGTCGCCCCGCGCGAGCGCGGCGCCGTGGACGCTGTGCTCGTACGAAGCGATGAAGCCCGCCGTCGACGAAGCGTCGTCGCGGACGGCCTTGTTGCGCAGATGACAGCCGAGACAGAGCCGTTCCTGCGCCATCTTCCGCGCCGCGAGGTCGGGAAGCGCCCCCGCCGTCAGCGGGACGCGGTGGCAGGAGAGGCAGGCGGGGGCCCGGGCGGACCCGGCCGCCATAGCCTTGCCGTGCTCGGAGGACCGGAATCGCTCGGTCACCGCGGCGTGGCAGCTCCCGCAGGCCTCGGCCTGGCGGGCGGGGGCGAAACGGAACGCCGGATCCTTGACCGGAACGATCTCGTGCGAGCCGTGGCACGAAGCGCAGGTGGCCTCGGCCTTCGCCCCGGCGATACCCATGGCGGGATGGAACGGGTGGGCGGCGGCGACGGCGTCGTGGCAGCTCGCGCAGACGGCGGGCTTGAGGCGGTCCTTGTGCGGGAAGTCCTTGACGGCCGCCAGGTCCGCGTGGCAATCCACGCAGGCGAGCCCCGCGGCCCCGTGGACAGAGGCGGCGAACTTCTTCTCCGGGACGAACACGGAGCGCCCGTCCGCGCGCTTGGCGGACGCGTCGCCGTGGCAGGCGAGGCAGTCGGCGTCCGACGGGGGCTTGACCGGGGTGGCGGATCCGAGGGCGGAGGCGGAGAGCGTTAAGACTGCGAGAAGTGTCGACCGCAGCCTCCGAATGCGGAAGGGGAAGTCTCCGCCGCCATACGTGCTCGGCGGAGACTTCCTCGGCATGATTACTTCTTCTCGGCCGGGTAGTCCTTGAGCCAGGCGACGTCGACTTCCTTGGCCTTGCGGCTGTCCTTCTGATCGACCAGCCACTTGCCCCGGTCGTTGTACGTCACGGAATCCTTCTTGGGCATCTTGTCGTTGTGACAGTAGAGGCAGTTGTCGGCGGGGAACCCGAGCTCCTTCGCCTTCTTCTGCATGTTCATCGTCGCCGACGACGGCGAGACGACGAGCATCGCGACGCTCCAGACGATGAGTACCGCCGTGAGACCCAGGCGTGAACTCCTGCGTTTCATGATCAGACCTCCCTCGGCCCGCTTCTCGGGCCTACTTTCCGGGGTAATCCTTGGCCCAGGCGCCGTCGACTTCCTTGGCCTTCCTCTTTTCCTTCTCGGCCTGGAGCCACGTGCCGCGCTCGTTGAGTTCCTTCTGGCCCTCGCCCTTCTTGGGGAGCGCGACGGTGTGGCAGAACTGGCAGTTCTTCGCGTCGACGCCGGCCGCCTTGGCCTGTTTCTGGATGTCCATCGTGGCCGACGAAGTCGCGCTCAGCGCGATCCATCCGCACCACACGAGCAGAGCCACCATCGCACCGAGACGGGATTCCTTGTTCGCCATTCAACGTCCTCCTTGTCGCGTTAATCGATCGTCGCGGATGTTAGCAGGCTACGGGCGGAAGTGAAGACCGACGAAGTAACGGTTGCCGTTGTAGTTCGCGAGCGGACCGGCCTGGTCGAACGCGATCCGCTCATCGTACTTGTCCTGCAGCCACTCGAAGTCGACCCCGAGGTTCGGGGTGAAGAAATATTCCGTGAGGATCCGAATGCGATTGATGGTGAAGGGGATCGATCCGTTGTTGTTCATCCAGAGGTAGGCGCCGTCGAGGGAGAAGCATTGCCACTGGAAATGCGCGCCCCCTTCCCACGTGTGCCCGAACTCCTGCTGGAACGTCGGGACGATGTCGAAGTTCTGCGGTATCCGGATGAGGATCTGCCGGTCGGCCAGGAACTCGCCGCCCGAGCCGCGCAGCGTCAGCATGTTCTTGAAGAGCGAGAGCTCGACGTCGGCGGCGAACTCCCGGATCCGCGTCTCGTAGCCGATCTGGACGATGTCGTCGGCGGCGCGCGTTTCCGAGAAGAAGGCCCCGACCTTCAGGAAGTCCTTGTAGTTCCAGACGCCCCGGAACTTGTACCGGTCGCGGCTCAGGTAGTCGGTGCGGAAGATCGGCGCGTTGGCGTCGTCGTGGTGGTAGTCGCCCGTGAGGGTGAGGCCCCACTTCGTGAACGCGGCGCCGCCGCCGTAGGTGTTCACCGTCCGCGCGTAAGCGCCGCCCTGGCCGTCGCCGGGGACGACGATCTCGGAGGCATCGGGAGTGACGAGGACGTTCTGCTGCAACTGCGACCAGCCCGCGTTGACGGAGAACGGCCCGAGCAGGCGGGCGGTGACGGCGGCGTCGTAGGTCTTGTCGGTCCGCTCGACGGCGGTCAGGGCGTCCACCTGGCGCAGCAGGTCGCCGGTGCTCTGGCCGCCATAGGTCACGGTGTTGAGGAAGAGGCTCGCGATGAGGGCCTGACCCTCGAGCGTGCGGCTGTTTTCGGCCCAGCCGCCGGAGAGCTCGACGCCCTGCACGATCGTGATGTCGGCGCGGGCGGAGGCCTTCCAGGCGTCGGTGCGGGCCCGGGAGTTGACGGTCTCGCCGAGTCCCGAGAAGAATCGCGCGATCTCGAACGACACGAAGTTGCCGGCGTCGGCCTCGACGTACTGGGTCTCGTTGCTGCCGTCGGCCTTGATGTACGTGCCGGTCAGCTTGACGCGGTTGAAGAGGTTGCCCGTGAGCCAGGCGTTCGTGACGGGTGTGTTGATCTTGTTGTTCTGCTTGCTGACGATGGCGTCGGCGGTGAGGTCCTGGCCGATGACGGGTGTGGTGACGTTGCCCGCGCCCGCGCCGGGGGCGAGCGTCGCGACGTCCTGCCACACGAAATGGCGCCAGCCCTGCGTCACCCCGGCCTGGACCGGGCCGACGTTGAACCCGAGGCCGACCCGGTAGAGCTCGTCCACGGAGTGGACCTGGTCGTACAGCTGGAACTCGTTGCCACCCAGATGGTAGGTCGTGCTCCCGGGCCCGTCGTAGACGTTGCGCGTGTAGCCGAGCAGGGGAGTCACCACCTTGCCCGGAAAGAGCTCGAGGGTGGCGTCGTAGATGTTACGAGTGCGGTTCCAGGTCTGCTGGCCGGGGACGATCCCCTCGGAGAGAAAAGGGTTCGCGAAGGCGGGCAGGGCGCTGTAGAGGTCCGTCTGGCGCCAGGTGAAGGTCAGCTTGAAGATGTCGACCTGTCCGGCCTTCAGCCGGAACTGGCCCGCGGGCCCGGCGCCGATGTCCGTGCCATCCACGTGGAAGTAGTCGAGGAACGTCCCGAGGGGGCCCTGCGAGGTGTAGTCGAGGGAGCGCAGGAGCACGCCGGGCCGGTCGTTGATCTGGGTCCGGTACATCTGGTCGTTTCCGGAGACGTCGACCCAGCGGTAGCCGAGCTCGATGTCCAGCGGAAAGGCCTGACCCCGAAGCGTGGCCGCGACGAGCAGTGCCGCGGGCGCGAAGAGCAGGAGCGGGAGCCGGCGCGCGCTTTTCATAGGTGTTTCTACTTCAGCAGCTGCGGCGACAGGTTCGACCCGTGCACCGCCACGTGACAGGTCGTGCAGTTCCGGTAGCGGGGATTATTCAGGTCGTGGAACGAGGGCGGCTGCGACCCGAGCGTCTTCGGGCCGCCGGTCTGGGAGTGGCACGAGAGACACAGCTGGTCGACCCGGGCCCAGAGCAGCATGTTCGGGTTGTTCGAGCCATGGTTCTGGTGGCAGCTCATGCAGGTGCCGCCCGTGCCGGTCACGTGATCGAAGACGAACGGCCCCCGCAGCTCGGCGTGGCAGTTGAGGCACGGCAGATCGCCCTGGGACGTCATCTTGACGGGCTCGCCGCGGCGCGAGTGCGGGTCGTGGCAGTCGAGGCACGTCATGCCGCCGCGGTTCAACCGGTGCGTGTAGGGCTTGTTCTCGAAGGACGCCGTCTGCGTGCCGTGGCAGGTCGCGCAGAGCTCGCCCGGCGCCTTGGCCAGCAGGTGCTCGGTCCGGGGCGCCGGCTGGTGAATCGAGTGGCAGGAGAGGCAGTTCACCGAGGCCGAGTTGGAGTGGAAGCCGGTTTCGAAGGACTGGTGAGGGTTCGTCTTCGTGTCGTGGCAGGACAGGCAGTCCTGCGATCCGGAGACGCCCTTGAGCGTGTGGATGAGGCTCGCGTCGCCGCCCGCTTCCATGTGCTTGGTTCCGTCGCCGTGGCAGGTCTCGCAGATCGCGTTGGGGTCGGGCGGGGGATCGCCCTTCTTGTTGCGGTACCGGGCGTGCGGATTCGACGCGAACGCCTTGACCTGGTCGCCGTGGCAGTCGGCGCACACGGGGGCGGCCGAGGCGGCGGCCGCCTTCGGGGCGGGGGCCGGCGTCGGCGTGGGCGCCTGCGCGGCCGCGCTGGCCGCCAGGCCCAGAAGCCCTGCCGCTCCGGCGGCTACCGCGAATCGGATCGGTAGGGAGCGACTCATCGTTTACTCACTGTCTGGCCGCAACGGGCTCAGCGGGCGTGAACCCTGTCGACGTCGAACACGGCACCCGCCCCGTGGCAGGCCGCGCAGGCCTCGCCGAACGGGGCCGTATTGACGTACGCGTGGGCTGCCGCAGCCTGCGAGTCGTGGCAGCCGAGGCACGCGGCGGCGTAGTGCTGCATGGGCGTGTACCAATCCTTCGGCGTTTGTGTCGCCAGCAGGCCCGCCGGAGGATTCTCGAGGACCTGCTGGGTGCCCGAGACGTGGCACTTCTCGCAGTCGCGCCGGTCGCCTGGGAAGCGGACTTCGTTGAAACTCGTGTCGCCGATGCTGTAGTCGTGCGTCAGCTCGTCTCCGGTGTGGATCCGGTGGATCATGCGCTTGAAGTCGATCGACTCGGGGGGCTCGGTCCCGTCGTTCCCGTTCGGGTTGTGGCAGAAGACGCACTCCTGCGGGTTGAGCCGGTTGGAGCCATGCAGCGCGAGTCTGTCGTGGCACATGTTGCATTTGGCGATGTCCACGACCACGCGGCGAGGCACCGCCACCGAGTCCGTCACGGGGGCGTAGTAGACCGGATTGAATCCCGCATCCCTCACGGTCGTGGTGTCCTTTGGCGCCGGGTTCAACGTCACGGTGAGCCGCGCTTCGATCGAGAACGCCCAGGTGCCCGTCGCGTCCGCGGGGATCGCGTGCGTGAACGTGTAGCTCAGGTTCGCTCCGCTCGTCGTTGCGGCGTCGGCGCGCTCGCGGATCTGGGGCGGGAGCGAGTAGTCAGTGGTCGGGCCGGACATGACGAGGTTCAGGCCGCTGCTCGTGCCGGTGGAAGTCGGGGTCGTGAAGGCGGATGGGGGAATCGGTGTCCCATCGTTCTGGGTGACAGTGAAGAGGACCGTGGGGTTCTGCCCCGGAGCGGTGTTGGTGACCGAGACGATCTGGGTCTGAACGCCCTTGAGCTGCGTGGACTTGTACGGAACCGTGTGGGCACCCATCACGGAGGCGTCCCACTCGGCGCCGTTCACGGGAACATGGCAGCTGGCGCAGGCGCTGTCGTTGGCCTGGGCTCCGGCGGGATGGTTCTCGCCGGTCGTCCAATTGATGTCGTCATGGCAGGAAGCACACGCGGCCCGGCTCGGGTACGTGAACCAGTTGGACGCCTGCGTCGCCGGCGCGGCGTGGCACGTGGCGCAGTTGCGGATGTCCTGCGGGAAGGCGACCGTCGAGAAGTCGACGACGGACTGCTGGAAACCGATGATCTGGTAGGGCGTTCCCGCTTGCACGCTCGGGAGGTTCTCGCCCATGTGGATCTTGTGGACCATGACCTTGAAATCCACGGTGTTGCCGGTATCGGGGTCGACGGTCTGCGGCGAGTGACAGAGCACGCACAGCTTCACGTCCTGCCGAGCGCCGCCGTGGGCGGAGAGCGGGTTGTGGCACGTGTTGCATGCCCCCTGGTCGATCATGTCCCAGGCCTGGGTGACCGCGGCGCCGTTCGGCACGAAGTCCTGCTCGACGTTAGCGATGTAGTTCTTGTCCTGGATGCCCGCCATGTTGCGGGTTGCGTAGATGCCGAGGGTGGTCGTGGCCGTGACGTCGTAACCGGCCGGAACCGCCTTGCCGAACTTGTACGTCGCGTGGCCGAGGTCGATGTCGGTAAAGGTCCCGCCCGAGTCGGTGCCGGCCTGCGTGGCCGTGGCGTTCGTGATCGGGCTCGTCTGGACGCGGGTGGTGTAAGCCGTGTAGTTGCGTGAGGAGGGGTCCCACCAGGCGAGGATGAAGCTCGTCGAGATCGGACCCGCGGTAATCTGGCCGTTGCGGTCCAGGGGCTGACCGAGGTCGTCGGTGTACGAGAGGTCGACCACGGCCTTGTGGTCGTCGCCGATCGTGATGCTGTTGACCGTGATGTGCAGGCCCGGCCGGATGTAGCCGAACTCGTCGGCCGTCAGCCAGAATTCCGCGGCCTGCGGCTTGTAGAGCGCTTTCGGATCGGCCGACGCCGCCTGGGCGGTTCCGGGCCGCGTCACGATCCGGGTGTTCGTCACCGGCAGTATGACGAGGGCTCCGGCCGCCATCGCTGTGACCAGACCGCCGCGCATCGACTTCATTGCGTCCCCCTTGAAATTGGCTGTCCCTATGTATCTCTGAAAGCGAGCTTATCCGTCTGATGCAATTGCATCAACCTCGTTGGATTCGACGCGTACCCGGCGACCCAGCAGTTCCGCGCAGAACGTCGCGAGGGCTTCGTTGGAGAACTCGTCCCAGCCGCGGCAGACGGTCCCGGACCGGCCCGTGCAGGCGTCGCAGGCGAGCCCGACGCGGTACCGGGCTTGCTCGGCGAGCTGCCAGAGATCGGCAATCTGCTCTACCTGGGCCCGGGACAGGTGGTTGCTTTCCCCGAGAACAACGCTCCACCTCTGGTGGAAGTCGTGGTCGTTCCATCGGCGGAATCCCCGGCAGAAGATGCCCCGCTCGGCGGCCACGCGACACATCGAGGACCCGCCGCCGGCGAGGGCAACGAGCCGGGAGCGCAGCGTCTCGATGGCCTCCTCGCGGGTCACGGGAGCACGGGAGAGGAGGCACCGCGAGTCATGCGCGGAAACGGCGCTTCGGGGGACGAACGACCGTCACGGGCCGGGTCGCCAGATAGATGAGGCGCAGCGCCACGCCGCCGACGACCCACTCGCGCAGGGTGTCGCGGCCCTCGCTGCCGACGACCACGAGGTCGGCCTTGAGGCGTTCGGATTCCCGCGTGATCGCTTCCGGGATCGATTCTCTCGGCCGCGCCTGGACGACTCGCAGATCCGCGGTGACGCCGAGGCGCCGCAGCTGGATGGCCGCCCGGCCGAGCAGGCCGTCCGGGTTGCGGGGCAGAGGCCCCTCGGGTTGGCCGTCGTCGGCGCCGGGGGCGACGGTGATCACGGTCAGGGCCGTGTGGGAGTCCGTCGCCAGCTTCGCGGCGAACCGCAGGGCAGCCCTGCCACCGCGCGATCCGTCGGTGGCGACGAGGACCTTTCTGTCGCTTGAGGTTCTGGGTCGTCCCACGAGTTCGATGTGTAGCGCGTTCCGCCGGTTCGGGAAATGATGCAAATGCACCAGAGGGGCCGGGGGGCCTCCCGGTCATCCTCGAAAGCGCCATGCCGACCGCCGTGACCCTGACGATGAACCCTGCCGTCGACAGTTCGGCGTCGGTCGACCGCGTCGTGCCCGATCGCAAGCTCCGTTGCGGGCCCCCGCAGGAAGACCCGGGCGGGGGAGGCATCAACGTGTCCCGAGTCCTGCGCCGGCTGGGCACCGACGCGCCGGCCGTCTATCCCTCGGGAGGCCCCCCGGGGCAGTTGCTGGGGCAACTGCTCGACCGGGAGGACGTCACCCACTGGCCTGTGCCCGTCAAGGGCTGGACCCGGGAGAACTGGAACTTTCGAGAAGACCAGAGCGGGCGCCAGTACCGCTTCTGCATGCCCGGTCCGGAGCTCTCCGAGGAAGAGGCCGAGCGGTGCCTCGCGCTCCTGCGCGGGGTCCATCCCCGTCCGGCCTACGTCGTGGCTTCCGGAAGCCTCCCTCCCGGCGTCGACCCGGGCTTTTACGCCCGGGTCGCGCGAATGGTCCGCGAGTCGAGCTCCCGGCTTCTCCTCGACTCCTCCGGGGAGCCGCTGCGCCTCGCCCTGGAGGAGGGCGTGTACCTCTGGAAGCCGAGCCTGCGGGAGTTCGAGCACCTGGCCGGCGTCGCCGGCGGCGGCGAGGACGGGCTCGTCGCGCTCGCCCGCGGCTACATCTCCCGCGGCGCCTGCGAAATCCTGGTGCTGTCGCTCGGAGCGGAGGGCGCCCTCTGGGTGACGGCCGCGGAATCCCAGCACGTCCGCGCCCCGGAGGTTCCCGTCTCGAGCGGCGTGGGCGCGGGCGACAGCCTGCTCGCCGGGATCGTTCACGCGATGACGAGGGGGGAAGGCCTCGCCGAGGCGGTGCGATACGGCGTGGCCGCGGCGGCGGCCTCCGTGATGCACCCGGGGACCCGGCTCTGCCGGCGCGAGGACGTCGAAGCGCTCCTGCCGGCTCTCGTCGCGGGATAGAGCCCGGGGCGCTGCGCGGGCCGGCCGTCACGCCGTGGTGGCGAGCTCTCTCAACCAGTCCGGGACGATGCCTTCGCCGCGCAGCGTCTGGATCACCCGCTCCGGAGTGCCCCAGTCGCTCCACGCCATCGGCGGCAGCGGCGAGACGGCCAGCCTCTCCGGCGCCGCCGAGAGGACCGACGTCGAGAAGTTTGCATCGGGGCAGAGCGCATAGGCGCGCTCGATCGCCGCGGCTTCGGCCGGCGAGGCCGTGAACGGGCGGACGCGCTCGAGGCGTTCGTACAGGCCGGGCAGGGCGGCGCGGCCGGCTTCGACGAACGTGGACACCCGGGCGACCATGACGAAGGTGTTCCAGAGGCCGCCGCGCTGCATGCAGGCGCGGGCCGCCTCCGGCGAGGGCTTCTCACGGAAACGCAGCACCGTGAGGAGGACTCCCGCCGGAGATTTCTCGAGCTCCATCCCGGGCTCGATCCAGCCGTAGCCGGTCTCCGCCGAGTCGGGCGTCGCGCCGAGAAGAAGAATCCGCGTCGGATGGCGCGCGACCGCGTCCCGCATCCGGGCGACCTGGGCCATGAAGGCCGCGTCGTCTCCGATGAAATGGTCGCACGGGAAGACCGCGACGATCGCGTCCGGATCGCGCCAGGAGATCCAGTGCGCGGGAAGCAGGATGCCGGCGGCCGTCCCGCGGTCCCTCGGCTGCACGATCAGCGACGGCGCGCCGGGGCCCGCGAGCTCCCTCGGGAAGAACTTCGCGTGCGCGCGGGTGGCGACGACGACGGTGCGCGCGGCGGGGACGGCGAGAGCGGTCCGGTCGAGCGTCTGGCCCAGAAGCGACTTCGACCCGGTCAGCACGGCGAACTGCTTCGGCCGTCCGTCGGTATGGATGCGCTCGACGAGGGGGCGCAGCCGGCTTCCCTCGCCTCCGGCCAGGATGATGCTCCAGAGGCGCGCCGCGGCGGCAGATGGAGGAGCCGGCGTCAGCAGTCGCATGTCGGGCATGGTCTCCTCTTCGAGGTTACGCCCGCAAACCGTGATTCAAACCCATCAACCTCCCGTGAAGCAAGCCTGAAGGCGGGGCGCCGATCCCGGACGCGATCGCTCCGTCTGATTCAGACGAATCAGCGACGGGCATTCCGTTCGGCGTCACTCTGTGGCCGGAAGAAGAAGGGGAGGTACACATGAAAGCCATCCGCAACATCCTGGTCGCGACGGACTTTTCGCCCGCGTCGCGTGCGGCGTTCGTCCGTGCGCTCGACATGGCCCTCGGCAACGAGGCCGCACTCTGGATCGCCCACGTGGCGCCCGCCGTCGGCCCGATGTCGCCGGACGGCTACGTGCTGCCCCGGATGTACGAAGAGATGGAACGGGCAATCCGCAGCGACGCGCAGAAGCGGCTGGGGACCCTGCTCGCGCGCGCCCGCAAGGCAGGAGCGCGCGGACGCGCTCTCCTGTTGAAGGGCACCGCTCACGAGGCGATCGTGCGCGCCGCTCGCGCGCACCGGGCGGATCTCATCGTGCTCGGGACGCACGGGCGGACCGGAGTCGCGAGATTTTTCGTCGGCAGCGTCGCGGCCCGCGTGGTCGCCACGGCGCACTGCCCGGTCCTGACGGTTCGCGGAAAGGGCTAGGACTACGAGGAGCGGCGCCCGGCCGGGCGCTTCGCGCCGGGCTTCTGCTTTCCTCGTGCTCGCGCCCGTGATCGTGGGGCGCGTGCTCGCTCCGCATCGTCGGCAGCTCGCGCGTATCCGGGCCGACCAGCCCGTGGCGGTACGCGAAGGCGACGGCCGCGAGCTTGGTATGAACGTCGAGCTTGGAGAGGATCCGGGCGATGTGGTTGCGGACCGTCACCGGGGAAATCGACAGGGCCTCCGCGATCCGGGCGGTCGTGAGGCCTTCGGCCATCCGCCGCAGGATTTCACGCTCGCGGGTCGTCAGCGGCGCCGCGTCCCGGTCTCCCTTCCGTGACGAGGGGCGAGCGACCGGAGAGGAGGCGACGGCTTCGGCGAGCTCGATTTCCAGCTCGGAGGCCGGCGCATCCTGCTCGCGGAGCACGTGCACCAGGGGCGAGAGCGACGGGTGCTCCGAGGAGAGGGCGAACGTCTTGACCGAGACGCGGCGGGTCTCCCCGCCGGGCAGCTGGACGTCGAGCAGGAAGTTGTTGAGTTCCTCGGCCGGGTGGTTTCGGGCCTGCGAGATCGCCGGGCAGGACCGGCAGCAATACCGGTTGCCGTAGACGTCCCGGCCGCACATCACGTCGTAGCAGTGGTGGCCGAGCACCTGGTAGGCAGGCCGGCCGAGCATCCGCTCGCAGGCCTTGTTCCACAGGATCACGAGGTCGTTGCCGTCGAACGCAAAGACGGCCTCGTCGCTCTTGGCGATCTTGTCGAGGACCTCCACCGGCCGTGCCATTGCTTGCTTTTCCGCCAAGCCTCAATCCTACACCGGGCCTACCGTCCCGTCATCCCGAGGGACCGGCGCATGAGGAGGTCGAGCCAGCGATCCGGCAGCGCCCGCCGCAGCGGAATCAGCGTCCGGGCCACGCGGCCCACGGGGTAGCGGGCGCGGGGCCGCGGGCTTTCGACGGCGTCGAGGACCACGCGGGCGACCGCCTCGGCCGGAAGCTTGCCCTTCTGGAACTCTCCGTCCATGGCCCGCTCGGCGAGGGCGTACACCTCCCGGTAGGGGCCGGGCCGCGAGAGCAGGGAGGCGACGCCGGAGCGGGCCCGGTCGCCGAACCGCGTCTCGATCGGGCCCGGCTCCACGAGGACGGTCCGGATGCCGAAGGGCGCGAGCTCCACGCGCAGCGCGTCGGAGACCGCCTCCATGGCGTGCTTGCTCGCGCAATACGGGGCGGCGAAGGGAATGGCCACCTTTCCGGCGACCGAGGAGACGTTGACGATCGTCCCGCCGCCGGCCTCTCGCATCGCCGGGAGCACGGCCTGGGTGGCGGCGATGGTCCCGAAGAAGTTGACGTCGAACTGGGCGCGCCACTGATCGAGCGTGACTTCCTCGACGGCGCCGTACTGGCCGTAACCGGCGTTGTTGACCAGGACGTCGATCCGGCCGGCGGCGGCGAGCACGGCGTCGACGGCCGCGCGGATCGAAGCCGGGTCGGTCACGTCGAGCGGGAGGGAGGCGAGGTTCTCGCGCCGTCCGAGCTCGGCCAGGTCGGCGCGGTTGCGGGCCGTCGCGAAGACCCGGTGGCCGCGCCGGGCGGCCTCGAGGGCGGTCGCCCGGCCGATGCCCGAGGAGCAGCCCGTCACCAGGATCACGCGTTCGGAGGCCATGGCCGGATGTTACCCTCTCGGGAGGAGGGCGACCGCCACGCGCAGGACGGTACGAGCAGGCGTCGATTCGCGAGCCGCGCCGCGGCCAACGTATTCGGGCGCAAGACGTTGCGCGCGTAATCTCTTGCGGCGCCGGCTCGTCTAACCCATGTGTCCGCCCTTGCGATGATTCCGCGCGAGACGCCGCCCGCCGTGGACGAGACCCGGCTGATCCAGGAGATCCGCGCCGGCAAGGTCGAGCTGTTCGAGCACTTCGTGCACGCCTACCAGAAGAAGATGACGCGGATCGCCTACCGCTTTCTGCGCGACGCCGGCGAGGCCGACTGCGCCGCGCAGGAAAGCTTCCTGCGCGCCTACCAGAGCCTCGGCGACTTCCGGGAGGGCTCGACCTTCGAGACGTGGCTGACGCGGATCTGCATCAACTGGTGCAAGGACCGGTTGAAGCGCCGGCGCGTCGTCCTGTTCTTTCACCAGGGGCCCCGGACCGAGGAGGAGGACGGCGAGGGGCCGGCCGACACGACTCCGGCGCACGACCCTTCCCCCGAGCGTCGCGCGGCCGGGCGCGAGATCCGCGAGCGACTGGGCCGGGCGTTGAAGGCGCTTTCGCCGCGGCAGCGCTCGGTCTTCGCCATGAAACACTTCGAGGAGATGTCGATTCCCGACATTGCCGCGGCCACGGGCCTGGACGCCGGGACCGTGAAGTCGCATCTCTTCCGGGCGGCGCAGAAGATTCGGGAACGACTGGCGGACTTTCAGACATAGGGGCGGGCATGGACGACAAGAAATCGGACCGACATCTCACCGACGCCGAGCTCTTCGGCCTCGCCGTTCCGGCGACCGGGGAGCCCGAGGCGATCCCGGCGCACCTGGCGGCCTGCCAGGAATGCAGCCGCGCGCTCCAGGAATGGAAGGCGTCCGTCGCGGCGCTCGCCGAGGAGGACGTGGAGGAGATCAATCGCCGGACTCCCGCCGAGTGGCGCGCCGCCGAGGACGCCACCATGGCCGCGGTCCGGCGCGCCGGGCGCCCGGGCCGCCGGCCCCATCCCCTTCGTTGGGCGCTGGGAATCGCGGCGGCGGTGGCCGTGCTGGTCCTGGCGATGCCGCCGCGCCGCGCGGCCCCGAGCGTCGCCGCCGCGCCCACGCCCGCGGCGGAAGGCGAGCTCTCGGCGGCCGACCGCGCCGACGACGAGCTGCTGCGGGAGTCTTCCTTTCTCGCCTCCGGCGGCGACGACGCCGACGCGGCGCCGGAGGAGAGCCTGTGAGGCGGATCGCCATCTCCCTCGCCGGCCTCCTGTTCGTCGCGGCGACGCTCTTCGGACAGCAGTCTCTCGCCGAGGGGAAGTGGTGGAAGCGCCCGCGCATCGCGAAGGAGCTGCAGCTCACGCCGGCGCAGACCGCCGACCTCGAGAAGATCTTCGCGAAGAGCCGCCCGAAGCTCATCGACCTGAAGGCGGACTTCGAGAAGAAGCAGTTTGCTTACGAGCAGGCGATGGGAGCCGAGAAGGTGGACCGCGCCCTCGTCGAGTCGACCATCGCGGCGCGCGAGCAGGCGCGCGCGAAGCTCCAGACCGAGATCTCCCTCATGGAGCTCGACATGAAGGAGGTGCTCACGCCCGAGCAGCGCGAGAAGGCGCAGCAGATGCGCGCCGAGATCCGCCAGAAGCTCCAGGAGCGGCGGCGCGCCCTGCGCGGGACGCCCGGGGCGGCCGCGCCCGAGGACTAGGCCGCCGGCCGGACACAGCTCCGCCGACGCGGCCCGATATTCGCAAAAACCTTACTTGCCGGGGTTCCATTCCTTCTCCTCGATTTGATAAGAGGAAGGTCCGAGGTTCTCGTTTGACCCCGGGAAAGGAGCAACCCATGGCAGGAAAAGTGAAACCGATTCCCGAAGGCTACACCGCCGTCACCCCTTACTTGATCGTGGATGGGGCCGCCGCGGCGATCGACTTCTACAAGAAGGTCTTCGGCGCCAAGGAGGTGATGCGGATGCCGGGCCCGGACGGCCGCATCGGTCACGCGGAGCTGACCATCGGCGGCGCGCACGTGATGCTCGCCGACGAGAATCCCGACATGAATGCCCGCTCGCCGAAGTCGGTGGGGGGCTCGCCGATCTCGCTCGTGCTCTACGTCGAGGAGGTGGACAAGACCGTCGATCGGGCCGTGCGTGCCGGAGCGAAAGTGAAGAGGCCCGTCGCGGACCAGTTCTACGGGGACAGGACCGGCGGAATCGAGGATCCGTTCGGCCACCAGTGGTACGTCGCCACCCACATCGAGGACGTGTCGCCCGAAGAAATGAAGAAGCGCGCGCAGGAGCTCGTTCCCGCGGCCGCGAAGTAGTCCGCCCGGGGCCCGGAAGGGCGGCGCGCCCGGCTCGCCCGGGACGCCGCCCTCCGCGCCCCGTCCGTTCAGTCGCCGGAGAAGCGCTCTTCCTTCCACGGGTCGCCGCGCATGTGGTACCCGTTCTCCTCCCAGAAACCCGCCCGGTCCTCGCGCACGAGCTCGAGGCCGCTCGCCCACTTCGCGCCCTTCCAGAAGTAGAGGTGGGGAATCACGACCCGCATGGGCGCGCCGTGCTCGGCCGTGAGCGGCTTTCCCGAGTGGTGGGTCGCGAGCAGATTCTCCTCCCGGTCGAAGTCGGAAAGCGGAACGTTGGTCGTCCATCCGCCAACGGCGTGCTCGACGACGTAGCGCGCGGCCGGCGTGGGCCGGGCAAGCGCGAGGACGTCGCGAACCGGAACTCCCTCCCACTCGTTGTCGAGGCGTGTCCAGTGCGTCACGCAGTGGACGTCGTTCCTGCGGGTCGCGCGCGGCAGCTTCTGGAATTCCTCCCAGGTCCAGGACACGGGATTCTCGACCTCGCCCCAGATCGAGAACTTCCAGGTTGCGAGATCCACCTTCGGGATCCCGCCGAAGTGGAGGACGGGCCACTGTTGCGTGACGAACTGGCCGGGCGGGACCCGCGTCGGGTCCGGGTTCGGGAACCGGATGTTCGGGTTCTTGCGGATGATCATGCGATTAGTATCCCTTCGCAGTGGATGGCCCGACGCGGCTAAAGATCGAGGAGTACGTGCGGCCGCTGGCCGTCGGGCTCGACGGCGTCACCAATTACGGCGACGTCGAGCGGATGGTTTCCGCGGCCGAAGCGATCGCGGCAGGCGTCCCGGAGGCCGACCGGGACCTCGTGTTCCTCCTCGCCGTGTTCTCGGGCCAGGAGCGCTGGGTCTCCCGCATGGGCCACCGCAGCCGCACGGAGATATTCCTCGGCTCTCTCGGGGTGCCGCCCCGGACCGTCCAGCGGCTCTTCCGGGGACTTTCCCGGTTCGAGACCGCTCCTTCCGGGGTCGAGGAGGAGATCGTTCACGATGCCGTTCGGATCGAGGCGATGGGCGCCTACGGGATCGCGCGCGGCCTGGCCGACGCGTACCGCGAGCGCCTGAGCATTCTCGAGATGGCCGATGCGATCGAGTCGGCGGCCGCTCCCGGCCTCCTCACGGAAAGGGGCCGGGCTCTTGCCGGCGCCCGTCGGGAGCTGATGCTCGGTTTCGCTTCGCGGCTGCGCGCCGAGCACGCCGAGTTCTCCCGCGCCGGAAAATGAAGAGGCCCCGGTTTCCCGGGGCCTCGAAAGAATCCGTCCGAAAGGGGAACTAGGGACCGTAGAGGAGCAGACCGAAGGTCTTCGTCAGGAAGACGGCCATCTGACCGCGCGTGTTGGGATTGCCGGGGCAATAGTTGCCGCCGGCGCAACCGGCCGTGATGCCGCGCGCGTAGAGATCTTCGATCCAGGGGTCGAAGATGCCGCCGGTGCAGGGCACGTCGCCGAAGACCGTTCCGGTGCAGGCGGGCGGTACGTAGGACGACGTGAAGTCCGTCTTCAACAGGAAGACCGCCATCTGGGCGCGGGTCACCGGGTTGCCGGGGCAGTAGTTCCCCGGGATGCCGCACCCGCCAGTGATGCCGCGTCCGAAGAGGTCCTCGATCCAGGGGTCGAACGGCCCGCCGGTGCAGGGCACGTCGGCGAACACGAGCCCGGTGCAGGCCGGCGGGGTATAGGTCGAGCCGAGCTTCGCCTTCAGCAGGAAGACCGCCATCTGCGCGCGCGTCACGTTGGTGGCCGGGCAGTAGTTGCCGCCCGCGCAGCCCGCGGTGACGCCCTTGTGGAAGACGGTCTCGATGAATCGGTAGAACGTGTTGCTCCTCGGGACGTCGGGGAAACTCTCGCCGACGTGGAGCGACCAGGTCTTGAAGTACGGGGTAATGCCCCCGTCGGGACGGGCAACGGGTATGGTGGACTCGTCGAACGTGGCGTCCCAGTGCGGCGTCGGACGCGCGCCGGTGATCTGCATGAGGAAGCAGTCTCCGGTCGCGTCGTAGCAGTTGTTGGACGAGTAGGGCGCGAGCGTGCCGTAGGCCGCCCCGTGTCCAGGAAGTTGTAAGCCGGCCCCGCTGGTCCCGTAAAGTTGCTTGCCGAATTGATCATGTAATAGGGCGTGGCTCCGGGGTTGGCCCAGGAGGGCTCTACCTGGACCGTTTCTCCCGTCTCGAAGACGCCGTTGCCGTCCGACACCGTGCCGCCTGCCGAATGCTCGTCCACGCGCATCGGCGTCGACGGCAGGCTCAGGGCGCAGGAGCAGGTAAGGACGTGGAGCGTCCAGCTGTTGAGTGTGCCCGTGTCACCCACCGCATCATCCGAGATCGTGAGGGTCCAGGTTCCGGCCGGATCCTCACCGTTGAAGGCGGCCATGGCTTCTTCGGGGACGAGTGGGCTTGCCAGGGTAAGGTTCGTGTAGATGTGGTCGGAGGCGATGTTCGGGTTGCCGCCGTAGGGAACCTGGCTGCCGGGATCGGCGTCGTCGTCCCAGGTCGGTGCCGTTGAAGACGTCGTCGTTGGCCGCCGCCGTTGTCGGTCGTGAGCGTGACGACGGTGCCCTTCGGGGACGTCAGCGTCATGTCGATGTCGGCCGCGAAGGTGTGGCTGATCGCCGTGTCGAGGGTGAGCTTGCAGATGCGCGAGCCGGCGCCTGCCGGATAGCCAATGGTTGATGTGGTCACGGCGTTGTCGGCGAGCGGCGTCGGTGTCGAGTTCGACATCGCCGATGAGGCGAGTATGTACGGGTCCGCCCGGAAGCGTCGCGATCGAGAGCGACCAGCTGTTGATCGTGCCGGTGTCTCCCGCGAGATCGTCGCTGACCGTCAGCGTCCACGTGCCGTTCGGGTCCTCCCCGATGAAGGCGCCGAGGGCCTCTTCCGGAACGAGAGGCGTGGCGGTCACGAGGTTCGTGTAGATGTGATCGGTCGCGATGTTCGGGTTGCCGGCGTACGGGACCTGGCTGCCCGGATCGGCCTGGTCGTCCCAGACCGTGCCGTCGAAAACGTTGTCGTTGCTGCCGCCGTTGTCCGTCGTCAACGTGACGACCGTGCCGGCCGGCGAGGTGATGGTGATGTCGAGATCGGCGCTGAACGTGTGCACGATGTGGGTCAACAGGTTGACGTCCCAGATGTAGCCGCCCGCCCCGCTGACGTTGATCGTGGACGTGGTGACCGCGACGTCGGCGATCGGGGTCGGCGTGTTGTTCGTGAAGACGTCGACCCTGGAGGAGCACTCGGCCGGGGGATCAGGCACCACGCCGAAGAGAAGCGTGCCCGAGAGCGAGAACAGGAAGTCGGGGCCGCCGCTGCTGCCGCCGGTGGCGGCGATGCACGCTTGCATCGGCCCGAACGCGGTGCAGCCCGACCCGAAGCCGTTGCCGGGGTTGCGCCAGACGGCGGCCCCGTTGCTCTGGACGGTTCGGGTGCTCCAGCCCCATTCGCCGAAGGACAAGTCCATGCGGACCTGCGCGTCGATCCAGTACGTGCCGGGGCCCAGGACGCAGGGACTCGCCAGCGTGAACGTGAACGTTCCGGCCGAGTCCGCCGGAGCCTGCAGCGGATAGGCGCACACGGAGGGACCGGGAACCCCCGCGTTGTCCTTGTAGAAGTTGAGGTTCACCGCGGCCGCGGGGCCGGGCCCGTTGAAGTACACACCCGGGATCGTGACCGACTCGATCGACCAGCTCGAGCCCGACGGCACGACGAAGTCGTCGGCGCCTTCCGCGTCGTAGCCGTCGAAGTGCGGTCTCGAAATCCTGCGAGACGATCCCCGCTCCGCTGCCGCTGTCGGTCTGGTCGTAGAGAACGGCCAGGGGAGAGGCGGGTCCGGAGGGAGCCGCCGGCGAGCCATATCCGATCGAGACGGGAATCCGGGTGCTCTGCGGACCTGCCACTGCTGCTCCCGCGGGAGCGATTGCAAGGGCTGCCGCCAGAGCGAAACGACAGAGTCGCGTCGCCTTCATCGCGAGGCCTCCTATGAATTGTGTTTGCCGAACGTGGGCTTATTGTACGCCCTCAGGCAGGCTCGACGAGTGACTTTCCGCCGTCCACGCGAAGAACCTGGCCCGTCACGTAGCTCGGCCCGGCGCAAAGGAAGAGAACGGCCGCGGCGACGTCGGACGGATCGCCGTTTCTCATCAACGGCGATTGCCTCGCCCACCGCGCCGCCTGTTCGGAACTTGTGCGCTCGGGCACAAGCACTGTGCCCGGGGACACACCGTTGACGGAGACTTCGGGAGCGAGCTCGATGGCGAGCGCGCGGACGAGACCCTCGACGGCCGCCTTGGAGACGGAGTGCGCGAGATAATTCTTCGCGGGTCGCGTGGCGAGAAAGTCCGAGATGAGAACGACGCGCCCGCCGCGGCGCCTCAGCGTGGGCGCGGCCTCGCGGGCCATGAGGAAGGCGGCGCGCGCGTTGACGTCCATCGAAGAGGCCCAGAGGGCCTCGTCCGTTTCCTCGAGGGAGGCGCGATGGAAATTGGCGGCGGAGTGGACGAGCAGGTCCAGGGTCCCGAGCTCGCGGATCGCGGCCGCGACGAGGCCGCGGCATTCGCCGGCGACGGCGAGGTCGGCGCTCAGGACGGCGGCGCGTCCTCCGCCGGCGCGGACGGCGGCCGCCACGTCCTCGGCCGGACCGGCCGACTCGCGGTGGTGAACCGCCACGTCGGCGCCGGCCCGCGCGAGCTCGAGGGCGATCGCGCGGCCCACGCGCACGCCGGCGCCGGTGACGAGCGCGACCTTGCCCGAGAGGGGAGTCATCCTCAGGGCGTCCCGCGCGGCGCGGCGGGCCGGGCGAGGCGCGCGTAGGCCGCGGGATCGGCCATCAGTTTCCCGTTCTCGAGGAAGGCGCTCCACTCGGCCGTCAGGGCCCAGAAGTGCACGCCGACCGCGGTCAGGGACGCGGCGAGGTGGACCCAGGACGGCAGCGCCTTCGTGTGGACGGCCCCGCCGAGCACGAAGACGGCGATGGCCGAGAGCAGGGCAAAGGTCGCCGGGGGGGACGTGGCTCGCTTGAACCCGCGCAGGGCGTCGAGCACCGTGCGGCGGTCGGCCTCGGGATAGCCCGCGATCTCGTCCTTGACGAGCCGTCCGGTTCCGATGAAGAAGAAGATCACCATGGACTGGGAGAAGAGCGACAGGAGCACGGCCGGAATCGCGTAGGCGACGTGGCGGGTCACCAGGAGGCGCGCGGCCGGGCTGGCCGCGGCCAGGTGCGTGGCCAGCGCGAAGCCCTGGACGGACGTCAGGAGGAAGCCGGCGAGGGCCAGCACCGTGCCCGCGAGCAGCGCGATCGCCATCGCCGAAGAGCCTAACGCAAGTGCCCGCGGCTCCTGACGCCGACGAACCTTGACCGGCCCGGGAGGGCACGACACAATCGGCCGCGACGGGAGGGACGATGGCCGAACCCCGCACGCTCTGCGACATCTTCGTCGCCGCCGCCTCGAGCGGGAAATCGAACCTCCTGATCTCCAAAGTCGGGGGCGCCTGGAAGCCGATCTCGGCGGCGGATTTCGGTTTCACGGTCCGAGCCCTCTCCCTCGGGCTCAACGGGCTCGGCATCCAGCCCGGCGACCGCGTCGCGATTCTCTCGGAGAACCGGCCCGAGTGGGCGATGGCCGACTACGCGATCCTGTGCGCGGGGGCGTGGTCGGTGCCGATCTACCCGACGCTGCCCGGCAGCCAGATCGCGCCGCTCCTGAACGACTGCGGCGCGAAGGCGATCTTCGTCTCGACGCTCGAGCAGCTCGGCAAGATCCTGACCATCCGGGCGCAGTGCCCCGCGCTCGACCACGTAGTCCTGATCGATGGAAACCCGCCCGGGCATCCGGGCTACACGACCTTTCACGGTCTCGTGGACCGCGGCCGGCCGACGCTCGAGATGAGCCCGGGCGTCTTCGAGCAGCGCGCCGGGCGCGTCACGGCGGCGGACGTCGCCACGATCATCTACACCTCCGGCACGACCGGAGAGCCGAAGGGCGCGATGCTGACGCATGGCAACTGCGTGTCCAACGTCGTCACCGGGTGCGAGGTCATTCCCTTCACGCCCGACGCGGTGGCCCTCTCGTTTCTGCCCCTGTCCCACGTCTTCGAGCGGATGCTCGACTACGCCTACGCCTTCCGGACCGCCTCGATCGCCTACGCCGAGTCGGTCGAAAAGCTCGCGGCCAACTTCCTCGAGGTCAACCCGCACTGCTTCGGGGCGGTGCCGCGGGTCTACGAGAAGGTGCACGCGAAGATCATGGCGAAGGCCGAAGCGGGAAGCCCGATCAAGCAGAAACTCTTTCGGTGGGCGCTCGGCATCGGGCGCGCGCGCGTGCCGTACATGGAGCGGGGCGAGGCGCTGCCGGCCGGACTCGCGGCGCGCGCGAAGATCGCCGACGCCCTCGTCTTCAAGAAGATCCGCGCGGCCCTGGGCGCGAACTTCCGCTTCGCGGTCTCCGGGGGCGCGCCGCTATCGCGCGACCTCGCCGAGTTCTTCATCGGAGCAGGGGTCCAGATCTACGAGGGCTACGGCCTGACGGAGACCTCCCCGGTGATCTGCGTCAACGGGCCCGGCCGCTGGCGGCTCGGCACGGTCGGCCGGGCGCTGCGCGGCATCGAGGTGAAGATCGCCGGCGACGGGGAGATCCTGACGCGGGGACCGCACGTGATGAAGGGCTACTTCAACCGCCCCGAGGCGACGGCGGAAGCGATCGACCGCGACGGCTGGTTCCACACGGGCGACATCGGCGAGCTTCACGACGGCTTCCTGTCGATCACCGACCGCAAGAAAGACCTCATCGTCCTGGCGGGCGGCAAGAAGGCCGCGCCCCAGCCGATCGAGAACGAGCTCAAAAAGTCGCCCTTCATCGGCCTGCCGATCGTCATCGGGGACCGCCAGAAGTTCCTCGCGGCCCTCATCGTCCCGAACTTCGACCGCCTCAAGGAGTGGGCTGCGGCCGGCAAGCTCGTGCTCGACGGGAGGGCGATCGACGCGCATCCCGACGTCCGGAAGCTCTACCAGTCCGAGATCGACGCCTACAACGCCGACAAGCCCCATCACGAGCAGATCCGGGCCTTCGCCGTCCTTCCCGCGGATCTCACGATCGAGGACGGATCCATCACGCCGACCCTCAAGGTGAAGCGGCGGATCCTCGAGAACCGCTACTCGTCGCTGATCGAAGGGATGTACGCGGCGGCGGAAAGGACGCATGGCGCGTGAGGTCGTCGTCGTCGACGGCGTGCGGACCCCGTACGCGAGGGCCGGCACCGAGCTGAAGGACGTCTCCGCCGCGGACCTCGGCCGGACCGTGGTCACGGAGCTGCTGGCGCGGACCGACTTCGACCCGGAAGGACTCGATCAGGTCATCTTCGGCAACATCGCGCAGCCGCCGGACGCCGTCAACCTCGCGCGCGTGGCGGCGCTGCGCGCGGGCGTCCCGGCGCGCGTTCCCGCCTTCACGGTCAACCGCCTCTGCGGCTCGGGCCTCCAGTCGATCGTGGACGCGTACTACCGCATCGCCGCCGGCGATGCCGAGGCGATCGTCGCGGCCGGCGTCGAGTCCATGTCGCAGATTCCGCTGCTGTACTCGCACGACAGCCAGGAGCGCTTCACGGAGGTCTTCACGGCGCGCGACCTCGGCGGGCGGCTCTCGGCCGCCGCCAAGTTCCGCCCGAAGCACTTCAAGCCCGAGATCGGCCTCCAGATGGGGCTGACCGACGCCGTCTGCGGGCTGAACATGGGCGAGACGGCCGAGATCCTGGCCAAGGAGAACCGCATCTCGCGCGAGGAGCAGGACGCCTTCGCTCTGAGGTCCCACCAGCGCGTGACGCTCGCCCGCAGGAAGCTCGCCGAGGAGATCGTGCCCGTCCCGATCCCGCCGAAGTACGAGGGCGTCGCGACGCAGGACAACGGCGTGCGCGAGAACCAGTCGCTCGAGGCGCTGGCCAAGCTCAAGCCCTACTTCGACCGCAGGTTCGGCACGGTGACCGCCGGCAACTCGTCCCAGATCACGGACGGGGCAGCGGCGGCCCTCGTCATGAGCGCCGGGGCCGCACGCGCTCGCGGATACCAGCCGCTCGGCCGGATCCGCGGCTTCGCCTTCTGCGCTCTCGAGCCCGAGCGCATGGGCCTCGGGCCGGCGGTGGCCACGCCCCTGGCGCTCAAGAACGCGGGACTGTCGTGGCAGGACATCGGCCTCGTCGAGATCAACGAGGCGTTCGCCGCGCAGGTGCTGGCGTGCGCTCGGGTCTTTCCCTCCGCCGCATGGCACGCGCGCTACGGCACCGGCGGGCCGATCGGAGAGATGGACTGGGAGCGCACCAACGTCAACGGCGGCGCGATCGCGCTCGGCCACCCCGTGGGCTCGTCGGCCAACCGGATGGTGACCACGCTCCTGAAGGAGATGCGCCGCCGCGGAACGCAGTTCGGGCTGGCGACCATGTGCATCGGCGGGGGCCAGGGCGGCGCCGTCGTGGTGGAGCTGCTGTGAGCGCGTTCGACCTCAAGGTCGGGGACGACGGCCTCGCGATCCTCACGTTCGACCTGCCGGGGGAGAAGGTCAACAAGTTCTCCTCCGGCGTCGTCGCGGAGCTCGGCGACGTCCTCGTGCGCCTGACGCGCGAAGCGCGGATCCGGGCGCTGCTGATCCGGAGCGGCAAGCCCGACGTCTTCATCGCCGGCGCCGACGTGCGGGAATTCACGACCGTCCGGCCCGAGGACGTGCGGACGTTCGTCGAGCGCGTGCAGTCGCTCTTCGAGCAGCTCGCCAACCTCCCGTATCCGACGATCGCCGTGATCAACGGCGCCTGCCTCGGCGGCGGGACCGAGCTCGCGCTGGCGTGCGACTACCGGCTCATGTCGGACTCGAAGAAGGCGCAGATCGGTCTGCCCGAGGTCCGCCTCGGGATCTTCCCGGCCTGGGGAGGCTGCACGCGCCTGCCGCGGGTCGTGGGCCTCGCGGCGGCGCTCGACCTGATCCTGACGGGCAAGTCTCTCGACGCGCGCCGGGCCCGCCGGATCGGGCTCGTGGACGAGGCGGTGCCCGCGGCCATCCTGGAAGACTGGGCGCTGCGCTTCGCGCGGTCGAAGCTCGGCGGCGGAAAGCCGCGCGCGCGGCGCCACAAGGCGTCGATCGGCGAGCGGGCGCTCGAGGGCACGCCCGTCGGCCGCCGGCTCGTCTTCGCCCGGGCCCGCGAGAGCGTGATGAAGGAGACGCGCGGGAACTATCCGGCGCCGCTCGAGGCCCTCGAGGTCATCGAGGAGAGCTTCGGCCGACCGGTGGCCGACGGCCTGGCCATCGAGGCGCGCCACATCGGCCTCGTCTTCGGCGGCGACGTCCAGCGCAACCTGCTCGACATCTTCTTCCTGACGGACGACGTCAAGAAGGAGACGGGGGTGGCCGACTCGGCCGTGCAGCCGGGCGCCGTGACGCGGGTCGGCGTGCTCGGGGCCGGCGTGATGGGAGGCGGCATCGCCCAGCTCGCGGCGGACAAGGGGCTGCCGGCGCGGATGAAGGACATCCAGGCGGCGGCTCTCGGACACGGGTACGCGGCCGCGGCGGCGATCTGGAAGGAGGCCGTCCGCAAGCGGCGCCTGACGCCGCACGAGATGGGCCGCAAGATGGATCTTCTCTCGGGAACGCTCGACTACTCCGGGTTCGGCCGGTGCGAGGTCACGATCGAAGCCGTCGTCGAGAAGCTCGCCGTCAAGCGCGCCGTCCTCAAGGAGTGGGAGGAGGCGGTGCCGAAGAGCTGCATATTCGCCTCGAACACCTCGACGCTGCCGATCACCGAGATCGCGGCGGGGGCGATCGAGCCGGGCCGGGTCGTCGGCATGCACTTCTTCAACCCGGTGCACCGCATGCCCCTCGTGGAGGTGATCCGCGGCGAGCGCACAGGAGACTCGGCGGTGGCGACGGTCTTCGCGCTCGCGAAAACGCTCGGCAAGACGCCCGTCGTCGTGCGCGACGCGCCGGGGTTCCTGGTCAACCGCATCCTGGCGCCCTACCTCTCCGAGGCCGTGCGGCTGGTCCAGGAGGGCTGCCGCATCGAGGACGTGGACGCGGCCATGACGCGTTTCGGCATGCCCGTGGGTCCGCTCGCGCTGCTCGACGACGTGGGGCTCGACGTGGCGGCCAAGGGGGGCGAGGTCCTGCAGGCCGCCTTCCCGGAGCGGCTGAAGATGGGCGGCGAGGAAGCCCTGGCTGCGAGCGGGCGCCTCGGCCGCAAGAACGGGAAGGGCTTCTACGACTACGAGGACGGCAAGCGCGGCGCGCCGGCCCGCGAGGCCTACGCGGCGCTGCGCGTCGAGCGCCGGGACGCCTCGCCCCTGCCCGCGGAGGTCATGGAGGCGCGGCTCGTCCTGCCGATGATCAACGAGGCCGCCTTCTGCCTCGAGGACGAGATCGTGGCCGACCCCGCGCGGCTCGATCTCGCCATGATTTTCGGCACGGGATTCCCGCCCTTCCGGGGCGGCCTGCTGCGCCACGCCGATTCGATCGGGCTCGGCCGCGTCTTTTCGCGCCTCGACGATCTCGCCGAGCGGCTCGGCCCGCGCTTTGCGCCGGCCGACCTCATCCAGCGGCTCGCCAACGAGCGCCGGGGGTTCTACCCGGAGTCTCGCGGCGCGGGGCCCGCCAACACGTTCACGAAGGAGATTGCGCCATGACCGACCGTTCCATCGCCGAGGCCCCGCCGGAGGTCCGCATCGCGCCCGTCGTCAAGTCGCTCTTCGCCGGCGAGATTCCGGAGGACACCGTTTTCCCGTATCCCGAGATCGACGCCTCCGAGCGCGAGACGGTCGCGGCCTTTCTCGAGTCCTTTCGCGCCTTCGCGAAGGACCACGTGGATTCGGCCAGAATCGACCGCGAGCACCGGATACCGCCCGAGGTCATCCGGGGCCTCGCGGAGCTCGGCATTTTCGGGATGTCGATCCCGGAAGCGTACGGGGGCTACGGCTTCTCGGCCTCGGCCTATTGCCGCGCGACCGAGGAGATCGGCCGCACGGACGCCTCGCTCGGGATTCTCATCGGGGGCCACCAGTCGATCGGCTTGAAGGGCCTGATCCTCCACGGCACCGAGGAGCAGAAGAAGAAGTGGCTGCCGCGCCTGGCAGCGGGGGAGATGATCGCCGCCTTCGCCCTCACGGAACCGGAGGCCGGCTCGGACGCCGCGTCGATCCGGACCACCGCGGTCTTCGACGAGAAGACGAACGAGTTCGTCCTGAACGGCACGAAGCACTGGATCTCCAACGGCGGATTCGCCGAGTTCTTCACGGTCTTCGCCAAGGACGTCAAGCTGGACGTGAAGGACGAGCACCGGCGCGTCACGGCCTTCGTGGTGACGAAGGACCTGGGCGGCGTGACGCCGGGCAAGGAGGAGCGAAAGCTCGGGCTGAAGGGGTCCTCGACCGTGCCGATCGAGCTCGAGAACGTCCGCGTGCCCGCCTTCAACGTGCTCGGCGAACGGGGCCAGGGGTTCAAGATCGCCGTCGAGATCCTGAACACCGGGCGCACGTCGCTCGGCGCGGGCTGCATCGGCGGGTCCAAGGTGATGCTGGCCGAGGCGGCGCGTCATGCCACCCAGCGCAAGCAGTTCCAGACGAAGATCGCCGAGTTCGAGATGATCCGCGCGAAGTTCTCGCGGATGGTCGTGTCCACCTACGCGCTCGAGTCCATGGTGTACCTGACGGCGGGCCTCATCGACCGCGGCCTCGAGGATTATTCGCTCGAGGGCGCCTGCTGCAAGATCTTCGGCACCGAGGCCGTCTGGTCGAACATCAACGATGCGCTGCAGATCGCGGGCGGCAACGGCTTCATGGAGGACTACCCCTACGAGAAGGCGCTGCGCGACTCGCGCATCAACATGATCTTCGAGGGGACGAACGAAATCCTGCGCGTCCTGGTGTCGCTGTCGGGGATGCGGGACGTGGGCGAGGACCTCAAGGAGATTGGCCGCGCGCTCAAAGCGCCGCTGTCGTCGGTCGGGATCCTGTCGGACTACGCCGCCCGCCGGATTCGCGGGGCCGTCTCTCCCGGACGGATGGCGAAGATCGCGCCGGAACTCGCGTCCCAGGGCGAGATCGTGGCGCAGGTACTCGCGGGCCGCGCGCGGCGCCGTGGAGACGCTGCTGCGCAAGTACGGCAAGGACGTGATCCAGAAGGAATACCACCAGGAGCGCCTGGCCAACGTGGCGATCGACCTGTACGCGAGCCTCGCGGTGCTCTCGCGGGCGACCGCCGCGATCGCCAGGCGCGGCTCGGCCGGGGCCGCCGACGAGGTGCGCGTGGCGAAGGCATTCGTCGAGGGGGCGAAGTACCGGATGGTGGGCCACCTCAAGGAGATGGACAAGAACCGCGACGCCGAGCAGACGGCGATTTCCGAAACCGCGTATGCGTCGCTCGGATACGCATTCTCGCTGTGGGAGTGAAAGCGATGAGAAAGCCGGCGGCGCTCCTGGTGTTGGCGGTGTGGCTCGCGGGCTCGGCAGCCGCCTGCGCGAAGGACGCGGCGGCGGAGAAGGCGGCCGAGTCGGCGGCGCTCTCCTGGCTCGCCCTCGTGGACGCTGGCAAGTACGGCGAGAGCTGGGACGCGGCGGCAGCGGCGTTTCGGTCGGCCGTTGCCAGGCCGCAGTGGGAGAGCGCGGTACGAGCGGCGCGCGGTCCGTTCGGTCCGCTCGTTTCGCGCAAGCTCCTGGGCGCGAAGTTCATGACCGAAGTCCCGGGAGCGCCGGCCGGCGAATACGTAGTGATCCAGTACGCCGCGAGCTTCGAGGGCGGCCGCACGGCGACCGAGACCGTGACGCCCATGAAGGAGAAGGACGGAAGCTGGCGCGTCTCGGGCTACTACATCAAGTAGGACCCGCACCCGGGACGGCTCGAACGCCGTCACTCCGCGCCCTCGATCCTCGCCGTATGCGCACATACGCGTCGCGTATGTGACAACGGTCACAAAGACGCTCGAGCGAGCAAATACACGCGAGTTGATTCAAACGGATCATTTTTGTCGCGTGGCGTTTTGTGGGCGCCTTTCTCCGTTTCTGCCCCTACAATCATTCCGTTGTTTCTCATTTGAGACGACTTACCCGGGTGGCATGGAGTGCCACCCCGGTAAGTCGGCTCCGTCGGAGTCGATTTGCGGTGTAAGGCCCGAAATCTGTCTCACCGAGCGGTCGTCCAAGTCGCTTGGTCCGCGGTCGTCGGGAGCCGGTCGTGAATCTCTGGTCGCGTGCGGCGGCGCCTTCTTCCCTGCTTGCAGCGGTGTCCACGGTGCACATCGCGCTCGCGCTCATTCGCAAGCATCGGTCGGCGATCAAGAGCCGAGGGCTCATCCTCGGCGCGATTTCCGCCTTCTTCGCGATCTCCGCCTGGATCTGGACGTCGCCCCGCGATCTCGCGATCGGCGTCGGCGCGCACCTGGTCTGGTTCGCCGCTTCGGGAGCTCTCGGCGGTCGCCGCCCACCGGTGACGGCGAAACCGGCCGCCCGGGCCGCGATCGGCCCGAGTCCAGCGGCGGCCCGCGCCGGTACGCCGGCGGCGCCCCCGAAGCAGCGCGGCTTCGTACCGACGCCGATCCTCGCGGTGTTCGACGAGACGCCCGACATACGGACGTTTCGCATGGCGCGGCCAGAGGGCTACGACTTCCGCGCGGGACAGTTCATCACGGTGCAGGTGCAGCTCGACGGCCGACCGATCACGCGCTGCTACTCGATCAGCTCGGGCCCGGAAGCGCGCGGCTATCTCGAGATCTCGGTGAAGCGCCAGGGCGCCGTCTCGAGCACGCTGCACTCGACGATCCGGCCCGGCTCGACGCTTTCGGTCCGCCCGCCGGCGGGAGCGTTCGTCTACCCGAAGGGCGACGATCGCCCCCTCGTTCTCGTGTCGGGAGGCGTCGGCTGCACGCCGATGATCTCGATGCTCCGTCACGCGGTGGCTTGCGAGCCGTCGCGGCCGGTCGTCTACCTGTTCTCGGCGAAGACCGAGAAGGACATCGCGTTTCGCCAGGAGCTCGCGCTCGTGGCGCGACGCCACCCCCAGGTGCGCATCGTGATCGCGTTGACGCAGGCCGCGGCGGGTCCGCAGTTCTACGCCGGGCGCATCGACGAGAAGCTGGTGCGCCAGGTGGTTCCGGACCTGCTCCAGAGCCTCTTCTACATCTGCGGTCCCCAGGCGATGATCGAGGGCACGAAGGCTCTTCTGGCGCGCGTGGGCGTCCCGCCGGCGCAGGTACGCAGCGAGGCGTTCGAGGCGGCGGTGGCCGGCGCCCGGGCTCCGGTCCTGGAGCCTGAGCCGGAATCGGAGTCCCTGGTGGCGGTCGCCGCGATCGCCCGGCCGGGCCGTCGCGGAGCCCCGCGCGTACAGCTCACTCTGAGCGGCAAAACGGCGATGGCGGCCGGCGGCCAGACTCTGCTCGAGGCGGCGGAGGCCGTGAGCGTCGAGATCCCGAACTCCTGCCGCGCGGGGGTGTGCGGCACCTGCAAGACGCGCCTGGTCTCGGGCGACGTCGAATGCACCGCAGACGCGATGGAGGACTCGGACCGCGAGCAGGGGTACGTGTTCCCGTGCGTGGCGTGGGCGAAAGGCGACTGTGTCCTCGAGGCCTGAGGAGATTCTCGCGGTTCCCGTCGCGGGAGCGCGCCCCGCGTCGCGCCGCGCGACGGAGTGGTTTCCGATGCGGGCGCTCTCGCACGTCCTCGTGCTGGCGTTCGCGGTGATCGGGGTCATCTACGCGGTCGTCTACTTCCGGGCGGGCGGAAGCGGCTACTACGGCGTGCCCCTCGGGGTGCGCGGGTACGCCCCGGCGCACAAGCTGCTGCGTCCGGCGGGTCGCTACGGGATCTTCTTCGGGATCGCGGGCCTCGGCCTGATCTTCGTCACGCTCCTGTACGTGGCGCGCAAGAAGGTGAAGTGGCTCGCGCGCATTGGAAGCTTGAAGATCTGGCTCGAGGTCCACATCTTCTGCGGCATCGTGGGCCCGGCGCTCATCACGCTCCATACCTCGTTCAAGTTCAACGGCATCATCTCGGTGGCCTACTGGTCGATGGTCGTCGTGGTGCTCTCCGGATTCGTGGGCCGCTACCTCTACGTCCGCATCCCCAAGACGATTCGGGGGGCGGAGCTTTCCGCCGGCGACCTCGAAGCCCGCGCCGCCGAGATCCGCGCCCAGCTCGCCGCCGAGGGCCTGCCGCCGGCGCAACTCGCGGAGGTCGAGGCGCTCGATGCCCCGCCCCGGCAGGGGCTCGCCACCTTCATCGGGAGCTTCTTCTTCGGGGAGCTGCGCGCCGGGCTGCGGTTCCGGCGGCTGGGGCGGCGGATGCGCGCCGCGGGCGTCCCGCACGAGCTCGTGAAGCAGACGGTCGTGCTCGCGGCCGAGCGCGGAGCGCTGATGCGGCGGATGGCGTTTCTCGGCAGGACCAAGAAGCTTTTCGAGCTCTGGCACGTCCTGCACAAGCCGCTCGTGTACGTGATGCTCGTCATCGCGGCGCTGCACGTGTTCGTGGCGGTGTATTTCGGTTACTCGCCGGGAGGGGGACGATGAGCCTTCGACCCAGGGCCTGGATCCGACTGCTGGCGGCGGCGCCGCTGCTCCTGTGCCTCGCGCCCTTTCTCGCCCCGGCGCGGAAGGGACAGGGCCAGGACCTCGGCAACCTGATTTCTCCCGGGAAGCTCTCGAAGGCGCACTCGAAATTCGAGGGCCTCGACAACTGCCAGAAGTGCCACGAGCCGGGCAAGAAGGTCACGGCGGCGAAGTGCCTGGCCTGCCATCAGCCGGTCGCGGAGAGGATCGCCGCGAAGAAGGGCGTCCATCGCGACGTCAAGGACGAATGCGTGGCGTGCCACGTCGAGCACGCCGGCGTCGAGGCCGAGCTGCGGCCCTTCGACCCGAAGAAGTTCGATCACCTCAAGGAGACCGGGTTCCCGCTCGACGGCAAGCACGCGCCGCTCGCCGCGAAGTGCGAGACCTGCCACAAGGGCAGGTCGTTCCTGACGGTGCGGCCCGCCTGCGCCTCGTGCCACAACGACGTCCACAAGGGCCGACTCGGCCCGGACTGCGCGACCTGTCACACGACCGCCGTGCCGTTCAAGGAAGCGGCGAAGACCTTCGACCACGCCAAGGCCGCATTCCCCCTGACGGGCGCCCACGCGACGGTCAAGTGTGCGGCCTGCCACAAGACGCCGGACTACCGCGTCCCGAAGTTCGGCGCCTGCAACGACTGCCACAAGGACCCGCACGAAAAGCCGCTCGGCGTCTGCGCCTCGTGCCACACCACCGACAGCTTCAAGACGACGCGCCGCATCGAGCACGACAAGACCGGCTTCCCGCTCGTCGGCAAGCACGCCACGGTCGCCTGCGCGAGCTGTCACGTGAAGCCGCCGACGCAGGTCCATTTGAAGTTCGGCAAGTGCGCGGACTGCCACCAGGATCCGCACAAGGGCGTATTCAAGGGGGCGGACTGCGCCACCTGCCACAACGAGTCGGGTTTCGGAAAGGCCGCGCCGTTCGACCACGGCGCCCGGACCGGGTACGCGCTCGAGGGGGGGCACGCCACGGTCCCGTGCGCCTCCTGCCACAAGGGGGCCGCGGTCGCTCCCGGTACGCCCGCCTCGAAGACCACGGTGGACTTCCGGGGAGCGAAAAAGGACTGCGCCAGCTGCCATCGCGACGTTCACCAGGGCGAGCTCGGCGCGAAATGCGAGAGCTGTCACACCGTGACGTCCTTCCGGGTCGCGACTTTCCAGCATTCGAAGTTCCCGGAGTTCTTCAGCGCCAGGCACGCGGCGGCGCCCTGCGAGAAATGCCACAAACCCGCGGAGCCATCGACCGCCGGCGGGCCGCCGACGCGGCTATTCAAGGGCGTTTCGACGGCGTGCGCCACGTGCCACAAGGACCCGCATCTCGGGCAGCTGGGACCCACCTGTCAGACCTGCCACTCCATGCAGGACTGGAAGATCCCCGGCTACAAGCACCAGGGCAAGGAGATGGCCGCCTTCTTCGCCGGCAAGCACGGCACGGTGCCGTGCGCGGACTGCCACAAGGAGAAAACGGGGGCGTTCCCCGCGGGAGCCGGGACAGCGATCGTCTTCAAGGGCACCTCCGCGCAATGCGCGAGCTGCCACAAGGACGCGCACAACGGCACTCTCGGCACGCGCTGCGAGTCGTGCCACAACCTCAAGATCTGGAAGAACGCCTCCCGTGCCTTCCACAAGGACACCATCTTCCCGCTCGAGGGCCGTCACCTGAGCACCCCGTGCGGCGCGTGTCACCTGAACGGGGTCATCAAGGGAACGCCCAACCGCTGCTTCGACTGCCACTGGATCAGGCATCGCGACGACAAGTACGAGACGCGGCTCGGCAACGAGTGCGGCGACTGCCACCGGCCGACGTCATGGACGGCGGTGACCTGGAACCATGGCCAGGCGACGGGCTTCCCGCTCACCGGCGTCCATGCCACGGTCGCGTGCCAGACCTGTCACCGTGGCAACCTCTTCACCGGCCTGTCGCCCCAGTGCTATTCCTGTCACCAGCGGGACTACGAGGGGACGCGCAACCCGAACCACGTGACCGCGGGCTTCCCGACCACGTGCGAGAGCTGCCATCGGGCGAGCGACACGACATGGGTGGGGACGTTCAACCACGGGGCCGTCTTCCCGCTGATCGGCGTGCATGCGGCGCAGCCCTGCAGCGCCTGCCACCGGAACAACGTCTACCACGGCACCTCTCGGGACTGCTACGGGTGCCATCGCACCAATTACGAGCAGACCCAGAACCCGAACCACGTCGCGGCCGGTTTCCCGACGGCGTGCGAGAACTGCCACCGGGCGAGCGACGCGTCGTGGAACCAGTCGAGCTTCAACCACGCGGCGACGTTCCCGCTGATCGGCGTGCATGCCGCGCAGCCGTGCGGCGCCTGCCACAAGAACAACGTCTACCACGGCACCGCGCGGGACTGTTACGGGTGCCACCGGCCGGACTACGAGCAGTCGCGAAACCCCAATCACGTGACGGCGGGCTTCCCGACGGCGTGCGAGAACTGCCACCGGGCGAGCGACGCGAACTGGAACCAGTCGAGCTTCAACCACGCGGCGACGTTTCCGCTGGTCGGGGTGCACGCGGCGCAGCCGTGCGGCGCCTGCCACAAGAACAACGTCTACCGCGGCACCGCGCGGGACTGTTACGGGTGCCACCGGCCGGACTACGAGCAGTCGCGAAACCCCAATCACGTGACCGCGGGATTCCCGACGACCTGCGACACGTGCCACCGGGCGAGCGACGCGAACTGGAACCAGTCGAGCTTCAACCACGCGGCGACGTTTCCGCTGGTCGGGGTGCACGCGGCGCAGCCGTGCGGCGCCTGCCACAGGAACAACGTCTACCGCGGCACGGCGCGGGACTGCTACGGGTGCCACCGCGCGAACTACGACCAGACGACCAATCCCCGGCACTCCACGGCGGGCTTCCCGACGACGTGTGAGAACTGCCACCGGGCAAGCGACACGTCGTGGAACCAGGGCAGCTTCAACCACGCGACCGTCTTCCCGCTGGTCGGCGTACACGCGACGCAGCCGTGCGGCGCCTGCCACAGGAACGGCGTGTACCACGGGACGCCGCGCACCTGCTACGGGTGCCACCGGGCGAACTACGACCAGACGCACGACCCCAACCACGCCGCCGCCGGATTCCCGACGACCTGCGACAACTGCCACCGCGCGACCGACGCGAACTGGAACCAGGGCAGCTTCAACCACTCGACCTACTACCCGCTGGTCGGCCTCCACGCGACGCAGCCCTGCGCGGCCTGCCATCCGAACAACCGCTTTCCGGGAACGCCGACGACCTGCGTGGGCTGCCACCTCGACAAGTACAACGCCACGACGAACCCGAACCACGTCGCGGCGGGTTTCCCGACGACGTGCGACACGTGCCACCGGCCGACCGACACCAGCTGGACTCAGGGGACGTTCAACCACACGTGGTTCCCGATCACGAGCGGCCAGCACAGCGGTCTCCAGTGCGCCCAGTGCCACACGGTGCCCACGAACTTCGCGGTCTTCAGCTGCATGACGGGAGGCTGCCACCCGCAGCAGGAGACGAACGGCCATCACAACGGGGTGCGGGGTACGTGTATAGCGCTCCGGCGTGTTACTCGTGCCATCCAAACGGGCGCGCGGGAAACCTGCCCTCGCGGTTGAAGCACCGGTGATCGGGGCTTCCCGGGTCGTGAGGCTCGCCCCCGGAGCCTGTCGCGCCGCGGCGTGCGCGTTCCTGCTCGCGCTTCCGGCCGCGGCCGGGAGCGCCCAGACCACGCCCTACGGGCGCGTCGCCCTGTTCGGCAACGTGACCCAGCTGACGAGATCGGATCTCACCAAGGCGACCCTCACGCAGTGGTCGGCGGCGATCACCCTGCATTCGGCGTCCAACCGCGAGGGCGGGCTCGAGTACGGTCTCGACTTCCGGGGCTCGCAATACATCAACGAGGACCGCGACAACCTCGCCTCGCTCTACAACGCCTACATCGGCGGCCGGACGGCCGGCGGCGTGTTCGGGGCGCGCATCGGGCAGATGTGGATCGACGAGCTCGGCTCTCTCGGCGCCGTGGGCGGCCTGTATCTCGACCTGGCGCAGAAGAATCCTTCCTCGGTCGGTCGGTTCCGGCTCGGCCTTTTCGGCGGGCTCGACCCGAAGGTCCAGGAGGTCGGGTACTTCCAGAAGGTCAGGAAGGCGGGGGCGTTCGTCTCTCTCGAGGGCGACGACGCCCGGCGCTCGGTGCTCGGGTACGTCCAGGTGCGCAACGATCAGCTCATGGAACGATCGGTCATCGTTCTGAACAACTTCATTCCCATCGGCCGCACCTTTTCGATCTACCAGGCGGGGGAGTACGACATCGCCCCGCCGGCGGGACAGGGCAAGACCGGGCTCAACTATTTCCTCGTCAACGCCCGATGGCAGGCCTCGCGCGTGATCGAGCTGCAGGCGCTCTATCACTACGGCTTGTCGATCGACGCCCGCACGCTGACCGACGACCAGATTCATGGCCGGCCCATCGATCCGCGGCTGCTGGACGGGTTTCTCTTCGAGTCGATCGGCGGCCGTGCGACGTTCACCGTCACGCCGACGTTTCGCGTTTACGCGGGCTATGCCTCGGAGAAGCGAAACCAGAGCGACAATTCCATCGGGCGCATCACCGCCGGGCTCTTCGCGTCGAACCTGTTCCGGACCGGATTCGACCTTTCCGTGTCGGAGAGCCGGTACCAGCGCACGCCCGGCCAGGGCGACGACAATTCCGTGTACGTCTCGCTCGGCCGTTCGATCGGGCCGCAGGTCTACCTGACGGCGGAGTATTCGACCTCCGTCGCCTTCCTGCAGTTCACGGACTCGGGAGGCGTGACCGTCGTGAGCCAGCCCTCCTTCCAGCGATACGGGCTCTCCTGCGTGGCGAATCTGACGCGGGCGCTGTCGTTGCTGGCGACGCTCGAGTACATCCGGGGCGACCTCAAGGAAGACGAGGAGAGCCGCGCGCTCCTCGGCATCGCCTACCGGTTCTGAGGCCTTCGCGCCGGACCGTGGTCCGGGATGCCATGTCCCCTTCCCGGGAATGTCCCGCGCGCCAGGCCCGCCCGCAGGTACGCGATCGCGCGCAGGATCGCGTCCTCGAGGCCGCGGCCGAGGGCGAGGTTGGCGGCGATCGCCGACGACAGGGTGCAGCCGGTGCCGTGGGTGGCCCGCGTGCGGATGCGCGCTGCGGTGAACGTCGTGAAGAACCGGCCGTCGAAGAACAGGTCGCGCACGCCTCTGCCGCGCCCGTGACCGCCCTTGATGAGGACGGCCCGCGCGCCGAGCTCCGCGATGAGGCCGGCCGCCAGGCGGCGGTCGTCGTCGCTCCGAATGCGCAGTCCGGTGAGGGCTTCGGCTTCGGGCAGGTTGGGCGTCACGAGGTCGCTCAGCGGCAACAGGTCACGCTTCAGGCTCTCGAGCGCGGATTTTGACAGCAGGCGCGCCCCCGACTTCGAGATCATCACGGGGTCGAGGACGACGTTGACTGCGCGGTGCCGGCGCAGGCCCGCCGCGACCGCCCGGATGCGGGGAGCGTCGAAGAGCATCCCGATCTTGACGGCGCGGGGGTGGAAATCGGAAAAGACGGCCTCCATCTGCCGGGCGAGAAAACGCGGCGAGAGGGTCTCGATCCCGTAGACCCCGACGCTGTTCTGGGCCGTGGCCGCCGCCAGGACCGTCGTCCCGTGCACGCCGTGGGCCGCGAAAGTCAGCAGGTCCGCCTGGATCCCGGCGCCCCCGCCCGAGTCCGACGTCGCGATCGAAACGACCGAAACCGGTCGCGCCCGCCGCGGCGGGGTCCGCTTCTTCATAGAATGGGGATCTTATGACCGGCGCGAGCGGGCCCCTGATCATCACGCCGGAAGCGGCCGAGCGCCTCCGGGGCGAGGCCGACTTCTCGAAGGCCGTGCTCTGCGTGCGGCACCTGCTCGGTTGCGGCGGCACGGGCTTTCGCATCTCGGTCGAGGAGAACGCTCCCGACGAAGGGCACCGGTTCGAGGCTTCGGGAATCCCGGTCGTCATGGACGATCACGCCTTCCGGGACCTGCAGGGCGCCGTGCTCGAGATCGACCCGGACCCGGCCGGCGACGGCTATCGCCTGGATCATCCCAACGCCGTGATGACGACCTTCTGTTGATGGTCGGGCGTTGAGGGGGCAGGAACAGGGCCCGCGCAGCCGGAATGCGCCGCTCGAGATGTCCGCGGAGGAATTCCGCGCGGCGGGCCACGCGCTCGTCGACCGCATCGCGAGCTTCCTCGAGACGCTGCCCTCCCGGAAAGTGGCCCCGGGCCTGACTCCCGACGAGATCCGGGGGCGGCTCGGCGGCGGGCCCGTGCCGCAGGACGGGGAGCCCGCCGGCCGCCTGCTCGACGAGGCGGCCACGCTGCTCTTCGAGAACTCCGTCTTGTTTGGCCACCCGCGGTTCCTCGGCTACATCGTTTCCTCGCCGGCGCCGATCGGCGCTCTCGCGGACCTGCTCGCCGCATCCGTCAATCCCAACGTCGGCGCCTGGTACCTCTCGCCGATGGCGACCGAGATCGAGTTGCAGGCCGTGCGCTGGATCGGCGAGATGCTGGGATACCCGGCCGGCTGCGGCGGAATCCTGACGAGCGGCGGCAACATGGCCAACTTCGTGGGATTTCTCGCCGCACGCCGCGCGAAGGCGCCCTGGGACGTCCGCACCGAGGGCGTTTGCCGCAGACAGGGGCCGCCCCTGTGCTTTTACGCGTCCTCGGAGGCCCACACATGGGTGCACAAGGCCGCCGACCTCTTCGGCCTCGGCACGGGAGCAATCCGGTGGGTGGAGACCGACGCCGAGCAGCGCCTGGACCTCGCGGCCCTGGAGCGTCTGATCCGGGAGGACCGCGCCGGGGGGCGCCACCCGTTCCTGGTGGTCGGCAGCGCGGGGACGGTCTCGACAGGCGCGGTGGATCCGCTGCCGAGGCTCTCGGAGCTGTGCCGGCGAGAGGGGCTCTGGCTTCACGTGGACGCGGCGTACGGAGGCTTCGCCGCGGGGGTCCCGGGATCGCCGCCCGACCTTGCGGGCCTCGCTATGGCCGACTCCGTCGCCGTCGATCCGCACAAGTGGCTCTACGCCCCGCTGGAGGCGGGCTGCGCGCTCGTGCGGGAGCCCGACCGCCTGCGCGACGCGTTCGAGTACCGGCCTCCGTACTACCAGTCGCACGGCGATTCCGAGGACGCGATCGACTTCCATTCGCGGGGGCCGCAGAATTCGAGGGGCTTCCGGGCCCTGAAGGTGTGGCTCGGGCTGCGGCTGGCGGGGCAGCGCGGCTACCGACAGATGATCTCCGATGACATGTCGCTCGCGCGGGCGCTATTCGAGACGGCGTCCCGGCACGCGGATCTCGAGGTGGGTACGCTCGGACTGTCGATCGTGACCTTTCGGTACGTGCCGCCGGACATCGCTTCGAGCGCCGCCCCGCGGGACGAGGAATATCTCGACCGCCTGAACAGGGAGCTCGTCGAGCGGTTGCAGCAGGAAGGCGAGGTCTACCTTTCCAATGCCGTGGTCGGGGGGCGCTACCTGCTGCGCGCCTGCATCGTCAACTTCCGGACTTCGGAACGGGACGTCGCGGCGATTCCCGAGATCGTCGCGCGGGTCGGCCGGGCGCTCGATCGCCAGAGGCGTGCGTAGAGGCGGATGAGAGAGGGCGGAATGATGGTCATGCGGAGAGCGGTTCGAGCTTCCCTCGGCGTCGCGGTCGTGCTCGCCGCGCGGCAGGGAGGGCTTCGGCCTCGGGGGCTGGCTTCACACCCCAGGACGTCGCGAGGACGCGGTCGGTCACCCAGGTGGCCATGTCGCCGGACGGCTCGCAGATCGCTTACGTCCTCGGCGTGCCGCGCCGGGCGGGCGAGGAGGAAGACGGGCCATCCTGGGCCGAGCTGCACGTCGTCGGCCGCGACGGCGTCTCGCGGCCGTACCTGGCGGGAGAGGTCAACGTCTCCGAGATTTCCTGGACGCCGGACGGGAAGGCGATCGCCTTCCTCGCCAAACGAGGCAAGGACGAAGCCCGCTCGCTCTACGCGATCCCGGCCGGGGGAGGCGAGGCGCGGCGGCTGGCCGCCGTCGCAACGGACATCTCGGGGTACGGCATTTCCCCCGACGGCCGGCGCGCGGCGTTCCTCGCCAGGGAGGAGACGCCGAAGGCGCGAAGGGACCTGGAGAAGAAGGGCTTCACGCAGGAGATCGTGGACGAGAGCGCAAAGCCGGTGCGGATCTGGATCGTCAGCCTCGACGATCGCGGACGCGAAGCCCAGGGTTCTCGACGTGGCGGGATCCGCCTCGGAACTGCACTGGAGCCCCGTCGGTTCGCGGCTCGCGGTCGCGCTCGCTCCCACGTCGCTGGTGGACGACGCCCTGATGGCGCGGCGGGTCGCCGTGGTGGACGCGGACTCGGGCGCCTTCGTCGCGCGCTTCGAGAACCCGGGCAAACTCGGCGACATCGCCTGGAGCCCGGACGCCCGTCACCTGGCTTACCTCTCCGCCGCCGACGCGAACGATCCCTCCGCCGGTCGGCTGATGGTGGCGCCGGCTTCGGGCGGTGCGCCGCGCGACCTTCTTCCGGGTTACGAAGGAAACGTCGCGCGCGTCGCCTGGGAAAATGACGACGCCGTCGCGTACATCGGCGACGAGGGCGTCTGGACGACCCTTGCCCGGGTGCGCCGGGACGGCACGGACCGAAAGACGCTCGTTGCGCCGGGGGGAGCCATCCTGACGTCGTTCGACATCTCCCGCGACGGCAGGTCGGCCGCGCTGATCGGCCAGTCGCCGCAGCATCCTCCCGAGGTCTTCCTCTCGACCGCCGAGGCGCCGGCGCCCCGCCGGCTGACGACCTCGAACCCCTGGCTTTCCGGAATCCGGCTCGCGCCGCAGGAGGTCGTGAAGTTCAAGGCCCGCGACGGGCTGGCGCTCGAGGGGTTGCTCATCCGCCCGCTCGGCGAAACGCCCGGCACCCGGTACCCGCTGATCCTGACGGTGCACGGCGGACCGGAGAGCCACTTCCGCAACGGCTGGCTCACGGGCTACGCGGAGCCCGGGCAGCTCGGCGCGGCCCGCGGCTTCGCCGTGTTCTATCCGAACTACCGCGGCTCGACCGGGCGTGGCGTCGCCTTCTCGAAGTCGAGCCAGTCGGATGCGGCCGGCAAGGAGTTCGACGATCTCGTGGACGGCGTGGATCACCTGATCGGGACCGGGCTCGCCGACAAATCGAAGGTCGGCGTCACGGGCGGCTCCTACGGCGGCTATGCCACGGCGTGGTGCGCCACCCGGTACACGGACCGCTTCGCCGCCGGCGTCATGTTCGTCGGGATCTCCGACATGGTGTCGAAGGCCGGGACGACCGACATTCCGAACGAGGAGTTTCTCGTCCACTCGCGAAAGCGCCCCTGGGAAGACTGGCAGTACAAGCTCGAGAGGAGTCCGATTTACTACGCGGACAAGGCGCACACGCCGCTTCTCATTCTCGACGGGAAGGACGACCCGCGCGTGCACCCGAGCCAGTCGCTCGTGCTCTACCGGTACCTGAAGGCGCTCGACCACGCGCCCGTGCGCCTCGTCTACTACCCGGGCGAGCAGCACGGCAACCGCCGCGCGGCGTCGCGGTACGACTACAACCTGCGGATGATCCAGTGGTTCGAGCACTACCTCGAGGGCCCGGGCGGCGCCGCCCCGCCGTTCGAAATGGACTACGGGATCGGGAGCGCGCCGGCCGCCGCGAAGTAGCTAGCCCGGGCCGCCGTCGGCACGCCCCACCGGGCGGATGTGCAGGGCCTCGTTGACCAGGAACGCGGGACCGATCAGCAGGTGGACGAGGTTGTCGAGGAAGGCGGGCTTGCGCTTCTCGTAGACCGCGTGGCCGATTCCCTGGAAGATCCATCCGACGACGAAGGCCGCGGCGCCGATCCTCCAGTTGCCGGCCAGGCGCGCGGCGAGATCGACGACCCCGCTCGCGATCGTAACGGCCACGCCGAGAACCACGTCGAGCGTCAGGTAGTAGCCGAACGAGACGCCGAGGAGAACCTCGGCGGCCGTCCAGGGCGGGACGATCCGGATCGCGCCCAGCATCGAGAGGATGCCGAAGAGGATCAGGGTTATCCCGACGGCGTGGCAGGCGATGTTGCCGCGCGTGCGATGGGCCCCGGCGTAGTCGCTCAGCAGAGCATCCACGCGTCTCATCCCGGCGAGTATAGTTTTTCGAGGTGAAGGCGATGCGCCTCGATCGCGCGGCCCCGGCCGAGGAGCGCCCCCTGCGGGAGACGGTCCTCCCGATGCCGCCCCCCGGCCCTGGCGAGGTGGCGATCTCCGTCGAGGCGTGCGGCGTGTGCCGGACGGACCTTCACATTCTCGAAGGTGAAGTCCCCGCGCGGCTCCCGCTCGTGCCGGGCCACCAGGCCGCCGGCACGGTCGCCGCGGTGGGGGAGGGCGTCGCGGGTTTCGGGGCGGGCGACCGCGTCGGCGTCGGCTGGCTCGCCTCCACCTGCGGGCAGTGCCGGTACTGCCGCGGGGGCCGCGACAACCTCTGCGAGACGGCGACCTTCACCGGGCGCGACCGCGACGGCGGGTACGCCGAGCACATGATCGCCGCCGCCAAATGGGTGTACCGGCTTCCGGCGGGATTCTCGGCGGAGGAGGCGGCGCCGCTCCTCTGCGCCGGGATCATCGGCTACCGCTCGCTCAAACTCTCGGAGATCCGACCGGGCGGACGGCTGGGACTTTTCGGTTTCGGCGCTTCGGCGCACCTGGCGATCCAGGTGGCACTGGGGTGGAAGTGCCAGGTGTTCGCCTTCAGCCGCGAGGCGATCCACCGCGACCTCGCGCGGACGATGGGCGCCGTCTGGGCGGGCGACAGCTTCGACGATCCGGGCGTGGCGCTGGACGCCGCGGTGACGTTTGCGCCGGCGGGGGAGATCGTCCCGGCAGCCCTGCGCCGCCTCGGCCGCGGCGGCACGGTCGCCGTCAACGCGATCCACATGAGCCCGATCCCGTC
Organism: uncultured Acidobacteriota bacterium; assembly: GCA_963710945.1. GTDB lineage: Bacteria > Acidobacteriota > Thermoanaerobaculia > UBA5066 > Gp7-AA6 > DAHUXD01. The sequence goes on from CAVQCH010000001.1 coordinate 1,043,930, forward strand.
CTTCGACTACGAGACGCTCTACGGCGAGCGCGCCGTGAGGAGCGTCATGAACTACACGCGGCAGGACGCCGAGGAGTTCCTGTCGCTCGCCGCGCGGCTTCCCGTGCGCGCCGAGGTGGAGCGCTTCGCCCTGGCAGACGCCAACGAGGCGCTGCTGCGGGTCAAGCGCGGCGAGGTGCGGGGCGCCGCGGTGCTGCGCTGCGCCTGACCGGCGCGCGGCGTCACTCCACGCGGACGAGGAGGCGCCGCGGGCGCTCCCCGGGGGCGAACCGAAGCTCGAGCAGCGGGCTCGACGGCAGCGGGGCCGAAGCGGCGGCCTCGGGCGCCCGGGCGGCCTTCTGCTTCAAGAGCATCCCGCTCCCCGGAGGCGGCAGGACTTCGCGGACGCGGCCGTCCGTCTCCACGACGACGACGAACTCGCGGCCGCGAAGGGGGGCGAGCGCCCGGGCGGTCGGTTGGGAGGCGAACGCGGGAGCGGGGCCGGCTTCGTCGAGCGCGCGCGCGGAGAGCGACGCCGATCCGGCGGCGGCATCGACGGCATTGGCCGTCGCCATCTCGGCGCTCGGCGACGCGGCCTGCGCCGCTTCGCGGCGCGGCTCGGGGGCACCCGGCTTTTCGCCGGCGCGAAGCGGCCGCTGCGGGGAGGGACTCGATCGGGGCCGGCTCCGCTTTCGGCTGGATTGGCGCGGAGCCTCGTGCGGCGGTGTCCTTGGCGCGGGAGTCGGCGGCAGGCGCGGAGGCCTCGTTGGCGGGAGCGGGTTCGGCGGGCGCGTCGACGATGCGCGCCGGAATCGCCGGCGGGGGCGCGGCCGGAGGCTCCGCGGAGGGGCGCCGCAGCAGGACCGGCGCCGCCATCAGGACCGCGATGAGCGCGGCGACGAGGGCCCCCGCCCAGCGGATGTCGATCCCGAACATGACGCCGAAGGGGCGGCGCGACGGCGATTGCGCGCGGATCTTGCGGAGGATGCGCGCCGACAGGTCGGCCGCGGGCGGTGCCGTGGGGGAGGAGCGAAACACCGCGAGCGTGCGCTCGAAGGCCGAGGCCGCCTCGCGGCACTCGGCGCAGCCGGCGCGGTGCGCGTCGAAGGCCTGGCGCTCGGCGGCCGCGACGTCGCCGTCGTACAGGCTCGACAGGAATTCGGGGGAACGGGCCGGGTGGACGGATTCGTTCATGGCAGCCTTCCGGACAGGAGTGGAATGAGGATGTCCTTCAGATGCCCGCGTCCGCGGGCGATGCGGGATTTGACGGTGCCGACGGGCAGAGCCAGGGAGAGCGCGATCTCCTCGTAGCTCCATTCCTCGATGTCCCGCAGCACGACCGGCATGCGGAATTCCGGCGGAAGCTGCTTGAGGGCCTCCGTCACCATCCGGCGCGACTCTCCGGCCCGCGCCTCGTCCTCGGGGCCGGCAGCCGTCTCGCGCGGCTCGTGAACAGGGTCCGCGTCGGTGCTGCCGGCGAAGACGCGGCGGAAGCGGCTGCGGGAGCGGTAGCGGTTCTTCACGGCGTTGTCGGCGATCGCGGCGAGCCACGCGCGCGGCGGCGCTTCGCCCCGGAAGCGGGCGAGCCCCCGGTAGGCCTTGAGGAAAACGTCCTGCGTCATGTCGTCCGCGTCGCCCTCCCCGACGGCCCGCGCCATCCAGCGGTGCACGGTCGCCGTGTGGCGCCGCACGAAGGCGCCGAAGGCTTCCTCGTCGCCTTCCCGGGCGGAGGCGAGAAGCTCCTCGTCGGTCTTCTCCGGTTGCGTCAAAGGCGAATCGCGCCAGGCCCGCGGCGCCGGCGCGATTCTACGGCCGAACCGGTCCCCGCCGAGGCTATCGGTTCCGGTCGGGGTCGGGCGCGTAAGCGTGCTCGAATCCGCGGGCGCCGTCCCGGGCGTAGAGCTCGTCGGCCCGGGGGAGGACGCCGAGGCGGACCAGTTCGGGGCGAAACTCGTACCGGATCGCGATGCGCGCGGCGGGCGTCGGGTCTTCCTCGAACGCGACCCACTGCACGCGGAAGTCGGTCCGCTCGCCGATCCCGGTGGCCGCGTAGTTGTCGCTCGGGCGGGACTTCGCGGCGGCCTCCGGGGCCGGCGCGGCGCCCGCGGCGCGTTCGTCCTTCGACTGCGCCGTCTCGCGCTGCGGCTCCGACGGGCGGGCGTCCTTGAAGCGAACCGTCGGCTCGCGGCGTTTCTCCCGGAAGAAGACGGCCTCGATCGTGCCGACGTTGGACGTGTCGCCCAGCCACTTCGCGTAGGACCGCGAGGTCTCGGTGAAGAAGAACCTGCGCGCGGTCTCCCCGGAGATCTGCCATCCCGGAATGTCGGCGGTCTGGCCGGGGGCCAGGACCCACTTCGTCGCCTCGAGCTCCGTCGTGCGCTTCGCGTCGACGACGTTGCGGCCGTCCACCGAGAGGGCGACGGCCACGCGCTCGGACGTGGGATTGCCGAGCCGGATCGTAAACTCCTTGCCCTTGAGCGCCTCGATGTAAATGCGTCCCCGGGCGGCGTACTCCGGGACGGGTCTCCCCTCGACGAGGACCGAGACGGTGAACCGGTCGGCGTCATGGGCCCGCAGGCCCCGGGCCGCGGCGATGGCGAAGAAACCGAGAATCGCGGTCTTGAGCGAGCGTGTCATGGGCGTCCCTCCAGCAGGAAGGGACACCGCAGGGGGCCGGGGGTTCCCGGCTTTCCGCTACGCCGGGATGCCGGTCTTGATCGTCTTCTCCATCCGGTCCGAGAAGGTGTCGACCTCCTCGAGCGTCGAGTAGACGCTGGGCGTGATGCGCAGGCCGTTGAACTCCTTGTGGACGATGGGCGTCGTCATGATGCGGTGCTTGTCCCAGAGGTAGGCCTGAAGCTTCTCGGTGTCGAGGCCATCCACGTGGATCAGGGCGATGCCGCACGAGTCGGTGTCGTTCAAGGGCGTCAGGATCTTGACGCGCGGGTCGAAGGCGGCCAGCCGCACGGCCCACCGGTCGCGCAGGTAGCGCAGACGCGCGGCCTTGCGGTCGGCGCCGATGCCTCGGTTGAAGAGGATCGCCGCGGCGATCGCGTTGTGGTTCGCGGCGGGGTGCGTGCCGATCTCCTCGTACTTGCGGATGTTCTCGTCCATCTCGGGAGGCGCGGCCATCAGCGGCCAGAGGGACTTCTGCTTGTTCTTGCGCACGTAGAGAAAGCCGGTGCCGATCGGCGCGAAGAGCCACTTGTGAAGGCTCGTCGCGTAGTAGTCGCACTCGAGGTCGTCGCGCTTGAACGGGAACTGCCCGAAGGCGTGGGCGCCGTCCACGAAGACCTCGATCCCGCGCTCGCGCGCCATCCGGACGATGTCGCGCACCGGAAGGATCTGGCCGGTGAGGTTCGTGATGTGCGTGACCTCGATGACTTTCGTCCGCGGCGTGATCGCCTTGCGGAAGGCGTCCACGACGGCGGCGGAGTTGGGCGGCGGGACGGGGAAGCTGACCCGCTTGACGACGATGCCATCCCGGCGCGCCCGCTGGTCCCACGAGGTGATCATCCGGGGGTAGTTCTGCGTCGTCTGGATGATCTCGTCGCCGGGCTTCAGGTCGATGCCGAAGATCATCGTCTCGAGCGACTCCGAGGCGTTGCGCGTGATCGCCATCTCTTCGGGGTCGCAGCCGAACTCGGCGGCGAGCTCCCGGCGGCAGGACTCGATGCGGGGCTCGAGCACCGTCCACATCTGGTAGACCGGCATCTCGTTGGAGAAGCGCAGGTCCCGGATCATCTGGTCGAGGACGTGCGCGGGAGCCGGGCTGACGCCGCCGTTGTTCAGGTTGATGAGCGTGCGGTCCACCTCGAAGGCCCGCGCGATCGAGGACCAGTAGGTCTCGTCCATGGCGAGCTCGGAGGGCTTCCTGCCCGCCGCGGCCTTGCCCGCGTCGACGATGCGGGCGAGGGCGTCCGTGCGGAAGGCGGCGAGCGCGGCGACTCCCGTGAATCCCCCGAGGAGGGCCCGGCGATCGAGACTCATGTGACCTCCGAAAAGTTGTCCCGAATCCTATCTCCTGCCGGGCCCGACGTCTCCCGTGATCAGGCGGGCGCCGCGCTGGTAGGTGACGTAGGCCCAGGCCCACTCCATCATGACGATGAAACGGTTGCGGAAACCGATCAGGTAGAAGATGTGGACGAAGCACCACGCGAGCCAGGCGAGCAGCCCCGAGAGGCGCAGGCCGGCAATCTCCGCCACCGCGGCTGCGCGCCCGACGACGGCCATCGTGCCCTTGTCGAAGTAGTGGAAGGGCTGGCGGGGCTGCCGGGCGAGCGTGCGGAGGATGTTCGCCGCCGCGTGCCGTCCCTCCTGCATGGCGACCGGCGAGAGGCCGGGAAGCGGACGCCCGCCCTGGTGGAGATAGACGGAGAGATCGCCGATGACGAAGACCTCGGGATGACCCGGGATCGAAAGATCGGGCTCGACGAGGACCCGGCCCGCGCGATCGAGGGGAACGCCGAGAGCCTTCGCCAGCGGCGAAGCGGCCACGCCGGCCGCCCACAGGACGGTGTGCGCGCCGATGCGCTCCGCGGCGAGGGATACGCCCCCCGCGTCCACTCCCGTCACGGCGGCGCCCGTCCGCACCTCGACCCCCCGCGCGCGCAGCTCCTCTGCCGCGCGCGCCGAGCTTTTTTCGGCATAGGCGGGGAGAATGCGCGCGCCCGCCTCGACGAGGACGACGCGCGCCTCGCGGGGGTCGATCGCGCGGAAGTCGCTCACGAGGACGTGCCGGGATATTTCGGCGATCGCGCCGGCGAGCTCGACACCCGTCGGGCCGCCTCCCACGATGACGAAGGTGAGCAGATCCCGGCGGCGGACCGGGTCGGACTCGCGCTCGGCCTCCTCGAAGGAGAGGAGGATGCGCCGGCGGATCGCGAGAGCGTCCTCGAGCGTCTTCAGGCCGGGGGCGTACGGCTCCCACTCGTCGTGGCCGAAGTAGGCGTGCCCGGATCCCGCGGCGAGGATCAGGAAGTCGTACGCGAGGGAGCCGTCGGCGAGGACGACTTCGCGGCGAACGGGATCGATCGAGACGACGTCGGCGAGAAGGACGTTCGTGTTCGATTGCGAGCGCAGCACCGAGCGGATCGGATACGCGATGTCGCCGGGGGAGAGGCCGGCGGTCGCGACCTGGTAGAGCAGCGGCTGGAAGAGGTGGTGGTTGCGCCGGTCCACGACGGTGAGGCGGACGGGCGCGTCGGCGAGGCGCGCGCGCGGCGGCGAGGCCGCCGAATCCGGCGCCGACGATGACGACGTGGGGCTTTCGGTCGAGCGTGGCCATGCTCGGGGAGCGACTCTATCTGGTTGAGCCGGAAGGAAAAACCGCCTTGCCGCAAAAAGAGTGGATACCCTCGGGCCGCCGTTGTGGTGGAATAACAGAGATTCGTTTTGTGCCCGGGGTTCCCGGGTTGCTTCGAAAGGAGATGAGAGTTTTATGGCTACCTCCAACGTCCCGGTCCGCGTGCCCGAGCGTCAGCCCGAACCCAACACGACTTCGCGTCAGGCCGGCTGGCGTCCGGAGAAGAAGCCGTCCCGGTTCGTGATCAAGGTCGGCGGAGTGATTCCGAACTAACTCTCTGAACACGGACAGTTTCCGAGTCACCTGGCGGGCATCGCTTTTGACCCTCGGTGGGGGGTGGTGTACCCTTCAAAGACGTGGAAAAGTCGTCCTCGCACCGGCCGGATGAGGTGGAGTCGGTCTTCGGGCGCACGCTCGATGTAATCCACTCCGCCCTGGTTTCGTACTACCGGCTTACCGAAGAAGAAGCCCGCGGGGCCGAAGAAGATCTCTACATCTGGTTCCAGCGACTTTGCCGTCGCGGAGGGGCCGGGCAGATGCCGGTCAAACTGCTGCGCATTTCTCTGTTGTCCGCCGCCTGCCAGTACGGCCGGTCGTTCCAACTCTGGAAGCTCGGCGGCGAGCAGTCGGCCGACACCGACTTGAACAGCGTGCTTTCTCGCGAGCCCGACGAGGTCGCCAGCGATCTGGACCGGCGGTTCGGGGAGGATCAGTGGTGACGGGCCGGGTCCTGAGTTTCCCTCATCGCCCGCTCTCCTCCGAGGCCGGCATCAAGGCCGCGGAACGCGTCCTCGCCACGCCGTTCGACGAGCGCGCGTCGAAGGCGCGCGTCCTGCACCTCGAGGATCCCGAAACGCTTCTGGCGCTGTGCGGGATGCTGCGCGAACGCATGAGCACGTCGCCCGCATCGGTTCACGACGAGGCCGAGTTTCTCTATCGCTTCATCGAATCGCCGAGACGGGAGATCGGGCTCTTCGACGAGCGCGACTACTTTCTGGGCGAGACGGCCCTGCTGGCGGGAAACGCCTGCCGGAACCTCTCGCAGCGCGAGGAAGCGTGGCTCTGGTTCGATCGGGCCGAGGCGGGTTTCCGGCACACGATGAATGCGCCGGGCGAGCTGTCCCGCCTGGCCTATCAGCGCCTCGCCGAGCGCTTCGAGGAACGGCAGCTCGACGTGGTCATCGAACTGCTCCCGTCGCTCGTCGAGAGCTTCCGAAAGCTGGGAATGCCCGAGGATGCGCTCAAGTGCCGGTTCCTCGAGGGGCTGGCCCACGTCGAAAAGGACGAGCCTTCGGCCGCCGTCGCCGTGTTCAACCGCATCTGCGCCGAGGCGGAGGCGCTCGGGAACGACCGGCTGCTGTCCGAGGCGTATGTGAACCTGATCCACGCCCACGGCATGCTGGGCGAAGGAAAGGAAGCCATCGAGGCCTCGCGGCGCGCTCTTCCGATCCTCAAGCGCCTCAACAACAACATTGCCACGGCCAAGGTCCATTGGGGATTGGGCATCCTCCTGCGGGAAGGCGGCCACTACGGCGAGGCCATCGAGTCGTACCGGCAGGCCCAGGAGGACTTCGAGGCGATCGGCATGCGGGCCGACATCGCGGCGCTCAATCTCGTCATCGCGGACCTCCTCCTCGAGGAGGGCAAGGACCTCGACGCGCTGCGTGAGATTTCCGAGGCGCTGCCGGTCATCGCCGAGCTCAAGATGGCCCCGGAGGGAATGGCCGCGCTCTCGCTCGTGCGCGAGTCGGTCCGCCGCCAGGAGGTCAACCGCCAGGCGCTGCGCGAGCTCCACGGGTATTTCCAGGAGCTGCAGGCCTAGCGTCCGACCGGTTCTAGCCCTCGCGCGAGTGGCGCATGATCCGCTTGCGCGCCGCCGGTTTCCGCTTCGCGCTCCTTTTCTTCCCGACGGTCTTCTTCCTCGCGGGTTTGCGCGTCTTCTTCATGACGAAATCCTAGCGCGCGGACGGGTCGGCTACCATGGCTCGATGCCGCGCGTGCTGCTCCTGCTTCCGACCCGGAGCTACCGGACCCCGGATTTCCTCGCCGCCGCCGAAACGCTCGGCCTCGACGTGACGGTGGCGTCGGAGGAGTCGAGCACGATGGAGCGGATCAACCCCGCCGGCCTCCTGACCCTCGACTTCGGCGACCCGGCGGCGTGCGCGGCGAAGGCGGAAGCCTTCGCGGCCGATCACCCGGTTCAAGCGGTCGTGGGAGTCGACGAGCGCACGGCCGTCGCCGCGGCGGCGATCTCCGCCCGACTGGGACTTCGCGCACAACCCGGTGGGGGCGATGCAGGCCGCGGCGAACAAGGCGAAGATGCGGCGAGCTCCTGGCGAGGGCGGGCGTCCCTTCGCCGCCCTTCCGGCTCTTTCGCGATCGGCGACGACCCGGACGTCGCGGCGCGCGCCGTCTCGCTATCCGTGCGTGCTCAAGCCGACGTTTCTCGCGGCCAGCCGGGGCGTGATCCGCGCGAACGGGCCGTCGGAGTTCGTCGCCGCCTGGCGGCGCGTGGCGCGCCTCCTCGAGGACCCCGAGGTCGCCCGGCGCGGAGCGGAAGCCGCCGGGGAGATCCTCGTCGAGGACTTCGTCCCGGGAATCGAGGTCGCGCTCGAAGGGCTGCTGACCGGAGGGCGGCTGGCGGTGCTCGCGCTCTTCGACAAGCCCGATCCGCCTGGACGGACCGTACTTCGAGGAGACGATCTACGTGACGCCGTCGCGGCCTGCCGCCGGACCTGCAGGCGCGCTCGCGCCGCGGATCGCCGCGGCGGGCGCCGGGGCTCTCGGGCTCGTGCGACGGCCCCGTCCACGCCGAGCTTCGCGTCAACGAGGAGGGCGTGCTGGATCGTCGAGATCGCCGCGCGATCGATCGGCGGCCTCTGCTCGCGCACGCTGCGCTTCGGGACCGGCATGTCGCTCGAGGAGCTCATCCTGCGGCACGCCCTCCGGCTCGACGCGGCGCCTCGGCGAGCGCGACGCGCGGGCCGCGGGCGTGATGATGATTCCGATCCCGGCAGCGGGCGTCCTCGAGGAGGTGACCGGGCATCGAGCGGCGCGCGCCATTCCGGGCATCGAGGACGTCACGATCTCGGCGCACCTCGGGGCAGCGGCTGGTGCCGCTGCCGGAGGGCGATCGTTACCTCGGGCTTCATCTTCTCGCGAGCGGAGACGCCCGGATCGGGCCGAGGCGGCGTTGCGCGAGGCGCACGCGCGGCTCGTGTTTCGGATTTCTCGCGTGCCGAGGGGCGAGGCTCGCCCCGCCGCTCGAGTCGTACCGTCCGCGTTGCGGGCGGCGCGACCGACCACCGAAGGCAGGCCCTCGGCAACAGGGATCGCCGTGCGACGCACGGCGGTAACAAAGGGCCGCCCCGACGACCGGACGCTACTTGGAGGGCGCGTAGTACGGATTGCGGCCAGCGGCGTGGTCGGTCGTGTCGAGGATCTCGCCGACGAGAGGAGCGAGCCCGCGGATGGCCTTCTCGATTCCCTGCTTCAACGTGACGTCGGCGGCGCCGCAGCCCTGGCAGCCGCCGCCGAGGCGCAGGATACACGTTGTTGCGCTTGACGTCGATGAGCTCGACGAAGCCGCCATGCTGGGCGACGGCCGGATTGATCTCGCGATCGAGCAGGTCCCGGATCGCCCACTTGAGATCGCCCTCGGACGGGAGCATCGCGAAGTAGTCGTCGGCGACGATGGGGCGCCCCGCGCGGATGTGCTTGCGGATCACGTTGCCGATCCCGAGGGCCGGCCAGTCGAGCTCGTGCGCGGCCGACACGGTGACCATGTTGTCGGCGATGAGCACCGCCTCGACGCCGGGGATGGCCAAAAGCTCCTCTGCCAGGGGAGATTGCGGCGCGGCTCCCGTCCCCGAGAAGTGCGCCGACTCGTTCGGAAAGAGCGGCCGGTCGACCGTGAAGGAGCACCGGTCGCCCGTTCGCGAGGGCTCGCCGGTGATCTTGATCTCGGAATCCATGACGGAGGCAGTATAGCGCCGGGACCGGACGTTTGACGGGCCGCGCCCCCTCGGAGATAATGCGCCGTTTTGGAAAGCGAGCACCCATGACTCAGAAGATCAGCCGCCGGGACATGAAGCGAAACGAGCTTGCCGAGACGATGGGCAAGACCGTGGACTACGTCTCGGGCCACCGCCGCGGAGTGACCGAGGTCGTCGCGCTCGCGATCGGCGTCGGGATCCTGGTCGGCGGGTTCTTCGTCTATCGGGCGTGGCTCGAGCGCTCTGCCGGGAAGTCGCTCTCGGAGGCGATCACGATCCTCGAAACGCCGCTGGCCTCGGACCCGGCCGCGGCGGGCGCCCCGAAGACGTTTGCCACCGCCGCCGAGCGCCGCACCCAGGCCGAGAAGCTCCTCCAGCAGGCGGCCGCCCATGGCTCGACGACGTCCGGGCGCGCCGCGCAGGTGATCCTCGCGGCAAACGGCGCGGACAAGCCGGGCCAGTCCGTGGACGTGTTCGAGAAGGCGGCGCGCCAGTCGAAGTCCGAGACCGCGGCCGCCGCCGAGATCGACGCGGCGCGGCTGCTCGCCGCCCAGGGCAAGACGACGGAAGCCATCGACCGGCTGAAGCGCGCGATCGAGTCGCCGTCCACTGCGGCGCCGAAGGACGCCCTGCTCTTCACCCTCGCCTCCATTTACGAGCAGAGCGGATCGCCGGCCGACGCGCGGGCGACCTACCAGCGCCTCATCACCGACTACCCGAATTCGCCGTATCGGGCCGACGCGCGGCAGAAGGTCCCGCTGTCGTAGCCCTCGTTCACGGCTTCCTCGTCGCGGCCGTCGCCCTCGAAGCGATTTGCCTCGTCCTCTTCATCGTCAACGCCGCCACGGTACCCCGCCTCTCCGGGCGCGCGACCCCGGCCGGCGCCGGTCGAGCGCTGCCGCCCGTCTCCGTCGTCATCCCCGCGCGGGACGAGGCGGGCGGGGTCGAGACGGCCGTGCTCTCGCAGCTTTCGCAGGACTACCCCGATTTCGAGGTCGTGGTGGTGGACGACCGCTCGACCGACGCGACGCCCGCGATCCTCGCCCGTCTGGCGGCGGAAAACCCGCGGCTGCGGGTGGTCCACGGGCTGGAGCCGCCGCCCGGCTGGCTCGGCAAGCCCCACGCGCTCTCCCAGGGGGTCGCCGCCGCCCGCGGCGAGCTGCTCCTGCTCGCGGACGCCGACGTGCGGTATCACCCCGCCTCGCTGCGGGAGGCGGTCGGCGCGCTCGACGGGAGAGGCCTCGACCTGATCGCCTTCATGCCGCGCGTGGAGATGGCGGGATTCTGGGAAAACGTGCTGATGCCGTGCCTGCCCATGTCCTACTTCTTCGGGCCGGCCTTCGTGTTCAATTCCGACTGGCAGCGGCGGTTCGCGGCCGGGGCCGGCGCGGGCATGCTGGTCCGGCGGCGCCTGCTCGACGCGGCGGGGGGGTACGAAGCGCTGCGCGAGTCGGTGATCGACGACATCGGGCTGGCGATCCGCGTGCGGCGGGCCGGCGGCCGGTGCCGCATGTTCCTCGCCGACGACCGCCTCGCCCTGCGGATGTACCGGGGATTCCGCGAGATCGTGGACGGCTTCACGAAGAACATGGCGTACGTCTTCGAGGGCTGGCTCGGCGCGGGTCTCTTTCTGTCCACGCTCTTCTCCTATGCGGTGTGGACCCTTCCCGCGCTCGTCCTCGGGGCGGGGTGGCTCGGCGCTCCGGTGCCGGCCGGGGACGTCCGTCTCGCGGCCATCGCCGTCGCGCTTCCGGCGATGCGCGCGGATCGCCATGTCGGTGCTTCTCCGATACCCGCTCTGGCCCGTCCTGACCCAGCCCCTGATGGGGCTCGTCTGGACGGGGATCACGGTGCGCTCTCTCGCGCGACGGTTCCTGCGTCGCGAGGTGCACTGGCGCGGGCGCCGGTACGACGCGGCCCGGGCGCGCTTCTGACGCCGCGCCCGACCCCGGCTTAGAATCGCACCGTGCTGTACCGATTCGACCGCGTGCGCAAGAGCTACGGCCCCCGCGTGGTGCTGCGGGAGGCGACGTGGCAGCACAATCCCGGGGAGAAGGTCGGGCTCATCGGCCGCAACGGGGCCGGGAAGACGACGCTGCTGCGCATCGCCCTCGGGCGGGAGGAGCCCGGACTCCGGCGAGTTCATCAAGGCCAACGCCGTGCGCATCGCCACGGTGGACCAGGCCCTCCCGACGGATCTCGACGAGAAGCTGCACGACTTCGTGGCCGGCGCCTTCGCGCACCTGCACGCGATCGAGTCGGAGCTGCGCCGCCTCGAGCACTCGATGGCCGAGGGGGACGACTCGAGCGCCATCCACGACCGGTACGACGCCCTGTCCCACCGCTTCGAGAACGAGGGCGGATACGACATGGTGGCGGAGGTGGAGAAGGCGCTTTCGGGGCTCGGGTTCGACAAGGCGGACTTCGAGAGGAAGTTGAACGAGCTGTCGGGCGGCCAGAAGAACCGCGCCATGCTGGCGAGGGCGATCCTCTCGTCGCCCGACGTGCTGCTGCTCGACGAGCCGACGAACCACCTCGACTTCCAGGCCGTCGAGTTCCTCGAGGAGTACCTCGCCAAGTCGCGCCGCGCCTACCTCGTCGTGACGCACGACCGCCGCTTTCTCGACCGCGTGGCCGAGGAGATCGTGGATCTCGAGAACGGGCGGCTGACCGCGTACTCCGGCGGCTACACGTCGTACAAGACCCAGAAGGCCGAGCGGATCCTCACGGCGACCCGGGCCTTCGAGAAGCAGCAGGAGTTCATCGACAAGGAGCAGGAGTACATCCGCCGCAACATCGCCGGCGTGAACTCCCGGCAGGCCAAGGGGCGCCGGACGAAGCTCGCCCGGGTCGAGCGCCTCGAGAAACCGGAAGGCGACACGACGCAGCGTGGACTTCCGCTTCGACGCCGCCCGGATCGGCGGGCGGATCTTCCTGCGCGCGAAGGACCTCGACGCGGGGTACGCGCCGGGTTCCCCGATCGTGCGCGGCGTCAACTTCGAGCTGCTGCGCGGCGAGCGCCTGGCGATCCTCGGTGAAAACGGGACGGGCAAGACGACGCTCCTGAAGACGCTGGCCGGCCGGCTCCCCGCCCTCGCCGGCGGCTCCACCACGGGGCACGACGTGACGATCGGCTACTACGACCAGGAGCTGCGCGACCTCGACCCCAAGCGCCGGGCGATCGACGCCGTGTGGGACCAGCACCCGAACGAGACCGAGGAGTCGGTGCGGTCGTACCTGGCGCGTTTCGCCTTCCGCGGCGACGACGTGTTCTCGCGAGATTTCGGGGCTCTCGGGCGGCGAAAAGGGCCGCCTGACCCTCGCCGTGGTGATGAAGCAGCGCCACAACCTGCTGCTGCTCGACGAGCCGACCAACCACCTCGACCTCGATTCGCGGGAAGCCCTCGAGGAGTCGCTCGACGACTTTCCGGGCTCGATCGTGTTCGTCTCCCACGACCGCGCCTTCATCGACCGGCTCGCGACGCGCGTCATCGACCTGCGGGACGGGCGCGCGATGCTGATGCCCGGCAACTACACGGAGACCGCGGACGCGCGGACCGACCGCCGGCGCCGCCCGGAGCCGGAGCCCCGGCCACGTACGATGGACGCGGCGCAGACGCCCGCGCCGCCGAAGGCCGTGGCCGCGGCGCCTGCCGCGCCTACGGCGCCGCCTCGTCCCGCCAAACGGCCGGACGCGGCGGAGGACAAGGAGGCCGCGCGGCGCAAGCGTCGGATCAAGAGCCTCGAGGAGAAGATCGCAGCCTTCGAGAACGAGATCGAGGGCCTCGAGACGCGGCTCTGGGAGGAAGCCCTGACCCTCGGACCCGTCGCGGCCCACGAACTCTCGAAGCAGAAGGCCGCGAAGAAGGCGGAGCTCGACGCGCTCGTGGAGGAATGGGCGCGCCTCTCGGAAGAGGCCGAGCAGCCCGCGCCGCGGCCGTCATGACGGCGTCCGGGCGGCCCGACGCCGCGGCGATCGTCGCGATCGGGAGCGAGATGCTCGGGCCCCTTCGCCAGGACACCAACTCCCTCTGGCTGTCGGCGCGCCTCGAAGAGATCGGCATTCCGGTCCTGCGCAAGTCGATCGTGGGCGACGACCCGGCCCTCATCCGCGAGGAGCTGGACGTCGCGGCGCGCCGCGCCCGGTACGTCTTCACGACTGGCGGCCTCGGGCCGACGGCCGACGACGTCACCGTGGCCGCGGTGGCCGAGTGGATGGGTGCGCGCCTGTCGCGCGACGAGGCGTTTCTCGAGAAGATGCGCCGGCGGTTCGCCCGGCGCGGATTCGAGATGCCGGCCTGCAACGCCAAGCAGGCCGATTTCATCGTCGGCGCCCGGGTGCTGGAGAATCCGCGCGGCACGGCGCCGGGCTTCTGGGCCGAACACGGCGGGGCCGAGATCGTGATCCTTCCGGGCGTGCCGTCCGAGATGAAGGAGATCATGGAGGCCAGCGTCCTTCCCGTCCTGAGAGAGCGGGCGGGGGGAGTCGTGGGCCGCCGGCGGGTGCTGCGGATCGCCGGAATGGGAGAGTCCGCGGTCGAAGAGCTCGTGGCTCCCGTGTACGGAAAGTGGAAGGACGACCCCGTGACGATTCTCGCCTCGCCCGGAGAGGTGCAGCTCCACCTCGCGACCCGCGGGCAGCCGGACGAGGCCGAGCGGCGCCTGGCGGCGATGGAGTCGGATTTCCGCGCGATCCTGGGGTCGCGGATATTCGGCGAGGACGGGGAGGATCTGGCCGCCGTGGTGGGACGGCTTCTGAAGGAGGGGCGCCGGACGGTGGCGCTGGCGGAGTCCTGCACGGGCGGCATGGTCTCCGCGCTCCTGACCGACGTGCCGGGATCGAGCGAGTACTTCCTCGGCGCGGTCGTGTCCTATGCGAACGCCGCGAAGGAGGGCTTGCTCGGGGTCGGCGCCGGGACGCTGCGCGCCCACGGAGCGGTTTCCGAAGAGGCCGCGCTCGAGATGGCACGCGGGGCGCTCGAGCGCTTCGGCGCCGACGTCGCCGTCTCGGTCACCGGCATCGCGGGGCCCGATGGCGGATCCGCCGACAAGCCGGTCGGAACCGTCCATTTCGGCCTCGCGGCGCGCGGCGGCGCGACCGCCGCCAAGAAGCGGCTCTTCGTCGGCGACCGCTCGGTGGTGAGGCGTGCCGCCTCCGTGCAGGCGCTCGAGCTGCTGCGGCGTCACCTGATGGGGGAGCCGTGATGAGAGCCTTCCTCGCGGTCCCCGCGGACAGGGCGTGGAGGGAGAGCGCGCAGGGACTGGTGGCGGGCTTAAAGCCGACGCTGCCTCGGGCTTCCTGGACGCGGCCCGAAGCTTTCCACGTGACCCTGAAGTTCCTCGGCGAGATCTCGAAGGAAGCCGCCGGCCGTTTCGCCGACGACGTCGGGGCGCGCGCCGGCGAGGTCGCGGCGGGCGATCTCGCCGCCTCGGGGCCGGTGATGTTGCCGCCGCGGGGCAGGCCCCGCGTTGCCGGCGTCGGATTCGCGCACGGGCCGGCCCGGGAGGCGCTCGGCGCGCTGGCCGCGGCCGCGGAGGCCTCGGCCCGCCGGATCGGCGTTGCGCCGGAGGAACGTCCGTTCTCGCCGCACGTGACGCTTGCCCGCCTGCGCGATCCCTGGCCCCCGGCCGCCGTCGAATCGTTCTGCCGCGCCGTGAGCGGCTGGACCTTCCCGGCCTGGCGGGTGAGCACGGTCGTGCTGTACGAAAGCCGGCTCGATGCCGCGGGCGCCGTGCACACGCCCCTGCGGGAATGGCCGCTGCCCGTCGCGGTGCGGGCATGAACGCCACGGCCGCGGCCCTCGTCGGCGCGGGGTACCTGATCGGGTCTTTTTCCTTCGCCGTCATCCTCGTGCGGCTGCGGACGGGGCGCGACATCCGGACGGAGGGGTCGGGCAACGCCGGCGCGACCAACGTCCTTCGATCGCACGGGAAGGGCCTGGGGCTGGCCGTCGCGGCGCTCGACATCGCCAAGGGCGCCGCCGCGGTGCTCCTGGTGCGGCAGGTGACCGCCGACCCGCGCTACGCGGCGGCCGCCGGGTTCGCCGCGGTTCTCGGCCACGTCTTCCCGATCTTCTACGGCTTCCGCGGCGGCAAGGGCGTCGCCACGGCGGTCGGGGCGTTTCTCGTTCTCGCCCCCCTGGCGACCCTCGTCTCCGTGGGCGTGTTCGTCGCGGTGATCGCGGCGACGCGCTACGTCTCGCTCGGTTCCGTCGTCGGGATGGTGCTCCTCCCGCCGGTCGCCGGGGGATTGTTCCATGCGCCCGCGGCCGTCGTTCTCGCGGCCGCGGCCACCGCGGTGCTGGTCGTGCTCAAGCACCGCGACAATCTCAAGCGTCTCGCGGCCGGTACCGAGCGCAAGCTGGGGCAGAAGTGAAGGTCGCCGTCCTCGGTGCGGGTTCGTGGGGAACGGCGCTCGCGATCGAGCTCGCGCGCTCGGGCCACGATGTCCTGCTGTGGGGACGGGATCCCGAGGTCGCGGCGCGGATCGAGGCGGACGGCCGGCACCCGCGGCGCCTCACCGGCTACCCGATACCCGCGTCCGTCCGCGTGAGCGCCGACCTCGCGGAAGCGTTCGGGTACGCCGAAAGCATCCTGGTCGCGGTGCCGTGCGCCTCCATGCGCCCGCTCCTCGACCTCACGCCTCGGGGATCCGGCCGGGGGCTGCGCCTCGTGTCGACGGGCAAGGGCATCGAGCCGGACACGCTCAAGCGGATGTCGGAAATTCTCCTCGAGCGCTATCCGGAGGCCGCCGTCGCGGCGCTTTCGGGGCCCACTTTCGCCGAAGGCGTGGCGAAGGGAGATCCGACCGCGGCCGTCATCGCGTCGCACGACGCCGCGGCGGCCGAAGCCCTGCAAGGATCCCTTTCGAGCCCGACGTTCCGGCTGTACCGCTCCGACGACGTGGTGGGCGTCGAGCTCGCGGGGGCGCTGAAGAACGTCGTCGCCATCGCGGCCGGCATCGTCGCCGGGCTCGGATTCGGGCCGAACACCCTCGCGGCGCTCGTGACGCGCGGCCTGGCGGAGATCGCGCGGATGGTGCGCTCCCAGGGGGGTCAGGACCGCACCGTCCAGGGCCTCGCCGGGATCGGAGACCTGATGCTGACCTGCACGGGCCAGCAGTCGCGCAACCGCTTCGTCGGCGAGCAGGTCGGGCGCGGCAGGAAGCTCTCGGAGGTGCTGGTCGAAATGCCGGAGGTCGCGGAGGGAGCCCGCACGTGCCTTGCGGTGCCGCGCCTGGCGGCCGCCGCGGGCGTCGAGGCGCCGATCGCCGACGCCGTCGTGCAGGTGCTCTACGAGGGCGTGCCGGCCCGCGACGCCGTGGAGAGGCTGATGACGCGGGCCCTGCGGCCCGAATAGGGCCGGGCCGCCTCCGTCAGGAGGCTTTTTTCCGGGGCTCGAGGACGCGGATCGGCAGCACGACCGCCTGGAGGCCGGCGAACTGCAGGCGCCTCTGGATGGCGAACGCGGTCTCGTTGTGGAGCACGCGGTAGTAGAAGCGGTCGTTCTCGAAGACGAGCTGCCCGAGGTAGAAGATGCAGCGCGGGAACTCCTTGCGCACCTCCTCGCAGACCTCGACCACCGACTGCACGGCCTCGGTCCCGATTTCGTAGCGGTACTCGGCTTTGAAGCCGAGCCGGTGCGCGAAGTCGACGTACTTTTCGAGGTCCTCGATGGTGTGCTTCTTCAAGGCTTCGACCTCGCTGCGGCCCTTGAAGATCGCCGAATCGATGACGCCCACCGAGACGAAGACGTAGCTCTTGTACTGGTGGGGGAAGAGGGTCTGCACGGAGAGCACGGTATGGACGCCGAGCCCGGAGAAGCCGTTGACCAGCATCACGGCCACCGGCTCGTCGTGCCGGATCTCGCCGGCCTCCTGCTTGTGCGGTCGCAGGGGAATGTCGAGAAGCTGCTCGTCGAGGCGCCGCAACTGCTCGCGGACGCGGAGGTAGTGGCGCTTGATCGCGAAGGCGAGCGCGACGAGCAGGGCCGTGACGACGATCGTCATCCAGCCGCCCTCGAAGGCCTTCTCGTAGACCGTGATTATCAGGATCGAGACGCACAGGATCGATCCGCCGCCGTGGAGCAGCAGGCCCTTCTTCCAGGCCGCGTCGCGCCCGCGCTCCTCCAGCCAGTGGCGGGTCATGCCGATGAGGGTCAGGCTGAAGGTCACGAAGACGTTGATCGCGTACATGACGAGCAGGCTCGCCACCGATCCGTGCGTGTACCAGAGGGTGGCGCCCGCGGCGAGCCCCATGAGCCAGATGCCGTTGTTCGTGACGAGCCGGTCCGAGAGCTGCGCGAACCGGCGCGGCGCCCAGGAGTCGACGGCCATGTTGGCCAGAATCCGGGGCCCATCGAGGAACCCCGTCTGGGCCGCGACGAAGAGGATCGCGCCGGCCGCGATGAGCGTCAGCACGACGAGGATCTGGCCGAGCGCGAACCCCCCGAGTGACCATCCGCCGAAGACCTTCTCGGCCAGGACCGCGTTCATGACCTTTGCGGGATGCGGGCGCGAATCGGTCAGGAGGTAGCCGAGGATGATCCCCGAGGCCATGAACGCCAGGGACACCGCCATGTAGAACATGGTCCGCTTGGCGTTGGCGACGCGCGGCTCGCGCAGGATCTGGACGCCGTTCGAGACCGCCTCGATACCCGTGTACGCGCCGGCGCCCAGGGAGTAGGCGCGAAGCACGATGAAGAGCATCGGGACCATTCCGAGGATCGATGCCGTCGAGCTCGCCTCGCGCACGGCGTTCACGTACACCCCGGGGATGCGCGTCAGGTGCGTGACGAGCGCCACGATGATCATCAGAAAGTGGGTCGCGATGAAGACGAGGAAGATCGGCACCAGGATCTGGACGCTCTCCTTCACGCCCCGGAGGTTCAAGAGGATGAGGAGCCCGAGGACGACGAATTTGAAGGGGAAGCGGTAGTGGTACCAGGCCTCCGGCAGAATGCTGAAGATCTGGTCCACACCCGAGGCGACCGACGTCGAGATCGTCAGGACGTAGTCGAAGATGAGGGCGCATCCGGACACGACACCGAAGCGCGGCCCGAGCAGCTTCGTGGCGACGAGGTAGCCGCCGCCGCCGCCCGGAAAGAGCTCGATCACCTTGCTGTAACAGGCCGAGATGATCAGGACCGTGCCGGCGATCATCAGGGCCAGGAAGACGGAGAGGTACGCGTGGGAGCCGAGCGCTTTGAAGGCCTCCTCCGGGCCGTAGGCCGAGGACGACAACCCGTCGGCCCCGAGTCCCACCCAGGCCAGGAAGGCGGCGAGCGACACGCTGTGGAAGACGCGCGGATCCATCGGATCGCGCGCCTTGCCGACGAGGATGGTCTTTATTGTGGTGGGCAAGGTCGGGCCGGATTATGTTTTTGGGGTCCCCCCAAGTCAAACGCTCGCGTCGGGCGTGGTAGCGTTTGAGGCGGCCCGGGCTCTCCCGTGGCGGAGCGGCGTTCCGCGACGGGAGGTTCTGTGCCAGAGATGCCGCGGCGCCCCGAGGTCGTGCGGGAGAAAATCTCGCACCTGGGGAGAGGCCGGGTCGCGTGCGCGCTGATTTTCGACCGGGAGTTTTCCCCGGGAGAGGTGTCGCGCTTCTACGCCATGCGGACGGGAGGCGCGCCGACCGCGGGCGACTTCGAACTCGCCGGCCGCGTCCTGGGCTACGAGTGCGACGAGGATGACGAGGCGCGCTGGAGGCTCGCCGCGGAGATACTCCTGGTCAAGTGCTTCCGGCGGCGCAGCATCCGGCGGCCGGCGGATCCAGCTTCACCGCGTCCAGCGGGCCCCTCGGACCGCTGAGCAGCGAGCGTGCTATTTTTCCGTCGGACGGCCCCATCGTCTAACGGTTAGGACACGGCCGCTGTCGCGGCCGGCGGCTGGCAACTCTCAAGCCGGGGGCCTTGCGGCCCCCGGACCCCCGGAGGCCGGAGCACGGGTTCGATTCCCGGACCGTGCGTGCTATTTTTCCGACGGACGGCCCCATCGTCTAACGGTTAGGACACGGCTCTTTCAAGGCCGGAGCACGGGTTCGATTCCCGTTGGGGCCGCCATCCTTCAGTCACCATCCCGCCTCGCTGGCCCGCCGTGTCAGACACGGCTGGCTTCTTTGAGCCGGGGGCCTTGTGGCCCCCGGACCCCCGGAGGCCGGAGCACGGGTTCGATTCCCGTTGGGGCCGCCACTACTCAGCCACCATCCTGACTCGCTGGGTCGCCGTGTCGGGCACGGCTGGCCTCTTCGAGCCGGGGGCCTTGCGGCCCCCGGACCCCCGGAGGCCGGAACACAGGTTCGATTTCCGTTGGGCCGCCAACCTTCCAGCGATCCCCGGAAGCCGAAGCGGGTACGATCCAGGCGGGGGGAGGAGAGTTCGGCCGTGAAAATGCTCGCCGGAATCGTCATCGCGCTCATGATCATCGTCTCGTGCGCGACGAGCGGCGGGGGAACCCGCGTCGTCCAGGTCGCCACGACCGAAAAGCTGCTGGACGCTCTGTGGGGCGCCCGGCCGGGGGACGACATTCGCATCGCGGAGGGCGTCTACGGCGACGGGACGACCGTTTTTCCACTTTCGGAGAGCGGGACCGCCGCGGCGCGCATCGCCGTTCACGGCGCTCCGGGGTCCCATGTCGTCATCCGGGGGAGATTCAAGAGCCCGCCGAAGGTCGACTACTACGACCTCTACAACATGGAAATCGACGGCGCGGGCTTGAGCGGCACGCCGCACCCGCACGAGCTGATCCTGGCGCAGGGGAAGGGGATCCACGTCTACGCGATGTACCTCCACACCAACGACGACAACTGTGTCTCGACCTTCGGGTCGGGCGACCAGGCTGGACAGGTGTTCGAGGACCTCGTCCTGCGCGACTGCCACTACGACAGCTACGTGCAGAACGATTTCGACGCCTGGGGCTACAAGAAGTTCGTCCACAACGTGTACCTCGACGCCCGCGACCGTGTGCCGCCGGACGGAAATCGGTTCCTGTTCCACGGCTACACGCAGAGCGGCGTCAACTCCGGCATCTGGCTCGAGGAGAACGTCTTCCGAAATGGAAGGGTCCTCGTCGGCGGGACGAACAACAAGACGCGCCATTCGGTCTGGAAGGGGAACGTCTTTTACGAGAGCCAGCCATCCATCGCGTACACCACGCCATCGCAGGTGGACGACGTGTCGGGCAACCGCTTCTGGAAGTCGCCCGTGAGCCTGGACGGCCTGTGCGCGGACTGCTCTTCGCCCAACCGGATCACGAACAACAAGCTCTGGGAGCCTGCCGCGGCGAAGTACGGCGTCTGGAATTCGCTCCGCTGGTGGCTCGCGTCCGGGACGCAGACCGTGGCGGCCGGTCCGCACGACCTCATCGACGGGAACCAGTACTACGCGCCGGGGCCCGCGGAGCCGATCCACACGAGCTACTGGTTTCCGAACCACGTCCAGGGAACGAACGTTCCGCTGGCGAAGTGGCGCGCCGACCTGCAGGATCCGAAGGGTGCCAACTGCCGGGGCTGCGAGGAAAACGCGACCGTGTTCACGACGCTGCCCCTCGAGTACTCGCTCTTCCGGAGCGCAACGGAGCCGGGCCGGGGCGTTCTCGCCCTGATTGCGGCCGGAGCGACCGCGCCGACGACCATGGCCGTCGATCTCTCGCCGGTGGTGGCGGTGGGCTCGCGGTACGCGCTGATTCCGGCAAGGCTCGGCCAGTGGGGCGCGCCGACGCTCTCCGGGGTCTACGAAGGGGGCGCCGTGCAGGTCCCCGTCCCGCTGGAGTTCGAGGTCTACGTGATCGTGCCGGCCGCCGCGGCCCCGTAGTCCGCGCCGCGCGGCGACCGCCCTCAGAAGAGCTGGAGCGCCGCCCAGAGGCTGTCGGGCAGATCGGAGAGGATCTTCATCCCGGCGGTCGCCAGGATGGCGCCGGCGTCCGTGATCAGGGTGCCCTCGATCCCGGGCGTGTCTTCGAGGAGCGCGAGGCCCGCCTCGGCGCCCAGCAGGAAGGCCGCCGTGGCGAAGCGGCCCGCGCGAAAGGCCGAGGCGGCGATCGCGGTGACCGACGCGAGCCCGCGAGCCGGCCATCCGGTTCGCGCGTCCAGGATGTGGTGATAGCGGATGCCGTCCCGGACGAACCCGCGCTCGTAGTCGCCGGAGGTGGCGATGCCCGCGCCCCCCAGCGCGCGCACGGCGAAGCGGCAGCGCCCGCGCTCCCGGGGATCCGCCACGCCCACCTTCCAGGGCTGTCCGTCCCCGCGGCTCCCGATCGTGCGGACGTCCCCGGCGAAATTCACGATCGCGGAGCGGATGCCCTCGCGCTCGAGGATCTGCGCCGCGCGGTCGACGGCGTACTCCTTTCCGACACCGCCGAGGTCGATCTCCATCCCGGCCCGCCGGAGGAACACGGTCCGATCGCGCACGGACACGGCGCCGGCATCCACGAAGACGAGCGCGGCCGCGACCTCGTCGGGGGAGGGAACGCGATTGCTCTTGAAGTCCCAGACGCGACGAAGGACGCCCACGGTGGGGTCGAAGCGGCCGCCCGTCATCCGCGCCATGTCGAGCGCCGCGAGCACGAGCATCTCGGTCTCCTCGTCCACGGCCACCGGCGTGCGCCCCGCGTTCCGGTTGATCTCGGAGACGACGCTCGCCTCGCGGTAGCGGGAGTACTTCCGCTCGATGCGGAGAGCTTCGGTCTCGACGGCGCGCGCGATCGCCTCCGCCCGTTGCGGCCCGCGCGTCGTCCACGAACTCGACGACGGCGCTGCCTCCCATCAGCGGAAAGCGCCGCGTGTAGAGGACGCGCCCGGTCGGCCCCTTCAGTAAGTCCACACGAAACCGAACGTGACCGTCGTGACCGTCATGTCGGCCGCGGACACCGAGGTGACCCCGCGCTCCTCCCCGCCCGTGGGCGGCAGGAGGATGCGGTCGCGCCCGTGCTGGGAGAGGAAGGTCGCGCCGACGTTGGCGCTGATGCTGTCGTACAGCCGGTGCGTGAGCGTCAGCCCGGCGAGGAAGCTGCCGAAAGGGGACAACCGGTAGTCGGCCGACATGTAGGTCTGCGGCACCAGGAAGCGGTTGGCGAAGAAGTAGGCGCCGGTCTGCGTGTACAGGCGGATCTCCGGCGAGACGATCCAGTCCGCGTCGAGCTTCTGGTTGTAGATCACGTCGAGCGTGTTGGCGTGAACCGACCAGTCGTCCCCGTAATAGCGATAGAGGACGTTGACCGAGGAGTCCCATCCGAACGAGTGGCTGTACTTGGCGACGATGGCGCGCCGCGAGCGCGTGCCCGGCCGGGTGTCGGGGGCCGTCTCGGTGGAGCCGTCGATCCCGATCGGGACGATCTTGTAGGGGTCGCTCAAATAGCCGGACAGGTTCATCAACGAGACCGAGACGTCCGCCAGGTCCCTCTCGCCGAAGATCCAGCTCCAACCGAGGGAGAAGCCGTTCGTGTCCTTGGGAAGGTTCTGGCCGACCTCGGGGCCGGACACCGGCGAGACCGTGTCGCGCGAGAGGGCGACGCCGAAGTGGAGCGTCGCCCGGCCTCCCATGAGGGTCCATCCGTCGGTGAGCCCGATGCCGCGCGCCGTGTAATCGTTCTCCTGCGCATACGCGAGATTGATGCTGGGAAGGTTGGCGCCGAAACGTCGTCCGTACGTCAGCCCGACGGACTTGCGCGTGTCCCGGTATTCCGACTGCGGGATGTTTCCGCTCTGCGTCACCGTTCCCGAGGCGGAGGTCGTCACGTCAGACGTGGGGTAGCCCCCGGTGGGCGATGCTCCCGAGATCGAGTCGTACCCGAGCGTCAGGCCGAGCTCGCCGCCGGACTTGCCGAAATCCTGGTTCCAGAGGATCAGCGGGTTGAGGACCTGGGTTCGGCCGCCCGACTCCTTGTAGAAGAGAAACTGGGCGTTGACCGTTGACTGCGCGTGCGCTTCCCGCGCGGCGAGGGCGCCGAGCCCCGCGGCGATCCACGGACCGTCGCCGAGCGACCGGCGCTTGCGCCGGGCCCCGGCGGCCTCGCCCGGATCAGTTGCAGCCACAGCCGCCTCCGGAGGCGCCGCCGTCGCCGGCCGCCGCCTCCTTGCTCGCGTGGATGTGTTCCTTGAAGATCCGGGTCGCGGCGTCTCCGTCGAGGCTCATGATCGGGTCGGCGAGATAGCCGCGCTGCCACGCCTTGATCGTGCCTGTCGCCTCGAGGTCGCTCGAGACGCGCACTCCCGTGCCGGCAGGCAGCGTGCCACCCGCGAGCAGGGTCGCGACGGCCGATTCGAGCTTCGCGTGCGTCTTCTTGTCGCCTCCCTCGAAGCGCGCCGCGACGCGCCCATCCCGGTCGAGGAGGAACGTCGTGGGCATGGCGACGACGTTGAAGGCCTCGCCGGCCTTGCCAGTCGGGTCGCGGGCGATGACGAACTCGACGGGGACCGCGTCGAGGAAGGCGGTCACCGCCTCCTCGCTGTCCTCGAGCGTCAGGCCGACGACGGCGAGCCCCTGCGCCGCATACTTTCGCTGGAGGGAGTCATAGAAGGGAAAGCTCGTCCGGCACGGCACGCACCAGGAAGCCCAGAAGTCGAGGACGACGACCTTTCCCCGGAGGGACTCGAGGGGGAACGGGCGGCCATCGAGGCGGTGGATGTTGAGTGCGGAGGCCGGGCCCGCGGCGAGGGAAGACCGGGAGGCGAGGAGGGGAAAAGCGAGCGCCAGCAGGCCGCCCAAGGCCACCCTCCGCATGGTTCTCTTGCCGGTGAGCGCGCGATGCATCAGTTGTCGAGAATTCCGGTCACTGCAATCGCGGGGCCAGTTTCCTCTCCGGGCGCGGTCGTCGTAACTGTCTGCCCCCGAGCGAAGTAGCCGAAAGACCGGTGCGTCTCCCCGCGGCGAGGGTGACCTCCGAGGGAGTCATCCTGTCCCATGCGAATGACCCGGCGCCCCGGGGGTGCGAGGCTCATGGTGCCTCGGCGATCGTTATGCTCGTTTCGAGCGGGAGCGTCGCCGGCGCGAAGCACTGTCGATCGTTGCAGGCCTGGTAGGTGATGCCGCCCGTGACGGACGCCTTGCCGGACGCGGCCGGGGCCTGGAGATCGGTTTCGAACTTTACGGCTCCCTCGTAGACGCTGAGCGGCGTCTCGGAGAACGAGAATTTCCGCTCCACCGGCGCGGGGTAGCGGACGGCCGAAAGAGTGCCGGCCGACGTCGCCAGGGAAAGATCGGTCGGGATGAGGAAGGCATCCGCGGGTGTGTGGCTGTTGACGTGCCACCCGGGACCGACCGACAGCTCGACGGTGACGACGGTGCGGGCGCCGGCCGCCACGCTCGACGGCCCGACGATCTTCGCCCGCACGTCGGGCTTCTCGGTTGGGAGGGAGGCGGCGGTTGCGGCCAGAGCGACGCCGGCGGCCGCGGCAGTCAGGGTACGAAGCGTTTCGGAGCGCGTCGGCATGGGAGCGGACCTCCTTTGGCGGGAGACGGCGATCGAGGGCACCCGCGTGCCGGCGTCAACAGGCGAGGTCGGCGCGGCATTTCGCCGGCGCCCCGCAAGATGCGATACTGCCCGCATGTGGACAACGAAGAAGGTGGCCTTTCGTGCCGCGCTGCTCGGCACGACGATGGCGATCGGTTGCGCGCAGAGCCAGGCGGCGCAGAAGGCCAACGAGGACGCCAGGACCAAGGGCCAGTACAAGGTCCGCCTCACGACGAATGGCGAGTCGGTGGCCGGCGACTGCAAGTACGTGAGCCTGATCCAGCCCGACCAGGACCCGGTCGCCCCCGTCCCGGAGCCGCAGCTGGCCGACTACTTCCGCACGCAGGCCGTCCTGAAGGGCGCCGACACGGTCGTCGTGCGGGGCAGGGTGGGAGAGGCATACATCTGCGGACCGACGCCCCTGAATCCCGACGGGACGCCCCGGACCCAGTACGATACGCCTCCCCAATAGCCCGTTCCTGTGCTATATGATTTGCCCATCGTGCCTCTGAAGGCATATCTCGGCGGAAAACTGTTGGCCGCGGCGGCGCTGATCGGCGCCGTTCTCGCAGCCAATCCGGCGCTCGCCGGCGAGACGACGTTCCTGTCCCCGGGAGCCGGGGAAGCTCTCGCGCCGGGCGCGATCGTCGAAGTCCGCTGGCAATCGCTCTGCACCGCTCGCACGGGCGAGGTTGACGAGGCCGAGATCGTGCTCTCGCTCGACGGCGGGCGAACGTTCCCGGTCCGCGTATCGCCGGAGCTGCGCCCGTGCGCCACGCGCTTCCTGTGGAAGGTGCCGGCCCTGGCTGCCGCGCACGCGCGCCTCGCTCTGCGCGTTGGCTCGGAGGAACGCTCGGAGACCGAGACCATCGAGATCCTGAGCCGCGACTTTCGTATTCTCGCCGAGCCCGACGGCCGCGTGGAGCAGCTGCGGCGTCGGGCGGCCGAGTGGTGGACGCCGTCGCCGCCGGCGTCACTGACGGCCGAGGACCTTTTCGAGACGAGCATGTCGTCGGGCCGCGCCGAGCTCGGCCTTCCGGCCGGTTTCGTCGAGCTTGCCGTCCCCCCGTCCTTCCCCGAAGTCGATCGTTCCGACGACGTCTCGAATCCGACCTCGGCGCCACGCCGGGCCGGCGCGGCGTCGCGCGCGTCCCGGCCGGGCCGCGTCCCCGGCGCCCCGACCCCGCTGCGGCTCTAGACCGCACCCCCCACAGCTCGCGCTGACAGGACCGCGCCCGGCGAGGGAAGGCGGTCGGCGGCCGCACTCGCGTGCGGGTCCGACCGACGAGCGTTTTCCCGGGCCTGGAGCGTCGTCAAATCGCCGAGCTCAAACCCGGATTGTCATGCGGCTCGTGCGGCCCTCCGTCCGCACGGGCCGCCTTTTTATCTATGCGGAAGACGAAAAAGGCCCGGCTCCGCGCTGGAGCCGGGCCGGCGCGAGGCGAGAGGGATCAGAAGCGAAAGGCGACCTCGCCCCAGAAGCGTCTCGGGAAAGCCACGTAATCCTGGGCGTCTCCGATTTCGCTTTCCGCGACGTAGTGCCGGCTGTCGCCGAGGTTTCGTCCGACGACGGAGAGCGGGCGATGCCGATCGTGTAGGAGAGGCCGAGGTCGTACTCGAAGAAGGACGGAGTGTAGGCGATGTTGATCTTGTCGAACGGCCGGTGGTTCTGGTGCCGGATGGCGAACCAGGCGCCGATTCCCGTCGGCGGGCCAGTAGCTCAATCCGGATGTTCCAGAGGTCGCGGGGCGTGAGCTCCAGACGCTGGCCGGACGCATCCTGCGGGCCCGCATCCGGATCGATGAAGGTAAAGACCTTGTACAGCGCGTCGTGGTGGGCGTAGCCCGCGACGAGCGCGAAGTTCGGCAGGAAGCAAGGGTGGTAGTCGAGCTGAAACTCGGCGCCTTGGAACAGCTCCTTTCCCGCGTTGACGAGCTTGGGGTTTCCGTCCGGCCCGAGGATCGAAACCACGAGGTTGTTGAAGTCATGTGGAAGAACGACATGTCGAAGGAGAGCTGGTTGGTAGAAAAGGTTGCGATCTTCACGCCCACCTCTTCGCTCGTCGTTCGCTCGGGAGAGAGGATCTCGGCGGTCAGGACGCGCAGATCCGGGGCGGCCGGCTTGAAGTGGTCTTTCCGGCAAAGTAGACGTTGAGGTCGTTCAGGCCCCGGCCTGGCCGGAGACGACGCGTCCAAGGATCGATCCGCCGCCCGACCACTGGTCGGCTGTTCGTCCTTGAGAGAGACCTGGCTGCACGCCCTGCTGGAGACCTGCCGCAGGCGTCTCGTGGTGATGTCATACCGCGCCCCGGCCGACATCGTCAGGAATGGCACGGGCGTCCACTGGTCGTTGACGTAGATGCCGACGAAGGTTCGTCGATCGTTGACGGAATGGCTCGTCCGTGCGGGAATGTCCGTGAGGTTCGGGACGCATTACGGGGTCGACTGAAAATCGAAGTCGAAACTGTATCCGTGCAGTTGATGCGTTCCCGTCGTGATGGCGGCGCCGCCGACGAGCCGATGGCTGCCCGCGGCCTTGAAGTCGTGATGAGGTGGAGGTCGTCGTAGAGGTCGCTTTCGCGGGGCTTGAGCGAAGCCGGTGCGAGGTCGCGCGATTCTGGTCCACTGTCGTCCGGTCACGAAGCTCTGGGCGATCTCGCTCGTCCCGGGTCAGTCCGAGGACGTTCTCGAGCGACGGTCCAGCGCGAGAGCGGGACCGGCAGCGCTGGTCGTCACGGCGTAGACGCCGGTGGTCGAGTCGGGCGCCGACAGGTTCGTAGTTGTTGTCGACCTGGAAGCCCGGGAATGACCTCGCCGGTCGGCGGATCGACCGGAAGGGGAGAGCCGAAGAACTGCGTCGTTCAGGAACATCGTGTATCCGAGGGAAAGCTTCGCTCCGCCCGGCAGCGGGGCGTCGAGACGCAGTCCGCCGCGGGTGTCCTTGTAGTCGGTGTGGGTCTGCCAGCCGTCGGTGCGGTTGAGGTCACCGAACATGCGCAGCGTGGCCGAGCCGATGGGGATCGTCGTCGAACGTTGATCGACCTTCGTGAACGAGCCGCCGGCAATTGAAACGGAAGTCCCGTCTGGCCGCCCTTCGTGAACACCTGGATCATGCCGGCGAACGCCGAGACGCCGTAGAGAGTGCCCTGCGGCCCTTGACGATCTCGATGTGGTCGATGTCGCTGATGTCGATCTGCGCCAGAGACGGATGAACGGTCCGCCGATGGGCACGCCGTCCACCATGAAGAGCAGCGCGTCGAACTCCTTCAGGCCCCACATGCCGACGTTGGGCTGGCGGGGACCGTTGTCGCTCCCCATGCCGGTGTCGATGCCGACGACGTTCTGGATGCCGTCGGCGAGGTTGTTGACGCCCTGCTGGCGCGAGCTGCTCGCCCGTTATGACGGTGGCCCCCCGGGAATTTCGAGTCTCGGTCTCGCTGCCCCGGCTGGCGGAAACGACGATGCTCTCGTTGACCGGAGCGGGGGTCGGCTCGGGCGTGGGGGTCGCGGCGGGCTGACCCTGTCCGGCGGCCGCACCGGCGGCAAGAAGGACGAAGGCGGCGATGGCGGCGCGAATGCCGCCGCCGGCTCCGTTTCGAACGGAATCAAAATGCATGACAACCCTTCCTTTCTTCGAAGAGGTGCGAGTCGGGGCCGAAGGGGAAGAAAGGAGGGCGTCTAAAGGCGCAAGGGCTGGCCGGGACGGGGCGGGAGGCTGGCGACAGTCGGCCGGGCAGGATCGGGCGCCGGGATGGCTCGTGAATCGGCGTCGGGTCCGGGCCGCAGGCCGTCGTCGACCGGCGCGGTCTCGGATTCGGCTTCCTCGGAGTCGATGGGCGCGAACTGTCCGTCGTCGTCGCGCGACTCGATATCGCGGGGCAGCGGACGGACGGGCGCTCCTTCGAGCGCGTCGGCCGTTCGCCACTCGCCCGCGACGGCGTAGAGCTCCTCTTCGCCGTCCGACGAGGCGATCGCGAACTCGTCGCTGACCAGGAGGATTTCCTCGCTCTCGGCAACCTCGTCGCCGCCCGCGCGCAGGGCGAGGCGGGCGTGTTCGGTGGGCAGCGCCGGCACCCGCCAGCGCACGGCCCGATCGCCGGTCGAAATCCGCGGCGTCAGACGGACGGAAAAGCTGCGCCCGCCATCGAGCGAGAGAACGAGCTCCATCTCGTCGCGGCCGGCGGTGGCCGCGCCGTCGAGGGCCCAGCCGACCGTCAGGTCCGCGCCCGGCCGGAGGCGGTCGCCCCCGAAGGCGGCATCGATCCGCGCCTGGGCGGCGGCGGGTACCCGGCCGGCGAGCAGTGCCAGGCCGGCGAGGGCCAGGAGCCGGCGGGGGAGGCGCTCCGCGCGAATCACGGCCGGCATCTTACAATCGACGGGGCCGTCGCGGGAGCCCGACTCGCCCGCCGAATTGAATTAGAATTCCCCCGTGTTTTCGACCGGTTCTCGCGCCTTGCGCGCTGCGGGTGCGGCCATCGTGGCCGGGCTCGGACTAGCGGCGGCCCTGCGAGCCGAGGGGCGCTTCACGAGCCCCGGGCGCGGCGAGACCCTGGAGACGGGCGAGTCGGTCGAGGTCCGCTGGTCCGCGCCATGCCCGGACGCCGCCGGGGCAAGTGAATCCGAGCTGATGCTTTCGCTGGACGGCGGGCTCACGTTTCCGATCCGGATCACGGCCGAGATGACGGCCTGCGCCAAGGGTTTCCGCTGGCAGATTCCCGCGCTCGCGACCGCCCACGCGCGCCTGGCCCTCCGGGCCGGAACGGGCGAGGGCAGCGAGACGGAGCGCCTCGATCTCGTGAGCGACGAGTTTTCGATCATCGCCGACGAGGAAGACGGCACCGAGGACCTGGTCCGCGGCCCGCGCGAGTGGTGGACGCGGCAGGCGCTCGACGGCGATGGCGCGGAGGATCTGCCGTTGGAGTCGATGGCCGGCGGCGCCGAAAGCATCGGTTCTCCCGACTCTTCCGTCGACGCCACCGATCCCGTCCCCCTCGGCGTCGGCCTCGCGCGCCCCGGCACGACGGCCCTGCCGGTCGCTGCCGGGCGCCCCCGACCGCTTCGTATCGCCGCTGCCGCGGCGCGCTTTTCCCCTCCGACGCCTCTGCGGCTCTAGAGCCCTTCCTTCCCTCGCCCTTCGCTTCTCAAACGCTTACGGAGGAAGGAAGACTCTATGAAGTGGAGCTCTCTGCGCCGCATTGCCGGCGCCTGGTTGGTTTGTTTCGGGGCGGTCGGCGCGCGCTCTCTATGGGCGCAATCCGCCCCATCGCCCACGCCGTCGCCCACACCCGTGCCGACGCCCGCCGCGGCGACACAGGTCGAGCCGGTCAACGAAGAGGTCGTCGTCTCGGCGACGAAGATCGCCCAGGATCCCATCGACATCCCGGGCGACATCACGGTCGTCTCGGGCAAGGAGCTGCGCGCCCGCGGAACGACGACGCTCGCGCAGGCCCTCCAGGACATCGTGGGCCTCGACACCGGTGACGGTTCGGACAACGGGCCGCGCCTGCCGAACATCGGTCTCTTCGGCATCAAGGAGTTCGACGCCCTCATGGTCATGGTGGACGGCGTGCCGGTCGGCGGCCCGTTCAATCCGAACCTCGCCCAGGTGCCGATCGAGAACATCGACCGGATCGAGATCACGCGCGGGCCGCAGGGCACCCTGTACGGCGTGTCGGCGTTCGCGGGCATGATCCAGATCTTCACCAACGGGCAGGCCCGCGGGGCGGGCGACGTCTGGGGCAGCGCCCGGGTGGGCGGCTGGGGCCAGTTCGACCAGTGGTACGGCCAGATGAACGTCGGCACGCAGGTCAACAAGGACCTGACCCTGAACATCTCGGGCTGGGCCCAGCGCGGCGACGGCTGGCAGCAGCGCACGGACCTCGCGCGCGACCAGCTGCTCGTCTCCGCCAACCAGGTCTGGGGGCAGACGAAACTCGGCGTGTCGGTGATGTACTTCCGGGACACCAATTTCTGGGGCTCGCCGCTGCCGGTCGACGCCGGGCAGCCCATTCCGGGGTTCCAGATCGACGACAACTACGCCGTCGGCGGCGCCCGGGTGGACCACCACACGATCGGCGTCTTCACGAACTTCTCGACGCCGATCTCCCGCAACGTCACGTTCGAGAACGTGCTCGGGTTCACGCAGGACACCGGGGACTCGATCCGGTCCTGGACGAACGGGTACGAGGGCAATACCGCCACGGCCGAGGGCATCGCGCTCTACCCGACCGAGACGACCTGGTACGAGGACGCGCACGTGGTGACCAACTTCGAGCTGGCCGGCCAGAACAAGCTGGTCGCCGGCGCGGCGCTGACGTGGGGCCGGACCGTCGCCGACGGGCACGGCTTCGATTTCGAGCTGCAGGTCAGCCCCGTCCCCGTGGTCCCGAACTACGGGGAAATCCCGTACGGCGACAACCGCAACTTCAACGACAAGCGCGCGTTCGTCGGCCTCTACTTCAACGAGCAGTGGACGCCGGTCTGGTGGTTCACACTCTCGGGCGGCGCGCGGTTCGACATCACGTCGGAAACGCTCCACGTCTTTCAGCAGGAGATCGGCGACCCCAACTTCGACGTCGTGGACGAGACGAGCCACGAGAACGCGTGGTCGGGCAGCGTTGCCGGAATGTTCCGCGCGCTGCAGAAGCCGGTGGGGATCCTGGACGCGGCCAACGTCTACGTGTCGTACAAATCGAACTTCAAACCGAGTGCGCCGAACCTCTCGGAGGCGGAGTCGGCCGCGATCCTGTCTGCCGGAGACGACGGAAGGCGAAGAAGTCGGCTTGAAGACCTCGTTTTGCAACAACACGTTTTCGTTCAATTTCACGGGCTACCACTACCTCTTCAACAACCTCGTCGTGAGCGTCATCAGCCCCGGCGGAGAGCCCGCGCTGACCAATGCCGGCGAGGAGAAGTTCCAGGGCGTGGAGTTCGAAGGGGGATGGGTGCTTCCGTTCCTGGAAAACCTCTCCATCTACGGCGGCTACGCCCACCACGACTCGCGGTTCGTGCACTTCTCGTTCCTGACCCCCGACGGCGAGCTGCGGGTCGTCGACGGCAAGCGCCTCGAGCTCGTGCCGCGCGACTTCTGGAGCTTCAAGTTCGTCCTGGCGCCTCCCGAGGGCATCGGCGGGTTCGCGGCGCTCCGGCACGAAAACCATCGGCCGCTCAACCGCCGCAACACGTTCTACACACCGAGCTTCTACAGCTTCGACGCCGGCCTCTCGTACAGCTACCGCAATTTCATGGTCTCCGTGACCGGACGGAACCTGACCGATTCCCGCCCGTACACGACCGAGAGCGAGATCGGGGACAGCCAGTTCTACGTCGCGCCGCCCCGGGGCGTGTCGGCCGAGCTGACGTTCCGGTTCTAGGTTTTCGGGTGCTTTCCGGGCCCTCTCCTTCCGGGGGAGGGCCCTATTTCTCCCGCCCGGCGGGCTCGCGGGTGTTCATGCTCCGTTCATCTGCAGGTGCGTAGGGTTGCACTTCGAACACGCGATGCAAAAGGCATCGTGATGAAAAGGAGTGAATCCAAATGAAGAAGTTCCTCGTCCTGGCCCTCGCCCTCGCGCTCCCGGTCGCCGCCATCGCCCAGCAGTCTTCCGCCGCCCCGGCCGCCAAGCCGGCCGCCGCTCCGGCTGCCGCCCCGGCCAAGACCGACACCGTGAAGTCGAACGAGGCCCCGAAGTCGGACTCCGCGAAGAAGTCGTCGACGAAGAAGTCCCACAAGAAGAGCACCAAGAAGACGACGACCGACACGAAGCCGGCCGACGCCCCCAAGCAGTAAGGTTGGCCCTTCCGGCTCGGCCGGAGGCAGAATCTCGACGGCGCGCCGGGCAACCGGCGCGCCGTTTCCTTTTTGAGGCGCGCGCCCCGTCTCCCTGCTAATCTCTCGGGCGCCATGAAGCCTGCCGCTCCCCCCGACGTCCATTCCTACGCCAACGCCGCCGAGGTGAGCGTCGAGCACGTCGAGCTCGACCTCGACGTGGACTTCCCACGGCGCACCCTTTCCGGCTCGGCGACCCTGGTTCTCGACCGCCGGGACGCTTCCGCGTCCCGACTGCGGCTGGACACCCGCGCTCTCGACATCGCCTCCGCGGAAGCCGCGAAGGGCGACGGCTCCTGGACGCCGGCCGGATTCGAGGTCGGCGCCGCGGATCCAATCCTCGGGGCGCCGCTGTCGGTCGCGCTTCCGCCGGGCGCGGACCGTGTACGGATCCGCTACGCGACGCGGCCGGAAGCATCCGGCCTGCAGTGGCTCGAACCGGCGCAGACGGCGGGAAAACGCCATCCCTTCCTCTTCTCCCAGTCGCAGGCCATCCACGCGCGCAGCTGGGTTCCGGTCCAGGACACGCCGGGCGTGCGGATCACCTACGGGGCGACCGTGCGGACGGCGCCGGATCTCGTCGCGGTGATGAGCGCGGCCGGGAACTCCACCGGAGAGCGGGGCGGGACCTATCGGTTCCGGATGCCGCAACGGGTCCCGGCCTACCTGATGGCGATCGCCGTCGGAGACCTCGGCTTCGCCGCGCTCGGCCGCCGCAGCGGCGTCTACGCGGAGCCCTCGGTCGTGGCGGCGGCCGCGGCGGAATTCGCGGACACCGAAAGGATGATGGAGGCGACCGAGCGGTTGTACGGCCCCTACCGTTGGGACCGGTACGACATCCTGGTGCTCCCGCCGAGCTTTCCCTTCGGCGGCATGGAGAACCCGCGGCTGACGTTCGCCACGCCGACCGTGCTCGCCGGCGACCGGAGTCTCGTCTCGCTCATCGCCCACGAGCTGGCGCATTCCTGGTCGGGCAACCTCGTCACGAACGCCACGTGGAGCGACTTCTGGCTCAACGAGGGTTTCACGACGTACATCGAGAGGCGCATCGTCGAGGAGGTCTACGGAGCCGCCACGGCCGGGATGGAGGCGGTGCTCGGACGCCAGGACCTCGAGGACGAGATCGCGCGGCTCGACGACCGCGACGAGATCCTCCACATCGATCTCTCGGGACGCGATCCCGACGAGGGGGCCACGCGCCTTCCCTACGAGAAGGGGGCGCTCTTCCTGCGCTCGCTCGAGGAGCGCTTCGGGCGCGAGGCCTTCGACCGATTCCTGCGCGGCTACTTCGATCACTTCGCGTTCCGGAGCATCACGACGGCCGACTTCGTGGCGTACGTTCGCGAGCACCTTCTGTCGGGCGACCACACCGGCAGGCCCGCGGTGCCGCTCGAGGAGTGGATCGAGAGGCCGGGTCTTCCGAGCGTGGCGCCGAAACCGGTCTCCGAGGCTCTCGGCGCGGTGGCCGACGCCGCGCGGGACTGGGGAGCGGGCCGCCGCGAGGCGGCGCGCACCGGCTTTCCGAGGTGGACGACGCACGAGCGGATCCAGTTCCTGCGCCGCCTGCCGGCGCCCCTTTCCGTCGAGGCCCTGGGCGAGCTCGACCGGGATTTCGGCCTGACGCGCTCGCGCAACGCGGAGATCGCCTTCCAGTGGCTCCTGATGTCCATCCGCGGGGGATACGCCGAGGCCGATTCGCGGCTCGACGAATTTCTCGTTTCGATCGGCCGGCGCAAGTTCATCAAGCCTCTCTACGAGGAGCTCGTCAAGGCTCCGGCCGGCCGGGCGCGGGCACTGGCGATCTACGGACGGGCGCGCCCGGGTTACCATCCCATTGCCGTGGACACGGTGGACCGGATCGTGGGATGGCCGGGATGAGCGCGGAGCGCCGCGAGGGGGAGCGCCTCGTCGAGAGCGCCTGCCCGCTCGATTGTCCCGACGCCTGCAGCCTCGAGGTCACCGTCGCGGACGGCAAGGTCGTCGCCATCGGCGGCTCGGAAAAAAACCCCGTCACCCGCGGCTACATCTGCGCCAAGGTGCGCCGCTATCCCGAGCACATGTACGGGGAGGCCCGCATCCTCCACCCGGGTATCCGCGCCGGCCGGAAGGGGGAGGGCCGCTTTCGCCGCGCGTCGTGGGACGAGGCCCTCGGGCTCGTGGCCGAGCGGCTGAAATCCGTCCGCGACGGACGCGGGGGAGAGGGGATCCTCCCGGTCTCCTACGGGGGCTCGAACGGGTACCTCTCGCAGGACACGACCGACGCCCGGCTCTTCTTCCGGCTCGGCGCGTCGCGCCTGCTGCGCACGGTCTGCGCCGCGCCCTCGGCGAGCGCCGCCCTCGGGCTTTACGGAAAGATGCCGGGCGTGGCGTACCAGGACTACGCGAGCGCGAAGCTCATCGTGGTCTGGGGCATGAACCCGTCGGTCTCGGGCATCCACCTCGTGCCCTACATCCAGGAGGCGCAGAAGAACGGCGCCCGCCTCGTCGTGATCGACCCGCGCCGGACGCGCCTGGTCGATCGGGCGGACCTGCATCTCCCGCTCCGGCCCGGCACCGATCTGCCCCTCGCCCTGGCCGTCCTGCGCTGGCTCTTCGCCGAAGGGCGGGCGGACGGCGAGTTTCTCCGGGAGCATGCGCACGGCGCCGACGAGCTCGCGCCGACGCGCGCAGCCATGGACCCTGGATCGCGCGGCGGACGAGACCGGGTTGCCCGCCGCCGACATCGAGACGTTTCGCGAAGCTGTACGCGGACTCGCGACCGGCGGCCGTGCGCTGCGGCTGGGGACTGGAGCGCAATCGCAACGGCGGCTCGGCGATCGCCGCGATCCTGGCCCTGCCGGCGGTGGCCGGGAAGTTCGGCGAGCGGGGCGGCGGCTACACGCTCTCCAACTCCGCCGCCTGGAAGGAGATCGACGGGATGGCGGCGGCCGCCGCGAGCGAGCCGGCGACGCGCGCGATCAACATGAACCGGGTCGGCCGCGCTCTCGCCGAGAAGGGCGCGGCGATCCGTCGACCTCCTCTTCGTCTACAACGCCAACCCCCTGATGACCCTCCCCGAACAGGAGAGGGTGCGAGCGGGCTCGCAGCGCGAGGACCTCTTCACGGTCGTCTTCGATCCGGTCATGACCGACACCGCGCGCTACGCGGACGTGGTGCTGCCCGCGACGACGTTCCTCGAGCGCACGGAGCTGTCGCGCGGATACGGCGCGTTCGTCCTCCAGGAGGCGAACGCGGTCGCTCCGCCGGCCGGCGAGGCGCGGCCCAACCACGAAGTGTTCGCGCGAGCTCGTGCCGCCGGGCGGGGCTCGCGCGGCCGGGCGACCCCGAGACCGCGGCCGAGATCGGCGCGGCGATTCTCGGAAGCAGCCGGCGCGGCGGCGAGCTGCGGCGCCGGCTCGACGAGGGCGGGATCGCCTTTCTCGAGGAAGGGCCGGCGCCGGTCCAGTTCGTGGACGTCTTTCCGCGCACTCCGGACGGCAAGATCCACCTCGTTCCCGAAGCCCTGGACCGGGAGGCGCCGCAGGGCCTGTACGGGTACCGGCCGGGACCCTCCGACGGTCGTTTCCCGCTGGCCCTCATCTCGCCGGCGACGGACCGGACGATCAGCTCGACCCTGGGCGAGCTCCACCGCGCCGCAGTGCCTGTCGAGATGCACCCGGACGACGCCGCGGCGCCGGGGCATCCGCGACGGCGACCGCGTGCGGGTCTTCAACGACCTCGGCGCGGTGCGCTGCCTCGCGCGCCTGGACGCGGCCATTCGCCCCGGCGTGGTGTTCCTCCCGAAGGGCATCTGGAGCCACAACACGGAGAGCGGAACGACCGCCAACGCCCTCGTCCCCGGACACGCTGACGGATCTCGGCGGGGGCGCCTGCTTCAACGACGCCCGCGTCGAGGTCGAGCGGGCCGCCGGGGCGTGACCGCCGCCTCCTCGCCCCGGACCGGCGGATCCGCCGCGGACGTCGCCCGGCGGCGGGAGTCGAACGAGGGCCGGCTCAAGCGGGCCCTGCTCCTGACGGTCGGCGTCCTGCTCGTCGAGGTCGCGGGCGGCATCGTCTCGGGCAGCCTCGCGCTTCTGGCGGACGCGGCGCACATGTTCGCCGACGTGGCCGCGCTGACCCTGGCCTGGGCCGGCGTCGCGCTCGGCGGCCGCGCGCCGACCCGGCGGCACACGTTCGGGTTCGCGCGGGCGGAGGTGCTCGCGGCGTTCGTCAATGCCGAGGTCCTGCTGCTGGCGTCGCTCGGGATCCTCTGGGAGAGCTGGCGGCGGTTCCAGTCGCCGGTCGCGATCCATACCGGCGTGATGCTGCCGGTCGCCGTGGTGGGGCTGGCGGCGAACGTCGCGGCCGCGCGCCTGCTGCACGGGGGGCGCGGGAGCATCGGCGTGCGTGCCGCGTACCTCGAGGTCGTCACCGACGCGCTCGCCTCGGTGGCCGTTCTCGTGGCGGCCGTCGTGATGGCGCGGACGCGGTGGTACGGGGTGGACGCGGTGCTCTCGGCGGCGATCGCCGTCGCGATCCTGCCGCGCGGCATCGGGATCCTGCGGGACGCCGCCCACATCCTCCTCGAGGGCGCGCCCGAAGGGATCGACCTGCCCCGCCTGCGGGACGCCCTTCTCGGCGTGCCGGGCGTCGAGACGATCCACGACGTCCACCTCTGGACGCTGACCTCGGGCCTGCATTCGGCGAGCGTCCACATCCGCGCGGCTCCCGGCAGCCAGCGCGGCGAGGTTCTCGGCGGGCGTGCAGCGCCTCCTCCGGGAAGAAGCCGGGGTGGAGCACGCCACGATCCAGATCGAGCAGGGCGACGAGACGGCCTGCCACATCGCCGCCGAGCACGCGTAAGAGGCACCATGCCGCAGACTCCCCACCTCGAGCAGCACTTCACGGCGAGCGACACGGTGCGCGACGTCGTGATCGGCATGTCCGACGGCCTGACGGTGCCGTTCGCTCTGGCCGCGGGACTGTCGGGCGCCGTGACCTCGACGGGGATCATCGTGACGGCGGGCCTGGCGGAGATCGCCGCGGGATCGATCGCGATGGGGCTCGGCGGCTACCTCGCCGCGCGCAGCGACGCCGAGCACTACGCCAGCGAGCGCGAGCGCGAGCACCGCGAGGTCCGCGAGAAGCCCGACGGTCGAGGCGGCGGAGGTCGCCGAGATCTTCCGCGGATACGGGCTCTCCGCCGAGGAGGTCGATCCGATCCTGCGCTCCTTCCAGAAGAAGCCCAACGAGTGGATCGACTTCATGATGCGGTTCGAGCTCGGCCTCGAGAAGCCGGACCCGCGGCGGGCCCTCCGGAGCGCCCTGACGATCGGCGGGGCCTACGCGGCGGGCGGCCTGATCCCGCTCGGGCCGTACATGATCGTGGGCTCGGCGCGGCACGGCGCTGACCGTGTCGGTCGGCGTCACGCTCGCGGCGCTGGCCGTGTTCGGGTACGTCAAGGCGCGCTTCACCGGTGCGCGGCCCTGGAAGAGCGCCCTCCAGACGGTGCTCATCGGAGGCCTCGCCGCGGCCGCCGCCTTCGGCATCGCCCGAGCCGTCGGCTAGAGGAATGCGGGCGGCTCGCCGTCCCGCGGTGCTGCGTCCGGCCGCCGGGCGCCGCTTGCCTCGCGCGCTGCGGGCCGATCGCGTCGGCAAGGCCGCGGGCGCGCTCGCGGGGGAATCGCCGACCCCGGCTTCGAGCCTCTCCTGTCGCGGATCGACGGGGACGTCTTCCATCGCGGCAACCGCGCCGACGTCTTCTTCCGGGGGGACGAGGCGTTCGACTCGATGCTCGACGCGGTGGCCGCCGCGTCCTCGGAAGTCCTCCTCGAGTCCTACATCCTCCGGGGAGACGAAACCGGAAGCCGCTTCCAGCGCGCGCTCGCCGCGGCCGCGGATCGGGGTGTCACGGTGCGCGTCCTTGCCGATGCCCTGGGGTCCATGACCACGCGGTCGGAATTCTGGAGGCGAGTTCGGCCGCCACGGGATCGAGGCGCGCCTCTTCCACCCGCTCGGCGTCCCGCTGCGCCAGTTGCCCTTCCGCGACCATCGGAAGATCCTGGTGGTGGACCGCCGGGTCGCCTACACCGGGGGCATGAACATCGGCGACGAGTACGGCTCCGGCGTGGGCTCGTCGGGCCACGTGTTCCGGGACACGCATGCCCGCGTCGCCGGGCCCGCGGCGTGGGCCATGGCCCTGGTGTTTCGCGAGGGCTGGGTGCGCGCCGGCGGGGCGTCGTTCCCGATCGAGCCTCTGGAGGCCGGCCCGGCCGAGGGAGCGCGGGTGCTCGTGCTCGACTCCCGTCCGGGCCGGGGAGCGCGGGAGGTGGCGGCGGCGCTGGCCGCGATCGTGGGAGCGTCCCGGAGCCGCCTCTGGATGACGGTGGCGTACTTCGCCCCGCGGCGCCGGGTCCTGCGCATTCTGGGCGGCGCGGCGGCCCGGGGCGTGGACGTGCGGCTTCTCGTGCCGGGCCGGACCGACGTCCGGCTCGTCCGCCACGCCGGGCACGGGTTCTTTTCTCCGCTGCTGTCGAGCGGCGTCCGGATCTTCGAGTACCAGCCGGCGGTCCTGCACGCCAAGACGCTCGTGGCCGACGGGCGCATCGGCGTCGTGGGGTCGAGCAACCTCGACTTCCGCTCCTTCGAGCGCAACGCCGAGTGCAACTTCGCCGTGCTCGACGAGGCTTTCGCGTCGCGTCTCGAGGCGCAGTTCGAGGAGGATCTCGGGCAGTCCGCCGAGATCCGGCTGGCCGAGTGGAAGCGCCGCGGCATCCTCCACCGTCTGTGCGACGCGGCGTCCCGGCGCCTCGCGCCGCTGCTCTAGCCGGGTCTCAGGCGCGACGCGCGGCCGGGACGATCATGACGGGAATGGGGGATCGGGCGGCGACGCGTTGAGCGGTCGAGCCGAGAAAGATCGAGGAAACGGCGCCGCGGCCCCGGTCGCCGAGGATGACGAGCTCGTAGCCGCGACGGGCCTCCTTGCGGAGGGCGACGTCCGGTGCGCCGGACAGGACGAGGGGCCTCTCGGCCGCCCCCGGATCCACGACCGCGCCGAGGCGCCGCTCGTAGTGCGCGGCCAGGGCGGCCCGGAGGGATCCGGCCGGGGAACGCAGCAGGTCGCCCCTCTCCTCGACCACCGCCGCCCGCATGTCCGAGCTCGGCCGGACGTGGGCGATGGTCACCGAGGCCCCCGTGCGGCTGGCGAGAGTCCGTGCGGCCTTCAGCGCGCGCAGGGACGCCCTGGAGAAGTCCACACCGACGAGATACCGCTTCCTGCTCGCCACGCCGAAAGCCTAACACTCGATGAAGAGGGGACGGCGCCCGGGAGCGTGGCGTAGGATTCCAGCGCCAACGGAGGTCGTATGAGGTTCTTCGCCGGGCTCGTGTCCGGGGTCGTTCTCGTCCTCCTCGCGGCGGGGGCCGCCATGTGGTCGGGCGTCTTCAACCCGGCGGCGACGATTCCGCCCGGCCGCGCCGAAACGAAGCTCGCGCGGTTCGCTCTCGACCGGGCGCTTGCGCGCCGCGCGCCGCGGGCCGCCAATCCGCTCAAGGCGGACGCCGAGGTGCTGCGCGGCGGGATGGAGCACTACCGGGAGATGTGCGTGACATGCCACGGCGGGCCCGGCGTCGAGGCCTCCGAGGCCGGCGAGGGGCTCAATCCCCCCGCGCCCGATCTGACGCTCGGCCGGGTGCAGAAGCGGACCGACGGGGAGCTCTTCTGGGTGGTCCAGAACGGCATCCGGATGACCGGGATGCCCGCGTTCGGGCCCACGCACAAGGACGAGGAGATCTGGAAGATCGTCGCGTTTCTGCGCCATCTGCCGGCCCTGACGCCGGAGGAGGAGAAGGCGCTCAGCGCGGGAGAGAAGAGAGACTGAGCGCCGCGGCCGTTCCGGAGGCGACGACGTCGCCCACCGACACGCCGCCCCGATAGTTGCCGACCAGGCGCAGGGACGGCCAGCGCTCTTCGGCGCGCGCGAGTACGGCCATCCGATCCGCGTGGCCGCGTTCGTACTGCGGAATCGAGCGCTCCCACCGCGTGACGCGGAGAACGCGCGGGGCGCCGCGCACGAGGCCCTGGGCCTCCAGGTCGCGCGCCGCCGCGGCGGCGAGCTCCTCGTCCGAAAGCGACAGTGCCCCCGGGTCGCGCGCGCCGCCGAGGAACACGGTGAGCAGGGTCTGTCCCGCGGGAGCCCGGCCCGGAAAGAGGCTCGAGCTCCACACCGCGCCGAGGATGCGCCGCGCGGGGCTCGGACAGACGAGGTGCCCGAACCCGTCGAGCGGGCGGGGGAGCGCCGCCTCGGGCCACGCGAGATGGAGGACCGCCAGAGGGGGATGGGGGATCCCCGAGAGAGCGCGGGCGGCGTCCGGAGCGAAACCGGCGACGAGCTCGGCCGCGCGATGGGCCGGAGCCGCGAGCACGAGCCGGTCGGCCTCGACCGGGCCCGAGGCCGTCGTCACGGTCCAGCCGCCCTGCCGGGGCTCGACGGCGCGAACGGCCGCGCCGGTGCGCAGCCGCGTCCCGAGCCTGCCGGCGAACGCCGCGGGCAGCGCGGAGAGTCCCGCGCGGAACGACAGCAGGCCCCGCGGGATCCCCGCGGCCTTTGGCGCGGCCTTGCGCGAGGCGATCGCGCCGCGCAACAGACCGCCGTGCTCGCGCTCCCAGCGGTCGAGCGACGGGAAGGCCGACGCGACCTCGAGCCGCGAGGCGCTGCCGGCGAAGATGCCCCCGACGAAGGGCTCGACGAGCCGCTCGGCGGCCTCGGGGCCCAGACGGCGCGTGACGAAGTCCCGCACGCTCTCTCCGGCCGCCGGGGCCGCGGGGCGGAACGGCTCGGTGACGATCCGCCACTTGCCCCCCGGCGAGAGCAGCCGCGTGCGGAGAAAGTCCCCGAGCGACATCGGAAGAGGATGGAGCGTTCCGCCGTAGTCCACGTAGCGCGGAGCGCGAGGGTCGGTCGTCAGCACTTCCGCCGTGAGTCCGAGCTCGCCGACGAGGTCCCAGAGGCGCGGCGCGGGGCGAACCGTATTGGGCCCGAGCTCGAGGAGGAACCCGTCCTGGAGAACGCTTCGCACGGCGCCGCCGGGAACCTCCGCGCTCTCGAGCACCAGGACCTCCCCGCCTTCCTGCGAGAGGGTCCAGGCGGCGGCGAGGCCCGAGAGCCCCGCCCCGACGACGATGGTGCGGCCGTTCATTCGCGGAAGGCGTCGACCGACCCCGCGAGGTCGACGAGGGCGCGGAGAAAGGTCGGGTTGTCGTTCAGCCCGGGCGTGCGCCGGAAGTGGGCGATGCCGGCCTCCCGTGCCCGCGCCGCGAAGAGCTGGTCGATCTCCTGGAGCGTTTCGACGTGGTCGGTGACGAAGGCGATCGGCACG
The DNA here is from genome assembly GCA_963710945.1 of uncultured Acidobacteriota bacterium. Lineage (GTDB taxonomy): Bacteria > Acidobacteriota > Thermoanaerobaculia > UBA5066 > Gp7-AA6 > DAHUXD01. The sequence continues at coordinate 1,085,836 of CAVQCH010000001.1, forward strand.
ACCAGCACCTGCCGCTCCTGCCGGCGGCCAAGCTCGGTGAGGACGTCGATGGTGGCGGGGCCGAGCCATTCGACGGGACCGAGCTTCGACTGGTAGGCGAGGGTCGAGGGGCCGGACCAGCCGAGCCGCTCGTGGATCGCGCGGACGCTCGCCTCGACCTCCGTCGCGTACGGGTCGCCTTCCTTCGTGACGAGCTTCTTCGGTATGGAGTGCGCCGAGAAGACGAGGTGGATCGCCTCGGGCCGGGGGTCGGGGAACTGCGCCGCCTGCTGGCGCACGCCCTCCGCGTGCGCCTCGACGAAGAGGGGGTGCGTCGGGCAGGAGCCGAGCTCGTCGAGGGACGCGCCCGGGGCGAAGCGGGCAACGGCCGCGCGGCTGCGCTCGAGCGCGCCCTTCGTGGTCGTCAGCGAGTACTGCGGATAGAGGGGCAGGGCGAGGAAGCGGTCGACCCCGCCGGCGGCGAGATCCCGCACGACGTCCTCGACGAGCGGCGCGGAGCACGTCATCGCGGCCCGGACCGCCACGTCGCGCCCGTCCGCGCGCAGCAGCCTCTCGACGCCGGCGGCCTGGCTTTCGGTCAGGCGGCGGATCGGCGAACCGCCGCCGATCGACGCGTAGAGCTCCCGCGACGCCTTCTTGCGGCCGACGGCGATCGCGCCGGCGATCGCCTTGCGCAGCAGGGCCGGCCGCACGCGGATCACGTCGGGATCGGAGAAGAGCCGATAGAGAAAGGCCGGGACGTCCTCGAGGGTTTCGGGGCCGCCGAGCTGGAGGAAGAGAATCGCGCGGTTGCCCATGCCGGCTTCCCGCCGGTCCGCCTACAGCGTCCGCGAGAAGACGGGCTTCTCCGGAACCGCGTCGAGGTACGCGTCGAAGGGCATCGCGAGGTTGCGCAGGAAGACGCGGCCGAGCGTCGTCGCCCGCACCTCGTCGGCCGAGAGCACGACGAGGCCGTCGTCCACGCAGGGCGCCAGGCGCGCGAGCGCGTTCGCGAACGTCTCGTCGAAGTCGATGCCGAAGCGCTCCTCGATCTCGCGCTTGACGACGACGCCGTGGCAGAGGAGGTTGCCGATGACGGTTCGCCGCAATTCGTCGTCGCCGACAGGCGCGCCCCGCGGAACGTGGCCGCCCCGGATTCCCCGACGGCCGCGACGTAGGCCGCGAGCTCCCGGCGGTTCTGGACGTAGGCGTCTCCGACAGACCCGATCGCGCTCATGCCGAAGCCGATCAGGTCGGTTCCCGCCTTCGTCGTGTAGCCCTGGAAGTTGCGGTGCAGCGTCCGGTCCCGGCGGGCGCGCGAGAGCTCGTCGTCGGGCCGGGCGAAGTGGTCCATGCCGATGTACTCGAAGCCCGCGTCCGTGAACCGGTCGAGGGCCATGCGGAAGATCCCGAACTTCGTGGCTTCGTCGGGCAGGTGCGGCAGCAGGACGTTCTGGTGCTTCTTCATCCAGGGCACGTTGGCGTAGGAGTAGACGGCCAGCCGATCGGGCCCGATCTCCAGGACGCGATCGATCGTCGCCGAAAAGGTCTCGGGCGTCTGGTAGGGCAGCCCGTAGATCAGGTCCATGTTGACGCTCGGGAAGCCGAGCGCGCGGGCCTGCGCGACGAGGCGGCGCGTTTCCTCGAAGGGCTGGATCCGGTTGATCGCGGCCTGGACGCGGGGGTCGAAGTCCTGGACGCCCATGCTCAGCCGGTTGAAGCCGAGCCCCGCGAGGGTCTCGAGATGCGCCGGCGTCGTGACGCGCGGATCGATCTCGACGCCGAGCTCGGCCCCGGGGTCGATGTGGAAGCGGTCGAAGATGCGGCGGCCGAGCTTCTCGAGCAGGTCGGGCGAGGAGTACGTCGGCGTGCCGCCGCCCCAGTGGAGCTGGACCACGGGGCGGTCGGCGCCGGCGCGCTCGGCCACCCAGTCGATCTCGCGCTCGAGGACGTGGAGGTACGGGTTCTCGGGGCCGTGGTGGCTTCCGGTGATCACCACCGTGCAGCCGCAGAAGTAGCAGAGCCGCTCGCAGAAAGGCAGGTGGAAGTAGAGCGAGAGCGGCGCGGGCCGCGCGGCCGCCGCCGAGGCGGACAGGATCTCCGCGTAGTCGGCGGCCCCGTAGTTCTCTTTCCACACGGGCGCCGTCGGATACGAGGTGTACCGGGGCCCCTGCACGTTGTAGCGCGAGAGAAGCTCGAAAGAGACGCCCGAGAAATTCATCGGGCCGCCTCGACCGGCGCCGGCGCCGCCGGGACGAGAGGCGTGCGGGCCGCGGCGAAGAACGCCTCGACGCAGTCGATGCGGGCGCCGGGAAGGATGCCGTGGCCGAGGTTGGCGACGTGGCCCTGCCCGCCGGTCTTCGCGATCATCGCCCGCGTGCGCCGGGCGACGTCTTCGGGCGTTCCCTGGAGGTGCGCCGGATCGAGATTGCCCTGCAGGGGCATGCCGGGCAGCCGGCGCCGGGCGTCGGCCAGCGAAACGCGCCAGTCGACCGAGAGAACGTCCGCGCCCGAGGAGGCCATCGCCTCGAGCAGGTGGCCGCACCCGTTGACGTAGAGCACCACGGGGACGTTCGAGCGGCGGATGCCGGCGATGGCCCGCGCGACGGCGGGCAGCGCCCATTCCCGGTAGTCTTCGAGGGAGAGCTCGCCCGCCCAGGTGTCGAAGAGCTGCACGGCGCGTGCGCCGGACGCGATCTGGAACGACAGGACGTCGGCCGCGACGTCGGCGAGCAGGTCGAGCAGCGCGCGGAGGGCCTCGGGGTCGCGCGTCATCATCTCCTTGATGACGGCGAAGCTGCGCGAGCCGCCGCCTTCGACGAGATACGAGGCCAGCGTCCAGGGGGCCCCGCAGAATCCGAGGACCGCGGCGCGGCCCGCGACCTCGCGGGCGATGCGCGAGAGGATCTCGCCGGTGAAACGGATGGCGACCGCGGGGTCGAACCGCGCGAGCCGCCGGACGTCGGCGGTGGACCGGATCGGCTCCGGCAGATGCGGGCCCCCGTCGCCGAACTCGACTTTGACCCCCATCGCCTCGGCGGGCACCAGGATGTCGGAGAAGAAGATGACCCCGTCCGGCTGGAACCGGCGAAACGGCTGCAGCGACACTTCGGCGGCGAGCTCGACGGAGCGGCAGAGCTCGAGAAACGAGACCTTCTCGCGCACGGCGCGGTATTCCGGAAGGTACCGCCCGGCCTGCCGCATCATCCAGACGGGCGGCCGGTCCACCGGCCGTCCCGCGCAGGCCGCGAGCATGCGCTCGGCGGAGGGGGCGTCGAGACTCGTCATCGCAGCAGCTGGCGCAGCACGAACGGCAGGATGCCTCCGTGGCGGTAGTAGTCGGTCTCGATGGGCGTGTCGATGCGGACGCGGAGCATCACCCGGCTCGTCGCGCCGTCGGGGCGGCGGATCGTGAGCGGCGTCTCCTGGCGGGGCGCCAGCCCCGCCGCGAGCCCTTCGAGGTCGAACGTCTCGGTGCCGTCGATGCCGAGGGAGGCCGCGTTGGTCCCCTCCGGAAACTGCAGCGGCAGGACGCCCATGCCGACGAGGTTCGAGCGATGGATGCGCTCGTAGCTCGACGCCACGACGGCCCGCACGCCGAGCAGTCGCGTTCCCTTCGCGGCCCAGTCGCGCGAGCTCCCGGTGCCGTACTCGTGGCCGGCGAAGATGACGAGCGGCACGCCCTCCTGCTGGTAGCGCATCGCGGCGTCGTAGATCGGCAGCTCGGCGCCGTCGGGCTGGTGGCGCGTCACGCCGCCCTCGACGCCGGGAACCATGAGGTTGCGGATTCGCACGTTGGCGAACGTGCCCCGCGTCATCACGCGGTCGTTTCCCCGGCGGGATCCGTAGCTGTTGAAGTCGGATGGGGCGACGCCGAGCCCGTGCAGGTAGAGGCCCGCGGGCGAGCTCGCCTTGATGGCCCCGGCCGGACTGATGTGGTCGGTCGTCACCGAGTCGCCGAACACGGCCAGCGAGCGCGCGCCGCGGATGTCGGTCAGCGGCTCGGGCGCGAGGCCGAACTTCTCGAAGAACGGCGGCTGCTGGATGTAGGTCGAGGACGGATCCCAGGCGTACACCGTGCCGGCGGCCGCGGGAATCTCCTTCCAGAGCGGATTGGCGGCCGCGAGGTCGGCGTACAGGCGGCGGTAGGTGGCGGCGTCGACGGAGGCGAGCAGCGCCTGCGCGACCTCGCCCGTGGACGGCCACACGTCGCGCAGGAACACCGGCTTGCCGTCGCGGCCGTTGCCGAGCGGCTCGGAGCCCATGTCGATGTCCGCGCGCCCCGCCAGCGCGAAGGCGACGACGAGCGGCGGGCTCATCAGGAAGTTCGCCTTGATGTTCTGGTGAATCCGCGCCTCGAAGTTCCGGTTGCCGGAGAGCACCGCGGCCGTGATGAGGTCGTTCTTCGTGACGACTTCCTCGATGCCCGAATCGAGGGGGCCCGAGTTGCCGATGCACGTCGTGCATCCGTATCCCACGAGGTTGAAGCCGAGGCGGTCGAGGTAGGGCTGGAGTCCCGTCTTCGCGAGGTACTCCGTCACGACGCGGGAGCCGGGCGCGAGCGAGGCCTTGACGCGCGGCGAGACCGTCAGGCCGCGCTCGACCGCCTTCTTCGCCAGGAGGCCGGCCGCGAGCATCACGCTCGGATTCGAGGTGTTCGTGCAGGACGTGATGGCCGCGATCAGCACGTCGCCGTGCCCGACGTCCACTCGCGCGGGCGGCTCGGCGACCGGCGGGGCCGGATCGGGCGTCGGGTGGTTGTTGGCCATCTCGCCCTCGGTCCAGGCGCTCGTGTCGCGGGCCTGCGACGCGGCGACGTTGACGGGGGCCTGGCTGCCGCCGCCGGGCCGCGCGCGGCCGAGGGTCGCCGGAAAGCGGCGGGACAGGGACGCGGGCTCCTTGCCATAGCCGCTCTCGGCCACGGGTTTGAAGAGAAGGCCGCGGAAGCGGTCGCGAAGCTCGGGCAGGGGGATGCGGTCCTGCGGGCGCTTCGGGCCCGACACGCTCGGGCGCACGCTCGCGAGGTCGAGCTCGAGCGTCTCGGTGTAGTCGCAGTCGCCCTGGCGCGGCATCCCGAAGAGGCCCTGGGCCGTGTAGTAGCTGCGAAACGTCGCGACATGGTCGGCGCTCCGGCCGGTGGCCAGAAGGTAGCGGCAGGATTCCTCGTCCACCGGGAAGAAGCCCATGGTCGCGCCGTACTCGGGCGCCATGTTGGCGACGGTGGCGCGGTCGGTGACGGGCAGCGAGGCCGCCCCTTCGCCGAAGAACTCGACGAACTTCCCGACGACCTTCGCGCGGCGCAGCATCTCGGTCACGACGAGGACGAGGTCCGTGGCCGTGACGCCCTTCCGACAGCCGGCCGGTCAGGTGGACGCCGACGACGTCCGGGGTCAGGATATAGACGGGCTGGCCGAGCATTCCCGCCTCGGCCTCGATGCCGCCGACGCCCCAGCCCACGACGCCGAGGCCGTTGATCATGGTCGTGTGCGAGTCCGTGCCGACGAGGGAGTCGGGGTAGTACACCCCGTCCTTCGACAGCACGCCCTGGGCGAGGTACTCGAGATTGACCTGGTGCACGATGCCGATCCCCGGCGGCACGACCTCGAAGCCGCGAAACGCCTGCATGCCCCACTTGAGGAACTCGTAGCGGGCGCGGTTGCGCTGGAACTCGATCCGCATGTTCGCCGCGAGCGCGTCGGGGGTGGACCACTCGTCCACCTGCACCGAGTGGTCCACGACGAGGGCCACCGGGACGAGCGGCTCGATCACCTTCGGGTCCCGGCCGAGGGACGCGACGGCCGACCGCATGGCCGCGAGGTCCACGAGGAGGGGCACGCCCGTGAAGTCCTGGAGGACGATCCGCGCGACCACGAAGGGGACCTCGGCGGTGCGCTCGGCCCGCGGCTTCCAGGCCGCCAGGGCGCGCACGTCGTCTTCCTTGACCCGCTTGCCGTCGCAGTTGCGCAGCAGGGACTCGAGAACGACCCGGATGGACACCGGAAGGCGCCCGATTCCCGTCATCCCGACGCGCTCGAGCTCCGCAAGCGCGTAGTACGTCCCGGCGCCGCCCGACGGAAGCGGAAACGACTTCTTCGCCCGTTCGAAATCTCTCATCGGGGCTATCGTATTACGCGGCTCGCCGCCTGATAAAATGCGGGCTTCCGATGCCGTCCCACCTGCTTGGCTGGCTCGCGGTCGCCCTCTATCTGGGCGCCGAGGCGTTTGCCATCGCGTCGCTCGTGTCGCCGCGCCCGGGCCTCGGAAAGTGGGCCCCGCTTTTGGTGTCGGCGGGTCTCGCCCTCCAGTTCGCCGACCTGATGCACCGCGCCCGGCTCCTCGGTTCGGTGCCGTACCGCACGCTCGGCGGCTCGGTCTCGCTCTTCGGCTGGATGCTGGGCATCGCTTTCCTCGTCCTCCTGGCACGGCACCGCGAGCGGGCGATCGGCCCGTTCCTGATCCCGTTCGTCATCGTGATGACCGGGGCGGGCCTGCTCCTGCCCGATTCCATGTCCGCTCCGGGCCAGGGCACGCGCGGCCCGATCTTCGCGCTGCACGTGACGTTCGCGATTCTCGCCTACGCGGCCTTCACGTTCTCGTTCGTGCTGGCGATCCTGTATCTCGTGCAGAACCGCCAGATTCGCAACCGCCGGACCGGGATCCTCTTCGCGCGCCTGCCGGCGCTCGAGGTGATCGCCCGCATGAATCGGACGAGCGTCACCATCGGCCTCGCCGTCCTCTCCCTGTCGCTCGTCCTCGGCCTCGTGCGGGCCGAGCAGGTCTGGGCGAGCCTCGCCGACCCGAAAATCGGCTGGGCGGTCCTGACGCTCCTGATCTACGGGTTTCTTCTCTGGATGGACGGGCGCGGGTGGGAGGGGCCGCGCGTGGCCCTGCTCTCCATTCTGGGGTTCGGGGTCATGCTCTTTTCCTACACGGTGGTGAACATCTACTTCACCCGGGCGCACCACTTCCGATGAACACGGCCGGCGAGGCGAGGCTCCTGCTGCTCGGATGGAACTTCCGGACGGCGGCCCTTTCCGTGCGCGAGCGGGTGGCCTTCTCCGCGGAGGAAGTGGGGGAGGCGCTCGAGAGGTTCCGCGGCGGGGGCCTCCTGACGGAGGGCGTCATCGTCTCGACGTGCAATCGCAGCGAGATCTACGGCGTGGTGGACGGCCGGGGGGTCGGCGAGGAGCTGACGCGCCGCATCGCGGAGTGGCGGGGTCTCGATCCCGGCGAGGCCGCCGCGGGAAGCTTCTCGCGCGAGGACGCCGACGCGGCGCGCCATCTCTTCCGCGTCGCGGCGGGGCTGGACTCGATGGCGCTCGGCGAGAGCGAGGTGCTGGGCCAGGTGCGCACGGCGCTGCGGCTGGCGCGGGAGGCGCGGGCGACGCGCTCCGTGCTCCACCGCATGTTCGAAAGCGCCATCGCGGCGGGAAAGAGAGTGCGGACGGAGACGGAGATCGCGCGGCATCCCCTGTCCATCCCGTCGATCGGCTTCGAGCTCGCGACGAAGGTGTTCGGAGAGATGAGCGGCAAGACCGTTCTCGTGCTGGGTGCGGGGGAGACGGGGGCCCTCTTCGCCGAGCAGGCCTCCGCCGCGGGCGTCGTGGACGTGCGGGTCGCCAATCGCGGCGCCGAGAGGGCCGCCACGCTCGCGGCGCGTATCCACGGCCGCACCGTGCCGTGGGAGGACCTGTCCCGCGCCCTCCCGGAGGCGGACGTGGTGGTGGGCACGACGGCGAGCCCCGTTCCGGTCGTTCGCCGAACGGACGTCGAGGCCGCGATGCGCGAGCGCCGCGGCAAGCCCATGTTCTTCCTGGACCTCGCCATGCCCCGCGACTTCGAGCCGGGCGTGGGCGAGATCTACAACGTGTACGCATACGGCCTCGACGACCTGAAGGAGGTCGCCGACGAGAATCGGCGGCGGCGCAGCCGCGAGGTGCCGCGCGCCGAGGCCATCCTGGAGGAAGATCTCGCGCGGTTCCTCGCGTGGTTCGGCAACCTGGCCGTCGTTCCGACCCTGACGGGCCTGCAGGCCCACCTCGCGTCGCTGCGCGACGCCGAGCTCGAGCGCATTCCCGAGGCGGACCGCGAGCGGTTCCGGACCTTCGCCGACTCCATCGCATCGAAGCTGCTCCACCAGCCGCTGCGGCGGCTCAAGTCCGAGACCGACGCCTCGCGCAAGCTCGACCGCGTCGAGGCCGTGCGGCACCTCTTCGGCCTGGACGAATGAGGCTGCGGCTCGGCGCCCGGGGCAGCGCGCTCTCGCTCGCGCAGGCGAAGCTCGTGCAGGAGTCGCTCGGAGGAGAGGCCGCCGTCGAGGTCGTCGAGGTCCGCACGACGGGGGACCGCCTCTCGGCGGAGGGCGCGCCGATCGGCTGGAAGGGGGACTTCACGCGCGAGCTCGACGAGGCCCTCCTCGCCGGCCGCATCGACTTCGCCGTGCACAGCCTCAAGGACGTCCCGTCGGCGGTTCCCGCGGGCCTCGGGCTCGTCGCCGTTCCGCTCCGGCAGGATCCGAGCGACGTTCTCGTCGCGCGCGATGTCGCGTCCTTTGCGGCCCTGCCGGCGGGCGCCCGCGTCGGCACGGCGAGCCCGCGCCGCCGGGCCCAGCTCCTGGCGGCTCGGCCCGATCTCGAGATCGTGGAGTCCCGGGGCAACGTGGATACGCGGATCCGACGCCTGCGCGAGGGCCGGTTCGCCGCGATCGTGCTGGCGCGGGCGGGCCTCGCCCGTCTCGGGAGGCTCCACGACGTGACCGAGGTCTTTCCCGAGACGCTGCTGCTTCCGGCGGTCGGGCAGGGGTGTCTCGGCATCGTCGCGCGCGATGCCGACGCGGCCGTCCGGGAACGGCTCCGCGCGATCGACGACGCCTCCTCTCACGGCGAGGCTCTCGCCGAGCGAGGCTTCCTCGCCGGGCTGGAAGCCGGTTGCCGCGCGCCGGTGGCCGCGCGGGCGCGCGCCGGGGCTTCGGGTGTGGCACTCGTCGGCGCCGTATTCTCGCTCGACGGGCGTCGCGTGCTGCGCGGCGAGGGCCGGGGCCCGCTCGACGAGGCGGAGGCCGTCGGGCTCCGCCTGAGCGAGAAGCTTCTCGCGCTCGGGGCCGCGGACCTGATCGCCGAGGGCGGGGGTTGAGCCGGCCGAGGGTTCTCGTGGTCCGTTCGGGACCGCAGCCTTTTCCCGCGGGCTCCAGCGTCGAGGTCGTCGAGCGCGTGAGCCACCGGATCGAGCCCGTCGCCCCGCTCCTCGCGGAGATTCCGGAGGAGCCCGACATGGCGGTGTTTACGAGCCGGGTCGCCGTCGAGCAGGCGCTCGAGGGCGCCCTCGCCGCGAGAATCCGACGCTGCGTCGGGAGAAAGGGCGTCGTGGCCGTCGGTCCGGCGACCGACGCCGCCCTGCGCGCCGCCGGAATCGTCCCTTCGCTCGCGGCGGCCGGGTCGGCGGCCTCGGTTCTCGAGGGGCTCCCGGGACGCCTGGACGGGATCGTCGTTCTGCTTCCGCGCGGAGAGGATGCGGCGCCCGAGCTCCCCGATGGTCTGCGCGAGCGCGGCGCCCGGGTCCATCGCGTCGTGGTGTACCGCAAGGTTCCGAACGCGCCCGACGCCGGGCTCGGCGAGGAGATACAGGCCCGCCCGTTTTCCGCATTCTGCGCCACGTCTCCGGCCGCCGCCCGGTGGCTCTTCGCCCCTCTCGAATCCGGGAGCGTCGCGCGGCTGCGGGCCACGCCCGCCGTGGCTCTCGGCCCGGCCACACGCCGGTGCCTCGAGTCCCTCGGCGTGAAGCGCGTCACAGTGGCGCCGACGGCGCGCTTCGCGGCCGCCCTGCGTCTGCTCGAAACGCTTGCCTCGGCGGCCGCCGGGAAATAGGCTGCTCGACGGCCATGGCAACGTTCCCCGCAACGCGCCTTCGGCGCCTGAGACGGACACCGGCCCTGCGCGGACTGGTGCGGGAGACGCGCCTGTCCGCGGAGCAATTCGTCGCGCCGCTCTTCGTTCGGCACGGCAAGGCGCTGCGAGAACCGATCGCGTCGCTGCCCGGCGTGAGCCGGCTGTCGCCCGACGAGGCCTCGGCCGCCGCGCAGGAGCTCGAGGCCGCGGGGGTGAATTCCGTGATCCTCTTCGGCCTGCCCGAACGCAAGGACGAGACCGGCAGCGAGGCCTGGAGCGACGGCGGCGCCGTCCAGGAGACGGTGCGGCGCCTGAAGCGCGAGAGGCCGGGCCTCGCCGTGATGACGGACGTCTGTCTGGACGAGTTCACGTCGCACGGCCATTGCGGCGTGATCCGCGACGGCGAGGTGGACAACGACGCCACGCTGCCGCTGCTCGCGAAGGTCGCCGCGTCTCACGCGCGCGCCGGCGCCGACGTCGTCGCGCCGTCCGACATGATGGATGGCCGGGTCGGCGCCATACGCCGCGCTCTCGACGAGGCCGGTTTTCCGTCCGTGGCGATCGTGGCGTACTCCGCCAAGAGCGCCTCCGGTTTCTACGGCCCCTTCCGCGAGGCCGCCGACTCGGCGCCCAAGTTCGGCGACCGGCGCGGCTACCAGATGGACGGCGCCAACCGCCGGGAAGCGATGCGCGAGATCGCCCTCGACCTCGAGGAGGGGGCGGACGCGGTGATGGTCAAGCCGGCCCTGGCCTATCTCGACGTGATCCGCGAGGCGCGGGCGCGCTTCGACGCCCCGATCGCGGCATACAACGTCTCGGGCGAATACGCGATGGTCAAGGCGGCCGCGGCCAACGGCTGGATCGACGAGAGGCGCGTGGCGCTCGAGATCCTCATGGGGATCGTGCGCGCCGGCGCGGATTTCGTCCTGACGTACCACGCCCTCGACGCGGCCCGCTGGCTCGCCGAAGGCTCCGAGATCTAGCGTCGGGCCCTTCGCGATGACGACCCGGAAGCCGCGCCGGAAAGACGCGAAACCCGCGACCCGAAACTCGGCCATGCTGTTTCGCCGCGCGGTCAGGGTGATGCCGGGCGGCGTGAGCTCGCCCGTGCGCTCCTTCGCGTCGGTGGGCGGCGAGCCGTTCTTCGTGCGCTCGGGGCGGGGTTCCCGCGTCCGCGACGCGGACGGCCGGTCGTATCTCGACTACGTCTGCTCCTACGGCCCCCACCTCTTCGGCCACATTCCCGGCTTTCTGCGCCGCGCTCTGGATCGGGCGGCTCGCCGGGGGACTTCCTACGGGGCTCCGACGGAGCTCGAAGTGAGGCTGGCCGAGCGCGTCGTGAAGATGGTGCCCTCGGTCGAGATGGTGCGGTTCGTCAACTCGGGGACCGAGGCGACGATGAGCGCGATCCGGCTGGCGCGGGCGGCGACCGGCCGTTCGCGAATCGTGAAGGTGGACGGGGGATATCACGGCCACGCCGACTCCTTCCTCGTCGCGGCGGGATCGGGCCTGGCGACCCTCGGTATCGCCGGAAGCCCCGGCGTTCCCGCGGAGCTCGCGGCCCTGACGACGGTCGTCCCCTACAACGACGCCGGCGCGCTCGACGCGGCGCTGTCGGGATTCCGCGGAGAAGTGGCGGCGGTGATCCTCGAGCCCGTGGCGGCCAACATGGGCGTCGTGCCGCCCGAGGCGGGATATCTCGAGGCGGCCCGCGCGCTCACGACCCGGCACGGCGCGCTGCTCGTCTTCGACGAGGTCATCTCCGGGTTCCGGGTCGCGGCCGGGGGCGCGCAGGCCCTCTACCGTGTCGCGCCCGACCTGACGACGCTCGGGAAGATCCTGGGCGGGGGCCTTCCCGTGGGCGCCTACGGCGGCCGGCGCGACCTCATGGAAAAGATGGCGCCGGTCGGCCCCGTCTACCAGGCGGGCACGCTCTCCGGAAACCCGCTGGCCATGTCCGCGGGGATCGCGATGCTCGACGAGATCGCCCGCCGGCCGCCCTACGCCGAGCTCGAGGCGAAAGGCGCGCTGCTCGAGAGGCTCCTCCTCGCGGAGACGGAGGGGCGGGGACTTGCGGGTCGCACGTCGATCGCGCGGGTCGGCTCCCTGCTGACTCTCTTCTTCGCGGCGGGCCCGCTGCGGAATTTCGGCGAGGTCAAGCGTTCGGACACGAAACGCTACGCCGCGTTCTTTCACGCGATGCGCGAGCGCGGCGTCTTTCTCGCGCCCGCCCAGTTCGAGGCGTGGTTCGTCTCCACGGCGCACACGGAGGCCGAGATCCGGCGCACCGCGCGCCTGGCGGGCGAGAGCCTGGCCGCGGCGTTCGCGTGGTAGCCTCTCTGCCAGACCGCATGAGCCGTCCATCCGCAGTCGCCCCGGCGCCCGGCGCCGCGCCGGACCGGCATCCGCGCGGCCTCTACGTCCTCTTCGCGACCGAGATGTGGGAGCGCTTCAGCTTCTACACGATGCTCGCGCTCTTCACGCTCTACCTGCAGGACAAGACGCAGGGGTTCGGCTGGAGCGACGCCCGCGCGACGACGCTTCGGGCCAACTACCTTCTCTGCGTCTTCTTCAGCCCCCTGCTCGGCGGCTGGCTCGCCGACCGGTTCCTCGGGTACCGGCGCGCCGTGATGATCGGCGGCGGATTCTTCATTGCCGGCCACCTGCTGCTCGCGTTTCCGTCGGTCGGGGTGATGTACGCGGCGCTCGCCTGCCTCGTGATGGGCAACGGCCTCTTCAAGCCCAACGTCTCGACGATCGTCGGCAACCTGTACCCGCGCGGCAGCCACCTGCGGGACCGCGCCTACAACATCTTCTACATGGGCATCAACCTCGGTGCCACGCTTGGCCCGATCATCGTGGAGTTCGTGCGCCGCTGGTACGGATTCCACGCGGCGTTCGCCGTGGCGGCCGGAGGCATGGTGATCTCGGTTCTGACGCTCGTCGTGTTCCGCAAGGACGTGGAGCCGGGGGACCGCTCCAAGACGCGCGACGACGTCGAGGACGCGAGCCCTCCCACGGCGATCGACGCGGTCCCGGAGAAGAACCGGATCCTGGCGTTGCTCGTCATCTACCTGATCTCGATCGTCTTCTGGATGCTGTTCTTCCAGAACGGCTCGACGCTGACGTACTGGGCCAACGACAACACCAACTGGAGCTTCTCCGGAGTGATCTCGAACGCGATCGAGCCCTTCTTCGTCATCGCGTTCTCCGTTCCCCTCGTCCTTCTCTGGAAGGCTCTCGACCGGCGCGGCAAGGAGCCGGCGACGACCACGAAGATCCTGATGGGCATGTTCCTGATGGCGGCCGCGTACTACGTCATGGTGTTTGCCGGAAAGGCCGGCGGCGACACGGGCAAGGTTTCTCCCTGGTGGCTCGTCGGCTGCTACGCGCTCATGGGCCTTGCCGAGATCACGCTGTCGCCGATGGCCCTGTCGCTGGTGTCCCGGGTCGCGCCGCGGCGCTTCCGGGCGCTGATGATGGGCGGCTGGTTCGTGGCGACGGGGCTCGGGGGCAAGTTCACGCAGATCGGCGTCTACTGGACCGAGTGGAGCCACTCGACCTTCTTTGCGGTCCTTGGATCCCTGTCGCTCGCGACGGCCGTCCTGCTCCTCGTCGTGCTCAAGCCGCTCAAGCGGGCGATGCCCGGCGTCTAACCGGACCGTCGGCGCGTTGCGGGTGGAGCAGGCGGTGAGCCTCATTCGGCGGGCGGCGGCCGTCGCCGTGATCGCGTGGCTGACCGGCACGGGGGTGCGTGCGGTCGCTCCGGAGGGGGCCGACGCACCGGCGCCACTCGTCTCCCGGCTTCGCGGCGCCCTCGAGTCGGGCGATCTCCCGGAGGCCATCCGCGTGGGCGAAAAGGCGGTCGCGGCCGACCCGACGAGCGCGGAGGCCCGGGATCTGCTCGGCCGCGCGTACGGGCTGACGGCGAAGGACTCACAGCTGCTCGAGCAGATGCATCTCGCCCGCAAGGCCCGTGAGTGCTTCGCCCGGGCCGTCGAACTCGACGGCACGAACGTGGCGGCGCTCTCGGACCTCGCCCGCTACGACATGCGCGCTCCGGCGATCCTGGGGGGCGGGAAGAAGAAGGCGAGGGCTACGGCCGATCGGGTGCTGGCCCTGGATCCCGCGCGCGGTCACGTCCTGCTGGGCGAGCTCGCGGAGCGGGAGAAAAACGCGGCGGCGGCGGAGGCGGAGTACCGTCAGGCGATCGCGGCCGCGCCGGACGACCCTCGCGGACGGCAGGCCCTTGCCGCTTTTCTCGTCGAGCGGCGCCGGTACGCGGAGGCGCGCGCCCTCTGGTCCGAGAGTCGCGGCGAGGACGCGCTCCGGGCGTACGAGCTCGCGGGCATCGCGCTCGCGTCGCGCGAGGGCCTCGCCGGCGCCGTCGAGGACCTCGAGGGCGCCCTCGGCCGATCGGGGTCGGAGACGGGGACGGACCCGACGCGCGCCGAGCTGCACGAGCGCCTGGCCCGCGTCTACGAGAAGCTCGGCCGCCGCGCCGACGCCGCCGCGGAGCTCGAGACGGCGCTCGCCCTGGCGCCCGGCCGCTCCGACTGGCGCAAGACGCTCCAGGCGATGTCGCGCTAGGGCGCCGGGAGTCCGGGCGGGCTTGCGTTCAGCGGGCGGCGGGAAGCGAGCCCATGAAGGGCGTGTCCGTGCGCCAGATCGTCTCTTCGCGGCGAGGGCCGGTCGAAACGAGAATCGCGGGAGCTCCGACGGCGTCCTCGAGAGTCCGGACGTAGCGCTGCGCGGCTCCGGGAAGCTCCTCGTACCGGGTGGCGCCCGTGGTCGTCGCCTTCCAGCCGGGGAAGCGCTCGTAGACGGGCTCGAGCCGGGCGATGTCCTCGGCCAGCGGCGGCAGGTCCGACACCGGCTTGCCGTCGAGGCGATAGCCGAGGCAGACCGGGATCTCATCGAGGTCGTCGAGGCAATCGAGCTTCGTGATCGCCACCGCGGCGGCCCCGGACAGCTCGACGGCGGTTCGCGCGACGACCGCGTCGAACCAGCCCGTGCGGCGCGGGCGTCCCGTGGACGTCCCGTATTCGTTGCCGCGCTTGCGGAGGAACTCGCCCGTCGCGTCGTTCAACTCCGTGGGGAACGGTCCCGACCCGACGCGGGTCGTGTACGCCTTGAGGACCAGCAGGCTCGCGTCGAGCGAGCGGGGCGCGATGGCGAGTCCCGTGGCGACCGCCGCCGAGGTGCAGTGCGACGACGTGACGAACGGATACGTGCCCGAGCACAGGTCGAGCATGGCGCCGTGCGCGCCTTCGGCCAGCAGCGACCCGCCGGCCTTGAGGTGGTTGCGGAGCAGACGGCCCGTGTCCGTGACGTGGGGCTCGAGACGGGCCGCGGCGACCTCGAGGGCGGCGAGGACCGCGGCGACCTCCGGCACGTCGGTCTCCCCGAGGACCCGGAGGAGAGACCCGGTCTCGGCGTGGATCGCCTCGACCCGGGCCGCCAGGGTCTGCGGCCGGAAGAGCTCGGCCACGCGGATTCCCTTGCGGGCGGCGATGGACTCGTAAGCAGGGCCGATCCCGCGCAGCGTCGTCCCGATCTTGGCCTGGCCGGCGGCGCGCTCGCGGGCCGCGTCGAGGAGCCGATGGTAGGGCAGGATGACGGCGGCGCGGTCCGATACGAAGAGGTTGTCTCCGATCGCGACGCCGGCGGCGGCGACGGCGTCCATCTCGGCCAGCAGGGCGTCGGGATCGATCACGACGCCGGATCCGATGACGCTGGTGCGGCCGCGGATCACACCCGCGGGCAGCAGGTGGAGCGCGAAATGCTGGCTGCCGAACTTGACGGTGTGGCCGGCGTTGTGGCCGCCGTGGTAACGGGCCACGACGTCGAAACGATTGGCGAGCAGGTCCACGACCTTGCCCTTGCCCTCGTCGCCCCACTGTCCGCCCAGGACCGCAACGACCTTCACGTCCTCTCCTCTCCTCGCCTCGAAAAACAGCGCAGCCTAACACGGGCGCGCCCGCGGCGGCGCCGGTCCGGGCTTAGAATCGCGGTCGCATGAAAACGATCCGGCTCACCGGCCGGGACCTCGATCTCGACGGCCTCGTCGCCGTCGCCCGCCGCGAGGCGCGCGTGGCGCTGTCGCCGGCGGCGCGGCGCGCCATGGCCGCGTCACGGCGCGTCGTGGACCGGGCCATCCGGAGCGGAGCGAAGGTGTACGGGGTCACGACCGGTTTCGGCAAGTTCGCCGACGTGGCCATCGCGCGGGCGGACATCGAAGATCTTCAGCGCAACCTGATTCGCAGCCACGCGGCGGGCGTGGGGCCGCCTCTGGCGGCTCCCGCGGTCCGCGCCATGATGGCCCTGCGCGCGAACGCGCTCGCCAAGGGCAACTCCGGGATCCGCGTGGCCACGGTCGAGACGCTGCTCGCCATGCTCGGGGCCGACATCCTGCCCGTGATTCCCGTGCAGGGCTCCGTCGGCGCCTCCGGCGACCTCGCGCCGCTCTCCCACCTGGCGCTCGCTCTCATGGGCGAGGGACGGGTCCACGTGCGGGGCCGCGGGGAAGGCGCCGGAGCGGCGTTGCGGCGGGCACGCATCCGTCCCGTCGTGCTCGGCGCGAAGGAAGGGCTGGCGCTCATCAACGGCGTGCAGATGTCCGTTGCGGTCGGCGGCCTCGCCCTGGCGCGCGCGATGGACCTCGCCCGGGTCGCCGACCTGATCGGCGCGGCCTCGGTGGACGCGTCGCGCGGATCGGACGCGGCCTTCGACCCGCGGATCGTGGCGGCGCGGCCGCATCCGGGCGCCGCGGCGACGGCGAAGAACCTGAGGGGTCTCCTGAAGGGGAGCGCCATCCGCGAGTCGCACCGCGGTTGCGGCCGCGTGCAGGACAACTACGCCCTGCGCTGCATGCCGCAGGTGCACGGCGCCGCCCGCGACGCGTTCGTCCACGCGCGTTCGGTCCTCGAATGCGAGATGAACAGCGCCACCGACAACCCGCTCGTGTTCTCCCGCGGCGGCGACATCCTGTCGGGCGGCAACTTCCATGGCGCCCCGGTGGGCCTCGTGCTCGACTACGCCGCCGTGGCGGCGACCGACCTCGCTTCGATCTCCGAGCGGCGGATCGAGAAGCTCGTCAATCCGGCCCTTTCGGAGCTGCCGGCCTTCCTGGTGAAGGAGGGCGGGTTGCACTCCGGATTCATGATGGCGCACGTGACCGCGGCCGCGCTCGTGTCGGAGTGCAAGGTGCTCGCCCACCCGGCCTCGGTCGACTCGATACCGACCTCGGCGGCCAAGGAGGACCACGTCTCGATGTCGCCGATCGCCGCCCGCAAGTTCGCGGCGATCGTCGAGAATCTCGAGCGCGTCCTGGCGATCGAGGCCATGGCCGCCTTCCAGGCCATGGAGTTCCTGAAGCCGCTGCGCTCCTCGCCGCCGCTCGAGGCCGTCCGGCGCGACTTCCGACGAGCGGTGCGGCCGTGGGACCGGGACCGCGAGATGCACCTCGACATCGAGGCCGCCCGGCGGTTCCTGGATGGCGAAGCCATGGCGCGGGCGATTTCGCAACTGGCGTAGGAGACCGGGTCGGGCCCATATAATCCGCCCATGAGCACGAGCGTTCTTTCCCTTCCCCGGACGATCCGTGCCGCCCGCGGCGGCGAGTTGCGCTGCCGCGGCTGGGCGCAGGAAGCGGCCCTGCGGATGCTCGAGAACAATCTCGATCCGGACAACGCCGAGAAGCCGGAAGAGCTGATCGTCTACGGCGGCACCGGCCGGGCGGCGCGCAACTGGGAGTGCTTCGACACGATCGTCGCGACGCTCAAACGCCTGGAATCGAACCAGACGATGCTCGTCCAGTCGGGCAAGGCGGTCGGCGTGTTCGAGACGCACGAGGACGCCCCGCGGGTCCTCATCTCGAACTCGATGCTCGTGCCGGCCTGGGCGACGGGGGACGAGTTTCGCCGACTCGAGGCGCTCGGCCTGACCATGTACGGCCAGATGACGGCGGGCTCGTGGATCTACATCGGCAGCCAGGGGATCGTCCAGGGAACCTTCGAGACCTTCGCGGCCGCGGGCCAGCGCGAGTTCGGCGGCGACCTCGCCGGTCGGCTCGTGGTGACCGCCGGCCTCGGCGGGATGGGCGGCGCCCAGCCGCTGGCGGCGGTCATGGCCGGCGCCACGGCGCTCGTCGCAGAGGTCGATCCCGAGAGGATCGGCAAGCGGCTGCGCACGCGCTACCTCGACGAGCACGAGAAGGACGTGGACCGCGCCATCGACCGCGCCCTCGCGGCCAAAGCGGCGCGGCAGGCCGTGTCGATCGGGGTCGAGGTCAACGCGGTGGACCTGCTCGAGCGGCTGCTCGCCCGGGGCATCGCGCCCGACCTCGTGACCGACCAGACCTCGGCCCACGACGAGCTCAACGGATACGTCCCGCGCGGGGGCACGCTCGCGGAGCTCGAGCGCCTCCGGCGCGAGGAGCCGGCGCGGTACATCGAGCGGGCGTACGCGACGATGGCCGACCACATGCGGGCGCTGCTCGAGCTGCAACGGCGCGGCTCGGTCGTCTTCGATTACGGCAACAACCTGCGCGGCCAGGCGCAGAAGGCCGGCGTCGCCGATGCCTTCCGCGTGGGCGGCTTCGTCCCGCTCTACATCCGCCCGCTCTTCTGCGAGGGCAAGGGTCCGTTCCGCTGGGCGGCGCTCTCGGGCGACCCGGAGGACATCCGCACGACCGACCGGGCGCTGCTCGAGCTCTTTCCGAAGGACGCGGGGCTGGCGCGCTGGCTGCGCCTGGCCGAGGAGAGGATCGCGTTCCAGGGCCTGCCGGCGCGGATCTGCTGGCTGGGCTACGGCGAGCGCCACCGGGCCGGGCTCCTGTTCAACGATCTCGTCCGGACGGGGAAAGTGAAGGCGCCGATCGTCATCGGCCGCGACCATCTCGACTCGGGGTCGGTGGCCTCGCCCAACCGGGAGACCGAGGGCATGCGGGACGGATCGGATGCGATCGCCGACTGGCCGGTCTTGAACGCGCTGCTCAACACGGCCGCGGGCGCCACGTGGGTCTCGCTCCATCACGGCGGCGGGGTCGGGATCGGGTATTCGATCCATGCCGGAATGGTCGTGGTGGCCGACGGCACCGACGGAGCCGCGCGGCGTCTGCGCCGCGTGCTCACGACGGATCCGGGGACCGGAGTCATGCGCCACGCCGACGCCGGGTATCCGGAAGCGATTCGGGCGGCGCGCGAGCGGGGAGTGGACCTGCCCTTCCTCGGCTGACCTTGCAACGCCGGGCGCCGCTCGTCGCCGCGCTTCTCGCCGCCGGGGCCGCGCTCGCCTGGCTCGACGGGTGGTACCGCGTTCCCGCGGCAGCCGGCTCCCCGGTGCCGCCGCCGGCCGCGATCGGGCGCGCTCTCGGCGGCGTCGCCGACGACCTCGCGCGGCGCGCCGCGGCGCTCTGCGCCAACGCCGAGGTCGCGCGTTCGCTGGAGGGAGGCGGCATCGCCGTCCATCGCCAGGAGCTCTTCCTGGCCGCTCGCGAGGCGATGGAGGGTGCGGCGCCGGGCAGCTGGATCGCGCTCGCCGACCCGTCGGGTACCGTGCTGGCCTGGTGGGGCGAGGCGCCGACCCGAATGCCCTCCGCGCCGCGCGCCGGCGCATTGACGGTGCGCTGGTCGGCCACGCGGATGGAGCTGGCGCACTGGCGCGTCGCCGGCGGCGGCGTCTACTACGGTCTCGTCTGCGCCGCCCGCTCGCTTCCCCTTTCGGCCCCGGACTTCGGGGAGGCGCTGGCGCTGACGGGGTCGGCCACGAGGTGGGAGCCGGTCTCGCCGGCGGAGGGCCGCACCGTGCTACTGGCGGGTCCGGGGGGAGCGCCGCTCGTCGCGGGGCGGCAGACCGACGTGCCGATCGCCGCCGACGCCGGTGCGCGCACGGCCGGGCTCGTGCTGACCGTGGTCCTCGCCCTGCCCCTCCTGACGGGCGGCGCGGGCTGGGTCGGGGGAGGACTCGCCCTCGCGTTTCTGGGATTCGCGGTGAGGGCGCAGCCGGCCGATCGCGCCCTCGCCTCGCCGGGGCTCTGGATCCTCGCGCTCGGCCCGCTTCTGCTGCCTCACGCGATCGCTCTGCTGCGGCGGCCCCGCGTTCCCTCGGGCTCGGGCCGTCTCCTCGCCGGGCTCGGCCTGGCCGGCCTGGCGATCGCGATGGCGCGCCGCGTCGTCGTCCCGGACCTCGGCGCCGGGTTCACGGTCGCGAGCGGCGAATTCGTCGGCCTCGTCGCGCTGACGGCGCTCTTCGGCTCCGCGCTGGCCGTGGGCGCGTCGGGCGGAACCCGGCAACCCCGCCGCGGCGCCGCCGGGCTCGCCCTGTCCTTCACCGCCGCGGCCATCGTCGCGGGCATCGCCCTGGTTTCGTCCTGGCCCCTGTATCCGGCCGCCGTGGCGGCGGCGGCTCTCGCCGCCTACGAGCTGTGGCGCCGCTCCATCACCTCGACCACGTCCCCCGGGCCGCTCGGCCCGTTCCGCCTGACCGCCGCCTCCGCGCTGCTTCTCATCCTCGTGGCGGCCCCGAGTTACGGGCATGACCGCGCGGCGGCGGCCTTCCGCACGGCCGCCGCGATCCGGCTTCCCGACCCGCGGCGGATCTCGGCCGGCGCGGTGGTGGCGGTGTTGCGAGCCGTGGAAAGGGTCGAGCGCTTCGATCTGGCCCGCGAGCTTCCGGCGCCCCTCGCCGACGTCGACCTCTCGGACCTGGCCTACCGCCTGTGGCGCGAGGGGGAGGAGCAGGCGCCATCGTCCACGCTGATCGCGTACGAGGTCTTCGACGACTCGGGGATGCTGCGGAGCCGGTTTTCGCTGATACCCGAGGTGGATCTTTCCGGGGGCGCCGAGGGCGACGTCGTGCGCATCGAGCGCCACCGCGTCGCCGTCGTGCGACGCCGCGCCCTGCTCTCGGACGGCAGCGCGCGGTGGGGCCGCGTGTCGGTGTCCGTAGCGGACTGGCCGAGCTGGGACCCGCTGCCGCCGCGCCTCGAGGTGTACCGGCGCCTGGTGGGAGGCGAAGCGACGCCCGGGCAGACGCCGCGGCCGGTGCTCGGCCTGTACGGTCCCGACGGTGGGCGCCGCGACGAGGGGCCCGAGTTGCCGGCGTGGGCGATCGCCGGGGCGCGCGCCGACGGCCGGCCGGTGCCGATCCGGATCCGCTATCGGGGCGAAGAGCTGCGCGGCGAGGTGCGGCCCCTGAAGGACGGCTTCCAGCTGGTGGCGGTCCCGGGACCCGACTTCCTCCAGCGCCTTCTCGGCGCCACGCAACTGCTGGCGCCCGCGGCCCTGCTCTATCTGGCCGGAGGCTTCGTGCTCCTGTGGCGCCTGCTCGTCAGCGGCCGGCCCCTGCGGGACCTCGTCCCGGCGAGCCGCCGGACGTTCCGCGGGCGCCTCGTCGTGCTCTTCGTTCTCTCCGTCATGGTCCCGCTGGTGGCGGTGACCCTCTTCCTGCGCTCCTCGATCGCGACGCGCTCGCGGCAGGACACGCTGGATCACGGGCGCACCGCGCTCGAAACGGCGCGGCGCGTTCTCGACGACTATCTGCCCTCGGCTTCGGCGGGGCTCGGCAGGCTCGGCTTGCTCGACGACACGCTGCTCGCGTGGCTCGCCAACGCCGTCGGCTACGATCTCTCGGTCTACTCGCCGGAGGCCCGCCTGGTGGCGACATCGCGCCGCGACCTCTTCGCCGCGGGGCTTCTTCCGGAGCGCGTCCCGGGGGCCACGTACGTCGCCATCGGTCTCGGCGCGGCGCGCGAGCGGACCGACACCCGGCTCATCGCGGGCAGCCGCTTCGAGGAGATCACGACGGAGCTCGCCTCCGTCCCGGGGGTGCCCGGCGTCCGCAGCCCGGTGTTGCTGTCGCTTCTGCTGCTTCCGCAGCAGCGCGTCGCCGAAGCCGAGGCGGGACAGCTCACCGCCGCCGTGTCCGCGTTCAGCCTCCTGATTTTCGTCATCTCGGCGGCGATCGCCGGCCGCCTCGCGGTGCGCGTGGCCAAGCCCGTGGCGGATCTCGTCGAGGGGACGCGCGCAGTGGCTCGCGGCGACTTCGCGCCGAACCTGCCCGAGCCGCCCGACGAGGAGCTGCGCGAGCTCGTGCGCGCCTTCCTCTACATGTCGCGCAGCCTCAAGGAGCAGACCGATGCGCTGTCGCGGGAGAAGGAGCGGCTGGCGACGCTGCTCTCTCGTCTCACGGCGGGCGTCGTCGCGTACCGGGAGGACGGGGGAGTGCTTCTCGCCAATCCGGCCGCGGCGCTGCTCGGCGGCGGACGGGCGGACGGCCGCGCCCTGGGAGAGGTCTTCCCCGGCGAAGCGATGGCCGACGTGCGCCGGGCCCTCGAGCGCGCCGGGCCCGAGGACGTGTCCGAGGAGCTCGAGCCCCGTCCCGGCGAGCGCTGGCGCGTCGTCACGGTGGCCCTGCCGCTCGGCGGCGCGGGCGCCCGCATGGCGGTCATCGAGGACGTCTCGGACCTCGTGCGTTCCAACCGGCTCGCCGCGTGGGCCGAGATGGCGCGCATCATCGCCCACGAGATCAAGAATCCGTTGACTCCCATCCGGCTCTCGGTCGAACATCTCCGGGAAGTCTGGAAGCGCGGGTCGCCCGGCTTCGATCGCGTGCTGGAGGATTGCGTGGACAACGTGTTGCGCCAGACCGAGGCCCTGCGCCATTCGGCGGCGGAATTCTCGGACTACGCGAGCCTGCCGCGCTCGACGATGCGGCCGACGGACGTGGGCGCGCTCGCCCGCGAGGCGGCCGCGGCCTGGACGGGCGCCCCCGGCATCCGGCTCGACGTCTCCGCGGCGGGACGGCCTGATGGCCCGCGCCGACGAGCGCCTGTTGTCGCGCGTGCTCGCGAACCTGCTCGGCAACTCCGTGGAAGCCCTCAAGGCCGGCGGCACGATCCGGGTGCGCGCGGAACTCCGGGCGGGCCGCATCCTCGTCTCGGTCGACGACGACGGGCCGGGCGTGGCCCCCGAGATCCTGCCGCGGCTCTTCGATCCCTATTTCTCGGCCAAGAGCGGAGGCACGGGACTCGGCCTGGCCATCGCCAAGAAGATCGTGGAGGAGCACGGCGGAGAGATCGCGGCGGAGAACCTCGCCTCCGGAGGCTTCCGGGTGAGCTTCGACCTGCCGCCGCTCGCGGCGCCGGCGGTGCGCGCTTGAGGAGGCGCCGGCTTCTCGCCCTGCTGCTCGCCGGGGCCGTCGCGGCCGGCTGCCACCGGTCCGCGGGGAAGGAAGCCGCCGCCCCCACGCCCGGCGCGCCGGCCCTTCCGAAGGGCGACGTCGTATGGCTCGAGGAACCGTTGGCGTCCGCCGAGCCGGGGCTGGAAGCGGAGCTCGTGCGCCTCGGCGCCGCGGGGCTCCTTCTTCCGGCGGGAACGGTGGCCCGCTCCCCCGAGGGCTGGAAGGTCGAGGCGGATGCACCGCCCCCGCAGGCGTTCGCGCACGTGCCGGTCGTCCTGGTCCTGCGCGCGGGCGACGATCTCGCCGCGGGGCTCGCCGGCGCGGCCGGGCCGGAGGCCGAAGCCGTCGCCCGCGGCACGTCCGCCTCCGTCGCCGCGACGATCCGCTCGGGTGCGTACGGGCGCGTGATCGGCGTCCACCTCGATTTCCCGTTCGGGCCCGCGGGCGCCGGGCGGTACGCGAACATCGTCGCCGCATTGAAAGCCGGACTTCCGGCGGGCACCTTCGTGTCGATCTCCGTCCGCGCGCTGCCCGCCGGGGAGGAGGATCGCAAGCGCACGCAACCCCTCTTCGCCGCGGCGGACGTTCTTGCGGCGTTCGTCTTCGGCGCGGGGCCGCGGGTGGATCCGGTGGCGATCGACGCGCTGGGCCGGCCGTGGTGGGCCACGTACGACACCCGGACGACCGGAACCGTGACCAGCGCCGCGGGGGAGGCCCGGGAGCGCGTTTCCGGAAAGTACCTCGACGGCCTCACGGGCAATCCGCGCATCGAGATGGAGAACGACCTCTCGGCCAACGACGCGAGCATCTCGGCCTTCACGCTGACGGCGCGGGGACCGGTCCGGTGGAACGGGCTGAGCCTCCAAGCGGGCGACCGCGTCTCCTTCGCGGTGCCGTCGATCGGGGAGCTTCTCTTCGAGCTCGGCTCGAACCTCGCCGGAAAGCACCGGGCCCTCGGGCGCGCGGTCGTCTTCGACGGGGCGGTCGAGGCCGAGCGGCTCTTCACTCTGGCCGCGTTCGAGGACGTCGTGCTCGGCCGGTCGCTCTCGCCCGCCCTGGAGGCGACGGTGCGACCGGCGGGGCGCAACGCGATCGCCGTCGAGCTCGTCAACGGCGCCCATCACGCGTCGATCGTTTCGCGCGTCGCCAACTGGGTCGAAGTGGATCTGTCCCCGGCCCATCCCGGCGACGTGCAGCTCGGCGGCTTCGACCGGTACGAGGTCTACGACGCGGAGGGCCGCCCGGTCACGCCGGGCCGCGCCTCCCGGGTGCGCCTCTTCGAGACGCTGCTCACGCCGGGCGAGGTCGTCACACCCGCGCGCATCGTGGTCCGGGGAGCCCTGCCGCGCGACTGTTGCCGGTACCGCATTCACGCGAGCGCCGCGGCGGGCCCCGAGATCGCGACGGACTGGATGACGCCCCCCGCGCCGCCCACGCCCGCGCCGCCCGCGAAGAAGGCGGCGCCTACGCGGAAGAGGACGTAGGCGCGTCCTTGCGCCGGAAGAGCCCGGCGATCTTCCCGACGGGTCCCGACACGACGAACACGAGCGCGAGACACACCAGGGCGAGCTCCGGGCGGAAGGCCACGATCGCGAAGAAAAGCGCGATGGCGGGCAGGATCCACGCCGGCCGCCGGCGCTTCAAGTCGAGGTCCTTGAAGGAGCGGTAGCGGATCGTCGAGATCATCAGGTAGGACAGGATGATCGTCAGGCCGAGCAGGCCGCTCATCCAGGCGCGCGACGACCAGGCGCTCGGGCGTCGCGAGGACGATCGTGACGATCGAGCCCGCGGCGGCCGGGATCGGCAGGCCGACGAAGTAGCGCTTGTCGACCACGTGCGTCTGGATGTTGAAGCGCGCCAGCCGCATCGAGCCGCAGACGACGAAGAGAAACGAGGCCATCCACCCGAGGCGGCGAAAGTCCGACGAGGCCCCACGAGTACGCGAGGACGGCGGGCGCCACGCCGAACGAGACGAGGTCGGCGAGCGAGTCGTACTCCTCGCCGAAGTCCGAGGTCGAGTTGCGTCAGCCGGGCGATGCGCCCGTCGAGACGCGTCGAGGACGGCCGCCGCGATGATCAGCGACGGCCGCCACGCTCGAAGGTGCCGCGGATCGACGCACCAGATCGAGAGGTAACCGCAGAAGAGGTTGCCGACGGTGAAGAGCGTCGGGAGGACGAAGAGTCCCCGCGACAGCCGCTCGCGGGACATCGGGAGCTTCACGTCAGGCGCTCGCGTCCAGCGGGCGAGCGCCGGTGCTGTCCCGCGCTCACCTTGTCGCCCTTGCTGGACGAGGAGGTCGCGCCGTCCGGCACGAAGAGGTCCACGCGCGAGCCGAACTTGATCAGGCCGATGCGCTCGCCGCGCGCGAGGTCCGTCCCGACGCGCGGATAGAAGACGATGCGCCGGGCGAGCGCGCCGGCGATCTGCTTGAACGTCACCGAGCCTCCGCGGGCCGCCGAGGTGATCACGGTTCTGCTCGTTCTCGGTCGAGGCCTTGTCCTCGAACGCCGCGATCTTCTTGCCCGGCACGTAGGCGTAGTCTCGGCGAGCCGCCCGGTGATGGGCGAGCGGTTGACGTGGCAGTTGAAGACGGACATGAAGATCGAGATCCGGCGGCGGCGCCCGCGGGCGACTCGGGCGCGCGGCCGATCGAGAGCACCGTGCCGTCGGCGGGAGAGACGATCGTGTCGTCGCCCCCTTCGGCGGACGCGCTCGGGGTCGCGGAAGAACTGGAGCAGAAACAGCAGTGGCCGCGCCAGAAAACGGCGGCCGCCAGCGGGTGGCCGCGAAACGCGGCGGCGCCCGCCGGCGGGCGTCCGCGGAACGATGAAGGGCCAGCCCTCGCGGGCGATCGGAATCCTCAGTGGGTGACCTCGCCGCGGGTGGCCCCGGGCGATCGCCTCCATCCGGTCCTTCAGGGCGAGCTTCTCCTTCTTCAGGCGCTTTTCCTCGATCTCCTCGTCCTCGGAGAGCCGGGACTTGCCGGCGAGCGTCGTGCAGCCGTGCTTCGTGGTCTGCGGTGCTCCTCGTGCAGGCGGCGGTACTCCGGTCCGAGGTCGGTGAGCTCCGCTGTTGCAGTCTGCCATCGGTCGATCCTCCTTTTTTTGTGGTTGGGTTCGAGGAGAGAGGAGCGAGGCGGGTCACGATCGCAAGTCTAGCGGCGGACGACGGGGCGTTTCAACGGGCGGCATCAGCCGGAGGGCCGAAAAAGGGAATATCCGGCCCTCACCGGGCGCGGAATCGAGCGAAAGCACCAGGACGAGCGCGTCCTCGCCGTCCTGGTAGTACGCCCGGCGGCGGTAGGCCTCCGGAAGCCGTAGGACCGGTAGAACTCGCGGGCCGGCGCGTTGGAGACGCGGACCTCGAGGGTCATCGCCGTCGAGCCGGACCGCGCGCGCGCGCGCCAGCGCGTCCTCGAGGAGCAGCGCGCCCGTAGCCCGAGCTGCCGCAGGCGCAGATCGGTCGCGATCTTGTTGATGTGGAACTCCTCGTAGAGCGAGACCGCGAAGAGATAGCCGCCGACTGCGGCGGCGCGGCCCGTCCGTCGCGGGCGAGGACGCGCACGTAGCGGTAAGGCTCGACGAGCTCGCTCGCGAAGAACTCCCGCTTCCACGGGACGGGGAACGACTCGGCCTCGATCCGCGCGATCTCGTCGAGGTCGAACGGCTCGGCCGGCCGGAGGCGGTACGGCTCCGGCGCGGGCTCACGCAGCGCCATGCTTCTCCTCGGCGGCGCTCGGGCGCGAGTAGATCGGCCGTGACGGCACGCGGCGTCCGGCCCCGGGCAGCGGCGCGACCGCGAGCGCCATCGGCGAGGGCCGCGCGATCGGGGGAGCCGGGGCGCGCCGGCGCGCCCGCAGCGAGCTCGCGGCGGGAGCGCGCGACCGCGGCTGCCCCCGGCGGCCAGCGGCCGCGACTCTCGCCGGGCCCGCGAGGACCGCGGGGCCGAGCGAGACGGCGCGCGGGCCCGATCGAGCGTCGAACCGCTCCGACACGACCTCGCCGCGGCCCGCGTCGAGCGCGGCGAGACGCGTCGCGGTCGCCGCGCCGCGCGCGGCCTCGGCCATCGCCTCGAGCGTCGAGACGGTCTCGACCGGGACGCCGCGCGCGCGCCCGAGTGCCCCACGCCGTCGCCAGGCCGACGCGCAGCCCCGTGAACGATCCGGGCCCGGCGCAGACGCGCGATGCGCGCGCAGTCGCGTCGAGACGGCATGCCGGCGGCGGCGAGGACGCGGCGAATCGCGGGCAGCAGCTCCTCGGAGGCGCGCCGGTCCGCGGGCAGCGCCTCCTCGGACGAGCGCGCCGCCGCGCCAGCAGCGCGACCGCGGGCATCGGGCTCGCGGTGTCGATCGCGAGCACGATCATCGTCATGGGCGCCGGCGACGTCGCCGGTGCCTGGCATTATGCTAGCAGACGCGTGAGCTCCTACGCCGCCCGCGCGTGACCCCGATGCTCCGGCAGTACTTCGAGATGAAGAGCCGCGTGCCCGACGCGATCCTCCTCTACCGGATGGGGGACTTCTACGAGATGTTCTTCGACGACGCGCGGGAGGCGGCGCCGCTGCTCGGCATCGCGCTGACGTCGCGCCACAAGGACTCCGACATCGAGGCGCCGATGTGCGGCGTCCCGCACCAGCAGCGTCGACCACCACATCGCGACGCCTGGTCGCCGCGGGCCGCAAGGTCGCCGTCTGCGACCAGATCGAGGACGCGCGGGCGGCCAAGGGCCTCGTCCGCCGCGACATCACGCGCGTCGTGACGCCCGGCACGGTCCTCGATCCGGAGTCGCTCGTGCCCGGGCGCTGCCGTCGTACCTCGCGGCGCTGATTCCCGGCCGGAGCCCGAGTGGGGCGTCGCGTTCCTCGACCTCTCGACCGGCCGCTTCCACGCCGGGCGCCGTGCCCGCCGCGCGGATCGCCGGACGCGCTCGCGCTCTTCCGCCCGCGCGAGATCCTGCTCCCGGAGGGGGCGGCCGAGCCGGCTTTCGGCGCGGCCCTTTCGCGTCGCGGGGCGGCCGTGGTGGGACGCGGCCCGGCGCGCGCTCGCCGGGCGCCGGCGAGTTGCCGGCAGCCGCGCGCGCCGCCGCGCCGCGGCTCTCGCGTACGCCCGCGAGATGCGCCCCGGAGCGGTTCGAGCACGTCGGCGCGCCGGCGCCGCTCTGCGCTTCGGCGAGCGCATGGGACTCGACGCCTCGGCGATCGCCACGCTCGAGCTCTTCGAGTCCTCGCGACGGCGCGCGCGAGCGCAGCCTCTTCGCCCTGCTCGACCGCACGCGGACGCCGCTCGGCGCGCGCGCCCTGCGGGAGGCGCTCGCGCGTCCCTCGACCGACCCGGTCGAGCTCGAGGCTCGCTGGGACGCCGTCGACGAGCTCGTGCGTCGCGAAGACGCGCGCGGCCGAGCTCCAGTCGGCGCTCGACGCGGTCGGCGACCTCGAGCGGCGGTTCGGCCGCGTCGCCGTCGGGAACCGCCGGGCCCGCGCGACGTCGCGGCGCTGGGCCGCGGGCCTGCCGCGATTCCCCCGGTCGTCGGCGCGGCGGCGCATCGCTCGCGGCCGGGCGCTTCGCGCTCCCTGTGCGAGGCGATCCCGGACACCGAGGATCTGCGTCGCCCGCGTCGCGCGCGACGCTCGCGCCGGATCCGCCCGTCCTCGCCTCGGCCGGCGGGGTGATCCGCGACGGCGCGGACGCCGAGCTCGACGCGGCTGCGCGCCCTCCGGCGCGACGCGCAGGGCGCGCTGCTCGCCGTCGAGGCGGAGGAGCGGCGGCGCTCCGGGATCTCGAACCTCAAGGTCCGCTTCAACCGCGTCTTCGGCTACTCGCTCGAGGTCGGCAACGCGCATCGCGAGCAGGTACCGTCGGACTGGATTCGCAGGCAGTCGCTCGCCAACGCCGAGCGCTTCGTGACGCCGGCCCTGAAGGAGCTCGAGGAGAAGATCCTCGGCGCCGAGGATCGGATCGCGCGAGATCGAGGCGCGGCTCTACGGCGACCTGCTCGCCGAGCTCGCGAAGGCCGGAGATCGCGTGGCGCGCACGGCCGTCGCGGCCGCCGAGCTCGACTTGCACGCGTCCCTGGCCGAGTCGGCGCGCGCCGGTCGGTGGGTGCGTCCGCGGCTCTCGTCCGTCCCGCGCCTGTCGATCACGGGCGGGCGGCATCCGATCGTCGAGCGGCTGCGCCGGGACGAGCCCTTCATCCCGAACGACACGGACCTCTCGCCGGAGCGCCGCATCCAGCTCGTGACCGGCCCGAACATGGGCGGAAAGTCCACCTACCTGCGACAGGTCGCCACCATCGTCCTCATGGCCCAGGCGGGATCCCTGGTGCCGGCCGACGCCGTCGAGCTCTCGGTCGTGGATCGCATCTTCACGCGCGTCGGGGCCGCCGATCACCTCTCGCGCGGCGAGTCCACCTTCATGGTGGAGATGCTCGAGTCGGCCGCGATCGTGCGCGGAGGCCACGCCGAGAAGCCTGGTGATCCTGGACGAGGTCGGGCGGGGCACGTCCACGTTCGACGGGCTGTCGATCGCCTGGGCCCTGCTCGAGTACCTGCACGACACGCCCGAGAAGGCCGGTCTCGTGCTGTTCGCCACGCACTACCACGAGCTGACGGAGATCGCCCTCGTCAAGCCCGCCGTCGTCAACACGACGATGGCGGTCCGGGAGGTCGGCGGCCGCGTCGTCTTCCTGCGAAAGGTCGTGCCCGGGGCGGCGGACCGCAGCTACGGGATCCACGTGGCCGAGCTGGCCGGCCTGCCGGCCGCCGTCACGGCTCGCGCGCGGGAGGTGCTGGCGAACCTGGAGAAGCAGGAGCTCGACGTGCAGGGCGCCCCCGTCCTCGCGCGCAAGGGCGGGGAGAGCGCGGGCAGCGGGCAGTTCCAGCTCTTCTCTGCCGAGGAGGAGCTCGCGCTCGAGAAGCTCCGGGCGGTCGACGTCGACCAGATGACGCCGATCGCGGCGCTATCGCTGCTCGCCGCCCTCCAGGATCGGCTCAAGGGACGGTGAGCGGCCGCCTCTTCGGCGTCGGCCTCGAGGGCCCGACGCTCCAGCCCGGCGAGCGGGAGATCCTCGCGGCCGAGCCGCCGCGGGGCGTCATCCTCTTCCGGCGCAACCTCGAGAGCGCCGAGCGGCTGGCCGCGCTCGTGCGTGAACTCCGCGAGCTCGGCGTCTCGCACCTCTACCTCGACCAGGAAGGAGGACCCGTGGACCGGCTGCGGGACCTCGTCGCCCCGAGCCCGTCCCTGCAGAGCGTCGCCGCCTCGGGACGGACCCGGCGGGCCGGGGCTGCCGCCGGCGCGATGCTCGCGCGCCTCGGCTTCGACGTGGACCTCGCTCCGGTCGTGGACCGAGGCGTGCCCGGCGCGGGCTCGCTCGTCCTCGGCGAGCGCTGCGCGTCGTCCGACCCGGGGGAGGTCGTGCGCGCGGCCGGCGCTTTCCTCGACGGACTGCACAGCCAGGGCGTGGGAGGCTGCCTCAAGCACTTCCCGGGCCTCGGGCGGGCCGATCTCGACACGCACCGGGCGCTCCCGATCGTGCGCCCGAACCCGGTCGAAGACGCCCTCGACCTCGAGCCCTTCCGCGCGCTCGCCGGCAAGGCCGGTGCGGTGATGATTTCCCACGCGGCGGGACCGGACGGCGTGCCCGCGTCTCTGTCCCGCGAGCGCGCGACGACGCTGCTGCGCGCAGAAGTCGGCTTTTCCGGCGCCGCCTTCTCCGACGATCTGGAAATGGGGGCCCTCGACGCTTACGGCGGCCTGCCCGAGCGCTGCGTGCGCGCGGCCGAGGCCGGATGCGACCTGCTGCTCGTCTGCCGCCGGATCGAGGAGTACCCCGCGTGTGCGCGCGCGGTCGAGCGGTCCGTATCCGCGCGCCGGCGCGGAGAGGCCGCCGGGCGGCTCGACGCCTATGCGGCCCACCTCGGGGAGCTGCGCCGGGCGGCCGGACCGCCGGAGATCACTCTCGCGGCGATCCGGGCCGAGTTGCGCGCCCTCGGGGAAGCCTGACGGTCTGCGTCGGCGCCGCCGCCGCCACCGCCGCCACGGAGTGTCTGTGCCCCGCCGTTAGAACGGCACGTCGTCGTCGTAGCCGCCGCCCACCGTCGCAGGCTCGGGAGCTTCGGCGACCTCGCGCGCGGGACCGGCGGAACCCGACCGGGCCCCGTCCTCGCGCCTTCCGAGCATGACGACGTTGGACGCCTTGATCTCGGTCTTGTAGCGCTTCTGCCCGTTCTGGTCCTCCCAGCTGCGGGTCTGGAGGCTGCCCTCGACGTAGACCTGCTTGCCCTTCTGCAGGTACTCGCCGCAGATCTGCGCGAGCTTCTCCCAGGCGACGATGTCGTGCCACTCGGTGCGCTCCTGCTTGGCGCCCGAGGCGTCCTTCCAGGCCGTGGTCGTCGCGAGCGAGAAGCGCGCGAGCGTCGTGCCCTGGGGGGTCGTCCGGATCTCCGGGTCCTTTCCGAGGTTGCCGATCAGAATCACCTTGTTGACGCTGGCCATGTGTTCGCCCTCCTTTCAGGTGCTGACACGATATTCCACTTTCCCCGGGACAGTTGATGTCCGGGCTAGAATCAGGCCCAACCGCATGCCGAACGACGTCGACGAGGTCCGGGGTCGTCTGGTCCGCTCGGCCTCGACGATCACGCCCCTGACCCTGGTCTCGCGGGTCACGGGGTACGTCCGGGACAAGGTCATCGCGGTCGTCCTCGGCGCCGGCACCCGCACCGACGCCTTCTTCGTCGCCTTCCGGATCCCCAACATGCTGCGGGAGATCATCGGCGAGGGCGCCATGTCCTCGGCGGTGATCCCCGTCTACGCCGAGGTGGCGGCCGATCGGGGCGAGGCGCAGGCCCGCGCATTCGTCGGCCGGGTCGCAGGAACGTTCGCGCTGATCCTGACCGGCATCACGGCGGCCGGGATCGTCGCCTCGCCGTGGCTCGTGGACCTGCTCGCGGGCCAGTTCCACGCCGTGCCCGGGAAGTTCGAGCTGACGGTTCTTCTGAACCGGTGGATCTTCCCGTACATCCTGCTCGTCTCGCTCGCCGCGCTGTGCCAGGCGATCCTGAACGCCCATCATCGCTTCGCCGTCGCGGCGGCGGCCCCGATCCTCCTCAACGTGTCGCTGATTCTCGCGGCGCTCTTCGTGGCCCCGCGCCTGGGGGAGCCGACCTTCGCGCTCGCCGGAGGTGTCCTGCTCGGGGGCATCCTGCAGATCGCGATCCAGATTCCCCAGCTGCGGCGGCTGCGCGCGATGGGCCGGCCCGCGCTGGGATGGAGCGACCCGGCCGTCCGTTCCGTGCTGCTGCTGATGTCGCCTCGCCTGCTGGCCTACGGGATCAACACGGTGAACACGGTCGTGTCCACCCGGTTCGCGGCGGGGCTCGGCAAGGGGAGCGTGTCTCACCTGTATTACGCCAACCGCCTCAAGGAGCTGGTCCTCGGCGGCTTCGCCGTCTCGGTGGCGACCGCGATTCTCCCGACGCTGTCGAAGCAGGCCCTCGCGGCCGACCGCGAGCCCTTCAAGGACAACCTCGCCTTCGCGCTGCGGCTGATCGCGTTCGTGACGGTGCCGGCGAGCGTCGGCCTCCTCGTGCTGCAGGTCCCGATCGTCCGCGTGCTGTTCGAGGGCGGCAAATTCGGCGCGGAGGACACGGCGGCGACCGCGGGGGCGCTCGCGACCCTGGCGATCGGCCTCTTCTTCTTCGCCGGCGTGCGGGTGATCGTCCCGGCGTTCTATGCCCTCAAGGAGACGCGGCTGCCGGTCGCGGCCGCCCTCGCCGACGCCGTCGTATTCGTCACGCTGTGCGCCGCGCTGACGGGGCCGCTCGGGCTGCCGGGCATCGGCCTGGCCGCGTCGGCGGCGGCCGCGGTCAACGTCGTCGTCCTGCTCGCGGCGCTGCGCCGCCGGGAGGGAAGGCTGCGCGGGCGCGAGCTCGCGTCCTCGCTCGCGCGCGTCGTCGCCGCCTCCGCGGCGATGGGAGCGCTGCTCTGGGCATCGAGGAAGGTGATCCCGACCACCGCGTACGCCGGGTGGCGGGGCGCGGGTCTGCTGGCGGTGGTCATCGGAGCGGCCAGCGTCTTCTACTGGGCGGCGGCGCACGCGATGGGCGCTCCCGAGCCGTCGGAGCTGCGCCGGGTCGCGACGCGCCGGCGGCGATGAAGCTCGTCGTCCAGCGCGTATCTCGCGCCGCGGTCCGGGTCGCGGGGGAAACCGTCGGGGAGGTCGGTCGCGGCTTCCTCGTGCTTCTCGGCGCGGAGGTCGGGGACCGCCCCGAAGCGGCCGACGAGGCGGCCCGCAAGATCGCAGGCCTTCGCGTCTTCGACGACGCCGCGGGGAAGATGAACCTCGCGCTCGCCGACGTCGGCGGCGCCGTCCTCGTCGTCTCGCAGTTCACGCTGGCGGCCGACCTCTCGCGCGGGCGCCGGCCCGGCTTCGAGCGCGCCCTGCGCGGACCCGAGGCCGAGCCCCTCTACGAGAGCTTCGTCGCGCGGTTGCGCGCGGAGGGGCTGGTCGTCGCGACGGGTGTCTTCGGCGCCGCGATGGACGTCGAGCTCGTCAACGAAGGACCTGCGACGTTCCTGCTGGAGGTGCCGCCGGCACCGTGACCTCCGCCTGCTTGATGGGGGCCAGGCTGAAGCACAGGAGGAAGACGGCGACGCAGAAGAGCGCCACGAGCGTGCGCGGAAAATCGAGGGGCGCGTCGTCGTCCTCGACGGGCGGATGCGCCAGGCCCATCACCGCCGCCATGAGCAGCGGCAGCACGAGCCAGACGGGCGAGCTCGTGATTCCCGCGACGACGCAGAGCGCGAGCACGACCGCGGAGATCCGGGGCTGGAGCCTTCCCGCGGCCGCCCGCAACACGTGCCCTCCGTCGAGCTGGCCGATCGGCAGCAGGTTCAGGCACGTCACGAAGAGGCCGAACCAGGCCGCCATGAACGTCGGGTGCTCGTGGACGGACGCGCTCGTGTAGGGCCCGACGTGCGTCCAGTGCTGGGCCCAGCGGACGATCAGCGGATACTGGAAGAGGAGCGTGCCATCGGTCAGCGGCGTCCCGCTCGGGCGAGGGTGGGCGACGCCGTACAGGAGGAACGGCATCGCCGTGAAGAAGCCCGCGATCGGGCCGGCGGCGCCCACGTCGAGCAGCTGCCGCTTGGTGCGGATGGGTTCCTTGATGCGGATCACCGCGCCGAACGTTCCCGCCAGGACGAGCAACGGCGGCGACGGGATGAAGTAGGGCAGCGTGGCCTTCAGGCCGTAGCGCCGGCACATCGCGTAGTGCCCGAGCTCGTGCACGCCGAGGATCGTCAACAGCGGCAGCGAGAACGCGAAGCCGTCCGAGAACGGCCCGCCGGCGAGCAGGCCCCCGCTCTTCGCGAACGCGAGCCCGCCCGCGAGCGTGGTCGTGACGAAGGTCAGGGCGAGCAGGCCGAGATGAAAGAGCGGGTGTTCCTTGACGCGGCGCCATCCGCGCGGCTCGGGGATCGTCTCGGGAAACGGGCTTTCGGGCGGCCGTTCCACTAAGAGGGAAGGGCCCGGCGCAGGTTCACGAGGAGGCGGGCGAGCGAACTGCCGAGGGCGTTGGACGCGACCTCGAGGCTCCGGTAGTCCTCGTCGGAGAGCGGCGCGCCGAGGCGGTCGGCGTAGAGGAACGCGACGAGGCGGTCCTTGATCCGGACCGGAAAGACGGCGCACGCCGCGGCTGCCTTGTCACCCAGGAGGGCGGCGAGTTTCGGCGGCACGAGGATGCGCGAGCAGGGCGCCGCGGTGCGGGGAGCCCGAGAGTTTCACGAAGGCGAAGATGGAAGGTTCGCCCCACGGCACGCGCACCCGCGAGATGCGATCCCGCGTCAGGCCGCCGCCGCGCGCGGTCCAGCCCTGGACCGCGTCGTGACCCGACATCATGAGGAGGGCGCGCGGAAATCTCGCGCACACCGTCTCGAGGGTGGACTCGGCCAGACGATCGCGCGCGGGCGAGCGATCGGCCGCCGGCGCGGCCGCCTCCGGCTGCCGCCCCCACATCGAGCGCACCTCGGCGTCCTGCGCCGCCGCCTCGGCCTCGGGATCCCGCCACATGCCGTCGGCGAGCTCATCGGGGGTCGGGGCATGGGCCGGTTCGAAGTCCGGAAGAAAGTCGGCGACGTCGGCGAGCTCGCGCGTCGGCTGCTCGGCGGAGCTGAACGGCGCGGCGAAGGAGATGGGGCGGGCCGTCTCGGGACGCGGCGCTCCGGTCTCGATCCGGATCTCCCGCGAGCGCGCCGGGGTCTCTCGCGCCGGATCGGCTGACGGAGCGGGGGCCTCGATCGTGGCGCGCGTCCGGTACAGGCGGCGTTCCTCGTTGCGCTCGAGCTTGTTGAGCACGGACCGGAACTCGATCGGGATGGGCCGGCCGTAGAAGAGGTGGAAGGCCTGGAGCAGGCGGACCTCGGAGATCACGGCCGGGACCACCGGGCGATTCGTCACGGCGGAGACCTCGTCGACGGCCGCGAGGTTGGACGGGTTCTTGAAAGCCACGCGCACGCCGCGGCCCTCGAGGGCGTACGGGATCGCGGCCAGCCGCACGGCCGCGCGCTCGGGCAGCAGCCGCACGACGCGCGGCGCCGCCTGAAGGATCTCGGGCCAGGTCGACGTAGTCGCAGCGGTGGATGTGCGACAGCGCCTTGAGGAGGTTCTCCTCGGGAAGAAGGTCGCGATCGAGGAGGATCGTGCCGAGTCGGAACGGTTCGCCGGTGTGGCGCTGGAAACCGAGCGCGCTCTGCACGGCGACTTCCGAGAGGACGCCATCCGCAACGAGGAGCTCGCCGATCCGCGGCATGGGCGGATTCTACTGCTAAGGCAGGTCTCGCAAGTCCTTTCCGGGCTTGAAGCGAATCGTGTTGCCCGGCGGAATCGAAACCTCGACGCCCGTCTTCGGGTTGCGGCCGATGCCGCGCTTGCGGCGCTTGACCTGGAACACGCCGAACCCGCGCAGTTCGATGCGGTCGCCGGCGCCGAGGGCCGAGCGCATGGCCTCGATCACCGTCTCGACGGCGGTCGCTGCCTTGGCGCGCGGGATCTGGGCGAGATCCACCACCCGGTCGACGATGTCGGCTTTGATCATGGCTCCTCCGGGATTGGCGGCAATTATATAACCTGCTTTTTCTTCAACCGGATGGAGGCGGCCAGGGCGGCCGCGGCGGCGCCCGAAAGCTCCCTCAGATAGGTCAGGTCGGCGGGCGTGGCCCCCTGGCTGCCCGCGCATTCCGCGTACAAAAAGGCCACGCTCTTGTCCCGCATCAGGACCGGCTGGACGATGCACTCCGTGGGCCAGCCCCCCAGGGCGCCGGCCAGGGCGTCGTGCCGCGGCAGGGGCGGCAGCGGGCCGAGATAGAAGGCCCGGCTCATCCGAACGTTCAGGAAGATCGAGGGCTCGGACCAGGGGATTTCCAGATGCTGGAGGGCCCGCACGTCCACCCTTTCTCCCGCGCCGGAC
This sequence comes from uncultured Acidobacteriota bacterium, assembly GCA_963710945.1. Lineage (GTDB taxonomy): Bacteria > Acidobacteriota > Thermoanaerobaculia > UBA5066 > Gp7-AA6 > DAHUXD01. Next base: position 1,122,340 of record CAVQCH010000001.1, read on the forward strand.
CAGCCGGCGACCCCTTCCGGGCGCACGGCGAAGACGGCGCTGCGCACGAACCGCCGCCGCATCGCCCTCAGCGCGGCGTCGAACACCCCGTCCCGGTCGCGCGCCGCGAGCATCTCGCCGAAGTCCGCCGCCGTCGGCATTCCCGACTCGGAGGGCGTGGGAGCCGGAACGCGGGCGGTGGCCGAGGTGCGGCGCCAGGCGGTCGGCGGCGCGGGCGACGGGGCGGTCGACGGAGGGGAGAGAGCGGCCCCGCGGGCAGCCTCCGGCGCCGGCGAGTGCCAGGGCTCGGCCCCCGGAAGCTCCTCCCAGGGGATGGACTCGGGCTCGGGCTCGTCGCCGACGGCGGGCGGCTGTGGCAAACCTCCCCAGCCGACGGGCGGTGCGTCCGGAACGTTCCAGGTCTGGATAAGGGGCGCGTCCTCGTCTGCTTCGGGCGGTGGCGTCCCGGGCATGACCGGGCCGTCCGGCGTGAAGTCGGGCGGCGGCGGCAGCGGCTTGCGGATGATCTGCGGCGCGAACGGCCGCGAGAGCTTCTCGGCGAGGATCGCGAAGCGCGGGGTGCGCCGCTCGCCGTAGCACTTCTCCAGCGCCTGGTAGATCCGGACCTCGGGGGCGGTGGCCGGCACGATCTTCTTTCCGGTGACGAAGAAGAGCTCGTCGAGAATTCGCAGGTTGGCCGGGTCCCGCAGAACCACGCGCACGTAGCCTTCGCCGACTTCGACGGGCACGGCCGAGTGGCGGATCGCGAACTTGGCGGGAAGCGCGGCGACGACCGGCGCGGGAATGTTCCCGAGCGAGCTCCACGGCACGTACTGGCAGCCGTGCTGCTCGGCGAGCGCCTTGCCGATGTCTTCCTCCGACACCGAGCCCTTCTCGAGGAGCAGGGTCCCGAGGCGCCCCCCGGTGAATCCCTGGACGGCAAGGGCCCGATGGACGTTCTCGACGGTGACGGCACCGTTGCGAACCAGCAGAGCGCCCAATCGCGGCATGTCCGCCCTGATTATCGCTGACCCGGCGCGAAAAGGAAGCGCTCGTCGCCGGGTCCGTTCTTCTCCCAGTACCGGAACCGGCTCGAAGACACGAGCTCGAGGGATCCGCCGTCGCTGCGCGACCAGCGCCGGAGCCGGTGGGGGAAGGCCGACTCGAACTCGAGCACGTCGCGTTTGTCGCCACGCTCGAGCGCCACGCGCCAGCCGCCCGGCGTTCCGGCGACGCGGGAAACCGTCACGCGCGCATCCGCCTTGACGGGCGGCGCGGGATGGGAGGCGAAGAGCGAGTCGACGATCGTCAGACGCCCCTCGCGCGTGCGATCGAAGTCGAGACCGCGCAGCTTCAAGGGGAGGGTGTCGTAGAAGACGGCGTCGCCCGCCTCGAAGGGGGCATCCACGTCGCCCGGATCCTCGAAGTACGTCCGAATCGTGACCGCCGGTCGGTCCCGCCTCCACTCGACGAACGTGTTGCCGCACCACTCGTGGCTCGCGACGGTGAGCTTCACGGGATCGAGGCGGCCGGCGCCGAGGAACGCCGAGAGCATCTGCTGGTACGTGTAGACGCCCGTCGGGATCGACCGCACGTGATTCAGCTTGAGGACGCGGACGACGTCGCCCGACTCGGGGTGGTCCGCCTTGACGAGCGTCGCGCGGCGAAGGTCCTCGGCCACCACGACGAGGACGGCGCGCGAGGACCGCAGCGTGCCGTACCTCGCGTCGCGGGCGTCGTAGACGGACACCTCCGCATTCCCGTCGTTCCAGAGCGCCTCGAGCCCGAAGCCGGGCTTCCAGACCACGCCCGGATCGGCGGCGCGGGCCTGGAGCGCGAGAACCAGGGAAAGGAGCAGGGACATCCGACCTCCTCGCGCGAGAGGGTCGCGCGGCGAAAGCATAACGCCCGAAGGCGTCGGGCCCGACTCCCCGCGCCGGTCGTGCTAAATTGCGGCGGTGAAGCTGCGGCTCGCGATCCTGGTGTCCCTCGCGCTCGCGGGCCCGGCCCTCGGCAGCGACCCCCTGCTCGAGAGCCGCCGCGCCTTTCTCGCGGCCCGCGCGGCCATCGCCGACGGCCAGTACCAGGAGGCGCTCGGGCTCTACCGCAAGGTGCTCGAGATCGTCCCTTCGGACCCGGTCGTGCACCTGGAATACGCCCAGCTTCTCCGGGACCTGAACGTCACCGACGAGGCGACCCGCCAGGCCCGGGAGGCCGTGCGCCTCGACCCGAATCTCGCCGAGGCCCGGCGCCTTCTGGGCACGCTCGAGCTGTCGGCCGCCGAGAAGGATCCGGCGCAGCTGCCGGCGGCGATCGAGGAGCTGGCGGCGGCCCACCGCCTGGCGCCCAACGACATCGGGACGTCGGTGACGCTGGCCCGGGCGCTGCTCGCGGCCGATCGGGCCGTCGACGCGACGGCGGTGCTCGACGACCTGCCGGAGCTCTCCGGCCAGCCCGCCATCCAGCGCCTCGCGGCGGAAGCCAAGGCGAAGAGCGGCAGACTGCGCGAGGCGGAGGCGCTCTACCGGGAGCTCTACGAGGCGGATCCGGGCGATCGCGAGATCGCGGCCGCGCTCATCGACGTCTGCGAGGACGAGGACAGGCTCGACGAGGCCCTCGTCGTGCTCGAGGCGCTCGGCTCCCGGGACCCCGAAAACCAGGCGGTCGCCGAACGGATCGTCCTCGATCTCGCGCGCGCCGGGCGCTTTCCCGAGGCCGAGCAGCGCGCCCGGACCCTCGTCGCCAAGCGGCCCGAGAACCGGGCCGGACAGCGGCTGCTCGCGACCGTGCTCTTCGAGCGGGGAAGCACCGCCGAGGGCGAGAAGATCCTCCGGGCCCTCATCGAAGCGGATGCCGACGACCCCGCCACGCAGCGGCTGCTGGCCTCGGAGCTCGTCCGCGAGCGGCGCTTCGACGAAGCCCGGGCCATGTACGTCGAGATGGCCCGGCGCGCCGGCGACGACCCGCGCAAGGCCGACGTGAAGATGTCCGCCACGGTCGAGCTCGGCTTCATCGCCTACATCGAGCGAAATTACTCCGAGGCGCGGCGCATCCTCGGTCCCGTCGCCCTTTCCGACAATCACGTGCAGGCTCGAGCCGCGCGCATCGAGCTGGCCGCGGACCGCGACGCGGACAACTTCACCGACGGCCTCCAGCGGGCCCGGGCGTTCGCGGCCGCGGATCCCAAGGACCCGGAGTGGCAGGCGGTGACCGCCGAGTTCCGGTACCGCCTCGGCGAGACGAAGGCGGCGGAAGCGGAGCTCGACGCCCTCGGCGCGTCGGGCGACCTCGACAAGATGATGGCCGCCGCCGACGTCTACGGCCGGTTGAAGCGCTACGACGCCGCCGTCCGGATCGCACGGGCGGCCGCGGCGAAGTTCCCCGAGTCGACCGACGCGCTCTTCCGCCTGGGGTCGAGCCTCGAGCGCGGCGGAAACCCGGCCGAAGGCGAGAAGGTGTTCCTGCAGCTGCTCGCGCTCCGGCCGAACGACTCGGCGACGCAGAACTACCTCGGCTACATGTGGGCCGACCAGGGCGTTCAGCTCGATCGCGCCCGCGACATGCTCGAAAAGGCGGTCGCCCGGGAGCCGCGCAACGCCGCGTACCTCGACTCCCTCGGCTGGGCGTACTTCCGCCTCGGCGAGCTCCAGCGCGCGGACAAGAACCTGCGCGAGGCGTACCGGCGCGAGCCCGCCGATCCCACGATCGAGGAGCACATCGGCGACCTCGAGGCCCGACAGGGAAACCTGGAAGGAGCGATTCGCCACTGGGAGAAGGCGCTCGAGCTCAAGCACGAGGAACCGGACCGGGTGCGGGAGAAGCTCCGGCGGGCGCGGGCGCCCGTTTCGCAGCGTTGAACCGCCGCGTCCTCCGCCTCCCCGGCATCCTTCTCCTGGTCTCCGCGAGCCTCGCCTGCGCCACGGGCCGCGCCGCGCGGCACTGGAGCGCACCGGCGTCGGAGGAACGGGCGCGCGCCCTGGCCGCCTGGAACACGGCCGTCGCGCGCGCGGACAGCCTGTCGGCCTCGCGCCTTCTGTACGACGCGCACATGGCGTCGGGCGGCGCGCCGGCCGTGCCGGGAACGCTCGCCGTCACGTACGACGGCCAGTCGGTCGTGATCGCGTCGCTGACCGGGCCGTTCGGTTCCCGCGTCGCGGAGTACCGCAGCGGCGCCGTCACGGGCGAGGATCGCAAGGCGCTCGTCGTCGACCCGGCGGCGCTGCGCGCGGTGCTCGCCGGGGCGTGGAGCCGCGGAGCGCCCTCCGTCGGAGGCTGCGACGGCGCCGACTGCCGCCTCGACTGGACCGGGGGAGACGTCCGGGTCGCCGCCGTGCTCGACGTGGCCGCGGCGCGGCTGCTCTCGATGGATCTGTCCGGTCCGGCGGGGCGGCTTTCCGTGGACTATTCGGGCGAGGCCGAGCCGTGGCCGGCGCGCGTTGCGGTGCGCGACGACTCGTCGGGCCGCCACCTCAACCTCAAGCTCGTGGCGGTCGAGCCGATGGCGGGCGGGACTTCCGGCCGATGACGCTGTCGGCCGAGGCCCCCGCCAAGATCAACCGGGAGCTGCGCGTGGGCCGCGTGCGCGCGGACGGATACCACGAGGTCTTCTCGCGGATGGTCTCGATCGACCTCGCCGACCGCCTGAGCGCGGAGCCGGCCGACGGCCTCGAGTTCTCGTGCGACGACCCGGCCGTTCCGGCCGGCGACGAGAACATCGTGGTGCGGGCCGCGCGCCTGCTGGCGGAACGGGCCAGCGTCGTGCCGCGCGCGCGGCTCCGGCTGGAGAAGCGGGTTCCGATGGGAGGCGGCCTCGGCGGAGGCAGCGCCGACGCGGGAGTCGCGCTCCTTCTGCTGTCCCGGCTGTGGAATCTTGGCGTGGACGCCCGGGCGTGGCTGCCGGAGATCGCGGGCCGCCTCGGCAGCGACGTCCCCTTCTTCCTCTCGGGAGGCGAAGCCGACGTGACCGGACGCGGCGAGATCGTGACGCCCGTCGACGACGGGCCGCGGGCGGAGCTCGTGCTCCTCGTCCCGCCGTTCGCGGTCGCGACGGCCGCCGTCTACCGCGAGTACGCCGGGCGGGGAACCCTTCCACCGCGTCTGGCAGTGGGGGAGGCCGCGCACCGCGGCTATCTCGGGCCGAACGACCTGGCCCCCGCCGTGTTAAAAGTGGAACCCAGGATGGAGGTCTACCTCGCGTCCGCCGCCCGGATCACGGACGACTTCGCCATCAGCGGGTCGGGAGCCACGATCGTGCTGCGCGGGCGTCCGGGCGCCGTCGAGGAGCTCGCGCGGCTCCACCCCGAGGCGCGCCTCTTCGCCTGCCGCACGCTTTCGAGGAGCGAGTACCGGCAAAGGACCAACCCCCGTGGAGGCGCCCCATGAACATCACGCAGGTGAAGGTGTTCCCCGTCGGCGAGGAGAAGCTGAAGGCCTACGTCTCGATCGTCTTCGACGCCTGCTTTCTGGTGTCGGATCTCAAGGTGATCCAGGGGCCCAACGGCCTCTTCATCTCGATGCCCTCGAAGCGCAAGAAGAATGGCGACTTCAAGGACGTGGCGCATCCGTTGAACCGCGAGACGCGCGAGATGATCGAAAAGCGGATTCTCGAGGAGTACGAGAAGGTCAAGGCCGCGGCGCCGCCGCCACCTCCCGCCGCCTCCGCGGCGCCCCCGACGCCCGTTTCGGCTGAGGAGAGCGAGCCGGCGGAGTAAAATCGCGGGAGTTGGGGCGTCGCCAAATTGGTAAGGCACCGGCCTTTGGCGCCGGCAATCCAGGTTCGAGTCCTGGCGCCCCAGCCAAATCCTGCGTTGGTCAGAATGCGGTCGTGTCCGCCACGCTCGCCTGTTCGCCGGGCGCGTTGTGGTAGGTCCGGATCTGGCCCGTGGCCGTGTCCCTGACGGTGATCGTGTATTCGAGGTTCGAGAGGGCTCCGTAGAAGACCCAGAAGTGACCGTTTTCCGGGCGGCCGTCGAGAACCTTGACGACGAGCTCGACGTTGGCCCCTCCGAAGAACCAGAAGTAGCCCGTGTCGTCTGTGAGCGGCACCGCTCGACCGAGGGAGGACGGCCCGGACGGGGAGAGCTGCCAGGCCACGTCCACCCGGAAACGGCCGCCCTCGAGGCAGAGCGCGAATGGGCCGGTCGAACAGGAGTCGGTCGTGCCCGCAAGAGGGGAGAGCTGCGCCGTCGGGGGCGGAAGAGGCGCAGACACCGCCGCGCCTGCCGTCGGGAAGGCGTGAGTGTCCGCGACGCTCGACAACTCGCCCCATGGGTTTGAATAGGTTCGCTCGGCGCCGGTCAGCATGTCCTCGACGGTCAGGGTGTACGCGACGTTCGAGAGCGCGCCGTAGAAGACCCAGAAACTCCCGTTGACGTCGCGGCCGTCGAGGATCTTGACCATGAGCTCCACGTTCGCCGCATCGAAAAACCAGAGGTAGCCCGAATCGGAAGTCACGCCCACGGCCTCGGCCGACTGGCTGGGGCCCGAAGGGGAGGCCTGCCAGTCGACAGAAAGGCGGAAACGTCCGAGGCACAACGACGTCGCGCTCGGATGGCAGGCCTCGTCGGGCGCTTCGGTGGTGTAGACGCCCGAGGGGTAAGTCGCGGACTGGAGAATCGGGGCGGACCCTTCGTGCGCGGGCGCGAAGGCGAGAGCGGTGACGTCGAAGTCGGGGACGCTCGGGAAAGCCGTGTTGTACGGCGCCCAGGAGTCGCCACGATCGAGGCTGCGGTAGACGCCGGCTCCCGAGGACGTGCTCGCAAAGAGAACGAGAGGGTTGTCCGGATGTATCACGACGCTTCTCACCGCGTTCGGCGGAAGGTCCCGCTCGCCGCGAGGCAGCCATGAGTCCCCGCCGTCATCGCTACGGAAGACGCCCGACGCCGCCACGGCGTAGAGGATGCGCGGGTTCGTCGGATCGACCGCGATCGCGGTGGTCGGCAGCGAGAATCCCGTCGGATCGAGGCGGGTCCACGAGCGCCCGGAGTCATCGCTCACGAAGACGCCGCCCCGGGAAGAATCGGACGTGCTCACCGCGGTGGCGTAGACGCGGGAGGGTCGGTCCGGCTCGACGGCCAGGGCCTGGGCGGCGAAGCCCTCCATCCCGCTCGAAGCCGTCCAGATCGGTTCCGGCGTGCTGTCGCTCCAGACGGCGCCGAGCGATGTGCCAACGACCAGGACCCCTCCGGCGGCCAGGGCAACCGACGTCGAGGTCGCGCTTCCGGGCAGTTCCGGGGCGGTCCTCCAGCTCAGCCCTCCGTCGTTGCTGGTGAAGACGCCGTCGCCGGTGGCCGCGTACGCCGTGAAAAGGCGGTACGCGGATGTCGCAGGGACGATGGCGAACCCGGCGACTGGCACATGCGGAACGATTCGCTCCCAGTCGGAGGTCCCCGTGGAGCGGAAAATGCCGCCCCACGTCCGGGACACGATGCCGAAATCGGCATCGCCGCCCATCAAGCGCACGCCGGAAGCGCTTTCGGCGAAACAGGTGACGTGGCCCGTCTCGGCCGGAACGTCGACCACTTGCCACGTCTGGGCTCCGGCGCGGACGCCGGCCAGCAGAAGGCCGAGGGCGGTCAGACTCGCGACACGTGTCGTTACAGGCACCTGTTCGAGTCTACGGCGGGCAGCCCTCGAACGTCGCGCCCATCGGGATTCTGTTCGAAACATACCTAGCAATACAACGTATAGTTCATTGCATGGCTACTTTGCCGCGTTCCGACTCGACGGAGAACTGGGAAACCCAGATCCGGAAGGGCTGGCTCGAGCTCGCGATCCTCGCCAGCCTGTGGGCTGACAGGCTCTACGGCCTCGACATCGTCCGCCGTCTCGAGGCCCATTCCGACCTTCTCCTTGCCGAAGGCACCATCTACCCGATTCTCGGCCGCCTGAAGCGAGACGGGCTGATCGACTCGAAATGGGTCGAGTCCGAGGCGGGCCATCCGCGCAAGTACTACTGGCTCACGAGCTCCGGGCGCCGCCGCACGCTGGCGATGGCCCGCTACGCCTCGAACTTCCAGTCCCGCATCCGAGCGCTGCTCGAGCCCCTGCTCGAGAAGGAGGAGCAATGAGTCACCCCGACAGGCTTCAACAGAAGATCGATGCCTACCTCGTGCAGCTTCGCCGAAGCCTCGGGGAGCTGCCGCCGGAGGAGGTCGCGGAGATCCTGCAGGAGATCCGCGGGCACATCCTGGAGCGCGCGGAGGCGAGCGGGGAGCTGACCGAGGAGCGCCTGGTCGAGATCCTGAAGGCGCTCGGCCGCCCGGAGGAGATCGCTCCGCTGTACCACGCCGACGCGCTGGTGGCGCGGGCTCGCGCCAGCCTGTCGCCCCGGGTCGTCATGCGGGGCATTCATCGGTGGTCGACCGTCAGCGCCTGGGGGTTCGCCCTCTTCGTCACCGGGGTCGTCGGCTACGCCCTGGGAGCGGCGTTGATTCTCGCGGGCCTGGGCAAGATCTTCGCTCCGAACCAGATCGGCGCCTGGGTGGGCCCTCACTCGTTCGACATCGGCGTGAACAACGATCCCTCGGCCAGAGATGTGCTCGGCTGGTGGCTGGTGCCGTTCGGCGTCGTCGTGGGAGCCGGGATCATGATCGCGACCACCCGGGCGCTGAGATGGACCCTGCGCTTTGCCCGGATTCGGAGGCCGACCGAGTCCTGAACGAGCGCGGGACGCACCCCCGCAGTCGGTGGTTCACTGGCGACGCATTCCCGCGTACAATCCCGCTCGCTTGACTTCGCACGCCTTCAATTACGGGGACCTCAAGATCTTCTCGGGACGCGCACACCCGGCGCTCGGCCAGGAGATCTGCGCCTACCTCGGGATCCCGCTCGGGGAGCTGACCCTCTACAACTTCTCGGACGGCGAGGATTACTGCCAGATCGACGAGAACGTGCGCGGGGCGGACGTCTTCGTGGTGCAGCCGACCTGCTCGCCGGTCAACGACCACATGATGGAGCTGCTGATCCTGCTCGACGCGTTCCGGCGCTCGTCGGCCTCGCGCATCACGGCGGTGCTGCCGTACTTCGGCTACGCGCGGCAGGACAAGAAGGACAAGCCGCGCGTTCCGATCGCCGCCAAGCTCATGGCGGACCTGCTGACGGCCTCGGGGGCGGATCGCATCCTCACGATGGACCTGCACACGGCGCAGATCCAGGGGTTCTTCAACATCCCGGTGGACCATCTCTTCGCGGCCCCGGTGATCCTCGACGCGATTCGCAAGCTCGAGCCCGAAGACCTCGTCATCGTGTCGCCCGACGTCGGCGGCCTGACGCGGGCGCGCGCGATCGCCAAGCGTCTGGACGCCTCGCTCGCCGTCATCGACAAGCGGCGCACCGGAAAGAACGAGACCGAGATCCTGAACGTGGTCGGCGAGGTCGAGGGCAAGGACGTCCTGATCCTCGACGACATCATCGACACGGCGGGGACGCTCGTCCAGGCCGAGGCGGCCCTCCGGGGCCAGGGCGCCCGGCGGACCTACGCCGCCGCCGTCCACGGGGTCTTCTCGGGGCCCGCCCTGGAGCGGATCGAGGCCTCGAAACTGGAGAGCCTCCTGGTCACGAACACCATCCCGGTCGAGGCCGCCATGGCACGCTGCCCCCGGATCAAGGCCCTGTCGGTCGCCCCCCTGCTGGGGGAGGCCATCCAGCGGATCCACGATGGGGCTTCCGTTTCGTCGCTTTTTGTGTAGAATCCGCCTCTTTGCGCGGGGATCCCGCGCGAGGTAGGCCATGAAAACCATCGAGCTCAACGTCGAGAAACGCTCGACGACCGGAAAAAACGAAGCCCGGCGCGACCGGGTCGCCGACCGCATCCCGGCCGTGGTCTACGGCGCCGGCAAGCCGAACGTGCCCGATCTCCGTCAACCGGAAGGCCCTGTCGGACGTGTTCCGCGAGGGCGCGGGCGAGAACGCGATCTTCCTGCTCAAGCTGGCCGGCTCGGACCAGAGCCGCCACGCCATGATCAAGGAGATGCAGCGCGACCCGGTCTCCCGCAGGCCCCTGCACATCGACTTCGTCCGCGTCCTGATGGACGTGAAGATCACGGTCAAGGTGCCGATCGAGATCGTCGGCGTCGCGCGCGGCGTCAAGGCCGACGCCGGCATCCTCGACGTGGTGACGCGCGAGATCGAGATCGAGTGCCTGCCGTCCGACATCCCGGCGCACCTCGCGGTGGACGTCACGCGAGCTCGGGATCGGCGACGCGATCCGCATCTCGGAGCTGCCGCCCGTCGAGGGCGTCGTCATCGTGGACAACCCGGAGAAGGTCGTCGTCCACGTCGCCCACCCGACCCGTGAAGAGGAGCCGGTCGCCGCCGAGGCCGCCGCCGAGCCCGCCGAGCCCGAGGTCCTGAAGAAGGGCAAGGCCGTGACGGAGGAAGAGGGCGCCGAGGAGAAGGGCGGAGAAGAAGGAGAAGAAGGAAAAGGAGAAGTAGCCTCTGCACGCGATCGTCGGCCTCGGCAACCCCGGGGACGACTACGAGGAGACGCGTCACAACGCCGGGTTTCGCGTCGTGGAGGCGCTCGCGGCGGAGGAAGGAATCCGGATCCGGTCGCGCGAGTGCTCCTCGCGGGTGGGCCGGGGACGGGTGGGGCAGGCCCCGGTGCTGCTCGCCCTTCCGCAGACGTACATGAATGCCTCGGGAGAGGCCGTCTCCGCTCTTTGCCAGAAACACAGCGTCGATCCGTCGGAGCTCTGCGTCGTCGTGGACGACATCGACCTTCCCCTCGGGGCCCTGCGCCTGCGCGCGCGCGGGGCTCGGCGGGAGGGCAGAAGGGGCTGCGATCGGTCATCGCGCATCTCGGGACCACGGAGTTCCCGCGCCTGCGCGTGGGGATCCGCGGCGAGCGGTACTCGCGCGAGCGCGACCTCGCGGACTACGTTCTCGAGCCCTTCGCGAAGGCCGAGCGCGAACAGTTCGAAGACAGCGTCGGGCGGGCCGTCGAGGCCCTCCGTCTCTGGTTGACGCAAGGAATCGACGCCGCGATGCGGCGGGCGAATTTTTTACCTTCCTCTCCGGACAGCCTCGATCCGGATTGACATCCATGAGGAGGAGCGATGAGGCTCTATGACATCGTCGTCCTGGTCACGCCCGACCTGAACGACGAGGACGCGGCGAAGGTCGCGGCCGAATACAAGAAGATCCTGGTGGACGGCGGGGCGACCGTCGTCAAGGAAGAGCCGTGGGGCAAGCGCCGGCTCGCCTTCCCGATCCTGCGCAAGCGCGAAGCCCACTACCACTACTGGCAGGTCGAGTCGGCTCCGGCCGCGGTGGCCGAGGCGGAGCGCCGCATGGGCCTCTCCGACCAGGTGCTGCGCCACCTCGCCGTCCGGGTCGACGAGGAGCTGAAGCGCGCCACAAGATGGCCGAGCGCCTGCGGGTGAAGGCCGCCAAGCGGCCGCCCGCGTCCGGCCCCGGCGGCCGTCGCCCGGCCGAGGCGGCGCCCGCGGCGCGCCGAAAGGAGCGAGTCATGAGAATGGGTGGAGGATCCGGGCGTCCCGCCGGGGGCCCGCGGCGCGGCGGCGGGCCGCGACGGCAAGGGCGGGCCGCGCAAGAAGTTCTTCGTTCGCCGGCGGAAGGTCTGCAAGTTCTGCGCGGAGAAGATCGAGTACATCGACTGGAAGGACATCAAGATGCTCCAGGGCTTCATCCCGGAGCGGGGCAAGATCCTTCCGCGGCGAATCTCGGGGACCTGCGCGCTGCACCAGCGCAAGCTCCAGACGGCGATCAAGCGCGCGCGTTCGATCGCGCTTCTTGCCGTACGCGACGGACTAGGACTGGAGGGGATGACCTCTCCGGAGGCGGGGACGCGACGGCTGCCGTCGCCGCTCGGGCGGTACGAGCTCCCGCTGGCGGCGCTGGCGGCTTCGGCCGCCTTCTCGGCGGTGTTCGTGGTGCCGATCGTCGGAATCCTGGGGGTGCCGCTGGCGGCGGTGCCGCCGGTGCGGCTGGCGCACCGGCAGGGCCTGGTGCCGGGAATGACGGCGTGCGCCGTCGCCGTCGGCGGTCGTGCTCGGCCTCGGCTGGGCCGGGGGCGGGCGTCGGGGCCGGTCTCGCGCTGGCCTTCGTGGCGGCCGGCGTGACCGCGCTGCCCGACGGCGTCGGTCGGATTCCTGCGGGCGGGCGTCGAGCCGTCCCGCTGCTACCTCGGTCTCTGCGTGGCGGGCTGCGCGTTGCTCGCGGCCGCTTTCGCGGCCTCGCGACCGGGGCCCGGGTCCCGTCGGTGGCGTCCGAGGTGGCCGCGAGCGTTCGACCGCCTGATCCCGGCCGCCGTCGAGTCGTACGCACGCTCGGGGGCCGACCCCGACGTCGGTGGCCGCCATGCGGGGACCCTACGAGGCCGCCCGGGAATTCGCGCGGGACACCCTCTGGGGGATCTTCGGGGTCCTCTGGATTTTCGGCGGCGCGGTCGCTTTCTACGTCGGCGCCCGAGCCGCCCGGCCGGGGGCCACGGCCGACGCGGCCCGTTTCGAGGCGCTCCGGGTGCCGGCGGCCGGGGCGGGGCTTTTCGTGGCCGCGGGGGCGGCTTTCGGGCTGTTGCCGGGGGAGGGGCAGGCGCCTGGCGGGCAACCTCCTGCTGCCGCTTCTGGCCTTGTATTTTGTGGCCGGCCTCTCTATTATCTGCCACTTCTTCCGGAAGTGGTTCCGGGTTCGGATTCTCCGGGTCGGTCTATACGCCCTGGCAGCTCCTACTTTCCGATCAACGTCGGCGTGGCGCTGCTGGGGCTCTTCGACTGGTACGTGGATTTTCGCCGACGCGGCGAGGGAGTAATCGAGAAGTCATGAAAGTGATCCTGGCAGACGACGTCCGCGGCCTCGGGCACCGCGGCGACACCGTGAGCGTCAAGCCCGGCTACGCGCGCAATTTCCTCCTCCCGCAGGGAGTCGCCTACGAGGCGACGCCGGCCAACGTGCGCCGCCTCTCGGAGGAGAAGAAGAAGTACGACGAGCGGATGCTCAAGGAGAAGTCGGTCGCCGAGCAGGCGGCCTCGAAGGTCGAGGGCCTGACGGTCACGATCACGAAGAAGGCCGGCGAAGAGGGACACCTGTACGGCTCCGTCACGGCGTCCGAGATCGCCGACGCCCTTGCCGGGAAGAGCATCGAGGTGGACCGCCGGCGCATCGAGCTCGCCGAGCCGATCCGCCGCCTCGGATCCCACACGGTCCACGTGCGCCTGCACCGCGACGTCGTGGCGACCATGACCGTGGACGTGCAAGCCGCCAACGCCCCCGCCTCGTAAGGACGCGCGCCCGAGACCGGTCCGGATTTCCTACGGATCGTAAGCATGCCGCGCCTCTCCGTCGTCATCCCGACGCGCGACCGGCGAGAGGTGCTTCGAACGACGCTGGATGCGCTCGGTGCCCAGGACGGGTTTGCGGCGGGGGACATCGAGGCCGTCGTCGCCGACGACGGCTCCGCCGACGGCACGGACGAGTTTCTCAGGGGCCTCCAGCCGGGCGCCTTCCGGCTGCGGTGGCTGCGCCTCTCCGGGTCGGGTCCGGCCACCGCGCGCAACCGGGCCGTGGCCCTGGCGACGGCCCCGCGGGTCCTCCTCCTCGGAGACGACACGCCGCCGTACCCGGGCACCCTCGCCGCGCACCTCGCCGTGTCGGGAGACGCCGACGTGGGCACGCAGGGACCGATCGAGTGGGATCCGGAGCGCCGCGTCACGCCGGTGATGGATTTCCTGGCACCCGCGGGGCCCCAGTTCTACTTCAAGGGCCTGAGGCCGGGCCGTCCCGTTCCGTACACGGCGGTCCTCGGGTCGAACCTCTGCGTGCCGCGTCGATGGCTGCTCGACGATCCGTTCGACGAGGCGTTTCCCGCCGCGGCGTTCGAGGACACGGAGCTCGCCTACCGGTGGAAGCGACGGGGGCACCCCGTCCTCTTCGCGAGCGGCGCGGTCTGCCGGCACCGCCACTCCTACGACAGCCTCGATCCCTTCCTCGCGCGCCAGCGGCGCGCCGGGCAGGCGGCGCGCTACTCCGTGCGCCAGCACCCGGCGATGCTCGGGCGGACCGTGCTCCAGCCGCTGGCCGTCGGCGCGGCGATCGCGGCGCGGCACGGGCTGCGGACGCTCGCCGGCCGGGCGCGCCACACCGATCACTGGGACCTCATGACGCGCCAAGCCTTTTTCCGCGGCTTCTTCGATCCGCGCCGCGACGGCGCGTAGCGCTTCGATGAGCTCCCCGGAGGCGGCGCGGTCCGGGTGGTGGAACCGGGGGCTGGCGATTCTCGCCGCGCGCGGCGGCGACACGCTGCTGCGGCTGGCGATCTTCCCGGCGACCGCCCTCGTCCTCGCTGGCGAAGACTTCTCGCGCTACGCGCTGCTGACCGCGGCGCTGGCCACGGGCCAGACGCTCTTCGCCCTCGGCGCCCCGCGCGTCGCCGTTCTGTTTCACCGCCGCGGCGAGCGCGGCTCGCTCTTCGCGTGGCTGGCCCTCTCGGCCGTGGCGCCGTGCGCCCTGGCGGCGGGCGTCTTCGCGGCCTGGCCCTCCCTGCGCGTCTTCTGGTTCGGCTCGGTGCCGGCGGGTCTCTTCTGGCTCGGCCTCGCGCCGCTGCCGTTCATCCTCCTCGCGGATTCGCTCTCGGCAACGCTTCTCGCGGCGGGCCGGGAGAAGGCGTACTCGTTCTTCCTGTGGGGGCGCACGCTCGCGACCGGGCTCGTCCTGCTCACGAGCCTCGCCGCGCCGCACCGACTCGGTTGGGTCCTCGGCGGCAGGCTGCTCGTCAACGCGGTGACGGCATTCGGCCTCGTCCTGGCGACCGGCGCGAGGCCGCGCTGGAGCGCGGTGGCGAACCTCGCCGGGCCGGCCGTCCGCTTCGGCGCGCCGGTGGCCGTGGGCGGCCTTCTCATGGCGGTGCATCGCCGCGCCGACGTCTTCATGCTGTCGGGCCTCGGGCACGCCGCCGAGATCGGGGCCTACGCCCTGGCCTACGCGCTGGCGGAATCGCTCTGGATCCTCACGGATTCGTTCGAGACGGGCCTCTTCGTCGAGCTCGCCGCGCGCCCCCCGGCCGAGGCCCGGCGGATGGCGCAGTCCGCGCTTTCCGGGTTTCTCCGCACGTCGCTCGGCGCCGGGGTCGCGATCCTGGCGGGCGGGGAAGCCGTCCTGCTTCTCGTGTTCCGCACCCGGTATCCCGCAGCGCCGCGGCTCCTGCCTCTGGTGCTCGGGGGGGTCGCCGCCTGGGGAGCGATGCGACCGGCCGCGTCCTTTCTCTACGCGTCCGGACGCGCCCGGGCGGTCGCGGTCGCGCATCTCTTCGGCGTCCTCGCGAACCTCGGCTTCTGCGCCGTCCTGATCCCCCGCGGGGGGGCCCTCGGCGCGGCCGCCGCTTCTCTCGTGAGCTACAGCCTGCTCGCCGTGACGGTCAACGGCATCTTCCGGCGCACCGCGCCGGCGCAGGCGCCGTGAGCGGCGCCGTGGCCGTCTCGGTCGTCGTTCCGGTGCGTGACGATCCGAGGGTGGACGACCTGCTCGCGTCGCTCGCGGCGCAGCGCGGCGGGCCCGATTTCGAGGTCCTCGTGGCGCTCGACGGCGCGACGCGGATTCCGCGCGTGCCGGCCGGGCTGCCGGCGCGGCTCCTGCCGGGAGACGCGGCCGGCCCGTACGCCGCCCGGAACCGCGGGGTGCGGGAGGCGACGGGCGAGATCGTGGCGTTCACCGACTCGGATTGCCTCTGTCCTCCCGACTGGCTCGCGGGGCTCGGCGCGGCGGTCGGCGCGGGCCGCGCGGCCGCGATCCAGGGAGCTTCCGCGGCGGCCGACTCCTCGCGGCTCTCGGTCTTCATCCAGCGGGAGTACGACCGCTACGTCGCCTCGCACGCGGCGGCGGGATTCCGGCGCTTCTGCAACACGCGCAACTTCGCCATTCGCCGGCAGCTCGCCATCGAGATGCCGCTTCCCGAGAAGTTCCCGCGGGGCGGCGACGGCGCGTACGGGCTCGCCCTCGAGCGCGCGGGCGTGCCGATCTTCTACGCGGAGGACTGGGTCGTCCTCCACCGGCACGCCCGTTCACGGCTGGCCGTGGCCCGCATCGCGTACGAACAGGGCCGGCACGGCGCGATCTGGGAGCAGGAGGGCGCGGCGCTCTTCGGAGAGGGAGACTCGCGCCGCGGGCCGGGCGCGTGGCTCGTGCGGAGGGTGCGGGCCGGCAGCGTCGCCGGCGCGGCCGCCGGCGCGGGACTCGGCGTGGCGGCGGCGGCCCTCGGCGTCGCGAGCGCCGTCATTCCGGGCGAAATCGGCTACCGCGCCTTCTCGCGATTTCATCGCGCCGCGCACCTGGCGGGACGGATCTCCGCGTCGCCGCGCGGGTGAGGGCCCTCAGGGCGGGGGAGGAGGCGCGGCGCCGTCCTGCGGCAGCTCGCCCTTCTTCGGAACGTAGAACGGCTGCTGCAGCGACCACGGCAGCCTGGCGATCTCCTGCGACCTCGGATTCCACTCCTCGGTCGGCTGCGAGCCGCTGACGAAGGCTTCGAGCACGGGAAGGGGAGTGTCGGCCGTCGCCTTGAGGCCGGTCTCGTAGTCCACGGGCGTGAACACGATGTTGGGCGGGACGTCGAAGTCCTCCTGCGGATCGATGCGCCCGTGCTGCTGCATATTCTCGAGGATCCTGATCCAGATGGGCAGGGCCACGCGAGCGCCCTCGGCCCCTTTGCCGATCGACTGCGTCTTCTGGTCGTTGCCCACCCAGACGCCAATCGTGTAGCGGGGCGTGGAGCCGATGAACCACGCATCCGTGAAGTCGTTGGTCGTCCCGGTCTTGCCGGCGATATTCAGCTTCAGTCGCGCCGCCGTCGCTCCCGTGCCGCGCTGGGTCACGCCCCGAAGAACCTGCAGGAGCTGAAAGGCGGCCTGCGGGCTTTCGACTTCGCGGGCGTCGGGATGCGTCTGCTCGAGCGTGTCGCCGTTCGAATCCGTGACGCGCTCGATCAGGTACGGCGTGAAGGCGAGTCCCTGGTTGACGAACACGGTGTAGGCCGAAGTCAGCTCGAGCAGCGTGACCTCGAAGGCCCCGAGGGCGAGCGACGGGTACGGGGAGAGGTTCTGATGGACGCCGAGGCGGTGCGCCGTCTCGATCACCCGGGACAGGCCCGCCATCTCGGCGACGCGGATGGCCGGGATGTTGTACGAGTGCTCGAGCGCCTTGCGGAAAGTCACGATGCCGTGGAACTTGCCGTCGTAGTTGCTCGGGCGGTACGGCGGCTGATGCGGGTCGATGACGATCGACAGAGGCCCGTCGAAGACGGTGTCGGCGGCCGTGTAACCCTGCTCGAAGGCCGTCAGGTACACGAACGGCTTGAACGCCGAGCCCGCCTGGCGCACGGCCTGCGTCGCGCGGTTGAACTTCGACTGCGACCAGTCGGAGCCGCCGACCATCGCCCGGACGGCGCCGCTCGAGTTCTCGAGGACGAGCACCGCGCCCTGCTCGCGCGGCTCCTGGTCGAGCGCCGCCACGAGGGAGCCGTCCTTGGCCTTCTGGATGGCGACCGTCACGAGGTCGCCGGGTTTCAGGATCTTCGAGGCCGCGGCGGCCCCCGTCCAGGCGAGGGTGGAGTTCGGAAGCGGCAGCGTCTCCTTGCCGATGCGCACCTCGGCTCCCGAGGCGCTCGTCCGGAGCACGACCGCGCGGAGGGCGGCGCCCTCCTCGATCCGCGCCCCTTCCCAGGACGGATCCGCGTACGTGTCAAAGGAGCGGTAGCCGCTATCCGCGAGGTTGCGCGGACGGTGGAAGCCGTGGCGGCGGCTGATCTGCCGCAGACCCCAGTCGAGGGCCTCCTCGGACCAGGCCTGCAGCTCGGGGTCGAGCGTGGATTCGACGCGCAGGCCGCGGCGGTAGAGGTCCTTTTCGCCGTACGTCCGCTCGAGGTACTGCCGGATCTCCTCGCGAGAAATACGGACCCACGATGGACTCGGGCAGCGACGGCGCGGCCGGCAGGGGCTCGTCCTCGGCCGCCTTGCGCTCGGCCTCCGTGATGTATCCCTCGGCCCGCATGCGCCGCAGGGCGGTGGACCGGCGGGCGCGGGCGAGCGCGGGATTGCGGAAGGGCGACTGGTCCTCGGGCCGCTGCACGATGCCGGCGAGCAGCGCCGCCTCGGCCAGCGAGAGGTCGCGCACGCTCTTGCCGAAGTAGTAGCGGGAGGCGGCCTCGACGCCGTAGTTGCCGTGACCGAGATAGATCTCGTTGGCGTACATCGTCAGGATCTGGTCCTTCGAGTACCGGCGCTCGATCTCGAACGAGACCAGGGCCTCGTTGATCTTGCGCGACAGCGTCTTTCGGGGAGAGAGGAAGATCGCCCGCGCGAGCTGCTGGGTCAGCGTCGAGCCGCCCTGCGCGTAGCCTCCCTGCTGGAGGTTCGCGACGAGGGCCGAGACGGTGCGGCGCACGTCCACGCCCCCGTGCCGGAAGAAGTTCTTGTCCTCGGTGGCGATCAGGGCATTCCGGAAGACGGCCGGGATGTCCGCCCGCGTGATCAGCGTGCGCCGCTCGATGGCGTAGCGGGCGATCGTCGAGCCGTCCCGCGCCACGATCTGCGTGACGATGTCGGGCCGGTACGTCTCGAGCTCCGACACCCGCGGTACGCGAACGAAGTCCGCCGCGAACGAGCCGGCGACCGATCCCATGAGGGCCACGACGGCGAGCGGCAGGATGAGGGCGGCGAAACGGGCGAGGCTCTTCACGCCCGGATTGTGAGGCATTCGTCCCGCTTATGCTATAAGCGGCGGCTCACCCGATGGCGCGTCCACCCCGGCCCCCGGCCCCTCCGAAGCCTGCCAAGCCGCCGACCTATCTCGAGGCGCAGGCCGGGGCCACGGGCACCTTCCGCCTCGTCACCGACTTCACCGCCCAGGGCGACCAGAAGCGGGCGATCGAACGGCTGGTGGAGGGACTCGCCGAGGGCCGGTCCGACCAGGTGCTTCTCGGCGTGACCGGTTCGGGCAAGACCTTCACGATCGCGAAGGTCGTCGAGGCGGTGAACCGGCCCACCCTCGTCCTCTCGCACAACAAGACGCTCGCCGCCCAGCTCTATCAGGAGTTCCGGACCTTCTTTCCCCAGAACGCGGTCGAGTACTTCGTGTCGTACTACGACTACTACCAGCCCGAGGCCTACATTCCCCAGAGCGACACCTACATCGAGAAGGAGACCTCGCGCAACGAGGAGATCGACAAGCTGCGCCTGGCGGCCTCGAAGGCCCTCTTCGAGCGGCGCGACGTCCTCGTCGTCGCCTCGGTGTCGTGCATCTACGGCCTCGGCGCGCCCGATTCCTACTACGACATGCTCGCGTACCTCGAGGTCGGCGACACGCAGGGGATGCCGGCTCTCCTCGCCCGGCTGGTCGAGATGCAGTACGAGCGCACGAACCTCGACCTCGCGCGCGGGAGCTTTCGCGTCCGCGGGGACGTGCTCGAGATCCAGCCGGCCTACGAGGACACCGCGGTGCGGGTCGAGTTCTTCGGCGACGAGATCGAGAAGATCACGAAGACCGACCCGCTGCGGGGCACGCCGCTCCAGCGCGTCCAGCGGCTCGCCCTGTATCCCCGGACCTTCTACGCGACGCCGCGGGAGACGCTCGAGCGGGCGATCGGGACGATCCGCATCGAGCTCGACGCGCGGCTGGCGGAGCTGACCGCCGCCGGCAAGCTCCTCGAGGCGCAGCGCCTCCACCAGCGCACCATGTTCGACCTCGAAATGATGAAGGAGGTCGGCTACTGCAACGGCATCGAGAACTACTCGCGCCACCTCTCGGGCCGCGGGGCCGGCGAGCCGCCGCCGACGCTGCTCGACTACTTCCCGCGCGATTTCCTGCTCGTCGTGGACGAGTCGCACGTGAGCCTGCCGCAGGTGCGCGGGATGTTCCACGGGGACCGCTCGCGCAAGCAGGTCCTGGTGGACTACGGGTTCCGCCTTCCGTCGGCACTCGACAACCGGCCGCTGACGTACGAGGAGTTCCGCGGGCGGCTGAACCAGGTCATCGCCGTCAGCGCGACGCCGGGACCCGAGGAGCTCGGGCGCACGGGCGGCGAGATCGTCGAGCAGGTGATCCGGCCGACGGGCCTGCTCGATCCGCCCATCGAGATCCGGCCGGTCAAGGGGCAGGTGGACGACCTGCTCGCCGTCGTGCGCGAGGCGACGGCCGCGGGCGAGCGCGTCCTGGTCACGACCCTGACGAAGCGGATGGCCGAGGAGCTGACGAACTACTTCGCCGAGGTCGGCGTGCGCTGCCGGTACCTGCACTCCGACATCGAGGTGATGGAGCGGGTGAACATCCTCTCGGACTT
The DNA here is from genome assembly GCA_963710945.1 of uncultured Acidobacteriota bacterium. Lineage (GTDB taxonomy): Bacteria > Acidobacteriota > Thermoanaerobaculia > UBA5066 > Gp7-AA6 > DAHUXD01. Next base: position 1,142,603 of record CAVQCH010000001.1, read on the forward strand.
CCGGCGCGGCGTCTTCGACTGCCTCATCGGCATCAACCTCCTGCGCGAGGGCCTCGACCTGCCCGAGGTAGCGGTCGTCGCGATCCTCGACGCCGACAAGGAGGGCTTCTTGCGCAGCGAAACATCCCTGATCCAGACGGCCGGCCGCGCGGCGCGGAATCTGCGCGGACGCGTCATCTTCTACGCGGACGCGGTGACCGAGTCCATGCGCCGGGCGATGTCGGAGACCGGCCGCCGCCGCGGCATCCAGGAGGCGTACAACACCGAACACGGCATCGTGCCCGCGTCCATCGTCAAGCAGGTCAACTCGCCCCTCGTCCGGATGGCGAACCTCGACTACTACGAGGTCGCGCCCGCCGCCGCGCGTCCCGATCTGCCGGACGCCGACACGCTGCGCCGACGGATCGCGGAACTCGAGAAGCAGATGAAGGCCGCGGCCAAGGAGCTGGATTTTGAGAAGGCCGCTGCCTTGCGCGACGAGCTGCGCAGCTTGAGGGAGCTGGAGATCTTCCGGGGCTGAGCTAGGGGACGCTCGGTGTCGGCCTGGGCGTCGGCTTCAGGAGAATAGGGTTCTTCCGGACGAAGATCCGCGCGGCGCTCTCGGCGGGATCCTCCGACACGGGCTTCACGAGGGTGAACTTCAGGTCGCCGAGGCCGCTCTGGACCGTCATCGCGGCGTTGCCCGGGCCGCCGTTGGCGTTGGCGAGGTTCTGGACCGAGTCGGCCGGGCGCAGGCCGTAGGGAATCGAGCAGGGCAGCGCCGCGTGGCAGCGTCGTCAGCGGCACGAGCTGCGCGGCGGCGCGCCGCGGCAAACGCCGCCGACGCGACCACGCCGAGGAGCACCGCGCGTCTCATATCCAGTGGCAGGCGCGCGCGAGGCCGGCGAGCACGAGCAGCAGCGCCGCGAGCGCGGCCGCCCAGACCGCCGTGCGGGAGCGCGTCGGGAGCGGGCGCTGGCGCGTGTAGAAACCGGTCTGCCACCGCTCGAGCTCGCGGCCGCACTTCGGGCACACCGGTGTACCCGGCTCGACCGGGCTGTAGCAGTAGGGACACTCGTACATCGGCACACGGTCATCATACCGCCGGGCGGGGCCTCGCCGGCCGCGCCGCTCCGGGTTACACTGAACGCGTGGTCGAGTCCCGCCGCGCACCGGAGAATCTGCCGGATTCCCCGGGCGTCTACCTCTTCCGCGGCGACAAGGGAAAGATCCTCTACGTCGGCAAGGCCCTGTCCCTCAAAAAGCGCGTCGCGTCCTACTTCAAGGCGGGCTCGGGAGGGACCAAGGAGGAGGCGCTGCGGCGCCTGCACCGGGAGGTCGAGACGATCTCGACCCGGACCGAGCTCGAGGCCCTCCTCCTCGAGAACACCCTCATCAAGAAGCACCGGCCCCGGTACAACGTCTGCCTCCGGGACGACAAGACCTATCCCTACATCAAGATCACGACGGGGGAGCCCTGGCCCCGGGCGCTGGTGACCCGGCGGGTCCAGGAGGACGGCCATTCCTACTTCGGCCCCTTCTGGGGCGGCCTCGCCCGCCGGATCATGCGGATGATCACCCGCCACTTCCAGATCCGCACCTGCACGATCGAGATCGACGGCAACCTTCCCCGGCCCTGCCTCTACTACGATCTCCACGCCTGCCTCGGGCCGTGCGTGGCCGGACTGACGACGAAGGAGGCATACGCCGGGGCCGTGGCCGACGTCGTGCTCTTCCTGGAAGGGCGCAACCGGGAGCTCGAGGCGAGCCTCTCGGAGAAGATGCAGGCGGCTTCCGAGGCCGAGAACTTCGAGATGGCCGCCGCCTACCGCGACGCGCTGAGAACCGTGCGGGACGTGTCCGAGCGGCAGGTGGTTCAGTCGCTGAAGGGCGAGAACGTGGACGTCTTCGGATTCTTCGAGTCCGGATCGGACGTCGCCGTGTGCGTGCTCGTCGTCCGGGGCGGCACGCTGCAGGACCGCCGGGACTTCTTCTTCGAGAAGGCCCAGGAGCTCGACCCGGTGGCGTTCCTCGAGACGTTTCTGCCGCAGTTCTACGACGCCAACCCGTTCCTTCCGAGCGAGGTCCACCTGCCGGTCGACCTCCCGGGAGCCGCCCTGCTCGAGGACTACCTCGCGGCGCGGCGCAACGCGAAAGTCGCGGTCCGGATGCCCCGGCGCGGGGCGGCCGCGGACCGCCTCCGGATGGCCGAGCAGAACGCCCGCGAGCGCCACCGCGTCCGGTTCCGCCGCACGGGCGGCGAGGAGGCCGTCGCCGTCGAGCGGCTGGCGCGGGCGATCGGCCTGGCGGTGCCCCCGCAACGCATCGAGGCGTTCGACATCTCGCACACCCAGGGAACGGACAGCGTGGCGTCGCTCGTCGTCTTCGAGGACGGCAAGCCGCGCAAGTCCGACTACCGGCTGTTCAACATCGCGTCGCAGGACCTGCTCGAGCCGGACGACTTCCGCAGCATGGCCGAGGTCGTCGAGCGCCGGTACCGGCGACTCCAGGACGAGAGCCGGCCGATGCCGGATCTCGTGCTGGTGGACGGCGGGCGCGGCCAGCTGCAGGCGGCGCTGACGGCGCTCGACCGTCTCGGCATCGAGCTGCCGGTCGTGGGCCTCGCCAAGCGCGAGGAGGAGATCTGGGTGCCCGACCGGCCGGAGCCGATCCGCCTGTCGCGCAAGGACTCCGCGCTGCAGCTCGTCCAGCGCGTCCGCGACGAGGCGCACCGTTTCGCGGTGACGCGGCATCGGCAGCGCCGCGGCAAGCGCATGCGGCAGACCGGGCTGACGGACATTCCCGGCGTCGGGCCGGCGCGCGCGCGCCTGCTGCTGCGCCGGTTCGGGTCGGTGAAGGGCTTGCGGGGAGCGGATCCCGCCGAAATCGCCGCGGCCGTCGGTCCCACGACGGCGCGGGCCGTGGCCGATTACCTCGGCCGAGAGAGGGCGCACAGCGCATGAGAACCGCATTCGAGAACGAAGGGGACATCCGGGGAACCGACCTGCTCGCGGGCCTGGTGGCGTTGTGGCGCGAAGGGGCGAGCGGCTCGCTCCAGTTCTCGCGCTCGGGGGCCACCGCCGGCTTCGAGTTCGTCAACGGCGAGTTGGCCGCCAGCTCCTCCTCCGACCCGCGCTTCGAGACGGCCTCGATCCTGGTGCGCGCGGGCAAGCTCGAGGCCGCGACGCTCGAGCGCCTGGCCGCGTCGGAGGGCGCCGACCGCGCGCTGCTGGCGCTGCAGGCCGGGATCCTGACGCGGCGGGAGTGGCGGTGGGGCGAGAAGATCCGCGCCGTCGAGATTCTGTCGGACCTGCTCACCTGGATCGAGGGCGAGTACTGGTTTTTCCGGTCGGCCGAGCGCGAGGCCGCCGAGGCCCGCATTCCGATCCCGCGGCTCATCCTGGAGCTTTTCCTGCGCTCGCGCGACCGCAGCCTCGTCCTCCATCACCTGGGAGGCGTGGACGTGCCCCTCGCGCGCGCCGAGAGCTTCGACGCGGAGTTCGCCACGTTCGGCCTGACGGCGGACGCGGAGTCGGTCGTGCGGCTCATCGACGGCACGTCGAGCGCCGCCGAGATCTCGAGCGAGGCGCCGGCGGAGGCCTTCGCGGTCGAGAAGCTGCTGGCCGCGCTCGTCACGCTCGGCCTCGTGCGGCCGGCCTTCGTGGGGAGCGAGGGCGAGCCCCCCGCCGCCCGGGCCACCGCGCCGGCGCTCGACACGGAGGAGCCGGAGGCGGCGCACGAAGACGCCGGCATCGCGGCGGAAGCAGCCGAGCCGGAAGGGGAGGAAGAAGCGGCGGAAAGGGAAGAAGAAGAAGTCGAAGAGCTCGAGAAGCCGGAGGCGCGCGCGACCAGCGAGATTTCCTCAGAGCCGGATCTCCCGTCGCCGGCCGAGCTTTCGGAGCCCGAAGAATACGTACCCGAGGACTTCCGCCGGTCCGGCCACTCGGAAGACGAGGCGCCGATGAGCGACGCCCGCTTCGACGGATCCCGCGCGGCCGAGGACGAGGAAGAAGAGCTCGGCGCCGTGGGGCTGTCGAGCGAAGCCGAAGTGACCTCGAAAGGGCTCGAGGGATTCGAGTCGCCCGGCCCCGGACCGGATCGGTTTTCCGAGGCGCCCCTCGACACCAACACGGGCGTCGGTTCGCTCGAGCGCCCGCAGCCGCGCTCCGGCTCGCCCTTCCTGTGGGTCCTCGCGATTCTCGTCCTGGGCGTCGCCGGGCTCCTCTGGGTGCGCAGCCGCCGGACGCCTGGCGGCGAGACTCCGGTCCCGCCGCCCGCCGCGGCGACTCCGATCTCCGAAACGGCGACTCCCGCCGCGATCGCGAGCGGCGAGCTCGTTGCGAGCCCTGCTCCGACCGAAGCGGCGGCGCCCGCGGCCACGGCCACCGCCGCGCCCCTCGCCGCGCGATCCGTGCCGACGGCAGCGGCCCCGACGCCCCGTCCGCCGGCGGCAAAACCCGCGCCGGCGCCCGTCCGCGCGCCCGCCGTTGCGGCCGAACCCGCCGCCCCGGCCTCGCGCCAGCACTGGCTCGACCGCGCGGCCCGCGACCGCAAGAAATTCGTCGGCACGGCGAAGAGCCGCTACGCGATCCAGCTCGAGCTCGTCTGCGAAGTCGGTTCCCTCGTGGACGCGTTCCAGCACGACCGGCCGGCGGGCAGCATGTGGGTCGTGACGACGCCGTTCCAGGGCAAGACGTGCTTCCGGGTTCTCTGGGGCCACTACGCCTCGGTGGACGCCGCGCGGCGCGCCCTCGGCGCCGCCCCGGCGTTCTTCTCGACGGCGCGCAACCGGCCCGCCGTCGCCGCCGTGCGCTGATTCTGCTACCCTAAACCGGCAACGCGCGAACCGACAGCAATCCCATGACGACGCCACCGACACCGGCCGGGTTTCGCGGGTCCCTCTCCGAAACGCCGCTGCCCCAGGTGCTCCGGCGGATCTTCCTCGAGGGCCTCAAGGGAACCCTCTCGCTCGTCCACGGGGACGAGACGCGCCATCTCTTCTTCGAGAAGGGCGAGCTGCGCACCGCCACCTCGTCGCGCGAAGGGCAGCGCATCGGCGCTTTTCTCAAGCGGCGGGGGTGGATCACCGACACCGACCTGAACTGGGCGCTCGACACGGTCGTGAAGCAGGGCCGGGCGCGCCTCGGCAAGATCCTGGTCGAGCGCGGCCTCGTCTCCCGCACGGTCCTCGATGCCGAGATGCGGCGCCTGGTCGAGGAGATCGTCTTCTCGACCTTCGCGTGGAGCGAGGGGGAGTACAAGTTCCAGGGCTCGACCGGCGTGCTCGACCCGGACGTCGCGCTCACGCTGTCCACGGCCGCCGTCATCGTGGAGGGCATCCGGCGCCTTCCCGAGACCGAGGCCTTTCGCGAGCGGCTGGGCGACGGCCACCGCGTGCCGATCCTCGCGACCGACCCGATGTCGCGCTACCAGTACCTGCCGCTCGCGCCGCAGGAGGCCTACCTGCTCTCGCGCGTGGACGGCATCCTCGACGTGGACTCGCTCCTGAAGATCACCGGCACGTCGCGCGCGGCGATGGCGAAGATCCTGTACGCGCTGGTCTCCTGCGGCATCGTCGAGTGGAAGCAGGAGGGCGCGGCCCGGCCGGCCAGCGGCCGGGGAGGTTTCCACGGGTTGAACGTCGAGGTCGCGGCGCAGCCCGGCGACCGCTCGCCCGGGCACGCCGAGCTCGTCAAGAACACGTACCGCCGGATCGACTGGCTCACGCACTACGAGCTGCTCGGCGTCCCGCGCGCGGCCCCGCCCGAAAAGATCGCCGAGGCCTACTTCGAACGCAGCCGCCTCTTCCATCCGGACCTGCGTCACCGCGAAGACCTGGCCCGCTTCGAAAAGGAGCTCACGGCCGTTTTCGAGCGGATGAAGAAGGCCTACGAGACCCTCTCGGACGCGGACAAGCGCGCTCTCTACGACCAGAGCCTGGACGCGGCTCCGGCCCCGGTGCTCATGGCCGAGGCCGATCCGGAGATGCGCAAGAAACAGGCGATGCAGAACTTCCGCCGCGCGCGCCAGCTGATCGAGGACAAGGACTACCACCCGGCGGTCGAGATGCTGCGGGAAGCGGTCCGCTTCGTGCCCGACAACGCGGAGTTCCGCTACGTGCTGTCGCAGGTCGAGCTCAAGAACCCGAACTGGACGGACCAGGGGCTCAACAACCTCAAGGAGGCGGCGAGGATCGACAGCCGGCGCGTCGCGTTCTCGGTGGACGCCGCCCGCGCCCTGCTGGAGCACAAGCGTGCCCACGAAGCCGAGCCGTTCGCCCGCCGCGCCGTCTCGCTCGACCCGTCGCCGGAAAACGAGGAGCTGCTCCAGCGCGTCCTGGACGCGCAGGCCCTCGCCCCGGCGTCTCCCGATGAAACGGGAGCGCCCGCGCCGGCGGCCGCGTCGGAGGAGCCCGCTCCGGCGGCGCCATCCGCGAGCCTGCTGTCGCGGCTGTTCCGACGCGGTTGACGGCGATCCTCACGGGCCTCGGCCTGGCCGCGGCCGCCGGATTGAACGCCTGGGTCGTCCTGCTCCTCTTCAACGGCCTCTTCCTCCTGCTGCCGCAGGAGTTTCCCGGACCGACCGCGGCGTTTCTATCCAGCCACTTCGCGGTGACCGCGGCGCTCGTTCTCTTCCTCGCCGAGTTCGTGGCGGACAAGATCCCGATCGTCGACCACCTCTGGAATCTCGTCCAGACGGTCCTGCGCCCGGCCGTCGGGGCCCTGCTCGCGCTGGCCGCCGTGCCCGAAAGCTCTCCCGCCGCGCGGATCGGTCTCGCGCTGGCGGGAGCGACGGCCACGCTGGCCGCCCACCTCGTCAAGTCCACGACGCGCCTGACCTCGACGGCCGCGACGCGGGGCCTGGCGCAATTCGCGCTCTCGCTCGCCGAGGACGCCCTGGCGCTCGCCCTGGGGGCGCTCGTCTTCTTCGTGCCGTGGTTCACCGCGTTGCTGCTGGGCGGGATGGCGGTGCTCCTCGCGCTCGACCGGCGCCGCGTCCTGCGCGGCCTGGCGGTGATGTTCTTCAAGCTCAAGCACCCGAGGCGCGCGCTGCGGGAGGGGTAGCCGGCGGCAATGCCCTATCTCCTGGACGGAAACAACCTGATCGGCTCCATCCGGGGCGCGGCCCGGCCCTCCGCGGAGGACCGCCAGGCCCTCGTCGCCGAGGTCGCCGGGCGGCTGCGCCGCACGAAGGCGAGCGCCACGATCTTCTTCGACGGGCCCGCCGGCGAACGCCCGTCGTCCTTCGGCAGCCTGACCGTGCGCGTCCCGGCGTCCGGAAGCGCGGATGACGCGATCGTCCGGGAGCTCGAGCGCTCCCGGGCGCCGGGCGAGGCGATCGTCGTCACCGCGGATCGGGGTCTGGCCCGGCGAGCCAGAGACGCGGGCGCGAAGGCCTGGAGCCCGTCCGAATTCTTCGCGCGCTTCGGCGAGTCTTCGGCGACAGCCCGCCCCGCGCGCCGGACCGAACGAGCGCGTGGACGTCGAGGAATGGATGCGGTACTTCGCGGACGAGAAGAACCGGGACTGAGCCGGCGGCGGCCGCACCGTGGTAGATTAGTCGCGGCTCCGAGCGGGCCACGCGATCGTCCCGAGAAATCGGGGAGGAAAGTCCGAACTCCATACGGGCGGCATGCCGGGTAATCCCCGGTCGCGGCAACGCGAAGGAAAGTGCCACAGAGAACAGACCGCCTTCCGAAAGGACGGCAAGGGTGAAACGGTGCGGTAAGAGCGCACCGCTCCGCCGGCAACGGCGGGGGCACGGTAAACCCCATGCGGAGCAAGGCCAAATAGGGAGGCAGAGGGCGCCCGTCCCGCCTCACTCAACGTGAGCTGCCTCCGGGTCGGCTGCTCGAGCCCGAGGGCGACCTCGGGCCTAGAGGAATGATCGCGACCCCGGGCAACCGGGGGACAGGATTCGGCTTACAGGCCCGCTCGGGGCTTTTTGAGGCCGCCGATGACTGAGCTCGTGCGCCCACCCCGCCTCACGCCGGGCGCCACGATCGGCGTCGCGGCGATCTCCGGCCCCGTGGATCCGGCCCGGCTGGATGCGGGGGTTCGCAGCCTCGAGCGGCGGGGATATCGCGTCGTCCTCGCTCCGAACGTGCGCGCGCAGCGCGGCTTTCTCGCGGGCTCCGACGCGGAGCGCGCCGAGGGCTACCGCGCGCTGCTGCAGAACGCGTCCGTGGACGCCGTCTTCTTCGCGCGGGGAGGCTACGGCGCCTCGCGCGTGCTCGGATTGCTCGACGCCGCCGAGATCGCCGCGCGGCCGCGGATCCATCTCGGCGGCTCGGATCTGACCGCGTTCTTCGCGTACATCGCGCGTCACGCGGGCCTCGTCGGTTTCTACGGCCCCATGGTCGCCGTGACGATGCCCGACGAGGAGGGCCTCGACTGGCAGTCCGTCCTCTCCGGCGAGGTTCCGGCCCGGCACCGGTTCGCGCCCGGAGACGTTCTCGCGGGGGGCGCCGGCAGCGGGCCCCTCGTCGGGGGTTGTCTCTCGCTCATCGTGTCCCTCTGCGGCACCCCCGAGCAAATCGACGCGCGGGGAGCGGTTTTCTTCTGGGAAGACGTCGCCGAAGAGCCGTACGCGCTGGACCGAATGTTGACCCAGCTTGAGCGGTCAGGTACATTCGACGGACTGCAAGCCATGGTCATCGGCTCGATTTCGCCCGACGCGCGCGGCGGCGAGTCTCCGCAAGAGGTCGGTGTCTGGCTTCGCGACTACTTCGCGGACGCGCCCTTCCCGGTCGTGTGGGGATTCCCGGCCGGCCACTGTGCCGGGAACCGGACCCTTCCCCTGGGAGTTCCGGTGCGCGTGGACGCCGACGGGGGCTTCCTCGAGTTCGAGGGGCCGGGCGTCGCGCGGGAGGCGCCGTCGTGCCGTCCGTGAAGGCCGTCTTCAAGTCGGGCCCCGGCGGCGGGGGGAAGAACCCGTACGAGAAGTACATGGTCAGCCACCTGATGGGCGACATCATCTTCTCGGAGGGCGACATCGGCACGGAGATGTACATCCTCCAGTCGGGCACCGTGGAGCTCCTGAAGTCGATCGGGGGCGAAACCCGGGTCCTCGCGACCCTCGAAAAGGGCGACTTCTTCGGCGAAATGAGCGTCCTCGAGGACGTCCCGCGGACGGCCTCGGCGCGGGCGAAGACCGACGTCGAGCTCGTCCGGATCAACGGCGCGACCTTCGACGCGATGCTCAAGAGCAACACCGAGATCGCCGTGCGCATGATGCGCAAGCTGTCGCGGCGGCTTCGGGAAGTCACGGCGATGCTCGAGGAGGCCGTCGGACGCCGCGTGCCCGAGGAGGAGAAGCCGGTCGTTCGCAAGGTAGAGCCGGAGCGCCCGCTCGACGCCTGCCGCCTCGTGTGCGACGACCCGGCCGCCGAGTTCTTCCTCAACCGCGAGGGCGACACCCTCGTCGGCCGCAGCGATCCCGTCACGGGCATCACGCCCGACGTGGACCTGACCCCGCTCGATCCGCAACGCTCGACCTCGCGGCGCCACGCCAAGCTCTACCAGATGAGCGACACCTACTACGTGATGGAAGAGATCGGCGTCATGAACGGCACGTACGTCAACGGGAACCGGCTCACGACCGGCGTCCCCATCGCCGTGCAGGGCGGCGACGTCCTGAAGTTCGGCCTCGTCTCGATGACGTTCCACGCGCCCGAGAGCTGATCCACGGCACCGTCCGAAGTTCCGCCGCTCCGCCTGCGCCCGCGCGACCCCGTCTCCCGGATCCCCGGGATCGGGCCCGCCCGGGCGGAGCGCCTGGCGGCGGCCGGACTGCGAACCGTCGGCGACTTCCTTCTGGCCCTCCCGTTTCGTTACGAGGACCGCCGGCGTTTCGCCACGGTGGCGGAGCTCGCGCCGGAAACGCCGGCCACCGTCCTCGTGCGGTTCCAGGGCGTGCGCGCCGTGCGGATGCGCCGCGGTCTGCTGCGCATCGAGGCGGTCGCCGACGACGGCACGGCCGCGATACGCGTCGTCTGGCACAACCGGTATCCGTCCTTCGCGAAAGCGCTCGGGGGCCAGCGCGCGGCGCTCTACGGCTCGCCGACGGTCTCGCCGCGCGGCGAGCGGCGCATCGAGAATCCCGAGACGGAGCTCTTCGCGCCCGGGGAAGAGACGGACCCGGTGCACTCGGGCCGCATCGTGGGCGTCTATCACCGGACGGGGGAGGTGCCGTCGCGCCTGTGGCGCACGCTCGTGCGGCGGACGCTCGACGTGCTCGATCCGGACTTCGAAGCCGCGGCGGGGACGGGCGCCGAGCTCGCGTCGGCGATGGCCGACGCGCACTTTCCGCCGGAGCCCGAACGGGCCGAGTCGGCGCGGCGCCTGCTCGCCCGCGAGGAGCTCCTGGTGCTCGCCGCGGGCATCGAAGCGCGCCGGGAGCGCCTCCGCGCCCGCAAGGGAATTCCCCTGCCTGCCGCCGAGGCGATCCGCCAGAAGGCGCGGGACGCCGTCCCGTTCGCGCTGACCGGCGCCCAGAAGCGCGCGGTGCGGGAGATCGCGGCGGACCTCGGGTCGGGCCGGGCCATGGCCCGGCTGCTCCAGGGAGACGTCGGCTCGGGCAAGACCGTCGTCGCGGGCCTCGCCTTTCTGCTCGCCGCGGGAAACCGCGTGCAGGGGGCGCTGATGGCTCCGACCGAGATCCTCGCGGAGCAGCACGCCGAGAGCCTCGCGTCGTGGCTGACGGGAGCCGGCGTGCGACTGGCGCTCCTGACGGGCCGCGTGCGGGGGCCGGCGCGCCGGCGGCTGCTCGAAGAGCTCGCCGCCGGGCGCATCGACGTGCTCGTCGGCACGCATGCTCTGGCCGAGTCGCCGGTGAAGTTCCGGCGGCTGGGACTCGTCGTCGTGGACGAGCAGCATCGCTTCGGCGTGGCCCACCGCGCCCGCCTGTTCCTCAAGGGGGATTCGCCGCACGTGCTCGTCATGACGGCCACGCCGATCCCGCGCTCGCTCGCCTGGGCGATCTACGGAGAGCTCGACGTCTCGGTGCTCGACGAGAAGCCGCCGGGGCGCGGCGAAGTCCGGACGCGCGTGCGCGAAGAATCGGCGCGGGAGAAGGTCTACGCCTTCGCCGCGGAGCGGGTCGCCGCCGGCGAGCGCGTGTACGTCGTGGTGCCCAGCATCGAGGAGGGGGAGCGCGAAATCGCGGCGACGCGGGCCACGGCGGACCGGATCGCGGCGATCGTCCCCGCCGCGAAGATCGGCGTGCTGCACGGGCGCATGCCGGCCGCGGAGCGCACGGCCGTGCTGCGGGACTTCGCCGTCGGCCGCGTCCCGGTGCTCGTCTCCACGACCGTCGTCGAGGTGGGCGTGGACGTTGCCGAGGCGACCCTGATGATCGTCGAGAACGCCGAGGTGTTCGGCCTGGCGCAGCTCCACCAGCTGCGCGGACGCGTCGGCCGCAGCGCGCGCCCGTCGTGGTGCGCCTTGATCGCCGGCAAGACGGCGGGCGCCGAGGCGCGTGCCCGGCTCGCCGTGCTCGAGACGACCTCCGACGGGTTCGTCATCGCGGAGAAGGACCTGGAAGCCCGCGGACCCGGAGATCTCCTCGGCAGCCGCCAGTCGGGTCTTCCCGCCATGCGGGTGGCCGATCCGGTCCGAGACCTCGCCGGGCTCGCCGAGGCGCGCCGCCGCGTCGTCGCGCTGCGCGCCGAGGGCCGGATCGTTTCCAGCGATCTGTTCGGGTATCCCTGAACGCCGGACGCCCGAAGGGCCCGCCGGGACGGCGTGATACAAGAACCCGCGGCGGAGGTGAGCTTGAAAGTCCTCGTCACGGGCGGCACGGGATTCGTCGGAACCTACGTGGTCAACCGGCTGCTTCATCGCGGACACTCCGTCTCGGTCCTGGCGCGCGATCCGCGCAAGACCCGCAACCGGTACAACCGACCGGTCGGGGCGGTGACGGGCAACGTCCTCGATCCGTCCTCTCTCGCCGCGGCCGTTGCCGGACACGACGCGGTCGTGCATCTCGTGGGCATCATCCACGAGAAGGGCGAGCAGACCTTCGACCGCATGCACCGCCAGGCGACCGAGAACGTCGTCGCCGCCGCCCGCGCGGCCGGCGTCCGTCGCTACGTCCACATGAGCGCGATGGGCAGCACGGACGACTCCCCGTCCGAGTACGGGCGCACGAAGGCGGCCGGGGAAGAGGCGGTCCGCGCTTCCGGGCTCGACTGGACGATCTTCCGCCCGTCGGTCATCTTCGGCCCGGGCGACGGCTTCGTGTCCCTGCTCGCGCAGATCGTTCGCGGCAACCCCGGGTTCATCCCGGTCATCGGGCCCGGCACGACCCGGTTCCAGGCGGTCGCGGTCGAGGACGTGGCTCGCGTCTTCGCCGAGGCGCTCGAGAAGCCGGAGAGCGCCGGCCGCGCGTTCGAGGTCGGCGGGCCCGAGGTCCTGACGATGAACGACATCTACCGCGAGATCGCCGCCGCGGTCGGCAAGCCGGGCAAGCCGCTGATTCACTTTCCGCTCTGGTACGGCCGCATCCTGGCGGGGGCGTTCGAGTGGCTCGCCCGGAGGGGCGTCTTCGCGGACCCGCCGCTGACGCGCGATCAGCTCCGGAGCCTTTCGCGCGACAACGTGGGCGACGTCTCCGACACCGTGGCCGTCTTCGGCGGGGAGTGGAAGCGTTTCCGGCCGGGAATCCGGGCCTACCTCTCGACCGGGCGCCACGACCCGAGGTCCGGCATCGGAGACGAGGTGGAGCTGGAGCCCCGCGCCGTGATGCGGATACGGTAGCCGCGGCTCCTACGGGTTTCCCGACTTCTTGAGCCGGATCGTCCCCGACGAGGTTCGCACCACGATCTTCTCTCCGCCCCCGTTCAGGGAGAGCGTCGCCCGCTGCACGCCGGTCTTCTTCGAGATGACGAGCTCGGGGAAGTCGGAGCGGATCGCCTGTTCGTCCTCGTCGGTGCCGGTGACCACGAGCTCGATGTCCGCCTTGCAGTTCGGGGGAATGCTCAGCGTGACGTCGCCCCCGGAGTTGTGGATCGTCACGCCGCCCTTGACGTCGGCCGAGGCGATGCCGATCCGCACGTCCCCGCCCGCGGTCGCGGCGCGCACGCCGCCGCCCACCGACGGCACGACGATGTCGCCGCCGGCCGTCTTCGCATCGAGGCTGCCGCCGACGCGGGTGATCCGAATGTCCCCGCCCGCGGTGTCCGCCAGGGCGGACCCCGACACGTTGCCGGCGCGGATGTCGCCCGCCATCGTCGAGGCCTTGAGCTCTCCGGTCACCGGCCCCACGACGATGTCGCCCCCGTAGCTCTTGAGGTCCGCGCCCGCGCCGATCGAGCCGAGGTGGATCTCGCCCGAGTGGGTCAGGACGCGCGCCTTGCCCGAGACGTTGCCGATCCGGTAGCTGGCGTCGGTCGATGTCGAGAGGAAGTCCCCGGCCACGTCGCCGCGGATGATCTCGCCCTCGTGGTCGGGCGGAATGGGAGGCGCCGGCGGGGCCGGTGCCGCCGCGCGGGGAGCGCGCGGCGGCGGCGCCATCGGAGCCGCGGGGGCCGGCGCGACGACCGGAGCCGGCACGCGGACGTGCATCTCGGGGACCGTGACGGCGAAGGTGCGCCGCCCCGAGACCAGCGGCCGGGCATCCGCGTCCTTCGTGCCCTCGGCGAGGACGAGCACCCGTCCGTTCAGGGTCTCGACGTGGACGTCGGCGCCGCCCTTGCCGACGGAGCCGCTGTACTCCCGGTGCGGCTCGGGCACGCGGATCTGGCGCATCTGCCGCTCGACGCGGCGCATGTCCTTCTCCGTGGCCCGCAGGCTCTCCTCGGTGTCCCGCATGCCTTCGCGGATCGACGACTCGACTTCCTTCATGGACTCGGCAAGCTCGGCGTCGAGCTCCGAGAGGTCCACCACGTGCGTCTCGCCGTCCTCGTCCTCGACGATGACACGGCGGGGCGCCGATTTCTCGGCCCGCGGGGCCTTCTTCGGCCCCTTCGCGTCGGCGGGAGGCGTCTCGTAGGTCCAGGTCGCTTCGCCCGCGCGCGGGGGAAGCGGGAACGTCGAAGAGATCGTGCCGTTCATCGTCGACGCCGAGAGGTTGAAGTGCGCGTCCTTCGGCAGCGTCAGGAGCACGTTGCCGTTGACCGTCTGGAGCGAGACGTCCGCGTCCGGCGGCAGCGCCCGGGCGGCGGCGTCGATGCCGCCGTTGACCGTCTGTGCCGAAAGCGACCGCTTCGCCCCGCGGACCTCGATCGAACCGTTGACGTTTTCCAGGTTGAGCTCGCCGTCGAGATCGCGGACGCGCACGTTGCCGTTGACCGTCTGGAGCTCCGCCGTGACGCCGGGCGGCACGACGATCTCGTAGGCGGCCGTGATGCGGCAGCGCTCGCACGGCGAACCGTGGCGGCTGCCGCGCCCCGACCGGTTGCCCGGCCATACCGTCTCGAGCGTCCACCCGTCCTCGTCGTGGTCGCTCTGCACCTCGGTCTTCTTCAGGATCTCGTCGGCCTTCTCCTGGCTCGGGGCCGACACCGTGAGCGTCACCACCGCGGAGAAGGCCTTGCCGGGCGTCGCGACGATGTCGCCCGACACGTTTTCGACGTGGAGGGTCTGGCCGGCCGACAGCGTCCCGTTGAGCCGCACGACGCGCGTCGCCGTCGGCTGCTCCGCCTTTCCGATCGAGGCGAGCATGAGCAGCAGGCCGAGGACGAGGAGCGCCCAGACCGCGAAGCGGTCGGCGCGGGCGCTCGGCGTCTCGGGCGCGGCGTCGGGTCGGTGGATCTTCAGCGTGTTCATCGTCAGGGAGAGACGCGCGGTAGTCATCGTTGGTTTCGCCATCCTTCGTGGGTCGTCAGAACGACATTGCCTTGAGCGCCGAGGCCGCCTTGGCCCGGACGAAGCCGTTTTCCTGCGGGTCGACGGCCTTCTCGCGCAGCGACTGGATCGTGGTCGCGTCGGGCGTCTGCTTGGCGGCGGCGGCGAGCGCGTCCACGGCGGCGAGGCGCACGGCGGGGTTCTTGTCGGAGCGCAGCGACTCGAGGAAGACCGTCCGGATCTCCGGCGTCATCGGGAACGACGCGAGGGCGTCCGCCGCCTTCTTGCGCACGCCCGGGTTCGCGTCCTTGCGCAGCGTCGCCGAGAGCGCCGCGACGATCTCGGGCGACGCGGGCGCCGCGCTCGCGCCGTAGTGCTCCGAGACGAGCTCGATCGCCTGGGAGCGCTCGCCGGCCGTCTCCGCGTTGTGCGCGACGAGGTAGGCGAGAAGCCGGGCGACCTCGGGGTCGCTCGGGCGCCCGTCGATCTGGCGCCGGGTGGTCACGTCGAACCCGATGGCCACGCGCCCGTCCTTGTCGGCCGGGCGGTAGGAGACGTTCGAGAGCCTCGGGTTGGCGGCCAGGTCCGGCAGCGTGGCCGCGGCGGCCGGCGCCGGCGACGGCGACAGATTGCCCGCCGCGACGGCGGGGGCCGCCGCGCGGGGCAGCGCCCGGGCGGCGAGGTAGCCGAGCCCCGCCGCGAGGGCGAGCGCGGCGGCCTGCGCGAGGGGGCGCGCGATCGGGTTCCGGGGGCGGAAGGCGCGGACCCGGTTTCGCAGCGTCTCCTCCTCGAGCAGGGCGAGCGCGCGGCGCCGGAAGTCGGCGGACATCTCGGCGTCGGGGTCGAGGCCGAGCGTCGTCCAGACGTCCTCGAGCGCCGCGACCTCGCGGCGGCAGCTCTCGCAGCCGGCCAGGTGGGCGGCCAGCTCCCGGCGCACGTCGGCGCCGGCTTCCCCGGCGAGGCGGTCGATTCCGAGCGCGGTTACGTCGCGGCAGTCCATGAGCTCTCTCCCTCGGAAAAATGGGCCTTCAGGGTTTCGACGGCCCGGAAGATGCGGGTCTTGACGGCGCCCACCGAGATGCCGAGGGTCCGGGCGATCTCGGCGTAGGGCATGCCGTGGTAGCGGGCGAGCACGAGCGCCTCGCGCTGCTCCTCGGAAAGCTCGGCCAGGGCGCGGCGCACCGCCTGGCGCCGCTCGCGCGAGGCGATGGTGGATTCGATGCCCTCGCCGCGGGCGCGGGGCTCGGGCGCGGACTCGAGCGGGACGACGGAGGCCCGGCGCTCCCGCCGGCGGCGGTCGCGGCACGCGTTGGCCGCGATGGCGAAGAGCCAGGACGCCACGCCCGCCCGCCCGTCGTATTGATGCGCTCTCGAGATCACCTTGACGAAAACCTCCTGCGTCACTTCCTCGGCCGACGCCCGATCGGAAAGCATCCGGTCGGTGAACCGAAGGAGCGCGGGGGCGTAGCGTTCGAACAGCTCGGCGGCCCCGTCGGTGTCTCCGCGACGGATCCTGTCGAGCAGCCCGATGTCGTCGCTGCCTGAGTTCATCTCCATTCGGCCCGGCCATGGAGGGAGACGGCGCCGTCCCCGAAAGGTTTCGGTCGCATGGGGCGCAATCTACGGCTTTTTGACGCCCCGGGACAGGGCCCCCGGCCGCAGACTGCTATTGCTATAGTCCGGCTGCTTGGCCCAGAAGATCGTCGACTTCGCGATCCAGCTCGCCGTCATCCTGTTCGCCATCTCCTTCCACGAGTCGGCGCACGCGTGGACGGCGCTGAAGTTCGGCGACACGACGGCGCGCGACCTCGGCCGGATCAGCCTGAACCCCATCAAGCACTTGGACCCGTTCGGGAGCGTGCTGCTGCCGATCATGCTGTACTTCCTGTCGAACGGCCGGTTCATCTTCGGCGCGGCCAAGCCGACGCCGGTCGACCTGCGCAACACGAAGGACCCCCGCATGGCCAACCTCTGGGTCTCGGCGGCGGGGCCGGCCTCGAACTTCCTGCTGGCGGGAGCCGGCATCCTGATGCTGCGCCTGATCCGGGTCGGGTCGCCGCAGGCGATCATCCAGCTCGCGGAGGCGCTGCAGGGGAACCGGTTCGCGGGAGGGGCCCTCGCCCCCGTGACGTACGTCCTCTTCATCTTCGTCCTGGTGAACGTGAGCCTGGCGGTCTTCAACCTGATCCCGATCCCGCCGCTCGACGGCAGCGGCGTGGTGATGTCGGTCTTCGGCGCGCCGGTCGCGAAGCTCTACCAGACGATCGCTCCGTTCGGGTTCCTCATCCTGATCCTGCTCATCTCGACGCCCTTTCTCGGCTGGGTCTTCACGCCCTTCCGCAACCTCGCCCTGAGGCTCATCTTCGGTGGCTGAGCCGGGAAGCCCCGTCGTTCTCTCGGGCCTTCGCCCGACCGGAAGAGTCCATCTCGGCAACTACTTCGGGGCGGTGAAGAACTGGGTGGACCTCGCAGAACTCGGGGAAGTACCGCTGCTTCTTCTTCGTGGCCGACCTGCACGCGCTGACGACCGACTACGCGGACACGGCGGCCCTGGCGGCCAACACGCGGGAGGCCGTGCTCGACTGGCTCGCCGTCGGCCTCGACCCGGAGAAGGCGACGGTCTTCCTGCAGTCCCGGGTGCCCCAGCACGCCGAGCTCGCGCTGTACTTCTCGATGATCACGCCGCTCGGCTGGCTCGAGCGCGTGCCGACCTACAAGGACCAGATCGAGCAGCTCCGCTCGCGGGATCTCGGGACGCACGGCTTTCTCGGCTATCCGGTGCTCATGACCGCGGACATCGCGGTCTACCGAGCCCACCTCGTCCCGGTCGGGGAGGACCAGTCGAGTCACCTCGAGATCTGCCGGGAGATCGTGCGGCGCTTCAACGGCCTCTACGGCGACGTGTTTCCCGAGCCGAAGGCGCTCTTCACGCCGACGCCGAAGGTCAACGGCGTGGACGGCCGCAAGATGTCGAAGTCCTACGGCAACACGATCGGCATCACCGAGGGGGCCGACGCCGTGCGCGAGAAGGTCATGGCCATGGTGACCGATCCGGCGCGCGCGCGCCGGCAGGATCCGGGCAACCCCGAGAACTGCAACCTCTTTCCCTTTCACGAGCTCTTCTCCCCGCCGGCCGAGGTCGCCGTCGTGGACTCCGAGTGCCGGACGGCGGCGCGCGGCTGCGTGGACTGCAAGAAGCACCTGATCGGCAACCTGAACGCCGCGCTCGAGCCCTTCCGGGCCCGGCGCGCCGAGCTTCTGGCGTCCTCGCCGGACGTCGTGCGCGACGTCCTCCACGCCGGCGACGCCGCGGCGCGCGCCGTGGCCGAGCAGACGATGGAGCGGGTGCGCGCGGCGGTCCGCCTGTCGCCGGAGCCGTGATGACCGACGAGTCCCGGGAGCGCTCGCTTCCGCCGGTGGCGATCGCGGCCTTCAACGGGCCGCTCGACCTCCTGCTCCACCTGATCCGGGTCAACGAGGTCTCGATCACGGACATCCCGATCGCCGAGATCACGGAGCAGTACACGTCCTACCTCGAGACGATGCGCGAGCTCGACCTGGACGTCGCGTCGGAGTACATCGCCCTGGCCGCGGAGCTCATCTACATCAAGTCGCGGATGCTGCTGCCGCGGGCTCCCGGAGAGCCGGACGTGGACCCGCGGGCGGACCTCGCCGAGCGCCTGCTCGAGTACGAGCGGTTCAAGCGCTCCGCCGAGACCCTGCACGCGATCGACACGCTCCGCGGCGGGCTGTGGTCCCGCCCCGAGACCGACGTCCCGAAGGCCGAGGGTTCCGAAGAGAGCCTCGAGGTGTCGCTCTTCGACATCATCGAGGCCTTCCGGACGGTCAACGAGCGCTACCGGCTCGCGCACCCGCCGGCCCTGGCGATCCACCACCTGCGCTTCTCCGTCGCGGAGAAGATGATCGAGCTCCTCGAGCGCGTGGACCGGGAGCGGACCATGCCGCTGCTCGAATTCCTGGGCCAGATGCGCTACCGGGCCGAGGCCGTCACCACGTTTCTCGCCTGCCTCGAGCTCATCCGCCTCGGGGTCGTGAGGGCCTTCCAGACGAAGGCCTTCGCCGAGATCCACGCCACCCGGACGGATCTGCCTTTCTCCGCGCAGCAGATACGCGATAATTACGCCGAGTGAGAAGGGGAGCATGACCGAAGCGAGCGGACCGGGCACCGCCGTCGTCGAGGCGGAGGAAAGAGCACCGAGGGAAACCTCGGGCGAGAAGATCCTGCCGGCCGTCGAGGCCGTTCTCTTCTCCTCGCCCAAGCCCGTCCGGGAGAAGGACCTCGCCGACCTGCTCGAGGCCACCCCCGCCGCGGTGTCGGAGGCGCTCGCGGCGCTGGCCGCCCGGACCGACGCCGCCGAGCGCGGCGTGCGCGTCGAGAAGGTGGCCGGGGGCTGGCGGTTCGTGACCCGGCCCGAGTTCGACGCGCTCCTGCGGAAGTTCCACGAGGTGACCGAGCGGAGCCGGCTGTCGCTCGCGGCGCTCGAGACCCTCGCGATCATCGCCTACCGCCAGCCGATCACGCTGCCCGAGATCCAGGAAATCCGGGGCGTCAACTCGTCCAGCGTCCTCAAGACGCTCTTCGAAAAGAAGCTCATCACGACCGCGGGCAAGAAGGCGGTCGTCGGCACGCCGTTCTTCTACCGCACGACCCCCGACTTCCTGATGCGCTTCGGGCTGAACGAGCTGACGGAGCTGCCCCGGCCCGAGGACCTCGACGCGGATCTCGCGGCGACGGTCGAGGCCCGGGAGATCGCGGCGCCGACGGCGCAGCCCACGTCCATCCACGTCGAGAACGAGCCGGGGGACCTCGAGCCCGCCGACGGCCCCGAGCCGGAGGACTGACCTGCCTCTCGTCCGGATCCAGAAGATCATCGCGTCGAGCGGACTCGCGTCGCGCCGGGCGGCGGAGGACTGGATCCGCGAGGGCCGCGTCCGCGTCAACGGCAAGCTCGCGGCACTCGGAGACCGCGCCGACCCGGAAAAGGATTCGATCAAGGTCGACGATCGCCGCGTCCGCGCGGAGACGGGCCCGCGCACCTACATCCTGCTCAACAAGCCCAAGGGCTTCGTCACGACCGTGTCCGACCCGGAGGGGCGCGACACGGTCCTGTCGCTCCTGCCGGGGAAGCTGCGCCGCGGCGTGAAGCCCGTGGGACGGCTCGACGTGCAGACCGAGGGCCTCCTTCTCCTGACCGACGACGGCGACCTCGCTCGGCTCATCACGCATCCCTCCACCGGGTGCCCGAAGGAGTACATGGTCAAGGTCTCGGGCGAGCCGGCGCCCTCGCGCCTCGAGAAGCTGCGTCGCGGCATCCTGCTCGACGGCCGCCGGACGCGCCCCTGCGACATCGAGCGGGTCTCGGGCACGCCGCGCCAGTCCGAGCAGGAGGGCAACACGTGGCTGCGCGTCACCCTGCGAGAGGGGCGTACGCGCCAGATCCGCATGATGTTCGCCGCCATCGGCAATCCGGTCTCGAAGTTGAAGCGCGTGGCGATCGGCCCGGTGCGCGATCCGAACCTGCCGCCCGGCGCCTACCGCCGGCTGGCCGAGGGCGAGGTCGCCGCGTTGAAGCGGCTCGGGCCGCCGCGTTGACGGCGCCCCTCATCGTCGCGATCGACGGCCCCTCGGGCGCCGGCAAGTCCACCGTGGCGCGCGCCCTCGCGGCGCGGCTCGGGGTGCCCTACATCGACACCGGCGCCATGTACCGGGCCGTGGGCCTCGCGGCCCGGCAGCAGGGGATCGGCCTGCCGATCGCCGACCCGGAGGCCGTCAGCCGGGTCGCCGGCCGCGTGCGGATCGAGCTGGTCCCGTCGCCCGACGGCAGCCGCGTGATGCTCGACGGCCGCGATGTGTCCGAGGCGATCCGGGAACCCGAGATATCGCTGTACGCGTCGGCCGTGTCGGCCATCCCCGCGGTCCGGCGGCACCTGGTCGCCGAGCAGCAGCGCCTCGGCCGGGAGCGGGGAGGCGTCCTGGAGGGCCGGGACATCGGCACAAAGGTGTTCCCCGAGGCGCCCTTCAAGTTCTTCCTGACCGCCGCCCCGGCAGTACGCGCCGACAGGCGCACCCGGGAGCTGGCCGCCCGCGGCACCCCGCGCCCTTTCGAGGAGGTGCTGCGGGACATGGAAAAACGCGACCGGGACGACGGATCGAGGGCCGATTCCCCCCTGACCCTCGACGACCGCTACGTCCTGATCGACTCGTCCGACCGGCCCTTCGAGGCCGTCGTCGGCGAGATCGAGGGCCGGGTGCGCGAAGGCATTTGACTCGGCCGGACGGGGCAACATAGGATATTGCTTTGCGTCTCAGCGACTTATGAGAGGGGACCCCTTATCCGATGGCGGCTGAAAATCGTAAAGAGGGAGGTCGGGAAACCGAACCGATGGAAACAGAACAGGAATTGACTCCGCAGGAGTATCAACACCTCCTGGCCCAGTACGAGAGCTCCTTCAAGAACTTGCAGGAGGGACAGATCATCCGGGGTCGGGTCCTGTCGATCACGCCTTCCGAGGTGATCGTCGACATCGGCTACAAGTCGGAGGGAATGATCCCGCTTTCCGAGTTCACCGACTTCTCCGGGCAGGTCACGATCAAGCCGGGAGATCCGGTGGACGTCCTGCTCGAGCGCACCGAGGACCAGAACGGCTACGTCGTCCTGTCGAAGGACAAGGCCGAGAAGATGAAGGTCTGGGACGAGGTCGAGAAGTCCTACCGTTCCGGCTCGAGCGTCCGTGGACGCGTCATCGACCGCATCAAGGGCGGCCTGGCCGTGGACATCGGCGTCAAGGCGTTCCTGCCGGGCTCCCTCGTGGACGTCAAGCCCGTCAAGAACCTCGAGGCGCTCCGCGGCAAGGACCTCGATTTCAAGGTCATCTCCGTCGACAAGAAGCGCGGCAACATCGTCCTCTCGCGCAAGGCCGTCGTCGAGGTGGAGCAGGAGGCCCGCAAGAAGGAGACCCTCCAGCTGCTCGAGGAGGGCCGCGTCCTGCGCGGGACCGTCAAGAACCTGACCGACTACGGCGCCTTCGTGGATCTCGGCGGCCTCGACGGCCTCCTCCACGTGACCGACATGTCCTGGGGCCGCGTCAACCACCCGTCCGACCTCGTCAAGGTGGCCGACGAGATCGAGGTGGTGGTGCTCAAGTTCGACCGCGAGACCGAGCGCGTCTCGCTCGGCACCAAGCAGCTCACCGAGGACCCCTGGGTCCACGTCCCCGAGAAGTACCCGGCCGGCTCGCGCGTCAAGGGCCGCGTCACCAACGTCACCGACTACGGCGCGTTCGTCGAGCTCGAGGGCGGCGTCGAGGGTCTGGTCCACGTCTCGGAAATGTCGTGGTCCAAGAAGATCAAGAACCCGGCCAAGGTCGTCTCGCCGGGCGACACCGTCGAGGCGATCGTGTCGGACGTCAACCCCGAGGCGCGCCGCATCTCGCTGTCCCTCAAGGACACCCTCCCGGATCCGTGGGAGAGCGTCGCCGAGAAGTACGCCGTCGGCAGCCGCGTCTCCGGCAAGGTCCGCAACCTCACCGACTTCGGCGCCTTCGTCGAGATCGAGGAGGGCATCGACGGCCTCGTGCACGTCTCCGACATGTCGTGGACGCGGCGCATCAAGCACCCCTCCGAGGTGCTGAAGAAGGGCGACGACGTCGAGGCCGTGATCACGTCGGTCGACCAGGAGAACCGCCGGATTTCGCTCTCGATCAAGGAGTTCCAGCCCAACGACTGGCAGGCCTTCAAGGACAAGCACCAGCCCGGCGACGTCGTCGAGGGCGTGGTCACCCGGGTGGCGGACTTCGGCATCTTCGTCCAGATCGAGGGGATGGTCGAGGGCCTCATGCACGTCTCGGAAACGCCGCTCGGCCGCGGCGAGAAGCCGCCAGGAGCACTACAAGGAGGGCGACCCGGTGCGCGCCCGCATCCTGCGAATCGAGGACGCCGAGATGAAGGTCGGCCTGTCGGGCGTGAACCTCGACGAGGCCGCGGCACCGGCGGCGGTCGCCCCCGAAGAGCCCGCGGCCGCTCCGGCCGCGCCGGCCGAGCCCGCGCCGGCCGAAAGCGAGAGCGTCGCTCCCAAGAAGAAGCGCACTCGCAAAAAGGCCGACGAGGCCGCCAAAGAGTAGCGGGTGCGCGGCGCATGGAATCTTCCCCGGATCGCGAGGAGACGCGGGCGATGACGAAGGCCGAACTGATCGAGCGCGTGGCCGTGGCCACGGACGTCACGAAGAAGCAGGCGGAGGCCATCGTGGACACCGTCTTCGAGGCGATCGTGCGATCGCTCAAGGACGGTCAGAAGATCGAGCTCCGGGGTTTCGGATCCTTCCGGCTGCGCGAGCGCGGAGCCCGGATGGGACGCAACCCCAAGACCGGCGTGAAGGTGTCCGTTCCCGCGAAGAAGATCCCGTATTTCAAGCCGGGCAAGGAGCTGAAGGAACTCATCAACCGGTAATGCCGGAAGTTCTCTTCGCCCCCTGGCGTTACGAGTACCTCGTGTCCGACAAACAGGGCGGGTGCATTTTCTGCGAGGCGGCGGCCTCCCACGACGACGACCGATCGCTCGTCGTGTTTCGCGGAAGGCGGGTCTTCGTCGTGCTGAACCGGTATCCCTACACCAACGGCCACGTGATGGTGGCGCCTCTCGCCCACGAGGCGTGGTTCTCGGACTCGTCGGGGGAAACCCTGACCGAGCTGATCGAGACCGTGGCGCGCGCCCAGAAGCTGATCGTGGCCGAGTACCGCACCGACGGCCTCAACGTGGGCGCCAACTTCGGCGCGGCGGCGGGCGCGGGGGTGCCGGGCCACTACCACGTGCACGTCGTCCCGCGCTGGGCCGGCGACACGAACTTCATGACGGTCGCGGCCGGCGTGCGCGTCGTGCCGGAGGATCTGGCGGTGACGCGGACCCGTCTGGCGGCCCTCTTCGCGGAGGCGCGGTGAGCGGCGGGGAAGGCCGGGCGGCGACGCCGGCGCGTTCCGTCGCCGTGGCGATGGCCCTCGCGTGGGCCGTGCCGGGGCTCGGGCACTACTACCTCGGCCGCCGCCGGACGGCGATCGCGTTTCTCGTCATCGTCGCAGCCACGTTCGCCGCCGGACTCTCCTTCCAGGGGCGCCTCTACTCGATCGAGGACGGGCAGCCCCTGACGATCCTCGCCACGTTCGCCGTGTACGGGGCGGGCCTGCTGAACATCGCGGCGCGGGCCCTCGCGGAGAACCCCGCGGGCACGATTCTCGCCTCGACCTACGAGTACGGCTGCGCGTACCTCCTGACGGCGGGGCTGATGAACCTCCTGCTCGTTCTCGACGCGCACGACATCGCCCGCGGGAGGAAGTCTTGATCGCGCTCCTGCCGGCCGACCACTTCCTCGCGATGACGCTCTATGCGTTTCTCGTCTCGGTGTTCTTCGCGCTCCTCTGGAGGCAGGACCGCCGCGAGCGATGGAAGCTCTTCGGCCTGCTGATGGCGTCGCTCGTGCTGGGCGGCCTGGCCGTCGCGTGGCTGATGTACCCGTTCCCTTCGTGAATCGTGAGCCGTAAGCCGTGAATCGATCGCCGTCGACCAGGACACGGGGTCGTCGGTCAGCGATTCACGATTCCCGATTCCCGATCCGGGGATGAACCTGCTCATCTCGGCGGGGGAAGCCTCGGGGGACCTCCACGGCGCCCGGCTGCTGCACGCCCTGCGGGCGGCCCGCCCCGACGTTGCGGCGTTCGGCATGGGTGGCGCTCGGCTGGCCGAGGCGGGCCTCGAGACGATCGCGCGCTCCGAGAGCGTTGCGGTCGTGGGAATCTCCGAGGTGGCCGACAAGCTGCCGGAGCTCTCCCGCGCCTTCCGGGCGCTCGCCGCGGCCGCCCGGAGCCGCCGGCCGGATGCCGCCGTCCTCATCGACTTTCCGGACTTTCACGCGCTTCTCGCCCGGCGTCTGCGCCGCGGCGGCGTTCCGCTGATCTACTACGTCAGCCCGCAGGTCTGGGCGTGGCGGGCCGGGCGGGCCCGCACGATCGCGGGCCGGGCGCGGAGGATCATCACGCTCTTCCCCTTCGAGACCGCCATCTACCGTCGTTTCGGAGCCGACGCCGTCTGCGCGGGACACCCCCTCGTGGACGACGTGCGCGAGGGGCTGGCGGTGCCGTCGCCGCTCGGGACGAAGACGCGGCGGCGCCTGGTGCTGCTGCCGGGAAGCCGCCGCCGGGAGCTCGAGCGGCACTGGGCGACGCTCTCGGAGGCCGCGACGCGGCTGGCCCGGCGTTTCGATCTCGAGCTCGTCGCCATCCGCGCCGCCGGGCTTCCGGAGAAGCTCTACGACGGGGCGGCGGCGCGAGGCATCCGGGTCGTCTCGGAAGGCATGCACTCCGTCCTCGCGTCGGCGGACCTCGCCTTCGTCGCGTCGGGCACGGCCACGCTCGAAGCCGCCCTGTGCGGCGCGCCGATGGTCGTCATCTACCGCGCCTCGTGGTTGAGCCACGCCGTCGCGCGGGCCCTCGTGAAGCTCGAGTGGGCCTCGCTCGTCAACATCGTCGGCGGCCGCGAGATCGTGCCGGAACTCATCCAGGACCGCCTGACGGCCGAAAACCTCGAGCGCGAGGGCGCGGCGATCCTGTCCTCCCCGGAGCGCGCGGCGGCCATGAAACGGGGGCTGGCCGAAGTCGCTGCCGCCCTCGGCCCCCCGGGCGCGAGCGACCGCGCCGCGGCCTACGTGTTGTCGGCCCTGGCCCGATGAAGACGCTGCCGCGCCTGCTCGGCTATTTCGGCCGCTACCGGTGGCGGGCCATCGGCGCGCTCGCGGCGATGGGCATCGTTTCCGCCGCGACCGTGGCGCTGCTCTTCCTCCTCAAGAAGGTGATCGACGAGGTCCTCGGCGCGGGCGCTTCGAGCGCGCTCGCGGGGATCGGATCGGCGGGTTCCTCGCGCCTGGCGCCCCTCGTGGCTTTCCTGGAGCGGGCATACGCGGCCGGGCAGGGAGCCGCCGCCCGGGCCGGGCTCGACACGCGCTTCGCGGTGCCGCTGCTGCTGCTCGCCGCGCTCGTCGTCAAGAACGTCTTCGCCTTCGTATCCGAGCTCGGCCTGAACGCGATCGGTCTGGCGATGGTGCGCGACCTGCGCGCCGACGCCTACCGGGCGCTCCTCGACCAGTCCACGCGGTACTCCGTCGAGAGCTCGTCCGGCGAGCTGATGAGCCGGCTGCTCTCGGACGCGGACCAGATCCAGAACGCGTTCGGGTCGCGCCTGGCCGATTTCGTCCAGGGGATCCTGACGATGATCCTCGTCCTCCTCTACGTCTTCTCGCTCAACCTGCGTCTCGCGCTGGCCGTTCTCGTGGTCGCGCCCCTGCTCGTCTTCCCGATCGTGGGCAACTTCCGCAAGCTGCGACGCACGGGCACCGCGGCGCGGGAGCGGATCGGGCAGATGGGCTCGATTCTCGGGGAAACCCTGCGCGGCCACCGCCTCATCAAGACGTATGGCATGGAAGACTTCGAGGCGACCCGCTTCCAGGAGGCGAACCGCCGCTACTACGCGGCCAGCCGCCAGAACATGCGTATCCAGGCCCTGAACTCCCCGCTCATGGAGATCCTCGCCGGAATCGGCCTGTCCCTCGTGTTCGTCTACGCCGCGGGGCAGATCCGCGGGGGCCAGATGACGGTCGGCGGGCTGGTGTCGTTCCTGGCGGGCGTGATGATGCTCTACAAGCCGCTCAAGGACGTGACCCGGACGAATATCGTCCTGCAGGCCGCCCTCGTCGCCGCCGCGCGCCTGTTCGAGGTCATCGACGGGGAGAACGACATCGTCGAGAAGCCGGATGCGCGGCCGCTCGCCCCGTTCTCGAAGAGCCTGCGCTACGAGAAGGTCGCGTTCCGGTACGGCTCGGAGGACGTGCTGCGGGACCTCGACCTCGAGATCGCGCGCGGGGAGACGGTGGCCCTCGTCGGGGCGTCCGGCGCGGGCAAGACGACGCTCGTCAACCTGCTCGCCCGGCTCTACGACCCGGCGCGGGGGCGCGTCACCTTCGACGGCGTGGACCTTCGCGACGCGACGCTCTCCTCGCTGCGCCGCCAGATCGGACTCGTGACCCAGGAGACGATCCTCTTCGACACGAGTGTGCGCGAAAACATCGCCTACGGGGAAAAGGCCCCGGACGAAGAGCGCCTCCGCGCCGCCGCCCGGGCCGCCTGCGCCAACGAGTTCGTCGACCGACTTCCCCGGGGATACGACGCGCCCGTCGGCGAGGGGGGCGCCCGCCTGTCGGGCGGGCAGCGGCAACGTATCGCCATCGCGCGGGCGATCTACAAGGACGCCCCGATCCTCATCCTCGACGAGGCGACGTCCCAGCTCGACGCGGCCTCGGAAGCGCTCGTGGCCCGCGCCCTCTCGAACCTGATGCAGGGGCGCACGACCCTGGTCATCGCCCACCGGTTGTCCACCGTGCGCCGCGCCGACCGCATCGTCGTTCTCGACGAGGGACGGATCGTGGAGGAGGGCACGCACGCGGCGCTCTTGACTCGGCCGGGCCTCTATCGCAGGCTCCACGACATGCAGTATTTCGCGGAGGGCGGCGGGGAGCCCGCGCCGCCGGAGGACCCATGACGCTGCGCAGCATGACCGGCTTCGGCCGGGCGCGCGGACCCGTCGGCCCCGATCGGTCCGGCGAAATCGTCGCGCGCAGCGTCAACAGCCGCTTCCTGGATCTCGCGATCAAGACGAAGGACAGCGACGCCGCCCTGGAACCCGTCCTGCGGCGGACGCTGGCGAAGCACGTGCACCGCGGCAAGGTGGAGGTGGTCCTGCGGCTGCGGCGCACGCGGCCCGCGGAGCCCGAGGTCACGGTCGACGAGGGCGTCGTCAAGGCGGTCCTCGGGCGCATGCAGGCGCTGTCCCAGAAGTATCCGATCGAAGGCCGCCTCTCCGTGCGCGACGTGCTGGCGATTCCGCAGGCCGTCGTCGTCGAGACGGCGTCGGACTCCTTCACGCCGGAAGAGGCGTCCGCGATCGAGGCGCTCGCGGCGGAGGCCGCGGCCGCCCTGGTCGCGATGCGCTCGACCGAGGGCGCGGCCATCGCCGCCGATCTGTCGCCCCGGATCGCCCTGATCCGCCGGAAGGCCGCCGGCCTCGCGGCCCGCCGGGAGGAGATCGCGCGCAACCACGCCGCGACCCTGACGGAGCGGGTCCGCGCGCTCTTCCCGGACGTGAGCCTCGATTCCGGCCGCATCGAGCAGGAGGCCGCGCTCGCCGCCGATCGCGCCGATGTGGCCGAGGAGCTCCAGCGGCTGCAGGGACACCTCGACCAGTTCGACGGCATGCTCGCCGGCAGCGCGCCGTCCGTCGGGAAGTCGCTCGACTTCCTGACCCAGGAGATCCTGCGCGAGCTCAACACGCTCGGCTCCAAGAGCCGCGACCTCACGTCCACCCGCGAGATACTGGACATGAAGGCCGAGACCGAAAAAATCCGCGAGCAAGTGCAGAACGTCGAATGACGCCGGCTCCGCGGGGCTCCCTCTTCATCGTGTCGTCGCCGTCGGGCGGCGGCAAGACGACGCTCATCCGCCGGCTGCTCGCGCATTCGCCGGGGGAGCCGGTGCGCTTCTCGGTGTCCCACACCACCCGTCCGCGGCGCGACGGAGAGGTCGACGGCCGCGAGTACCACTTCGTGACCGCCGCGGAGTTCGAGAGCATGGCCCGGCAGTCGGAGTTCCTCGAGCACAACGAGGTGCACGGCAACTTCTACGGCACCGCCAAATCTGAGGTCCTGCCGCGCCTCGCGGCGGGCGAGGACGTGGTCCTCGACATCGACGTCCAGGGGGCGAGGGACATCCGGGCGGCGTATCCCGAAGCGGTGTCGATCTTCATCGTGCCTTCTTCCAAGGAAGTGCTCGAGGACCGCTTGCGAAGGCGCGGGCTCGACGGGGAAGATGCCATCCGGAAAAGGCTCATAAACGCCGCCAAGGAAATCGCGCAAGCCCAAGAGTTTCAATACGTTATCGTCAATGACGACCTCGAGCGGGCCAGTCTTGAGTTAGAATCCGTGGTTCGCGCCTCGCGACTGTCCCCGGCGCGCCAGGAAAAGTTTCTCGAACGTCTCCGTAAAGACTTCCGCTAGAGAGGGTTGAGATAACCATGATCCAGTCGATGCCTGAAGGTGTGGACAGCAAGTTCCGACTCGTGCTCCTGATCGCCCGTCGCGCGGAGCAGCTCATCCGAGGGGCGCGGCCCAAGATCGAGACCGACCGTCCGCTGAAGCCGACGCGCCTGGCCGCGGCGGAATTCGCCGACGACCAGGTCCGCTGGGGCTACGGGGCCGAGGGCGGAATTCTCGAGGCTCCGGGCGAGGAATCCGAGATGGAGCAGGAAGAGCTCGTCGAGGAAGAATCCACCCGCTGACCACGGTTTCCCCCATCGGATGAACAGGCCGCCGCGGGTCCTCCTCGGAGTCTCCGGGGGCATCGCCGCCTACAAGGCCGTCGAGATCCTGCGCGAGCTCGTGCGCGGCGGGGCCGAAGTCCGGGTGGCCATGACGCGCGGCGCGCGCGAATTCGTATCGCCGCTGACGTTTTCCGTGCTGTCGCGGCACGAGGTCTACACCGAGGTCTGGAGGCCCGCCCCGGGCGGCGCGACCGGCGTGGATCACGTGTACGCGGCCGACGCGTGCGACGTTCTCGTCGTGGCGCCGGCCACCGCGCACACTCTGGCCAAGTTCGCCAACGGGCTGGCCGACGACTTTCTTTCGACTTACTTTCTCGCCCACCGGGGCCCCGTGCTGCTCGCGCCCGCGATGGAATCGGCGATGTGGGCGCACCCGGCCGTCCGGTCGAACGTCGAGCGTCTGCGCGCCCGGGGGGCGGCGACGATCGGGCCCGAGACGGGCGCCCTCGCCTCCGGCCACGAGGGTCTCGGCCGGATGGCGGAGCCTCCGGCCATCGCCGCGAAGACGCTCGCGCTCGCGGCCGGCGGCGGGCGCGACCTCGAAGGGCTGCGGCTGCTCGTGACGGCCGGGCCGACGCGCGAACCGGTGGACCCGGTCCGCTTCGTCTCGAACCGTTCGAGCGGCCGCATGGGCTACGCCCTGGCCGAGGCGGCGCGCGACCGGGGAGCGAACGTGACGCTCGCGAGCGGGCCGTCGCCGCTGCCGCGCCCCGAGGGCGTGCGGCTTCTCGAGTTCGAGACCGCGGCCGACCTGCACGCGCTCCTGGTCCGCGAGTTCCCCGAGTGCGACGGGCTGGTGATGGCGGCCGCCGTCAGCGACTTCATCCCTCAGCCGACCGGGCGCCGTCTCCACCGCGACGAGGGGCCGCAGACGCTGCGCCTCGAGCCCGGCCAGGACATCCTCGCGAGCCTGCGGCCGCTCAAGCGGCAGCAGACGGTGGTGGCCTTCGCGGCCGAGACGGATCGCCTCGAGGAGCGCGGGCGCCGGAAGATGGAAGCCAAGGGGGCCGACCTCATCGTCGTCAACGACGTGGGCGAGCCCGGCATCGGGTTCGACGCCGCCGACAACGCCGTGCTCATCCTGCGGCCGGATGCGCCGGGGGAGTCCGTCTCGCGCCGGAGCAAGCGCGAGGTCGCCGAGCGCATCTGGGACGCGTTCCGGGCGGCCCACGCCTCCCGGCGCCCCTCGCCGGCGATTTCGTAGCGCCCGGCGATAGACTCGCGCCGTGCCCGACGACGGCTCTTCCCGCGATCAGCTCGAGTTCTTCCGGGACATCGGCGTGCGCGACGTCTTCGTGGATCGCGCCGCGTCCCCGGCCGTCGTGGCCGGCTCGACGCCCGATCTCGCCGCGCTGGCGAAATCCCTCGAGGGATGCCCGCGCTGCAAGCTCTCGAAGACCCGGACCAACATCGTCTTCGGCCAGGGCAACCCGAAGGCCGAGCTGATGTTCGTCGGGGAGGCCCCGGGGCGCGACGAGGACGAGCAGGGCCTCGCCTTCGTCGGCAGGGCGGGACAGCTCCTGACGAAGATCATCGAGGCGATGGGCAAGAAGCGCGACGACGTCTTCATCGCGAATGTTCTCAAATGCCGCCCTCCGAACAATCGCAACCCGGAGCCCGACGAGGTGGCCTCCTGCCGGCCGTTCCTCGACGAGCAGATCCGGCTGATCACTCCGAAGGTCATCGTCACGCTCGGAACCTTCGCCGCCCAGGCGATCCTCGAGACCGACGAGCCGATCGGCCGCATGCGCGGGCGGTGGCGCGAAATTCGGGGCGTGCGGGTCATGCCGACGTTCCATCCGGCCTTCCTCCTCCGCTCCCCGGAGCGCAAGAAGGACGTGTGGGAGGACATGAAGCTCGTCCGGGATTTCCTGGCCGGAAAATGAAACGGGCGGCCCGAAGGCCGCCCGGGGATTCATCGCCGCCGCGGTCGGCCTAAGGCGAGACCACCTTGTCGAGCGTGTTGAAGATCGGGAAGTGGCTGGCGGCGCCCATGAAGAACAGCATCGGAATCGACAGCCAGGCGTTGACCCGGGAGGCGAGGAAGGCGCGGCGCGCCCACTGGGCCTGGTCGGCCGGCGCCGCGGCGCCGGTCTCGGCCGTCGCCTTGACCGCGGCGATGATCTTCTTCTGCAGGGGCCAGATGATCATCCACACGTTCAGGAACATGACCGTGCCGAAGCCGCCGCCGACCATGATCGAGATCGTGCGGCTCGAGGCGCCCGCCTTCTGCGCCATCAGCGCCGTCGCGTACCCGATGAAGATCAGGGCGATCGAGATGACGAGGGCCAGCACGCGTCCGTCCTTGAGCGGCCCGCCGGCGACCGACGCGCGCAGGAGCGCGGCCACCGCCACGAAAGCGATCGACCAGCCCACCAGGAAGTAGGCCAGGGGCATGTGCCCGGCCTTTTCGCTGTTCACGAGGAGGGAGTAGTAGATGAAGCCCGAGAACCACGTGAACACCGCGCCCCACCGGAACCAGAACAGGGCCTTTGGCATGAGGCTCGGGACGACCTTGCCCTTCGTCGCTGCGTCGAGCTCCTTCTGGAACTGCACGTTGACCAGGTTGAAGAAATAGAGCATTCCGATCCAGGTGATCCCCGCCAGGAAGTGCACCCAGCGCAGCAGGAACTGGAAATTGGTGGCGAAATCCTGAGGCCAGTTGATCATCGAAGCCCTCCTCTCGAATCGAAACGCCGGCATCTTCTCACAGGCTGCCGTAGAATCGTCGGCTCGGGATTGAACCAATGACGTCGAGAGCCACATCCCTCCGAACGGCCGCCGCGCTTCTCCTGCTGTTCGGCGCGGGCGCCGTCGGATGCCGTCGCAAGGAGACCACCCGGCCGGTGCCGCCCGCCGCTCCGACCGCCGCGCCCTCGCCGGCGGCGCCGGCGCACGCCGCGGACGCGGGCTACGACCTGCGCCCCGCCGAGAAGGCGGCCGTGGACGAGTTCCTGCGGCGCAATCCGGACCTGCGCCTCGCGGTGGACGGCGATCACCGCGCGGCGGACGACGGCGACGGCGTCGAGGGGCTCTACGGCGTCTACCATCCCTACTTCGTGCGGGGCGACGGCAACGACGACGGCGTGCTCGATTTCGTCGCGGCGTTCGTCAAGCGCGACTCCGATCGCGACTCGCCGTGGTTCTCGGTGGTCGTGTTCTCCGGCAAGCCCGACGGCACTTTCACGGCCGGGGGCTTTCTCGAGCGCGACATCTCGCTCGCCGACGGCGACCTGTCGCTCGACCGCGATTCGATCGTCGTCACGCCGGACGTGTCCGACGACGTCGCCCGCCGCTACCGCTGGGACGCGGCCAAACAGCGGCACGTCTACGTGCGCGACGACGCTTCCGAGGAGCCCGCATCGCCTCCGCCGTCCCGGATCTGAGCGGCACGCCGCGCACGGTCGCGGTCGCCCTGCCGCTGCCCCTGCGGCGGAATTTCACCTATGCGGTCCCGGAGGGCACCGCCCGTCCCGAGCCGGGGACGCGTGTGCGTGTCCCGTTCGGCGAGCGCGCCGTCACGGGGGTGGTGGTTGCCGCCGGCGAGGGCCCGGAGCCCGGAACGCTGCGGGAGCTGATCGAGGTTCTCGACGACGAGCCGGTCTGCCCGCCGGACCTGCTCGCGACGGCCGAGCGTCTGGCCGAGCGGTTCTTCGCGTCGACGGGGGAGGTGCTGAAGAGCGCCCTTCCCGCCCGGCTGCGCGCCTCGGGCGCCGTGCGCTATCGCATCACGGAGCGGGGCGCCCTCGGCGCCGCGCCGGCCGACGCCGCCGAGCGCCGGGTCCTCGAGCGCCTGGCCTCGGGAGAGTTCGTCCGCGCGGCGGACCTCCCGGGCCAGGGCCGCGAGCGCCACGCCGCCGTGCGCGCCCTCGAGGAGCGGGGCTGGATCCGCGCGGCTTCCTCCGGGAAGGACCGGGCGGCGCGTCCCGAGATCGCCTACGAGCTCGGGCCCGTGACGGGAGCCGAGGCCGAGGCGCTGCTCGGACGCGGCCGCAAGGGACGCGAGGTCGTGGCCTTTCTCGCCGGCCTCGGCCGGGCGGCCACCGGCGCCGAGATCCGGGAGGCCACGCGAACGGGTCCGGCGGTGATGCGCGGGCTCGTGGCGAAGGGGATGCTCCGCTCGTTCGAGCAGGAGCGCCGTCCCGGCGCCCCGCCCGCCCGGGCCCTGCCGCCGCTCCATTCGCCGACGCCGGCCCAGGAGGCGGCCATCGGCGCGATCGTCGCGGCCATCCGCGAGCGGCGCTACTTTCCGGCGTTGCTCGAGGGGGTCACCGGCAGCGGGAAGACCGAGGTCTACCTGCGCGCGATCCGGGCGGCGCTCGAAGCCGGGCGCGGCGCGATATGGCTCGTCCCCGAGATCGCGCTGACGCCCGTCTTCGCGCGCGAGCTGCAACGCCAGTTCCCCGAGGACGCGGCCGTCCTCCACTCCGCGCTCTCCGAGCGCGAGCGCGCCGACGCCTGGGATCGGGTCCGGGCGGGGGCCGCCCGCGCCGTCATCGGGCCGCGCTCGGCGGCTTTCGCGCCGGTCCAGGACGCCGGACTCTTCATCGTGGACGAGGAGCACGACGCCTCTTACAAGCAGCGCGAGTCGCCGCGCTACGACGCGCGCGAGGCGGTGGCCCTTCGCGCCGGCCGCGGCGGCGCGGCGCTCGTCTTCGGGTCCGCGACGCCGTCGATGGAGGCGCAATACGCCGCCCGCCGCGGCCGGCTGTCCCTCCTGCGCCTGCCGGAACGCATCGCGGCGCGACCCCTGCCTCGCGTCGCCATCGTGGACCTCAAGCGCGAGAGCGCGCGCCCGGACGAGAAAGGGGTGCCGCTCTTCTCGCGGCCGCTGCTCGAGCGGCTGCGGGAGGTCTTCGCGCGCGGCGAGCAGGCGATCCTGCTGCAGCCGCGCCGCGGCTTCGCGCCGTTTCTCCTGTGCCGCGACTGCGGCCACGACTTCCGCTGCACGCGCTGCAGCGTCGCCCGGACGGTCCACGATCGCGGCCGGACGCTGGTGTGCCACTACTGCGGGGAGCGGGTGCCGCGGCCGGCGCGCTGCCCCGACTGCGGGGGAGCGGTTCTCGAGGCGATCGGCGCCGGCACCGAGCGGGTCGCCGAGCGGTTCGCCGAGGCGTTTCCCGGCGTGTCGCACGCGGTGCTCGATCGCGACACGGCGCGACGCCGCGGGGGAGCGGGGGCGGTCGTCGACGCGATGCAGGCCGGGAGCGTCGCGTGCCTGATCGGGACGCAGATGGTGGCCAAGGGCCACGACTTCCCGGGCGTGACGGCGGTGGGCGTGCTCTCGGCCGACACGATGCTCCACTTTCCGGACTTCCGCTCCGCCGAGAAGACGTTCCAGCTGCTCGCGCAGGTCGCGGGCCGCGCGGGCCGCGGCGATACGCCCGGCACGGTCCACGTGCAGACCTTCCATCCCGAGCACCCGGCCATCCGGCGGGCCGCCGAGCACGACGTCGCGGGGTTCGCGCAGGCCGAGCTCGAGTTCCGGCAAACGTTCTTCTACCCGCCGTTCTCGGAGCTCGCGGCGATCCTGGTCGCATCGTCGGACCGCGAGAAGGCGGAGGCGGCCGCGCCGGGATCTCGGCCGCGCGCTGGCCGGCGGCGCGCCCGGCGTGCGGCTCTCCGGACCGGCGCCGGCCCCGCTCGAGCGCCTCCAGGGGCGCTGGCGCTTCCAGATCCTCCTGCGCGCCGCCGACCGGCGCCAGGTGCTCGCGGCGCTGTCCGCGGCGGTGCCGGAGCGCCCGCCGGGCGGCGTCCAGATCGCCGTGGACGTGGATCCGCAGGACCTGATGTGAGCCGCCGGCCCGGCCGCCAACCCCGGTACAATTGGCCGGTGAACACCGACGACGCCAATTTCGAAGAGCCGATCACGCGGCTGCGGCGGCGCATCGAGGAGCTGTCGGCCCTGCCGGACGACGCCGCCCACCGCCGGGAGATCGAGAAGCTGCGGGAAAAGCTCGAGCGCCTGTCGCGGGAGATCTACGGCAGCCTCACGCCCTGGCAGAAGACGCTCGTCGCGCGCCACCCCGCCCGGCCCTACCCCCTCGACTACGTCGAGTCCCTGATGGAGGATTTCGTCGAGCTGCACGGCGACCGCAAGTTCGCCGATGACGCCGCCGTCGTGGCGGGGTTCGCGCGGTTCCGCGGCCGGGCCGTGGCCGTCGTCGGCCACCAGAAGGGCCGCGACACCAAGGAGAAGATCCGCCGCAACTTCGGCATGCCCCGCCCCGAGGGATTCCGAAAGGCGCTGCGCGTCATGGAGCTCGCGGAGAAGTTCGGCCGTCCGATCCTCTCCTTCGTGGACACGGCGGGCGCCTACCCCGGCATCGACGCCGAGGAGCGCGGCCAGGCCGAGGCGATCGCCGTGAACCTGCGCGAGATGGCCCGCTTCCACGTGCCGATCATCGTGACGGTCACGGGCGAGGGCGGCTCGGGCGGCGCACTCGCGCTCGGCATCGGCGACCGTGTCCTGATGCTGGAGCACTCGACGTACTCCGTGATCTCGCCCGAGGGCTGCGCCTCGATCCTCTGGAAGGACGCGGCGCGCAAGAAGGACGCGGCCGAGGCCATGAAGCTGACGGCGGCGGACCTGCGCGAGCTCGACGTGATCGACGAGATCGTCCCCGAGCCGCCCGGCGGGGCGCACGCGGACCCGGCCGGCGCCTCCGCGGCGGTGGGGGAGGCCGTCGAGCGGCACCTGGCCGAGGTCGCCGACCTGACCGCCGAGGAGCGCCGCGAGCGGCGCTACCGGCGATTCCGCGCGCTCGGCCGGTTCGAGACCGCCGCCACGCCGTGAGAGCGGCGCCGGCCGCGCCGCCCCCGCCCGGACGCGGTCTGTCCGCCCCGCCGGTCACCATGAAGACGATGACGGCGTGGGGACTCTCCGCGCCCGATCGCGATCGGGCCGCGGGACTGGCGGCGGCGGCCGGCGTCTCGGCGACGCTGGCGCAGCTGCTGCTCGCGCGCGGGGTCGAGACGGCCACGCAGGCGCTCCGCTTCCTCCATCCCGGCGAGGACGGGCTGCACGATCCGGCGCTGCTCTCGGGATCCGCGGCCGCGGCCGACCTGCTCGTCGCGACCGCGCGGCGGGGAAAGCGGGTCGTCGTCTTCGGCGATTACGACGTGGACGGCGTCACGGCGGTCGCGCAGCTTCGCGCGGCGCTTGCCCGGATCGGCGCCGACGCGCCGGCGTTCATCCCGCACCGCCTGCGCGACGGCTACGGCCTCAAGCCCGACACCGTCCGGCGCGTCATCGCCGAGCTACGACCCCGCGACGATCGTGACGGTGGACTGCGGCATCTCCGCGATCGAGGGCGTGGCGTGCGCGCGCGCGGCCGGCGTCGACGTCATCGTCACGGATCACCACCTGGTCCCGGCCGAGCTTCCCGAGGGGGCCATCGTCGTCAACCCCCGCCAGCCCGGCTGCGCGTACCCCGAGAAGGAGCTCGCCGCGACGGCCATCGCGATGAAGATCGCCGAGGCCGTGGCCCTTCGCGCCGGCACGACGCTGTCCCGCGAGTCGCTGCTGCGGGCGGCCTGCCTCGGCACGATCGCCGACCTCGTTCCCCTGACCGGCGAGAACCGCGTGATCGCCGCGCTCGGCCTGGCCGCGCTGGCCGCGGCGCGGGCGCCGGGGCTCCGGGCGCTGCTCGCGGAAGCCGGCCTGCCCCCGGGAGTCGCGCCGACGTCGGAGGAAGTGGCGTTCCGGATCGCGCCCCGCCTGAACGCCGCCGGCCGGCTCGACACGGCGATGCTCGCGCTGTCGCTCTTCGAGGAGCGCGACGCCGGCCGGGCCGCCGGAATCGCGCGGGAGCTGTCGGCGCGCAATGCCGAGAGGCAGGCCCTCGAGCGCCGCGTCGTGGCCGAGGCCCGCGACCGCGTGGAGCGCGCCGGCGGCGCCGGGGCGGGGGCGGTGATCGTCGAGGCCGACCCGTCCTGGCACCGCGGCGTCCTCGGGATCGCCGCCTCGCGGCTCGCCCGGGAATATCACCGGCCCGTCCTGCTCTTCGGCCTGGAGGGGGAGAAGGCGGGCGGTTCGGGACGCAGCATCCCCGGCGTCTCGCTTCATGGAATCCTGAAGGAGCTGGGGCATCACTTCACCGACTTCGGCGGTCACGAGCAGGCGGTGGGGGGGACCCTGCCGGCCGGCGGGTTCGAAGCCTTCCGGGAGGAGGCGCGGGCTCTCTTCGCCGAGCGCATCCCGGCGTGTCTTCTCGTCCCCCGCGCCGACGCCGAGAGCGAGCTGCCCATGACGCAGGTCACGCCCGACCTCGCCCGCGAGCTCGCGCGCCTCGAGCCGCACGGGGCCGGCAATCCGCGCCCGGTCTTCCTGGCCCGCGATGTGGAGACCGCGGGGGCCTTTCTTCCCGTAGGCGCTTCCGGCCTGCGCGGCCGCCTGCGGGCGGGCGGGGCCGACGTCCGCTGCATCGCGTGGCAGCCCGACCCCGACCTCGCGGCGCTCGCCGCGTCCGGCGGCGGGTTCGACGCGCACTACCGCGTTGCCGACGACCGCGGCTACGGGCTCCAGGTCGAGATCGTGCGCGCCCGGCCGGCGCAGCGGGCCGCGCCGTGAAGGTTCGCCGCTCCGAGCTGCTCATCCTCGGCAGCGCCGTCCTGTTTGCGGCGGTGCTCGTGTTCTCGTTCCGCCCCGGCCGGCGTCCCGCCGCGGGACGGCGCGCGGGTCCGGACGCCGGCGCCTCCACGGCGGAGGGACACGGCCAGGCGACGACGCTCCTCGACGGCTTCGACTTCACGGAGTCCGTCGGCGACAAACCGCTCATGCGCATCAAGGCCGACCACACGATCGGCTACGGCCCGGGTGCCGGCCTCGCGCCCGATCTCTACAAAGGGGAAAAGGTCACGCTGACGCTGTACCCCGACGACGGCGGCCCGGTGACGGTCCGTGCGGAGCGCGGGGACTACGACGAGCGCACCCGCCAGGCGAAGCTTTCGGGCAACGTCCGCTGGTCCGACGAGGAGGGCTCCCTCGCGGAAACGTCCGAAGTCCTCTTCCACCCGGCCGACCGCCTGCTCGAGGCCCCGCACGAGGTCCATTTCGTCCGCGGGTCGGTCGACCTGACGGCGCCCTCCGCGCGCTACGACGTCCGCGAGAAGGTCCTCCGGCTCTCGGGCCCGATCCAGGGAACCGGCAGCGGCTCCGATTCGGGAGGCCTCTCCCGGCTCACCGCGCGCGAAGGGCTGTATCGCCGCGATCCGGGAGTCCTCGAGCTCGAGAGCGTCGACTCGCAGTCCCCCTCCGGCGATCGCTATGCGGCGGATCACCTGGTCGTCAAGACCGGCTCCTCCGGGGGGCACACCGAGTGGGCGCGCGGCAACGGAAGCGTGCGGGGGATCCTCCCGCCGACGGCCGCGAACGGAGGGGACGGGAAGGGACCTCCGCGCGGCGGCGTCGAGCGCCAGTACCAGGGCGACGCGAGCACGCTGACGTTCGACGCCGCCGGAAAGCCGAAGCTCCTGACGTTGTCGGGATCGCCGGCGCTTCTCTGGGAGCCGACTCGGCGGTTGACCGCTCCCGAGATCGAGGTGACCTTCGAGGATGGGCGCGCGGTCGCCGCCCGGGCCTCCGGGGGCATCCGCATCGAGGGGCCGGACACCCACGCCGAGGCCGACCGCGGCAGCGTCGGCATTGCCCGGGACGGTTCGGCGGAGAACGTGACCCTCGACGGCAACGTCCGCGTGCTGGCCGAGGGCCGCGCCGGCGACGCGGCCCGCGCCGTGGAGCTCGACGCGCGGGGCGTCTGGCTGCTGACCGGCGACCCGACCCACGCGGCCCGCGTCGTCAGCGCCGGATCGCGCCTCTCGGCCGACCGCATCGAGATGGATCGTCCGCGGCGGCAGGTCCGGGGAGAGGGCCGCGCCCGCGCGGTCCTCGGGGCGGACCCGCAGAAGAAGGAGCGCGTGGTGACATTTGTCGGGGACCCCTCCCGCCCGAGCTACGCCAAGGCGGACCGCATCGTGCTCGACGACGCCAGCCGCCTGGCCACCCTCTCGGGCGCGGCCTCGCTCTGGCAGGAGGAGTCGTCGCTCTTCGCCGACGACATCACGCTCTCGGACGCCGACAAGACGGTCACCGCCGTGCAGAACGTGCGCGCGGTCCTCGCCCCCGAACGCGACGCGAAGGCGCCCGAGCGCGCGGCCTCGGTGGTCCTGGCGCGGCGCCTCCTCTACCGCGATTCCGACAAGAGCGGCCGCTTCGAGGGCGGCGTCACCGCCACGCGCGGCGCGGCCTGGCGCGCGACCGGCGGCGAATCCACGACCTGGCTCGGCAAGGACCGGGGCGTGGACTGCATGGAGATCTCGGGCGACGTCGACCTCGTGGACCGCTCCGTCGGCCGGACGGCGAAGGCCGAGAAGGCGGTGGACTATCCGAAGCTGGGAAAGACGGTGCTCTGGGGCGCGCCCGCGCGCGTGACCGACGCCGCCGGCAGCCAGGTCGCGGGCGCCATCTTGACGATCTTCGACCGGGGGCGTAGCGTCGAGATCACCGCGCCGGAAGGCGGCAAGACCGAAACCATTCACCGGACAGAGAAGAATTGAGCCAGAACCTCCCGAGATCCGGGGAGCGGCCGGTTCTCTCGGCCGAAGGCCTCGTCAAGGCTTACGGCGGGAGAACCGTGGTGCGCGAGGTCTCCCTCGAAGTCGCCGCGGGCGAGATCGTCGGTCTGCTCGGTCCGAACGGGGCGGGCAAGACGACGATCTTCTCGATCGTGGTCGGCCTCGTTCGGCCCGACGCCGGCGTCGTCCGTCTCGGCGCCGGGGACCTGACGGACCTGCCGATGTATCGCCGGGCCCGCGCCGGGATCTCCTACCTGCCGCAGGAGCCGTCGGTCTTCCGGAAGATGACGGTGAAGGAGAACCTGCTCGCGATTCTCGAGACGCTCGCGCTCGAGCCCGAAGATCGGGCCGAGCGCTGCCGGGCCCTGCTCGCGGAGTTCGGACTGACCGAGCTCGCCAACGATCGGGCCTACACGCTCTCGGGCGGGGAGAGGCGCCGGGTCGAGATCGCGCGCAGCCTCGTGCTCTCGCCGTACTTCCTGCTGCTCGACGAGCCGTTCGCCGGAATCGACCCGATCGCGGTTCTCGACATCCAGAAAATCGTGCGCCGGCTTGCCTCTTCCGGCATCGGCGTGCTCATCACGGACCACAACGTGCGCGAGACTTTGAGCATCGTCGACCGCGCTTATATAATCAGTGGAGGAGAGATTCTCCGGGCGGGCACGCCTCTTGCACTGTCGAACGATCCCGTCGTGAAGAAGATCTACCTCGGGGAGGGTTTCCGGCTTCTCTGAGCCGAGGCCATGGCGCTCGAACAGAAGCTCAACCTGCGGCTCTCGCAGCGACTGGTCATGACGCCATCGCTGCAGCAGGCGATCAAGCTGCTGCAGATGTCCCGGCTCGAACTCCAGGAAGTCCTGACCCAGGAGATGGTCGAGAACCCGGTCCTCGAGGAGCAGGAGGAGACGACCGAAACCGAGCGCGTCGACGCCGCCCGCGACAACGAGACCGCCGCGACGCCCGTGGAAACGCCGCCGGCCGCCGAGAAGGAGCGCGATTCCTTCGAGGAGATCGACTTCAACTCCTATTTCGAGGAGTACCTCGATTCGGCCTACAACCCCCGGCAATATCAGGAGCAGCCCGAGGAGTACTCGCTCGAGAACGTCCTGACGCGGCCCGAGGGACTGCCCGAGCACCTGACGTGGCAGCTCTCGATGTCCGGCGCGAGCGAGGAGATTCGCGACATCGCGGCCTACCTCATCGGGAACATCGACGAGGACGGCTACCTCCAGGTTTCCCGCGAGGAGATCCGCGAGGCTCACTTCGAGAACGACGCCGCCGTGGACGCCGCCCTCGCGCTGGTGCGCCGGTTCGACCCGGCGGGAGTCGGCGCCTTCGACCTGCCGGACTGCCTCCTGCTCCAGTTGGCGGCGCTCGGCGTCGAGAACGCGCTGATCGAGAAGATCATCCGCGAGCACTGGCCCGAGTTCCTGAACCGCCACTTCGTCCCGCTCGCGCGGACGCTCGGCGTCGCGATGTCGGAGATACAGGCGGCCTTCGAGATCATCAAGAACCTCGAACCCAAGCCCGGCCGCAAGTACTCGAACGAGCGGACCATCTACGTGGAGCCCGACGTCTTCGTCCGCAAGATCGGCGACGAGTACATCATCCAGCTCTCGGAGGACGGCCTGCCGAAGCTGCGCATCTCGGCCTCGTACCGCCGGTTGCTGCGGGGCGGCAACGGGGCCATCGGGGCCGAGGCCGCCAACTACCTCAAGGACAAGATGCGCTCGGCCGTGTGGCTCATCAAGAGCCTCGACCAGCGGCAGCGCACCATCTACAAGGTGGCCGACTCGATCGTGCGCCACCAGCGCGGGTTCCTCGACCACGGCATCGAGCACCTGCGCCCCCTCGTGCTGCGGGACGTCGCCAACGACATCGGCATGCACGAGTCCACCGTGTCCCGCGTGGTCTCGAACAAGTACATCCACACGCCGCGCGGCCTCTTCCCGATGAAGTACTTCTTCCACAGCGGCATCGACTCCTCGCAGGGGGACGACGTCTCGTCCCTGTCCATCAAGAACAAGATCGCCCGCATCGTGCAGGACGAGGACACCCGCCGGCCCCACTCGGACGCGCGCATCACGCAGCGCCTTCGGGCCGAGGGAATCCAGATCGCCCGCCGCACGGTCGCGAAGTACCGCGAAGAGCTCCGGATCCCGTCCTCCTCCCAGCGCAAGCAGTCCTTTTAGGAGGTACCCATGGCCGTCGAATGCACGGGTCGCAATGTCGAGGTGACTCCGTCCCTCAAGGAGCTCGCCGAGGAGCGCGCGCACCGTCTCGAGCGCCATCTCGGAAGCCCCGCCGACGTGCGGGTGGTGCTCTCGCACGAGAAGCACCGTTTCGGCGCCGAGATCATCGCGATCCACGGCCGCCGCCGCTGGAAGGCCCAGGAGGAGACGGGCGACCCGAGGGCGGCGGTGGCCCTCGCCTTCGAGAAGATCGACGCGCAGGCCATGCGGGCGACCGAGAAGCGGCGCGACCGCAAGCATCGCGGCTGGTCCCGGTTCCTGCCGAAAGGCTGGCGGGCCGCGCCGCCCGTCCCGGTCGCCGTCGAAGAGCCCGCCGCCGCGCGCATCGTCCGGGCGCGCCCGGCCTCGGTCAAGCCGATGGGGGTGGACGAGGCCGCCCTCGCCATGGAATCCTCGGGGCAGGAAGTGCTGGTGTTTCGCGACGCATCCAACGACAAGGTTTCCGTCCTGTACCGGCGGCGGGACGGGGACATCGGCCTGATCGTTCCCGAATGCTGATCGGGGGCGAGGAGGCCCGCGACGCCGCGGCGCGGCCGGTGGAAGGGCTGTACGACGAGCGCCGCACCTTCCACGCCCTGACCGGACGCTCGCGCGAGGAGGTCCTCGGCGAAATGGCCTTCCGCCTCGGGGCGGCCGGATTCATCCCCGATCCGGGCGAGCTCGTCGGGCGCCTGCTCGAGCGGGAGCGCCTCGGCTGCACGGGACTCGGCGGCGGCATTGCCATCCCGCACTGCAAGCTGCGCGACGTCGCCGACGTGGTCGTGGCCGTGGCCTCGGTCGCCGCGCCGGTCGAGTTCGGCGCGGCCGACGGGATTCCGGTGGACCTGGTCTTTCTCGTGGCCTCGCCCGCCGAGGCCGCGGCCGCCCACCTGCAGGCGCTGGCGCGCATCTCGAAGCTGCTTCGCACGCCCGGCGTCGTCGCCCGGCTGCGGGCGGCGCGCTCCGCCGCCGAGATGCTCGAGGTGCTGCGCGGCGCCGAAGGCGGACCGGCGGTCTCATGAACGGGAGAACCGTGCCCAAGCCGACGCCCGCCCTGACGGCCGAGATCCTGCGCGGCCCCTCGCTCGCGGATCTCGAAATGCGTGTCGTCACGGGGGAGTCCGGCTTCAACCGCGCGATCTCCTGGGGGCGCATCCAGCGGCCGGGCCTCGCCCTGGCCGGCTTCATTCCGTACATCAAGCCCGGCCGGATCCAGATCCTCGGCGAGAGCGAGCTCAACTACCTCGACACGATGCCGGCCGACGTGCGCCGGGAGCGGATCGAGGCGATCTGCGTCCTCCCGGTGGCGGCGTTCGTGATCACCAAGGGCCAGAAGCCGCCCGAGGACATCGTGCGCGAGTGCCGCCGCCTCGAGATTCCTCTGCTCGTCTCGGACAAGACGACTTCGGTCGTGATCCAGTCGATCACCCGCGTCCTCGAGGACGAGCTCGCGCCCTCGACGATGCTCCACGGCGTGCTGGTGGACGTCTACGGGATGGGCGTGCTGCTGCTCGGCGAGTCGGGGATCGGCAAGAGCGAGTGCGCCCTCGACCTGGTCCACCGCGGCCACCGCCTGGTCGCCGACGACGCGGTCGAGATCCGGCGCTACCCGAGCGGCGCCCTCGTCGGCCGCGCGGCCGAGATGATCCGGTACCACATGGAGCTGCGGGGCATCGGGATCATCAACATCAAGCACCTCTTCGGCGTCTCCGCCGTGCGCGCGTCGAAATCCATCGAGCTCGTCATCGAGCTGCAGCGCTGGGACCCCACCAAGAAGTACGATCGGCTCGGGCTCGACGGCGAGAGCTACTCGATCCTCGAGCGCGAGCGGCCCCTGTTGCGGTTGCCCGTGGCCTCGGGCCGCAACCTCGCCCTGCTGATCGAGATCGCCGCGCGCAACGAGCTCCTGAAGAGCCAGGGCTACGACGCCGCGAAGGAGTTCGCCCGCCGCGTCGACGAGGAGATCGCCAAGAACTCGGGGGAGGCAGAGCGGTGGAAGTGAGCGCCGCCGGCGCGCCGTCCCCGGCCGTCCCCGAGAGCCTCGTCGTCGTCACGGGCCTGTCCGGCTCGGGCAAGAGCTACGTGAACAAGTGCCTCGAGGACATGGGCTACTTCTGCGTGGACAATCTGCCCCTCGAGCTCGTCGAGCCGCTGCTCGGGCAGATCTCGGCCAAGCGCGTCGGCATCATCCTCGACGTCCGCAATCCCGACTTCGCGGTCCGCTTTCCGGAGATCCTGGGGCGTCTGCGCGCCCGGGTGCCGGGCACGCGGCTGCTCTTTCTCGACGCGTCCGAGGAATCGCTGATCCGCCGTTTCTCGGAAACGCGGCGGCCCCACCCGCTCGCCGGGAAGATGTCCCTGCTCGAGGCCCTGCGTCGCGAGCGCGCCATGCTCGAGGAAGTCCGGGCCGTCGCCGACGTCGTCGTGGACACCTCGGCCATGACCGTGCACGACCTGCGATCCTTCATGCAGAAGACGTTCGTCGGGGACCCCGAGGGGACCCGGATGGTCATCTCGGCGACGTCCTTCGGCTACAAGTTCGGGACGCCCCACGACGTGGACCTGCTCTTCGACGTGCGCTTCCTGGCGAACCCGCACTTCGTTCCGGA
The DNA here is from genome assembly GCA_963710945.1 of uncultured Acidobacteriota bacterium. Classification (GTDB taxonomy): domain Bacteria; phylum Acidobacteriota; class Thermoanaerobaculia; order UBA5066; family Gp7-AA6; genus DAHUXD01. The sequence goes on from CAVQCH010000001.1 coordinate 1,187,215, forward strand.
GCTCAAGGGAAAGACGGGCATGGACCCGGCCGTGGCCGCGTACATCGAGAGCGACCCGGAAACGGGGCCCTTCCTCGACCGCCTTGCCGGGTTTCTCGACTACCTCCTGCCGCGCTTCAACCGGGAGGGCAAGACCTACGTTTCGATCGGAATCGGCTGCACCGGGGGAAAGCACCGCTCGGTGTACGTGGCCGAGCAGCTGGCCCGGATGCTCCACGACCGCGGGTACCCCGTCCGCGTCTCGCACCGCGACGTCACCCGCGAATGAGATAATCCCGGCTTCGCATGATTGGGATTCTGCTCGTCACGCACGGCAGGCTCGCGGAAGAGCTGCGGGCGGCCGCCCTGACCATCCAGCCCGGCCTCGAGCGCATCGTGGCCGTGGCCCTGGAGTGGTCGGAGACCGGTGAGGACGCCCGGGAGAAGATCCGGCGCGGTCTCGCGCTGGCCGACGAGGGGGACGGGGCGGTCATCCTCACGGACATGTTCGGGGGCACCCCCACGAACCTCACGCTTCCTTTCCTGCGCAAGGACCGGGTCGAGATCGTGACGGGCGTCAATCTCCCGATGGTCCTGAAGTGCGCCTCCCTGCAGCGCAGCGGGCGCCCCGTCACCGAGGTGGCCCACGTCGCCAAGGACCGGGGGCAGCGGTCCATCTACGTGGCCTCGGACCTGCTCGCCGAAGAGGCGACCCCGGCGGCCGTCGGGGAGAAGCAGGAATCGTGATCGAACGGGAGCTCGCGATCCGCAACCGCCTGGGCCTCCACGCCCGGGCGGCGGCCAAGTTCGTCCAGACGGCCAGCCGCTTCCGCTCCGAGGTCAAGATCCGCAAGAACGGCGAGGAAGTGGACGGCAAGAGCATCCTCGGGATCCTCCTGCTCGCCGCCTCGCAGGGCACGCAAATCACGCTGGCGGTCTCGGGCGACGACGAGAGGGACGCGTTTGCGGCCGTCGAAGACCTGATCGCCCGCAGCTTCGACGAGGAAGAGTGAAAGGACGTTGGTGATCGGAGATTTGTGATTGGTGAGCTGATCACAAATCACCGATCACAGATCACAGATGCTCCAGGGCCTCCCCGTCTCGCCCGGCGTCGCCGTCGGCCGCGCCGTGATCATCCGGTTCGGCCGCATGCCGGCCTTCCGGCGCGCGGTCGCGCCCGAGGAGCTCGAGCGGGAGGAGCGCCGCCTGCGCCGCGCCGCGGCGCGCGCCGCGGAGGACCTCGTCCGCCACGCCGGCGAGCCGAAGGGAGACATGGGCTCGGAGCTCGCCGCGATCCTGGAAGCCCACAGCCTCATCGCCGCCGACGAGACGTACATCGGGGCCATCGTCGAGCGCATCCGGCGCGAGCGGGTCAACGCCGAGTGGGCGCTGGCCGAGGTCACGCGGGAGCTGCAGGCGCGCCTGGCGGCCGCCGACTCGGCCGCGATGCGCGAACGGGAGACGGACATCGCCGACGTCGGACGGGAGATCTCGGCTCACCTGACCGACGGCGTCCGCCCGGGACCGGGCGAGCTGCCGCGCGGATCCATCCTCGTCGCCGACGAGCTGTCGCCGGTCGACGCCTCGCGGCTCGACCCGCGGCGCGTCCGCGCGCTCGCGCTCGAGCGGGGCGGTCCGACCTCGCACGCCTCGATCATCGCGCGCTCCTTCGGCCTCCCCGCGGTCGTCGGGATCCCGGGTCTCTGCGAGTCCGTGTCGCCGGAGCGGGCGATCCTCGTGGACGGCGACCGGGGGCTCGTCGACATCCATCCCACGCGCGAACGGCTGCGCCGCGGGCTGGCGCGGGTGCGCGAGGCGCGCGAGCGCAGCCGGCGTCTTCGCGGACGGGCGGCGAAGGCCGCGGCGACGGCCGACGGCCTGGCGATCGCCGTCCGGGCGAACCTCGAGCTGCCCGAGGAGACAGCGGCCCTCGAACGCTTCTCGGCCGAGGGGGTGGGCCTCTTCCGCTCCGAGTTCCTGTACCTGCGGGCGCTTCCCCGGTCGCCGGGCGTCGAGGAGCAGCGCGAGGCCTACGAGACGCTGCTGGCCGCTGCGGCGCCGCATCCGGTGGTGGTGCGCACGTACGACCTCGGGGGAGAGAAGGGGATAGGTCCCGCCCCCGGCGAGAACCCCGCGCTCGGGCTGCGCGGCATCCGGTACTGCCTCGCCAACCCGGAGCTCTTCTCGGAGCAGCTGACCGCGCTCTGCCTGGCGGCCCGCCGGGGCGAGCTGAAGATCCTGCTTCCCATGGTGAGCTCGCTGTCCGAGGTCCAGGCGGCGCGCCGGCTGCTCGAGGCCGCCGCGGCGCGCACCCGTTTGAAGCAACTCCCGCCCCTCGGCGTGATGGTCGAGGTTCCCTCGGCGGCGCTGCTCGCCGACCGCCTGGCGCGGGAGGCCGACTTCTTCTCGATCGGCACCAACGACCTGGCGCAGTACAGCCTCGCCGTGGACCGCGCCGACCCCGACGTCTCGTCGCTCTATCGGCCGCTCCACCCGGCGATCCTGCGCCTGATCCAGTACGTCGTATCCGCAGGCCGCGCCTTCCAGCGGCCCGTGGCGGTGTGCGGCGAGCTCGCCGGGGATCCGCTCGGCGCCTCGGTCCTGATCGGCCTCGGCATCACGGATCTGTCCGTGACGCCGGTGTCGATTCCCGGACTCAAGGAGCACATCTCGACGATCGACGCGGCGCGCGCCCGCGGCCTGGCCGAACGCGCCCTCGAGGCCTCGGAAGCCGCCGAGGTCGAACGCATCTTCGGAGGCGACGCATGAGGACCGTCCGGAAACCCTGGGGCCGCGAGGAGATCTTCGCCGAGACCGAGCGCTACGCCGGAAAACTCCTGCACCTCGACGCCGGCCACAGCCTGTCGCTGCAGTACCATGAGAAGAAGGACGAGACGATCCACGTCCTGGAGGGGCGCGTGCGGCTGCTGGTGGAGGAGGACGGGGCGATGCGGGAAAGGGTTCTCGGACCAGGGGACACGTACCGGATCCGTCCGCGGATCAAGCACCGCATGCGGGCCGACGAGCGCTCTGTGATCCTCGAGGTTTCCTCCCCGGAGCTCGACGACGTCGTCCGCCTCGAGGACGCGTACGGAAGGCAGGGCACGACCGAGCCATGAGGATCGGGGGCCGGATCTCGGATTGGCGGCTCCCGGCGGTCTGCCTCGCCGGAGCGCTCGCGTTTCCCGGCCTCTCCGTGGCGCAGACCCCCTCCCGAACCCCGACACCAGTCCCGAGGCTCTCAGGTGGTTTCGGCAAGCCGAGGGCCACGCCGCCCCCAACGCCCTCTCCGCAGGAGGGCGGGCAGACCATGGCGGACGTGGTGCATGCCGCGCAGCAGGGCCGCGAGGTCCCGCCCCCGGGCGCGAGCGGCAGCCTGAAAATCGACAACCACGCCCTCGTGAAGGGGACAGACAAGGGGCGCATGACCACGAGCAAGTCGCCCCCGACTCCGGTGCGGCCGCCGGCCGCGGCTTCCGCGCCGGTCGCGGCGGCAACCCCGGGGACCGGGGCCGCGGGCGCCGACGCGGCGGTCGAGGTCGCGGCCGCTCCCGGATCCGAGGCGCAGTGGAAGGAGACGGCCGCCCGCGCGCGCAAGCGCGTCGCCGACGACAAGGCGAGGGTGGCCGAGCTCGAAGCGGCCACGAAGAAGCTCGAGAACGACTTCTACGCGTGGGACGACGGCCAGTACCGCGACCGGGTCATCAAGCCCTCGTGGGACCACTCGAAGAGCGAGCTCGAGGACGCCAGGCGCGAGCTCGTTGCCGCCGAGGCGGACCTCGCGGACCTGCCGGAGAAGGCCCGCAAGGCGGGGGCGCTGCCGGGATGGATTCGCGAATGAGCTCGCGCGCGCCGGCCGGCCTTCCCTCGTACCGCGTGGAGACGTGGGGCTGCCAGATGAACGTCCTGGACGGCCAGCGCATGGCCGGCCAGCTCGAGGCCCAGGGCCTGCGCGTGGCCGGGGAGGACGAGCAGCCGGGCGTGGTGCTGCTGAACACGTGCTCCGTTCGCGAGAAGGCGGAGGCCAAGGTCTTCAGCGAGCTCGGCGTGCTCGCGCGGCGCAAGCAGGCGGATCCGAACCTCGTCGTCGGGGTCACCGGCTGCGTCGCCCAGGTCTCGGGCGAGGAGATCCTCGAGCGCGCGCCCTGGGTGGACTTCGTGGCCGGCACCGGGCAGGTCGAAAATATCGGCGCCCTCGTGGACGCGGCGAGGCGCGACAGGCGGCAGGCCCTCGAGCTCGACCTGCCCGTCGAGGATCCGGTTTACCAGTTCCGGCAGATCGCGCGGGGCTCCGCGTTCCAGGCCTACGTGACGGTCATCGAGGGCTGCGACCAGTTCTGCACTTTCTGCATCGTGCCGTTTACGCGCGGGCGCGAGCGCAGCCGCCGGTCCGACGAGGTGCTCGCGGAGATCTCGCACATCGCATCTCTCGGCTTCACGGAGGTCACGCTCCTCGGCCAGACCGTCAACGCCTACAGGGATCCGGCAGAGGGCTTCGGCCTGGGCGAGCTCCTGCGGCGCGCGGCCGGGATCGAGGGCATCCGGAGGCTGCGCTTCCTGACGTCGCATCCCGGCCTCGTGGACGAGGACCTGGTGGACGCCCTGGCCAGGGGTGGAAAGATCGCCCCCTACCTCCACCTGCCCGCCCAGTCGGGCTCCGATCGCGTCTTGCGGAAGATGAAGCGGCGCTACGGTGCCGCGGACTACCTCGCGACCGTGGAGAAGATTCGCGCCCGGGTCCCGGACGTCTCGCTGTCGTCGGACTTCATCGTCGGCTTTCCCGGGGAGACCGAGGAGGATTTCCAGCAGACGCTGTCCCTCGTGCGGGAGGTCCGTTTCGGCAGCCTCTTCGGATTCCGCTACTCGCCGCGCCCCGGGACCGCGGCGGCGCGGTGGGGCAGCGAGACGGAGGTCGACGAGGAGGTCGCCGTCGATCGCCTCGCGCGCCTGCTCGACCTCCAGGCCGTGCTGCAGCGGGAGATCAACGAGGGCCTGGTGGGCCGGGAGTTCGAGATCCTCGTCGAAGGCGAGGACCGGCGCGGGCAGAGCAAGGGCCGGACCTCCTGCAACCGCATCATCCACGTGGAGGGACGGGCGTCGCTCCGGCCGGGGGCCTATGCCCGCGTGCGCGTCGTGCGCGGCCTGCCGAATTCGCTCATGGCGAGGCTGTCGGCGTAACGGGGAAGGAGGGTGAGGGCATGATCAAGATGGAAATCAAGGGCCTCCTCATGGACCCGGTCTCTAACATGCCCGTCGTGATCCTGCGCGACACCGAAAAGGGTCTCTTCCTGCCCATCTGGGTCGGCGTCTTCGAGGCCAACGCCATCGCCCTCGAGATGGAGAAGGTCACGACCCCCCGCCCCATGACGCACGACCTTCTGCGAAACCTCCTGGCGGAACTCGACGCCCGGGTGGAGCGGGTGGTCATCAACGATCTGCGCGAGAACACGTTCTTCGCCCGCATCCACCTCGCCCGCAACGACGCCCACCTCTCGATCGACAGCCGGCCGAGCGACGCGATCGCCCTGGCGCTGCGCTCGCACGCCGAGATCTTCGTCGAGGAGGAAGTCCTCGAACGCAGCCGCAGCCTTCGCGCGGAAGGGGACCAGGACCCGGATCGCCTGCGCAAGCTTCTCGAGGAAGCCAGCCCGGACGAGCTCGGAAAGTATCGAATGTAACTCTCCCGCTCGCGGCGGCTATACTCGGGATCGTGATCATCTCCATCACCAATCAGAAGGGCGGCGTCGGAAAGACCACGACCGCCATCAACCTCGCGGCGGCCATGGCGCAGAAGGGCATGAAGACCCTCCTGATCGACCTCGACCCGCAATCCAACAGCACCATGTCCTACATCGACCGGCGGACGGTCGAGAAGTCCATGTTCGACGTGCTCACGGATCCCGAGACCAAGCTGAAGGACATCATCCGGCCGTCGGGGTTGAAGCACCTCGACATCGCCCCGGCCCGGATCTCGCTCGCCAAGCTCGAGTCGAAGCTGATGGGGGAGATCGACGGCCACTTCCGGATGCGCGACAAGATCGACGCCGTGCGGCGCGCCTACGACGCCGTCCTCATCGACACGCCTCCGACCCTCGGGATGATCACGGTCAACGCCATGGTGGCCTCCACCCACATCCTGATCCCGATCCAGTCCTCCTACTTCGCCCTCGAGGGCACCGACGACCTGCTCGAGACGATCGACAAGATCAAGGCCCGGCCCAACCCGAACCTGCAGATCCTGGGGGTCGTCATCACGCTCCACGACAAGCGGACCGTCCTCGGGAAGGACGTCTACAAGCAGATCTCGGGGGTCTTCGGAAAGAAGATCTTCAAGACCACGATCTCCAAGAGTGTGCGGCTGGAGGAAAGCCCGGCGCACCAGGAGTCCATCTTCACCTTCGCGCCGCGGTCGAGCGGCGCTGCCGAGTACTACTCTCTGTCCGAGGAGGTACTTTCCCGTGTCTAAGCGTCGCGGCCTTCCGAGCGAGTCCCACATGCGTCACGATTCGCATTTCGTGGATTCGCTGTCCGAGCGATTCGGCCCTTCGCTCGGGCGGCAGATCCCCATCGAGGAGATCGAGACGAACCCCGACCAGCCGCGCCGCAGCGTGGGCGACCTCGAGGAGCTCAAGCTCTCGATCGAGTCGAAGGGCATCCTCGAACCGCTTCTGGTGCGGCCCCTTCCCGACGGCAGGTTCCGGATCATCGCGGGGGAGCGCCGCTTCCGGGCGGCACTCGAAGCGGGGCTCGCCGAGGTGCCGTGCATCGAGCTCGACGTTCCCGACAACGAGGTGATGGAGATCGCCCTGATCGAGAACCTCCATCGGCGCGACCTCCATCCCTTCGAGGAGGCGATGGGCTACTCGTCGCTCGCCGAGGGGCACGGTTACACGCAGCAGCAGATCGCGGCGACGATCGGAAAGTCGCGCGTGTCGATCACCGAGGCGATGTCGCTGCTCCAGATTCCGGAGCGGCTCCGCGAGAAATGTCGGCGCGCCGACATCGACGCGAGATCGGTGCTGCTCGAGATCGCGCGGCTCGACGACGAAGACAAAATGGAGGAGGCGATCGCACAGGTCGCGAGAGGCTCGACGCGCGACGATCTCCGGGAGCAGAAGAAAGTCGGCGCCTCGGGCAAGTCGAAGCCGCGCGCATTCAACTTCGTCTACAAGCCGAAGGACGGCCCGTACAAGATCAACATCTCGTTCCAGAAGTCCCGGGTCCAGAAGGAAGAGCTGATCGACGCCTTGAAGCAGGTCCTTCGCCAGCTCGAATCCGGACACCTCGCCCTCGGCAAGCGCGGCTGAGCCTCCGCGCCCTCGACGCCGGGATCCGGTCTTGTCTCCCGCGGAGCTCGCCGAGGTCGCGACCGCGAACTTCGTCGAGCACGCATCGTGGGCAGCCCGGCAAGTCGCCGGGATGAGCGTCGAAGCCGACGCCAGTCTCATGCGCGTCGACTCGGGACTGTCGTGCGACACCTTCAACATCGTCTGCGGCGCGCGACTCGAGGCGGGCGAGATCGCCGGGAGGGCGGCGGACGCGATCGGGTACTTCGCGGAAGTCGGACGCCCTTTCTCCTGGTGGGTCGCCCCGGGCGACAGGCCTCCGGAGCTGGCGACGCTTCTCGAAGCCCTCGGACTCGAGAGGTCCGAGTCGGAGCTGGCCATGGCGCTCGACATCCGGGCGGGAGCACCTGCGGCTTGCCGGGACGGCCGCCTCGAGATCGAGCGCGTTAGGCCCCTGGAGTCGCTTCGCGAGTTCGCCCGGCTCCAGGCCGAGAACTGGGATCCCGCGGATCCCGACGTGACCCGGTTCTACGAGGCGGCCGCTTCCGCGCTGCTTCGCCCGGAGGCGCCGCAGCGATTCTTCGTCGGAAGGCGAGACGGGTACGCGGTCGCCGCGGTCGAGGCTACGGTCGTTCGGGGAGTCGCCGGGATCTACAACGTCACGACCCGGCGTGCGGCGAGACGCCAGGGATTCGCCACGGAGATCCTCGCTGCCGCGCTCGAAGACGCGAGGGCCGGGGGTGCGCGCACGGCGGTGCTGCAGGCCGCCGAGCAGGGGGTCGGTCTGTACCGCAGGATGGGATTCAGGGAGTTCGGGAGGATCGTAGAGTTGAGGTCCGGGTCCCACTCGCAGTGTCCGATAAGATATATTATGTAAAATAGCATATTCGGGCCGATCCGCCGGGACGGGCTTTACTTGTGCGGCCCCTGTCTGCACTATCCGAAGTCGATGCGCCTGGTTTCTCGCTCCGTCCTCCGGGAGATCTGGCCCCCGTTCCTGCTCGGCCTTGTCGCCTACACCTTCGTCCTGCTGATCCGCACAATCCTCTTCCTGGCGGACTTCGCCGTCCGCCGCAGCGCGTCCTTTCTCGAGGTCGCGCAGCTGGTGGGACTGTCCGTCCCCTGGATCCTCGTCCTCACGCTCCCGATGGCCTTCCTCCTCGGCGTGCTGATCGGCGTCGGCCGCCTCGCGGCGGACTCCGAGGTCACGGCGATGCGGGCGTGCGGGCTGGGCCCCTCCGCCGTCTACCGGCCGGCGCTCGGGGCCGCGGCCGCCGTCTCCGGTCTGGTCCTGCTCGTCTACAACGGGATCCTTCCCCGGACCAACGCCCTCCTCGAGCGTTCCATGGCTCGCGTCGCGGCGACGTCCATCGTCAACGTCGTGGCGCCGCGAACCTTCCGGGAGCCCCGGCCGGGAATCACCCTCTTCTTCGACCGCGTGGCGCCCGACGGCCGCTCGTTCGAGGGGGTGTTCCTGAAGCTCGGCGACGAGGGCGAGCCTCCGAACCGGATCATCGTGGCCCGCCGCGGCGGCCTCGCTCTCGAGGACGACCGCCTGTGGCTCGAGCTCTTCGGATCGACCGTCCACGAGGTGGACCCGAACGAACCCACGCGCTACCGGACGACGCAGAACGACGTGCAGCGGCTCCTGCTGGCGGGCCAGGCCCCGAACAGCCCCGGCACGCGGGTGACGACCGAGAAAGGCATCCGCGCTCGCTCCCTGACCGAGCTCTGGCAGTCGAGCCGCCGCCTGCCCGCGACGGACCCCAACCGGCGGGTGGCCCTCGTCGAGTTCCACAAGAAGCTCGCCATCCCCTTCGCCTGCTTCGCCTTCGCGCTGGTCGGAGTCCCCCTGGCGCAGACGCTGCGCCGCGGAGGACGCGGCGGCGGATTCGCGATCTCCCTGCTGATCCTGGTCGGCTACTACGTCCTGCTGTCGAGCGGCGAGACCTGGGCTTCCGAAGGGCGCATGGCGCCCGCCCTCGCCATGTGGCTGCCCAACGCGGCCCTGGTCCTCATCGGCGTGGCCGCGACGCTCTTCCCCGCCGAACGGCGGGCCCGGGCCGCGCCCCGCCCTCTCACGGAGTCGGCCGCGCCGGCCGCCGCCGCGGTCGCGGGCCGCCGTGCCCGCCTCACGCAGCGCTTCGCGCCCCCGTCCTCCTGGCGCCCCCTGTCGCTCGTCGACCGGTACGTGCTCGGGCGCTTCCTGTCGGCGCTCGGGCTCGTGCTCGCCTCCGCCGTGCTGATCTCGCTCGTCGTGGACTACGCCGACAAGCTCGACGAGGTGGCCCGCCACCATCCCTCGACCGCGGCGATCTTCGGCTACTACCGGTACTTCCTCCTGTCGATGACCCTCCAGATCGCGCCCTTCGCCGTGCTGCTGGCGACACTGTCGGGGCTCGGCGTCCTGTCCAAGAACAACGAGGACACGGCCTTCCGGGCCTCGGGCGTATCGCTCCTGCGCCTCTGCCTGCCCGTGATCGTGGCCGGGGCGGCCGGAGCGCTGCTCGCCTTCGCCGTCGGCGAGTACGTGCTGCCCTTCGCCGAGCAGCGGCAGGAGCGCTTCCGCAACGAGATCTACGGCCGACCCCCCGACGCCGGGATCCGCGGCCCGGCCGAGCGCAACTGGTACCTCTCCGCCGACGGCGAGATCTGGCACCGCGAGGAGGCCGACGTCTCGAGCAACCGCCTCTTCGGCGTCTCGATCTTCCGCTTCGATCCCCAGTTCCGTCTGATCGGGCGCGCCACGGCCCACGAGGCCACGTGGACCGGAAACGACTGGCAGCTCCACCAGGGATGGGAGCGCGAGTTCGGCAAGGGCCCCGGGGTTCTCCCCTACCGGGCCTTTCTCGAGCAGAAGGTCCCGGGCGACCCGCCGCGCGCCCTGGCCGCGGTGCGCCGCCGGCCGGAGGAGATGCGTTTCCGCGAGCTCGAGCGCCTCACGCGGCGCCTGCGCGCCGGCGGCTACGCCACCTCCGGCCTCGAGACCGCGCTGCAGTCGAAGATCGCGCAGCCATCCATGATCCCGGTGATGGCCCTTCTCGCGGCGCCCTTCGCCTTCCGGGTCGGGAGGCGCGGCGCGCTCGCCGGAATCGGCCTCGGCCTCTTTCTCGGCATCCTCGCGCTGATCGCGACGGCCTTCTCGGCGAAGCTCGGAGAGGCCGGCGCCCTGCCGCCGACCCTGGCGGCCTGGGCGCCCGACATTCTCTTCGGCCTGGCCGGAGCCTACTTCTTCCTGCGGACGCGGACCTGAAAGAGGGAGCCTAGGTCCCCTCTTCCCACGAGGTCATGTACTTCTGCTGCTCCGGCGTGGGCGTGTCGATCGTGACGCCCATGGACGCGAGCTTGAGCCGCGCGATCTCCCGGTCGATGTCCTCGGGGACCGGGTAGACCTTCTTCTCGAGCGTCGCGTGGTTCTTGACCATGAACTCGGCGGCCAGCGCCTGGTTGGCGAAGGACATGTCCATCACCGAGGCCGGGTGTCCCTCGGCCGCGGCCAGGTTGATCAGGCGCCCGTCGGCGAGCAGGTGGATCCGCCGCCCGTCCCTCATGACGAACTCCTCCACGCTGTCGCGGATGGGCCGGCGCGACACCGCCAGCTTCTCGAGGGCCGGGATGTCGATCTCGACGTTGAAGTGGCCCGAGTTGCAGATGACCGCGCCGTTCTTCATGGCACGGAAGTGCTCGTCGCGCAGCACGCCCTTGTTGCCCGTGACCGTGATGAAGATGTCGCCGATCGGCGCCGCGTCCGCCATCGTCATGACGCGGAATCCGTCGAGGGCGGCCTCGATCGCCTTGGTCGGGTCGAGCTCCGTCACGACCACCTGGGCGCCGAGCCCGCGGGCCCGCATCGCCACGCCGCGGCCGCACCAGCCGTAGCCCGCGACGACGACGTTCAGGCCCGCGACGAGGAGGTTCGTCGCGCGGATCACCCCGTCCAGCGTGGACTGGCCGGTCCCGTACCGGTTGTCGAAGAAGTGCTTGGTCTTCGCCTCGTTGACGGCGACGACGGGGAACTTGAGCACGCCCGCCTTTTCCATGGCCTTGAGGCGGATCACGCCGGTCGTCGTCTCCTCGGTCCCGCCGAGGATGCCGTCGAACAGCGCCTGCCGCGCGGCCGGCGAGAGGCCCTTGGCCCACTGGCGCACCACCGGGTCCACCTCGGCGTCGCGGCCGAGGGCCAGGAAGAGCAGCGAGGAGACGAGGTCCGCCCCGTCGTCCATCGTCATGTGGGGCCCGTGCGCGAGCGCCGCGCGGATGTGGTCGTAGTAGGTGGCGTGGTCCTCGCCCTTGATCGCGTACACGGCCACGCCGTAGTCCGCGACGAGGGAGGCCGCGACCTCGTCCTGCGTCGAGAGCGGATTGGAGGCGCAGAGCACGAGGTCGGCTCCCCCGGCGGCCAGCGTGCGCGCGAGGTTCGCCGTCTCGCTCGTCACGTGGAGGCAGGCCGAGAGGCGCACGCCCTTGAGCGGCTTCTCCTTCTCGAAGCGCTCGCGGATCTGCCGCAGGACCGGCATGCTCGCGTCCGCCCACTCGATGCGCGTCTTGCCCCTCGCCGCGAGGGCGAGGTCCTTGACGTCGTGCTTCGTCCCCGTGGAAACCACCGTCGACATCGTCATCCTCCCACCGGCGCGGCCACTTCGACGCCGGCCGCCTTGGCGAGCGCCTCCGCGCGGTCCGTTTTTTCCCAGGTGAATTCCGGCAGGCGCCGGCCGAAGTGGCCGAAGGCCGCCGTGGCCTTGTAGATCGGCCGCCGCAGGTTCAGCGTCTCGATGATTCCCTTGGGCGTCAGCGAGAAGTGCTCGCGGATCAGCGGACACGATTCGGCTCTCGGGAAGCTTGCCCGTGCCGAAGGTCTCGACGTGGACCGAGACCGGGTCCGCCACGCCGATCGCGTAGGCGAGCTGGATCAGGGCCCTCTCGGCCAGGCCCGCCGCCACGATGTTCTTGGCCACGTAGCGCGCCATGTAGGCGGCGGACCGGTCCACCTTCGTGGGGTCCTTGCCCGAAAACGCGCCGCCGCCGTGCGGGGCGCTGCCGCCGTAGGTGTCCACGATGATCTTGCGGCCCGTCAGGCCCGTGTCGCCCTGCGGCCCGCCGATGACGAAGCGCCCGGTCGGGTTGATGTGGAACTTGGTCTCGGGCGTCAGGAGCGCCGCGGGAATCACGGGCTTGATGACCTCTTCGATGATGGCTTCCTTGAGCGGCGCGTGCTTGATCGCCTCCGCGTGCTGCGTCGAGACGACGACGGTCTCGACCCGCAGGGCCCGCGAGCCCTCGTACTCCACGGTCACCTGGGACTTGCCGTCGGGCCGCAGGAAGTCGAGCTCGCCCTTGCGCCGGGTCTCCGAGAGGCGCTGGACGAGGCGGTGCGCGAGCGTCAGCGGCAGGGGCATCAGCTCTTCGGTCTCGCGGACCGCGTAGCCGAACATCATGCCCTGGTCGCCGGCCCCGCCGGTGTCGACGCCCTGGGCGATGTCCGCCGACTGCGGGTCGATCGCGTTGATCACGGCGCAGGTCTCGTAGTCGAACCCGAACTTCGCCCGCGTGTAGCCGATCTCCTTGATCGTCTGGCGGACGATCGAGGGCAGGTCCACGTAGGTCTTCGTCGAGATCTCGCCCGCGATGAACGCGAGCCCGGTCGTCACGAGCGTTTCGCAGGCGACGCGCCCCATCGGGTCGTCGCGCAGCACGGCGTCGAGGACGGCGTCGGAGATCTGGTCGGCGATCTTGTCGGGGTGGCCCTCGGTCACCGACTCGGAGGTAAAGAAGTGCCTGCCGGTCTGGAGCATGGAATGACTCCTTCGAAGTGGAATGCGGCTTCGCTCGAAACGGCGAAGCCTAGCATTTCGGGGCGGCGCCCGTCAAAGCATCCCGAAGAAAAGGAAGACGTTACGCCCGTACTCTCGGCGGCCGGCCGGGGCGAGCCCGGGCAACCGTCGGTCGGACGTTCCCGCGTCCTGCTGCAGGATAAAGACCCCTGCCGGGGCGAGGATTTCCCCTGCCCTGTCGAGGCCGTCCGACGCCGGTGCTGCGCCGTAGGGCGGATCGGCGAACACGATGTCGAAGCGCTCGCCCCGGCGCACGAAGCCGTCGATCGCGCGGGAAACCGGGCCCGGCTCCACGACGAGCTCGCCGGACGGGGGGCCGAGCCGGGCGACCGCTCGAAGAAGCGGCGCCGTGTCGCGCTCGACGAGAACCGCGCTCGCGGCGCCCCGCGACACCGCCTCGATGCCGACCGCCCCGCTGCCGGCATAGAGGTCGAGCACGCGGGCCCCGCGAACCCGCTCGGCGAGGATGTTGAAGAGCGCCTGGCGCGCCCGACCCGACGTCGGACGCGCGGAGGCCGGAGCGTCGAGGCGCCGGCCCTTCCACCGCCCCGCCAGGACGCGCACGCCGCCCGGCCGGCCCGGACTCCCGCTCACCGCGGCGGCTCGGGGGGAGCAAACTGGTAGCGCAGCTCCTCGATCTTGATCCACTGCGAGTAGGGTTCGTTGACGCCCTCGATCTCGACGTATCCCGTCGCCTTTTCCAGATGGGCCACACGGAACACATGACCGTCGAAGCGCCGCAACAGCGTGCCGGGCGGCAGCAGATCCGGCAGGTAGCGCGAGGGCGAGGCAAGCGGAGAGAGAAAAAGCCCCTTGAGCCCTTCGAGCGCCGAGAGCAGCGACGAGGACGTAAACGTCCCCGGCGAGAGATCGTCGAACCGGATGCGCTTGCGGCTCCCGTCGGGGCGCGCGAGGGTCACCGCCGACTCCCCCGCGAGCTCGCCCGCGAGACCGGTCCGCATGTCGTCGGGCAGCGACCAGAAGTCCGGCCGCGCGAAGAAGTCGCAGAAGAACTGCGTCTCGGCGGCGTCGAGCTCCTGGCGCCTCACGTTGTCCTTCCCGCCGCGATGCGTCTTCCAGACGAGCGTGCGGTCGCGGAAGAGCGTCAGCCGGTCGTAGCCCTCGGTCGACTGGCGGATCCACTCGGCGCAGAAGGTCGGCCCGCGCGGCGGCTCCGGGGTCGGCGTGGGCGTGACGGCGAGGGCCGCCGCAAGGACCGCCGCGGCGTTCACGAAGCATCCCCGCGGGCAACGCGCAGGGCGAACTCGAGCTCCTGCTCCGGGCCGATCCGCCCGTCTTCGCGGGCCGCCCGCGTCCGCGCGAGCGCGGCGCCGATCGCGCGCCCGGCGGGCACGCCCGCGGCGAGCAGGTCCGCGCCGCCGATCGAGAGCGCCGGCGCCTTCGACGGATCGCCGGCGGCGAGCAGCGCCGCCCGGTCGCGCGCCGGGAGCCGTGACGCCGCGGCGACGATCTCGTTCGGAGAAAGGCCGCTCGCCCGGCGCACGAGCTCGGAAGGGGCAAGCGCCGCCAGTCCCGCTCCCACGCGCGCGAGCGTCGCCGCCCACCGCCGCAGGCTCTTCGCCGCGGCCCCGGCGAGGGCCAGGCGGTCGGCAACCTGGCCGTGCTCGGTCGCGCTCGCCCCGGACATCCAGGAGAGAAGGTAGCAGAGCCAGTCCGGCGCGGGCGAGAACGATGCCGACGCGGAGAGGGCGGCGACGAGCCCCAGGCGGCGCACGGGATCGGCGGCCGCGCCCAGCGCGGGCGCGATCGCTCCGGCAAGGCCGAGGGCGCGCAGGCGCGCGACGCTCCGGGGCGGCGCCGGCTCCGCGAAGATCCGTTCGAGCTCGGTCCGAACGCGCGCCCCCGACACGCGATCCATCGCGCCTTCTTCCAGGGCCGCGCGGAGCGCCGCGCGGGTGCCGCCCTCGAGGAGGAACCCGAGGCGCGTCTCGTAGCGGACGCCGCGCAGCGCCCGCGTCGGGTCGTCGAGGAAGGATCGGCCGTGGAGCACGCGCAGCCGGCGACGGGCGAGATCGGCGCGGCCGCCGAACGGGTCGACGAGAGACCGGCGCGCGGTCACCTCCATGGCCATGGCGTTGACGGCGAAATCGCGGCGGGCGAGATCCTCGACGAGCGAGGCTCCCGTCACGACGTCGGGCAGAGCCCCGGGGTGGCGATAGGTTTCGCGCCGCGCGGCGGCGACGTCGATCGTTCGCCCGTCGGGAAGCGCGATCGAAGCCGTGGCGAAACGCGCGTGCTCGGTGAGCCGTCCGCCGAGGCTCGCCGCGAGGAGGCGGGCGAGACCCGCGCCGTCGCCCTCGACGACGGCGTCGAAGTCCCGGATCGGCCGGCCGAGCAGCAGGTCGCGCACGAATCCGCCCACCAGGTAGACCCGCGCGTCCCGGCGGCGGGCGGCCTCCCGGATCGCGGCCACCACCGGCGCCGCCGCGCGCGGCAGGCGCGGAAGGGACTGGCTAGAAGACGTACTCGACCGACCCCTCGCCCGCCAGGGCCTGGATCTCGCTCGTCAGGCGGGGCGACGGTGCGATCCGCATCGAGTCGGCTGCCTTCAGGGTCGCCTCGAACTCGCCAGGCCGCACGAGGCGGATCGAGACCGGTGTCGTGCCCGGATGCGACCGCAGGCGTTCCTGGAGCCGGCCGAGGACGTGCTCGTCGGCGAATGCCAGGTTGACGCGGATCGCGAGCTCCCGCGCCCGCCGCTCGCGGATGCCCTCGAGCGGCGTGATGTCCTGGACGTTGAGCTCGATGGCGCCGCCCGCCTCCCGGACCACGGCCGTCATCAGGACCGGCAGGTCGTCCCGCACCCAGCCCTGGACCTTTTCGTAGAGGCTCGCGAAGATCGCCAGCGGGACGCTCCCGCTCGTGTCCTCGAGCGAGGCCTTCAGCATCGTCTTGCCCTCGTTGACGCCCTTCTTGATCTTCTGTTTCTTCAGGCTTCCGAGGACGCCCGCGATGCGCACCGACTGCTCGACGCGGGTCGCGAGGTCGGCGACCCGGATCTCCGCGAAGCGCGCGATCTCGTCGGAGAAGCGCGCCAGCGGGTGTCCCGTGACGTAGAAGCCGAGCGTGTCCTTCTCCCCCTTCAGCCGCTCGTCGAGCGGCCCCTCGGGCTGGTCCGCGAACTCGTCGGCCGGCGGCCCCCCGGCCGCTGCCCCATCGCCGAACAGGCTCGACTGGCCGAGCTCGGCCTCCTCGCGCGCGCGGGCGGCCTGGGCGAGAACCTTTTCGGACGCGGCGGCCAGGGTCGCGCGGTTCTTGCCGAGCGAGTCGAAGGCGCCCGCGGCGATGAGCGCGTCGAGCGTGCGCTTGTTGACCAGGCGCGCGTCGAGCCGCTGCGCGAAGTCCGTGAAGGAGGCGTAGGGCCGCAGCCGCCGCTCCTCGAGGATCGCGCGCGCGGCCGCCTCCCCGACACCCTTGATGGCCGCGAGGCCGAAGCGGATCGCCGATCCCACCGCCGCGAAGGACGTTCCCGACTCGTTGATGTCGGGAGGCAGCACCGGGATCCCCGACTCCTGGCAGTCGCCGAGCACCTTGACGATCCCGTCGGTCGAGCCGATCTCGGCCGACAGGTTGGCCGCCAGGAAATCCACCGGGTAGTGCGCCTTGAGGTAGGCCGTCTTATACGCGACGAGAGCGTAGGCGACCGCGTGGGACTTGTTGAAGCCGTAGCGGGCGAACGGCTCGATGAGGGTCCAGAGGTCCTGCGCCTTTTTCTTGGGCGTGCCGTGCTCGACCGAGCGCCGGATAAACTTCTCGCCCTCGGCGACCATGATCTCCCGCTTCTTCTTTCCGATGGCCTTGCGCAGCAGGTCGGCTTCCGCCAGCGAGTACCCGGCCACGACCTGCGCGATGCGCATGACCTGTTCCTGGTACACGAGGATGCCGAGCGTCTCGGAGAGGATTGGCTCGAGCTCCGGCAGCGGATACGTCACGCGCGTGCCGCCGCGGCGCCGCACGTAATCCTCGACCGTGCCGGCGTCGAGCGCTCCGGGGCGGTAGAGGGCGTTCAACGCCGCGAGGTCGGGAAAGACGCGCGGCTTGGCGCGGCGCAGTAGGTCGCGCATGCCGCCCGAGTCGAACTGGAACACGCAGGCCGTCCGTCCCGACCGGAAGAGCTCGAAGGTCGGCTCGTCGTCGAGCGGCAGGTGGTCGAGGTCGACCGTGACCCCCAGCCTCTCCTTCACGGCCGCCGCCGTCGCCTCGAGAATGTCGAGCGTGATCAGGCCGAGGAAGTCGATCTTGAGCAGGCCCATCTTCTCGACGGCGGTCATGTCGAACTGGGTCGTTATTTCGTCCTTGTTCGTTCGGTACAGCGGGAGGAACTCGATGATCGGCTTCGGCGCGATCACGACGCCCGCCGCGTGGATGCCGGCGTGGCGCGACAGGCCCTCCAGGCGCTCGGCGATCTTGACGACGCGCGCGATCGATTCGTCCGAGGCCATCGCCTCCTTCAGCCCGGGCGACTCGCGGAAGGCCCGCTCGAAGTTGACGTCCGGCCCGTCGGGCACGAGCTTGGCGATGCGGTCCCCGAGCGCGACCGGGAGGGAAAGCACGCGGGACACGTCCCGCACGGCGAGCTTCGGCTTGAGCTGGGAGAACGTCACGATCTGCGCCACGTTCTCGCGGCCGTACTTGCGGGTGACGTACTCGATGACCTCGCCGCGGCGGGCCTGGCAGAAGTCGATGTCGATGTCGGGCATCGAGATGCGCTCGGGATTGAGGAAGCGCTCGAAGAGGAGGTCGTACTCCAGCGGATCGATCTCGGTGATCCGCAGCGCCCACGAGACGATCGAGCCGGCGGCGCTGCCGCGGCCGGGTCCGACGGCGATTCCCTGCTCCCGGGCGTGGCGGATGAAGTCCGAAACGATCAGGAAGTACGAGGGAAAGCCCATCTTCTCGATGACGCCGATCTCGTACTCGAGCCGCTCGCGGTACTTCTCGAGCGGGATCGCAGCCGCCGCGGGCGACCGGTCTTCGGTCAGGCGCCGCTCGAGACCCTCGCGCGCGAGGTCGCGGAAGTAGTCGGCCGGGGGCCGCCCGTCAGGCGCGGTGAAGGTCGGCAGGTGGAGCCCGTCGGTGTCGAAGGAGACCGCGCACCGCTCGGCGACGGCGACGGTGTTGGTGACCGCCTCGGCGCTCCAGGGCGCGAACCGCGCGCGCATCTCGTCCGGGTCCTTGACGTAGAACTCGTCGTTGTAGAAGCGCATCCGCCGCTCGTCCTCGAGCGTCTTGCCCATCCCGATGCACAGCAGCACCTCGTGCGGGAAGGCGTCGTCGCGCCGGAGGTAGTGGCTGTCGTTCGTGGCCACGGCCGGAGCGCCGGTCTCCGTCGACAGCCGCAGCAGGTCGGGCACGATCGCCGTCTGCTGGGGCAGGCCGTGGTCCATGAGCTCGACGTAGAAGTTGCCCTTGCCGAAGATGTCCTGGTACTCCAGAAACGCCTTCTTCGCGGCGCCGTAGTTGCCGCGCGACAGCGCCCCGGCCACCTCGCCCTTGAGGCACCCCGAGAGGCCGATGAGGCCCTCGGCGTGCTCCCGGAGCAGCTCCTTGTCCATCCGGGGACGGTGATAGAAGCCCGTCAAATAGGCCTCGGACACGAGACGCACGAGGTTGCGATACCCCTTCTGCGTCGCCGCGAGGATCGTGAGGTGGTACGCGTATCCTTCGCCCGACTCGCTCGCGGCCTGCGCTTCCTTGTTGCGCCGGTCGGAGGGCGCGATGTACGCCTCGACGCCGATGATCGGCCGAATTCCCTGCTGGATCGCCTCGTGAAAAAAATGAAACGCGCCGAACATGTTGCCGTGGTCGGTCACCGCGACGGCCGGCATGCCGAGTTCGGCCACGCGCTTGCAGAGCTCGGGCAGCTTGTTGGCGCCGTCGAGCAGTGAGTACTGGCTATGAAGGTGAAGGTGGACGAAGTCGCCGGGCATCGAAGCTCGATTCTAAGAGTGTTCGGCGCCGAGCGCAAAGATGATAGAAACGTCCGCGATGACGTCGACGCTCGCCGCGGTCGTCTTTGCGATCGTCTCGGCGGCCGCCGCGCCGCCCGCCACGCCAATCGGCCCGGACGCGGTGTGGGCGCCTCCCGAGCGCTTCCTCAAGGCGCTGCACGAGGATTGCGACAAGGCGAAGGCCGGCGCGTTCGGCGCCTGTTTCGTCGCCCGGATGGAGAAGGCCGGCGCCTCGCCCGCGGCGGTCGCGTTCGCTCGGCGAACCGGAGACCAGGGTTACCTCCGCGAATTCCGCGACACGGGCGTCGTGGACGTGGCCCTGGCCGAATACCCGTACCGCGCCAACGAGAACCAGCTCTGCTTTCTGGTCAACGGCGATCCGCCGATGATGGACGTCGACGACGCCTCCCGCCTCGATCGGGAAGCGCTCGCCGCGACGCCCGCCTGGGCATCGCTCGCGAAGGCATTTCCGAACCTGACGATCTTTCCGGGCCGGCGCTTCGGCACCACGTTTCCGGCTACGCAGCGCCTGAAAAGCGGCGGCCAGCGCTTCGTCGTGGACTACGCGCTGCGCGATGGCTGCCACGCCTGCGCGATCGTGGGGACCCTGCGCCTCGGCCTCGAATTCGACGTCAACGGCAAGTTCGTCGGCACGAAGATCATGGCCGTCCGCGCGCTGGCGCGCTAGCGGGTTGCTGAAAGAGGGTGTGGGATGGCGTTACGAGCGCCGTGGGGTCAGATGCAAGGAAGCGCGACGACGGCGATGCGGAAGCATCGTCGAGGAGCGGTGACGCCGCAGATGGCCCCACGCCGCCGTACCCCGAAGGGTGGCCGGCACTTTGCGGGCGCCCGCTAAAGCAGGCCATGACGACTCAACCAGCCGAACTTCGGATCGGGCGCCGGTTGCAAAGTGCCGGACACGACGCCCGCATCCATTTTTCAGCAGCCCGCTAGGCGACGAGCCTCCCCCCCGCCGTGCCGGCACTGCGTCGCCACCTCGGGACCTTCGACGCGACGATGGTCGTCGTCGGGGGGATCATCGGCGCGGGCATCTTCATCAACCCCTACCTCGTGGCCGAGCGGCTGCCGAGCGCCCCCTGGATCCTGTCCGCGTGGCTGTTCGGCGGGGTCATCGCGCTCTCGGGCGCCTTCGCTTTCGCCGAGCTCGGCGCGCTCTTCCCGCGGGCCGGCGGAGAGTACGCCTTCCTCCGCGAGGGCTACCACCCGGTGGTCGGATTCCTGTTCGGGTGGGCCTCGCTCGTCCTCATCCAGGGCGGGGGGCTCGCCGCGGTGGCGATCACGTTCGCACAGTACATGCTGCGGCTCTCCGGCGCCGGCGCCGCGGACCCGAAGCCCTTCGCGGTCGGCGCCCTCGTGCTCGTCGCCCTCGTCAATTACGCCGGCGTCAAGCCCGGCAGCCGGCTGCTCAACTTCCTCGTGATCCTGAAAGTCGGCGCCCTGGCGGTGCTCATCGGCGGCGGGCTGTGGCTCGCTCGGTCGCTCCCGCCGCTTCCGCCCGCGGCCGCGCCGCACCGTCCCGACGCCACCCTGCTCGCCTTCGGGGCGGCGCTCGTGCCCATCCTCTTTTCGTACGGCGGCTGGCAGAGCGCCAACAACCTCGCCGAGGAGATCCGCGATCCGCGCCGCGCCGTCCCGCGCGCCCTGATCGCCGGCACGCTCGTGGTGCTCGCCGTGTACCTGCTCGTCAACGTCGTCTACCTCACGACCCTGACCCGCGACGGCCTGGCCGCCACCGCGACGCCGGCCGCCGCCGCCGTGCGCCGCCTGTTCGGGCCCGGAGCCGAACGGTGGATCGCCGGCGCCATCGCGATCTCGACGTTCGGCTTTCTCGACCTGACGCTTCTCGCACCGACCCGGATCACCTACGCGATGGCGCGCGACGGCGTCTTCCCGCCCGCGCTGTCCGCGCTGCACCCGCGCTTCGGCACGCCTCACCGCGCCATCCTCGCCCAGGCCGGCTGGGGAATCGTCCTTCTCCTGACCGGAACTTTCGGCGATCTCGTGGACTCTGTCGTCTTCGCCGACTGGATATTCTTCGCGCTCACGATCGCGGCCGTCTTCCCGTTCCGGCGACGCTTCCCGCCGTCCACGCGCGGCCCGGAGGCCTTCCTGTCGCCCGGATATCCGCTGCTCCCCCTCCTTTTTCTCGCGGCGTCGGCCCTGGTGCTGGCGGGCGTCGTGCGGACGAACCCGGTGCGGTCCGCGATCGGGGTGGCCCTGATCGCCGCCGGGCTGCCGATCTACTACTCCTACTCGCGCCGCTCGAAAGCGGGAGCACCGACTCCATGACGCGCGTGACGGCGCCTTACATGGAGTGGGCGAAGACACGCCCGCGGCCGGTCGTGGATCTGGCGGGCAGCAACCTCGAGCCCTGCTCCCTGGACGACCTGCCGGGGGCGCGCGAGGCCGTGGACATCGCCGGCGAGAGCCCGGACGGCTATCCCCCGCTCGTCGCGGCCATCGCGGCGCGCCACGGCGTCGAGGCCGACCGGGTGGCGACGGCCCCCGGCTGCTCGGGCGCCAACTTTCTCGCCTGCGCGGCGCTCCTCTCCCCCGGCGACGAGGTCCTGGTCGAGCACCCTTTCTACGATCCGATGCCGGCCGCGGCCCGCCTCCTCGGCGCCGAGGTGCGGACGTTTCCACGCCGGTTCGAGCAGGCCTACGACGTGGACGCCGATGCCGTCGCGGCGGCGCTGACGCCGCGCACGCGGCTCGTGCTCCTCTCGAATCCGCACAACCCGTCCGGCGCGCTCGCCCGGCCCCAAAGCCTGGCCGCTCTCGCGGCGCTCGCCGAGGAGCGCGGTTTCCACGTCCTGGTCGACGAGGTCTATCGCGACACGGTGTTCGAGGGCCGACCCGCGCCGGCGGCGACGCTCTCGCCGCGATTCATCTCCGCGAGCAGCCTCACGAAGGCCTACGGCCTCGCAGCCCTGCGCTGCGGCTGGACGCTCGCCTCGCCGGAGCTGACGCGAAAGATCCGGCGCGCCCGCGACCTCGTGGACGTCTGGGCGCCCATGCCTTCGGACCGTCTCTCGGTTCTGGCGTTCTCGCACCTCGACCGCCTCGCGGCGCGCGCGCGGGCGATCGTCGAGCCCAATCGGGCCGCGGTGGCCGCCTGGCTCGCCGGACGCCCCGAGCTCGAATGCGTCGACCCGCGCTCCACCCTGGCCTTCCCGCGCCTGACCGGCGCCGCCGACACGGACGCCTTCGCCGCGGGTCTCCAGGCTGAGACGGGAACGGCCGTGGCGCCGGGCCGCTTCTTCGGGGCCCCGGCCCATTTTCGCCTGGCCTTCGGCGGCAACCCGGACCGGGTCGCCCGGGGCCTCCAGGCCATCTCCGCCTACCTCGAGCGCGGGCGGCATCACGCCGGCCCCGCTTGACAACATGGACCCGGCGTCCTACGGTTCGCTCTTTCCAGCCCCCCCGCCGCAAACGCAAGGAGGAACCATGCCGGACGACAAGCCTGCCCCGCCATCCGATTTCACGCAGTGGCACGAGGTCAAGAGCGGGGAGACACTCGGAAAGATCGCCCAGCGCTATTACGGCGACGCGAGCCTCTATCCCAAGATCTTCGAGGCCAACAAGGACGTGCTCAAGGACCCGAACATGATCCGGGTGGGACAGAAACTCCGGATTCCCTGACGATCGAGACCATCAGCAAAGAAAGAGGAGGACCCATGCTCAAGCAATCCTGGAAGTACGCCCTCGCGATCTTCTGCGCGGCGGCCCTGGCCTGCAACAGCGGGAAGGCGCCGGCGGAAGCGGCCATGAAGCTCGCCGAGGAGGCGGTCAACGGAGCCCGTACGGAGGCCGAGAGCCTGGTTCCGGACGACTTCAAGTCGCTGTCGGACGACCTCG
Source organism: uncultured Acidobacteriota bacterium (assembly GCA_963710945.1). GTDB lineage: Bacteria > Acidobacteriota > Thermoanaerobaculia > UBA5066 > Gp7-AA6 > DAHUXD01. The sequence continues at coordinate 1,210,162 of CAVQCH010000001.1, forward strand.
CCGCGGCCAAGGACGCCATGACGAAGGGCGACTACAAGACGGCCCTCGCCTCGGCGCAGTCCATCCAGCAGAAAGCCAACGACGTGCTGGCCAAGGCCAAGGCCAAGAAGGCCGAGCTCACGGCGAGCTGGAACGAGCTGAGCGACAGCGTTCCGAAGATGGTCGAGGCGCTCAAGAGCCGCGTGGACATCCTGTCGCAGTCGAAAAAGCTCCCGAAGGGCATGGACAAGGCCACGCTGACCGCCGCCCAGAGCGGGCTCGCCTCGGCGACCGCCGCCTGGGGCGAGGCGCAGGAGGCTTTCAAGGCCGGCAAGTGGACCGACGCGATCGCCAAGGCAACGTCCGTCAAGGACAAGGCGACCGAGATCATGACCTCCCTCGGGATGCAGGCGGGCGGCGCGGCCGCGGCGGCTCCGGCGAAGTAATCCGGTCTCCCCGGAAAGCACGGAGGGCCCGCGAAAGCGGGCCCTTTCTCTTTTTCGGTCGGGGAAGTCCGGCGATCCCTCGGCGCTCACCTGCCTCGGGATGGCCGCGCCGCGTCCGGCGACGCGGTCACTCCCACTCGATGGTGGCGGGAGGCTTCGACGTGATGTCGTAGACGACGCGGTTGATGCCGCGCACGCTGCCGACGACGCGGCGCGCGATGGCGTCGAGAACGTCGTGGGGCATGCGGAACCAGTCGGCGGTCATGAAGTCCGTGGTCTGCACGGCCCGCACCGCCATCACGAAATCGTGGGTCCGGCCGTCGCCCATGACGCCGACCGAGCGCACCGGCAGCAGGACGGCGAAGGCCTGCGAGATGGCGTCGTACAGGCCGGCGGCGCGGATCTCGTCGAGGACGATCTCGTCCGCCTTCTGGAGGATGGCGACCTTCTCGCGCGTGACCTCCCCGGGGATGCGCACCGCGAGGCCCGGTCCGGGAAACGGATGCCGGGCGAGAAACTCCCGAGGCAGCCCGAGCTCGGCCCCGAGCAGCCGCACCTCGTCCTTGAAGAGCTCGCGCACCGGCTCGATGAGCTCGAACCCGAGGCGCTCGGGCAGGCCGCCGACGTTGTGGTGGGTCTTGATGACCGCCGAAGGTCCCTTGATCGACACCGACTCGATGACATCCGGATAGAGGGTCCCCTGCGCGAGGAAGCGCGCGTCCGGGATCGCCTTGGCCTCCTTCTCGAACACCTCGATGAAGGTACGGCCGATGATCTTGCGCTTCTCCTCCGGATCGGTGACGCCGGACAGGCGCGACAGGAAGAGGTCCGAAGCGTCCACCGCGTGGACGCGGATGCCGAGGGTCGCGAAGGCCTCCACCACCTGCTGCCGCTCGTGCGCCCGCATCAGCCCGTGGTCCACGAGGATCGGATGCACGCGGTCGCCGAGGGCCTCCCGCAGAAGGATGGCGGTCACGGACGAATCCACGCCGCCCGAGAGGGCGCAGATCACGGCGCCCGTCTTCGCCTGGGCCCGGATGGCCGCCACCTTCTGGTGGCGGAACGACTCCATCGTCCAGTCCGGCTTGACCCGGCAGACGCGGAAGAGGAAGTTCTGGAGGATCTGGGTCCCGTGCGGCGTGTGATTGACCTCGGGATGGAACTGCAGCGCGTACAGGCCGCGGGCGGGATTCTCGAAGGCGGCGATCGGCGTGTCGGACGTGGACGCGATCACGCGCGCGCCGGGCGGGGGCGCGAGCACCGAGTCGCCGTGGCTCATCCAGACGGTCTGGTCCGGCTCGAGGCCCGCGAAGAGTTCCGAGTCGACGGCAACCCGCGCCGTCGCGCGGCCGAACTCCCGCCCGTCCGCGCCCTCGACCTTGCCGCCCTGGGCGTGCGCCAGCCAGTGCATGCCGTAACAGAGCCCGAGCACGGGAACGCCGGCCTGCATCGGATCGGCGGCGAGGACCGGGGCGTCCTTCTCGTAGACGCTCTGGGGCCCGCCCGACAGGATGATGCCGACGGGGTTCCACCGCCGGATCTCCTCCGCGCTCGCCCCCGGGGCGACGACCACGGAGAACACGCGCGCCTCGCGGGCCCGGCGCGCGATCAGCTGCGTGTACTGCCCGCCGAAATCCACGATGAGGACGGGCCGCGGCGCGGTCGTCATGCCGGTCCGGCCTTCCACAGGAGGGCGAGCGGCCCCGCCGCCGCCGCCGCCGGCACGATGGCCGCCGCGGCCGCGGCGAAGGGTGCGGCCGCCGCCAGCAGCGGCGCGACCAGCGAGCCCGGGGCCTGCTTGAGGGCTTCGCGCTCGCCGATCCACATGAGGACCGCGCTCGCCGCGAAGAAGAGGCCCGAGTACGCGGCCCCGAACGCGCGGCCGTACGTCCCGGGCGTGCGGCGTTTGCGCCTTCCGAAAACCGCCCGTTCGGCCAGCGTGACGCTCAGGATCACGAAGAGGGCGAGGACGTACGCCGGCACGAAGAAGACCAGCGATTGCAGGAGGAAGCGGCTCTCCGGCGCCGGCGAGGCCTCCCCCGTCCACGCCTGAAAGAACGGATAGGCGCCGAACCCGGGGTCGCTGCGGCCGTGCGTCAGCAGGAAAAGGAGCACGTCGAGGAGGAACGCGGAAGGAAGCAGGAGGGCGGCTTGCCGGAGAAACTTCACGTCCCGACCGATTGTAGCCGATCCGGGACAGCGCCCTCTGGCTAGAATACGCGCGCCGTGACGCTGCGCAAGTCCACGTGGGTCTGGCTCGCCGTTCTCGCGGCGGCGGTGATCGCCGGCATCGCCATGGACCGCACGCAGGGCGAGACCGGCTGCGCGCGCCTGATCGTCGGCGCCATCGCCGCCCAGGCCGCGTTCATCCTGATCTGGCGCGCCGGGAGGGCGGCCTTTCGCGTGGTGGTGCGGCGCCTGACGCTGCGGCTGGCCTTCTCCTACTTCCTGATCGGGATCGTCCCGATCCCGCTGGTCGCCTCGCTGATCGGCCTTGGCGGCTACGTCATCGCGCACCAGTACGTGGCCAACCGACTGCGCCGGGAGATCACCGCCGTCGGGGAGGCCGCCGTTCTCTCGGGCGCGAAGCTGCCCCGCGTCGAGGCGGGGGCGAACGGGATCGTCTCCTCCTCCGACGTCGCCTGGCTTCCGGTCGGGGCGAGCGCCCCGTGGATCGCCGCGCTCGTCCGGCCGGGCTTCCTCGTCGACGGCGACGACGTCTGGCTCGCGGTCCGCGAGGGACGGGCGTCCCGCGCCCGGCTTCTGCGTCTGACCGATCCGGACGCCCCCTGGATGCAGGAGCTCGCCGACCGCACCGGCTACAACGTCCGGACCGCGGTCGTCGAGAGCCGTCGAGACAAGAAGGGCATCGCCATCAGCACGGCCCCGGGCAAATCGGGACTCCACGTCGTCGAGAAGCGGCCCGGGGCGGGTTCCCGGAACGGCTCGTGGCGTCCCCGCGGCGCCGCCCCGCCCGGATCCGGCCTGTGGCACGGGGAATGGGTTCGCGCCTTCTACCTCGAGACGACCCTCGACGCGAAGGGCGAGAACGCGGAGACCGGCGAGAACGTGGCGCAGCTCCAGGCAGCGACGTCGCCGGCGATCCTGACCGCGCAGCTCTTCTCCCAGGGCGTGGCGCAGATCCAGGGGATCTTCTGGGTCGTGCTCGGGATCCTCTCCGGAATGGTCCTTCTCGTCTACGCCGCCGCCCTCGCCGTGGCGTTCGTCCTCGTGGGGTCCATCGCGCGCAACGTCAACAAGCTCACGCGCGCCGCCCAGGCCGTGGCCCGCGGCGATTTCTCGGTCCGCGTCAACTCCCGCTCGCGCGACCAGGTCGGCGACCTCGCCCGCTCGTTCGACGGCATGGCGGCCTCGATCGAGCGTCTGCTGCAGGACACGGCGCGCAAGGAGCGCCTCGAGGGAGAGATCGCGATCGCGCGCACGATCCAGCACAAGCTGCTCCCCGCGCCCGAGGCGCGCCTGGAAGGCGCGGCGGTCCACGTCCACTTCGAGCCGGTCGCCGAGATCGGGGGCGACTACTACGACTACCTCCGCATGCCGGACGGACGCCTCGCCTTCGCCCTCGGCGACGTCTCGGGACACGGGCTCCCGACGGGCCTGCTCGTGGCGATGGCGAAAGCCGCGTTGTCCTCCCTGGTCGAGGCGGGCCTCGACGACGGAGAGCTCTTCGTCCGGCTGAACGAGCTCATCCATCGCTCCACCGATCCGCGCCACTACATGACCCTCGCGTTTCTCGCCTACGACCCGGTCGCGCGCACGGGAGTCCTGACCAACGCGGGACAGCTCGCGCCCTACCGGATTTCGGCCGGCGGGCTCGAGCCCCTGCCGCTGCCCTCGTTCCCGCTCGGCCTCTTCCCCGGCCGCACGTTCCCGTCGCGGTCGGTGCGGTTCGACGCGGGAGACCTCCTCGTCTTCCTGAGCGACGGCCTGGTCGAGGCCGTGGACGCCGCGGACGAGCCATTCGGGTTCGAGCGCTTCGAAGCCGTCCTGCGCGGCAACTCGGGGGCCGGCGCCGCGGCCCTGCGCGAGGCGGTCCTGGCGGCCGTCGCGGCGCACGCCGGGGGCCACCCCGCCGACGACGACCGGACGCTCATGGTTCTCACGCTGGACTGACGCCCGCGCTGCGATACAGTTCCGGTCCAAACAAACGGAGTTTCCATGCGAAAGACGGTCCTCGTCGCCTTCGGGTGTCTCGCCGCCTCCCTGCTCCGGGGACAGACCTCCCCCTTCGTGGACGCGAAGACGGAGAGCCTCCTCGTCAACGAGATCTCCGGCGACCTGGCGTTCGAAACTCTCCGCATCACGACGCAGTGGCACAAGCCGTCGGGATCGGAGGGCTTCTTCGCGGTCGCCCGCTACGTCGAGGAGAGGGCGAAGGCCGCGGGTCTCCAGGACGTGCGGTGGATCGACCAGGTCGCCGAGACGCCGTCGTGGACGTGCCACCGCGCCGAGGCATGGCTGCTCTCGGGCGAGGGCGCAACGGCGAAGGAGACGAAGCTCGGCTCCTACGCGGAGGTCGCCACGTCGATCGCCGACAACTCGCGCCCCGCCGACGTGACGGCCGAGATCGTGGACGTCGGGTCCGGAGAAGCCGCGGCCGACTACGCCGGCAGGGACGTGCGCGGCCGGATCGTGCTCGCCTACGGCAGCCCGTCCTCGGTCATGGAACAGGCGGTCTGGAAGCGGGGCGCGGCCGGGATCCTCTCCTGGTCGTCGTCCCGCTTGAACGCCCTGGCCGAAGCGCCGGACCAGATCGCCTGGCAGGCCGTCCCGGACCAGGACGGCCCGCACGGGGAGAAGACGACGTTCGCCTTCATCATCTCGGCGCGGGAGGGCAAGGCCCTCTCCGACCGCATGCGGGGCGAGGCCTCCCACCGGTGGGGCGGCGGCGCGGCCGGAGCGTCGGCGCCCCTGCGGGCGCGCATCGTCGTCGAGTCCTCCGTTCTCCCCGAGAAGAAGACCGCGATGGTCGAGGCCCGCATTGCCGGAACGGACCCGTCGCTTCCCGAGATCGTGCTCACGAGCCACCTGCAGGAGGAGAAGTTCTCGGCCAACGACAACCAGTCGGGGGTCGCGAGCATGCTCGAGATCGGGCGGGCGCTCACGACGCTGATCGCCCAGGGAAAGCTCCCGAGACCGCGCCGCGGGATCCGGTTCTGGTGGTGCGACGAGATCTACTCCGAGTACCGGTACTTCGCAGACCATCCCGGCGAGGAGAAGAAGATCCTGGTCAACCTGAACCAGGACATGGTCGGCGCGAAACAGTCCGTAGGGTCCCGGACCCAGTTCATGGCGCGCACGCCCTGGTCCCGCCCCTCGTACCTCTCCGACGTCCAGGAGAGCGTCCTCGACGCGGTGGTTAAGGGAAACAACGCCTACCTGCCGGCGTGGCAGACGGACGCGCTGCCGCCGGGCGTCGCGTTCACGAAGCCGATCTTCTCGCACCTCGGGACCCGCGAGCCCTTTCACGCCCAGGCGGTCCCCTACTTCGACTCGACGGACCACCTCGTCTTCAACGATTCGTGGGTCGGCGTTGCCGGCACGACGCTGACGAACTGGCCCGACGAGAACATCCACTCCTCGGGCGACGACCTCTGGCAGATCGACGCCACGCAGCTCAAGCGAAACGCCTACGTCGTCGCGGCGAGCGCCTGGTGGCTGGCCAACGCCGGGACCGCCGAGGTCCCCTTCCTGGCCGCCTTCGTCGCCGCCCGCGGCGCCGAGCGCCTCGGCCGCGACCTGGCCACGGCGCAGGTCTGGATCGAGAGCGGTACGGGCGCCTCCGAAGACCGCCGCGCCGTGGCGGCGAACCTGCTCGACGCCGGCCTCGAGAAGGAGCTCGCCGCCGTCGATTCGGTGCGGGCGATCGGCCCGATCTCCGGAACGGACCCGGCCGCGATCGCGGACGGCAAGGCGTCCCTGCGGTCGTTCCAGGCCTCGCTCAAGGCGCGGGTCGCCGGGCCCGCCTGGGCCGATCCCGCGCTCGCGCGGCTGGCGTCTCGCACGCCCCGCTACGCGGTGTCGACGCTCGATGCCTGGATGGCGCTCGAGCACCGGGTTTCCGAGAAGCGCCGCGCCGAGCGGCGCGCGAAGAGGGACCGGAAGGAGCAGGAGGAAGCGCTGCGCAAGTCAGGCAAGAAGGCGAAGGCGCCCGCGTCCGCCGACGAGGACGACGAGACGGGCCTCTCCCCCCTCATGAAGACCGAGGCGATGAACTGGGTCGACGGCCGCACGAGCGCCGCAGACATCGCGCGCCGCGTGTGCGCCGAGGCGCTCTCGGCCGGCCGCTGGTACTACGGCGAGGCGACGCCCGCCCTGGTCGAGAAATTCCTCGAAACCCAGGTCAAGGACGGGCTCGTCGCCTGGTGACGCGGCGGGGCGCCCGCCGCGTCAGCGCCAGTGTCCGTCCGTCCAGACCCATCCGTGCGGGGTGCTCTTCCAGTGGCCGGGCACCCACACGACGCCGACGCGCGGCGGGCGCGCCCATCGACCCGGGACCCAGACGTACGCTCCCCCGCTCCAGCGGTAGAAGCCGCCGACCCAGACGTATCCCGCGCCGGGAGCCACCACCTTGACCTCCACCCGCGGCGCGGGCGGGGCGATCTTCACGTAGACCGGCAGGGCGCCGAGCGGCGAACGGGCAAACAGGGCGACGCAAAGCGCGGCGGCGGCCAGATTCCTTCGAAGCGTCATTCGGTCCTCCTGGCTCTCTTTGGACGACGGCGGGGCGCCCGGGGTTGACCTGCGCTCAGATCTCGCCGTTGACGACGCGGGCGAGCGTGGCCCGGTCGATGTTGCCTCCGGAGACGATGATACCGACCCGCTTGCCGGCCAGCCGATCGCGCAGGGCCAGCAGCCCCGCCAGGCCCGCCGCGCCCGCGCCCTCGGCGAGGCCGTGGGTCGTCCGCAGGAGCAGGCGCACGGCGTCGGCGATCTCGGCGTCGGTCACGCTCACGAAGTCCGCGAGGCCCGACAGCAGGGCGCCGAACGTCAGCGCGTAGACGCTCCGCGTCGCAAGGCCGTCGGCGAAGGTATCGGCCGACGTCTTCGCCACCGGCCGGCGGGCGTGCCACGAATCGTGCGCGGCCGCGGCGCCCGCCGCCTGCACGGCGTACACGGGCAGGCCCGGCTTCAGGGTCCGCGCGACCGTGAGCGCCCCGACCGCCTGCGAGCCGCCGCCGACGCTCACGACGAGCGCGTCGAGCTCGGGCGCCGCCCGCAGGATCTCGAGCGTCACCGTGCCGGCCCCGGCGATCACGCCGGGGTCGTTCGTGGAGTGCACCATCGTGAGACCGCGTTCCCGCATCAGCCGCTCGGCGACGGTCACGGACTCGTCGTAGTCGCGCCCGTCCTCGACGAGGGTCGCGCCGTAGCCCCGGATCCCCTCGTTCTTCTCGGGATTGTTTCCCCGGGGCACGCACACCGTGACCGGCGCGCCGAGGACGCTGCCGGCGCACGCCACGCCGAGCCCGTGGTTGCCCCGGGTCGCCGCCACGATTCCCCGGCGGCGCGCCTCCTCGGACAACAGCGTCACGACCGAGAGCGCGTTGCGGATCTTGAAGGAGTTCGTCGGCGCGAGGTTCTCGTGCTTGACCCAGACGGAAATACCGCGGCCCACCGCCTCGTCGAGCGGCGCGTAACGGCGCAGCGGCGTCTCGGGCACCCAGGGTCGGATCCGGTGCTCGGCGGCCAGCACGTCCGCGAACCGGATCGGCCATTCCTCGCGCGAGCGCTCGACCGCCGTCATGATCCGTGAAAATATCCGCACTGGCCATGCCCCCCAAGAAGAAAAAGAAGGCCGAGGCCCGATCGCGGGGCCTCACGCCGGCCGAGGTGGGCGCGGCCGGCGCCTCGCCGGCCGCGAAGGCGCTCTGCGCGGCGATCGTGGAGGACGGCGGCCAGCCCCTGGCCGTCTATCGCGATCCCCTGGGGGGCAACTGGCAGATCTTCGCCGCCCTTCCGCTCGACAAGGTCGAGCCCACGCCGTTCCAGCGGGACCTGTCGGAGGCGCACGTCAAGAGGCTGACCGGCGTGCTCGAGGCTCTCGATCGTTTCCTCGACCCGATCATCGCCGTGCGCAGCGGCGACGGCCGGTACTGGACCCCCAACGGCAACCATCGTCTCGCCTCGCTGCGGGCGCTCGGGGCGCGCTCGGTCGTGGCGCTCGTCCTTCCCGACGCGCAGGTCGCCTACAAGATCCTGGCGCTGAACACCGAGAAAGCGCACAACCTGCGCGAGAAGTCGCTCGAGGTCATCCGCATGGCCCGCGATCTGGCCGGACGGGACGGGCTGACGGAAAAGGACTACGAGCTCGAGTTCGAGGAGGCGGCCTTCCTGACGCTCGGCGTCTGCTACGAGCAGAACGGCCGATTCGCGGGCGGCGCGTATCACTCCCTCCTGAAGCGCATCGACGTGTTTCTCGGAAAGCCGCTCGGGAAGGCCCTCGAGGTCCGCGCCGAGCGCGGCGCCCGGCTGCTCGAGCTCGACGCCGAGGTCGTGACGGCGATGAAGGCCCTCAAGGACCGCGGCTTCGACAGCCCGTACCTGCGGCCTTTCGTCGTGGCGCGCATCAATCCCATCCGGTTCCAGCGCGGGACGAAGGCCGATTTCGACGAGACGCTCGAGAAGATGCTCGCCGCCGCGAGGAAGTTCAAGCCCGAAAGCGTCAAGCCCGAGCAGGTGGCCCGCGCCGGCGGCGCGGCCGAGGACTAGAGGAGGACGCCCCATGCGCTGCGCCCGGTCGTTGCTCGCGGTTCTCTCCGGTATCGCTCTGGCGGCGGCGGTGCCGGCGCAGACGGCCAAAGTCCCCGACCTCGCCACGGCGACGGTCGTCGATCTGACCCACGCCTTCGACGAAAAGACCATCTACTGGCCGACCTCGCCGTCCGCCTTCGAGCTCAAGTCCCTCGCCTATGGCCCGACGCCGGGCGGCTGGTTCTACTCCTCCAACACGTTCTGCACGCCGGAGCACGGCGGCACCCACCTCGACGCCCCAATACACTTCTCGAAGGACGGCTGGACGGCCGACCGCATCCCGGTCCGCCAGCTCGTGGCGCCGGCCGCGGTGATCGACGTCCGCAGGAAAGCCGCGGCAGACCCCGACTACCGGGCGACGGCCGACGACGTGCGCGACTGGGAGAAGCGCCACGGAAAGATCGCCCCCGGCACGATCGTCCTCCTCGAGACGGGCTGGAGCGCCCGGTGGCCGGACAAGAAGACGTACCTCGGCGACGACACTCCCGGCGACGCCTCCCGCCTGCACTTCCCGTCCTACGGCAAGGATGCCGCGGAATTGCTCGTGCGCGAGCGCCAGGTCGGCGCCCTCGGCGTGGACACGGCCTCCATCGACGCCGGCGTCTCGAAGGATTTCATCGTCCACCAGATCGCCAACGGCGCCAATGTCCCGGGCCTCGAGAACGTCGCCCGCCTCGAGGAGCTGCCGGAGGCGGGCGCCTGGGTCGTCGCCCTTCCGATGAAGATCGCCGGCGGCTCCGGCGGCCCGTTGCGCATCGTCGCGCTGCTGCCCGCGCCCGCGCCGCGATGACGGCGCGCCCCCACCCTTTCGGCCTCCACCGCTCGCTCGAGCCTCCCGGCGTGCTGCCGCAGGTGGCGCAGCGCCTCGACGCCACGCCGCACGCCCTCGAAAACGAGATCGCCGTTGCCGTGAGCGCCCTCTCGATCGATTCCGCGTCCTTCCGGCAGCTGCGCGAGACCGAGGCGGCGACGGGCGAGACGATCCGCGATCAGATCTCGCGCATCGTCCGGGACCGCGGGAAGATGCAGAACCCGGTGACCGGATCGGGGGGCATGCTTCTCGGCAACGTCGCCGAAATCGGGCCTCGCCACCCGGCCGCGGCGCGGCTGCGGCCCGGGGAGCGCATCGCGTCGCTCGTGTCCCTGACGCTGACGCCTCTTTCCCTCGAGGCGATCGGCGAGATCCACGTGGCCACCGAGCGCGTGGACGTTCGGGGCACGGCAATCCTGTTCGAGCGCACGCTCTTCGCGCGCCTTCCGGCCGATATCCCGGAAGCGGTGGCTCTGGCGGCATTCGACGTCGCGGGAGCTCCCGCGACCGTCCTTCGCGACGCGAAGCCCGGATCCACGGTCGTGATCATCGGCACCGGCAAGGCGGGCCTCCTGTGCCTGGCGGCGGCGCGCGAGAAGGTCGGCGGCAAGGGCCGCGTGCTCGCCGTCGAGCCGTCCCGGGCGGCGGCCGATCGCGCCCGGGGGCTCGGCTTCGCGGACGCCGTGTTCGCGATCGACGCGCGAGACCCGGTCGCCATGCTCTCGGCCATCGAGGGCGCCACGGAAGGGCGCATGGCGGACCTCGTGGTCAACGTGGCCAACGCCTCCGGCACCGAGGCGGCCAGCGTCCTCTGCGCCCGCGACGACGGCACGGTTCTCTTCTTCGGCATGGCGACGTCCTTCTCGGCTGCGGCCCTCGGGGCCGAGGGCCTGGCCAAGCCCACGACCCTGATGATCGGCAACGGCTTCGTGCCCGGCCACGACGAGGCGGCGCTCGGCCTGCTGCGCCGGCACCCCTCGCTCGCCGCGGCGTTCGCGTCGCTTTCCGGAAGCCCGCCCCGGTGACGGCGGCCGCCGCGGCCCTCGCCGGGGCGATCCGACGCTCCGGCGCGCGGCGGGTCGCCTTCCTCGGCCTCGCGAAGAACGTCGGGAAGACGACGGCCCTGGTCTCGGTGCTCGAAGAAATGCATCGCGAGGGCGTCCGCGTCGGCACGACCTCCGCGGGAAGGGACGGCGAGAGTTTCGACGCGATCACGGGAGAAGCCAAGCCGCGATTCCGGGTATGGCCGGGTCAGCTCGTCGCTTCGGCGTCGTCGACGTTTCCCGCCGCCTCCTTCCCGGCGACGATTCTCGAGACCCTCCCCTTCTTGACCCGGTTCGGCCTCGTCGAGATAGGCCGCGTCGAGGGCGAAGGCGAGATCGAAGTGATCGGACCATCCACGGCGTCGCAAATGGCCGCGACCGCGGCGGCCCTCGAGAAGGCCGGAGCCGAGCGCGTGCTCCTCGACGGAGCCATCGGCCGGCGCGCGTTTGCCTGCGCCCGCGTCTCGGACGGAATCGTGCTTTCGGTCGGCATGGCCGCCGGCGAATCCCTGGACGGCGTCCTCTCGGCCGCACGGGCCGCGGTCGACTTGATCCGCCTGGACCTTCCGGAGCCGGGCTCGGCCGTGCGCCCCGTCGAGGGCGCCCTGACCGACCTGGCCCTCGCGGAGATCCAGCCGCGTTCGGGGGAGACTCTGGTCGCGGACGATTTCACCGCCGTCTTTCTCCCGCCGGCCGAGAGGCGGCGACTCGCCGACGCGGGTGTGCGCCTCGCGGTCCGGCATCCGGCCCGCCTGCTCGCCGTGACGTCGAATCCGACGGCGCCGGCGCGGCCGCCCCTGCCCGCGCCCCGATTCTTCGAGGCGCTCCGCATCGCTCTTTCCCCGGCGCCTGTCTTCGACCTCGTCGCTGACCTGCAGTCAGGCTAGTTGGCCCGATATACTTTCAGCCCTCATGTCGGCCAAGCTCGGCCTCTCCCCCGACCAGATCGAACGCTGCCGGCTTCTGGCGCGCGACGTCGCCGACGGCGTGCGCGCCGAGACCGAGCAGTACACGACGTTGGCCACGGAACGGACCGTCCTGCGCCTTCTGGGCGTGGACGGCGTGGACGCCGACGAGGTCCCGATTCCCAACCGTGTCGCCGCCTCCCTCCAGGCCGCCGGCAAGCTCGCCCGGGGAGCCGCTGTGTGGATGGGCAGCGCCCTGGCCCAGGGAGCCCCGGACGTGGCGGCGGCCGCCGCCCTGCTCGCCGACCCCGCCCTGGCCGCCGCTCTCGCCGAGCATCCCCGCTGGCGCGAGGCCGTCGCGCCGCACGTGGCCGCGACGCTCGCCCGGATCCGCGGCAACCGCGCCGAGCGCGAGCGGCGCCAGGCCGCGCATCCGGCCGAGGAGCTGCCGCTGCTCTACGCCATCGTCGCCACCGGAAACATCCACGAAGACGTCGTGCAGGCCGAGGCCGCGGCGCGGGCCGGCGCCCAGTGCATCGCCGTCATCCGCTCGACGGCCCAGTCGCTGCTCGACCACGTGCCCTACGGCGCGACGACGGCGGGCTTCGGCGGCACCTTCGCCACGCAGGAGAACTTCCGCCTGATGCGCGCGGCGCTCGACCGCGTCGAGCCCGAGGTCGGGCGCTACGTGCGGCTGGTCAACTACTGCTCGGGCCTGTGCATGCCCGAGATCGCCGCGATGGGCGCCCTCGAGCGCCTCGACATGATGCTGAACGACGCGCTCTACGGGATCATCTTCCGGGACATCAATCCGCTGCGCACGCTCATCGACCAGAACTTCTCCCGGCGCATCAACGCCGTCGCGGGCGTCGTCATCAACACGGGAGAGGACAACTACCTGACGACCGCCGACGCCGTCGAGCAGGCGCCGGCCGTCCTTGCCTCGCAGTTCATCAACGAGCGTCTCGCGAAGAACGCCGGGCTCGAGGACTGGCAGATCGGCCTCGGCCACGCCTTCGAGATGGATCCCGAGCTCGAGGACGGGCTGCTGCTCGAGATCGCCCAGGCCGAGGCCGCGCGGGAGATCTTCCCCGACGCGCCGCTCAAGTACATGCCGCCCACCAAACACATGACGGGAAACATCTTCCGCGGCTACCAGCAGAACGCCCTCTTCATGCTGACCTCGGTGGCCACGGGGCAGTCGATCCACCTGCTCGGCATGCTGACGGAAGCGCTGCACACGCCGTTCCTCCACGACCGGTGGCTGGCGATCGAGCAGGCGCGGATGATCCGCCGCAACGCGCGGCACCTCGGCGAAGAGATGGAGTTCCGCGCGGGCGGCCGGATCGTGCGTCGCGCCCACGAGGTCCTCGACGGCGCCGAGCGGATCCTGAAGACCATCGCCGGGAAGGGGCTCCTCGCCGCCCTGGCCGCGGGCGTGTTCGCCGACACGCGGCGCCCCCGCGACCGGGGCCGGGGCTACGACGGCGTCGTCCGCCGCGATCCCGCTTACGCCAATCCCTTCATGGAAGCCTGGACCCAGGAGCCCGCGGGAGCCCGGGCATGAGCGCCGCGCGCCCGGTCCGCCCCTACGGCGACAAGAAGAACGACGGCGCCGTCCAGATCTCGTTCACGCTGCCGATCGCCAAGTCCGCCGTCGCCACGGAGGCCGCCAAACGGTACGTGGCGAAGATGGGCATCCGGGAGCCCTACGTGACGCTGGCCGAGGCGATCGCCCCGGAGTTCACCTTCTTCGTCGTCTACGGGCGGGCGACGCACGACGTCGACGTCGCCGCCATCACCGCCGAGGAAGCGCCGGCCGACGCCCTCGACCGCGAAGCCATCGACGCCGAGATCGCCCGCCGATTCGGCCGGCGGATCGTCGTGCTCGGCTGCGCCCTCGAGTCCGACGCCCACACGGTCGGCCTGGACGCGATCTTCAACATGAAGGGATTCGCCGGGGACTACGGCCTCGAGCGTTACCACGGCTTCGACGCCCGCAACCTCGGGGCGCAGGTCCCCGTCGCGGAGGTCGCCCGCCAGGTGCGCGACACGAAGGCCGACGCCGTTCTCGTGTCGGCCACGGTGACCCAGAACGAGATCCACATCCGCCACCTGACCGACCTGGTCGACATGCTGGAAGCCGAGCGCCTGCGCGATCGCGTGGTGCTCGTGGCCGGCGGCGCGCGCGTGGACCATGCGCTCGCCAAGGAGCTCGGCTACGACGCCGGGTTCGGACCGGGGACCACCGCCTCCCGCGTCGCGGCGTTTCTCCTCGCCGAGCTCTCCCGGCGCCAGGGCTCCCCCGGAGCCGCGCCCTGAGCGAGCGCGTCCTCCTGCGGCTCCGCGTGGGCGCCGAGCAGGCGCACTACGGCGGAGGCCTCGTGGACGGGGCCTTCGTCCTCAAACTCTTCGGCGACGCCGCCACCGAGCTCCTCGTCCGGCACGACGGCGACGAGGGTCTCTTTCGCGCCTACTCCTCGGTGGACTTTCTCGCGCCGGTCCGCGGGGGCGACTACCTCGAGGTCGAGGCCGAGATCACGCGCGTGGGCAGGACGTCGCGCGAGATGCGCTTCGAAGCGCGCAAGGTGATCGCGCCGGGCGAGGGGTCGTCGGCCCGCCTCGTCGAGCCTCCCGAGGTTGTGGCCCGGGCGACCGGCACGTGCGTCGTGCCCCTCGACAGGCAGCGGGGCCGGGCGTGAGCGACGCGCTCGTCATCACGGTCGCGGGAGTCGGCGCGGAGGTCATGCGCTCCCAGCAGCCCCACCTCCCGCTCCTGGCCGACGAGGTCGGGGCCGAGTACCAGCGGGCCTTCGACGCCGGCGCGACGGTGGGCCACGTCCACGGGAGAAAGCCCGACGGAGCGCCCACACAGGACCTCGAAACCTTCCGGGCGTACTCCGCGGCCATCCGCGCGCGCTGCCCCATCGTCCAGCAGTTCTCGACCGGGGGCGCGGTGGGCATGGGTGTCGAGGAGCGCATCGCCGCGCTCGCCTTGAAGCCCGACATGGCGACGCTGACGCTCGGCACGTGCAACTTCGGCGACGACGTCTTCGAGAATTCGCTGCCGACGATCCGAACCATCCTCGAACGGATCAAGAAGTTCGGCATCACGCCCGAGCTCGAGATCTTCGACGACGGCATGCTCGCCACGGCGGACGTCCTCTTCGCGAAAGGGCTCCTGACCCCGCCGGCCCACTTCGACTTCGTCCTCGGCGTTCCGGGCGCGGCCGCGGCCAGCGCCGAGAACGTCCTCCATTTCGCGCGGTCGATCCCGGCCGGCTGCACGTGGACGGTCGCGGGAATCGGCCGTCGCCAGACCGCGATGGCCACGCTGGCGATCGCCATGGGCGGCCACGTGCGCGTGGGCTTCGAGGACAACATCTACTATCGCAAGGGCGAGCTCGCGGACTCGAACGCGCGCTTCGTCGAGCGCGTGGTCCGCATCGCCCGGGAGGTCGGACGGGAGCCCGCCTCGATCGCCGAGGCGCGCGGCATCCTCCGCCTTCCGGCCGCCGCTTGAGCGCCGGAAAGCCGGCCGCCGCGCCGGAGCTCGCGCGGGGCCTCGGGCTCTGGGACACGAGCCTGCTCGTCCTCGGCCTCGCCGTCGGGGGCGGGATCTTCCTGACGCCGAGCGCGATCGCGAAGGCCGTGCCGTCCTCCGGATGGATCCTCGGCCTCTGGATCGCGGGGGGTCTGCTCGCGATCGCGGGCGGCTTCGTGTACGCCGAGATGGGCGCGATGATCCCGCAAGCCGGCGGCATGTACGTGTACATCCGCGACGCCTTCGGCCCGCTGCCCGCGTTCCTGTACGCCTGGGTCGCCTTCTGGATCATCATCATCGGCTCGGACGCCGCGGTCGCCGTCGGGTTCTCGCAGTACTTCTCGGTGTTCTTCCCGGGGCTCGGCAACGACCACGTCGTCTATTCGCTGGGGGCCTTCCCGATCTCCGCGGGCCAGCTCGTCGCCGTGGCGCTGACGCTGCTTCTCTCGATCACACATTACGTCGGGGTGCGCGAAGGCGCGCGCATCCAGGGCGCCTTCACGGCCCTGATCCTGGTCGCGCTTCTGGGGATCACGGTCGGCGGAGCGCTCGTGCCGCGGCCTCCCGGCGTCGCCACCGCCGCGGCGCCGCTCGCGCCCGTGACCGCCGCCGGCATCGGGACCGCCCTCGTGGCGATCTTCTGGACGTACTACGGCTGGAACGAGATCGTCGCCGCGGCGGGCGAGGTGGCCAACCCGAAGCGCAACCTCCCCCTCGCCCTCATCCTCGGCACCGGCCTCCTCACGCTGCTCTACGTCGGCGTCAACGCCGCGTTCATGAAGGCGATCCCGGTGGCCGAGATGGCCGGCGTGGCGCAGCCGGGGACGGTCGCCTCGAGCCGACTCTTCGGAAGCGGCGCGGCCCTCGTCGTCTCGCTCGCCATCACCGCCGCGGCCATTGGCTGCACGTCGGCCGGCCTGGTTCCGGCGCCACGCATCGTCTACGCCCTGGCCAAGGACGGCCTCTTCCCCCGCCCCTTCGCGCGCGTCCATCCCCGCTTCAAGACGCCGTCCTTCGCGATCGTCGTCCAGGCGGTGTGGATGTCGCTCCTGTGCCTCTCGGGCCGTTACGACCAGCTCTACACCTATGCGACGTTCTTCGTGATCCTCGCCTACGCCGCCACGGGAATCGCGCTCTTCGTGTTCCGCCGACGCCGGCCGGACATGCTGCGGCCCTACCGGTGCTGGGGCTATCCGGTCGTCCCGTTTCTCTTCGTCGCCTTCTCCATCCTTCTCGCCGCCAACACCGTGCGCGAGCAACCGAAGGAGACGCTCGCCGGCATCGGGATCCTTCTTCTCGGCCTGCCCGTGTACTTCGCCATGCGGGGAGGCTCGGCGGAGCGCGCGCGGTGAAGATCGCCGCTCTCGCTCTCGCGCTTCTGGCGGCGGCGCCCACGCCGACGCCGCCCGAAGCCGTCCTGACCGGCTTCACGCCCGCGTCGAGCGCGCGGCAGCGGGAGTACGAAAGGCGCCTCCTCGCGCTTCCTCAACCGGCGGAGTGCGGCGCGATCCTGCGCGAGCTGACGCGGACGCCGCACGTGGCCGGCACCGAGGGCAACGCGCGCGTCGCGGCGTTCCTCGCGGCCGAGTACCGCAAGGCCGGCTTCGACGTCCGCACGCCCCAGTACGAAGTCCTCCTCTCCTACCCTCACGGCGCGAAGCTCGAGATCGTCGGCGAGGAAGGCGTGGCTCTCGGGCGCCGCGAGGAGCCCATCGCCTCCGATCCCGACTCGAACGTGCCCGAGGCGGCCGTGGCCTGGAACGCGTACGCGCCCTCGGCGGAGGTCGTGGGCGAGGTCGTCTACGTGAACCGCGGCAGCGCCGAGGACTACGACCGCCTGGCGAAGATGGGCGTCGACGTGCGCGGGAAGATCGCGCTCGCCCGCTACTTCGGCGGCTATCGGGGCGGCAAGTCGCTCGAGGCCGAAAAGCGCCGGCGTCGCCGCCCTGCTCGTGTACTCCGATCCCGCCGACGACGGCTGGTTCCAGGGCCCCGTCTACCCGGGAGGCCCCTGGGGTCCCGCTTCGCATTTCCAGCGCGGGGCGGACGTCTACGACTTCATCGTCCCGGGCGACCCGTTGACGCCGGGCTGGGCGTCCACGCCCGAGGCCCGGCGCATCCCCGCCGCCGAGTCCGAGATCCTTCCGAAGATTCCGATGATGCCGTTGTCCGCTCGCGACGCGGCCGAGATCCTGAGGCGGCTGGGCGGGGCGGCCGTTCCCGACGCGTCCTGGCAGGGGCTGGCGGTCGCCGACACGTACCGCGTCGGGCCCGGTCCCGTGCGGCTGCACCTCAAGATCGAGAACAGCCGGGAGCGCCGCACGATCACCGACGTGATCGCCACGCTGCGCGGCACCGACGAGCCGGAGCAGATGGTCCTTCTCTCGAACCACTACGACGCCTGGGTCTACGGCGCGGCCGATCCGTCGTCGGGGACCGCGACGATGCTCGCGCTCGCCCGCGCGCTCGGCTCCCTCGCCGCCGAAGGCCTGCGCCCCCGCCGCACGATCGTCATGGCCGCGTGGGACGCCGAGGAGTACACGCTGACCGGGTCGACCGAGTGGGGCGAAGAGAACGAGAAGGAGCTCGGAGAGAACGCGGTCGTCTGCATCAACGTGGACGAGGCCACGCACGGCCGGCTCTTCTCGCCTTCGGCCTCTCCCCTGCTCTTCCAGGCGATCCGCGACGCCGCCCGGGACGTGCCGGACCCGGGGACGGAGGGCAGGAGCATCGCGGACACGTGGCGCGAGGCCAGCGGCGCTCCGGGCATCCAGAGCTATGCCACCGCCGCGGGGACGAAGGACGACCTCCCGGTGTCCATCCTCGGAAGCGGGTCGGACTACACCGTCTTCTTCAACCACCTCGGGATCGCGTCCACCGACCTCGTCTTCGACGGCCCCTACGGCGTGTACCACTCCGTCTACGACTCGTACCGGTGGATGGAGACCGAGGGAGATCCGGGCTTCCGCTATCACGCGGCCATGGCCCGCTACGCGGGCGTGCTCGCGCTCCGCTTTGCGAACGCGGACCTCCTGCCGTTCGACGCCGCCGCCTACGGCCGGGAGATCGCCGGCTACGCGGACGAGCTCGCCGCCGGCGGCGGGTCCCCTTTCCGGCGAGCTCCGCGACCTGGCCGGAAAGGCCCGGGCCTGGAGCGCGGCCGCCGGCGCCGCCCAGAAGGCGCTCGAGGGCTCCCTGAAGAGCCGCGGGCTCGGGGTCGTCCCCCGGCGCGACGCCAATGCGTGGCTCCTCTCCCTCGAGCGCGCGGTCGTCGACGGGGCGGGCCTGCCGCATCGTCCGTGGTTCCGGCACCAGATCTACGCACCGCTGCCGTCGTACAGGGCGGAGACGCTGCCCGCGATCCGCGAGACGCTCGACGCGCCGGACGCCTGCCGCCCGGAGATCGCGCGCCTCGCCCGGCGGCTCGACGCCGCCACGGCCGCCGCGCGCCAGGTCAGCGGCTCGCCCGCACCCCCGCCACGTCCGACACCACGGAAAAGGTGACCTCGAGGCCATAGCGGACGTTCTCCACCGACAGCCTCTCGTCGTCGCCGTGGCTGCGGTCGTCGTCCTCCGACAGGCGGAACGGCTCGAAGCCGTAGACCACCATCCCGATCTGCCGCAGTCGCGTCGCGTCGGTCGACGAGGTCAGCGGCGGCGTGAGGACCGGGACGCCCGGCGCGAAACGGTCGCGCGCCCGCTCGATCGCGTGGAACAGCGCGGTGTCGATGGGCGACTCGCTCGCGATCTCGGACAGAAGCACCGTCCACTCGAGCGACGGGTCGCCCGTCACGTCCTTCAGGGTCGCGAGAAACCGGGTCGGGTCCTCGCCCGGAAGCAGCCGGCAGTCGAGCGACGCGGTGGCTTCGCCGGGAATGACGTTTATCTTTTCGCTGCCCGAGAGGCCCGTGACCGAGATCGTCGTCCGCAGATCGGCGTTGCGCCCCGGGTCGTCGAGCAGCAGGCGCCTCAGGACCGGGTCGGCCAGGGCGGCGGTCGGGTCGGCGAGGGCCCGCGCGAGGTCGCCCTTCGCATCCGGCGCGAGCTGGCGAAAGTAGTTGTTGACCGCCGGGATCAGCCGCACCGGCGGGTCGTAGGCGAGGATCTTCGCGACGGCCCGGACCAGGCGCGCCACCGCGCCGTCCGGCTCCGGAATCGAGGCGTGGCCCGCCTTGCCCTTCGCGACCATTCGCAGCCAGAGGGGCGCCTTCTCCGTCACGTCCACGTCCCAGGAGATCGTCTTGCCGTCCTTCACGGCGATCGTGTTGCCTTCCGTGATGCAGTACTCGGCGTCCCGCAGGTCCGCCCGATGGTTCTCGACCATCGCGGCCACGCCGTCCTCCCGGCCCTCCTCCTCGTCGGCGGTCCCGAGGAAGATCACGTCCCGCTCGAGCGTCGCGCCGGAGCGCTTGAGGAGCAACAGCGTCATCAGGTGGCAGATCGCCGGTGCCCTTCATGTCGGTCGCGCCGCGGCCCCAGACGTAGCCGCCGCGCAGGTCGCCCGAAAAGGGCGGCACGGTCCAGCGCTCCGCGTCGGCCGGGACGACGTCCATGTGGTTCAGGAGCAGGATCGGCCGCTGCGTCCCCTTTCCCGGCAGGCGCGCGAGGATGTTCGCCCGGCCGTTGCCGAGGTCGTACACCCGGTTCTCGATCCCCTCGCGATCGAAGATCTCCTTGAAGAAGTCGGCCGCCAGCCGCTCGCGGCCCGGCGGATTGGTCGTGTCGATGCGGATGTAATCCTGGAGAAGCTCGACCGCTTCCTTGCCCGCCGCGGCGAAGTCGGGAGCCTCGGCGGCGGCAGCCGACCGCGCCCACGCGGCCGCGGCGAGGACCGCCCCGGCCAGGACTCGTCGCGGTCTCATGGGCGCATCCTATCCAGTTTGTATCCGGGGCGGCCGGCCGGCATCCAGGCAGGCATGACCCGACGCCGCCTCTCGATCGCCGCCCTCCTGCTGGCCCGCTTCCTCCCCGCGCTCGTCGCCGCCGGCTCGCGGCCGGACGCCGGGGAGTTCGTCGGATTCATCACCGACACGGAGTGCGGTCCCAACCATGCCCCCATGATCGCCAGGGGCGGCATGGGCAGGGGACGACCGCGAATGCACCTACACGTGCGTGGCGAAGGCAGCGACGTTCGGGTTCGTGGACATCGAGTCCCGCACGTTCTTCCAGCTCGACGACCAGGACGCCCCGCGCCCCTTCGCGGCGGAGAAGGTCGTCGTCACCGGGCGCATCGGCGGGGACACGACCTTCGTGGAGAAGATCGTGAAGGCCGATGGACGCCGCGCCCTATCGCTCGGCCGTGAGTCCCGCGGGGCGCCACCACCCCAGAATGCGGTTCACGTACGCGATCGTTTCCCGGTAGGGGGGAACTCCGCCGTAGCTCTCGACCGCGCCCTCGCCCGCGTTGTAGGCGGCGAGCACGAGATCGGGCCGCGGCCCGAAGCGGTCCACGCAGCTCGCGCAGATAGCGCACGCCCCCCCGGACGTTGGAGGCCGCGTCGAAGGGCTTGCCCACGGACAGGCGCCTGGCCGTCGCGGGCATGAGCTGCATCAGCCCCCGCGCGCCCTTGCGCGAGATCGCCCGCGGCTCGTAGTTCGACTCCGCGCGAATCAGCGCCGAGACGAACGAGGCGTCGAGGTTCTGCTTCCGGGCCTCGCGATCGATCATGTCGTCGAAGGGCGTGCCGAAGAGCGGCCGCCGCGCCGCCTGGTACGACAGGTCGTAGGTCGCGCTCGCGGGCAGTCCGTCCCCCTCGACGGCCACGGTGTCGACGACGACCTCGTCGTCCACGATCCGCTCGATCGCGCGATAGGTCCACGCGGTAGCTCCCGCCCCCGGGAAGGGAGATCTCGAGCTCCTCGGACAGCAGCCGGTAACCGGCCGCTTTGACCACGCGGCCGTCCTCGAAGACGATCGAGCTCGGCCCGGGCGGCCGGGGCCGCGAGGAGCGCCCGCCGCGACCAGCGCGGCGGCGGACAGCAGATGGCGCATGCGGGACCGGGAACCGGCCCGGGGGGCGGGGCATTCCCGGGCGGGGGCCAGGGGGGCATCACCCCTTCATTTTGCCACGGGGGCCGGCCCGGGGATGGAACTCGTCGTAGATCCGCTGCAGCCGCGACCGCGAGACCCGCGTGTAGATCTGCGTGGTCGTGATGTCGGCGTGCCCCAGCATCATCTGCAGCGCCCGCAGGTCGGCCCCGTGCTCGAGCAGATGGGTCGCAAAGGAGTGGCGCAGCGCGTGGGGCGTCAGGTGCTGCACGCCCGCCGCCCGGCCGTAGCCTTCGATGAGCTGCCAGAACCGCTGGCGCGTCATGCCGGCTCCCCGCGCCGAGAGGAAGAGGCCGGCGGAGCGTTTGCGATCGAGGGCCGGCCGGGCGGACTGGAGATAGCGCGCCAGCCACCGCCCGGCGGATTTTCCGAACGGGACCAGCCGCTGCTTGCCGCCCTTTCCCGTGACGCGCAGGATGCCGGCCTCGAGGTCCACCGCGTCGCGCGGGAGCCCGACGATCTCGGAAACCCTCAGGCCCGAGGCGTAGAGCAGCTCGAGCATCGCCCGGTCGCGCAGGCCGAGCGTCGCGGTGGTGTCCGGCGCGGCGAGCAGCGCCTCGACCTCGGACTCGGAGAGGCTCTTCGGAAGCGACAGCCCGGTCTTCGGATTCGCCATGTCCGACGTCGGGTCTTCGCGGAAGCCGAGGTGCGCCGCGGCGAACGCGTAGAACCCGCGCACCGCCGACAGCGCGCGGGACGCCGAGCGCGAGGACAGACCCCGCGCCCGCAGCTCCGACATGTAGCGCCCGAGGTCCGACCGTTCGACGTCGGCGGCGTCGCGGCGGCGCTTCGCGAGGAAGCGGCCGAACGCTTCGAGGTCGCTGCGGTACGCCGCGACGCTCGCGCCCGAGAGCCCGCGCTCGACGGCCAGGTGGTCGAGGTAAGTCGGCAGCTCGCGGTCGAGAAATCGCGTGGACGGGCGCGGAGTCTCGGGACCGGGCCCGCCGATTCGTGCGCGTCTAATGGGAGGCCGTGGCGGGCGCCAGGCGCTGCACGACCTCGAGGATCTCTTCGTCGGCGAGCATGTGGTCGCTCTCCTTGGCCCGCCGGAAGATCGCCTCGACCAGCTCGGGCCGCGGCTCGAGGCCCCGGTCCTCGAGCCAGCACTGCGACGTTCGACAGCCCGCTCATCGGGCCGACCTCGATGACCTGGTGGCGGCCG
Source organism: uncultured Acidobacteriota bacterium (assembly GCA_963710945.1). Lineage (GTDB taxonomy): Bacteria > Acidobacteriota > Thermoanaerobaculia > UBA5066 > Gp7-AA6 > DAHUXD01. The sequence continues at coordinate 1,232,876 of CAVQCH010000001.1, forward strand.
ACCATGCTCGCCGGGACGCCCGAGTAGACGCGGTCCGCGAGCCACTCGTCGCCCTTCTTGCGCGCCTTGATGATGGCGGCCGCGTGCACGCCGGTGCCGGTGCGGAAGGCGTCGCGGCCGACGATCGGATAGTTGTCCGGGATCCGCACGCCGGTGGCCTCGGAGACCGCCGCGCAGTACTCGTTCAGGCTGCGTCAGGTCGCGGTCGATCCAGCCGAGCAGCTGGAGGTTCACGAGGAGCTGGTCCATCGGCGTGTTGCCGACGCGCTCGCCGATGCCGAGAGCGCAGGCGTGGACGCGGTGCGCCCCCGCCTCGAGCGCCCAGAGCGCGTTCGTGACGCCGAGGCCCCGGTCCTGGTGGCCGTGCCAGTCGATCTTGACACCGGGATCGAGCTCGGCGACGACGCCCGCAGACGAACTGCACGAGGTTGCGCACGCCGTTGGGCGTGGCGTGCCCGACGGTGTCGCAGACGCAGACGCGCTGGGCGCCCGCGCGGATCGCCGTCGTGATACATCCGCCGAGATGTGCTCGGGGTTGCGCGCGGGTCGTGTCCTCGGTGACGTACATGACCGGCAGCCCCGCGCGCACCGCGAGCGACACCGCGTCCTCGGAGAGCCGAAGCATCCGGTCGAGGTCCCAGTCCTCGGCGTACTGGCGGATCGGCGACGAGCCGATGAAGCAGGACACCTCGATCGGGATGCCGACCTTCTGGGAGATCTCGATGATCGGGCTGGATGTCCGCCTCGACGGTCCGGGCCGCGCAGTTGGGGCGAATCTTCATCTTGCCGCGCACGATCTCCTGCGCCAGGCGCGTCACCGTCTCCACCACGTGCGGGCCCGCGCCGGGAAGGCCGATGTCCGCCGAGTCGATGCCGAGCGCCTCCATCAGGTGCAGGATGCGGATCTTCTGGTCGACGGTGGGGCTCTTGCACCGAAGGCGACTGCAGGCCGTCCCGCAGGGTCTCGTCGTCGAGCTCCACCTTGCCGCGGGCCGGGAACACGGCTCCGCCGGCTCGGTTCCAGTCGTAGATGAGGTCGGAGTCCGGAGGATTCAAGAGTGTTTTCTTTCCGATTGAGTCTAAACCGGCGGACCCGCCAGATCAACCGCCCGCCCCGGCGCCCCGCGCGGGCGCGTCAGGGCGACGGCGCGCCGATCGAGAAATCCGCGCCGATGAAAAGAGCCGTCTCCGGCGCCCCGAGCGAGCTCGAAAGGCCGCCGCCGAAAACGCCGCGACGGTGGACGTCGAAGGACAGCGGCGGCAGGACGCCGGCCGAGTCGAGCATCGTCACGGTTTCGTTGCCCCAGCCGAACAGGAGCGCGATGCGCAGCCGCACGGCCGGCGAGATCGCGTAGCGGAACGCGAGGTCGAAATAAATCTCCTCGTTGACCGAGTCGGGGTCATAGCCGCGATCGAACGCCACGGATTCCGTTCCCAGGACGGCGATCGAAACGAAGGGCAGGTGCTGGCGGTCGTACGTCGTCGTCAGGAAGAGGTCCGTCCGCGGCCACGCATGGCCGACGCCCAGCCGAACGGCTTCGAAGGACGCCGGCAGCGAGGCGTTGCGCTGTGCGAAGTCCGGGGCGCTCTCGCGCTCCACGTCCACGTTTCCCCAGACCCCCTCGCCATGGAGCAGGACCGTCCAGCCGTCCCGGGCCCAGCGGGCCTCGACGTTCCCGCCGAAGAGCACGCCCGAGGAGTTCTGGAAGGATCCCGCCGTCTGGTTGTAGCCGGTCGGGCGCGCTCCCTGGAAACCGGCGGCGACCTCGAGCCCCGCCCAGCGGTGGCGCCACCCGAGCGCCACGTCGGCGCGCCCGGCCGAGAGCTCGCGCGACGTGGATACGGCGCCATTCTCGCCGCCGGCGTTGACGAGGTCCGTGGCGCTCTCGGCGCGACGGTCGATCGCAAGCTCGACGGAGTCCCTCTCGCCGACCTTGAGGCGGCCCAGCACGGCGAAGTTCTCGTAGCGCCCGGTGCCGGACGCGATGATGCGCTCGAGGTCGTCGAGAGCCTTGCGCTCCTGCTGGTCGTGCGACGTGCCGAAAGCCACTTTCGCCCTCCACTCCGACGCGGGAGTCCCCGCGCCGAGGCCCGCGGGGGCCGGCCACGCGTTGCCCATCCCGACGAGGACGAACTTGGGCGTCACGTCCGAGGAGTCGACGCGCACCGAAGTCACGTCGTAGCGGCGCGCCATCGTGGCGTAGGAGAAGCCCATTTCGCCGCCGAGCCCGTCGCGGGGCGCGAGGTTCATCCCGAGGAGCCACCCCGCGCAGAAGATGCAGGCGCTGACGAGGTCCGGACCCATGGACCCCGCCTCGGCCTCAGCGTCCCGTGAAGCGGGCGGGCCGCTTCTCGAGAAACGCCGCCATGCCTTCCCTGGTGTCCGAGGTCGCGGCGCACAGGCCGAAGAGCGTCGCCTCGAGCAGCTGGCCCTCGGCGAGCGGCATCTCGAGCCCGCGGCGGATCGCCTCCATCGCGTAGCGGCACGCGACCGGGCCGTTTGCCGCGATCTTCGCCGCGATCCCGAGGGCGCCGTTCAGCGCCTCGCCGGCCGGGAAGACGCGGTTCACCAGTCCGATGCGCTCGGCCTCGGCGGCGGTCAGGCCTTTTTCCGCCGTGAGAACGAGCTCGGCCGCCCGCGCCGGCCCGACGATCCGCGCCAGGCGCTGCGTGCCGCCGTATCCCGGCAGGATCCCGAGCGATGTTTCGGGCAGACCCATCCGGGCGTTCTCCGCAGCGACGCGCAGCGTGCAGGCCATGGCGAGCTCGAGCCCGCCGCCGTAGGCGAAACCGTTGATCGCCGCGATCGTCGGCACCGGGAGGGCCGAAATCCGGTCCAGGATCGCCTGGCCGCGCCGGGCGTGCTCCCGGCCCTCGAGCGGCGAGAGCTTCGCCAGCTCCCCGATGTCGGCCCCGGCGATGAACGCCTTCTCGCCCGCGCCCGTCACGATGACGCAGCGCAAGCCGCCATCCGACTCCACGGCCGAAACCGCCGCCGCGAGGTCGTCGAGGACCCCGGCATTCAACGCGTTCAACTTCTCCGGCCGCGAGACCGTCAGGACGCGCACTCCCGCGTCGCGGTCCTCGGCCCGAACGAATTCGCCCATGCCGCTACCCCCCGTACTCGTAGAAACCGCGCCCCGATTTCTTGCCGTAGCGGCCCGCGAGCACCATCCGCTTCAGGAGCGGCGGCGGCGCGAAGCGCTTCTCGCGGTACTCGTCGAACATGATCTCGGCGATCGCGTAGGTCGTGTCGAGCCCGACGAAGTCGAGCAGCTTGAGCGGCCCCATCGGGTGGCCGCAGCCGAGCTCCATGCCCTTGTCGATGTCCTCGCCGAGCTGCCGACGCCCTCCTCGAGGGCGCGCACGGCGTCGAGCAGATAGGGCACCAGCAGGCGGTTGACGATGAAACCCGAGTTGTCGTGCGTGCGGATCGGCTCCTTGCCGAGCGACTTCGCGAAGGCGAAGACGGCCTCCGCGCGTCTCGTCCGACGTCGAGATCGTGCGGACCACCTCGACGAGCTTCATGACCGGCACCGGGTTGAAGAAGTGGAGGCCCGCGAAGCGGTCCGGCCGCTTCGTCGCGGCGGACATCTCCGTGATCGTGAGCGAGGACGTGTTGGAGCAGAAGATCGTGGCCGCCTTGCAGCAGGCGGTCGAGGGCGGCATAGGTGGCTCCTTCTTGACCTCGAGGTTCTCCACGATGGCCTCGATCAGCAGATCGCAGTCGGCGAGCCCGTCGAGCGCCGTGGTCGACGTGATCCGCTTCCACGCCGCGTCGCGGTCGGCCGCGGCGCAGCTTGCCCTTCTCGACGGCCCGGGCGAGCGAGCCCTCGATCCGCGCCAGCCCCTTTTTCACCAGCTCGTCGGACACCTCGCGGACCACGGTCGTCGTAGCCCGCCTGGGCGCACACCTCGGCGATTCCGGAGCCCATGAGGCCCGCCCCGAGAACGCCCACCTTACGCATCGTCATGATTGCTCGACTCCTCCTCCATGGCGGCGAAGGCGTCGTCGCCCCCTTCCGCCGACTCTCCACAGAAAACCCGCAGCGTCAGCTGCGGGACGAATTCGGGCCCCGCCAGCGCGACCGTCGGCTGGCTCGGGGCGAGCAGGATCCAGCCCTTGTCCGTCCAGTAGTCCACGGCCTCCCGGCAGAGGCCGCCCTCGTTCAACGTCGTCAGCACGGCGTTCAGGTCGGCGGTACCGTGCGCGCGCAGATCGCGCAGGAAATCGTCGACGGCCGCGGCGCGCACCGGAAAACCCAGGATCCGCTCGGTCCAGATCACGGCGCGAAAGCCCGGCTACGCGGCCGACTCGACGACCACCGCGATCCCCTGCCCGCCGCCGATGCAGGCGCCCGCCAGCCCGTACCGGACGCCGCGGCGGCGCATCTCCTTCAGCAGGGTCAGCGTGCATCGCGTCCCCGTCGCGGCCAGGGGATGGCCGAGGGCGATCGCCCCGCCGTTGACGTTCAGCTTCTCGCGGTCGAGACCGAGCTCGCGCACCACGCCCAGGATCTGGCCGGCGAAGGCCTCGTTGATCTCCCAGAGGCCGATGTCCTGGGTCTTCAGCCCCGCCTTCGCGAGCGCCGCGCGCGCGGCCGGCGCGGGCCCGAGCCCCATCAGCTCCGGATCCACGCCGACGACCGCCCACGAGACGACGCGGCCGAGGGGTGTGCGGCCCTTCGCCTTCGCGTTGGCGGCCGTCGTGACGACCACGGCGGCCGCGCCGTCCACGATGCCGGACGCGTTTCCGGCGGTGACGGACCCGTCCTTGCCGAAGGAAGGCGGCAGCGCCGCCAGCCCGGCCAGCGTCGAGTCGGGACGCATGTGGTCGTCCTTCTCCACCCGCACGGTCTTGCGGCCCGCCTTGACCTCGACCGGGACGACTTCCTCCGACAGGCGGCAGGCGCTCCAGGCCTGCGCCGCGCGCTCCTGCGAGGAGAGAGCGTAAGCGTCCTGCTCCTCGCGCGTGATGCCGTACTTCGCGGCGACCCGGTCGGACGTCTGCGCCATGTAGAGCCCGCAGTACGAGTCGAGCAGGGCCACCATGAGCGAGTCTTCGAGCTGGCCCTGCCCGAGGCGCAGGCCCTTGCGGGCCCCGCGGATGACGTGGGGCGCCTGCGACATGTTCTCCATCCCGCCGGCCAGGACGGTGCGGGCCTCGCCGAGGAGGATGCGGTGCGCCCCCTGCACGATGGACTCGAAGCCCGATCCGCAGAGGCGGTTGACCGTCAGGGCCGGAATCTCCTTCGGGACGCCGGCCTTCAGCGCCACGTGGCGGGCGCCGTAGATGGCGTCGCCCGAAGTCTGCAGCGCGTTGCCGAAGATGACGTGGTCGATCTCCCCGGGCTCGGTGCCGCTGCGGCGGAGCGCTTCCCGGGCGGCGTGCACGCCGAGGTCGATGGCCGTCACGTCGGCGAAGGCCCCGTTGTACTCGGCCATGGGCGTGCGGGCGCCCTCGAGCAGGACGATGTCCGAGCCGTTTTCCGCCATAGGAAGCGGGAGTCTACCTCAGCCGTGTGGCGTAGACCGCCTCGTGGAAGCGCCGGCGCACCTCGTTGAACGGGATCTCCCGTACCTCGGGATGGATGCGATTCGTCAGGAGGACGGCGACGAGATCCCGCTCCGGATCGATCCACAAGGACGTGCCCGTGAAACCCGTGTGGCCGAACGCCCGCTCCGACATCGCCGGAATCGCCGAGCCCGCGCCGCGCCGGCCCTGCCAGCCGAGGCCCCGCGCCTCGGAGAGCAGCGGCGTGCGGTCGCGGCCGCGCTCCGCGAGCGCCGGGTCGAGCCACGGGCGCGCGAGCGTCCACACGTCCCGCGCCGTCGCGAAGAGCCCGGCGTGACCCGCCACTCCGCCGCGGCGGAAGGCGTTGCCGTCGTGCACCTCCCCCCGAACCACCCCTTCGCGAAAGTGCGCGTAGCGGAGCCCTCGCGCGGCGGTCATCGCCCGCTCGAAGCGGTCGCCCTTCTCGGTGGCCGCCGCCGGCGCGTCCGGCGGCGGAAGGAACCGCGCCGCCGAACCGGCCGGCCCGGCGACGAGCGCCGCGAAGATCCGGTCGAGGGGCGCGGCGAAGACCGTCTCGAGGATGTCGCCGAGCAGGAGGAAGTTCAGGTCGCTGTACATCACGCGCTCGCCGGGCGCCGCCTCGGGATCCATCGTGGCGAGCGTTCGCCGGTACGCCGCGGCACCCTCTCCGCGCGCGTAGAGCGGGTACCAGGGCGCCAGGCCCGACGTGTGCGTCAGCAGGTGCTCGACGCGCAGCCCATCGAACCGCGTCTGCTTCCAATCCGAAAGAAAACGGCCGGGCGCGGCGTCGAGGGGAAGGGATTCGCCCGCGGCGGCGGCCAGCGCCCCGGTGCAAAGGGGTTTCGTGAGGCTGGCGAGGTCGAACAGGGTCTCCGGCGTCACCGGGGCCGTTTCGGGCTCGACAGAGGCCCGGCCCGCCACGGCCGATTCGAGAACCGCGTCGGCGGACCCCAACAGGGCCGCTGCCCCGGGAAACGATCCCTCGGCGATCTCCCGGTCGAGAAAGGCCTCGATCGGCGTCACGGTCCGAATCTCTCGAGCTCCGCGCGGCGCGGCGCCACGAGGGCCGCGTTCTTCGCGACCGCCGGCGACACGCCGTCGTCCCGTCGCGTCGCCGCGCGCTCGCGCTCGAGCGCCGCGATCTCGGCGTCGATCTTCCCCGCGGTTTTCGAATCCCGGGTCGCCCGGCGCGTCTCCCGCAGGCGCGCAAGCGCGGTCGCGTACTCCTCGGTCGACGTCTCGGCGATGCGCCGCGCGTCGATCACCAGTATCGCCTCGACGATGCGCGCCCGCACCCAGGCGATCTCGTCCGGGTCCGCGCCGAGCGCGCTCGCCGCCACCGATTCGGGCCGGCTGCCCACGGCGCGGCGTACCCGGATGAAGGCATCGAGCTGCGCCGCCGTCAGGAGCCCGTCGGAGGGCGGGTGAAATCCCGGCCGCACCCGGGCGCGCAGCGCGCGGACCGGGTCGAGCGCCTGCGGCTCGAGCTTGCGACAGGCCGGCGCCGCGGCCGCCGCAGCAGCCACCAGGAGGACCAGGGCCCGGCGCATCATCGCGACCAGTCTACCCACGGCAAGCCTTTCCAGGGGAAAGGTTTCGGAGGCTCGCCGCTTCGTTTACACTTACGGGGTTCCGGGGCTGGGCGCGGCGGGTGCATGCTCGACAAAATCGGCAAATACGAGGTCTCCGAACAGATCGGTGTGGGCGGCTTCGGGGCCGTCTACCGGGGCCGCGATCCGTTCATCAAGCGCACGGTCGCCATCAAGACCTGCCAGGTCAACGACGAGGAGATCAAGCACCGGTTCTTTCGCGAGGCCGAGCTCGCCGGCAACCTCCATCACCGCAACATCACGACCATCTACGACTTCGGCGTCGAGAACGGGATCCCCTACATCGTCCAGGAGTTTCTGACCGGCGAGGACCTCGACAAGAAGATCAAGCGCGGCGAGCCGCTCCCGGTGGCGCGCAAGGTCGAGATCCTGAAGCCGGCGCTGAGTTCGTGATGCGGTGCGACGACCGACCATCCGCGGGCGTCGGCTTCGGTGAACATGTGCACGAAGTTGGGGTCGGGGATGCCGAACAGCGTGTTGACACCCTCGGCCTCGAAGAGGTCGAGAATGCGCTTGTACACGGGTACACCCATGGTCATTTCCTTTTCATTCGGACTATCACAGATAGCGTTTGGAGAGCAATTGTCGTTGTGCTGCAGGCGAACCAAAAAGCGAGCGGTTCAGTGCGGCCCGTTTGAGATAGGTATGGATGCCGCTTTCCCACGTGTAGCCAATGCCACCGTGCAGCTGCATTGCCTTGCCGACGATGTCGACGGCCGCCGAGCAGGCATACGATTTCGCCATCGCCGCTGCGACACTCGCGTCGCCGCCACCGGCGACGACTGCGACGGCGTCGTCGACGAGTTGGCGGGATACTTCGATGCCGACCACCATGTCAGCGCAGGCGTGTTTGACCGCCTGAAACGAGCCGATCGGACGGCCGAACTGGTGCCGAACTTTCACGTAATCGACTGTGGCCGCGAGCATCTGCTCGGCCAGACCCAGGCTGTCGCATGCGATCGCGACGGCTGCCCGGTCCTGAATCGATCGCACGGACGCCTCGTGTTCACCGTCGAAAGCCAGCACAGCATCGGCCGTGGTCGCATCGGAGCTGACGCTGGCCAATCGACGCGTCTCGTCGACAACAGGTTGGGCGGCCACCGTGAGCGCTGCCGAATCCATGACCGCGACTCCGGAGGCGGTGATCACCAGGAGGCGGTCCGCACCGACAGCATCCGGAACGAACTCTGCCTTGCCGGACAATCGGCCGTCATCAATCGCGAAGTCGCCGGTCACGACCGCCAGCCTGAGGTCGCCGCTAGCAACCGAGGCGAGCAGATCGTCGCGTAACTCGCTGTGCTGCAATAGCTTCAGCAGCCCAGCAGGAAGCACTGCGGAGCCAAGGTAGCTGTTGCTGCTGGCGCGCCCGGCCGATCTGGTTCAGGATCACCGCGGATTCACCGAACGTGGCGCCGGCTCCGCCCAGCCGTTCGGGTATCTCCATCCCGGTCCAGCCCGCATCGACGAGCACGCCCCAGCCGACTTCGCGATCCTTGGCGAGCAGATCGCCTGCAACCGAGCGCAGTTCGTCGTGGAACTCCTGGAATTCGCTGTCGCCCATTACGCCACGCTCGGCTCTCGCGGCAATCCGAGGCCGCGCTCGGCGATGATGGTGCGCTGGATCTCGCTGGCGCCGCCGGGGATGGTCCACTCCCAGGAGCCGACGAAATCGAGCACCCAGGATCCGGATTCCCAGCCACTCGACATGGGCTTGCTCAACACCGTATGCGCGGCGAGTCCACCGATCTCGGCACCGAAGTCGGTGAGTCGCTGCAGAAGTTCGCTGTAATAAAGCTTGACGATCGACGCGTCTGCTGGGCCTCTCGCGCCGCGCTCCACGATCCGACGGCAGAGCCCGCGCAGACCGGTGATCTCGATCTCGAACTGTGCCAGCCGATCGGCGACGATCGGATCGTCGACCGGAGCGGATTCCACCAGCCACCGGAACCCGGCATTGGCAAGTCGCTCCGCCAGTTCCAACATCGTCATACCCCGCTCGGCCCCGAGCGTCTCCTGTGCGACCTGCCACCCGGCGTTCTCGGCGCCGATCAGGTCGGCCGCCGGAACGACCACGTCGTCGAGGAAGATCTCGCAGAAATGGGAATCACCGACTGCATTACGGATGGGGCGCACCTCGATGCCCGGTGTCGTCATATCGAGCAAGAAGTACGAGATGCCTTTGCGCTTAGGAGCATCGGGATCGGTCCGGGCCAGCAGCAGACACCAGTCGGCGTGCGCAGCGCCGCTCGCCCACAACTTTTGGCCGCTGACGATGAAGTCGTCGCCGACGCGGCGCGCCGTCGTGCGCAGTGACGCCAGGTCCGAGCCTGCCTCGGGTTCGGAGAAGCCCTGCACCCAGATCTCGCCATCGAGGATCGCGGGCAGGTGCCGCCGGCGTTGCTCCTCGGTCCCGGCAACCAGCAGCGTCGACGCGGCGTGATGGATGCTGACGAACGCGAGCACCAGTCGGGGTGCATCGTGAGCGGCCAGTTCCTGATAGAGCACCACCTGTCGCTCCACCGACATGCCACCGCCCCATTCGGCCGGCCAGTGCGGAACCGCATAACCCGCGCTGTGCAGCTCTGCGAACCAGGCCTTCTGAAAGCGGACGAACTCCGCCTCGTCGACCCCGGTCTGCGACGCCCGCCAGTCCCGCGGGATGTGCGCGGCGCACCAGGCCCGGACTTCGGCCCGGAAGTTGTCGAGATCGCTCATGCGTACAACCCCGAGAGTCCGCGCCGCCCGGCGAGCCGGGTGAGGTGGTCGCGAGTGCCGGACAATCCGAACGGAAGTCGCCGCAGTGGCTGGCTGTAGCGCGAAAGCCAGGACAGCGTGGTCTCGTCGCAGAAGCCAACCGCGCCGTGCAGCTGGTGACACACCCGGAACACGACGTCGGCCGCCTCCAATGCCGACAACCGCAGTGCGAGCGCATCATCGATCGCTTCAGGCCGATCGGTGGCGATGGTCCACAGCGCGTGCTTGGCGAGGATGTCAACTCCGGTGCGCTCGACCTCGGCGTCGGTCAGCTGGAACTGCACTCCCTGGAACGCCGACAATGCCTGGCCGAACTGCTTCCGCAGATTCACGTGCGCAATGGTCAGTTCCAGGGCGCGGTCGAGCATGCCGAGCAGCGTCCAGCACGGAAGGACCAGTCCCAGCGCAACATCACGCGCACCGGCATCGTCGATCGGCGACAGCTCCAACTCGGCGACGAAGGCTGGGTTCGTCTGGCCCATCGCGGTGACCATGCTTCGCTGCCCGTCGAGTGTGACTGTTGCCCAACGGGACTCGAGCCCGGCAATGGTGCCTGCGGGCCGGGCGCCACCGATGACGATCAGGCCGTCGACATCGAGGCCGTCCGGCGCGGCCAGACTTTCGGCAAGCGGGTAGGGCAGAGCCCAATAGCCGGCGCTGCGGCACAACGCCGCCGCGGCCTCCAGACCGTCGTTATCGGTGCGAGGGTCAAGTTCCCACGCACCAAGTTCAGCGAGCACAGGAGCCACGAGTGACTCACGGATCTCCGGGGTTTCTTCAGCCCGGGCCACCAATTGATCGCCGCCGGCGACCTCGAAGGCGTGCCGAGCCTCACGCCCGTACTCCAGTGCGTCCTCGCTGAGGTCGAGGATCATTTCTTCGCTCCCAACATGGAGCGCGACAGCAGAATTCGCTGCATCTCAATGCTTCCGGACGACACCGTCGAGGCCTGCGAATAGCGCCAGTGATCCTCGACCTCACCGAGGAACCACTCCGCCCGCGGATCGCTGTGCCCGACCTCGGCGGCGATGTCCATCAGGACCTCGGCGCTGTCCTGATCCAGCTTGGTGACCGCGATACGGTAGGCGGCTGCATCGCCGGGCTTGATCTGGCCGGTGCTCTGCAGGGCTACCACGCGATAGGCCATCAGCCGGGCGCGCCGACAATGGGTAAGCATGCGGATCCACCGGCCCCGCAGTTCGGCGGGAAGGTCGTCCCAACGGTCCCCGAGAACGGTGGGGGCGGCGGCAAGGAGGCGTTCGCACCGGGCGTACCGGGCGATGCCGACGCGTTCGAACGACATCACATCCTGGACGATCGACCAACCCTGATCGACGGTGCCGAGCATATCGGCCTCAGTCACGCGCAGATCGTCGAAGAAGACCTCGTTGAGGTGGTGCGGTCCCATGATGCAGCCGATGGGACGCACTGTGATCGCCGGATCATCCATCGGCACCAGGAAGATGGTCAGGCCCTGTTGCTTCTTCTGGGTTGCGCCTTCGCCTACTCGCGATGTGCGGGCCAGCAGGAAGCACCACTGCGCCATCGTCGCGTACGAGGTCCAGATCTTCTGTCCGCTGACCAGCCAACCGTCGCCATCCCGACGGGCAGTGGTGCGCAGCGAAGCCAGATCGGAACCGGCCTCGGGTTCTGAGAAGCCTTGACACCAGATCACCTCGCCAGCGGCGATCGGCGGCAGGTGTTCGGCCTGCTGCTCGGCGGTGCCGTGGCGCATGATGATCGGCCCCACCCAGTTGACGCCCATGTACTGAGCGCCCCGTGGTTCGTGGTGTGCCCACATCTCCTCGCGGACCACCGTCTGCTCCCACACCGACGCTGCGCCGCCGCCGAACTCCTCAGGCCACGACAGGCAGAGCAGGTTGCGGGCAGCCAGGGTGCGGCAGAATTCCTGGGCGGTCGCCAGGTCCGCGGGGTCGTCGGTGAAGGCGCCCAGAAAGTGCTCGGGCACTTGCTCTTCCACCAGGTCGCGGAGTTCACGGCGCAGGTCTTCGGCCCGCTTGCCCATATCGAAATCCATTGCGACCCTTATCCCAACCCGACTACAGGTGATGTCGGCACCGGAGCGCCGCCGGTAGCAGCCGTGCCGAGGCCGAGCTCCTCGAGCACGGCGGCGGTGTCGGCCCCGAGTTCGGGCGCTGGACCACGAACCTTGCCCGGCGTGCGCGAGAACCACGTCGGCACACCGGGGAACTTGACCTTGCCGTGTGGCGTGTCGATGGTCTCGAACAGGCCGACGGCGTTGAGGTGCGGGTCGTCGAACAACGCGCCCGGGGTGTTCAGCGGTGCGGCAGGAATCTCCAGCTCTCGGAACAAGTCCAGCCACTCGTCGGTGGTCCGCTCCTCCAGGGTTTGGGCCACCAGCCCATACACCGCGTCGATCTGTTGCGCGCGAGATTCCAGGGTCGCGTACAGGTCGGTGGCCCACGGTGGTTCGACCGCCGCCATGAATGCGTTCCAATGTTTGTCGTTGTAGATCAGTGCGGCGATATAGCCGTCCTTGGTCTTGTATGGCCGCCGGTTCGGCGCCACCGTGCGGGGGTACACCGCTGGGCCGAGCGGTGGGTCGAACATCGCGCCGTTGGCATGCTCGACCAGCATGAAGGATGCCATCGTCTCGAACATGGCGACCTCCACTTCCTGCCCCTCGCCGGTCCGCTCCCGGTGGAACAGCGCCATCATCGTCGCGTACAGCGCCGTCAGACCGGCCACCTTGTCGGCCATGATGGTGCCGACGTAGTCCGCCTCCCCGGTGAGTTGTTGCTGCACGTAAGGCAATCCGCATTCAGCCTGGATGGTGTCGTCGTAAGCGGGTCGGTCGCGCTCCGGCCCGCGCCTGCCGTAGCCGTAGCAGTTGGTGTAGACGATCGACGGGTTTATGGCGGCGACGTCGTCGTAGCCGAATCCGAGTTTCGCGATCGCCTTGAACCGCATGGAGTGGATGAACACGTCGGCACGTTCAATCAACGCGCGCATCGCGGCCTTGCCTTCGTCCGAACGCAGATCCAGTACGGCGCTGCGCTTGCCGCGGTTGACGTTGACGAACACCCCGCTCATTCCGGGAGCCGGACCGACCGAGATGAAGCGGGTGTTATCACCTTGTGGTGGTTCGACTTTGATGATCTCGGCGCCCATATCGGCCATGATCTGGGTGCAGTAGGGACCCATCACCATCGCAGTGAGGTCGACCACCCGGATCCCCGCGAGCGGACCCTTCGACGACTCAGGCATGGACTGCCCCTTGCTTGGCCGCCATCGCGAAGCTGTAGCGGATGTGGTCGTTGTGGCCGTCCGGCACCACTGGGAACTGCACAGGTGTGGACCTGTCCCGGATCGCGTCCAGATGCTTGGCCACGTCGGCGATCTCCCATGACGGGCGGTACACGCCCGGTGACTCGGTGACCACCGCAGTCGCCACCCGGCCGGCGATGGCGACGAACATCTCGCCGGTAACCGAACAGGATTCGTGCGCCAGATAGCCCACCACGGGTGCCACCAACTCCGACCCCATCGGCGGGTAGGCCGAAGTGTCGATGCCTTCAGCCATCCGGGTGACCGCGGCGGGAACGATCACATTGCTCTTGACGTTGTGCGCCGCACCTTCCAACGCCGCGACGTTGGACAGTCCGATCACGCCCGCCTTTGCGACGGCGTAGTTCGCGACTTCGTCGTTTCCGTACAGGCCACCGATCGATGACGTCAACACGATGCGCCCGTATCCCGCGTCGCACATCGCCGGAAACGCCGGTCGCACAACGTGGAAGGCACCGCGCAGGTGCACGTCGAGCACCGCCTCGAAGTCGTCATAGGTCATCTGCGCCAATGCGGCCCGCCGCACGTTGCCTGCGTTGTGCACCAGGACGTCGAGGCCCCCGAAGTGTTCCAGGGCTGCGTCGATGATCGCCTGCCCGCCCTCGGGTGTGGCGACCGAGTCGGTGCTGGCCACGGCTTGGCCACCGGCAGTAGTGATCTCGCGCACCACCTCGTGTGCAGGACCGGTGTCGGCGCCGTCCCCGTCCAGTTCGCCACCGAGATCGTTGACGACGACCTTGGCGCCCTGCGCGGCCAGGAGAAGGGCGTACGAGCGGCCGAGTCCCCGCCCGCCGCCGGTGACAACCGCCACCCGGCCATCGAACCTCAGGTCAGCCATTCCCACTCTTCAGGGTCAGCCCGTCGAGGTCGCCGGTGGCGCGCCAATCGGCGAGGAGGTCGTCGAATGCGTAGAACCCGGGCGAATAGAAGTCGCCGAGGAACGAACCGTTGCCAACCCCACCGCCGCGACCCTCGTTGTTGTAATAACCAGGTGTGCAGGAGAGTTCGAATGCGGAGTTGTCGATGGCCAGTTCCTTGATGGTGCTCACCCAGGCCTCTTGGCCGTCTTGACTCGGTTCGACGGTGGTCGCGCCGCGGTTCTGCGCCTCGGACAGAATGTAGGCGATGTGCTTGGCCTGCTGCTCGAACATCGCGGTGGTGTTGGCCGAGACTCCGCCCTGGATGAAGCCGGTGAAGAACAGGTTGGGAAATCCCCGGCTGGTCATGCCATGCAGGGTCTTGTAGTTGTCATGCCAGTGCTCGAACAGTGACAGGCCGTCACGCCCAGCGATGGTGTCGATCGCATACCGACGGCTGATCTCCGTCGAGATCTCGAATCCGCTCGCGAAGATGACGCAGTCGACGTCGTACTCGACGCCGTCGGCGACGATCCCGTTCTCCGTCAACCGCTCCACGCCCTTGGTTTCTGATACGTCGACAAGGGTGACGTTGGGGCGATTGAAGCTGGCCAGATACTGCTCGCTCGAACACGGCCGCTTGCACATGAATCGGTAATAGGGCTTGAGCGCCTCCGCGGTGGCGGGATCATCAACGATGCCCGCGATCCGGCGGCGCAGCCGCTCCATGATCTTGTAGTCCTCTTCCTCCCGGAACGCCATGATCTGCTCGATCGTCACTGAGGCGGGATCCTCGCTTGCTGCGATACGCGCGGTCAGGTTGCGACCCAGTTCGGTCCAGAAGTCGCAGACCAGGTCCGGCTCGCCGAACACCACGCCGACGAACGGTGACCAGTTGTGGAAGTTGCGCTTGCGTTCCTCCTGCCAGCCCGGCTGCAGCGAGGCGGCCCAGCCTCGATCAGTGGGGGTGTTCTCTCGTCCGTCGACCGAGGACGGAGTTCGCTGGAACACAAAGAGCTGCTTGGCATCTCGGCCCAGATGCGGCACCAGCTGCACACCCGTTGCGCCGGTGCCGACCAGCGCAACGCGCTTGTCGGCCAGCTTGTCCAGGCCGCCGTTCGCATCGCCACCGGTGTAGTCGTAGTCCCAGCGCGCAGAGTGGAAGACGTGACCCGCGAAGTCCTTGATACCGGGGATGTCGGGCAGCTTCGGACGGTTGTAGGAGCCTTGCGCCATGACGACGTACCGAGCCTGGATGTCATCCCCGCGGTCAGTGCTGATGCGCCACCGCTCGCTTGATTCTTCCCAGCGCATTTCGCGTACCTGGGTGGAGAACAAGGCACCGTCGTACAGACCGAAATGCTTGCCGATATTGCGGCAGTGTTCGAAGATCTCCGCGCCGTCGGCGAACTTCTTCGACGGTATGAAGCCCAACTCTTCGAGCAAAGGGATGTAGCAGTACGCGTCGTTGTCACACTGGATCCCAGGAAATCTGTTCCAGTACCAGACGCCACCGAAATCGCCGGCCATCTCGATCACCCGGACGCCCTCGACGCCGGCCTTCTTCAGGTATGCGCCCGCCAACAATCCCGCGAATCCTCCACCCAGAATGACGACTTCGGCGTTCTCGACGACTGGATCACGCTCTGCCACTTGCGTGTAGGGATCGACCTCATAGAAGTCCGCGAAATCGTCCTTGAGCTCCAGGTACTGGCCGGCCCCTTCCGGCCGCAGTCGCTTCGTCCGCTCGTACGCGTACTTCTCCCGCAACGCATCGACGTCGAAGTCGTCGGGTGTTTCGGTGGGACCGCAGGTGTTCTCGGTGGTGGTCAAATTGAATCCTCTAGATTTCGCGGGGTTCGCCGACGCCCATGTACTTCGACAGTTGGTGGTGCAGGTTTACGGTGCTGCGTTCGCGATAGGGATTGGGCTTGGTTCCGGGGAATCCCAGCGACTTCATGCCCTGCTGAACGGCCGCCATATTCGAGAAGTCCTGCGGCAGGACGCGACAACCAGTTCGGATCGCCGACCGGCGTGTAGGCCCACTCTGTTTGCTGGCTCTTGCCCTTTCGGATACAGCTCGAACACCGACACCTCGAAGATGCACTTGTTCGGGTTGTAGCTGGGGTCCGGCCGCGCGCTGTAGCAGAGCGCGCTGGTCAGCCCCTGCCCGACTTGGAAGTTCGGGAAGATCTGCCAGGCCGTGCCACTCTGACCGAGGATATCGGGCGGGATCGTCGGCCACACCACGCCGCGGGCCGCGTCATCGGCGACGGGCCGAGGTCAGCCAGTGTTCGAGCACCTTGTTCGCGGGGGTGCCTTCGGGTAGTTCATCGACGAGCCGTTTCGCAGCCTCCACAAGGGTCTTTGTGGTGGTGGCGTTGGTCTCTTCCATGGTGTAGACCTGCATCTCCGCGGTCGAGACGCGCGGGTCACCGGTGCCGAGCCGGATCTTGGATTTGGTCTCGTCGAGACCCTTTGGCGCGTCATAGCCGATATTGCTGTGGCTTGCCCTGCGCTTTGGCCCAGCCCTTGAATTCACCGAACTTGTTGAACTCGGGGTGAGTGGTGAAGACATGGTAGGTCTCGTTGAAGGCCTCGAGTGGCGACCTTCCAGTTGCAGTCGAAGTGCAGCCATTTGCGCCACTTGAAGCGCATGTGCTCCAGGCCGAACGGGTCAAGAATCTTGGCGGCGGGAATCAGATAGTCGGTCAGCGATTCACAGTCGGGATCCATATTGACGAACAGCCAGCCGCCCCAGGTGTCGACCTGCACGGGTGCCAGGTGCGTGTTCGGCGGAGTCAGCGCGCCCTTCCAGTCGTCCTGCTCGCGGATGTGGGTGCAAGCACCGTCGAGACCGTATGTCCAGCCGTGGAATCCGCAGACGAACGATTTTCGCGCCTTGCCCAGCGCGTTCTTGGCGCCCGCCGGGTTGTCGACCAGCTTGCGGCCGCGGTGCATACAGACGTTGTGGTGCGCCCGGAAGTTATCCGACGTCGTGCCGGCCCCAGTGCGCACGACGATGATCGAGTCGTCGAGGATGTCGTAGGTCAGGTAGCTGCCGATCTCCGGGATCTCTTCGACCCGACCGACCTGCTGCCAGACCTTGCGCCACAGCTTGTCTCGCTCGGCGCGGGCATACTCCGGCGAGATGTAGGCCTCGACGCAGATCGTCACGGATCGGCCAGAGCTTCTTCGGTAATCTCCCACGCAGCCATCCGGGTCAGCCTCGATCTCGATCGCGGCGTCGAGGTCGGATTCGATATCGGTCATCGTATCTGCTTCCTCGTGTCACGAAGTGCGATCCCACCGCTTGATCGCCGCGCGGAACGACTCGTCCTTGAGAAACAGGGACGTGTTGTCGGCGCCCGAGGTGGGTCCACTTCAGATTCAGCCCGCCGTCGACCAGCAGGGTCTGGCCGGTGATGTAGCTCGAAAGATCCGACAGCAGGAACAGGATGGCGCCGGCCTGTTCTTCGGGATGTCCGCGCCGGCCCATGGTGATGGCCTGGCGGTCACGGTCGGGATCTTCATCGACGTAGGTCGCCGAGGCCGCAGTCTCGGTGACGCCGGGAGCGATCGCGTTGACGCGGATCCCATCGGCGGCCAGTTCGACCGCCATGGTCCTGGTCGCCGCGACGACAGCGGCCTTGGCCGTGCCGTAGGCAATGTGGAAGGGCGCGGTGTTCATTCCGCTGATCGACGAGATCGAGACAATCGAGCCGGGTTTGCCCATGCCCCGCAACTCGGCGGCGATGGCCTGGCTCATGAAGAACATCGTCTCGAGGTTCGCGGTGAACAGTTCGCGCCAGTCGGCCCGCGATACCCGGGTGGAGGGCATCCATGTCGACGGTGCGGCACCGCCGGCGACGTTGACCAACCCGTACAGGTCACCGTCCGTGCGCCGCACTGCCTCCAGCGTGGTGGCGATGCCCTCATCGGTCGCAGCGTCCGCAGGCAACGGGCACGATCGCGAGGCCGTCGTCGATCAGCGGTCCGATGTGCTCGTCGAGGTTGTCCTTCGATCGGCTGACCGCGATCACCGTCGCCCCGGCCCGCGCGACCATGGCTGTGACGGTGGTGCCGATACCGCCGCCGCCGGCTCCGGACACCACGACGATGCGACCTCGCAGGCTCAGCAGGTTCTCCATGCGCTTTTCAGACACCTTTAACAACGTTCAAGCCGGATCTGGTCCGGACAAATAATGACGCTCTACCAATCAGAGAGGATCATTCCGCAGGCATTATGGCTGCGTCAAGGGCCTGAGTCGTTTTCGCATGACAGCTATTGTCTGGACCAGCATCGCCTTGATAGCGTCCCCTGCACGGGTCGACCGGAGCACAGCCGGAACCAGCTGAACCGGCCACGACGGAGAGACCTGAGAATGTCGCTGCAAGAGGGCCGCTACACCGCCGCGGAATCGCCCCGGGTGGCTGACGGGTGGAGCCTGGAACGACTCACCGCGCCAAGTCGACTGTTCGGTGCCAACGGTCTGCGCACCGGCCCCGACGGTCGCGTCTACATCGCGCAGGTGACCGGCAGCCAGATCAGCGCGCTCGATATCGGTACCGGCGCGGTGGAGATCATCAGCGCCAAGGGCGGCGACATCATCTCCCCGGACGACGTGGCATTCGACCCGCACGGCAACCTGGTCGCCACCGAGGTGATGGAGGGCCGAGTCAGCCTGCTGGACGCGAGCGGCGTCGGCCGGGTGCTGCGCGATGACATCACCTGCGCCAACGGCATCACCTTTCACCAGGGTCGGCTGTTCATCGGCGAGTGCCGCGACGGCGGGCGACTGCTCGAACTCGACCTGAACGGCGGTGAGCCGAGGGTCCTGCTGGAGAACGTGCCGTCGCCCAATGCCATGGAGGTCGGCCCGGACGGCCTGCTGTACTTCCCGGTGATGACCGCCAACGAGATCTGGCGGATCGACCCCGACGGCCCTGACGGTGCCAAGCCGCAACGGGTCGCCGACGGCCTCGGGCGTACCTGATGCGGTGAAGTTCGATTCGCAGGGCTATCTGGTCTCCACCCAGGTACACAGCGGCCAGGTGCTGCGCATCGACCCACGCTCGGGCGATCAGACCGTGCTGGCCATCGCTGAACCCCGGCCTGGACAACCTGACCTTCGTCGGCGACCGACTCTTCGTCTCCAACTTCACCGGTGAGATCACCGAGATCCTCGCCGACGGGCAGACCCGCACGGCGCTGCCCGGCGGTTTGAACTGGCCGCTGGACCTCGAGGTGGGCGCCGACGGCAACCTCTACATCGCCGACGGCACCTACTTCTACAAGCTGGCTTCCCGACGGCACCCTGCAGACCGTCGGGATGCTGTTCACCCCCGGCTATCCCGGCTTCCTGCGTGGTCTGAGCCGGCTCGGGGCCGGCGAATTCGTGGTCACCACCTCGGGCGGCCAGATCATGCGCTACCGGCCGGACGACCAGTGAAAGCGAGCTGCTCGCAGACGGATTCGACCAGCTCTACGGCGTGGTGTGGCACCAGGCGGTGCAGTCGTGGCCACCGAACTCGGCACCGGACGGGTGCTGTCGGTGCAGTCCGGGCAGGTCAACGTGCTGGCCGCCGATCTGCGCGATCCGGTGGGCGTGGCCATCGATCCGGACGGCTCGGTGCTGGTCGCCGAATCCGGTGCCGGCCGGGTGATCAAGCT
Organism: uncultured Acidobacteriota bacterium; assembly: GCA_963710945.1. GTDB lineage: Bacteria > Acidobacteriota > Thermoanaerobaculia > UBA5066 > Gp7-AA6 > DAHUXD01. The sequence continues at coordinate 1,252,637 of CAVQCH010000001.1, forward strand.
GACCGGATCCGGCGTCGAGGTGGTGGTCGACGGTCTGCAGCGACCGCAGAGCATTCTGGTCCGCGACACATACGCTCTACATCGTCGACACCGACGCCAAGGAACTGATCGCGGTCGACCTCGCGCACCGCGGCCCGACACCACCATCGCCGCTGGACTGCCGGTCGGCGCACCGCCCGGAGTGACCCCCAAACCGCTGCGCGGCATGCCGCCGTTCTCCGGCCCGCAGGGCCCGTTCGCCGGTATCACCGCGGGGCCCGACGGCACGCTTGTACCTCTCGGCCGATTCCGAAGGCAGCGTGCTGGCGATCCGCCGGGAATCCAGCTGATGTCCGAAGCCACCTCTGTCGACCACCGCTATCTCCAGGTCGCCCGCACGCTCCGCAAGGAGATCGTCGACGGCGTGTACCCGGTGGGTTCCCAACTGCCGACCGAACACGAACTCTGCGAACGGTTTTCGGTAAGCCGCTATACCGTGCGGGAGGCGCTGCGCCGGCTGCGTGAGGACAACCTGGTGTCGTCGCGGCCGCGGGCCGGGACGATGGTGGTTCCGCGTGTTTCGCCGAACTCCTATGCGCAGGACAATATGTCGATCAACGACCTGCTGGCGTTCGCCGCCGGCGCGAAGTTCGACATCCAATCCACCAATATGGTCACCATCGACGCGGACACTTGCGGCTCAGCACCGGACTTGCCGAGGGCGAGGAGTGGCTGGCGGTCCTCGGTTTCCGGCAGGCAGTGGATGCCGAGTACACGCACTGCTGGACCGAGTACTACATCAACCGGTCCTATGCCGCGGTGGGCCGGCTCTTGCAACGCCATACCGGCCCTATCTTCCCGCTGATCGAAGACCTCTTCGGAGTGAGCATCGTGGAGGTCCAGCAGGAGATCGCCGCGATCCTGGTCACCCCGGAGTTGGCGGCAGGCCTGCGCGTTCACGGCCGGTGAGCCCGCACTGGAACTGCGCCGCACCTACACCACCTCCGATGGTGAGATCGCCCAGATCACCATCAACACCCATCCGGCGTCCCGCTTTCGACATGCGATGACGTTGCGACGGGTCAAGGGCTAGATTCTCCTCGACATGAAAACGACACATTCTTACCGTTGGAACGACGGTCGCGCCGCCGATGCGTATGACCGCGGGCTTTGGGTCCGCACCACGCTGGCCGACACGCCTCGCCGATGCCGCGCATCGAACACCGCGACCGCGTGGTGGTCGTCGACGGGGATACCCGACTCGATTGCCTGAGCCTGCACACCCAAGCAGGAGCACTGGCGCAGGCAATGCTGGCCCGGATGCCGGTCGGCAGCGTGGTGTCCTTCGTCCTGCCGAACTGGCATGAGGCCGCGGTGATCTACCTCGCGGCGACGTTGGCGGGAATGGTGGTCAACCCGATCCTGCCGTCCTTGCGGGATCGGGAACTGCAGTTCATCCTCGGCGATGCCGACACCCGAATGATCTTCATTCCCAACACTATCCGCGGTCTGGACTACCCCGCGATGCTGAGCCGCGTCACCGCGCAGTTGGATACACCGCCGGAGGTGGTGGTGCTGCGCGGCGAGCACGGGTGATCACACGCCGTACTCGGCACTGTTCGAAGCGCACCCGGCCGCAACCGAACTGCCTACGCTCGACCCCGACGCAGTACGGATGATGCTCTACACCTCGGGAACCACTGGACGCCCGAAAGGTGTTCTGCACAGCCATAACTCGTTGCATGCGTTGATCTGCCAACTGCGCGACAACTGGCAGATCGATCCCGGCGACAAGTTTCTGGTCCCGTCCCCGATCGCACATATCGGCGGGTCGATCTACGCCTTCGAATGCCCGCTGCTGCTGGGTACCACCGCGGTCCTGATGGAACGCTGGGACGCCGACGACGCGGTGGCGCTGCTGCAGGCCGAGCACTGCACCCATATGGCGGGCGCCACCCCGTTTCTGGAGCAGATCCTGGCCGCAGCAGAACGCGCGCGGGCTACGCGCCTGCCTGACCTCAAGGTGTTCATCTGCGGCGGCGCATCGGTGCCGCCCTCGCTGATCCGCAGGGCTGCACACTATTTCGACCGTGCGCTGGTCACCCGGGTCTACGGCTCCACCGAGGTTCCCGTCACCACGGTCGGCGCCACCACCGCCGGCGATATCGACCATGCCGCCGATACCGATGGCCGGGCCGGCATCGCCGAGATCAAGCTCGGTCGCGCACGCTGTCGCACCGGCCGATGCCGGTGAACTCCGGGTCCGCGGGCCGCAGATGCTGCTGGGCTACCTGCACCCCGAAGACGAGGTCGACGCCTTCGACGAGGCGGGCTTCTTCCGCACCGGCGATCTGGCGTCCTGGGTCGACGGCGATTATGTCGTCGTCACCGGTCGCGCCAAGGACATCATCATTCGCAACGGGGAGAACATCGCGCCCAAAGAGGTCGAAGACATCCTCATCGGGCACCCGGGCATCGCCGAGATCGCCATCGTCGGCCTGCCCGACCCCCGCACCGGCGAGCGCGCCTGCGCGGTGATCGTTCCCGCCTCGGCGATCCGAAACCACCGTCGCCGACCTGCGCACCTACCTGGCCGAGCAGGGCGTCGCCACCTTCAAAGTTCCTGAACAGCTTGCCATTTGGGAAGCGCTGCCCAAGAACGACGCGGGCAAGGTGCTCAAACATCAGATCCGCGCCGAACTGACGAAAGCAGACGGATGACATGCAGGTAGCAGTGGTGACAGGCGCCAGCAGCGGTATCGGGTTCGGCTGCGCAACCAAACTGGCCGAGGCCGGGATGGCCATTCTGGCCACCGGTCGCGACCAGAGCCGACTCGACGACGTGGCCGAGGCGATCGGGGATCCGGCCCGGGTCCAGACCGTCGCCGTCGATCTGACCGCCGACGACGGGCCACAGCGGGTCGTCGATGCGGCGGTGCAGCGCTGGGGTCATATCGACTTCCTGGTCAACAACGCCGGAGTCGGCAGCCCCAAGCCGCTGCACGAGACCGATGACGAATCCCTGGACTATTTCCTGGGTTTGATGCTCCGCGCGCCGTTTCGCCTTGCCCGCGACGTGCTGCCGCACATGCAGCCGGGCTCGGCGATCATCAACATCACCTCCACCTTCGCGATGGTCGGCGGTCTGCGCGGGGGCGCCTATTCGGCGGCCAAGGGCGGGCTGCGGGCGCTGACGACCCATATCGCCGCCCAGTACGGCGCGCAAGGCATCCGCTGCAATGCGGTCGCGCCCGGTGTGACCGTCACCCCCATGATCGAACCCCGCCTCAACGACGACCGCTTCCGCCGGATCAATACCGAGATGACCCCGCATCAGCGGTTGGGCCGGGTCGACGACATCGCCAGCACGGTGGCGTTCCTGTGCTCACCGGGTGGCAGCTTCATCAACGGCCAGACCATCGTGGTGGACGGCGGGTGGAGTTCGACGAAGTTCTTGTCGGACTACGCGCTGACCTCCGAATGGACGCCGCGGTGAACATGTTCACCGTGCTCGATCAGGCCGCGACCCGATTCGGCGAGCGGGGCGCGGTTTATCACGGCACCGAGCTGGTCAGCACCTGGGCGCAGCTTCGGGAGCGGGCGCTGCGGCTGGCCGGTTCGCTGCGCGGTGCGGGTGTGCCTGCGGGCGCGCGGATCGCGATCGCCAGCGAGAACCGGCCCGAGATCATCGAGTTGCTCTTCGCGGTCTGGGCGGCGGGCGCCGTGGTGGTTCCGATCAACTACAAACTTCATCCCCGCGAGATGGCTCAGATCCTCGACGACTCCGGGGCCGCAACGGTCTTCGCGTCGGCCAAGATCGCCGCCGACCTCACCCCGGCCACCGACCGTGCCGGTCGAGGTGATCGCCGGCGATGCCTACGCGCAACGCCTTCGACGCGCCACCCTGGCGTGCCCGAGCAGACCGATCCGGCGGCGCTGGCCTGGTTGTTCTACACCAGCGGCACCACCGGAAAGTCCAAGGGCGCCATGCTCAGCCATCGCAACCTGATGGCGATGACCGTCGCCCATCTGGCCGACTTCGATGCTCCCGATGAGAACTGCAGCCTCATCCACGGCGCCCCGATGTCGCACGGGTCCGGGCTGTACATCGCGCCGTATGTGCTGCGCGGAGCCCGTCAGGTGATACCGGCCTCGGGCGCGTTCGAGCCGGCCGAGTTCCTCGATCTGTGCGAACACCATCCGGGCTGCAGCACCTTCCTCGCCCCGACCATGGTGCAACGGCTGGTCGATACCGGCAGGGCAGTGCCCACGCAATCTGCGGACCGTCGTCTACGGCGGCGGCCCGATGTACGTCGACAGCCTCAAGAAAGCGATCGGGGCGTTCGGCCAGATCTTCACCCAGCTCTACGGTCAGGGCGAGGCCCCGATGACGATCACCGGACTGCGCCGCGCCGACCACGTGAACGCCGACGACGCGGTGCTGGGATCGGTCGGCTATCCGCGGTCCGGTGTCGACGTCGCGGTCCTCGCCGAAGACGGCGCGCGGCAGGCACTCGATGAGATCGGCGAGATCGTCTGCCGCGGCGATGTCGTGATGTCGGGCTACTGGAACAACCCCGACGCCACCCGGGAGACCCTCAAGGACGGTTGGCTGCACACCGGGGATATGGGTTCCTTCGACGCCCGCGGCTTTCTGACGCTGCGCGACCGGTCCAAGGATGTGGTGATCAGCGGCGGCAGCAATATCTATCCGCGGGAGGTGGAGGAAGCGCTGCTGGAACATCCGAAGGTCGCCGAGGCCGCGGTGGTCGGCGCACCGGATGCCGACTGGGGTGAGGTGGTGGTGGCGTTTAGTCGCTGGCTGCACCGCCGCGCCGGCCGACCTCGATACGCCATCTGCTGGAGCGCATCGCCCGCTTCAAGCGGCCCAAGCGCTACCTGTTCATCGACGACCTGCCCAAGAACAGCTACGGCAAGGTTCTCAAACGCGAATTGCGCGCCCAGTTGACCTGATCAGTCTTGTTCGCTGCTGACTTGATGTCGTGTCAGCCATTGACCTGGCGGGCGGTCGGCCAGCTACTCGGCCCGATACGAGGCGTGTGCCGCCGATGAAGAACGTCTCGGTCTGCCCGATCGGCGCGGACGGGACCACCAACGCCAAGTGCGCGGGACTTTGAAGGCCTGGGCGGCCGCGGTCAGCGGGTATTCGACCGCTGTCACAGCGCGATCGACCCGGGCCGGCGATTTCGCGCCCCAGAAGACCACCTCGGTGGAACCTCTGCGCAGCGCGCTCAACACGTCGTGGCTCACCCGGTCGTCCACGGCCGAAGAGATCGGTCGCCACGGCGATCGCCTGCGGACGACGGGACCGCTTGCGGGTCGCGGCGAGGGTGGACTCGAGGTCGAATGCGCGGGCGCCCAGGATCTGCAACGGCCGGACATCCTCGAAGTCCGGGACCAGCACGTTGACCTCCCAACCAGCCATGACCTGGTCGAAGAGCCATCCTCCCGATGAGGTCACCACGTCAGCGACACTGGCTGCGACCACGTCCAGCTGATACTTCAAGGGTTGGCCGGACGGACCGTTACCGCCCGTCGATGCGCTCCCCGAAATCCAGAGTCGCAACTGTCATCGCAGGAACCCTCCCGTAGCGGATCGTCGAATGCCGGACGTCGATGATGGCAATGCCGCGGCATACCGAGCGTGACACTTCTGCAGATATTTGTAAAGATAGAGCGGTGAATCCGTCGCAGGCCGCCGCGCCGACCAGTCGGCGCATCCTCGATGCGACCGCCGAGGTGCTCGGCCGCAACGGAGTCAGCAAGCTCAGCTTGTCCGACGTGGCGGCCGAAGCCGGTGTGTCGCGGCCGACGCTGTACCGGTGGTTTGCCTCCAAACAGGAATTGATCGACGCCTTCTCGCTCTACGAGACCGAGCTTTTCGAGACCGGTATCGCCGCCGCGATGGCCGGACTGCGCGGTATCGACAAGCTCGATGCCGCGCTGCAGTTCATCGTCGCGTTCCAGCAGTCGTACTCGGGGATGCGGATGATCGATGTGGAACCCGAACAGGTGATCGCCCGGATCGGTTGGGTGCTGCCGATCATGCGGGCCCGGCTCGAACACCTGATCTCCGGTGCCGATCGGGCGACAGCCGCGGCCACCACCACCCGGGTGGCGATCTCGCATTACATCGTGCGCACCGATGACGCCGACCAGTTTCTCGCCCAGCTGCGCCACGCGGCCGGGCGTCAAGGGCCGGCCCGTCCCGGAGAGCGCGCCCGACACAGAGCTCGCCAGAACGAAGCTTGCCAAAACGATGAGCTTGGTCATCGGCAGCGGGCCGCTCAGTCCCACCCGGGTCGGTTGGTACTCCGCGCCGGTGCCCACCGATCTGGTCTACGTCGAACCTCACCCTCGCCGCGTCCAGGCAGTGCTCGCCGGCGAAACCGTGCATCGACACCGAGGCCGCGCTGCTGGTGCACCGCGCCCACCAAACGCTGTCGTTTGCCTTCCCGGCCGAGCTTTTCGCCGAGGGCGCCCCGGCAGCCGATCTGCCGCACGAACCCGAGCCGGCGGCACCGGGATACGTCGCCGTGCCCTGGGATGCGGTGGACAGCCTGGTTCGAAGAAGGCCGCCAACTGGTGCACTACCCGCCCAACCCCTATCACCGAGTCGACTGCCGCCCGACCAGCCGCCGGCTGCAGGTCAGCATCGACGGCACCACATTGGTCGACACCTAGCGAGACCACGATCTTGTTCGAAACCGCCTTGGAGCCAAGGCTTTACGTTGCACCGCAGTTGGTCCGCACCGATCTGCTACGCCGGACGGACACGACGAGCTACTGCAACTACAAAGGCGTCGCCACCTACTGGGCGGCTAAAATGGACGGCTTGGATGGCCCGGTGATCGACGATATCGCGTGGAGCTACGAAGACCCACTACCGGAGAGCATGCCCATCAAGGGTTTTCTGAGCTTCGACGCCGACCGCGCCCAGATGGTCGCCGAGTTACCCGTCCCGCAGCCCGCACGCCGAGCAGGCCCAGTGACAGCCATCCTGCATCCGGCGAACACACCGCTGGGCCGGTTCGGCATTGCGACGCTGGTCGACAGCGCAGAACTGTTCGAAGCGACGATCCCGGTCGACGGTCTGGTCAATCCGATCACCGGCGCACCGACGCTGGCTCCATTGGCGGTACTCGTCGACTATGTCGCGGGGCATGGTCAACCATCACCGCCGTGGCACCGACGAGTGGACGGTGTCCCGCGAGCTCACCTTGGAACTGACCCCGGACGCACTCGGTGTCGTCGCCGCATCGCCGGGCCTGCCGGTGTTCGCCCGAGCGCGGCCGTTCGGCGTCAAGGGTGCGACCTCGCTGGGCCGATGCGAGCTCACCCACGGGGACATCAGCATCGGTATCGGCACCGTGCGCTCGGTGCACATCAAGCACACCGGCAGCTTTCCCCAGGAGTCTTACCCGCCTGCACCGGTGGCCCGCCCGACCGAACTCGCAGCGATGATGGCCGTGCGCGTCAGCCCAGCCCGGCTCCGCCGAGAGACGGCGTGCAGGTGCTGCGGCAGACCGACGATGCCACGCTGAACAACTCGCTGGCCATCGTGCACGGCGGGATCGCGGCGGCCGGTCTGGAATTGGTGGCGTCGGCGGCGCTCAATGCAGGCCGGACAGCCGAGCCACTCGCAGACGGCGTCGTTGACGGTGTCCTATGTGCATCGGTTCTTCGCGGGCAATGACTCCCATTACCGAGCCACTGTATTGAGGTCGGCCAAGCGCAGCGGTATCAGTGAGGCCGAGGCTGTGGGCGCAGACGGCCAGGTCGCACTACTGGCCCGGCTGACCGCCTACGTTTGAGCTCGCAGCGACGCGTTAGAGCAGTGCCCCGTCGCTGACGTTGTCGAAACGCAGGCTGACGGTGGTGCCGTGCGGCGACGGCGCGATAGTCGCCTGATCGGCGAGGCCCTGCATCAACGGAATTCCGCGGCCGCGTAGCTGCGGGTTGTCTCCCGGAGTGGGCTCGCGCCAGGTGCCCTCATCGGTGATCGTCACGGTGAGGGTCGCGGCGGCCGGGTCGTAGTCGGCGGCCAGGGTGACCGTGCCGGGACTGCGCGTGGTGCAGGTAGGCGAACTCGGCGGAATTGGCCAGTGCCTCATTGACCGCGAGCACCGCGTCACCGTGCCGGGCGGCGTCGAGTCCGAATTGCCGAAGCCAACGACTGAACGCTTCGCGAGCCTGCGCGACGTTAACGGCATCGGCGGCATCGCGGCGGTTCAGCGAATGGGCTTCGGTCATGGCGAAGGGTCGGTTACCCGATTTCGTCGTGCATTACGCGGCCAATTTTGCCAGCGCGTCGTCCAACGTCTTGTAGACGTCGACGATATCGGCGATGCCCGACCAGTTTCAGCGGCCGACCGGTCACCGGACCGTCGGCCACCACGGCGAATGCCACCGCAGGTGTCGCCAGTTGGTGCGCGGCGATCAAGACGCTCATCCCGGCCGAGGCGAGGAATTCGACCTCGGTGAGGTTCACGACGAGCGCCGTCGGCTTCTTGCTCAGCGCGGCCGCAATTCCGTCTTCGAGCTTGGGTGAGGTCAGCATGTCGACGGTTCCGGCGGCAGACACCACCACCACGCGGTCAAACCACTGCTCGCTGACCTCGCAGCTGGGCGTCAGAATGAGGTCGTCGGTGATGTTTGATTCTTCTGGCATGGTGGAACCTCACTCTAATCGCGTAACTGCGGCTGCGATTGTGTCTTGACTGCAAGGCTGCTGGTTGAACCTGGCAATTCGCATCAATCTGAACCCGCTCCCCCCGCGTGTACCGCGGTGGTGCGGTTCACACGACAGATTATCCCAGTACTGCGACGTCGTCGTCGGGTGTTGGGACCATACCTCGGGCCAGTTTGCCTCTACCATCTGGTTGATCGTGCAGTTTTCGGCTATCGAGTGTGTAGGGCAACAGACGTGAACGAACCTTCGACCACCACCCGCGAGGCCGATTCCGTCGACGACGACAACTCCACCCGGCACCGCATCCTGGCGGCGACCTCGGAGGTGCTCAGCCGCAACGGCCAGACCAAGCTGAGCCTGTCCGATGTGGCCCAGCAGGCCGGGGTGTCCCGACCGACGCTCTACCGTTGGTTTGCCTCCAAAGAGGACCTGCTCGACGCGTTCAGCGTTTACGAACGGCATCTGTTCGACTCGCGGTATCAGCCGCGCGACGGCGGGCGTGCGCGGCACCGATCGCCTCGATGCGGCGTTGCGGTTCATCGTCGAGTACCAGCATTCGTATTCCGGTGTGCGGGCCATCGATATCGAACCCGAAGTGGTCATCGCCCGGTTGTCCGAAGTCATCCCGATCATGCGGGCGCGGTTGCAGCGCTTGTTGCCCGGGCCGAACGGGGCGGTCAAGGCCGCGACGGCGATCAGGGTCGCGGTTTCGCATTACATCGTTCGCAGCGACGATGACGACGGCTTCCTCGAGCAACTCCGGCACGCGGTGGGGATCAAACCGCCCGGCAAGTAAGCGTCCGCCGAAATGGACCTCCCGGTCATCTCGGCGAGCACGACTGGCTCCTTCGCATCGTTCGGCGAGGCCCATGTCAGCCCAGCGTCACGCGTGCCGGGGAACATCCCCTGTATCACCGCGGTCCGCGCCAAGACCAGCACCACGAACAACACCAGGACGCGCCACGCTCACCGAAATCTGGATCGGCGTTGCGGCGCTCTTTCGGCGCGTAGACGAACGCCGCCGCGACCAGCGCGCCGGTGATCAACCCGCCGAGATGCCCCTGCCAGCTGATCGGTCCGGTGCCGACGGCCGGCCCGGCGAAGGTGAGCACCAGGTTGAGCGCGATCAGCCCCAGCACCCATTTGACGTCGAGGTTGAGCCGACGTCCCACCACGAAGGTGGCGGCGAACAGGCCGAAGATCGCCCCCGATGCACCCAGTGTCGGCGACTCGCAGCGCGGAGAGCCAGTACACCGCCACCGATCCGCCCAACCCGCTGAGCGCGTACAGCACACCGAACCGCAACCGGCCGAGCACTGCTTCCAGCGGCGGGCCCACCACATAGAGCGCCCACATATTGAACAGAATGTGCGTCACGCTGCCGTGCAGGAATGCCGAGGTCACCAGGCGGTAGTACTCGTCGCCGAACGCGACCGCCGGCGGCCACAGCCACAACGCCCGCTCCACCTGGCTCGACATCATCTGCAGCAGGTACATCACGATGTTGACCGCGATCAGCGTCCAGGTCACCCACGGCCTGGTATCAGTGCGCAGCGTGCCGCCGAATTGCGTGCGAGGCGCGCGGACCGACGCCGCACCTTGGCGCACGCAGTCCGGGCATTGGTGACCGACCGACGCCGCGGTCATGCACTCCGGGCAGATGTAGCGCTGGCACCGATTGCACCGGACATAGGTGGTGCGGTCGGGGTGCCGGTAGCAGGCCGGAGACAGCGAATCCGGCTCGGGCGTGCTCGGGTAGCTCATGGGTTGAAGATACTTGGTAGCGGCTCATCCGAACCGCGCCAATCGGTATCGCTGCTCTGCTTGGATGGCGATCATGGCCGACGAGGCCGGCACCGTCGACATGCCGGACGAACTCACGGCCTTCGATGCCCTGATGCATCGCGGCGAGGCCAATCCGCGCACCCGTTCGGGCATCATGGCGATCCAGATCCTGGCGGCCACCCCGGACTGGGACCGCTTTTACGGCGTGTTCGACAACGCTTCCCGACGGGTCCCGCGGATGCGGCAGAAGGTGGTGGTGCCGACGCTGCCGACGATCGCGGCGCGTTGGGTGGTCGACCCTGACTTCAACCTGGATTTTCATGTCCGGCGGGCCCGGGTCCCCGAGCCGGGTGAACTGCGCGATGTCCTCGACATCGCCGAACTGATGGTGCAGTCACCGCTGGACATCTCGCGGCCGCTGTGGAGCGTCACACTGCTCGAAGGGATGAGCGACGGCCGGTCCGCGGTGCTGATGCATATGAGCCACGCGATGTCGGACGGGATGGGCAGCGTCGCGCTCTTCGAGCAGATCTTCGACTTCGAGCCCGACGCGCCCGCCAAACCGACTGCGCCCCTTCCGGTACCGCACGATCTGACGGCAGACGACTTGATGCGCGAGGGCCTCAACGGGTTACCGGTGGCGGTGCTCCGCGGCCTCGGGCGGGCGGCCTCCGGTGGTGCGCGCGCACTGTCGCAGTGTGATCAGTGCGCCGCTGAGCGTCGTGGACTATCTGCAATCCGGTGCGCGGCTGATGACGCCGCCCGCGCCGCCCTCCCCGCTGCTGCAGCGCCGTGGCATTGCCAGCCGCAGCGAGGCGTTGGACATGCCGCTGAGATATCTGCACCGGGCCGCCAAGGCGCCGAAGGCTCGCTCAATGACGCCTATCTCGCGGCGCTGTGTGGCGCGTTGCGGCGCTATCACGACGCGTTTGGGCATTCCGGTGATCACGCTGCCGATGGCGATCCCGGTCAGCCTTCGCACCGAAGGGGACCCGGCCGGCGGTAACCGGTTCACCGGCGTCACGCTGGCGGCGCCGATCGCCGAGGCCGATCCGGTCAAGCGCATCAAGGTGATTCACGAACAGATGATCGCGCGCCGCGAAGACGCGGGCCTCGATCTGGTCTCGACTATCGCCCCGATCCTCAACTTCCTGCCCGAGGCGTTGATGGAAGTGATGGCGGGGTCGTTCACCCCGGCCGATGTCCAGGCCAGCAATGTGCCCGGCTTTCCCGGCGATATCTACCTGGCCGGTCCGAAGGTGATCCGCCAGTACGGCCTTGGCCCGCTGCCCGGTATCGCGATGATGGTGTCGATGGTGTCGCTGTCCGGAACGTGCACCGTGAGCGTGCGCTATGACCGCGCATCGGTGACCGACGAACCGTTGTTCGCGCGCTGCCTGCAGGACGGGTTCGACGAGGTGCTGGCGCTGACCGGTGATCCCTGAGCGAGGTCGGTGCCGGCGTCGTTCCCCGATGGGAAGCGCAGCGCCGAAGGTACCCCGTGATAGCGACCGCTGACGATTTCACGTCATTGACCGCCACCGGCGACGCCCTGGTGTTGGCCTCGGTCGCCTCTGCCCCGGAAAGCCAGTTGATCGAGGACTGGCTGCAACGTTGGCGACGCGACAACCCCGGCAGCGAACGTGACCGTCCTGCGGTTGCCCCGTGGTGACCCGAGCGCCGCGGTGATCGCCCAACTGTCCGATCACCTCGACACCGATACCGACCGCCCGGTGGTGCCGGTGCGGGTGTTCTGGACCCCCGACGGCAGCTCGAATCGGTCCAAGCTCGCGGGCAGCAATACGGCG
>CAVQCH010000002.1:0-575600 GCA_963710945.1 uncultured Acidobacteriota bacterium
GGCGGCCGTAACTATAAGTTGACCGTTGTAGTTACGTTAAAAAATCCGGCTATATGCTGGAAAACCCGGTGGATCCGACGCTACTCGCCGCTAGGCCAATTGGCTGAAGAAGGCGGCAGTGAAAATGCGATCGGTGCGGGCAATCAGCAGGAAAGGCTCGAAGATGCTCCTCACGAAGAGCATCCCTCCAGAAATCGGCTGGTACTTGGCTGGTTTCGTCGACGGAGAAGGCAGCTTCAACGTCTCGTTCCGACCCAGGCCCGATTACAAGATGCCCTGGAAAGTCTCTTTGTGCTTCAACATTTCGCAGAGAGACCCCGTGATTCTGAGCTTCTACAAGAAGCACTTGGAATGCGGAACCATGAGGCAGCGAAGTGACGGAGTCTGGTACTACGAGGTTAACAACCTCAATTCGATCGTCGGCAATGTCATCCCGTTTTTCGAGAGATTTGGTTTCCTGTCAGCGAAGAAGAAACGCGACTTCGCGAAGTTCAAGCAACTCGCGCGGATTCTGGTTGACGGCGGCCATCAGTCGGAAGCGGGAGTGCGGAGGATCCTGGAGATCCGAAGCGATATGAACGACGGCGGCAAGAGACGGTACAGCGATGCAGTCATCCTGCAAGCCTTCGAGAATCCCCAGAGACTGTACGCAGGACCCCAAGCAGGGGATGAGACAGTCCGAACTGCACGGCGACGTGTAGAGCCAGACGGAAACGATCTGGCCCCCGGTGATCCGGGAGCAACAAAGGACGAACGGTCCTAAGGTAGCGAAATTCCTTGTCGGGTAAGTTCCGACCTGCACGAATGGCGTAACGATTTGGGCACTGTCTCCGCAACGCGCTCGGCGAATCTGTAGTACCGGTGAAGATGCCGGTTACCCGCACGTAGACGGAAAGACCCTGTGCACCTTTACTATACCCAGGCATTGAATTTTGGTGTTGTCTGCGCAGGATAGGTGGGACACTTTGAACCTGGGGTTTCGGCCTCGGGGGAGTGGACGGTGAGATACCACCCTGACGGCACCGGAGTTCTAACTGAGACCCGTAATCCGGGTCCAGGACCATGTCTGGCGGGTAGTTTGACTGGGGCGGTCGCCTCCTAAACTGTAACGGAGGCGCCCAAAGGTTCTCTCAGGCTGATTGGAAACCAGCCGTAGAGTGCAAAGGCAGAAGAGAGCTTGACTGCGAGACCGACAAGTCGAGCAGGTACGAAAGTAGGGCTTAGTGATCCGGTGGTTCTGCATGGAAGGGCCATCGCTCAACGGATAAAAGGTACGCCGGGGATAACAGGCTGATCTTGCCCAAGAGTTCACATCGACGGCAAGGTTTGGCACCTCGATGTCGGCTCATCGCATCCTGGGGCTGAAGCAGGTCCCAAGGGTCCGGCTGTTCGCCGGTTAAAGCGGTACGTGAGCTGGGTTTAGAACGTCGTGAGACAGTTCGGTCCCTATCTCGTGTGGGCGCAGGAAATTTGTGAGGATCCGTCCTTAGTACGAGAGGACCGGGACGGGCGAACCTCTTGTGCACCGGTTGTCGCGCCAGCGGCATGGCCGGGTAGCGAAGTTCGAAAGGATAACCGCTGAAAGCATATAAGCGGGAAGCCTTCCTCGAGATGAGATTTCCCGGGAGCAATCCCCTGAAGGCCCGTGGGAGACGACCACGTTGATAGGAGGGGTGTGGAAGCGCCGTCAAGGCGTGAAGCTGACCCTTACTAATCGGCCGTGCGGCTTGACCATAAAATATTTAAGGCGCGAATCGAAAAACCGTTACCGACGACTCTCTTGAATGACGGCGCTCCCAGGCGCGGGGCGGGGCATGTCCCCGACCGCCCGGTGAGCGCCACGGAAAGCGTATGAGGCTTTCCCGGTGACCTTAGCGAAGGGGCCACACCCGTTCCCATTCCGAACACGGCCGTTAAGCCCTTCAGCCCCGATGGTACTTCGCGGTAGACCGCGTGGGAGAGTAGGACGTTGCCGGGGAATTATTTTGGGACCCTCGAGAAATCGAGGGTCTTTTTTTTCGCGAGAGCGGCGTCCAGTTCGGGATAGAACCGCGCTCACGATGAACGGGGAGGGCGGACGGCGGGTCCTGGGGCTGCTGGCCCTCGTGGCCCTGATCGTCTACGGGGCGCGCCTGATCCGTCACGTCGGGACGGGCGTGGGAGGCTCCGACGCCTCGGGCTACGCGAACACGGCGCGGGACATCGTCGCCGGGCGCATCGTCGTGCCGATCGAGCCCCTCGATCGGCTCGAGCTGCCGGAGCGTCTCGCCCCGGCCTTCATTCCGCTCGCCCACCAGCAGGGCCGGGATCCCCGGACCATGGTGCCCTTCTATCCGCCGGGCTTCCCCCTGCACGTCGCGCTCGCATCGATCGTGGCGGGATGGGAGCGGGGTCCATTTCTCGTGACGCCCGTGCTCGCCGTCCTCTGCCTCCTCCTGACGTTTCTTCTCGGGCGGGAGCTCGGCCTCTCGCGGCCGCTCGCCGCCGCGGGCGCGGCGATTCTGGGAATGTGCACCGTCTTTCTCTTCCAGGCGGTGCAGCCCATGAGCGACGTCGCCGCGGCCGTCTGGAGCGTGGCGGCGATTCTGTGCGCCCTGCGCTCCCGGCGCGGGGACGCGTGGGCGCTCGCCGCGGGAGCCGCCTTCGGCATGGCCGTCCTGGTGCGTCCGTCCGACGTCCTGCTCGCCCCCGCGCTGGCGCTGGCCCTGGCGTGGCGGCCGAGGACGTTCGTGCTGTTCGTCCTCGGAGGTCTTCCTTTCGCCGCGTTTTTCGCACTCTGGAACCGGGCGGCATATGGAAGCGCGCTCGCGACGGGCTACTCGGGGCTGATGGGAAACGAGCTCTCCTGGGCGAACTTCGGCCCGCGCTTCCGGCACTACGGCTACTGGACCGTCGCGCAGCTCTCGCCCCTGCCCCTGATCGGATGGCTCGCGGCGCCGCTCACGAAGACCGCCGGCCGCCGAAACGCCGCCATGCTCGTGTCCTGGTTCGGGGCGCTCTTCCTGTTCTACTGTTTCTGGGGCCCGTCGGACGCCTGGTGGTACACGCGGTATTTGATTCCGGCGCTTCCGGCGTTGATCCTCGGGTTCCTCCTCGCCCTTCGCGCCGTGCCCGCGCCCTACGGCGCGCCCGTCGCCGCGGCGGCGCTCGTCGTCGTCGCCGTGTTCGAGTGGCGGATGAACCGGCGGGAGAATCCGCTCGGCATCGGCGCCGGCCAGTCCACCTTCCGGGAGGCCACCGTCGCGATCGCGTCGCGGGCGCCGGACGGGAAGGCGCTCGTGGTGAGCATGGAGTTCTCCGGGGCGGTCCGCTTCCACACGAAGCTCGCCCCGCTGCGGTGGGACCTTGTCAGCCCGGAGGACTTCGCGGCCGTGCGCGCGCGGGCGGCCGAGAAGGGCTGGCGGATCTACGCCGTGATCTTCCCGCACGAGGCGGAGCCGGCGGCGCGCCGGGTTCCGGGGGACTGGAAGTTTCTCGGCAACGTCCGGAGCGCGAGCCTGTGGGAGCTGCCGGCCCCGTGACGGGCGCTCAGCGTCCGGGATGCGTCGGAAGCCGCTCGGGCGCGGCCGCGGTCTCGGGCGCCGCCGAACTGCGCAGGCGATAGAGTGCCGTGCGGCGTTCGCCGCAGGTGGCGCAGGTTCCCACCGGGCGACCGGTCCGCAGCCCGTTGCGGATGCGCTTCAGGGGCGCTCCCGCGGCGATTCGGTCGATGCCGTCGGCGGGATAGAACCCGATCGGATCCTGTTCCCAGTAGATGCAGGGATGGACGGCGCCGTTGGGGCGGATGACGTAGTTGCGGTCCGGGTAAGCGCAGCCGAAGAGCCACTGGTACCAGTTGTACCGGACATACTCGGGCCGGTCCATCCCGGCCTTCAGCCTCCAGAGCCGCCGCCGGGCACGGCCGACCAGGCCCGTCGGAAGATCTTCGGACCGCTCGAACAGGGGATAGGAAGAGAGACGGATGCCGCGGCGGACCGTCTCGCGCGCGGCTGCCGCGAGCTCGGCGTTCAAGGCCATCGGGTCTTCGTCCGAGAGGAGCTCGGGTGTGACGTCGACACCCACGGTCGGCGACACGAACCGCACGTCGATCTCCGAGGCGCCGTGGGCGGCGGCAAACTCGGGCAGGGCCGCGAGCTCCCGGCGGTTCGACTTCATCCACGTGAAGATGATCCGCAGCCGCGGCGTCTTCGACCGCGCGTCGCGGCGGACGCGTGAAAGCGTATCGAGGCAGGCGAGCAGCCGCTCGAACTTCGCGGGCACCCGGATCTTCTCGTAGGTCTCTTTGGTCACGCCGTCGATCGACGCCGCGACGGTCCGAACCCCGTTGCGCACGAGGCTCGAGGCCGTCGGCTCGGTCAGGGCGAGCAGGTTCGTCGGGAACCAGAGATCGGGCACGCCGTAGCGTCCGGCGACCTCGACGATCTCGCGGAAGCGGGGATGGATCATCGGCTCCGCCGCGCAGGCGAGGGCCACGCGCCACGCGCGCGGGAAAAGGTCGGCGGCGATCTTCTCGAAGACCTCCATCGGCATGTTGCCGTCGTCGGAGAGCTGCCGGTCGTAGGGCGCGAACTGGAGCCGGTCGGTTCCCGCGAAGTAGCACATCACGCATTTCAGGTTGCAGCGCGACGTGAGGTCGAGGATGACGTTGAGGGGCCGGGGCACGGCGGAATTATGTCACCCGGGGCTCGCTCGTCCCGCCGGCCCGCGAAGATCCTGAGGGCGTCGGGCAGAGCCCCTCGGCGGCCAGATGTGCCTCGGCGGAGCCGAATACCTCGAAGAGCCCCTCCTCCGCTTCGGGCTCCTTGCCGAAGTTGCGCGAGAGCCCGGCCAGGAGCGGGTGCGGCGGGCCTCCGGCGGCCGAATGCCAAGCCCCGATGGCGAACGCGCGGCGTGCGAGAGGGAGCAGCTCCTCGCCGCCCCGGCGGCGGCCGGCCCGTGTCCGGGTCCCGGCGCAGGCGCGCCGGCAGGAGGCGGAAGTACTTCTGCACGAGCCGCCGGCGGGACTCGGGATACGGGAAGCGGTTGGGGCGACGTACTCGACGAAGACGAAGCATCCCCGCCGCGCCAGCGCCCGATGGGCGCGCGCGGGGTGGGGTTTACGCGGCGCTCCGGCGGCGGGCCCGGCGCCGCGCCGCCGAGACGGCGACGAGAAAGAGCGTCGCGAGGCCGACGCCAGCACCGAGCCGGAAGCCGGGAGGGTTGTACGTCAGCGTGATCCGGTGCGCCCCGGGCTCCAGCCTCACGGCGAGAAAGGGCCCGTTCGCCAGGACGACCGGCACCTCGGCGCCGTCGGCGTCGCGAGCGGACCATCCGCCGTCCTGGACGAGCGAGAGGACGACGAAGCCCGGCCCGCCGTCGCGCGGCACGCGGGCGGAGAAAGCGGCGGCATTCGTCGTCTCGTCGTAATCCGACACGACGATCGGCGGGTTGTCGGAGGCGCCGGGGCCGTCCGCGAGAACCCAGGCCGTGCGGCGCCAGTCCTTCGTCGCCGTGATCTCCGGGAAGGCGCCGCCGAACGCCTTCGCCGCGTCCATCACGGGCCAGAGCTCGGCTCGCGGGGGCGGCGAAAACCGCACGCGGGCGGGCACGAAGGCGCGCGGCAGGACGCGCAGGTTCTGGAAGACGGACCCGTCGGCTCCCTCGTAGACCGCGCGGAAGCGCGGCCCGGGTGCCCGGTCGCCCGGCTCTGTCAGCACGTACTTGACGTTCAGAAAGTCGAGCGCCGGCGCGTCCATGTTGACGAGCTTCTTGAAATAGTCGGCGTAGGGGTAGCCGCAGGTCGCGTCGAGAAAGGCCATGTAGTCGCGTCGCTCGACGGCATCGTGCGTGCGGATGTCCTCGAGGCGGGCGAACACGTTCGTGCTCGGGAAGAGCACCGGCCCCTTGCCCGCGACGCGGAAGGGCCCCGACTGTGCGTGCAGGAACCGCAGGAGCGGGGTCTCGGGATAGAGCAGGGCTGGCGAGTACAGGCGGTTGAGCCCGTGCCACTGGTAGACGAGCTCCGCGCCGCAAAGCAGGGTCATGCCCGCAATGTAGATTTCGGGCCGGCCGCGCGTAGCGAGAGGGAGCAGCGCCGCCAGCCCGAGGACCGCGAGGACCACCGCGAGCTGCCATGTTTGAAAGCGGAGTCCCCCGGATGCGCGGCGCAGCGGAAATAGGTAGACGTACAGTGCGACGCCGCAGCCGGCGAGGACCGTTGCCAGCAGCGCAGCGGCAATCGCCGACCCCTTTCTCTGCCAGGTGTCCCGGGCGTACCGGTCGAGCTCGAGAGCGGCGATTGCGGGCGCGGCAAGTGCGACCCAGCCGTTGAAGCGTAGCGGAAAGACGTAACGAAGACCCGGGATGTGCGCGAACAGTTCCGCCAGCGGCCACAGGCAAACGGCGACGCCGAAGCCACAGATCAGCAATCCCCAAAGCACCCATTCGGCGCGCTGCCGTCGCGAGCCGGGGCGGATGACGAGCAGGGCCGCCACCCAGCAGAGGATGCCGGCGTAGCCCATCGCCATCTCGGAAAATGTCCCGGTTCCCCCGGGTACCGTCGGGGACCGGGTGGCATTGCCGAGCGAATGCGGGAAGAACCCGGGCAGGATCGCGGGCCACCGTGGCGCGTGTGGCAAGGCGGAAAGAAGCGGCTGCCAATAGGGCCGCTCGGCGACGGCGAGGCGGGCCGAGGCCGTGATGGCGGCGATCGAAGGGAGCAGGAGAAATGCGGTCAGGCCGAGGGCGACCGCCGCGGCGAGAGAGATCGGCCCGACGAGGCGAGGGGCGTCCGGGAGGCTTCCGGTCAACCAGCGGAGCACGAGCCACGCGCCCGTGAAAAAAAAGCCCATCGCGGCCGACTCGGGGTGTCCGGCGAGCACCGTGAGAACGAAAACCGCACAAAGCGCTGCGGTGGCGCGCCCGCGGCCGTTCTCGTCGCGGCACCGCTCGACCAGGAAGAGCGTCCACGGCCAGAGGCAGAAGACGCCGGATTGGGGATAGAGGATCCAGGGCGGCAGGAACGTGAAGGAGAGCGCGAAGGCAACGGCCGCGAAGCCGGCCGAGTACGCCGAAGCCCGCAGCTCGCGGGTCCAGAGCCACATGCCGGCCGCGGCGAGCAGCAGCTTGATCGAGCAGATCAGCGTGAACGCGCGCCACAGCGGGAGGAGCAGCGCGAGAAACGTCAGCGGCCAGAATGCCGCGGACACGCTGTCCGCCGCGAGCGGCATCCCGCATCCGTTCCACCGGTCCCGCAGCGGCAGGGCGCCGTCCTGCCAGGCCAGGCGCACGGCCTCCGTCCACGGCAGGACCTGCGTCGCGATGTCGTTGAGGTACGGGTTGTACGGTGCGCCGCTCCCCGGGAAGTTCCAGGGGCGGGTGTACGTCACGTGATCGAGCGGCAACGGTGTGACGTTGGCGACAAACGCCTGCGGGAATGGGACGACAGCCAGAAGTAGAAACCCCGCCAGCGCGATTCGCGGAACCGGGCGGTCGAGCCAGCGAGCCGCTCCGGCCACCGCCGCCGCGGCGACGAGGAGCAGAACGACGACAGCGAGCGCTGTGATCATTGTTGCTTGGAGGTTACTATGCCGGTTCGGCGTCCGAGTCCCTCAGCGCTCCCGCCGCCGGGCGAGCGTGCGTCCGGCGACCACGGCGACCGGCTCGTAGGCGCGGTCGAGGTAGTCCGCGACGAGCGGCGCGCGCTCGCGGTTGGAGATCGCGTCGGGGGCGTCGACGGAGCTCCCCGCCGACAGGATCGCGAGCGGCGGCCGGTCCCGCTCGAGCACGGCGATCACCTCGCGCTGCTTCGACTCGGGTTCGTAGAAGGGGACGATCCCGTACCGCACCGGCGGCCGCCGGTCCATGAGGAAATGGAGCGCCGGCTCGTTGGAGTAGTCGAAGAACGTCTCCCCCGGTGCCAGATGCGCGTCGAAGTACGACCGGAGCGCGGCGAGCTCCGCGGCCTGCGCGGGCCCGACCATCCCGCGTTCGGTGCCGGGCGCCGGCCGGCCGCCGGCGAACGCGGCCCGCGCGTGTCCGCTGTTGGCGAGCACGGTCCACTCGATCGCGAGGGTCCTGTCCGGCCGCATGCGCGCGGCGAGGACGAGCGCCAGGGCGGCCGTCAGCGGCACCCGGTACTTTTCGGCGTGCGCTGCGCGATACAGGAGCCACGCGGCCGGAAGGCCCGCGAACACGCCGTAGAGGGCGAGGTGCGCGGGGTCGGCTCGGCCGAGGACGCCGCGCAGCGCCGCGATGCTCACGAGAATGGCCGGAAGCGCCGCCCGATCCACGCCGTCGACGCGGCCATCGAGGGCCCGAAGGGCGAGGACGAGCGCGGCGAGCCCGAGAAGCAGCAGGAGAAAGAGCGCGGGCATCCCCTCGCCGCGGGCGAGAAGCGCGACGGCCTCGGACGCCGATCCGCGAGCGACGACGGCGGCCGCCATTCCCGCCGGAAGGCCCCACACGTCCGAGATGCTCGCCGGCAGCTCGAGAAAGGAGACCCGCGCGAACTCGCCGAGGGAGCCGTGAAAAGCGAGCCGGGCGAGAAACGGCGCCGCGCCCGCCGCCGCGCCGGCAACGAAGGCGGCGGGGCCGGCGAAGACGCGGCCGGACTTCCGGTCCGCCAGGCCGAGCAGGAGGGCGGCCGATCCCGCTCCGAAGAGCAGCACCAGGCCGAAGTCGAGGGTGAAGAAGAGGGCGCCAGCCGAGATCGCGCCCCCGAGAAACCAGGCGGCGGGCCTCCGGCGGCGCGCGGCGACGGCGAGCGCGGCGAGGGCCGCGAAGACGAGCGTCTGGCGCTCCGATACGAACGGGCAGATCGAGAACGCGAGCAGCATCGCGATGGCGGCCCAGGGCGCGCTTTCGAAGACGAGATACGCGGCCGCGGCCAGGGACGACAGGCCGAGGGCCGTCATGGCCGCGCGCCGCAGCCGGAAGGTCTCGAGCGTGGGGGAAAAGACGCGGAAGAAGAACGCATCGAGGCCGCCGTCCACGCCCCAGCCGTGGATCGGATAGGCGTCCAGGTACGGGCGTCCGCCGGCGCGATAGGCCTGGGCCGGGCCGAGCACGTGGCCGTCCTCGAAGAGGTCGACATTGCCGCCCGGCTGGTCGTAGATCCTCCAGCCGGCGACGAGGAGCAGCGCGAGGCTCGCCGCGAGCAGCCCCCATCGCGGGGTCGCCGCCGCCTCTTCCGGAAGAGCCGGTGGGCGGACCGGGGCCGCCCGGGGCGAGGGAGCGGCCCGGAGAAAGGGCACGGCCGCGGCAACGGCCGCAAGCAGCAGGCCCGCGGCGATCGAGTAGCGCGCCGGGATGCCCGACCGGAAAAGCGGTAGCGAAGCCGCGAACGCGACGCCGGGCCACTCGAACCAGCGCCCGGTACGGGATTCGAGCCACCGCGGCAGCACGACGCCGAAGAACAGGACGGCGGCCGGAAGAACGAGGACGATCGCGGCGGCCTCGGCCCACGTCGCCGCCTTCAGATCGTGCGCGGCGCGCTCGACGCCGGGCAGGCGCGGCGGTGCCGCGAGCCTTTCGGCGAGCCCGCGGGCGAGGGAAAGGACGGGAAGGGCCCCCACGAGGCCGCCGGCGCCGCCCAGAAGACCGCGCGCCGGCATCCGCATCCCCGGAATACTACGCGCCCCGCCCCTTTGACCTTGGAACCTGGAACCTGGAACCTGGAACCTGGAACCTGGAACGTGGAACCCGTTGCTTCCCCTACTGCGCCTCCATGGCTTCCCGAAACTCCGTCATGAGGTTCGCCGGAATCTTCTCCGGCGGCAGGGCGCCCGATGCTTCCGCGATGAGCACGTGGGGCAGCTCCGGCGCATCCTCGCTGGTCGGGTGGCGCTCGAGATTCTTCAGTTCCGGGACGTCGCTCTGTCCGTAGGCCCAGAACGTCACGCGGCCGAATCCGACCGCTTTCAACGCGGCGGCGAGCATCGCGCGGTTGTAGAGGAACTGGTGTCCCCATCCGTGAAAGGCGCGGTTCAATTTGAGGCAGTCCTCCCGCGCGTCGTCGGGCAGCGTCTGGGGTCCGCGGTAGTGGGTCAGAAGGACCCAGTCGAGGTTCGGCGTCGAGAGCCGCAGCACGCCGTCCGGCCGGAGGACGCCGTGGCAGTCGGCGAGAAAGCGCATGCCCTCCTCGAGGCCGAGGTGCTCGAGGAAGTGCTCGGCGTAGATGGCGGAGACGTCCTCGAACGGCAGGCCCATGCGCACGTCGAGGACCCGGTCCACGCCGGGAAGGTCCTGGTTGTCGATGTTGATCCAGCCGGCGATCGCCTGCTGCCCGCTGCCCACGTGCAGCCGCACGGGCTGGCCTTCGGCGGCGCGGCCGCGGAGGAGTCGTCGCAGGAGGCTCATGCGCGTCGCGCTGTTTACCACAATTGATGGAGCACGGTCGTGTGAGCGCCGTGCTAGGATTTCTTCAACTTTCGGAGGAGGTTCCATGCGTCGCTTCTTTTGCGCTCTCCTCTTCGCGTGTTTCGTTCTCCCCGCCGCCATCTCCCTCTCCCAGACCACCGGCGACATCATCGGCCGCGTGACCGACGAGCAGGGGGGCGCCCTGCCGGGCGTCGGTGTGGAGGCCCGCAGCCCCGCCTTCCAGGGGGTTCGCTCGTCCGTCACCGATGCGACCGGAACCTATCGCCTCGTCCTCCTGCCGCCGGGCGTCTACAAGGTGACGGCGACGCTGACCGGATTCGCCCGGGTGGAGTCGAACGTCACGGTCTCCCTCGGCAAGACGTCGACGGGCGACTTCCAGCTCAAGCCGACGACGACGGCCGAGGTGATCGTGACCGGCGCGGCGCCGCTGGTGGACCAGGAGTCGAACACGATCGGCGAGAACATCAGCGGCCAGCAGATCAAGTCCCTGCCGACCGGCCGCAACTACACGTCCATCGTCCAGATATCGGCGGGCGTCTCGACGCAGACGTCCAACACGGCGGCCTTCGCGAACTCCATCGTGGTGAACGGCTCGACGGGCCTGGAGAACTCGTTCGTCATCGACGGCGTCGAGACGACCGGCGTCGAGTACGGGGCCCAGGGCAAGGAGCTCAACTACGAGTTCGTCCAGGAGCTCGAGGTCAAGACCGGCGGATACCAGGCCGAGTACGGCCGCTCGACGGGCGGCATCATCAACGTCATCACGAAGTCGGGCGGCAACGAGTTCCACGGCGAGGCCTTCGCCTACTACGACAACAACTCCCTCCAGGCGTCGAACAAGCACCCCGAGGATTCGCAGTTGTATTCGTTCATCTCGGGCTACAACCGCCTCGACGCGGGCGCGGCGCTCGGCGGCTTCGCGCTCAAGGACACGCTGTGGTTCTTCGGCGCGTACGACTACGTGCACAACACCACCAAGCAGACGGTGACGCAGGGCCCCATCGCGGGCCAGCCGGCCGACACGACGAGCACGCGCAACCTCGGCTCGGCGAAGCTGACCTGGATGCTCGGCACCTCCAATTCGATCATCGCCTCCTATTTCCAGGACCCCCGCGGCGATACCGGCGCCGTCAACGACGGCGCGCACCCCGTCAACGGGCCGTACACGACGTTCATCGGGTTGCAGAAATTCGGCGGCAGCGACTATTCGCTGCGCTACAGCGGCCTCTTCGGCTCGAGCTGGGTGGTCGCCGCGCAGGGCGCGCTCCACCAGGAGGAAAACTCGGTGGACCCGGGATTGCCGGGCGGCAACGACATCCAGTACATCGACACGCGCAACGGAAACCTCGAGTCCGGCGGCTTCGGCCTGATCCAGGACAAGAAGTTCAAGCGCTGGCTCGGCGGCCTGTCCGTCACGAAGTACATCTCGAACAACGAGATCAAGGGCGGAATCGAGTACATGGAGGACCAGGCCGACGTCGTCAAACGGATGTCGGGAGACCCCAGCCTCAACCAGGCGCAGCAGGTCACCATCTACGACAACCCGGCGGACCCGTCGCGGCCCGTGTACTCGCACTTCTACTGGACGATTCCGACCGCGAACCTGGCGGACAACAACGTGCCGACGTCGGCGCTGAACGCGACGCCCTACCACCGGACCCTCTCGTTTTACCTCCAGGACACGCTGACCCTGATGCCGAACCTCACGGTCAACGTGGGCCTGCGCTACGACAACCAGCAGATCTTCTCGAGCGACGGCACGAAGCAGATCAACATCACCGACAGCTGGGCGCCGCGGATCGGGTTCACGTGGGACCCGACGAAGGACAACAAGACGAAGGTCTTCGGATCCTTCGGGTACTTCTACGAGCAGATCCCGATGGACCTCGTCATCCGGTCGTACAGCTCGGAGCGGCAGCCCACGATCTACAACTTCGATCCGACCTCGATCGTCCCCAACGCCGACGCCGCCACGATCGCCGGCGACTCGAATGCCGCCCGGCAGGGCGGCGGCAAGATCTTCGGCGGATTCAACGACCTGACGGACAACGGCTTGAGCGGGCAGTACCTGCGCGAAGGCATCTTCGGCGCCGAGCGCGAGGTCACGAACAACATCGCGGTCGGGGCCCGCTTCGTCTACCGCGACCTGCCCCAGGTCGTCGAGGACTATCTCTGTTCGAACGAGGGCGACTACTGCGTCGGCAATCCGACCGAAGACCGCATGAAGTACCTGTACTCGCTCGACTACAACACGCAGTTCCTCGCGCCCAAGGCCAAGCGCATCTACCGCGGGTTCCAGCTCGACGTGACCAAGCGCTTCTCGGACAACTGGGCCTTCCTCGCCTCCTACGTCTACTCCACGCTCAAGGGCAACTACGACGGCACCTTCTCGCCCTACACGCAGCCCCGCGGCACGGCCGACCCGAACATCTCGGCGCTCTACGATTACTACGACTTCTTCACGAAAGGCCCGGTCGTCAACGGGGTGGCCCAGCCGGTCACGGCCAACGGATACCTTTCGAACGACCGCCGCAGCGTGATCAAGCTGTCCGGCCTCTACGTGACGCCGTTCAATCTCACGATCGGGCTCGTGACCTACTACCAGACCGGGACCCCGATCTCGCGCATCGGCTTCTCGGACGCGTACACCCGCCCCGAGTTCTTTCTGGACACGCGAGGCTCCGAGGGCCGAGTGCCGGCCTCCTACGACGCCGACCTCCATTTCGGATATCCGATTCAGTTCGGTCCCGTCAGCGTCACGGTTCTCGCGGACCTCTTCAACCTCTTCAACACGCAGCGCGTGATCGCCGTGGACCAGAGGTACAACCTCTCGGAGTTCATCGATCCCGTCACCAACCAGATCAATCCCAACTACATCTGCGGGAGCCAGCCCGGCAGCGTCTACGAATCCGAGTGCAATCCGACCTACGGACAGGCGATCGCGCGCTCGCTTCCCCTGTCGGTGCGATTCGGGCTGAAGATCGGCTTCTAGTCTCGGTCGGAGGAAGGCAGGGGCGGGACCTCGGTCCCGCCCTTTCCTTTTCGGGGCGCTCGGGTCGAGCCGTCAGGCGCCGAGCGCGGCGCCGAAGTGCTCGCCGAGGGCGGCCGCGACGGCGCCCGGACGCTCCATCGGCGTCAGGTGGCCGGCGGCGGGCACGACGACGAGGCGGGCGCCCGGTATGGCCTCGACCATGGCCGTCGAGTCGGCGGGAGGCGTCAGCGCGTCGAGCTCTCCCACGACGACGAGCGTCGGGACGGCGATCGCCGGCAGGAACCCGCGCGAGTCCGATCGGTCCCGCATGGCCGCGAGGTCCGCGGCGACGGTCTCGGGCTTCTGGCGCTGCATGATGCGGCGGACCCGCTCCACGAGGTCGGCGCGCGAGAGCGACGCGGCGGCGAGCAGGCGCGGCAGCATCGCCTCCGCGATCGGATCCACGCCCGCCGCCCGCACGGTCGCGATGGCTTCGTCGCGCTTGGCCTTGCCGGCGTCGTCGTCGGCCGAGGCCCGCGTATCCACCAGGGCGAGGGCCGCGAGAGCCTGCGGACGGCGCCGCGCCAGCGCGAGCGACACGTAGCCGCCCATCGAGAATCCGGCGACGCCGCACGGGGAGGAGAGAGCCTCGAGGATGGCCCCCACGAAATCGGCGTAGTCCTCGATGCGGCCCTCCGAAGGGGCAGCGGTTTCTCCGCGGCCGGGCAGGTCGGGCTTCAGGACCCGGAAGCGCGGCGCGAGCGCGCGGGCAACGCCGGACCACATGGCGCCGTCGAGGGGGTAGCCGTGCACCAGCACGACGGGCGGCCCTTCGCCCATCTCGCGGATCCGGGTCGGCTGCCCCTTCCAGGTGAAGTCCATCGTCGGGCGGGCGGGCCGGGTCAGCCGACGTCGAGGCCGGCGCGCAGGCTCGTCGAGGCGGAGATGCCGTCCTCGTCGACGACCTCGCGCAGGATGGCGACGGCCTCGGGGTCCCACCAGCTCTTCTGGACTCCCTCGACGAGGATCTCGAAGGCCGTATCCACGGTCAGCGCGCCGCGGTAGGCGCGGTCCGTCGTCAGGGCGTCGAAGATGTCGGCGATCGTCACGATCCGGACGGTCATCGGGATCGCCGGCCCGGAGATCCCCTCGGGGTAGCCGGAGCCGTCGATGCGCTCGTGGTGGTGGTAAACGACGGGCAGGGTCTTGCGCATGGTCTTCATCGGGGAGAGCAGGTCGTTGCCGACGACGGGATGCTCCTCGATGATCTTGCGCTCCTCGGGCGTCAGGGCGCCGGGCTTGCGCAGGATCGCGTCCGGGATCACGATCTTGCCGAGATCGTGGAAGAGGGCGCCGCGGCGCATGTCGTTGCGCGCGGCCGCGTCGAGCCCCAACCGCATGGCGATGCGGTCGGCGTACTCCGCCACGCGGCCGCTGTGCCCGGCCGTGTAGGGATCGCGCGCGTCGATCGTCTTGGCGAGGGTGAGAATCACGTGCTCGGCGTGCTCGTGTTCGTCGGCGAAGAGCTTGAGCATGACGAGGGCCCGGACCCGCGGGATCAGCTCTTCCTGCGAAAAGGGCTTCGGGATGAAATCGGTCACGCCGCCGGACTGCGCCCGCATCTTCTCGGAGGCGGTCGCCATCCCGGTCAGCATCACCACCGGCAGGAGCCGCGTGGCCGGATCTGCGCGGATCGCCTCGAGCACGTCGTGGCCGCTGCGGTCGGGCAGGTGGAGATCGAGCAGCACGAGGTCGGGTGATTCCGCGCGGATGCGCGCGAGGCCGTCCTCCGCCGTGGCCGCTTCCTCGACGGCGTAGCCGGCAGGAGTCAGGAGCCGGCGCAGGAGGCGGCGCACCTGCTCGTCGTCGTCGATCACGAGAACGCGGGCGGTCGGGGCCTCGGGGGGCGGCGAGTACCGGAGAGGGTTGCTCAGAATGCCGAAAGTATAGCGGCTATGGCCCCGTGACGGCGCGCCTTCCGCGCCGCGCGGGAGCATCGAGCACGCGCGCGGCCGCGGCGATCTTGCGCGTCAGCGTCGGAATGGCGGCGGCGGCGAGCTGCGAGGATGTGAGCCAGCGCACATCGGAGGAGACCTCCGCCAGGGACCGCGCGCCGCGCGCGAGCGGCCGCGCACGGTACACGGCGATCTCGAGCCGGCGACGGACGATCGTGTGACGCGTCGCCGCGACGGGCCGCGCCTCCTCGATCGCGAGGCCGCAGTCCCGCGCGACGCGGCGAAGGCGGCCGAGCGCGGCCCGCGCGGTCGCCGCCTCGGCGGAGGGAAAGAGCCAGAGCCCGCGCAGGAGATTCGCCGATGAGCGGACGAGCAGGACGCGTCCGTCGCGCCGGGCGACGGCCGCGGCGACGGCCACGCCCCGGGCCGCGGGCCGCACGGGGCGCCGCGGGTAGCGGGCGACCTCTCCGCGAGCCCGCGCGGCGCAGGAACGCGCCAGCGGGCACGACGGGCACGCGGGGTTGCGCGGCAGGCACACGAGCTGCCCGAGATCCATGAGGGCCGCGGTGACGTCGCCCGGACGCCCGCGCGCGAGCAGGGCCGCCGTCCGGCGCCGCACGGCGTCGGCATGCGCCCGCATTCCCGCCGTACCGGGGATCGCGAAGAGGCGCGAGAGGACGCGGGTGACGTTGGCGTCGGCCGCGGGCTTGCGCGAGCCGAACGCGATCGCCGCGACGGCGGCGGCCATGTACTCCCCGAAGCCCGGCAGCTTCTGCAGCGTTTCCGGCTCGCGGGGCAGGCGGCCGCCGTGCGTGCGCACGAGCTCGCGGGCGGCGCGGTGCAGGTGGCGGGCCCGGGCGTAGTAGCCGAGGCCCGACCAGGCCGCGAGGACGCTCTGCTCGCGGGCGCGGGCGAGCGACCGGACGTCGGGGAATCGCTCGAGGAACGCGGCGTACCGCCCGCGGACCGTCGCGACGGTCGTCTGCTGGAGCATGACCTCGGACACCCAGATCCGATAGGGATCGCGCGTGCCGCGCCAGGGCAGCTCGCGCTTCTCGCGGCGGAACCAGGCGAGCAGCGCCCGGCGGATGTCCGGAGCGCCGCCGCCTACGAGGTCGCGATCTCGGTCCGCGGAGCGATCCAGCCCGGCTCCTTCATGAGGTCCCGGACGAACGCTTTTTCCTGCTCGGTGGGCAGGACGTCGGCGAGATGCTTCTCGTAAGCGTCCGGCGCCAGCGCCTCGCCCCGGATCGAGTACGCCTTGCCGGCGAACTCGCCGATCGAACGGTGGAACTTCAGGTCCGGCGCGACGAACGGATCGGCCCCGGGCGGCAGGAGGCGGCTGATCGACTCGAGCAGCTTTTCCACTTCCTGCCGGTACAGGTCGCGCGAGAGTTCGTTCAGATGCGCCTTGTCGGGTTCATCCGTCTGTTTGGCCTCGTCGTAGCGGCCCTTGAGCCCCCAGACGTAGAACCACTCGGCCGACGAGGACGAGTCCTTGCCGAAGAGGTCGAACGCCGTCGAGAGCCACTTGTTGATGTACTTCTGCAGGAGGGCGTGCGGCACGCGCCCCGCCTTGACGATGCGCTGCAGGCCCATGTGGCCGGTCCCGAGGTGGAAGCCCTCTTCCCGCAGCATCGGTCCCATCGAGCGCGCCAGCGGCGCGAAGCCCGATGTCGAGAGCATGTTGAGCTGGAACTTGCCGTCCCGGTCCACGAACTCGGTGTAGGTGAAGAAGTCCACCCAGTTGTCCACGTCCACGTTGAAGGAC
Source organism: uncultured Acidobacteriota bacterium (assembly GCA_963710945.1). Classification (GTDB taxonomy): domain Bacteria; phylum Acidobacteriota; class Thermoanaerobaculia; order UBA5066; family Gp7-AA6; genus DAHUXD01. Next base: position 17,057 of record CAVQCH010000002.1, read on the forward strand.
CCGAGCAGCCGGTTGTTCTGCCAGGAGCGGCGCTCGAGCAGCTTGCGGGCCTCGATCTTGCCGGTCTCGCCGAAGTGGTTCACGAGCAGGTGGCACATCTGCCAGCCGTGCCGCATCTCCTCGACCATGATCCGGCAACAGCTGTCGGTGTCGTAGTCCGAGGGGGACGTCTCGAGAAGGTTGCGCTGCTGCTCGACCGAGGCGAACTCGGTGTCGCCCTGGTAGACGATCAGGTTGAGCAGGGCGTCGCGGATCTGCTGGTAGGGGATCTGGGTGACGCGCTCCCACTTGCGCTCGCCGCGAAAATCGCCGTACTCGATCTCGTCGGTCCGCAGGTCCCCGTACTTGGCCTCGAAGGCGTAGTCGGCGTGCTTGGGCAGACGCAGGCCGATGTCTCCCTGCCAGGCGCGGAAGGCGTCGATCCAGTCGTCGAAGGTTCCGATCTTCTTCATGTCTCTCCCGAAACCCGTATCATACCGGGATTATGCCGGTGGAAATCGACTGGGAGGGGCTCGTCGTGGCCTTCGAAAGCCGCTCCCGGAAGATCACGCATTTCTTCGACCGGCAGACGGGCGACGTCGTCCAGATCCTCGAGCAGGATGCCGCCCGCCACGCCGCGTTCGCGGCCGATGCGCGATATGCGCCGGTGCCCCGCGACGCGGGCGAACGCTCGCGCGGGGACCTCGTGGAATTCGCCGCGCACTGCGCCGACGCGGCCTGCCGCCGCGATCTCGAAGCGGCCCTCGCGACCGAAGACCCGGCGTCCTCCTATCGGGCCGCGCTCCTGCGCCACCCGAAGGAGGAGGCGCACTTCTTTCAGTACAAGGAGCGTCGGGCGCGCGAGAGGGCGGTGGAGTGGTTGAAGCAGGAGGGGGTCGTGCGGTGACGCGATTTCGGAATTCGGATGTCGGATTTCGGATTTACGGAAACAGGCGCAGCGCCCCGAATTTCGAAGGGACGTGAAAATCCGGCGGATCCGCGAGCGTCGGCGCCCACGCGCTGTACTCGTCGGAACGGCCGCCGGTGCCCCGGTCGATGCGGTAGAAGTTGGCGCGCCAGAGCGGGGGCGGCGGCGCGCCCGCGCCGAGCGCGTCGAGGGGAATCCGCAGGCTCGCCGACCACCGGCCGGCGGCGCGCGTCACCCGGGCCGCGTAGCCCGCGCAGTCCCACGCGGTGTCCACGCGCATCGTCGCGCGGGAGAGGTCCGGGGAGTCCACGCGCGCGTCGAAGAGTGTCCCGAGCGGATTGACCTCGAACTCGTAGTACACCCGCGCCGGATCCCCGGGCGAGAGGAAGACCTCGAAGACGTCTTCTTCCCAGAGGGGCGCGTCGCGCCGCGCGTGGGTCGCCACCACGCCGTCGTCCCGGCCGTCGAACCGGACGCAGAGCACGGAGCCGCGGCGGCCGATCCGGAGCGCTGTCTTCAGCCGCGGCGGCTCCCCCGTGCGCGCGTCGCGCAGGAAGACCGCGGGAAGCTCGACCAGGCGCGCCGTCGGACCGAGCGCCGGGACGAGGAGCTCGGGGATCTCGGGCATGTCCGCCCATTGTGCACGAACGGTTCAGTGCCCGATGCCCCACTGGCGGCTGAGCGTGAAGCCGATGTAGACGTTGCCGGGCTTTCCACCGAAATTGGAGACGAGATACTGGTCGGCCGTCGTCTGCGTGACGTTGCCCGCCGTGAAGGCGAAGCGGTGCCGCGGCAGCGTCTTCTCCACCGAGACGATCCAGCCGACGCCCGGGGAGCTGTGCTGCGGCGAAGCGGGACAGAGCCTGGGTTCCGTGGCCGTGCCGCAGTCCGGCTGGACCCGGGAGACGAGGACCGTGCGGCCCCAGCTCGGTGTGACCTCGCCGTGCAGGGTGATCGACTGCGTGATGGCGATCGAGGCCGCGACGGGCACGTTGAAGACGTTGGTATAGACGGGCTCGGGCGAGACCTGGAAGACCGCGGGCAGGCCGCCGTCGACGCCCGCCTCGAAGTACACCGGCAAACCGGCCGTCCGATTCAGGTACGTCGGGACGGCCGTGATGCGGGCCCAGGGAGCGAAGGTGTACGCCAGGATCGCCTGGGCGAAGAACGTGCTGCGGTTGTTGAGACCCTGGGCGGAGCGGTCGTCGCCCCCGATCCGCAGCGACAGGGCGAAGGACCTGCAGGTAAAGGCCGCGTACTTGGCGGCGAACTCGTAGTCCGTCACGTCGTTCGAGTAGCGGTAGAAGCTGATGTCCAGGTTCTTCACGGGGGCGTAGGCCGCGCCGATCCCGATGTTCGCGGCCGAGTCGAAGGTGAAGAGGTTGTTGAAGGTGGCGTCCTGGAGGGCCTGGGAAAACCGGTGCGCGAACAGCACCGTCAGCGTGCCGGCCTTCGGGACGTCCACCGAGGGGAGGTTGATGATGACCGGGCCCTCGATGGGCCGGTACGGGACGGTTTCCTTGGCGTCAGCCTCCTTCGGCGACTCCGCCGCGGGAGTCTCCGGGGGAGGAGGCGGCGTCTCCTGAGCCGCCAGGGGTTGCCCGGCCCACATCTGGATTCCGACCCATGCTGCGAGCGCCGTCGTTCCGATCCGCATTCTCTTGCCTCCGTTCCCCGGGCGGTGCCCGGCCGAGCTTAGGTCGGCGGCCGCCGCGCGGTCGCCGGCCTCACGAAGTCTTCAGATTGCGGGCGGGCCCTCGATCACCTCCCGCACCTTGCGCGCGAGCGCGTCGGGCGTGAAGGGCTTCGACAGGAAGGCGGTCCCCGGCTCGAGGATCCCCTGCTGGCTGATGGCCGCGTCGGTGTAGCCGGACATGTAGAGGACCCGCATGCGCGGGCGGCTGCCGGCCAGGACCCGGGCGAGCTCCCGCCCGTTCATCCCGGGCATGATCACGTCGGTCAGGAGCAGGTCGATCGGGGCCTCCTGGCGGCGCGCGATCGCGATCGCGTCCGCGGGGCTCCCGGCGGAGAGGACGCGGTAGCCGCGCAGGCCGAGCAGCTTTTCGACGAGCCGCCGCACCTCGGGCTCGTCCTCGACCAGGAGGACGGTCTCGTTGCCGGCGGCCGGCGCCGCGGGCCGGTCCGGGACGGTGGCCTCCTCGAGCGGCTCCTCGCAGCGCGGCAGGTAGATCTTGAAGGTCGTGCCGTGGCCGGGCTCGCTGTAGACCCAGATCGACCCGCCGCTCTGCTTCACGATGCCGTAGACCGTCGAGAGGCCGAGGCCCGTGCCCTTGCCGCGCTCCTTCGTGGTGAAGAACGGCTCGAACAGCCTCGACTGGAGCTCGGCGTCCATTCCGACGCCGGTGTCCGACACGGCGAGCATGACGTGGGGACCCGGATGGATCGTGGCGTAGAGACCCGCGAACTTCTCGTCGAGCTCGACGTTCGCGGTCTCGATCGTCAGCCGGCCTCCCCGGGGCATCGCGTCGCGCGCGTTGACGACGAGGTTCAGGATCACCTGCTCGATCTGCCCGGGGTCGGCCCGCGCCCTCCAGAGCTCGGGCTCGAGCGCGGTCGTCAGCTCGACGTCCTCGCCGATCACGCGCCGCAGCATCCGCTCCATTCCGGCGACGACCGCGTTCAGGTCGAGGACGCGCGGCGCGAGCACCTGGCGGCGGCTGAAGGCCAGCAGCTGCTGCGTCAGGGCGGCGGCGCGGCTGCCCGCCTGGCGGATCTCCTCGGCGCTCTCGCGGCGCGGGTCGCCCTCGGGAAGCTCCGCGAGGAGCAGCTCGCTGTAGCCGGTGACGACGGTGAGCAGGTTGTTGAAGTCGTGCGCGATGCCGCCCGCGAGCCGGCCGACGGCCTCCATCTTCTGCGACTGGCGCAGCTGCTCCTCCAGGCGGCGGCGCTCGGTCATGTCGAACACGGTCCCGAGGATGATCTCTTCGCCGTCGTCCTCGGAACGGATGAGCGAGACGTTTTCCACGATCCAGATCAGGCCGCCGTCCTTGCGGCGCGCCTGGTTCTCGTAGTTCACGAGGCTGCCCTCGCGGCGCAGCCTGTCGAGAAACTGCGCGCGCTCCTCGGCGCCCGCGTGGTACGCGGAGCCGGGCTGGGCCATCGCCTCCGCCGGCGACGCGTATCCCATCATCCGCGCGAAGGCGCGGTTGCACTCCAGCAGACGGCCGTCGGGCGTCGACCGATAGACCCCCGCGAGATTGCGCTCGAAGAGGAGCCGGTAGCGTTCTTCCGACCCCCGGACCTCGGCCTCCATGCGCTTGCGGCCCGTGATGTCGCGCAGGATCGCCTGCGACCCTTCCCGTCCCTCGAACTCGACGGGCGCCACCCGCAGCTCGACGGCAAACGTCGTCCCGTCGCCCCGCAGGCCCACCGCCTCGTACAGTTCGGGAGCGGGCCGGCCCGCGACGCGGTGCTGGACGATCTCCTCGACCTGCTCGCGCGATCCGGGGGCGAAGAATATGGTGACCGGCACGCCGATCAGCGGCTTCTTGTACCCGAACATCTCGACGCAGGCCGGGTTGGCGTACGTCACGAAGCCGTCCACGCTCACCGCGATGGCTTCCTGCGTCTGCTCGAGCAGCACCCGGTAACGCGCGTCGCGCCGCGCGATGTCGCGGTAGTAGCGGGCCCGCGCGGAGCGCCGGGCGGCGAAGGTCAGGCCGACGAACGCCGCGAACACGCCGGCCGCTCCGAGCAGGATCCACGAGCGCTGCCGCGGCAGGTCCCCGAGGGCGTCGGCCCGGTCCACTTCGACCACGATGCCCCACCCGATCTCGGGGATGCGGCGGGTGGCCGCGAGCACGGCGTGGCCGCGGCCGTCGGAAAACTGGCCCGCCGCGCCGCGCGAACCGAGCGCGGCGAATGCGAAGGTGGACCGGTCCGTCGCGGACACGCGGAAGGCGGCGCCGGGTTCGCCCCACCACTCGGGCGAGACGACGAGGATCGCGTCGGCCTCCGGCACTACGATGAAGAGGCGCTCGCGGCCGCCCGCGCCGGCCCGCGGAAAGAGCTCTCCGAGGGCCCGCCGGGCGTCCACGAGGAGAAAGACCGTGCCGGCGGACTCGCCGGAGTCTTCCAGGATCGGCTCGGCGATCTCGAGCGTCAGGGCGTCGGAGCCGGGGGCGGCGGCCCTCTGCAGGACGGCGCGGTGCTCGGCGAATGCCCGGCGGGCGGGCTCGAGCTCCACGGGCCCCATCGCGGCGGAGGCGTCGGATCGGGAAACGACGAGCCCCTGTCCGTTGGTCACGGCGACGACCGTGCCGGGATCCGCCGCGGCTGTCTCTTCGAGGGCCCGGCGCGCGAGGGCCTCGCCGGCTTCGGTGTTGCCGCGCGGCGACACGAGCTGGCGCACGCTCTCGATCCGGCCCACGAGGTGCGCTTCCTGCCGCCAGTCGTGGAGCGCCCGCACGGCGATCGCGAGACGGTCGTCCGCCAGGCGCGAAAGCCGGGACTCCCACGCGGCCCGCTGCTCCCGGTCCTCGCGCCGCAGGGCGGCGACCGCGAGCACGGCGAGCAGGATTCCGGTGGCGGTCCACGCCGCGAGCAGCCAGGCCGGGAGGGCCCTCGGCTCGGGCCGGTCGGCGGGAGAGGCGGGCGCCGGCATCCGCCCGTCAGGCACGCATGAGTCCGGCGCCCCAGTGGAGCCCGGCGCCGAGCGCGGTGAATCCGACGAGATCGCCCGGGCGGATCCGGCCGGCCTGTTTCGCCTCGTGGAAGACGAGCGGCAGCGTCGCCGCGGTCGTGTTTCCGTACTTCTGGATGTTGTGGAATACCTGGCTGTCGGAGAGGCCGAGATTCTTCTGCACGGCCTCGTTGATGCGCAGGTTCGCCTGGTGCATCAGCAGCAGCGACAGCGCCGGGAGGTCCTCACCGAAGCGTGCCAGCGTCTCGCGCACGACCTCGGGCATGGCCGTCGTGGCCAGCCGGAAGACCTGGCGTCCCTCCACGATGGGAATGGTCCGGCCGTCGTCGTACATCTCGGGCGCGAAGTAAGGGAAGCTCGCCGAGCCGCCGCCCGGAATCTGCAGTTTGTCCCAGTGGGCGCCGTCGGTGTGGAGCACGAAGCCGAGAAACCCGCGGCCGTCGTCCGTCTGCGCGGGCTCGAGGACGAAGGCGCCGGCGCCGTCCCCGAAGAGGACGGCGCGATCGCGATGGGCGGTGCCCCACGCCCGCGCTTCGGGGGAGGGCGGTCCCTCCGTATCCCCGAAGAGCACGGCCCAGTCCGCGTCGCTCCACGGAAAGAAGGCGGCGTGGCATTCGGCCCCGACGAGGAGGACCCGGCGCGCGGCGCCCGAGCGGATGAAGGCGTCGCAGACCTGCAGGCCCGACAGGAAGCCGGCGCACTGCATCCGGATGTCGAGGGCGGGCGTCCGGTCGAGCCCGAGAGCGCGCGCGAGCAGGCCCCCGTTGCCCGGGAAGTAGTGGTCCGGGGTCATCGTCGCGAAGACGATCAGGTCGAGCTCGTCGGCTTCGAGGCCGGCGTCCTGGAGGGCGCGGCGGGCGGCCTCGGCCCCGAGAACCGACGAGGACTGCCCGCGGCGGGCGAAGTGCCGCTGCTCGATTCCGGTGCGCTGCCGGATCCACTCGTCCGTGGTGTCCATGACCAGGGAGAGGCGGTCGTTGGTGACGACGCCTTCCGGCACGTACATGCCGGACCCGCGGACGACCATTTTGGGGGGCACCCGGGAATACTTAATGACGAGGGATCCCTCAGAAGCGGTTCCGGCGAGGTTCCAAGATCCAGGTTCCATGTTCCAGGCTGGCCCCGCTTGGATCCGGGATCGGAACCGGAATTTCCTACTGCACCGGCGAGATGTCGATGTCGCCCGTGACCGTGTCCATCGCGGCGGCCCACGCGAACACCTGCATCCCCGCGGGGACGTCGATGCGGATCCGGCCCGCCGGCTGGTTCGAAATGCCGAGGGCGGCGAAGGGGGAGCCGACGAGCCCGGCGGCCTGGCTGCCGAGCGGGACGTCGAAGTGGCCGACCGGGGCGCCGTCGGCGCGGAATCCGTTTACCGTGACCGTGCCCGCGGCGCCGCTGTTGTAGAGCAGGAGGTAGGAGGTTTGCGTCGCCGTCTGCGGAAGGCCGATCGCCGTTCCGGACTGGCCTCCCGCGATGCCTCCCGCGCCGTCGAACGCGTTGGCGAAGGTCCCGTAGGATCCCGCCGCCTCGCTCGAGGCGATGCGGACGGCCGAGACGACGGGCACGTTGGCGGAGACGAGCAACGCCCCGGCCCCGTTCGGGACGGCGAATAGCGTCGGGAGCACGTCGGCGATCGCCTGGCTCTGGAGCGGCGCGAGCGTCAGCGTCGCGACCTGGGGCGCGCCGGTCGCGCCAATCGCCGCGTAGGAGACCGAGACGTCCGCGGCGGTGTCCGCCGACGGGTTCGAGAGGTAGAGGTCGGACACGAGGCTGCGTGGGTCGCCGGGAAGCGAGCCCGCGTACGGGATGACCGCCTGCGTCATCGCCGCGGCCGGAAGCGCCGGCGCGATGTCGGTGGTGCCACCGTCGAAGACGAGCATCGCTTCCTGGAGAGAGCCCGTCGCGACCGACGAGCGCACGACGTCGCCCGGCTCGGCCGCGGCGCCGAAGGCGGACGCGGCCGGGTTGAAGAGCAGCGTGCCGTTCTTGCCGAGGGAGAAGGTGCGGCTGCCGCGGGCTGTCCCGTCCGGCGCGACGAGGGAGAGCGTCGCCTGGGCGTCCTCGAGCGCGTACAGGGACAGGATCGAAGTCTCCGAGCTCGATGCTCCGCCGAAGAGAGTGGTCGTGGTGCCCGGCCGCTGGCTTCCGGCCGCGCTCGCCGCCGGAAGCAGGTATCCGAACGTGCCGCCGCTCGGCAGCACGCGCACGGAACGCACGGTGGCTTCGAGGCTGGCGGCGGTTCCGGAAGTCACGCCGAGGCGGACCGGGCCGTTCAGGAGCGTCGACGTTCCCGCGAGGTTGCCGTAGGCATCGGCGAAGAGGGTGGTCGCGCCCGCAGCCAGCGTGAAGGTCGTCTTCGGGGCGTAGGCGGCCGGCGAATACAGGTAGAAGGACTGGCCCGAGATCGAGGAGGCCCCGAGGTTGGCGGCCGTGAGGTTCACCTGGATCCTCGAGTTCGGCGGCCCCGTCAGGCTCGTCGCGTTCGGCGCGGACAGGTCGCCGACGGCGCCGATGGTCTGCAGGTTCAGCGCCGCGAGCTTGCTGTCGGTCCCGGTCCAGACGCGTCCGCCGGCCACCGTGATGGCCCAGGTGTCGACGAACGGGAAGGTGACCTTCACGATGCCGGGCGACGGGGCCGTGACGGCGAAGTCGCCCGGGGCGATCGTCACCGGCGCGGACGCCAGATCCGTCGGGGTGATCACCACCGGATCGAGCGGGATGGCCGCCCTCTGGGAGACCGAGTGGCCCACGTCGAGCGTGAGCGGGACGAGGGTCTGCGACGACGTGGCGACGAGCAGCGCGGGGTCGAGGATGTAGATGGCCGAAGGATCGGCGATCGAGGTGACGTAGAGCCGCCCGTCGTAGATGTCGAAATGGATGGGATTCGTGATGCCCGTGTAGTTGCGCAGCTCCCCGGTTGCCGCGTTGAAGCGGGCGACGGCGTTGACGGGGAACAAAGCGCTGCCGCGCTGCGAAATCCAGAGGTAGCCTTGTTCGTCGAAGGCGATCTGCGACGGGTAGAGCCGGCCCCCGCTCAGCGGGAAGAAGGTCCAGGACGTTTCGGTGGCCGCGCCGGGAACCCAGCGGACGATGCGGTTGTCGCCGAAGTCCGCCAGCCAGAAGGCCCCGTCGGGCGCGACGACCATGTCCGCGTAGGCGTAGGTCAGCGACGAGCGGTAGTTGTCGACCTGGAGCGTATTGAGGTCGAAGGACTGCATGACCGCCCCGCTCTGGGGCAGCCACACCTTGGTGTCCGGCGCCGGCGCGCGGTAGAAGGCGGCCGGAATGGTGCCCGGGACCTGCCACTGCGTCAACTGGTTGGTGGTCGTGTCGAGCCTGGCATAGGCGCAGGTCCCCGACGGGATCCCGCTCTGGCCGCTTTCGATGAACCAGACGAGGTTTCCGTCGAGCTGGAAATCCACGGGGTTGGCGCCGATCGAGCCGTTCGGACGGATCTGCCAGTTCCGGATGACCCCGTCCTTGAGCCGGGAGATCACGTCGGCCGAGGATTCGAGGAACCACACGGCCCCGTCGTCGGCGACCCGGATCCGGACCCCGTTGACCCGGGCGTTGTCCACGGTCGTGAAGGTGACGCCCTCGGGAACGTTAGGCGTGGTCGTCTGGGCCGTCGCCGCGGCAGCCCACACCAGGGTCACGGCGGCCAGGAGAGCGGTGCGGTACTTCATGCGGCGCGAGCGATGATAACGCAGGCGCCCCGGCCGGCATTTCCGGAGGCGCCGAAGCGTTATCGCGGGTGGAACCACCCATGGCCGCTCGATCTCCGGTCGCCGAGACTCTGGCCCGCCGCACCGCGCCGGCGGCGCCCGAGCTCGTCGAGCGCCTCGACGACGGGCGCCTGCGCTGCCACGCCTGCGGCCATCGCTGCCCGATCCCCGAGGGCCGGGAGGGAGTCTGCCGGGTGCGCTTCCGCCGGGGCGGCGAGCTCTTCGTGCCGCGCGGCTACGTGGGCGCCCTGCAGTGCGATCCGATCGAGAAGAAGCCGTTTTTCCACGCCCTGCCGGGCTCGGACGCGCTGTCCTTCGGAATGCTCGGATGCGACCTGCACTGCGCCTACTGCCAGAACTGGTTCACCTCGCAGTCGATTCGCGACCCCGAGGCGGTCGGCTCGCCCCGCGACATCTCGGCCGAGGAACTCGCCGATCTTGCGGTCGAGAGCGGCGCTCCGACGATCGTGTCCACGTACAACGAGCCCCTGATCACGTCGGAGTGGGCCGTCGAGGTGTTTCGCGCGGCCCGCGAGCGCGGCCTGCGCACGGGCTACGTTTCCAACGGCAACGGCACGCCGCGCGTGCTCGACTACATCCGGCCGTGGGTGGACTTCTACAAGGTGGACCTGAAGTCGATGGACGACAAGCACTACCGGGAGCTCGGCGGCGTGCTCCAGAACGTGCTCGATACAATCGCCGGGATCCACGAGCGGGGAATCTGGCTCGAAGTCCTGACGCTGACGATCCCGGGCTTCAACGATTCCGACGACGAGCTGACCTGCGCGGCCCGCTTCATCGCGTCGGTGTCCCGCGACATTCCCTGGCACGTGACGGCCTTCCACCCCGACTACAAGATGATGGACCACGGCGCGACCCCGGCCGCGACGCTGCTCCGTGCCTGCGAGATCGGCGTGGCCGAGGGCCTGCGCTACGTCTACGCGGGCAACATCCCGGGCGCGACGGGACGGTGGGAGAACACCCGCTGTCCCGGATGCGGCGAGACGGTCATCGAGCGGCGCGGCTTCCGAGTCCTCGCCAACCGCCTCGCGGCGGGCGCCTGCCCGCGGTGCGCCACGCCGATCCCGGGACGCTGGGACGCGGCCGTCGAGGGGACCACCCGAACCAACGGGGTGCCGCTGCCGGTGATCTGAGGCGCGGCGGGAATTCCGCCGCGCGGCAGGTAAACCGCCGGGCCCACGCGTCGTCCAACGCGCATGGGCGTGAACTGGACTCGGGACGCCGCCGCTCACCTCTACCGCCGGGCCGGGTTCGGCGGGACGCCGGCGGAGATCGACGCGCTCTTCGCCCGCGGCCTTTCGGGGGCCGTGTCCTGGCTGGTGGACTACGACGGCATCGACCTGTCCGCGTACGAAGCCTCCCTCGCCTCCCGCAACTACAACCTGCTGCGTCTGACCGGCATCCAGCAGTGGTTCCTGGACCGCATGGCCTTCTCGCCGAGGCCGCTCGAAGAGAAGATGACCTACTTCTGGAACCTCCACTGGACTTCCGGGCTCGCGAAGGTCAAGGGCGAGACCCTGCTGCTCAACCAGAACAAGACGCAGCGGCAGTATGCCCTCGGATCCTTCGACGACATGGTCGTAAAGATGTCCCAGGACCCGGCGATGCTGGTGTGGCTCGACAACTCCACGAACAAGGTCGGGCGCCCCAACGAGAACTACGCCCGCGAGCTCATGGAGCTCTTCACGCTCGGCATCGGCCACTACACGCAGGAGGACGTCACCGAGATCGCGCGCGCCTTCACGGGCTGGACGGTCGCCAACTACAACCGCGCCACCAACTACAACGCGGCGACTTTCCTGGACCGGCCCGCCGACCACGACGCCGGGATCAAGACGATCCTCGGGCAGACGGGCAACTGGGATGGCAACGACGCGATCGGGATCATCCTGGACCTGTCGGACGGCTCGGGCTCGGTGTCCGGGCGCTTCATCTCCGGCGAGCTCTGGTCCTTCCTCGCCGGCACCGAGGCCCCGGCCGCCGTTCTCGACGCCCTGCAGCAGACCTACGCGACTTCCGGCCGCTCGATCCGGGAAGTGGTCCGCGCGATCCTGCTGCGGGACGAGTTCTACGCGGATTACTCCATCCGGACCTGGGTGCGCAGCCCCGTGGAGTTCGCGGTGGCGTCCATCCGCATGCTCGAAGGGTCGAGTGATTTCTCGACCCCGGCGAGCTCGCTGCCGGGAATGGGGCAGGCGCTCTTCAACCCCTCGGACGCGAAGGGCTGGGACTGGGGCCTTTCCTGGATCAACACGGGTTCGCTCTTCGCGCGCGCCGCGCTCGCCAACACGCTCGCGACCAATCGCGGCGGCTCCGGGACGCGATTCGACCCGAACGCGATCCTCGCCGGCGCCGACGCCTCGACGGCGGCGAAGGTCGTAGACCTCGTCGCCGCGCGGCTGAATCTCGAGGACGCCGGGGAGGACGCGCGCGCCGCCTGGATCGCCTACATGAACGCCCGCGACGACGGCTCGGCCGGCACGTGGACGAATACGCCGGCCGCCGTGGACGAGAAGGTGCGCGGCCTCGTGCACCTGATGCTCACGTGCCCGGACTTCCAGCTCGCCTGAGGGGCAACGGAGAAGACATGGCCTTTTCCCGCCGCGATTTCCTGCTTCGCACGACCGGCTTCGTGACGGTTTCGGCGATGGTGCCCCGCTGGGCCGTGGCCGGGGCGGCGAGGTTCGAGGAGTCGGTCGGCGCGGCAAACGCCTCGCGCACGCTCGTGGTCCTCGAGCTCATGGGCGGTAACGACGGCCTCAACACGGTCGTGCCCTACGCCGACGCGCTGTATCCCAGCCTGCGCTCGCGCATCGGCATCCCGGTGGGGTCGGTCCTTCCCCTCGACGGCCGGCTCGGACTGAACCCCGTGATGACCGGCATGAAGTCGCTCTGGGACGCCGGCCGCGTCGCCGTCGTGACGAACATCGGCTATCCGAACTCGAGCCTGTCGCACTTCGCCGCGCGGGACGTGTGGCACACGGCGGACCCGCTGCTCGCCGAGCGCCGCGGATGGCTCGGCCGCTGGGCCGACGCGACGCTGGCGGGGACCGGCAACCCGCTGTCCTGCGCCGCGATCTCGCAATCGCTGCCGAAGACGCTGCTCGCCGACCACGTCGGGGTTCCGACGTTCCTGACGCTCGCGAGCTACCAGTACCAGACCGACGGCGCCTTTGCCGGCGACGCGGGCAACCAGGTCACCGCCTTTCTCGCACAGAACGGCCCGTCGTACCCGGCCGGCGGCGCGGAGGCGGCCCTGGCCGGCGTCGGACAGGACGCCATCGCGTCCTCCAACACCCTGCAGACGGTCGGCAATGGCTATGTCTCGATGGGCAATTACCCGTCGAGCAGCCTCGGCAGCGGCCTGCAGCTGATCGCCCAGATCGTCAACGCGGATCTCGGCGCGCGGATCCTGTACGTCACCGTGGGCGGATTCGACAACCATTCCGGCGAGGACGTGAGCCACGACCCTCTGCTCGCCGACGTCTCCGACTCGATCAAGGCCTTCTTCGACGACCTCGACGGCCACGGCAAGGCCGGCGAGGTCCTGCTGATGACCTGGTCGGAGTTCGGACGACGCACCGAGGACAACGGCTCGAACGGCACGGACCACGGCGCCGCGGCGCCGCACTTCGTCGTGGGCGACGCGGTCGCGCCGGGCGTCCACGGAAATCCCCCGAACCTCGCGGACCTCGACGGGAACGGAAATCTCAAGATCGAGAACGACTTCCGGTCGTACTACGGCACGGTCCTCTCCGACTGGCTCGGCGCCGACGCCGGCGCGATCCTGGGAGCGGGGTGGCCGAACCTCGGCTTTCTCCGCGGCGCCGTTCCCCCGCCGCCCGAGGGCGGGCCGCGACAGTTGCCGATCCGCGCGCCGGCGCCCGGGTCGCCGACCGTCGTCCGGTATTGAAGCCGACCTGATAGCCTCGGCCCGTGATCTCCGGACGGGCGACCGACGAAGGGACGCGGCGTTTCGCCGCGCGCGCAAAGGCCGCCGCCGGCCATTTCCGGGAGGCGATGGGCCTGACGCTCTCGTCGATCGGCCTCGGGACCTACCTCGGCGGCGAGGACGCGTCGACCGACGCAGGCTACGAGGCCTCGATTGCGGTGGCGCTCGCGTCGGGCGTCAACGTCTTCGACACGGCGATCAACTACCGCGGGCAGAAGAGCGAGCGGGCCGTCGGACGCGCGCTCGCTTCGGCGTTCGCCGAGGGCCGGGCGCGGCGCGACGAGGTCTTCGTCTCGACCAAGGGCGGCTACCTGCCGTTCGACGCCGACGACCCGCGTCCGCCCCGGCGTTACGTCCAGGAGTCGTTTCTCGCCACGGGCATCGCGCCGGCGGGCGAGATCGCGGAGAACTGTCACTGCATGGCGCCGGCCTACCTGAAGGACCAGATCGCGCGAAGCCTCGCCAACCTCGGCCTCGAGACGATCGATCTCTACTACCTCCACAACGTCGAGACACAGTTGGCGGCCGTGGACCGCGCCGGGTTCGACGAGCGACTCGGGCGCGCGATCGGCGCCCTGGAGGAAGAGGCCCGCGCGGGGCGGATCGCCGCCTGGGGCCTGGCCACCTGGGACGGGCTGCGCGCGCCGCCGAATCATCCGGAGCACATTTCGCTCGACGCGGTGCGCGGCCTCGCCGGGAAGGCGGCCGGCGCCGGGCATCACTTTCGCGCGGTGCAGCTCCCGTCAAACCTCGCGATGCCGCAGGCCATCGGCTACCCGTCGCAGGAGACGGGGCAGGGGCGGCAATCCGCGCTGTCGGCCGCCCGGAGCCTGGGACTGGCGGCCTTCGGCTCCGCCTCGATCCTGCAGGGGCGCCTGGCGGGCGAGCTCCCCGAGGAGGTCGCCGAGGCGTTTCCCGAGGCCGGCACCCCGGGGCAGCAGGCCCTCCAGTTCTCCCGGTCGGTCCCGGGCCTGACGACCGCGCTCGTGGGAGTCTCGAACCCCGCCCACGCCGCGGAGGACTTCGCGCTGGCGAAGGCCGAGCCTGCCGACGCCGACCGCGTTCTCGGCCTGCTCCGGCTGTTCGCCTAACGGCTTTCCTCACCGGGGCTTGCGCGGCCCCGAATACGCCTATTTTTGACTTGATCGCTTTTCCCGGGCTTTCGTCGTAGAATGAGCCCGTTCCCGCCCGGACCCAGAGTCAGCGCGGCGGGGGTTTGGGAGTCCATGTCCGAAGATCCCTTGAGCCCGGAAAGTCTTACGTCCGTGTCCGTCGCCCAGGACGGCCCCTCTTCCGCGGAAGGCCAGTTGTCTGCCGATGGGCAGCCGCGGCCTCACCGTCGTCGTCGTCGCCGCCGCCGTCGCGGCGGGCGCGGCGGCCAGCCCGGAGGAGGCGGCACGGGGGGCGCGCCTGCTTTCGACAGGCCCGAGGACGTTGCCGCGGCCGGCCCCGAGCGGCCGGCGGAGGGCGTGCTCTTCGTCCCGCCGCGCGATAACGCCTCCGGCGTTCTCGTCTCGGCGCGGTCGAACTACCTGCCCTCTCCGAAAGACCCGCTCGTTCCGCGCGAGCTGATCCAGCGCGAGGGCCTCGAGGCCGGGGCCTTCATCACCGGTTTCGCCGCCGACGGAAACCGCCCGGTCCTGCGCCGCATCGATACCGTCGAGGGGTTGCCTCCGGCCGCGTTCCGCCAGCGGTCCTCCTTCCAGGAGCTCGTCTCGATCGACCCCAACTCGCGCATGAAGCTCGAGACCGAACCGGACGAAATGTGCGGCCGCGTCGTCGACCTGCTCGCGCCCATCGGCCGGGGCCAGCGCTGCCTGATCGTCGCGCCGCCGAAGGCCGGAAAGACCACGCTGCTCAAACGGATGGCCCACGCCGTCGAGGTCAACGACCCCGACGTGCACGTGATCGTGCTCCTGATCGACGAGCGCCCGGAGGAGATCACGGACTTCCGGCGCAGCGTGACCCGCGGCGAGGTCATCGCCTCGTCGGCCGATCTCTCGGCCGAAAACCACATCGCGGTGGCGGAGATCGTCGCCGAGCGCTCGCGCCGGCTCATCGAGTGCGGCAAGCACGTGATCATCTTCCTCGACTCGATCACGCGCATGGCGCGCGCCTACAATCACATGCAGAAGGGCGGCGGCAAGATCATGTCGGGCGGCATCGACGCGCGCACGATGGAGAAACCCCGCCGATTCTTCGGGGCGGCGCGCAACGCCGAGGGTGGCGGATCGCTGACCATCGTGGCCACGGCGCTCGTGGACACGGGCTCGCGGATGGACGAGATCATCTTCCAGGAGTTCAAGGGCACGGGCAACACCGAGCTCGTGCTCGACCGCGACCTCTTCAACCGTCGCATCTTCCCGTGCATCAACATCCCGCAGTCGGGCACGCGCAAGGAAGAGAAGCTCTACGGCCCCGAGGACCTGCCGAAGATCGTCAAGCTGCGTCGCGCGCTGGCCGCCGTGGACAAGATCCAGGCGATGGAGCTGGTGCTCGGGCGCCTCTCGAAGTTCAAGACGAACGCGGACTTTCTGAAGTCTTTTTAGCGACGCGATACGGGATCCGGGATTCGAGATCCGAGATCCCGCATCGCGCATCCCGCATCCCGCATCCCGCATCCCGCGACGCGCCTCCCGGCCCTACCTCCGCCGGCTCTTCCTCTTCGTGCGCCCGAAGCTCTCGCTCTCGCTGAGAGGCTTCGGCTTGGGGGCCTCGCGCCGGGCCTCGGGGCGCGAGCGGAAGCCCGCGTGCGGGCGCGGGGCCTGGGAGACCCGCCCCGAGCGGAAGAGGCTCTCCGGGGGCCACTCGACCGGGATCTTCCGGCCGATGCGCGTCTCGATCGCGTCGAGGGAAAAGACGTAGTCGTCGCAGGCGAAGGAAACCGCCGTGCCGAGGGCGCCCGCCCGGCCGGTCCGGCCGATCCGGTGCACGTAGTCCTCGGAATCCTCGGGCAGGTCGTAGTTGATGACGTGCGACACGTTTTCGATGTGCAGGCCCCTCGACGCGACGTCCGTCGCCACGAGAACGGCGAGCTTGCCGTCCTTGAACTCCTGCAGCATCTTCAGCCGCCGGTCCTGCGGCACGTTGCCGGCGAGCGCCCGGGTCGGGTAGCCGTTGGCCGACAGCCCGCGCACGAGGTCGGCCGCGGTCGTGCGCCGGTTCACGAAGATGAGCACGCGGCTGCCGCCTTCCTTCTCGAGAAGGCCGAGCAGCAGCCGGAACTTCTCCGTCGAGGAGACGTGGTACAGCACCTCGGTGATCCCGTGCGCGAGCACGCGTTCGGGCTCGATCTCGACCTTCTCCGCGTTGTTGGTGTGCTCGTACGCGAGCTCCATCACGCGGATCGAGAGGGTCGCCGAGAACAGCAGCGTCTGGCGCCGATGGTAGGGCGGGCAGCGGCGCAGGATGCGGCGCAGGTCCTTGATGAAGCCCATGTCGAACATCCGGTCCGCCTCGTCGATCACGAGGATCTCGACGTCGCGGAAGGAGACCGCGCCCTGCTGCTCGTAGTC
The DNA here is from genome assembly GCA_963710945.1 of uncultured Acidobacteriota bacterium. Taxonomy (GTDB): domain Bacteria; phylum Acidobacteriota; class Thermoanaerobaculia; order UBA5066; family Gp7-AA6; genus DAHUXD01. Next base: position 33,843 of record CAVQCH010000002.1, read on the forward strand.
GAGCAGGCGGCCGGGCGTGCCCACGAGCAGGTCCGGCACGCGCTGCACGGCCTCGCGCTGGAGGCGGTAGTCCATGCCCCCGAAGACCGCCAGCGTGGCGAGCCCCGTGTGCCGGCCGAGGATCTCGGCGTCGGCGCGGATCTGCGCCACGAGCTCCCGGGTGGGCGCCACGACCAGGGCGCGCGGCCCCCGAGGCGGACTCGTCGGCTTTTTCTGCAGGAGGCGGGCGAAGATCGTGATGAGAAACGCGGCCGTCTTGCCGGTGCCCGTCTGCGCCTGCCCGGCGACGTCGCGCCCGGCGAGCGCGATGGGAAGGGACTTTGCCTGGATGGGCGTCGCGAAGACGAACCCCGCTTCCGCAATGCCCCAGCGCACCTCGTCCGGTATGGGGTAATCCGAGAGGAGCGTGCCCGTCAGGTGGCTTTCGGAGGTGCCGGAGGTCATGGAGCCGGCGAGGATACTACCGCAGGCGCCAGGGGCTACCGGATCCGCCGGTTCCAGTCCCCCATGAGCGGCTTGCCCGTCGCGGCGGCGAGCGCTTCGCCGATCGCGCGCTTCTCGGCCGGGCCGGCGGCGCCGGCGATCGGATAGAGCCTTCCCCCCGATCGCGCCGCAAGCCGTTTCACGGCCCAGGTCCACCAGGGGGGCAGGGGCCAGTAGGTTTCGCGCCAGCACTCGAGCTCGGAGGGCAGGATCCGCTCCGTCCGCGTCTTCTCGAAGGCGGTCGTGCGGATCGTGATCTCCGCGGCCCCGACCTCGATGCGCTCCTCGGCAAACGCCAGCGCCGCGAGACCGATGAGAGCGAGGGGGGCCGAGACGAGGACGGCGAGCGAAAGAAAGAGGAGAATCGGCAGCGGTAAATCGCCGAAGTCCCCCCGGCGCAGGCCCGAGTCCCAGGCCTGGCCGAGGCGCAGGGCGCCGAGCAGGGCGGCTCCCGCGACGGCCGCGGCCAGGACGGCCACGCGCCGCCGCCAGGAACGGTCCGCGACGAGGGGGGGTATGACCACGGTCAGCCCGCCGGCCCGGGGCGAAATCGTCACGCGGGGGCCTTTACCGCTGGCCAACGACCCGATTGTATTATCCGGGCTTCCCGGCGGACGCCGGGGCAAAGGGAGGGAGGCGGCGTGGCGAAGAAGAAGAAGACGGCGAAGAAACCGGTCGGAAAAGCGAAGAAGAAGACGGCGAAAAAGAAGGCCGGGAAGACGGCCCGGAGCTCGAAGCCGGCGCGCCGGAAGCCCGCCCCGAAGAAGGCCGCCCGTAAGACGGCGAAGAAGAAGGTCGCGGCCCGGCCGGCCGCCCGGAAGCCTGCCCCGAAGGCGGCGCCGACGCCGATCTTCCGGAAAGCCGCGCCCCCGAAGGCGGCTGCCGCCGCACCCGCGGCCGCGGCTTCCGCGGAGGCCTACGGCGAGCCGGGCTGGCGGGAAGAGGAAGTGTCCGCGGTCGAGCTCGAAGCGGAGATCCCGGATCTGGACGAGCTCGAGGCCGAGCTCGACGGGCCGGAGCTGCCCGAGGACGGGGAAGACGACGCCGAATGGTGAGCCGCGCGGCCGGGGGGATTTGGGAGTAGGATCGCGAGAAGACAGTTCCCATTGCCGGGCTCTTGCTCGGCTATCGCGAAAGAAGGTCCCGAGGAATCGGGACCTTCGTATTTGCGGGGGAAGCTCTACGGGGTTGCGATCTTGATCGGCACCGGGCGGCGGTTCTTGTCGAGGTTGACGTAGGTCACCTCGGCCTCGGTCACCCGGACGCGGTTCCCGATGCCCTCGCCCGGCTGCGAGAAGACTTCCACGGAAATGGTGATGGACGTGCGCCCGACGCGCACGAGGCGGGTGTAGAACGACACGAGGTCGCCCACGTACACGGGCTCGTGGAAGACGACCTCGCGCATCGCGACCGTCACGAGGAACTCCGCGCCGTGGCGCTTTGCCTCGACCGCGCCCGCCTGGTCGATGTAGGAGAGGATCACGCCGCCGAAGATCGTGCCGTGCGCGTTGGTGTCCTTCGGCATCATGATGACGCGGATCGAAGGCTCGCGGGATTCGCTCACCAGCCTCCGCCCTTTTTCGGGATGCGCGGCGGGCCGTAGATGGTCGAGATCCGGATGGCCGAGCCGTCGGTGAGGTTGACCGTCATGGTCCCGTCGGAGAAGTAGTAGGTCCAGATCTCGTGGCGGGAGTCCTTGCCGTCGGTGCCGACGGCGAACGACGGCTTGCCGATCGCGGCGACGATTTTCTCGGCCGTCGCGCCCGGATCGATCTTCTTGCGCGCGTCGGTCATGCTGCCGGCGGCGAGCGGGGAGCCCACGCCCGCGATCGAGCGCGCCTCCCGCAGCTCGCGCCCCTCCCACCAGCGGGGGAACCAGAAGGCCGCCGCGAACACCGCGGGAACGATCACGACGGCCGCGAGCAGCCGGCGCCGCGTCTTCTGCTCGTCTTCCATCAGCAGACGAATCGGGGCGGGTCGGGCAGCGTCCGGCGGACCGACTCCTCGAGCTCGCGGGCGCGCTGGATGAGGGCGCGGGAGCGGCCGCCGCGGGTCGGCAGGCCCTCCGCGCGGGCGGCGACCTCGGCCAGGGCCGCGCGGGCCTGCGAGGCGTCGGTGTCGCGCGCGAACACCTCGCCCCCCGAGAGGGCTCCGGCGACGTGGGCCGGGACGGCGACGGCGGCCTTGCGCAGCAGCCGCGCGGCCTCGGGGTCGCGCTCGCGCAGCTCCTCGGCGACGGCGTAGGCCTCCTGGGCGAGCTCCATCGCCTCGTTCCAGAGAGGGTGGAGCTTGTAGTCGGCGCGAGGCACGGTCACGCGTGTATTGTAGCCCCGCCGGCGCGCGCTTGCGGTCGGCGACGCGCGAGATAGAATTCGCGCGCTTTTTCCGCCGCCCGGCGGGAGCGGCAGGGAGTGAGGGAACATGAGGCAGAAGGTCACGGTCGTCGGCGCCGGCAACGTCGGAGCCACCGCCGCCCAGCGCATCGCCGAGAAGGAACTGGCCGACGTCGCCCTGATCGACATCGTCGAGGGCGTGCCGCAGGGCAAGGCGCTCGACATGATGGAGTCGGCGCCCGTCGAGAAGTTCGACGCGCGCATCACCGGTGCGAACACGTACGACGTCACGAAGGGCTCGGACGTGGTCGTGATCACCGCCGGCCTCCCGCGCAAGCCCGGCATGAGCCGCGATGATCTGGTGGCCACCAACGAGGGCATCGTCGCCGACGTCGTGCGCAAGGTCCTGCCGGGGTCTCCCGACGCGATCCTGATCGTCGTCTCGAACCCGCTCGACGCGATGTGCGAGGTCGCGCGGCGCGTGTCGAAGCTGCCGCGCGAGCGCGTCTTCGGCATGGCGGGCGTGCTCGACTCGGCCCGGATGCGCTGGTTCATCGCCGAGGCGCTCGGCGTCTCGGTGGAGAACACGCACGCCTTCGTGCTCGGCGGCCACGGCGACACCATGGTGCCGCTGCCGCGGTTCTCCACGGTCGCCGGCATTCCGATCCCGGAGCTCCTGCCGCGGGAGAAGATCGACGCGATCGTCAAGCGCACGCGCGACGGCGGCGCCGAGATCGTGAACCTGCTGAAGACCTCGGCCTGGTACGCGCCGGCCTCCGCCGTGGTCGAGATGGTGGACGCGGTGCTGCGGGACAAGAAGAAGATCCTTCCCTGCGCCGCGTACCTGAAGGGCGAGTACGGCATGAACGACGTGTACCTGGGCGTGCCGGTCAAGCTCGGCGCGCGCGGCATGGAAGAGGTCGTCGAGATCGCCCTGACGGCGGACGAGAGCGCCGCGCTCGCGAAGTCGGCCGAGGCGGTCCGGGAGCTCTTCCGCATCCTGAAGGTCTAGGACGGCGGTGGCGCCGGAGCGGCCCCGGACGCGGCAGCGCCGGCTGCACTCGATCTCCGGCGTCGTCCCCGTCGGCGCCTTTCTCGCCTTTCACCTCTACGTCAATGCCGCCGCCGCAGGCGGCGCGGACGCCTACAACGCGACGGCCCGGCGTCTCCAGGAGATGCCCCTGTCGGTGTTGCTCGAGATCGTCCTCATCGCGCTCCCTCTCGCGTACCACGCGGTCTACGGCCTCTTCGTGGCGGCCGTCGAGCCGCGCGGCGCGCCGGGCGCCGACCGGGCCGGGCGGGGACTCGCGGTCTTCCAGCGAGTGACGGGGACCTTCCTCTTCGCATTCCTCCTGTTCCACCTGTGGACGTCGCGGCTCGTCCAGGTCCACGACCACGGGAGCCTCGACCTCTTCCGGCTCATGCAGGCGCTGCTCTCGAACCCCGCGATCCGGGCTTTCTACGCGGCCGGGCTTCTCTCGGCGACCGCGCACCTGGGCGCGGGGGTCTTCACGTTCGCCGACGCCTGGGGCCTTGCGCCGAATCCCCGCGCCCGGACGATCGCCGCGATCGTCGCGGTCGCCGTCTTCGCCGCCCTGTCGGGCCTGGGGCTGCGCTCGCTTTCCGCGTTCCGCCTCTAGTTTTTCCCCGCCGTTCGCGGTTGCCGTCGGTCGTGCGTCGTCCGGGTATAATCGCCCGCCTTTTGGAAAGCCGATGAAAGTCCACGAATACCAGGCCAAGTCGATCCTCGCGCACTACGGCGTCGCCGTGCCGCGGGGCGAGGTCACCGACAGCCCCGCCGAGGCGCGGGAGATCGCCAAGCGCCTCGGCGGCCGGGCCGTCGTCAAGGCGCAGATCCACGCCGGCGGCCGCGGCAAGGGCGGCGGCGTCAAGCTCGCGAAGGATCCCGAGGAGGCCCACGACCTGGCCAAGAAGATCCTCGGCATGACGCTCGTCACGCCGCAGACCGGCCCCGCCGGCCGGGTCGTGCAGAAGGTGCTCGTCGAGGAGGCCCTCGACATCGCGCGGGAGCTGTACCTGGGCATCACGCTCGACCGCGCGCGCGGCCTGCCCGTCGTCATGGCCTCGCTCTCGGGCGGCATGGAGATCGAAGAGGTCGCGGCGAAGGACCCCAACGCGATCGTGCGCGAGGCCGTCGACCCGGCGGGGATGTTTCCCTTCCAGGCCCGCAAGCTCGCCTTCGCCCTCGGCCTCTCCGGCGAGAGCTTCAAGAAAGGCGTCCCGTTCATGCAGGCGCTCTTCCGGGCGTACATCGAGACCGACGCCACCCTGGCGGAGATCAACCCGCTGCTCGTGACGAAGCAGGGCGACGTCCTCGCCCTCGACGCCAAGATGACCTTCGACGACAACGCCCTCTTCCGGCATCCCGACATCAAGGAGATGCGCGACCTCGCCGAGGAGGATCCGCTCGAGGTCGAGGCGTCGCGCTTCGGGTTGAACTACATCAAGCTCGACGGCAACGTCGGCTGCATGGTCAACGGCGCCGGCCTGGCGATGGGGACGATGGACCTCGTCAAGCTCGCCGGCGGCGAGCCCGCCAACTTCCTCGACGTCGGCGGCGGCGCCAACGAGGAGCAGGTCAAGAACGCCTTCCGCATCATCCTCTCGGACAAGAACGTGAAGGCCGTCCTGATCAACATCTTCGGCGGCATCATGCGCTGCGACATCATCGCCAAGGGCGTCGTCGCGGCCGTGCGCGAGATGGGGCTCTCGATCCCGGTGGTCGTGCGCCTCGAGGGCACCAACGTGGACCAGGGCAAGTCGATCCTGCGGGAGTCGGGCCTCAAGATCACGCCGGCCGAAGGGCTGGCGGATGCGGCCCGCAAGGTCGTCGAGGCGGTCCGATGAGCATCTGGGTCGGCAAGGAGACGCGCCTCCTGGTGCAGGGGCTGACCGGCCGCGAGGGCAGGTTCCACGCGCTCGCCTGCCGCGAGTACGGGACGCAGGTCGTCGCGGGCGTGACGCCCGGCAAGGGCGGCACGACGCACGAGGGCATTCCGGTCTTCAACACCGTCGCCGACGCGGTCCGCGAGACGGGCGCCAACGCGTCGATGATCTTCGTTCCGCCGCCGTTCGCGGCGGACGCGATCGTGGAAGCGGCCGACGCGGGCGTCGGCGGTCATCGCCTGCATCACCGAGGGCATCCCGACCAACGACATGCTGCGCGCCCGCGCGGTCCTCGACCGGCAGCACGGCGGCGGGCAAGGCCGTCCGCCTGATCGGGCCCAACTGCCCCGGCATCATCACGCCGGGGGAGTGCAAGATCGGCATCATGCCCGGGCGCATCCACAAGCCCGGAACCGTCGGCGTCATCTCCCGCTCGGGAACGCTGACGTACGAGGCGGTGGACCAGCTCACGAAGCTCGGCCTCGGCCAGTCGACGGTCATCGGGATCGGAGGCGATCCCGTCAACGGGACGAACTTCATCGACTGCCTGAAGGCGTTCGGGGACGACGCCGGCACCGAGGCGGTCGTCCTGATCGGAGAGATCGGCGGCATGGCGGAGGAAGAAGCGGCCTGCTGGGTCGCCGGCAACTTCAGCAAGCCGGTCGTCGTCGTTCATCGCGGGCCAGACGGCTCCGCCCGGGCGCCGCATGGGCCACGCGGGCGCGATCATCGCCGGCGGCAAGGGAACGGCGGCCGAGAAGATGAAGGCTCTCGAGGCGGCCGGCATCGGCGTCGTCCGCTCGCCGGCGGACCTCGGAAGCAAGGTCAAGGAAATGCTCGGGCGGTAGCCCGCGGCGGGCTCGCAGAAAAGGAGCAGCTGCTTGGAACGGACTCTGACGATCCTGAAACCGGATTCGGTGGCGGCCGGCAAGGCCGGCGCGATCCTCGCGCACCTCGAGAAGGAGGGCTTCCGCCTCGTCGGGCTGAAGAAGACTGCGGCTCTCCGCCGAGCAGGCGCGCGCCTTCTACGCGGTCCACCGCGAGCGGCCCTTCTACGAGCGCCTGGTGACGCTTCATGACCGAGGGCCCGGTCGTCGTCGCGACGCTCGAGCGCGCCGACGCCGTGGCCCACCTGCGCAGGACCATGGGCGCCACCGATTCGCGCAAGGCCGAGCCCGGCACGATCCGCAATCTCTTCGGCACCGACATCGAGCGCAACGCCATCCACGGCAGCGACTCGGCCGAGAACGCCGCCAAGGAGATCGCGTTCTTCTTCGGAGAGCGAGCTGATCTGATTTGGCGCGCGCGCAGCGGCGCGCCACATCATCCCGAGCGCAGCGAGGGATCCCGGACTTTTCGGTGCGGCCGCCCTAGGAGGTTCCGTGCGCAGCGCGACCAGGACCCGGTTGGCCACCCCCCGCAGGATCGCCACTTCGCGCATCGTCAGCGGGCGCGCCGCGACGAGGCGGCGCCAGTCGCGCAGCGAGCGGTCGCGGTGGCCCGTGTCGTAGAAGCCGATCGCTTCGAGGGCGCGATCCCAGTGCGCGATGGCGCCCTCGATCTCGGCGGCCGGCGACCAGGGCTCGGGCGCGGCTTCGCGGCGCGCGTTCGGCGTGCGCCGAACGCCGTGGCCACGCCGAGCACGAGCGGCGACGGCGTGCGACAGGTTCATCGTCGGGAACGCCGGATCGGTCGGCAGGCGCAGGCACGCCGAGGCGCGCGCGAGCTCGTCCTCGGTCAGGCCGCTTCGTCTCCGGGCCGAAGACGAAGGCCGCCGGCGCGCGCCCGGCCTCGGCCAGGAAGCCCGGCAGCTCGGGGAGCGTCGAGCGAGCGCGATGCTTCCCGCGGCCCCGCAGCGACGAGGTCGTGACGACGACCGGGAAATCGCGCGACGGCGGCGGCGAGGTCGGGATGCCGCTCGATGGCGCCGAGCAGGTCGTCGGCGCCGACGGCCAGGCGCGCGAGTCCGGGTCGGGCCGGACGGCGGGCTCGACCACGGAGAACCCCTTCAGCGCCGAAATTCTTCGCCACCCGGGCCACGGAGCCGAGGTTCGAGGCGTTGTGGGGGCGAACGAGGACGATCGACCGGGCAGGCGTCGTCAAGGGAGGACAGTCTGTAAGGCCGTGCGGCGCAAGCAGTAAGGCGTGACAGGAATCTGGCGCCGGGATTGGGCCTTATAATCGGTCGGTGAAGCACTTCCTCGGTTCCTGCTGCTCCTCTCGTCGGCGATCGCCTCGGCCCAGAAGCCGGAGGACCCCCCGACCTTCTCCGAGTCGGCCGGCGCGGAGTACGTCATGCTGCCCGTCCTCGTCACCGACAAGGACGGCAAGTTCGCCGACGGCCTCCGCAAGGAGGACTTCGTCCTGCGGGTCGGGCGAGCCCGCGTCGACGTCGACACGTTCGACCGCGACGAATCGCGCCCGTCTCGTTCGCCTTCCTGCTCGACACCTCCGGCAGCATGGGCGTGGCCAACAAGCTCGAGAACGCCAAGAACGCGATCCGGACCATCATCCAAGGCCGGCAAGCCCGGCGACGATTTCGCGCTCTTCGCCTTCTCGGAGGGCGAGGTGCGCCTGGTCGCGGACTTCTCCGCCGACCCGACGAAGCTGTCGCGCGAGCTCTGGGAGCTCGAGGCGTCGGGCCAGACGGCCCTCTTCGACGCCGTGGCCGCCACCCCCGAAAGGATGATGCGGGGCCGCAACAACAAGCGGGCGATCCTGCTGTTTACGGACGGTGTCGACAACGCGAGCGAGCTGTCGGCCGCCGAAGATGGCCGAGCTCTTGCAACACGTGTCGGTGCCCGTCTACCCGATCGGCATGAAGAACCGCGTCCTTCGACGCCCTGACGGACAAGGAGACGCCAGGAGCTGTCGGTGGACACCCTCCAGATGCTGGCCGGCTCGAGCGGCGGGAAGATGCACCTGGTCGCCGGGGACGAGGACCTGCGGCCCCTGGCCGCCCAGATCGCGCCGAGGTCCGACAGCAGTATTTGCTGGGGTTTGCGCCCTCGGGCAAAGGGGATGTAAAGTATAGGATTGTATTTGTGTCCGTGGCCAAACCCGGTTCCTGGGTCGTCCGGACACGTCGGGGATACCGGGGCACGGCTCCCGGGCGGTCGTACAACGTTTTGTTAGGAGGTGCAGATGGCAGCAAAGGTCGCAGGGTCTCGGATCATTCTTCGGGGGGGCGCTTCTTTTGGGGACCTTCGGGCTCACGGCGTGCGCGTCAAAGAAGTACGTCAGCGAGGAGGTCGCCAAAAGCAGCGCGCGACCGAGAAGCGGATCAACGACGTCGAGTCGCAGGTCGAGGCCACGCAGACCAAGGTCAAGCAGCACGACGCGAAGCTGGCCGAGCTCGACAACGCGACGCGCCAGGCTCTCGAGCGGGCGCAGCAGGCGGGCAAGCTCGCCGAGGGCAAGTTCGTCTACTCGTTGGTTCTCTCGGACGACGCGGTGAAGTTCCCGGTCAACCAGCACGAGCTCTCGACAGGAAGCGCATGGACGCGCTCGACGCCTTCGCCGAGCGGTTGAAGGGCGAGAACAAGAACGTCTACCTCGAGATCCAGGGACACACGGATGCGACGGGCACCGGATACCTACAACCTACAAGCTCGGGGAGGCCCGGGCCGAGGCCGTGCGCCGTTACCTGAACAAGCAGGGCGTCGCCCTGAACCGCATGTCCACGATCTCCTACGGCAAGGACGAGCCGGTGGACTCGAACAAGACCAAGGAAGGCCGCTCGAAGAACCGCCGCGTGGTGGTCGTCGTCCTCGCCTAGCGTCTCGTCCAGTTTCGCGATGTTCCAGCGCCCCGGCTCTGCCGGGCCGCTTTCTTTTTGGCCCGCAGCGCGGACAGGATCTTCTCGAAGTCCTCCGGGAGCGGGGACTCCGCCGCGACACGGTTCTCCCGTGCGCGGGTGGGGGAAGCCGAGGCGGCGCGCGTGGAGCATCTGCCGCGGGAGGCCAGCTTCGCGTTCCCCGTAGACGCGGTCCCCGAGCACCGGGTGACCGGCCGCCGAGAAGTGCACGCGGATCTGGTGCGTGCGCCCGGTTTCGGGCCGGACCGAGACGAGGGCGGCCGCGCCCGAGGCGCTCGAGCGTCCGATAGCGCGTGACGGCGCGAGCGCCCCTCCTGTCCGGGGCGGGCGACCGAGCGGCGCAGGCCGCCGCGCTCGCGCACGAGGTCGGCGTCGAACGTGCCGCCGTCTCGGGAGGCACGCCCTCGACGAGGGCGACGTACTCCCGGTCGATCGCGTGGGTGCGGAAGCGGTCCTGGAGCGCGTGGAGGGCCGCGCGGTTGCGCGCGAAGACGAGCGCGCCGGACGTGTCCTTGTCGAGCCGGTGGACGATCGCCGGCGTGCGGCCGGCCGCCGTAGCGGTGCTGCAGGTAGTGGAGCGCGCGGCTCCAGCAGCGTGTCCTTCTCGCGCGCCTCCGTCGGCACGGTGAGCAGGCCGGCCGGCTTGTCGACGATGATGCACGTCGGCGTCCTCGTAGAGGACCGTGAGGCGCGTCCTGACCCGCCGGCGCAGGGGGCCGGTCCGGGTGGAAGCGTGAGCGCCGCGTCCGCCGCGGCGTCTCCGCGCCCGGCTCGTCGCACGGGCGTGCCGTCCACGTCGATGCGGCCCGACCGGACGGCCTCGCGGGCGGCGCGACGCGAAAGACCGAACTTCTGCGCGACCGGCGAGAGTCGAGCCTCATCGCGCCGCCCCGGCCGGCGGCGGCGCGCTTCGAGAGCTCGACGAAGAACTCGCGGATCGCCGATGCGCGCGTCCGCGCGGGCGCCGCGGGCCGAACGCGGCCGGCGACGCGATAGCGCGGCGCGCACGCGGCGTCGAGCGCCGCCAGGTAGTCGCTCTCCGAAGGCGCGCGCGCCCTCGCCGACCGCCAGCACGTTGGCGCGGAGAACGACGTCGGGAGGCCGCGCGTCGAGCAGCGCGATGGCGCGCGCTCGCTCGGCGCGGTCGAGGTGCCCGGGAAAGAACTGCTCGAGCCAGAACGGATTGCGAAGGCCGAGCACGTAGTTGAAGAACCCCGCCTCGGGGACGCCGGACAGCGTCGCGTCGGGCGGCAAGCGCGCGAGCGCAGTCCAGGACCGCGTCGCGCGTCGGCGCCGGCGACCGGGACCGGAAGCGAAGAGCGAGCCCGCGGGCGTGGCGACGCGCGTCCCACGCGCGCGCCCGGTAGAGCTCGGCCGCGGTCCGGCGACGCGGAAGCCAGGAAGACGCCGAGCGCCGCCGCGGCCAGCCGCGGGCAGCGCCGCGCCCGAGAGCCGGCGCGGCGCGATCCGCCGCGGCGAAGAGGCCGGCCGCGGCGACGACGAGCGGCAGCGGCAGGAAGAACGCGTCGTAGGGCCCGACGTAGCCGGCCGCGAGAAGCAGCCGCGCCGAGAAGACGCGCCGCCATCCAGAGGACGGCGTCGGGCACGGCCGGCCAGCGCGCCTCGCAGGCGCGCCGAGGAGCGCCTCGCCGAAGCGGAGCGGCGCCGGCCACGATCAGGAGCGGCGGCACGACGCGGACGAGGGGAGGAAGCAGGGCGAGGCGTTCCGCGAGCGACGCGGGCGGCCGGAAGACGATCGCCGCCGCGACGGCGAGCAGGGCGACGGCGGAGAGCTCGACGAGCGGCGCGGCCGCGTCCCGCGCGCGCGGCCGCCCAGGCCGCCGCGACGAGGAGGGACGCGACGAGCGCGAGAACGATCGCGGCCAGCAGCCAGCTCCGCCACGCGCAGGCCCGCCGATCGAGCCCGGCGTAGGCGCGATAGACGTTCTGGAAGGCGGGCGGCGGCGAGATCAGGCGCAGCCAGCCGTCCGCGACCAGGCGGTCCCGGGAGCCCGCCGATACGAGCAGCGCGTACCCCGACGCCGCCGCGGCGAGCGGCGCGGCGGCGAGCGGCACGAGGCGGCGCGGCGCGCGGCGGGCCGCAAAGCCGAGCACGGCGATCGCCGCGAGGCCGAGCTCGGGGCGGGCGAGGAGCGCCGCGAGAAGGCACAGGCCGGCGCCGACGTCGTTCGCGCCGCGGCTCGTCCCGGGCGGCCAGCGCGAGCGCCCAGGTCAGCGCCGCGACCGCGATGGCGGTGTCGAAGCTGAAGGGGAAGAGCCATCCTCCGGGCCGCAGGAAGACGGCGGCGGCGATCGCCGCGGACGTCGCGCGAGGGCCGCCCGGCCGGGGGAGAGCATGCGGCGGGAGAGCCGGTCCGAGCGCCGCCACGTGGAGCAGGGCGACAGGCGCCGTAGAGGCCGGTGCGGGCCGGCAGCGAGCGCCCGGCCACGGCCGTCCGCGACGGCGGCGAGGTAGGGCCCGAGGGGCCCGTGGTGGAAGTGCACGTCGCGGTAGAGCCGCTCGCCGTGCGCGAGCCGCCACGGCACCATCAGCTCGCGGCCGGTGTCCACGTACGGCTCGATCCAGCGGTTCCAGGAAACGGCGACGAGCAGCGCGAAGACCGCGTACGGCATCGCGGCCGCCAGACGCTCTCGATTCCGTATCCCGTTTCCCGCTTCCCGATTCCTCGTAGGATACCTCCCGTGCAGGAGAAGATGGCCACGCGCAATCCGCTCGCGCGGGCGGTCGCCTCGGCGGCCTCGCGCCTCTGGTTCCCCGCCACGCTCGCCTTCACGCGGAAGCTTCCGCGGCACTCGATGCACGGCGGGGGGCGCGCGCTCGCCCGCTTGTACTATCGCCTGCGCCCCAAGTACCTGCGGGCGGCGCGGTCCAATCTCGCCGTGATCCTGGGCGCGCCCGAGGACGCTCCCGAGGTCCGCCGCCTCGCGTTCGAGATGGTGGTCTCGCACTTCTCGGCGTGGGTCGACTTTCTGCACTTCGCCACGCGCCCGCCGGAAGAGGCGGCGCAGCTCATCGAGGGCGTGGAGCGGCTACTCGCACATCGTCGAGGGCCGCCTGGCGGGCAAGGGCGTGCTGCTGCTGACCGCGCACCTCGGCAACTGGGAGATCGGCGGCCTGATGCTCGCGCGAGGTCCAGCAGCCGATCCACGTCGTGCTGGTGCCCGACATCTTTCCGGGCGTCGAGAAGGAGCGCGCCGCCGCCTCCACGAGCGGGCCGGCGTCACCGAGATCCCGATCGACCGCAGCTTCGGCCCGACGCTCGCGGTCCTGCGCGCGCTCGGGAGGAACGCCATCGTCGCGATGCAGGGCGACCGGGACTTCGACAACACGGGCGTCGCCGTGCCGTTCTTCGGGCGCGAGGCGTATTTTCCGCGCGGGCCGCTGCGCGTCGCGATGGCCACCGACGCGACGGTGCTGCCCGCTTTCATCGTCCGCGTGCCGGACGGCCGCTACCGCGCGGTCGTCGAGGAGCCGCTCGTCATCGAGCGGCACGGCGACCGCGACGCGGCGCTGCGCGACAACCTCCGGCGTTACGTCACGATCCTCGAGCGCTACGTGCGCGAGTCCCCGGAGCAGTGGTACTGCTTCTACCCGTTCTGGGACGACCCGTCGCGGAGCCGATCACCGACGGCAGGCTCACGGCAGCAGAATCGCCGGCCGAGAGCCGGCGGAACTCTATCCCGGGCGCCGCGCCGTGACCGCGGCCACGAAGAACGCGTCGTAGTGCTTGGCGAGCTCCTCGACGTCGGGCAGGATCCGGGCGCGCTCGAAGCCGGCGGCCGCGAGCGCCCGGCGCCAGTTCTCGGGCGTCAGGAACCCGTGGTTGGGCCGCGTCGCCGGGTCGGTCGCGACGCCGGTGAAGTTCTCGAGGAAGTTGAAGACGAACTCGACGTAGATCGGCTGTCCGGGCGAAGGGGCGCACGCACTCGGAGAAGACGGCGACGCCTCCCGGCGCGAGCGTCTCGCGGATGCGCGCGAGCGTCTGCCGAGGTCCCGGGCGATGTGGACGGTGTTGACGGCGTAGACGACGTCCGCGATCCCGGCAGCGATGCCCTGCTCCGCGAGGTCGCGGTCCATGTCCACCCGGCAGAACTCGATCGGGAGCTCCGGATAGCGCGGCCGGATCGTGCGCTCGGCCCGCCGCAGGAAGGTCGGCACGATCTCGGAGAAGCGGTAGCGGCCGACGCGGTCGAGCGCGGCGTCGCGCGCGAGCCGCTCGACGAGCGCCAGCGCCGCCGAGCCGGAGCCGCCGCCGATCTCGACGACGACGGCCGGCCGCGTCGCGGGCAGCGCGCGCACCACGGCCTCGGCGTCCGAGGCGGTTGTTGATCTGGTAGAGCAGGTTGTCGTTCGAGAAGTAGTCGAACCACAGCGGCAGCCTCGTGGGCGAGAAGAGGATCTCTTCCCCGGTCTTCTCGCCGCGCAGGAACTCGGGCACGTGCGCGACCATCGCCCGCACGACGGCGAAGGCGGGCAGCGATCGGGGATCGAGCGCTCGCGCGCGCGCCTCCGCGGCTGTCCGGGTCGCCCGGGGGCAGCGGACCGCGGGCGCGGTAGGACGGATCCCCGCCGCGCCCGGCGGCCAGGTAGTCCTCGGCGGCGAGCTTGCGCAGGAACCAGTCGAGAGGGACGGCCGCGCGCGGCGCGAATCCGCGCGGCCACGATCTCGCCGACCGTCGCCCCTCGCGAAAGCGGCTCGTCGAGCTCGAGGTCGTGGACGAGTTCAGGACGAACTCCATCGTGAACCTGTCGAAGTGCTCGGCGCAGAGGATGAACTCGGGCGAGAAGAGCGCGCGGATCTCCGGATCCGGAATCCGCGCGAGCAGCGTCTGGAGGTCCTCGGTTCGCGTGGTCACGCCGCGGATTCTAGGCGGCGGCGCCGGGTACACTGTAGGGACCGCATGAAAGTCTTCGCCGCGGCGCTGTGCGCGCTCTTGTCGCCGGCGCGCCGCTCCCGCCGCGCCGGCCCCGGCGCCCGGCGCGTCGTCGTCCTCGCCTTCGACGGCGTGGACGCCCACGTCGTCGAGGAGATGCTCGGCAAGGGGAGGCTGCCCGAACCTGGCGGCGCTCCAGAAGCGCGGCGGGTACTCGCCGCTGACGCCCACCATCCCGGCGCAGACGCCGGTTTCCTGGTCCACGTTCTCGACGGGGCTCGATCCGGGCGGCCACGAGATCTTCGACTTCCTGAAGCGCGATCCCGCCAACCGGATCCCGACCTTCGCCGTGGCCGAGGAGCTCCAGGTGCCGTTCCTCTTCGGCAAGCGCAACCCCGCGGCCTTCGCGGCCGCCGGCGCCGCGCTGTTCGGCCTGCCGGCGCTCCTGCTTTTCTGGAGGCGGCGGCGCGTCGCGGCGTCGCTCCTGCTCGCGGCTCGCCGCCGCGGCCGCAATCGGAGCCTTCCTGGCGGCGCAGGCCTGGCTGCCCGAGAGCCGTCCGTGGGTCCGGAACAACCGGCGCGGCCGGTCTTCTGGACGGAGCCGGGGCGCGGCCTGCGACCGTGATGCGCATGCCGGTGACGTTCCCGCCGGAGGTGTTTGCCGACGGGCGGATGCTCTCCGGGCTCGGCGTGCCGGACCTCTCGGGCCGGATCGGAAAGCCCGCTTTCTACACGTCGGATCCCTTCTTCGCTCCGCGCGAGGGCAACGACTTCTCGATCGACCTCGTGCGGCTCGAGTCGAACACCGGCCGCAGGTGACGCGGATCTCCGGGCCGCCCGGACGCGCGTTCGGCCGCGAGGGCACGATCGAGCTGCCGCTGACGCTGACGGTTTCCGACGCGCAGGACCGGCTCGTCGTCGAGGCGGGAAGCGCGCGGGCCGAGTCGAAGCCGGGCCAGTGGAGCGACTGGCTCTCGCTCGCCTTCCGCGTCAACCCGCTCATCACCGTGCACGGCTACGCGCGGCTGCGCCTCGCGTCGCATCGCGCCCGAGATCGACCTCTACCTCTCGCCGATCCAGTTCGACCCCGAGCGCCTGCCGCCCGGATTCGCGCATTTCGTCGCCGGCGGGCTTTGCGCGAAGGAGCTCGTCGCGCGCGTTCGGCCGCTACAAGACGATGGGCTGGGGCGATCGACACCTGGTCGATCCAGTCCGCGACGCTCTCGGAGGAGGCCTTTCTCGAGGACGTCGCGACGACCGTCGAGGTGGAGCGCAAGATGCTGGCGGCCTCCTGCCGGGCGGGGAGAAGCTGCTCTTTCACTACTTCGAGTTTCCGGACCGCGTCGCCCACGTCTTCTGGCGCCTGCGCGATCCGGAGCACCCGGCCTACGACGCGAAGCTCGCGGAGAAGTACGGCGATGCGGTCGAGGACTCGTACGAGACGATGGACGACATCGTCGGGGAGACGGCGAAGGCGCTGAAGCCCGAGGACGTCCTCCTCGTGCTCTCGGACCACGGCTTCGCGACCTGGCGCCGCTCCGTCAACTACAACTCCTGGCTCGTCGAGAACGGGTACCTCGTCTCTCAAGGGCAGCGCGAAGCGGCAGAATCTCGAGGCCCTCTTCGGGCGCGGCCAGTTCTGGGAGGCCGTGGACTGGTCGAAGTCGAAGGCCTACTCGATGGGCCTCGGCGACATCTACGTCAACCTGTCCGGCCGCGAGGCCGGCGGGATCGTCGCCCCGGGCGAGCCGAGTACGAGGCCCTGCGCGCCGAGCTCGTCGCGAGGCTCCGGGGCCTGACCGATCCGAAGAACGGCGAGAAGGCCGTCTCGCGTGTCTTCAAGCGCGAGGACATCTACCGCCGCTTCGACCCGCGCCTGATCCCGGACCTGATCGTGACCAACCGGCCGGGCTACCGGGTCTCGTGGCAGTCGTCGCTCGGCGTGCCGACCGGCAACGTGTTCGAGGACAACCGCGACGTCTGGAGCGGGGACCACTGCTCGCTCGATCCCGACCTCGTGCGCGGCGTCTTCTTCTCCTCGAAGGCTTTTCGGCCGCCTCCGTTCCGGGCATCGCGGACGTGACGGCGTCCGTGCGGGCCCTCGTCGGGGGAAGCGCCGTGGACGGCGCGGCGGGGAAGTCGCTCTGGTGAGGCATCTGCTGGCGGCGGCGCTCCTTCTCGCCGCGGTGCCGGGGCTCTCGCAGCCGATCCGTCACGCCGGCCGGACGCCGACCGCCAGGCCGATCTCGCGAAGCTCCAGAACCGGATCGGATCGCTCGAAGGCCAAGCTCGCCGAGAGCGGGAAGAAGGAAGCCACGCTGGCCGAGGAGCTCAAGCGCCTCGAGCTCCGGCTCGAGATCGCCACGCGCGAGGGCGAGCTCGTCGCGGTTACGCGCGAGGAGTTCTCGCGTCGGCTCGCGGCCGTGTCGCGGGAGCGGGCGGCGGCGGCGTCCTCGGCGGAACAGTGCCGGCGGATGCTCGTGCTCCGCGCGCGCCTGCTGCAGCGGTTCGGGCGCTTCGGATACTTCCGGGTGCTCCTCGAGGCGCAGGATCTTCCGGCGCTGCTCGATTCGATCGAGCGGCTCGACAGCCTCGCGCGGCGCGACGGCCGGCTGCTCGGCCAGTACCGCTTCGCGGAGGAGCGCCTCCAGGAAAGCCTCGCCCGGGAGGAGGCGCTGAAGGCCGAGATCGACCGGCTCTACACGAAGAGCCGCCAGGAGGAGACGCGGGTCGCGTCGCTCAAGGTGGAGCGGCGAGAGGCTCCTGTCGCGCGAGCAGGTCGAGTCTGCCTCGCGGCGGCGCGAGGTTTCCGCCCTCACCGACAAGGCCACCCGTCTCGAGCGCCTGCTCGAGACCCTCTCGCGCCAGACCGAAGGCGAAGAGCCGGTCGGGCCCTCCGGCGGCATCCGGCCGTGGAAGGGCGTGCTCGACTGGCCCGCCCGGGGAACGATCATCGAGACCTTCGGGCGGCACCGCCACCCGAAGTTCGATACGTGGACCGTCTCGAACGGCGTGTCGGTGGCGGTTCCCCTGGGGACGCCGGTGCGGGCGGTCTATGCCGGCAAGGCGATCTACGCGCAGTGGCTGGCGGAATACGGCAATCTCGTGATCCTCGATCATGGCGACGGCATGCTGACCCTCTACGCGTGGCTGCAGGCCGTTTCCGTGCGGCCGGGCGTGCCGGTTCCGGTGGGGGGCGAGGTCGGCCTGGCCGGTTACGGGCCGGGCCGGGACGAGCCCGGCGTGTATTTCGAAGTCCGGGACCGGCAGAAGGCGAGCGACCCTGTCGCGTGGTTGCGGTAACCGTCGCTCGCGCGAAGCGAGGGGTCTGCGCCCGTTGGGCGCACCGGCGTCCGGCTCGCCCGGATGCGGGCTCGACCGGACGCCTGACCCCTCGCTTCGCGCGAGCTCCCGCGGCGCGGACCTCCTCCCTCCCTTCGGTCGGGAGACTATCCGCGCCGCGAGCGATAGGCGCCGGGCGGCTGGCTCATGGCCGGACGGGCCGCATCCCCCGAGGGGGAGGGAGGGATCCTATTTTTTTGGGCGGTAGCCCGGAAGTAATTGGGCCTGTGATGTGTTGGGGGCTCTGTTAGCATGATTTCGATGAAGTCCAACCGCTCCCGCGTCCTGTTCGTGGTCGTCTCGCTCTGCGCCCTGGCCTCCCTGCGGGCCGTCACCGGTCCGGAAGGCCCGGGTCGCGACCCGGCGACGCGGGCGCTGTCGATCTTCTCCGAGGTCTTTTCGCTGACCCGGAGCAACTACGTCGAGCCGACCGACGCCAAGGCCCTGCTGGAGGGGGCCTACGACGGGATGTCGGACGCCCTCGACCCGTTTTCCTACTACATCCCCGCTTCCGCGATGGCGGCCTACAAGGCGCAGGCCGCGGCCGGCGCGGCGAGCCCGGGCATCGTGTTCGCGCGGCGCGGCGGCTACCCCTACGTCCTCGGACCGCTGCCGGGCTCCCCGGCGGAGCAGGCCGGCGTCAAGCCCGGCGACCTCATCGACTCGATCGACGGCAAGCCCCTGCGCAACGCTCCCGTCTGGAAGATCAAGGCGGCGCTCGAAGGGCCCGAGGGTTCCTCGTGCGAGCTCGTCCTCTTCCGCGGCGGCGACGAGAAGCGCGTGACGCTGCCCGTCAAGCGCGCGCGCTTCGACCCGCCCGCGCCGAGCACGAAGTGGGAGCGCGACGTCGCGATCATCCGGATCCCGAACTTCACGCCGGCGACGGCGGCCGCGGTGCGCAAGGAGCTCGACGAGGCGTCGCGCCGTTCGATCACGAAGGTCGTTCTCGACCTGCGCGGGTCCATCGGCGGGGCCGTGCCCGACGCGGCCCCGGTGGCGTCGCTCTTCGTGCCGAAGGGCCCGATCGCCACGGTGGTGTCGCGCAAGGCCGCCGGGAAGCCTCTCGAGGCATCCGGCGAGCCGGTGTGGAAGGATCGCGTCGTCGTCCTGATGGACGACTCGACGGCGGGCGCCGCGGAGGTTCTCGCCGCCGCGCTGCACGACCGCGTGAAGGCGACCACGGTCGGCGAGACCACGGTGGGCATGGCGATCATCCAGCAGAACGTCCCGACCTCGGAGGGCGGAAGCCTCTTCATGACCGTGGGCCGGTACGTTTCGCCGTCCGGGCAGGTGCTCGGCGGCAAGGGGCTCTCGCCCGACGAACGCGTCCTCGTGATTCCCGGCGACGGCGGCGAGCGCGACCTCATCCTGGAGCGCGGCCTCGAGGTCGCCCGCGGCGAAGCGGCCGCCCGCAAGGCGGCCTAGCCGGTTGCCGGCGCCTCCGATCCGAATCCCTTGACCCGCCGCGGCCGCCGCATCTCCCCGGCGACGGTCTTCTTCGCCCTTCTTTCGCTCGTTCTCGGCGTCGCTCTCTACCTCACGTCCTGTCCCTCGCGGCCGCCCCATCCGCCGCCGGGATCGGCGCCGCAGCCCGCCGCGCGGCCGACCCCGGCGCGCGCGCGCCCGTCGCCGTCGCCGCACGTCACCCGGCAGGCCGAGCGGGCGCGGCCGTCTCCGGCTGGCGGGCCGCGCGTGGCGATCGTGATCGACGATCTCGGAAACGAGCTCGCCCCGGCAGAGCGGATCGCCGGGTGGGGCGAGCCGGTGGCCGGCGCGGTGCTGCCGTCGCTGCGCTGGAGCCGCGCCTCGGCGGAGGCCCTCGCGCGGGGCGGCAAGGAGGTGCTGCTGCACCTGCCGATGGAGCCCTCGGGGTATCCGCGGGTCCGCCCGGGCCCGGGCCTCGTCCTCCGGTCGCAGTCCGACGCCGAGATCGCGCGCACGCTCGAGGACGATCTCGGAACCGTTCCGGGTGCGGTCGGGGTCAACAACCACATGGGTTCGGCCGCGACGGCGGATCCCCGCGTCATGCGCGCCGTCGTCGCCGTGCTTTCGCGGCGCGGTCTCTTCTTCGTCGACAGCCGGACGACGGACGCGACCGTGGCCGAGGCGACCGCGGAGGCGGCCTCCGTGCCCGCCGTCTCCCGCCGGGTCTTCCTCGACGACGTCGCGACCGACGAGGCCGTGCGGGCGCAACTCGCCGAGCTCGTGCGGCGCGCCCGCCAGGAGGGCGACGCGGTCGCGATCGGGCATCCCTACGCCGTGACGCTGTCAGTGCTGGAGCGCGAATTGCCGGGACTGGCGGCCCAGGGGGTCAGGCTGGTGAGGGTGAGCGAGATGGTGAAGTAAGGGAGGATGCGGGATACGGGATACGGGATACGGGCATACGATCGCGCATCGCGCATCGCGCATCGCGCATCCCGCATCCCGCATCACGTATCCCGCATCATTAACTTCTTCGCTTCCTCCCAATACCTGTCCAACTCCGCCATTGGCACCTCCGAAACATCCCGGCCGGAGGCCTTCGCGCGGCGGGCCACCTCGGCGAAGCGGTCGCGAAAGCGCCGATTCGCCTGGCGCAGCGCGCTCTCCGGGTCGATGCGGCGCCGCCGCGCGAGGTTGACCACCGACAGCAGCAGGTCGCCGATCTCGTGGGTCTCCGCGTCGTGGTCGCCGGCTCTCTCGGCCGCGCCCCACTCGGCGAGCTCCTCCTCGATCTTGGCCACGACGTCCGCGTCGCGCGACCAATCGAAGCCGAGATCGCCCGCGCGCAGCGTCTGGCGGTAGGCCGTGGCCAGCGCGGGCAGGCCCGCGGGGAGAGTGCCGAGGGGATCCTCGGTCGCGCCCGGCTGGCGGCGCTTGCGGCGCTCCCAGGCGGTCTTGACCTCCTCGGCGCTCGCGGCCTTCGCGTCTCCGAAGACGTGGGGATGGCGCTCGGTCATCTTGCGCGTAATGCCTTCCGCCACCGCGTCCATCCCGAACCAGCCGCGCTCCTCCGCCAGCCGCGCGAGGAAGAAAACCTGGAAGAGCAGGTCGCCGAGCTCGTCGCGCAGCGGCTCGGGGGCGCCCTCGTCGAGCGCGGCGAGCGTCTCGTACGTCTCCTCGAGGAGGTACGTCTTGAGGCTTTCGAAAGACTGCTCCCGGTCCCACGGGCAATCCCGCCGCAGGCGGGCGACGAGCGCGGCGAGGCGATCGAGCGCTTCGGACACGGGCGGATGATACCCGCAGGGGCCGCCGGCCGGCCGCGGCCCGCGATCTCGGTTAAACTTTGAGCGGCGTGAACGAAGAGGACAAGCCGATCCGCGTCGTGGACCGTCGGATGTTCACACCCGACGGCGAGTTGCGTCCCGGCGTGGAGACCGAAGAGGCCCCCGAGGCGCCGAAGCCCCCGCCCCCGGCGGCCGCGCCACCCCCGCGACCGAGCGCGCCGCCCGAGCCCGCCCCGCCGGCCGGCGCCGGCGCCGGCGACGCGGCCGGGCCCGCCGGTGAACGGGCCACGTCCCAGGCCTTTCTCACTCTCGTCAGCTTTCTCGCCTCGAACGTCTACGCGGCGCTCGGCGTGGATCCGATGACGGGAAAGAGCCTGCCGCGGCGGGACACGGCCGCGGCGCAACAGATGATCGAGTGGCTCGGCGTCCTCGAGCAGAAGTGCCGCGGCAACCTCAACTTCGAGGAAACGGACCTGCTCTCGCGCGCCCTCTACGAGCTGCGGATGGCCTACGTCGACGCCGTGCGTCCCCCGGGGCGCGAGCCGACGCGCCCGGGCGGGTAGAAGCAGCCGGCACGATGAATCGCAATACGAGCGGCAAGCGGCCCCGGCGGCTGGCCGGCCTGCTGCCGGCCGTTCCGGGCGTGCTCGCCGCGATGCTGATTTTCGCGGCGCCCGCCGCGCGCGCGCAGGACCCGGTCTCCGCGCTGCCGCCCCCCGTGACCCGGGGCCTCTACCGGGCGCACTGGTTCGAGTTCCTGACGGCCTTCTCGGAAAACGACGCGGCGGCCGCGACCAGAGCCCTCGACGCCATGACCCGCGCCGCGCGCAAGGTCGGCGTGCGCCGGCTGTCCGACTTTTCGCGGACGGCCGTCTATCTCGGCCGCCGCGCCGAGCGGCAGGGCCAGGCCGATCGCGCCGAGCGGGCGTATCTAGCCGCCCTCGCGCTCGACGACGCGAACCCGGACGCGGTCCTGGCGCAGCTCTCGTTCCTCGTCCGTCACGGAAGGGCCGGAGAAGCGGCGCGCGGTCTGCCCGAGGCCGCCACCTCCCTCTTCGCGAGCCACGAGTCGCGGGTGGCCATCCTCTCCTCGGTCGGTCTCTGGGGGGCCGCCGCGGCCGCCGCCGCGCTCGTCGGGGTGGTCGTGGCCCTCGGCCTGCGCCACGCGCCGCGGGTGGCGCACGACATCCGCGAAACCGCTTTCCGGTCGTTCGGTCCGAGCGGAGCCTTGCCGCTCGGCCTGGTCATCGTGTTCCTGCCGCTCTTCGTGGGATTCGGCCCGGTGTGGCTCGTCCTCTACTGGGGCGCGATTCTCTGGGCCTACGCCGGGCGGCGGGAGCGCCTCGTCCTCGGCGGCGCCATCGTCGCCCTCGCGCTCGTGGCGCCGGTGGCGGCTTGGATCACCGAGGAGAACATCCGGCAGCGTTCCCCGCTCTTCGTGGCGGCCATCGACCTCGAGGAGCGCCGCGAGGACGCGAGCGCCGAAGACGGCCTGCGGCAGGCGTCGGCCGTCTTTCCCGAGGATGCCGACGTCTGGTTCCTGCTCGGGATCTACGCGGAGCGGTCCGGGGATCTCGACCGCGCGCAGAGCGACTACGGCCGGGCGATCGCCGCCGATCCCGGGGACTATCGCCCGATCCTGAACCGCGGCAACGTCCACTTCACCGAGGGGGACTACAGCGAGGCCATCCGCGACTACACGGAGGCCTCCAAGCGGGCGCCGTCCGCCGCGGAGGCGTTCTACAACCTGTCTCTCGCCCGGGGCGAGGCCTACGACTTCGACGGCCAGGCGCTGGCCATCGCCCGCGCCCGCGAGATCTCGGTGTCCCGCGTCGCGGGTTGGACGGGCACGCCCACGGTGTCCCGGGTCGTCCCCGCCGGATTCGCGGTGGCCCGCGCCCGGACGCGCATCGCCGAGTGGAACGCGCAGCCGAAGAGCCGGCGCCTGCCGGGCCACGGCATGGCGGGGCGGCCGTGGCGGGCGCTGCTGTCGCCCTGGGCGCTCGCCCCCATCGGCATGCTGCTCGGCGGCGTCCTGATCGGCCGGGTGCGGCGTCGGCGCGGCGTCGCCTCGGTCTGCGAGCGCTGCGGACGTGCTTTCTGCAACCGGTGCCGCCGCTACGGCGATCCCGCGCTCTACTGCACGATGTGCTCCCGGGCGCTGCGCAAGGAGAACGTGGACATCGAGTTCCAGGCCGCCGAGGCGCGGCAGATGCAGGAGCGGGCGACCCGGCGCCAGCGCTTCGGGCGGGTCGTGTCGCTCCTGCTGCCCGGCTCGCACGCGTTCGCCGAGGACCGTCCGATCGCCGGCGCGATCACGCTCTGGCTCTTCTTCTTCGGTCTGGCGGCGGCGTTCATCGACGAGAAGCTGTTCGACCCGCTGACGCTGCCGCCCTCCGCGGGGCTGCGCGCGACGGTGATCGCGGGCGCGGCGCTGGCGATCGGGGTGTGGCTGCGCGCGCAGCTGGTGGGAAGGAGGGCGCCCGGTGGGTCTTGAAGGCACCCTCAAGGTCTTCTCGCTGACCGAGATCTTCCAGATGCTCGGCCTCCAGCGAAAGACCGGCGTCCTCTCGGTCGAGGGGGAGGACGATGCGATCACGATCTCCTTTCTCGGCGGCTCCGTCGTCGCGGCGGAGTCGCGGGCGCGGCGGCTGGACAACCGGCTGGGCAACCTTCTCCTGCGCGCGGGCTACGTGACGCAGGAGCAGCTCGACCACGTGCTCGCCATCCAGAAGGAGACGCAGCAGCGCATGGGTTTCCTGCTGGTACGCGAGCACCTCGTCGAGCCCCAGGAGCTGCGCGAGGCGCTGCGCCTCCAGATCTCGCGGATCGTCTACGCCGCCTTCCGGTGGCCGGACGGAAGGTTCCACTTCACGCAGGAGGGAACGGTCGACTACGACGCCGATCACATGGCGCCGGTGTCGACCGAGACCGTCCTCATGGAGGCGGCCCAGATCGTCGACGAGTGGCCGCTTCTCGAGAAGAAGGTGGGAGACCTCGGGACCGTTCACCGCCGCGCGCCCGGCGTGGAGAGCCTGAAGCTCGTCGCCGGCGTGAAGAACCCGCCCGAGGGCACGCTGTCGGTGTCGCGGCCCGAGGCGGAGACCTGGCGCTGGATCGACGGGCGCCGCAGCGTCGGCGACATCATGGAGCGCGCGTTCCTGTCGGACTTCGAGGTCCTCAAGGGGACGGTCGACCTTCTCGGGCGCAACCTGATCGAGGTGGGGCGCGTCGAGGAGGAGGTCCCGCCTGCGCCGGAGCCGGAAGCCGCGGGCCAGGCCGCCGCCCCGAGAAGCAGGCCTTCCATCGGCCTCTGGGCGGCCCTCGTGCTCCTGGCGGGCGTGTCGGCGTACCTGATTCCGCGCAATCCCGCCAACGTCCTGCTGCGGCCGCCGGGCCAGATGCGGGAGTCGGCGGACCTGCTCAAGGCGATCTCCCTGAACCGGGCGGTCGCGATCGAGCGCGCGGTGCGCATCTACTACGACTCGAGCGGCCGCTACCCGCGCAGCCTCGAGGATCTCGTCGTTGCCGGGATCCTCGATGAGGACGCGCTCAGCGACCCGTACGGACGCCCCTACCGCTACATCCTCCGGGCCGAGGACGGGAAGTTCGGCCTGTACGGGCGGGGAGCGACCGGCCAGATAGACCTCGACCTTTCGCTCGAGCGCAGCCTGGCGCCCGTTTCGGAGCTGCGGCCGGCGCCCTCCCGCCAGGCCGCGCCGCCCGAGCGTCCGAGCGTCCTCGTCGTCGAGTAGGCTAAAAGCTGAGTCTACGAGGCTTAGATAAGCCTCATTTTGTAGTTGACATGATTACACTCATATCCTATATTTCGACTCCCGAAAAGGGCTGATTAGGAGCAAGAAGAATATGAGCAAGATCATCGGAATCGACCTCGGCACCACGAACTCGTGCGTGGCCGTCATGGAGGGTGGAGATCCGGTCGTCATTCCGAACGCGGAAGGCAATCGGACGACCCCTTCGGTGGTCGCGTTCTCGAAGTCCGGCGAGCGGCTGGTCGGCCAGGTAGCCAAGCGGCAGGCCATTACCAACCCAACCAACACCATCTATTCGATCAAGCGGTTCATGGGCCGCAAGTTTTCCGAGGTGAGCGAGGAAATGAAGATGGTGCCGTTCCAGGTGGCGGAAGCCCCGAACGGCGATTGCCGCATCCGCGCCGGCGGCAAGGAGTCCTCGCCCCCGGAAATCTCGGCGATGATCCTCGGCAAGCTGAAGGAGGCCGCGGAGGCCTACCTCGGCGAGAAGGTCACGCGGGCGGTCATCACTGTGCCCGCGTACTTCAACGACTCGCAGCGCCAGGCCACCAAGGACGCCGGTCAGATCGCGGGACTGACGGTCGAGCGCCTCGTCAACGAGCCGACCGCGGCCGCGCTCGCCTACGGCCTCGACAAGAAGAAGGACGAAACCATCGCGGTCTACGACTTCGGCGGCGGCACGTTCGACATCTCGATTCTCGAGGTGGGTGAGGGCGTCGTCGAGGTCAAGTCCACCAACGGCGACACGCATCTCGGCGGCGACAATATCGACCAGCGCGTCATCGACTGGATCCTGGCCGAGTTCAAGAAGGACCAGGGCGTCGACCTCTCCAAGGACGCGATGGCCATGCAGCGCCTCAAGGAGGCCGCCGAGAAGGCCAAGATCGAGCTCTCGAACGTGGTCGAGACGGAGGTCAACCTTCCGTTCATCACGGCCGACGCTTCGGGGCCCAAGCACCTGCAGCTGAAGCTGACGCGGGCGAAGCTCGAGCAGCTCGTCGAAGACATCCTCCAGAAGTCCATGGGTCCGTGCCGCCAGGCCATGAAGGACGCGGGCGTCGAGCCCAAGGATATCGACGAAGTGGTCCTCGTGGGCGGCCAGACGCGCATGCCGCGCATCCAGCAGCTCGTCAAGGAGTTCTTCGGCAAGGACCCGCACCAGGGCGTCAACCCGGACGAGGTCGTGGCGGTGGGCGCCGCGATCCAGGGCGGCGTTCTCGCCGGCGATGTCAAGGACCTGCTGCTTCTCGATGTGACCCCGCTCTCTCTCGGCATCGAGACGCTGGGCGGCGTGACCACGCGCCTCATCGAGCGCAACACCACGATCCCGACCAAGAAGAGCGAGACGTTCTCGACGGCCGGCGACAACCAGACGTCCGTGGAGATCAAGGTGCTCCAGGGCGAGCGCGAGATGGCGCGGGACAACAAGACGATCGGCGTCTTTCACCTCGTGGGGATCCCGCCGGCGCCGCGGGGCATGCCCCAGATCGAGGTGTCGTTCGACATCGACGCCAACGGCATCATGAACGTGTCGGCCAAGGACCTGGGAACCGGCAAGGAGCAGAAGATCACGATCACCGCCTCCTCCGGGCTCGCCAAGGACGAGATCGACCGCATGGTGCGCGACGCCGCGGCCCACTCCGAGGAGGACCGGAAGCGGCGCGAGGAGATCGAGGCCAAGAACCGGCTCGACTCGCTCGTCTACTCGTCGGAAAAAACGTTCACGGAGAACAAGGGCAAGCTCGCGGCGGCCGACGCGGCGACGATCGAGACCGCCCTCGCCGACGCCCGGAAGGCGCTCGAGACGGGCGGGACCGAGGCGATGAACCAGGCGGCCGAGCGCCTGCAGCAGGCGTCCCACAAGCTGGCCGAGGCGATGTACAAAGGCGCCGCCGAGGCGTCGGGTCCGGCGTCCGAGCCCGGCGGGCCGGCGTCCGCGGGCGGCGGCGCCGCCAAGGACGACGAGGTCATCGACGCGGAGTACGTGGACACGGAAAAGAAATGACGATCGTGAGCCGTGAGCCGGCAGCCGTGAGCCGAGGAATCGGAAGCACGGCCGGCTCACGGCGTACGGTTTCCGACTTACGGTTTACGGCTCACGGCTTACACTAGTCCCATGACCGTCTTTCGCTGGAACTCGCTGCAGGACCTCTTCGCCATCCAGGAAAAGGTCAATCGGCTCTTCGAGGAGACGATCCATCGCACCGAGTTTCCCGACGACGGCCTCGACACGGCCCTCTGGTCCCCGGCGGCCGACGTCTACGAGAGCCCCGAAGAGATCGTGCTGAACATCGAGCTGCCGGGCGTGCGCCTCGACGACGTGCGTCTCGAGGCCCTCGAGGGCAAGCTGCGGGTCTCGGGGCACCGCCGGGCCGACGACGGGGTGGAGCCCCGTCAGTTCGTACGCATGGAGCGCATCTACGGCAGCTTTTCCCGGGACTTCCCGGTGCCCGCCTCGCTCGACGCGGCGCGGATCAAGGCCACGCTCCGGGCCGGGATCCTGCGCGTGGTGGCCCCCAAGGCCGACCGCGGCCAGCCGATCCCGGTGGAGGGAAAGAAGGCCCGATGAAGACCCGGGACCGCGGCGCCGCCGGCGTGTTCCGCATCGGCGCGATCGCCGCGCGCTACGACATCCATCCCCAGACGCTACGGATGTACGAGCGGGAGGGCCTGCTGCGGCCGGCCCGGACCGAGGGGAACACCCGCGTCTACGACAACGACACCATCGAGCGGCTGGAGATCATCCTGACGCTGACCCGGCACCTCGGCGTCAACCTCGCCGGGGTGGACGTCATCCTCCACATGAAGCAGCGGATGGAGAAGATGCAGGGCGAGGTCCAGAAGATGCTTCTGGCCCTGCGCGAGGAGGCCGAATCGAGGCGTTCGGGCCCCGAACGGACCGTGGCCCTGGCCCGGATTCCCGGACGGCGGTATGCCGACGCCCGATCCGACGGCAAGAGATAGCGCCGCCGGGCCCTTTAGACCCCTCCCGGGCCCCCGACATCCCACCTTTCCGCATCCCGGCTCCCGGCTATAGAATCCGCCTCTTCTAACGCTGACTGCTTGGAGGGACTGTGAAAAAGGTTCTGCTTGCTCTCGCCGGTATCGTCATCGCCGCGTCGGCCCTGGCCGAGCTCACGAAATACAAGGACTGGGACAAGAGCCCGGAGGCCTACTTTCTGACGCCGGCGGAACGGGCCGAGTGGAAGAACGTGGCCACCGACGAGGACGCCGAGAAGTTCGTCCTGCTCTACTACGGCCGGCGGGGAGGCGATCCCTTCAAGCAGGAGGTCTCCCGCCGGATCGCCGCCGCCGACCAGCAGTACAAGAGCCCGCGCTACAAGCGGGGCGCGGACTCGGTGCGAGGCCACCTGCTCGTCGTGCTCGGCTTGCCCTCGCGCTCCGCCCAGCAGGGAGGCGCAGCGGCCGGCGGCCCGCCGGCCGACCCGACCGCTCCGCCCGTCGGCCCGCCCGACGAGGTTATCTACACGTGGACCTATCTGGCGGACAAGTTTCCCTCGTCGATGGGCCTCGGCGAGCTGAGGGCGCAGATCAGCGTCGATCCGACGACCGGCAAGGACTCGCTCGTCAACGCCCGGGACGTCGAGAAGTTCATGACCACCGTGGCCGAGAAGTCGATCGTCAATCCCAACGCCTCGATCGTGGCCGCCCCGGCGGCCGCCGGAACGGCCGCCGCCGGCGCCGCCAAGACCGCTCCCGTCGCGCCGCCCGCGGCGACCGGCGCTCCGGGCGCCGCGGCCGCGCCGGCGAGTGCCGCCGCTGCCGGAGCTGCGACGGCGCCGGTAGCCCTCCCGGCCGCCGTGCGCAGCTCGCTCGGGTCCGCGGGCGCCGCCAGCGGCGACGCGGCCTTCTTCGCGGGGACCTTCCGCTCGGCGGGGGGCGACGAGTTCCTGGCCCTGCAGTTCTATCTTCCGTCGGACAAGCCGGCCTTCTCTTCCGGCGCCCCCCTGAAGTTCGGAGGCGTGGTCACCGACGAGTCGGGCAAGGAGGCGGGCGCCTACTGGGAGGACGCCGTCTTCATCGAGATCGCCGAGGGCTCGCGCAAGGACCGGATCGTCGACCGCTCGGTTGCCCTGCCGCCGGGAAGCTACAAGGGCGTCTTCGGTCTCTTCGCCGCCGAGGGCCAGCCCCCGGTGGCTTCGTCCACGGTCAATTTCAAGCTGACGCCGAAGTCCACCGAGTTTGCGGTGTCGCCGTTGATCCTTTCCAACGGCCTGGTGCCGCTGACCAAGCGGCCCGGCCCGACGGATCCGTTCGTCTTCGGCGTCGAGAAGCCCTTCAAGGTCGAGCCCAAGGGCGATCACGTGTTCGCCAAGAGCGATTCCCTCTGGTACTTCTACGGCGTCGAGAACCCGACGCTGCCCGCCGCGGCGGCCGACGCCGCGGCTCCGGCCGCCGAGGCGTCGAAGCCGCGCATCCAGACGCGCATCAACGTCAAACGGGACGGCAAGGACGCCTTCGCGCCCTTCACGGGACCGGCCGACCTGGTGCAGACCTCGCCGGGCCTCTACAACACGGGCAACGAGATCCCGCTGGCTTCCTTCGAGCCGGGCTACTACTCCTTCCTGATCACCGTGCGCGACCTGAACGCCGCCAAGGGAACGGAAGCGAACAAGGGCATCGAGCGCAAGGAGGACTTCATCGTCCTCATGCCCGACGGGAGCATGCCGCCGAAGGCCAAGCCCGCCGCCGCGCCGACCCCGGGCAAGCCGAAGAAGCCGTAAGGGTCAAGAAGAGGGAGGCAGGAGACAGGAGGCAGGTGCGAGCCGCGGCCTGCCGACCGCATCCTGCCTCCCGCCTACTCTTCGTTACTCGACCCGGACGTTCGCCCTGGCCGTCCCCATCTTGCCGCTGACGGCGTCCCGCGCGTTCACCGTGATCCGGAAGTTCCCCTTCCGGGTCTGGAGTCGCGCGTCGTACCGGACGAGGTCGCTGCTCGACGCTTTGTCCGTCGGGAGCGTGAACGAGGCCTCCTGCCGGTTGAGCTCGCTGCGGTTTCCCTTGTCGTCGACCGAGCCGACGTAGAACTCGACGCGCGCCGTGGCCTTGTCGCCGTCGGGCACGAACGTGAGGGACGAGGCGGGTATGCCGATCGTGAGGGGCAGCTCGTAGAGCTTCTTTACGGCCACGGCCGGCGCGGTCTGGAGCTGGATCGGGATCGCCTTGTACGTGAGGTCCGTGCTCATGGTCGCCCGGGCGCGGTTGGAGACCAGGGCGGACTCCGGAAGCTGCTCGAAGCCGCGCCGGGCGCGCACCGTGACCCCCGGCCGGTTCACGGTGACCCGCACGTCCTGGTAGCCGGGCGGAATGCCGATCTTGGAGAGCGTGACGCCGAGGGAGTAGTAGGTCGAGACGTCCTGGTAGATGCGCGAAAGCCCCTTCTGGAAGTCGTTGGTGTTCAAGAGGGCCACACCGCCGGTGTCGTACGCCAGCGTCTGAAGGCCGTTCTGCCTGTCCTGCCGCGCCTGGAAGACGAGGCTCGGCCGGTTTTCCAGACCGAGCTGAAAGTTGCCGCCGGAGGTTTCGGCCCCCACGCCGTCGTTGGTGAGACCCGTACCGTCCACCGTGTAGAACGTCACGTCGTTGGCGTTGGCGAGCTGGATCAGCGAGCCGACTTCCTGGGGGATCTGACGCACGTCGATGTTGCTCATCGTCGGATAGCTGCTCGACGCGTACTGCGCCATCACGTAGCCGGGCTGGAACTCGAAGCCGCCCGAGAGGAAGAGAAACGCCCGCTTGCCGTTCAGCGGTGTCAGCGTCACGAGCTCGTCCCTCATGCTTCCGAGCATCGTCTGGATCTCGGTGCCGACCTCCTGCGCGTACTGCCGGGCGAGCTGCATCCGGGAGCCGGCGGCGCGGCGGTTGGCGCCGCTCGAATCGATGAGCGCCACGGTCTGGATCTGGCTCTGCAGGCGGGACATCCCCGGGCTCTCCCGCTCGATCTCCGACAGGGCGGCCATCACGGCTTCCTTGCTCGTCGTCCAGTCCACGAGCACCTTCGGAGAGCGGTTGAAGAGCACCACGCGCGCGGCATCGTTCGGTCCGAGCCGCGTCACCAGGTCGCGCAGCGCGTTCAGGCTGGCGTTGCGCTTGCCGGGCGGCAGGTAGCCGACGTCCACGTAGATCAGGAAGTTGCGCGGGACGTAGGCTTCCTCGCCCTTGCGGTAGATGGCCAGCACGTCCTCCGGGGGCGCGGAGGCCACGTCGGGCGCGTGGATGGTGCCCTCCTGGACGCGGGCGAAGTATTCGACCGGCACGACCTTGCCGGCGACCTTGACGGTGAAGTCGTCCCGAGTCAGGTCGGGTACGGGAACGCCCTTGGCGTCCGTCACGTCCACGTCGAGGTCGAGCACGCGCACCTCGACGCTCTCGGAGAACATGGGCAGCGGCTGGGTGCGCTCCTGGGCGGGCGCGACGCCGGCGGCGAGGGCAAGAGCAAGTCCCATCCTGGAAAGTCGCATCGTTCGGTCCTTTCTCGATGTCCCGGGCGGATCGCGCTCGGGGGAGCCGTCACGGAGAACGCCGCGGGGGGCGGCCGGATTCCGCGAGTGTCCTGATTTTAGGAAAAATTCAATCGGGGAAGGGAGGCTACTCCCGGGCCGCGGCGACCGTCTCGAGGCCCAGGTACTCGAAGAGCATGTTGACCTCGGCGGTCAGCTCGTCGGATTCCATGTCGTCGTCGGCCTCGACCGGCAGGCTCCCGATGGCGCAGGCCGGCACGGCCGCCCTGGCCTTGCGGACGACCGCGGCCGAGGCGCTGGGGTCGGTGCCGTCGTCGGAAAGAACGGCCTCGAAGTCCCGCGGCAGCCCCCAGATCTCGGCCCGCGAGCGGCCGACCGCCGGCCGATAGGTCTCGAGCACCGCCCCGCGGAAAGGACCGGCCGGCAGGTTCATCTCGCGGACGATCTCGAAGAGGTCGGCGTACCCGATGCAATGCAGCAGGCCGAGCGTGTACCCGCGCTCGCGCGTGATGCCGTAGCGCTCGGCGTACCGGCCCGCCGCCACGGCCGCCGCGAGGCTCGCGCGCCGCACCGCCCGCGCGGCGGGGTCGTTCTTGGGCAAGGCGGGGAAGTCCGGCGACGACAACCGGTCGATCAGGACCGTGGCCGCGCGCGCCCCGATGCGGTCGAGCGCGTCGGGAACGGTGCCGACCGAGTTCTCGCGGTCCACGGAGAGCGAGTTGGCGAGGATGAGCAGGTCGAGCGTCAGGTACTGGTCGAGGGCCGCTATCGGCACGATCGCCGCCGGGTCGAGCGGGGGCTTGCGCTTCAGGAGCTCGAGCAGGAGCGCGGCCGTGTCGTGGTGGACGGGCCGCATCAGGTAGTTGCGGATCAGGCGCTCGCGCAGCCGCCGCGCGAACTCCCGGAACCGCGCCGCGTGGCCGCGCGCCTCGAGCGGATCCACGGTCTGTCCCATGCGCTCGGCCGCTTCCCAGAAGTGCTCCTCGATTCCGTCGGGCAGGAAGGGCAGCACCCAGGCGTCGGCCGCCTCCCACGTCTCGCGGCGCTCCTTGCGCGAAAGCCGGTGGGTGTCGTCGAGCTGCTTGACCCCCTGGAAGGCGAGGGCCTGGCCGCGCAGCGTCAGCCCGATGCGCAGGATCGGCTGGACGCGGTAGGTCGGGTCGTACTCGAAGTTGGCCTCGCGCCACTCGAATATCTCGAAGAGGAGCTTGCGGGCGAGCTCCTCGACCCGCAGCGACAGGCCGTCGAGGGTGTCGTGGTTCATCTCCAGGATCAGCCGCGTCAGGTTCTCCTGCGTCGTCATGTTGCGCGCGAGCAGCTCGTACAGGGTCGCGGCCGGCAGGGCGCCGCTGCGCAGCAGGTGGACGCCGAGGCGGTGCCGGGGCAGGGAGCCCGACACGTACACGATCTCGCCTTCCTTCCAGTCGAGGGTGCGCCGGTCGTGGCCGCGGGTCACCGTCAGCCGCCCCGAGCGGCGGTTCAGCTCCATCCACTGAAGAAGGTCGGCGAGGCCGAAGACCTCGAGCCTTCCCCGGAAATGATCGGTCATGCGCGAGTCTCTTCAGTTTAGCATCCGCCCTGCCCGGGCCCCTCCCGTGACAGAATCCCGCGCGTGACGGACGGGAAAAGAGACGGGAAACGCCCCAATCTGCCCGAAGAGACCAGCTCGGGAATTCCGATCCTGGCCTCCTACGGCGCCCCGGCGCCCGGGGAGTTCCCCTTCACCCGGGGGATCTCGTCGGAGGGCTACCGGAGCCGGTACTGGACCATGCGTCAGTACGCCGGGTTCGGGTCGGCCCGCGAGTCGAACGCCCGCTACCGGTACCTCCTCGGCCAGGGCCAGACGGGCCTGTCGGTGGCCTTCGACCTGCCCACGCAGATGGGGTACGACTCGGACGACCCGGCGGTGCGCGGCGAGGTGGGCAAGGTCGGGGTCGCGATCGACACGATCGAGGACATGCGCCTCCTGACCGACGGGCTGCCGCTCGAGACCGTCTCCATCTCCATGACGATCAACGCCACGGCGGCGATCGTTCTGGCGCTCTATCTCGCGGTCGCGCGCGAGCGCGGCGTCGCGTGGGACGCGCTCTCGGGCACCGTGCAGAACGACCTGCTCAAGGAGTACATCGCGCGGGGGACCTACATCTTCCCGCCCCGGCAATCCCTGAAGATCACGACGGACATCTTCGACTTCTGCCGGAAAGAGGTCCCGCGCTGGAACACGATCTCCATCTCCGGGTACCACATCCGCGAGGCGGGCTCGACCGCCGTGCAGGAGGTCGCCTTCACGCTGTCCAACGCGATCGCCTACGTCGAGGCGGCGCTGTCCCGGGGGCTGGCCATCGACGATTTCGCCCCGCGGCTGTCGTTCTTCTTCAACGCCCACGCCAATTTCTTCGAGGAGGTCGCCAAGTTCCGGGCGGCTCGCCAGCTCTGGGCCGAGATCGCCCGCGAGCGCTTCGGCGCGAAGGACCCGCGCTCGCTCCGGCTGCGGTTCCATACGCAAACGGCGGGCTCGACGCTCACGGCGCAGCAGCCCGACGTCAACGTCGTCCGCGTGGCCCTGCAGGCGCTCTCCGCCGTGCTCGGCGGGACGCAGTCGCTCCACACCAACGCGCGGGACGAGGCGCTCGCGCTGCCGACCGAGGAGTCGGCAAGGCTGGCCCTGCGCACCCAGCAGGTGATCGCCAGCGAGAGCGGCGTCGCGGACGTCGCGGATCCCCTCGGCGGCTCCTTCCTCGTCGAGGCCTGGACGGGCGAGATTCGGGAGCGGGCGCGCGCGCTCATCGCGCGGGTGGACGCGCTCGGAGGCTCGGTCGCCGCCATCGAGAAGGGGTTCTTCCAGCGGGAGATCGAGGAAGCGGCCTACGTCGCCCAGCGCGAGGTCGAGGAGGGAAAACGCGAGGTCGTGGGCGTCAACGTCCACCGGGAGGCGGGCGGGACGCCGCCGGCGATCCTGTCGGTCGATCCGCGCCTCGAGGCGGAGCAGGTCGAGCGATTGCGCGCCTTTCGCGCCTCGCGATCGGGGGCGGCGGCCGCCGCCGGCCTCGAGGGCGTGCGGCGCGACGCGCGGGAGGACCGCAACCTCATGCCGGCCCTCGTGGCGGCCGTGGCCGGAGGCTCGACGCTCGGCGAAATCGTGCTCTGCCTGAAGGAGATTTACGGGGAGCACCGGCCCGGCAACTGAGTGAATTGCGCCTTAAGTTTCACGAACTGAGTCGCTTGCACGTGTGGAAAAGACGCCTGCCGCCGGTTTCGCGACCCGCCGTCCTGCACACCCGCTTGGGCAACGCATCTAAAAGACTGATGGATAACGGCTTGCACGCTCGCACAACGGACGGTGCATTTCGGTCGCCGAGCGCCCGTTTTCGCAATTCCGAGGCCCTTTCCGCAGGGTTTTTGACAGGCTTTTCCGCTGCTCCTCCGGAAAACTGATTTCCGTCAAGCAGGCACTGTCTTTCGGCAGGCTACACGCCGATTTTCGGACAGAGCCCCTCCACCGGGCAGTCGCCGCAGCGGGGCTTTCGGGCGGCACAGATCTGCCTGCCGTGGGCGATCAGGAGATGCGCTCCCAACGTTCGGCGGCCCTTTGGCACCAGGGCGTTGAGATCGTCCTCGACCTTGACCGGGTCCGTCTCCCGGGTGAAGCCGAGGCGGCGGGCCAGCCGCCCCACGTGGGTGTCCACGACGAACCCCTCGTCCTTCCCGAAGGCGTTGCCGAGGACGACGTTGGCCGTCTTGCGCCCCACGCCCGGCAGCGGCAGGAGCTTCTCCATGGTGTCGGGGACGCGGCCCCCGTGCTCGGCCGCGATCGCAGCCGCCGCCGCGCGGATGCTCTTCGCCTTGGAGTTGAAGAAGCCCGTGGAGCGGATCTCCCGCTCGAGCTCGCCCCGCGGCGAGCGGGCGTAGTCGGCGGCCGTGCGGTATTTCGCGAAGAGGTGCGGCGTCACCATGTTGACCCGCACGTCGGTGCACTGGGCGGACAGGATCGTGGCGACGAGCAGCTCGAGCGGACTCGTGTGGTCGAGAGCGCACCGCGCGTCGGGATAGAACTTCCGGAGGCGGCGTAGGACGGCGGAGGCGCGGCGCTTCTTCTCCTCCGGAGTCTCTTTCGGCTTCCTCGCCATCGCGGGGCATTCTAGACTCCTCGGCGATGCGGCGCCCGACCATGGTCCTGCTCACTCTCGCCTTCGCCGTGCGGCTGCAGGCCGTCACCCTCACGATCCTCCACACCTCGGACCTGCACGGGCGGGTCGATCCGCGCGACGCTCTCGCCGATCGGGACCTCGGCGGAGGCCTCGGCCGCGTCGCGGCGGTCGTGAAGCACGTCCGGGCGGAGGGCAACCCGACGCTGCTGCTCGACTCGGGCGACACGATCCAGGGCGACCCGGCGCAGGCCCTCGTCTTCGCCGGACGGATCGGCGACGGGACCGACCCGATCGTGCGGGCGATGAACCTCCTCGGCTACGACGCGATGGCGGTCGGCAACCACGAGTTCGACTTCGGGCTGCCGCGGCTGGAGAAGTCCCGGGCGCAGGCGAAGTTCCCGTGGCTCTCGGCCAACACGCTCGACGCGGGCGGGCGCCCGGCCTTCCCGGCGTACGTCGTGAAAGAGCTCGCCGGCGTGCGCGTCGGGATCCTCGGCCTCGTGACGCCGGGCGTGGCCGGCTGGGAAAGCCCCGCCCTCCTCGGCGGGCTGCGTTTCGGCGATTCGGTCGAGGCGGCGCGGCGTTACGTTCCGATACTGCGCGGCCAGGAGCGCTGCGACCTCGTCGTCGTGATCGCCCACGAGGGGTTCGAGCGCGACCCGGGCACGGGCGGGGAGCGGGGGGACCGGGGCGAGAACCAGGCGTACGCGCTGGCGACCGGGGTCCCGGGGATCGACCTGCTGCTCGCGGGTCACGCGCACGTCCTGTTGTCCCCGCGCCGCCTCGGCGCGACCTGGGTCTCGCAGCCCGGCCGCTGGGGAGAGGCCCTGACCCGCTTCGACGTGACGCTCACGCCGCGCGGCGAACGCTTCACGGTGACGGACGTGAGCGGCCGCAACCTTCCCATGCGGGCGGTGGCGGCCGATCCCGCGGTCGTTGCCACGGCCGCGCCCGAGCACGAGGCGGCTCTGCGCATCCTCGCGGAGCCCGCGGGGACACTCGCGTCGGCCGTCTCGGGCGAGGGCGCGCGGTCGCGCGATACGGGCCTGCTCGACTGGCTGCATGCCGTGCAGCGGCGGGAGGGCGGGGCGGAGCTCTCGTTCTGCTCGCTGCTGCCGGCCCAGCCGCCGGAGTGGCCGGCCGGCCCTCTCACGGTGCGGCAGATCTGGGCCTTCTATCCGTACGAGAACGGCCTGGTCACGGTCGAGGCGACGGGCCGGCAGGTGCGCGCCGCGCTCGAGCGCGCGGCGGCCTGCGCCG
The DNA here is from genome assembly GCA_963710945.1 of uncultured Acidobacteriota bacterium. GTDB lineage: Bacteria > Acidobacteriota > Thermoanaerobaculia > UBA5066 > Gp7-AA6 > DAHUXD01. Next base: position 70,490 of record CAVQCH010000002.1, read on the forward strand.
CGCGGCCGGACGAGCTCGGCCGCAACTGCGACACGCTTTCGGGCGCCGACTACGTGCTCGATCTCTCGCGCCCGGCCGGCGCGCGCGTCGTTTCCCTTCGCCGCGGGGGGCGCGAGGTCGCCGACGGAGACGTCTTCACCGTCGCGATCAACTCCTACCGCGCGGCCGGCGGCGGGGGATACTCGATGTGGAAGGCGGCGCGGACGCTGCGCGAGAAGGGCAACCTGCGCGACATGCTCGTGGCGGACGCGCGCGCCGCGAAGATGCTGCGCCTCGAGCCCGACGGCAACTGGAAGATCGTGGGGAGCCCGTGACGCCCGAAGAGCGCGCCGTCGTCGACGCCTTTCATCGGCTCTACTACGACGGGCCGGCGGGCGAGGGCCGGGTCCACCATCGCACCTCGTGGATGGGCACGCCCTGCCTCAAGTGCCCGCTCGACCTCTGGGCCTACCAGGAGATCCTGGCGGAAGTGAAGCCCGACCTCGTCGTCGAGACCGGGACGCACCTCGGCGGCAGCGCCCTCTTCCTGGCCCACGTGCTCGATCTTCTCGGCCGGGGGGAGATCGTCTCGATAGACATCCTCGAGCGCCCGGGCCGTCCGCCGCACCCGCGGATCCGCTACGTGACCGGATCGAGCGCAGATCCGGGACTCGTCGCCGCGCTCTTCGCGGACCGGCCGCCGTCGGAGACGCGGCTCGTCATCCTGGACTCGGACCATTCGAAGGCGCACGTCTCGCGGGAGCTCGCCCTGCTTTCGCCGTACGTCTCCGTCGGGAGCTACCTGATCGTCGAGGACTCCAACGTCAACGGGCACCCCGTGCTGCCCGGGCACGGGCCGGGGCCCTCGGAGGCCGTGGCGGAGTTTCTCGCCTTCCACGGCGGCTTCGTCCGGGACCTCTCCCGCGAGAAGTTCCTGCTGACCTTCAATCCGGGGGGTTACCTGAAGCGGGTGTCGTGAGAGGCGAGAAGACGCGGGACTAGCGCCCGCGAAGGTCCTTCTGCACCTCGCGGCTCGCGTTCGCGCCGGGGGCGCCGGTGACGCCGCCGCCGGGATGCGTTCCCGATCCGCAGAGGTAGAGACCGCGCACGGGCGTGCGGTACTGCGCCCAGCCGAGCAGCGGCCGCATCGTGAAGAGCTGGTCGAGGGCCGGCTCGCCGTGGAGCACGTTGCCGCCCGTCAGGCCGTACGTCTCCTCGAGGTCGAGAGGCGTGAGGACCTGGCGGTGGGAGATGAGGCCCTTCAGGTTGGGCGCGTAGGCGGCGATCGTGTCCACGACCGTGTCGCCGAGGGCCTCGCGCTTGCCCTTCCAGTCGCCGTTCTTCAGGCGATACGGCGCGAACTGCGCCGCGATCGACATCACGTGCTTGCCCGCGGGAGCGAGCGAGGGATCCGTGATCGTCGGGATCGTGACGTCGCAGTACGGGTGGGGGGAGAAGTCGCCGTACTTCGCGGCGTCGTAGGCGCGCTCGAGGTAGTCGATCTCGGGCCCGATGTGGATCCGGCCCGAGAGAGCGCCCGAGGCGGCGGCCCCGGCGGAGCGCAGGGCGGAGAACTCGGGCAGACCCGAGAGTGCCAGGTGCACCTTCGCGAGCACGCCGGGGGTGCGGTAGTTGGAGATCTTGTGGATGAAGTCGGGATCGAGGTCCACGGGGTCGACCAGGCCGAGAAGGGTGCGCTTCGGGTCCGCGTTGGAAACGACGGCGCGGGCCGCGACTTCCTCGCCCGTCGAGAGGACGACGCCGGTCGCGGCGCCGTCCTGCGTCGCGATGCGGGCGACCGTCGCGCCGGTCCGGATCTCCGCCCCGAACCCGCGGGCGGCGGCGGCCAGCGCCTGGGTCAGCGCGCCCATCCCGCCCCGGACGAACGTGGCCGGCCCGGCGGCGTTCGGGTCCGAAGCGGCCTGCAGGATCAGGCCGAGGCTCGTTCCGGCCGACCAGGGCCCGGCGAACGCGCCGTAGATGCCCCGCGCCGCCACGGTGGCGCGCAGGAGCTCGGTCTCGAAGAACTCCGCCACCAGGTCGGCGACGGCCATCGGGCCCCAGCGCAGGAGCCGGAAGGCGTCGCGCCGCGGCAGCGCCCGGAACTTGCGGCCCACGCCGAGCATGCCCCACATTTCCGACAGCGACGGGTCGTCGATCGAGGGCGGCGTCATCGTCAGCAGGGGCGCGAGCACCTTGCCGATGTGGTCGAGCGTTTCCTGGAACGAGAGGTAGCCCTTCGCGTCGTGCGCGGAGAGCTTCTCGAGCTCGCGAGACGTGCGCGCGGCGTCGCCGTAGAGCGTGGCGCTCTTCCCGTCCGGCGCCGGGGCGAAGACCCGGACTTCCGTCTGGATGAAGGAGAGGCCGTGGCGGTCGAGGCCGAGGTCGCGGACGATGGACGGCAGGAACGGGCCCGCCGCGTGGAAGACGGAGGAGACCTTGAATCCCGGAGCGAACTCCTCGGTGACCGCCACGCCGCCGACGACGTCGCGCTTCTCGAGGACCACGGGCTTCAAGCCCGCCTTGGCGAGGTAGCAGGCCGCGACGAGGCCGTTGGGCCCGCCGCCGACGATGACGACGTCTTTCTTCTCGGCCACGGTCAAACCTTTCCGCGCTTCCAGTCTTCGAGGAGCTTCTCGGCCGCGTTCTTGCCGTTGGCGCCCATGATGCCGCCGCCCGGATGCGTCGCGGAGCCGCACATGTACAGGTTCTTGATCGGCGTGCGGTACTGCGCCCAGCCCGGGGCCGGCCGCAGGAAGAAGAGCTGCTCGAGCGAAAGCTCGCCCTGGAAGATGTTGCCCTCCGACAGGCCCCACTCCCGCTCGAGGTCGAGCGGCGTGACCACCTGGCGGTGCTTGATGATGCTCCTGATGTTGGGCGCGTGCTCGGCGATCGTGTCCACCACCGTGTCGCCGAACTTCTCCTTCTCCGTGTCCCAGTCCGAGTCCTTCAGCTTGTAGGGCGCGTACTGCACGAAGCAGGACAGGACGTGCTTGCCGGGCGGGGCGAGCGAGGGATCCGTGAGCGTCGGGATGACCATGTCGATGTAGGGCCGGCGCGAGAAGCGCCCGTACTTCGCGTCGTCGTAGGCGCGCTCCATGTACTCGACCGACGGGGAGATCGAAATGGCCCCCCGCAGGTGCGCCGCCCGGGCCGGGGATCGACTTGAAGTCCGGCAGCGCGTCGAGCGCCAGGTTGACCTTGCCGGAGGAACCCCGGAACTTGTACCGCTGGATGTCCTCGACGAAGTCGCCGGGCAGCTCGCTTTCGCCGATCATCTTCATGAACGTCAGGCGCGGGTCCACGCTCGAGGAGACGACCGTCGCGTCGATCTCGTCGCCGTTCTCGAGGACGACGCCCTTCGCCTTGCCGTTGACGAGCTTGATCTTCGCGATCGGGGCCTTCGTGCGGATCTCGACGCCGGCCTCGCGCGCCGCGTCCCCGATGGCGTTGGAGATCGCCCCGGTCCCGCCGCGCGCGAAGCCCCACGAGCGGAACGCGCCGTCGATTTCGCCCATGTAGTGGTGGAGCAGGACGTAGGCGGTGCCGGGCGAGCGCACGCCCAGGAACGTCCCGATGATGCCGGAAGCCGACATCGTGGCCTTCAGCACGTCCGTCTCGAACCACTGGTCGAGGAAGTCGACGGCCGACATCGTCATGAGCTGGACCTGGTTGTACTTGTCCTCGCCCGAGAGCTGCTGGAAGCGCTTGCCGAGGAAGAGCAGGTCCTGGAGGCCCTTGAGCGTCAGCCTGGTCGGGTCCGGGGGCGTCATGCCGAGGATCGGCTTGACGAAGCGGCCCATGTCCGCCATCGCCTTGCCGTACTCGTCGTAGGCGTCGGCGTCGAGCTTCGAGTGGCGGGCGATCTCCCGGCGCGTCTTGCCGTGGTCGTTGACGCGCCACAGGTAGTCGCCGGAGAGCATCGGCGTGAAGGTGCCGTCGAGGGGGAGGATTTCGAGGCCGTGCCGCGGCAGGTCGAGGTCCCGGATGATCTCGGGCCGCAGGAGGGAGACGACGTAGGAACAGACCGAGAACTTGAAGCCCGGGAAGACTTCCTCGGTCACCGCGGCGCCGCCGAGGACGTGGCGGCGCTCGAGCACGAGCACTTTCTTCCCGGCTTTGGCGAGATAGGCGGCGTGGATGAGGCCGTTGTGGCCGCCCCCGATCACGATGACGTCGTACTTTGCGCTCATGCGTCTCGAGCCCGCCTTCGATTGTGACCCGCGGTTTCTGCGTGCGGCCTTGCCGTGAGCGCGCGAGCATACTTATAATCCGGCGCCACGACAAGGTCCAGGTGACTCCGCGTTCATGCGGAAGCCCGGGCCGGATCCGAGGTTCGACAAGTGCCGATCGGGACCGCCGTACACGAGAGAACGTTTCCTCTCTGCGAGAGCCTGAACTACCGCGAGTGGTCGGGCTACTACGCCGTCAGCGCCTACGAGGCGCACCACGAGCACGAGTACAACGCGATCCGCAACGCCGCGGCCCTGATCGACATATCGCCCCTCTTCAAGTACCGCCTCACGGGCAACGACGCGACCCGCCTCGTCGACCGGATCGTGACCCGCGACCTGAAGAAGGTCCCGGTCGGCTCGGTCATCTACACGCCCTGGTGCGACGAGCAGGGCAAGGTCATCGACGACGGCACGGTCTCCCGCCTCGCGGAGAACACGTACCGCTGGACGGCGGCCGACCCGAGCCTGCGCTGGTTCCACCAGAACGCCCGCGGCCTCGATGTCCGGATCGAGGACATCTCCGACGACGTGGCGGCCCTGGCCCTTCAGGGGCCGACCTCCGGCCGCCTGCTGCGCGCGGTGGCCGAGGCCGACATCGAGAACCTCAAGTACTTCAAGGTGACCTCCGGGAAGATCGCGGGGGTGCCGGTGGACATCTCGCGGACGGGATACACGGGCGACCTCGGCTACGAGGTCTGGATCCCCTGGAAGGACGCCGTCCGCGTGTGGGACGAGCTCATGACGAAGGGCAAGGCCTTCGACGTGCATGCCGCCGGGATGCTGGCCCTCGACGTCTCGCGCATCGAGGCGGGGCTCCTGCTGATCGACGTGGACTTCAACGGATCGAAGAAGGCCCTCATCGGGGCGCAGAAGTACACGCCCTACGAGATGGGCCTCGGCCGGCTCGTGGCCCTCGACAAGGGCCGCTTCGTCGGGCAGGAGGCCCTGCGCCGCGAGGCGAAGGACGGCCCGGCGCGCGAGATCGTCGGCCTCGAGCTGACCTGGAACGCGGTCGAGGCGATCTACGAGAAGCTGAACCTCGCGCCGCAGATCCCGGCGGCCGCGTCGCGCGTCGCCGTTCCGGTCTACCGCGAAGGCGAGCAGGTCGGCAAGGCGACGTCGACCACGTGGTCGCCGACCCTGAAGAAGATGATCGCCCTCGCCACGGTCGCGCGCGGATCCAACGCGCTCGGCACCCGCCTCGAGATCGAGGTCACGGTCGAGGCCGTGCGCCACCGCGTGCCGGCCACCGTCGTGAAGATGCCGTTCTTCAATCCGCCGAGGAAGACCGCGACGCCGGTCCGCTGACGAGCCGCCAGGAGGGCTGATGGAAGCCTCGCTCAAAGAGATCCTCGAGTCCTACGACGCGAAAGCGCCCCTCGAGGAGGCGTGGACCATCCCGGCGCCCTGGTACGTGGACGAGCGCGTCGCCGAGCTCGAACGCCAGACCGTCTTCTCCCGGACCTGGCAGATGGTCGGGCGCCTCGACCAGCTCGCGCAGCCGGGCCAGTACCTGACCGTCGTGCTCGCGGGCGAGCCGATCGTCGTGGTGCGGGGAGAGGACGGCGTCCTCCGCGGCTTCTACAACGTGTGCCGGCACCACGCGGCCTCGGTCATGACCGAGCCCGAGGGAAAGGCCCCGATCCTGCGCTGCCCGTACCACGGATGGACGTATTCGCTCTCGGGGGAGCTGAAGGGAACGCCGGACTTCGCGGGCGTGTGCGGCTTCGACAAGGCCAGGAACGGCCTGATGCCGGTCGAGACGGCCACCTGGGAGAAGTTCGTCTTCGTGCGCCTCGTCCCGGGCGGCCCGTCGCTCGAGCAGACGCTCGGTCCGCTCGTGGGACAGTTCGCGAAGCTCGACCTCGGGCGCTTCCATTTCGTCGAGCGCCGCCGCTGGACCTTCGAGTGCAACTGGAAGGTCTTCGTCGACAACTACCTCGACGGCGGCTACCACGTTCCCCACCTGCACAAGAGCCTCTCGTCGGTGCTCGACTACAGCCAGTACATGATCGAGACCGGCGATCGCTGGTGCCTGCAGTGGAGCCCGATCGACCACTCCAACGCCGAGGGCGACGTCGCGGCCGTGCGCGGCGGCGAGAAGGCGCTGTACTACTGGCTGTGGCCGAACTTCATGATCAACTGGTACGAGGGCGTGATGGACACGAACCTCGTGCGCCCGCTCGGCGCCGGCAAGGCCGAGGTGATCTTCGACTTCTACTTCACGGACGTCTCCACGCCCGAGGCCATCGCCCGGAACAAGGCCTCGATCGACGTCGGCAACCGCGTCCAGGACGAGGACCTCGCGATCTGCGATTCGGTGCAGCGCGGCCTCGGCTCGCGGGCGTATCGGGCCGGCCGCCTCTCGGTCCGGCGCGAGGGCGGCGAGCACCTGTTCCACCGCCTCCTGGCGGCGGACCTGAAGGCCGGCGCGGCCCCGGCGTAGTCCGCGCGAGCTCTCCGGCGTCTCGGGTCCGCCCTCCCCGAACGAACTGCACGTAAACTTCACCCCGGGTTCGCCCGCCGGGCGGAGCCTGCGCGGGCGGAGGAAGGGGTTGGCGATGGCCACGGAAGCGGACGGCGGCGGGATCGAGCGACGCCTCGATCACCTGGGCCTCGGACGCCGCGAAGACGACTGGCGCGATCGCTATCTGCTCTGCAACTTCCTCGTCGATCCGGCCCTCGCCTCCAGGCGCAAGCGCTTCGAGGCCCTCGCTCGCTTCGTCCGCGACCTGCTGGCCCACCGCTGGGTCAAGACGCGCCAGGCGCGCGAGGCCGCCAATCCCAAGCGCGTCTACTACCTCTCGATGGAGTACCTGATCGGCCGGACGCTCGCCAACAACGTCATGAACCTCGGCGCCGACCCGCGCGGTCCGGGAGGTCCTGGCGCGGGAGGGCTGGGATCTCGCCGAGCTGCTCGGCAAGGAGCCGGACGCCGGCCTCGGCAACGGCGGGCTCGGACGCCTCGCCGCCTGCTTCATCGATTCGCTGGCGACGCTGCAGTACTCCGCCATCGGCTACGGCCTGCGCTACGAGTACGGCATCTTCCGCCAGTCCATCCGCGACGGCTACCAGGTGGAGGAGCCCGACAACTGGCTGCGCCAGCCCGACCCGTGGGAGGTCGTGCGCGCCGGGCAAGCGCTACAACGTGACCGCTGAACGCGAGCATCGAGCTGCAGGGCTCGGCCATCCACATCGTTCCCAACCGCCCGTCGACGCTCATCGGCGTCGCGTACGACCGGCCGGTGGTCGGGCTACGGCGCCCGCGCCGTCAACACGCTGCGGCTGTGGGCCGCGGCCGCGCCGTCCGTCCTTCGACTTCGCCGAGTTCTCCCACGGCGATTTCGTGGGCGCCGTCATCCAGAACGTCGCGCGCCGAATCGCTCACCCGCGTGCTCTATCCCGGACGACTCGACGGAGGCCGGTCGCACGCTGCGCTTCCTCCAGGAGTACTTCCTGGTCAGCTGCTCGCTGCAGGACATCGTCACGCGCTTCCGCCAGGCCGGCGGGCCCGGCTGGTCGGCGCTGCCCGACCACGTCGCGATCCAGTTGAACGACACGCACCCGTCGCTGTCGGTGGCCGAGCTGATGCGCATCCTGCTCGACGAGGCGCATCTCGGCTGGGACGAGGCCTGGGACCTGACGCGTCCGCACGCTCGCCTACACGAACCACACGCTTCTGCCCGAGGCCCTGGAGAAGTGGCCGGTCTCGCTCTTCGAGGACCTCCTGCCGCGGCATCTCGAGATCGATCTACGAGATCAACCGCCGCTTCCTCGACGACGTCGGCCGAACGCTACCCGGGCGACGAGGACCGGCGGCGGCGCATGAGCCTCATCGAGGAGACGCCCGCCCGAAAGGTCCGCATGGCCCACCTGGCCGTCGTCGGCACGCACAGCACGAACGGCGTGGCCGAGATCCACTCGCGGCTGCTGCGGACGCACCTGCTCAAGGACTTCGCCGAGATGTTCCCGGAGCGCTTCAACAACAAGACCAACGGCGTGACGCCGCGGCGCTGGCTGCTAGCTGGCCAATCCCGGCGCTGGCGCGCGCTCGTCACCGAGAGCGATCGGCGACGGCTGGATCACCGATCTCGAAGCAGCTCCGCCGGCTCGCCCCGCTGGCCGAGGACGCCGGCGTTCCGCGAGCGTTTCCGGCGCGCCAAGCGCGAGGCCAAGGCTGCGCTTCGTCGACTGGCTGCGCGTCACCTCCGGGCAGGCCGTCGATCCCGACACGATCTTCGACTGCCAGATCAAGCGGATCCACGAGTACAAGCGGCAGCTGCTGAACGTGCTGCACATCGTGATCCTCTACAACCGCCTGCGCACGGACCCGGGCCGGGACGTTCACGCCGCGGACGTTCTTCTTCGCCGGCAAGGCGGCCCCGGCCTACCGGCTCGCCAAACTGATCATCAAGCTGATCAACAACGTCGCGGCCGCCGTCGACGCCGACCCGGTCGTCGCGCGGGCGCCTGCAGGTGCTGTTCCTGCCGGACTACAACGTCAGCCTGGCCGAGCGGCTGATCCCGGCGAGCGACGTCTCGGAGCAGATCTCGACGGCCGGCTACGAGGCGAGCGGCACGAGCAACATGAAGTTCATGATGAACGGGGCGCTGACCGTCGGCACGCGCGACGGGGCGACGATCGAGATGGCCGCAGGCGGCGGGCGAGGAGAACTTCTTCCTGTTCGGGCTGACGGCCGAGCAGGTCGCCGCCAGCCGCGGCTGGTACGACCCGCACTGGCACTACGAGCACGAGCCCGAGACGCGCGCGGCGCTCGATCTGATCTTCTCGCGACCACTTCAGCCGCGACGAGCCGGGCGTCTTCGAGCCGATCCGCGACACGCTTCGCTCGGCGCGGCGACTACTACATGCACCTGGCCGACCTGGCGAGCCTACGCGGCGACCCAGGCACGCGTCGGCGCCGCCTACCAGGATCCGGAGGCGTGGACCCGCAAGGCGATCCTCAACGTGGCGTCGCTCGGGACGTTTCTCGAGCGACCGCACCATCGCGGAGTACGCGGCCGAGATCTGGAACACGCGTCCCTGCCCGGTTCCCTGAGGGGGCGGCCCGGGGCTAGGGAGCGGTGGGGCGCGAGGGCGGCGTCTGGCTCCAGAGCGCGAGCTCTTCGTCGAGCTTGCGGTCGACGCCGTCGACCGGCAGGGGACGGCTGACCCAGTAGCCCTGCATCTCGTCGCAGCCGTACTTCTGGAGGAACTGGAACTGCTCCTGCGTCTCGACGCCCTCGGCGATGACGCCGAGCTTCGAGCCGTGGGCCATCTCGACGATCGCCCGCACGATGCCGGCGTCGGCGGGATTCGAGGCGAGGTCCGTGACGAACGAACGGTCGATCTTGAGCGAGGTGATCGGGAAGCTCTTCAGATAGCTCATCGAGGAGTAGCCCGTCCCGAAGTCGTCGATGGCGATCCCGACGCCCATGCTCCGCAGCAGGTTCAGGTTCGCGACGACGATCTCGGCGCCCTCCATCGCGATCGACTCGGTGATCTCGACCTCCAGATGCCTGCGGCTCGAGGCCCGCCTCCGACAGCGCCCGCTCGACGGTGTGGGCGAGGCTGCGCTCGCGGAACTGGCGGGCCGAGAAGTTGACCGAGATCCGCAGGCCGAGCCCCGTGCCGTGCCACTGCTTGAGCTGGCTCGTGGCGGTCCGCAGGACCCAGTCGCCGAGCGGCAGGATCAGGCCTGTCTCCTCGGCGACCGGAATGAACGTCACCGGCGGGACGAGGCCCTTGTCGGGGTGCTGCCAGCGCACCAGGGCCTCGAGGCCCACGATCCGTCCCGTCCCGAGGCTCACGAGGGGCTGGTAGTGGAGCAGGAGCTCGTTGCGGTCGAGGGCGAGGCGCAGGCCGTTCTGCATCTCCAGGCGCTCGACCGCCATCGCCGTCAACTCCGGGGTGCACAGCTCGAAGGCGTTGCCGCCGAGGTCCTTGGCGCGGTACATCGCGGCGTCCGCGTTGCGCATCAGCGTCTCGGCGTCCTGCCCGTCGTCCGGGTAGGTGGCGACCCCGACGCTCGCCGTGACCTGCAGCGTCTGGCCGTCGATCTCGATGGCCCGGCCCATGAGGGCCAGCAGCTTCTGCGCGAAGCGTGAGACGTCCTCGCTCGCCCGCAGGTCGGGAACGAGGACCAGGAACTCGTCGCCGCCGATCCGGGCGATCGTGTCGACCTCGCGCACGCCGCGGGTCAGCCGGAGAGCGAGCGACTGGAGCAGCCGGTCGCCGACGCCGTGGCCCCAGTTGTCGTTGACGAACTTGAAGCCGTCGAGGTCGACGTGGACGACGGCGAGCTTACGCTGGTGGCGCCGCGCCATGGCGAGCTGGTGCTCGAGCCTCTCGAGGAAGCGGACGCGATTGGGCAGGCGCGTCAGGGGATCCACGAACGCGCGCTCGGCGATCTGCGCCTCGGCGCGCTTGCGGTCCGTGACGTCCACGAGAGACCCGACGAGCGCCGGCCGTCCCTCCGCCTCGGTCAGGGACTCGTGGACCTCGACGTCGATGAGCTCGCCGTCCTTGCGGATCGCCTTGAAGCAGTAGGGGCCCCCCGTGGCGCCGCCGAGGCCGTCGCGGATGTGGCCGAGAACGTCGGCGCGGTCGCCCTCGACGACGAGCGAAGCGACGTCGAATCCGGTGAGCTCCGACTGCGAGTAGCCCAGGATCTCGGCGAGCTTCGGATTGGCGTACAGGTAGCGGCCCTCCTGCACGACGTAGGTCCCGAGCGGGAACTGCTCGACGAGCCGCCGGAACTCGGGCTCGGTCGCCGGACCGGCCTCCTCGGAGGGCGGCGCCGTCGTGGCCAGGACCTCGTGGGCGCCGAGGCGGATGTCGAACTGCCGACCGGCCTCGCGGGCGAGGTCTTCGAGGGCTTCGACCTGCGCCGCGTCCGGCTCGCGCGGGGCGAGGTCCATGACCGAGATGGTGCCGATCGCCCCGGCGCGCGAGGTCATGATCGGCACGCCGACGAAGAACCGCAGGCCTCGCGGGTCGGGAGGGCCGCCGCCGAACCGCTCGTCCAGGCGGACGTCGGGGACGACGAACGCCGCCCGCAGCCGGATCGTCTCCGAGCAGAGGGCGATGGCGCGCGGCGTATCGGCGGGGCTGATGCCGCCCCGGGACTTGAACCAGTGGTGCCCGTCCTCGACGAGGGAGAGGCCGGCGGCCTTCGTGCCGCAGGCCTGGGCCGCCTCCCGGGTGAGCTCGTCGAACAGGGCTTCCGCCAGGGCCGCGAGAGTTCCGGCGCGACCCCGGTCCGCAAGCCGCGCGATCCTGCCGCTGTTGGTCGGCGAGCTCATTTCAAAATGGCGTTGGAAACCCCGTAATTGTAACAGGATCGGCCATCGGCCGGCCGGCGGTCGTCGCGGCGACTCGGCCAATACGGAGGGACTGGAACCTGGAACCTGGAACCTGGAACCTGGAACTTCTCCCTTACGCGCTCGCCGCGGGCCGCAGGGGCACGACGTTGGCGGAGCGCCGCGCGGCGGCGACCGCACTGGCGCGTAAGGAGCCGATGGCCGGCTCGAGGGCGGCGAGCAGGCGCTCCAGCTCGCTCGCGAGGACGACCGCTCCCCGAAGCTCGGCTTCTTCGCGGCTGTCGGCGAGCCGCGTCCTCAGGCTGAGCAGCGCGCTCCACCGCCCGAGCGACTCGGCAATCGCGGTCTCTCGGGCGGCCTGCGTCGGAGCGATTGGAATCCCGAAGGCCGCCATGTCTCCGGCAAGGAGGCGGGCCTTGGTGACGGCCTTCCGATACCGCTTCAGCGCGCGGTCGTCCTTGCCGTCGAGCGGACGGCCGAGCGCGGCCTCCGCGCGATGACGCGCCTGCTCGACGCGCTCGACGTCGCGCCCGCGTCCGCGGCGCGCCAGCCGCACGAGCGCCCGGCGCAAGCGCTCGATCCGGCGCCCGTCGGCCACGCGCGCGATCCGCCGCGCCCCCCGCACCGACTGCTTCTCCCATCGGGCGGCCAGCGCCGCCACCGCCTCCGGCGTCATGAAGCCGAGGCGTCCGATCCGCTCGAGGAGCCGGCGGTCCTGCTCGAGTCGCGCCACGGCGGACAGGCGCCGCGCGATTCGCCTGGCCCTGCGCGCGACCGCGACGCGGCCGAGCGCCCGCGCCGTGGAAGCGACGCCGCGCAGGGCGAGGCGCAGCCCTTCGACGCCTCCGGGGTCCGCGCGCTTCAGGGTCTTGCGCGCCGTCTCGAGCTCCCGGAGGCGGAGTTTCCAGAGAGGTCCCGTTTCTTTCACTGGCGGGCTATTATAGAGATCGGTCGGGAGGAAAATCACTTCACGTTCTCTTCAAACGGCCTTCACGAAGTCCCGCCGCCGACGCGGGAGACTGGGCCTTCCATGAAGACCCTGGCGGCCATCGATATCGGCACCAACAGCATCAAGCTGCTCGTGGCCAACCTCGAAGAGGACGGCACGATGGACGTGGTGCTGCGCGAGAAGGCGATGGTGCGTCTGGGCAGCGAGACGCTCCGGACCGGCCTGCTCACGCCGGAGGCGATCGAAGCCGGCGCCTCCACGGTCGAGCACCTGGCCAAGCTCGCCTCGGGTTCCGGCGCCGAGGTCGTGCGGACCGTGGCCACGTGTGCCGTGCGCGAGGCCAAGAACTCGGACGATTTCGTCGCGGCCGTCAAGAAGCGGACCGGTCTACGGGTCGACGTGATTTCGGGGGAGGAGGAGGCGCGCCTCATCAATCTCGCCGTTCGCAGCGAGTTTCCGGCCTCCAGCGATCCCCTCTTCCTGGTGGACATCGGCGGCGGCTCTACCGAGTTCGTCGTCTCCAACGGGTCCCGCGTGCTGCTGACGGAAAGCCTGCCGCTCGGCGTCGTCCGCCTGGCCGACCGCCACGCGAAGAACGACCCGCCGTCGGACGGGGACATCAAGGACATGAAGAAGGCCATCCGTGCCGTGGCCAAGCGGGCGGTCCAGGCCGTGCGCAAGAAGGGCTTCAAGACCTGCGTGGGCTCCTCGGGCACGATCCAGTCGCTCTCCTTCGTCCACGAGGCCGCCGTCCTCGGGCGCGAGCCCAACCCGACGGGCCACCGGACCCTCACCCGCGCGGCGCTGAAGAAGGTGAACCGCCTCCTGCAGCGAACGAGCGAGAAGGAGAAGCTGCGCGTGCCGGGGCTCGATCCCCGCCGGCGGGACATCGCCGTGCCGGGAGGCCTTCTCCTCTCCTGGATCCTCAAGCGCACCGGGGCGGACGCGATCGTCGTGGGCGAGCGGGGCCTGCGCGAGGGGCTGCTGCTCGACTACGTGGCCCGCCACGGCGAGACGCGCGTTCCGGTCAACCGGGACATGCGCGCGCGCAGCGTGGACCGCCTGCTGCGCCGCGGAAACGCCGAGGTCCTGCACGCCGCCCACGTGGCGCGCCTGGCCCTCGAGATCTTCGACCAAACCCATGCCCTGCACCAGCTGACCGCCACCGAGCGCGAATGGCTCCAGTATGGGGCGCTCCTGCACGACATCGGCTGCTACATCGGATACGCGAAGCACCAGCGGCATTCCTACTATCTGATCACCCACGGCGACCTGACCGGCTTCTCGGCCGACGAGATCGAGGTGCTCGCGTCGCTCGCGCGCTACCACAAGGGAGGCCGCCCGCGGGACTCGCACGAGAACTGGCGGCGGCTGAATCCCTACCTGCAGGTCGCCGTCGAAAAGCTCGCCGCCATCCTCCGAATCGCGGACGGGCTCGACCGCAGCCACCGCCAGGTCGTGACCGGCGTGACGTGCCGCGTCCGGTCGCGCCGGATCGAGCTCGAGGCGAGCGCCCGGACCGACTGCGAGCCCGAGCTCGACGCCGCGCGCAAGAAGGCGAACCTCTTCGAGCGGGTCTTCGATCGCGGCGTGGCTCTTCGCGCCGTGCCCGCCGGCAGCGACGAGGCGGTCCATCAGAAGGACCTCGAGATCCTGTCGGCCGAAGCCCTCTGGAACTAGCAACGCAACGGAGCAGGAGAACGACGTGAAAGAGCATTTTTCCGAGCAGCTCGAGGGCGTTCGGCGCCAGCTCATCCTGATGGGAGGCGAGGTGGAGCGTCAGATCCACGGGGCGATCGAGGCCCTGACGGAGATGGATGCCGAGAAGGCGCGCCACGTCATCGCGGCCGACGAGGAGATAGACCGGATGGAAATGGGGATCGAGGAGTCGGCGATCGCCCTGCTCGCGCTCCAGCAGCCCGTCGCCGTAGACCTGCGCCTGCTGATCGCGGCGCTCAAGATCAACAACGACCTGGAGCGGATCGGCGACCACGCGGTGAACATCGCCGAGGGCGCGGAGCGGCTGGCCGGACAGCGGCCGTTCAAGCCGTTCATCGACATCCCCTACATGGCCGAGGTCGCCATGTCCATGCTCAAGCAGTCGCTCGACGCGTTCGTCAACCGCGACGCCGATCTCGCCAAGCGCGTGATCAAGAAGGACGACATCCTGGACGAGAAGAACGTCTCGATCATCCGGGAGCTCCTGACCTACATCGCCGAGTACCCGGCGCTGACGACCTATTGCATCGAGCTCATCTCGATTTCCAAGAATCTCGAGCGCGTCGGCGACCTCGCCACCAACATCTGCGAGGACACGATCTTCATGGCCGAGGCGCGCTGGGTGAAGCACCATGCGGCGGAGCTGCCCTGACGACCGCGAGCGGGAGGCGGTAGGCAGGATGAGGGAGGCGGGACCGTAGCCGCCTGCCTCCCGCCTCCCGTCTCCTGCCTTCGACCTCCCCGGGGTTTCCCGATGATGACACCCTCCTTCCTCTGGGGCGTCGCCACGTCCTCCTACCAGGTGGAGGGAGCGGCCGAGAACGACTGGACCGAGTGGGAGGGGCAGGGCCGGCTCAAGGCGCGGGAGGAGCGCTGCGGCCTGGCCTCGGGGCACCGGGAGCGCTGGCGCTCGGACTTCGACCTGCTCCGTTCGATCGGCGCCAATGCCTACCGGCTCTCCATCGAGCGCAGCGCCGTCGAGCCGGAGTCCGGAATGTTCGCCGACGAGGTCCTCGCCGTCGAAAGGCGGCGCGTGGACTCGCTCGTTCGGCTCGGGATCGAGCCGGTCGTCACGCTGCACCACTACACGCACCCCCGCTGGTTCTGGGCGGCGGGCGGCTGGGAAAACCGGGAGTGCGTCGCCAGCTTCCGGCGATACGCTGCCGTCGTGGCGGAGGCCCTCGGCCCCCATGTGCGCCTCTGGGTCACCCTGAACGAGCCCATCGTGTTTCTTCTCGGCGGCTACCTCGGCGGACTCATCCCCCCCGGGCAGACCCGTTTCGACGCCGCGGCGAGGGCCCTCGAGAACCTCCTGCGGGCGCACGTCGAGGCGGCCGACGTCGTCGCGGCCCGCTGCCCGGGAGCGCGCGTGGGCATCGCCCACAACATGCTCGAGTTCGCGCCCGACCGCCGGACCAGCTCGCTCGACCGGCGCCTCGCGAATCAGGGCGAGCGCCTCTACAACCTGGCCCTGCTCGAGGCGATCGCGACGGGCGACATGGACTGGTCGTTTCCGGGCGCGGGCCGCGCGCGATTCCGCGTCGAAGGCCTTCCGGCGTCGAACCATTTCGTGGGAGTGAATTACTACAGCCGCGTCCACATCCGCTTCCGCGGCGTGCCTGGCGCGGTTGGTCAGTTCCTCTACCGGGATCCGGAGTCCCGCGGCCTCACCGATATGGGCTGGGAAATCCACCCACACGGGTTCGACCGGGTGCTGCGGCAGGCCGAGGCGGCCGGGCGGCCCGTCATCGTCACGGAGAACGGCATCGCCACCCGCGACGACTCCCTGCGGCGCGACTTCCTGCGCGAGCACACGCTGGTGCTGGCGCATCGCATCGCCGCCGGCGCGAAGATCGAGGGGTACTTCTACTGGTCCCTCATCGACAACTTCGAGTGGCTCGAGGGCTTTCGCCCCCGGTTCGGCTTATTCGAGGTCGATTATGCGACCTTCGCGCGGCGGCGGCGTCCTTCCGCGGACCTCTTCGCCGAGCTCGGCCGGCGTTTCACAGGGGCAGCGGCCGGGGCATCTTCCGCCGCTTCTCGAAGGTGACGAATTCGCGGACGCCCGCGGCGCGCGCGAGGGCGAGCGTCCGGTCGTAGCCCAAGCCGACTTCCGCCGGCGCGTGCGCGTCCGAGGAGAACGTCACCGGGATGCCGGCGGCGACGATGCGCGCGAGAAGCGTCTCCTCCGGGTACGCCTCGCCGACGGGCTTGCGCAGTCCCGCCGACGAGATCTCGACGGCGGCGCCGGACTGGCGCACGGCCGCGATGGCCGCGTCCTCCGCCGCCCGGCGCGGCGCCACCGGCCGATGGCCGTGTTTCTTCGGCAGGTCGAAATGCGTCAGGACGTCGAAGAGTCCCGTCCGGGCCGCCTTCGCGAGCAGGCGGTAGTACTCGTCGTAGAGGGCCTCCGTCCCTTCGCGCGCGAACCGGGCCGGCGAGCGGGAAGGGTCGTCGATCCAGTCGCCCGCGACCCAGTGCACGGACCCGAGAACGACGTCCCAGTCGGCGCGGGACAGCCACCGCGCAAGGTCCTCCTCGCGGCCCTCCGCATAGTCGGCCTCGAGCCCCAGGCGCACAGCAATCCGGCCCGAGAACTCCTCCCGCAGCTCCTCGATCTCCCGGAGGTAGCCGTCGAACTGCTCTTCCCGCATCGCGAGTTTCGGGTCGCGGCGCTCCTCCGGCAGGAAATACAGGGGAATGTGGTCCGTGAACCCGATCTCCAGGAGGCCCCGTTCGATCGCCCGGAGCACGAAGTCGCGCGTGGCCCCGCCGGCGTGGCCGCAGCGAAAGGTGTGCACGTGGTAGTCGGGCAGGCCCCGCACGGCCGGATTATCGCCCGCCCGGCCTCCTCGCATCGGGATTCCCGAAACTTCACATTCTCTTCACATGCCCCACCTAGTCTGCGGGCCATGCACGCTCGACTTCCGATCGGTTTTTGCGAGTGCGGTCGGCCGCTCGAGTTTCGCGACGCCGTGGGCTCCGGGCCACATCGCGAGATACGCTGCGAGTGCGGCCGGCGTCACGACGTCGAGCTGAAGTCGCCGGGCTGGATGCCGGTCGCTCAGCTGACGCCGGAACGGTCCGTGCCGCTGTCGGGCTTCTCGAAGGACCTCCGTCTCGCGACGGACGCCGAGCGTTACTGGTTCCCCTTCGCGCTGCGCGGCGACGTTTCGCTGCCGGTCCATGTAGTCTTTTCGCCCTCCGCGAAAGCAGCGGAAGTGAAGGCGGCGGACCTCAAGGCGTATCACCTCGAGGGCGTGGTCTCTCCCACCGACGCCCGCCGCCGGTGGATCGAGTGGTGGCAGTCGACCTATCGGCCGCACCGTTCGCGCGGCCCGTCCCCGATCGTGCCCCGGCGCCTCGGCCGGCTGCCGGTGACGTTGCTCCAGGGACGCCACGCCCGGCCCGCCGCGCACTGACCTGCGCCGCCCGCGGTCTTCACGCCGTTCTTACGGCGCTTTGGCCGCGCATTTTCGCCTTCCACGCGCGATCTTCTCGCGCGCCGCCGACAATTCGATCGGCGCCAGAACATGCTGCTCTGTGACTTTCACATCCACACCACCTACTCGGACGGCGTCCTGCCGCTGCCGAAGGTCGTGGACATGTTCGGGCAGTCGGGCCACGACGTCATCGCTATCACCGACCACATCGTCAACCAGGACAGCGGCCTCGGGAAGGTGGCGCACCGCATCGGCAACAGCCTGAATCCGGAGAGCTGGAAGCGCTACGCCGACGAGATCGATCGGGAGGCCGAGCGCGCCTGGAGCACGTACGGGATGCTCGTCCTGCCGGGCGCCGAGATGACGCGCAACACGATAAACCGGCACACCTCCGTCCACGTGCTCGCCCTCGGTCTCGACGAGTTCCTGAGCGCGGACGGCGATCCCCTCGACATGATCAAGCAGATTCGCGCGCGGGGCGCCGTATCGGTTGCCTGTCACCCGCACGAGATGAGCGAGTGGTTCGCGAACACCTGGTACCTCTGGAACCGGCGCAAGTTCGTCGCGGATCTGCTGGACCTCTGGGAGGTCGGCTGCCGGTGGGAGCTCTACCCGGTCATCTCGCGCGAGAGCCTGCCGCACATCGCCAACAGCGACTTCCACCGGCCGGAGCACCTCTACGCGTGGAAGACGCTGTTGAACGCGGAGAAGTCGCGCGCGGGCGTGCTGGCTTCCCTGCGGCGCGGGACCGGGATCGGCGTCCTGCGGCTGACCCCCGAGGAAGCAGTGTCGGCGTGAGCGGCCTCTGGGCCGCCGTCGCCCTCGGCGGTCTCGCTGCGTCGACTGTCGTGTACCTGGTCGCGGCGGCGGCGCTGCTGCGGCTTCGAAAGGTGGCGCGCGGCGAGCCGGTCCCGGGCTTTGCGCCGCCGGTCTCCATCCTGAAGCCGCTCTGCGGGCTCGACGAACGTCTGGAAGAGAGCCTCGAATCTTTCTTCCGGCTCGATTACGCGCGCTACGAGATCGTCTTCTCCTTCGCCTCGGATCGCGATCCCGCCTACCCGGTCGCGCGCCGGGTCGCGGATCGGCACCCCCGGGTCCCGACGTCCTTCGTGTTCGACGCGCGGGACGCCGGGGGAAACGCCAAGGTCGATCGTCTCGCGGCGGCTCTCGGCCGGGCGCGGCACCGCCTCGTGCTCTCGGCCGACGGCAACGTGGTGGTCCGGCCGGACTTTCTGGCCCGGGCCGTTTCGCCGTTCGCGGACCCGAGGGTTGGCCTGGTGTCGCACCTCTTCGCGGCGACGGGCGCCGAGAGCGTGGCCTCGCGCCTCGAAGCCCTCTACCTCAACGGCTGCCTGCAGCCGGGAATCGCGGCCGTGTCGAGCGTGCTCCGGATGCCCTGCGTCGTCGGCAAATCGATCCTGGTCTCCCGCACCGCGCTCGAGGTGATCGGGGGCTTTCCGGCTCTCCAGAACTATCTCGCCGAGGACTACCTGCTCGGCCGCGAGGTGCGTCGGGCGGGCTACCGCGTCGTGCTCTCCGCCGACGTCCTCGACACGGTCGAGGTCCGGAAATCCGCGCGGGCGGTGTGGGGCCGGCATCGCCGCTGGGCGATGATGCGCCGGCGGCTCGGCGGCGCCCTCTACCTCGGAGAGATGTTCTCCGGCCCGCTGCCGTGGGCGATCGCCGCGGCGCTTGCGGGAGCGACGGTTCCGGCGGCGATCCTGCTCGCCCTCCGTTACGCCGCGGAAGGCGCCGTCGCCTCCCGCGCCGGCCGGCCGCTCTCGCCGCGCGACTGGGCCCTGCTGGGAGCGCGCGATCTCGGGGCAGCGGCCGTCTATGTCGCGGGCCTGACGGGCCGCGCGGTGTCGTGGCGGGGGCGACCTCTCGTCATCGGGCGGGATACCCGGATCCTGCGTCCCGCCGCGTAGCGATCGCTACAGGGCCGGAACAGCCTTCAAACCGCGGCGCAGAAGCTTCTCGAGGAGATCCTGCTGGGGGTCACAGGGGGTCTCCCCGCGAGCCGGACGGCGCCGCACGTACTCGCCGTCGCTCTGAAGATCGCGGGCCCGGCAGTTGTCGGACCGGATCGGCTCGAGGACCTCCACGCGGATCCTTTCGCGGGCCTTCTCGTCGAGAACCGGCGTCATGATCTCCACGCGCCGGTAGAAGTTTCGGGGCATCCAGTCGGCGCTCGATATGAAGATCTCCTCCTCGTCGCCGACGCCGAACGAGAACGCGCGGCTGTGCTCGAGGAACCGACCGACGACGCTCGAGACTCGGATGTTCTCCGACACGCCGGGAACGCCCGGGCGCAGGCAGCAGATCCCGCGCACGGAGAGGACGATCGGCACGCCCGCCGCGGAGGCTCGGTACAGCGCGCGGATGACCGTCGGGTCGACGAGCGCGTTCATCTTGGCGACGATGGAAGCGGGCTTTCCCTCCCGCGGCTTTTCGGTCTCGCGTTCGATGAGCCCGAGGACCTTCTCGTGCAGGGCGGTCGGCGCCACGACGAGCTTGCGGTACTTCGTCTTGCGGGAGAAGCCCGTCAGGAAATTGAAGAGCTCGGAGGCGTCGTGGCCGAAGTCGGCCCGCGCCGTGAAGAGGCCGAGATCCGTGTAGATCCGGCCGGTCACGCGGTTGTAGTTGCCCGTGCCGACGTGCACGTAGCGCCGCATCGCCGTCCCCTCTCGGCGCACCACGAGGGTGATCTTGGCGTGCGTCTTCAGGCCCCCCACGCCATAGGCCACGTGGACGCCCGCGCGCTCCAGGGAGCGGGCCCACTGGATGTTGTTCTCCTCGTCGAACCGCGCCTTGAGCTCGACGAGCACGGCCACCTGCTTGCCGTTCTCGGCCGCTGCCGCGAGCGCGGCGACGATCGGCGAGTCCGTCCCGGTCCGGTACAGCGTCATCTTGATCGCGAGGACGTCCTTGTCGGTCGCGGCCGCCTCCAGGAACCGCAGCACGGGATCGAACGAGTCGTACGGCTGGTGCAGGAGGACGTCTCCCTTGCGGATCGTCTCGAAGATGTCGACGGGCGGATCGAAGATCGTTCGCGACGACGCCAGATACGGGGCGTCCTTGAGCTGCGGGAGGTCGAGCTTCAGGACCGAGATCAGGTCCGCGGCGCCGAGGGGGCCGTCGACGGCGTACACGTCGTCGGCCTCGAGCTCGAGCTCGGTGCGCAGAAGCTCGCGCACGGTCTCCGGGCATCTCTCCTCGACCTCGAGACGAATCGCCGCGCCGAAGCGCCGACGGCGCACGTTCTCGGCCACGTTGTGGAGCAGGTCCCCGGCCTCGTCTTCGCGGATCTCGATGTCCGCGTCGCGTGTCACGCGGAAGGCCGAGGCGCCGAGGATCTCCATCCCCGGAAAGAGGCGATCGAGATTCGCCTCGACGACCTTTTCGAGCAGGACGAACTCGAGCGCCTTTCCTGCGGCCCCGGGGACGGGAACGAAGCGGGGCAGCGACGCCGGGACCTTCACCCGGGCGAAGGCGGCGCGTTTTTCCTTCTTCTCGGAAAGCTCGACCGCCAGGGACAGCGAGAGGTTCGAGACGAACGGAAACGGATGGGCGGGATCGAACGCGAGGGGAGTCAGGACGGGGAAGACGACACTGTCGAAGTAGGCCGAGAGCTCCTTGCGACGTTCCGGCTCGATTTCCTCCCATCCCAGTATGCGCACGCCGGCCTCGGCGAGCTTGGGCTGCAGGTCGTTCTTCAGTGTTCGCATGGCGAGGCCCGCGTCGCGGACGACCAGCTCGCGGATGAGGCGCAGCTGCTCCGGGGCCGCCAGTCCGTCGGCGCTTCGCTCGGCGACCGAGGCCTCGAGCTGCTCGTGCAGTCCCGACACGCGGATCATGAAGAACTCGTCGAGGTTCGAGTGGAAGATCGCGAGGAACTTCATGCGCTCGAGCAGCGGCCAGTTCGGGTCGAGCGCTTCCTCGAGGACTCGCCGGTTGAACGCGAGCCAGGAGATCTCGCGGTTGAAGTAGAGCGAGTGGTCCTCCAGCCGGTCGTCGGGCGTGGGGGTCCCGCCAATGAATTGAACCTCGCTCATCTCGATTCCCTCGCCAAGAAGACGGCAGGGTACCACCGGCGCCGGCGCGGAGTGTGAAGACGGTACGACCAGCCGGCGGCGACACGACGGAACTGGTTTGTCGAGCTATCCGACGGGCAGCGGGTGGCTGTAAGGGGCAGATTAAAAAGGCACTTGCGCCGGGAGTTCTGGCCGAAGCTCTAGGAGTGCTTGACGCAGTTCGTCCAGTTATATATCTAGACAAGCCATGAGCGAGGCGAGGTCGGTTTCGGGCTCCTCGGGCGGCTCCGCTGCCGTGCCCCGCGGTTCGGATCGTCGCCTCGGCGCTGAGGCCGCCGGCGCCTCGCTCCCTCCTCTTCTTTCCGGAAAGGAGCGGACGGACATGCAGCATCCGGAGAGCGAAACGCCCGGATCCGAGCCGCGACTCTCGATCGGGGCGGTAGCCAGGGCCACCGGCTTCTCGCCCGACACCCTGAGGGTGTGGCAGAAGCGCTACGGCTTTCCCGTGCCGCAGCGCAAGCCCTCGGGACACCGCTTCTACTCGACGGCCGACGTGAGGCGCCTGCGCCGGATTTCGGATGCTCTGGCCCGTGGCCACCGCGCGGGCCAGGTCGTGCCTCTCGCCGTTCCAAGGCTCGAGTCTCTCCTGACGGAGCGGGGCGCCGACTCTCCGGGCGACGCGCGACGGCCGACGGCCCTGAAGTCGCTGATGGGGCTCGTCCGCGCGCACAAGGGCGAGGAGCTCGCGTCGGCGCTGCTCGCAGACGCCGCGGCCCTCGGCCCGCTCGAGTTTCTCCGCGCGCGGGTCGTCCCGATGGTCGGCGAGGTCGGAGACGCCTGGTCGCGCGGGGAGCTTGGAATCCATCACGAGCACCTCTTCTCGGAGCGTCTCGAGGACGTGCTGCGGGCGACCCGCATGCCGTTCGAGCGCAGCGCCGCGGGGCCGCGCATCACGCTGGCGGCATTCGCGGGAGAGCAGCACGGCCTGGGCCTGCAGATGGCGGCGTTCGCCGCCGCGTTCGCGGGGCTTCAGCCGCACGTGCTCGGGACGGACACGCCGGTGGCCGAGATCGTCGCGGCGTTCCGCTCGCGGCGCGCGTCGGCCGTGGGCATCAGCATCTCGGTCTCGACGGGAGGGCCCCGGTCGCGGGATCAGCTCGAGGAGCTGCGCCGCGCGATTCCGGCGGGGGTGCCGATCCTCGTGGGCGGCGCCGGCGCGCGCCGAAGCCACCCGCCCGGCGGATGCGTGATCGTGGACGACCTGCCGGGAATGCACGACTGGATGCGGCGCCTCGCCGCCGCGCGGCCCTAGCCCCGTTCGGCGAGGACCTGGCGCGCGAAGTCCGCGGGCGATTCGGCGAAGATCTCCCGTCCTTGCTCGATGCGCTCGGCGGCGCCGGCGGCGATCGCGGCATGGATGTTCTCGGCGAGCGCGGGTGCCTCCGGAATGGCGCCGGCCTTCTGCCGTTCCGCCAGCGACGCCTGGAGGACGATCAAGTCCGTAATCTTGCCGAGCTCTTCGGCGAGCGCCGCGAAGGTCTTCTCCCGGCGCCGCAGGGCCGGGCTGCCCGAGGACGCGAGCAGCTCGATCTGGTAGCGGGTCTCCTTGGCTCGCTTGCGCCACTCGTGAAAGTCGGGATCGGCCCGGGTCGCCTCGGCCCGCTCGAGCGCGGCCCGCGCCCGGCGCCAGCTGCGCGCCAGCCCGCGGGCCAGGTCGTCCATCGAGAAGTCCGCGGGGAGGGTCACGCGCAGCACGTCGGGCAACGGCTTGAGTATGCGGCCGCCATCCGCGAGCGCCTCGGCGGCGCGCGAGCCGTCGCCGGATTGCTCGTCCTCGAGCCGCCGCTCGATCGCCGGGAGGGCCGGGTCGTCCGATGCCACCGACCGCAGTGTGGCGATCAGGATGTCCGCGTCCCGCAGGGGCCCCGTGGCCTGGAACGCCCGCCGCAGCTCGCCGGCGAGTCCCCGCGCCGCCGTCCGGCCGAGGGCGGGACGCAGGAGGGACACGAGCGCGCGCGCCCGCCGGATCGACTTGCGGAAGTCGTGGAGGGCCGATTCGGGATCGCGCTCGACGTGGCGGAGGGTCCCGCGCGCCACGGAGACGATCCGCGCGAAGGCGCGCAGGAGCGCCTCACGCAGGGGCACGCCCCGCGGCGCCGTCAGCCTCCGGCGCGTCCGCCGTCGTCGCGGTTTCCCGTCGCTGCCGCTCGGCGCGGGGTCCGGCTTCCCGGCCCGCGGCGGATCGTCCGGGATCGCCGCGGCGAGCAGGTCGGAGAGCGCCGCCTCGACGGCCGCAAGCGCTCTCGCGTCCGCGGTCGGCGGCGCGTCCGGCGCCCCAGGCGCCGGCGCCGGCCCGTCCTCCTCCCGCTCGACGAACTCGATCCGGATCACGGGCGCGATCGTATCGCCAAAGAGTCGCGCGTGCGTGCCCGCGTCGGAGCGATTTCTTTACAGGAAGTTGACGTGGCGGCACGCGCGTCTTAACGCGGGCGCGGAGGCTCTGGCGCACTGCGTCGCACGACCCCTCCATCTGCCCCGAGCGATCGGGGCCCTTTTTTTGGGCGGATAGAATCCGCCGGGAATCCTCGGAAAGGAAGGAACACTCGATGAGAAAGATCATGGTCCTCGCGCTCGCGGGCCTCGCGGCCGCCTGCGCGTCGCTCACACCGGCGGGCAAGCAGGTGAAGGTCTATCAGGCCGACGTCTCGGCGGCGGACCAGCCGGCGCCGCCGCTGCCCGACGGTTGCCGGCTTCTCGAGACTTGGGGACCTATCGACCAGGAGCAGGAGGCCCGCGAGATCAGCGATCCCTACCTCGCACAGCGCAACCAGACGGCCGCGCACGGCGGGAACATCCTGTACCTGCGCTCCTACCGCTTCAAGGACCTTCCGAAGACCGACTGCCCGGTCGGAGACAAGTCGCAGGGCTGCATGGACCAATCGCAGAGCTGGTACAAGGTGACCTTCAATTCTTACGCGTGCGACCCGAGCGCGCTCGCCGAGCTCTCGACGGCGCCGCAGCCGTCGAACACGGCCGTCTTCCGATGGGAGCTGAAGAAGAAATCCCCGACTCCGGCCTCCGTGGCAGCGGGCGCACCGATTCCCGCGCCAACGCCGGCGCCCCGCGCCGCCGCGGGCACCGTGGGATCTGCGGAACTGAAGGAGAAGATCCTGGCCTTGCAGAAGGAGGGAATCGGCAACGACGTGATCGTCTCCTATGTTCGCGCCAATCGCCTGCGGGCGCCGCTGACGGCCGAGGAGATCATCGACTGGAAGAAGGCTGGAATCTCCGACGAGGTTATTCGCGCGACGTTCCCGAACTGAGGGTCACCGCGACGGCCGCCGCTTCACGGCGATTTTACAGAGGCTTCCTCTTCCGTTGACGACGGCCGCTAAAACTCGCGGCTCAATAGAGGAGGAAGAGCAACCATGAAGCACAGGTTCGGATATTTCCTCGGGGCGTGCGCGACGGTCCTACTCATGCTCGGGTCGGCCGACGGAGCTCGGGCGCAGGTCACGGTGGCCGCAGGGTACACGCCACCGGACGACACGCCGTCGGTCAGCGTGGGCGGAACGATCTTCGCGGACTACACCTACGTGCAGGAGCCGACGGTCACGGGCACGGACGGCGACCAGGTCCATCCCAACGCGTTCAACCTCACCCGCGCGTACATCAACGTGACCGGCCAGATCAATCACCTCATTCAGTTCCGGATCACGCCCGACGTCGTGCGCGTGGGCCAGGTGGCCGGCGCGAACGTCCCGGGCCTCAGCGGGACGCTCGGCTACCGGCTCAAGTACGCCTACGGGCAGCTCAACTTCAGCGACTTCACGACGAAAGGCTCCTGGTTCCGTCTCGGGCTCCAGCAGACGCCCTGGATCGACTTCGAGGAAGGCATCTACCGTTACCGGTTCGCGGGCACGGTCCTGTCCGACCGGGAAGGTGCCCTGACTTCGTCCGACCTCGGCGGCTCCGTCCACTGGAACGCCCCCGAGAACTTCGGCGACATTCATGCCGGCGTCTACAACGGCAACGGCTACACGGCCGTGCAGGATGTCGACTCGCAGATGTCGTTCCAGGTCCGCGGGACCCTTCGCCCGTTGCCCATGGTTTCCGTCATCAAGGGCCTGCGCCTGTCCGGCTTCTACGACGCCGACCACTATGCGATCGGCGCGAAGAAGGAGCGCATCATCGGCATGCTCACGTTCGAGAATCCGTACATCAACTTCGGCTTCCAGTACGACAAGTACAAGGACCAGACCACGGCGGCGGTGACGAGAGTGGATGGGGATGGATATTCGATCTGGGCCACGCCCCGGCTGCCCACCTGCGGCCTCGAGGCGCTCATCCGGTGGGACCGCGTCACGCCGGACACTTTGAGGGGCGCGAACAAACAGCGCCTGATCGTCGGCCCGGCCTACTGGTTCCCGGTCACGAAGGCCGGCGTGGCGGCCGCGGTGATGCTCAAGTGGGAGCAGCTCCGCTACATGGGAGCTCCCAACTCGAAGCCGACCGAGGAGAGCCTCGGGCTTTTCACGCTCTTCAACTTCTAGTTAACAGCAGTTTCACGTCGATTTAACGTCCGAACTTCATGTTCGTGAGCGAGGAGAAACGATGAAAGCGACTCGATTCCTGCTCGCGGCTATCGGCGCCCTCCTGGCGCTTCCGGCGGCGACCACGCAGGCCCAGACGGTTCAGATCAACGGCGCGGGAGCGACGTTCCCGTACCCGATCTACTCGAAGTGGTTCTCCGAATACAACAAGCTCCACCCCGAGGTGGAGATCAACTACCAGTCGATCGGCTCGGGCGGCGGCATCCGGCAGCTCACCGACCAGACGGTGTTCTTCGGCGCGACCGACGGTCCGATGACCTCGGACGCAGCAGTTCGCCGCGCCGGGAGCGATTCTCCACCTGCCGACGGTCCTCGGCGCGGTCGTGCCGATCTACAACATCCCGGGCGTGGACACGCCGCTGAAGTTCTCGGGCAAGGTTCTCGCCGACATCTATCATGGGCAAGATCACCAAGTGGAACGACCCGGCCGTCGCGGCGTTGAATCCCGGCGTCAAGCTTCCGGGCACGGACATCACGGTGGCGCACCGCTCCGACGGATCCGGGCACCACCTACATCTTGGTCGACTACCTCTCGAAGGTCTCGCCCGACTTCAAGAAGACCGTCGGCGTGGCAACCTCGGTCAACTGGCCGGTGGGCGTGGGCGGCAAGGGCAACGAGGGCGTCGCCGGCCTCGTCAAGCAGACGCCGGGCTCGATCGGCTACGTCGAGCTCGTCTACGCCAAGCAGAACAAGATCGACTATGGCTCGGTGCAGAACTTCGACGGGGAGTTCGTCAGCGCGACGCTCGACTCGGTGACGGCGGCGGCCGCGGCCGCCGCCAAGGCCATGCCCAAGGACTTCCGCGTCTCGATCACCAACGCTCCGGGCAAGGGGGCGTACCCGATTTCGTCGTTCACGTGGCTTCTGTACTACGAGAAGCCGAGCGACAAGAAGAAGGCGAAGATCATGGTGGACTTCATGAAGTGGGCGCTGACCGAGGGCCAGAAGTACACCGAAGGACCTCGACTACGCGCCGCTGCCCCAGGAGGTCGTCGCGCTGGAAATGGAAGCCCTGAAGCGCATCTCGCTCTAGCCGCCCGGGAGACGAGCATCATGAAGACCCCGTCCTCTCGCCGGAGCGCCGACGACCGCGGCTTCCGGCTGGGGACGGGGTTTTTCGCGCTCCTCGTCGTGCTGCTGGTGGCCGGCATCTTCTGGGAGCTCTTCCGGACCTCGCACCTCTCGATCGCGAAGTTCGGTTTCAAGTTCTGGACCGGGAAGACCTGGGATCCGGTCTCGGGCGAGTTCGGCGCGCTGCCGTTCATCTGGGGCACTCTCTACTCGTCGCTGCTCGCGATGCTCATCTCGACGCCGATCGCCCTCGGCATCGCGATCTTCCTCTCCGAGCTGTCGCCGAAGGCGCTGCGCACGCCGCTGGCCTTCCTGACGGAGCTGCTGGCCGCGATCCCGTCGATCGTCTACGGCCTCTGGGGAGTCTTCGTGCTGGTGCCGCTCGTGCGACAGCTCCAGGTCGCGACCCCGGACTGGATGCGGAAGATCCCGCTCTTTTCCGGGCCGCCCCTCGGCGTCGGCATGGGGGCCGCCGCGCTCATCCTGGCGGTCATGGTCATTCCGTTCACGTCGTCGGTCGCCCGCGAGGTCCTGAAGGCCGTGCCGTACACGCAGCGCGAGGCCGGCCTACGCCCTCGGCGCGACGCGCTGGGAGGCCATCCAGGCGGCGCTGCGCTTCGGGCGCGACGGGCATCATCGGCGCCGTCATCCTCGGCCTCGGACGCGCGGTCGGCGAGACGATGGCGGTGACGATGGTCATCGGCAACAACCCGCAGGTCACCGCGTCGCTCTTCAAGCCCCAGTACACGATGGCCGCCGTCATCGCCAACGAGTTCACCGAGGCCGCCGACGACCTCTATCTCTCCGCCCTCATCGAGATCGGCCTCGTGCTCTTCGTCATCACGCTCATCATCAACGCGCTGTCGCGCTTGCTCATCTGGAGCGTCACGCGCGAGCGTAAAGGCCAGGACGCCCGGGCCGGTCGGGACGATGGCCTTCAAGGCGCCGAAGGCGGCGGCATGAACCTCACCGCCCGGCGCAAGGTCCTCTCGGGGCTCGTCGTGTTCCTCTGCGGCGGCGGCGGTGCGTGCGTGGCGCTCGTGCCGCTCTTCTTCGTCTTCGTCTACGTCCTGCAGCGGGGATTCTCCTCGCCTCGAACTGGGACTTCTTCACGAAGATGCCGAAGCCCGTCGGCGAGCCCGGCGGCGGCATGGCCAACGCGATCGTCGGCACGCTCGTACCTGATCGGCATCGCCTCGGCGATCGGCGTTCCCGGTCGGCATCGTCGCCGGCGTCTATCTCTCCGAGTACGGCACGACGCCTTTCGGCGCGCTCGTGCGCTTCACGCGCCGACGTCCTGAACGGCGTGCCGTCGATCGTCATCGGCATCTTCGCGTACGCGCCTCGTCGTGCTTCCCGTGCAAGCACTTCTCGGCGCTCGCCGGCGGGCGTGGCGCTCGGCGTTCATGATGATCCCGATCATCACGCGCACGACCGAGGAGCTCCTGAACCTCGTGCCCGGCAGCCTGCGCGAAGGCTCGCTCGCTCTCGGGGCGACGCGCGCCCGGGCCGCGTTCTCCGTGATGCGTCCCGGCGGCCCTGCCCGGGATCATGACGGGCATCCTCGTGGCGCTCGCCCGCATCGCGGGGGAGACGGCGCCGCTGCTCTTCACCGCGTTCAACAACCGGTTCTGTCCGACGCGCCTCGATCAGCCGATCGCGTCGCTGCCGGTGCAGATCTTCACCTACGCCGATCTCGCCTTACGACGACTGGCATCGCCAGGCCTGGGCCGGGGCGCTGGTGCTCGTCGCGTTCGTCTTCATCTTCTCCGTGCTGGCGCGGGTCGTGACACGGCGGCTCGAAAGGATGCATCGCACATGAGCGATACCGTGGTGAGCGACATGCAGATCCGCCGCCGATCCTGGCGGGCTCTCCGGGCGGCGCGGGCGCCGGCGGCAGCGACGGCCGGGCGCAAGCTCCGCATGCAGTCGACCAAGCTCAACTTCTCGTACGGGCCGAAGCAGGCCCTGTGGGACATCTCGCTCGCAGATCCCCGAGAAGACGGTCACGGCCTTCATCGGGCCGTCGGGCTGCGGCAAGTCCACGTTCCTGCGCTGCCTGAACCGGATGAACGACATCATCCCGGACACGCGGGTCGAGGGCGACGTGCTGCTCGACGGCCAGGACATCTACGGCCAGGGCGTCGACGTCGTGGACCTGCGCCGCCGGGTCGGGATGGTCTTCCAGAAGTCCGAACCCGTTCCCGAAGTCGATCTTCGAGAACGTGGCCTACGGGCTCAAGATCAACGGGATGTGTCCCCGCTCCGAGATGCCCGAGCGCGTCGAGAAGGCGCTGCGGCGGGCGGCCCTGTGGGACGAGGTCAAGGACCGGCTGCGATACGTCCGCGCTGGGCCTCTCCGGCGGGCAGCAGCAGCGGCTGTGCATCGCGCGGGCGCTGGCCGTCGAGCCCGAGGTGCTGCTCATGGACGAGCCCTGCTCGGCGCTCGACCCGATCGCCACCAGCAAGATCGAGGAGCTGATCTACGAGCTGAAGCGGCGACTACACGATCGTCATCGTCACCCACAACATGCAGCAGGCCGCCCGCGTCTCCGACTTCACCGCCTTCTTCATGCTGGGCAGGCTGGTCGAGCACGACCGGACCGAGAAGATCTTCACGAACCCCGGGCAGAAGATCACGGAGGACTACATCACGGGACGGTTCGGATAGACCGCAGGCCGCAGACGACGGTGGCAGAAAGAGACAAAATGAAACTCGTGGCCGCAAAAGGAAAAGACGGGGCGCCCCGCGGGGAGGCCCACACCGGCCCGATGAAGCGCATCGCGCTCATCGAGGACGACGCGGACATCGCCTACACGATCCGCCTGAACCTCCGTAAGGAGAAGCGCTACCAGGTCGAGCACTACATCTCCGGCATCGCGGCCCTCGCGGCGGTGCAGGAGAAGCCCTTCGACCTCGTGATCCTCGACCTCAACCTGCCCGACATCGACGGCCTCGCCCTCTGCCGGGAGCTGCGGCGGGCGGACGAGACGCGCAAGGTCCCGATCATCATGCTGACGGCGCGCGTCGAGGAGCGCGACAAGCTGCTCGGGTTCGAGATCGGCGCCGACGACTACATCACCAAGCCCTTCTCCATGCGGGAGCTGCTCGCCCGCGTCCACGCGCACCTGCGCCGCGTGGCGGCCTTCGAGACTTCCGAGGAAGAAGTCTTCCAGGACGGGGACCTGCACGTGGACCGGGCGCGTTTCGAGGTGACGCTGAAGGGGGAGCGCGTGCACCTGACGAAGAAAGAGTTCGACCTTCTCTGGCTGCTGATCCGCAACCGCAGCCGGGTGGTGACCCGCGACGCGATCCTCGCGCGGCTGTGGGACTACGACGCCGACGTCGAGACGCGCACCGTGGACGTCCACATCCGGGCGCTGCGCCGCAAGCTCGGCGACCAGCGGATCGAGACCGTGGTCGGTCTCGGCTACCGGTACCGCGAAGCGACGCCGACGAAAGCCTGATCATGCTTCCCGCCCTCCGCGCTGCATGAGGCTGCGCGCCCGCTTCACCGCCCTGTTCGCCGTCCTCGCGGCGGCGGCGGTCGTCTTTCTCGTCATCGTCTCCGACGCGACGCTGCGCCGGTCGGTCGAGGACCGCGTGTCGGACCGGTTCCGGCGCGAGCTCGCCCATCTCTCGGACGACCTCGCCCGGGGAGCCGCCGCGCTGGAGACGCGCGACGCCTTTCTGCGCCGCGCGGCCGCGGACCTCGAGTGCCGCATCACGTACATCGCTCCCGACGGCCGCGTGCTGGACGACACCGATCTGCTGCCGGCCGACGTGCCTGCGATGGAGAACCACGCCAACCGGGAGGAAGTTCGGGAAGCCATCGCCAGCGGATCCGGAACGTCGCTCCGCGTTTCGCCGACGGAGCAGAAGCCGATGCTCTACGTGGCGCGCAAGCTGCCGGACGGGAGCGTCCTGCGCCTGGCCGTCTCCGAGGCCCGCCTGCGGCAGGTCGAGGCCGTGTACCTGTGGACCATGCGCCTGGCAATTCTCGCCGTCTGCCTGCTCCTCTTCCTGATCGGCGCGAGCGCCTCGCGCCGCTTCTCGGAGCCCCTGGCCGAGCTGACGCGCGCCGCCTCCGCGGTGGCCGCTGGCGATTTCGCCCGGGACCTGCCCACGGCCGGCGGCGAGGAGGTGCAGCTGCTCGGCGGAGCCCTCCAGCGCATGAAGAGCTCGCTCAACCAGGCCGTCCAGCGCGCGGAGGCGGAGCGCCGCCTGACCGCCATGGTCTTCGAGCGGTTGCCCGACGGGCTCGTGGTCGTGGACGCAAAGCTGAAGGTGATCGAGTCCAATGGCCGGTTCGCGGAGATGACGGGCATCCCGGCGCCGGCGGGGCGGGGGGTGTACGAGGTGCTCCGCGAGCGGTCGCTCTACGACTGCTTCGAGACCACGGTGACGTCGGGGGAGATCGCGGACCGGACGGTGAACATGCCCGACGAGCGCGTCTGGCAGATCACGGTGGCCCCGCTGCCGGAGGGGCACCGCGCCGCCGCCGTGGGGGTGCTGCGCGACGTGACGCGCCTCGAGCGCACGGAGGCGATGCGGCGCACGTTCGTGGGAGATGTGTCCCACGAGCTGCGCACGCCCATCGCGTCGATCGCGGCGGCCGCGGAGACGCTCGCCGACGGGCAGCCGGACCGGACCGAGACCGCCGAGCTGACGGGCCTCATCCGGCGCCAGTCCGAGCGCATGCGGGAGCTGATCGACGACCTGATGGACCTCGCGCAGATCGAGAGCGGCGCCGTGCCGCTGGAGAAGGAGACGATCCCCCTGCGCGAGCTTCTCGCCGAGACCGCCGAGGATCTCGAGGCCGCGGCCCGGGAAAAGAAGGTCGAGATCCGGGTGACCGGGGACGCCGCGGTCGCGGCGATCGGCGACCGGCGCCGCCTCGGCCAGCTCGCGCGCAACCTGCTCGACAACGCCGTCAAGTTCTCGCCGGAGGGCGCGCCCGTCGTCGTTCGGGCCTGGAACCAGGCGGGGCACCCCGGCTTCTCCGTCGAGGACCTCGGCCCGGGCATCGCAAGATCGGAGCGGGACAAGATCTTCCAGCGTTTCTACCAGGTGGACCGCTCCCGCTCGAAGCAGCGGCCCGGAACGGGGCTCGGGCTGGCGATCGTCAAGCACATCGCGCAGCTACACGGCGCCACCGTGGACGTCGAGGGCGACGTCGGCCAGGGAAGCACGTTCGTCGTGCGCTTTCCGGCGGCCGCCGCCTGAAGATCCCGCGAAGGGGCCGGTAAAGCCGGCCTGAAGTTCTGCGATACGATGGCGCCGCCTTCGAGGCCGCCATGCTGAATTTCCTGCCGCGGGACGAGAAATACTTCGATCGCTTCACGGAGCTCGCGGTGCGCATCCACGAGGCCGCGAAGATCCTCGAGCGCTTCTTCCGCAACGAGTCGCCGGTCGCGACGGTCGCCGACCAGATCAAGCGCCTCGAGCACGAGTGCGACGAGATCTCCCACGAGATCCTGCGCGGCATCGACCGGACCTTCATCACGCCCATCGACCGGGAAGACATTCACCATCTCGCCGTCCGCCTCGACGACGTCATCGACCTCATCGACGGCACCGTGCGCCGCGTGGTCCTCTTCCAGGTCGAGAAGCCGACCCCGATCTCGCTCAAGCTCTCGCAGCTCATCGTCACCACGACCGGGGAGCTCGTCGAGGCCGTCTCGCACCTGCGCCAGCAGAAGGGCGTCATGGCCAAGTGCATCCGGATCAAGCAGCTCGAGAACGAAGGGGACGTCGTGTACCACGAGGCGATCGCCTCGCTCTTCCGCGAGAACCTCCCGGCCCTCGAGGTCATCAAGTGGAAGGACGTGTACGACAACATGGAGCGCTGCATCGACCAGTGCGTGTCCGTGGCGCACGTGCTCGAGAGCGTCGTGCTGAAGCACTCGTGAGCCGCGCCGGCGAGGCCTGACGCTAACGACGCTGACGGCTCTCCGCTTCCATGATCTACGTCCTGCTCATCATCGCGGTGGCCCTGGTCTTCGACTTCATCAACGGAATGCACGATTCGGCGAACTCGATCGCCACGGTCGTCTCGACCCGCGTGCTCTCGCCCCTCGTGGCCGTGTTCTGGGCGGCCTTCTTCAACTTCGTCGCGGCCTTCCTGTTCGGCACGGCGGTGGCCAAGACGATCGGCTCGGGCCTGATCGACATCACCGTCGTCAACTCGGACGTCGTGCTCGGCGGCCTCATCGGCGCGATCGCCTGGAACCTGATCACCTGGTACTTCGGGATCCCGTCGTCCTCCTCGCACGCGCTGATCGGCGGCTACGCGGGGGCGGCGGTCGCCCGCGTCGGCATCAAGGCGATCGTTCCGGGCATGGCCTGGGTCAAGACGCTGTCTTTCATCGTGCTCTCGCCGCTCATCGGCATGGCCGTCGGCTGGGCCCTGATGGTGGCGGTGTCGTGGACCTTCCACAAGGCCCCCTATGGCTCGGTGGACCGATGGTTCCGGCGCGCGCAGCTCGGCTCGGCGGCGGCGTTCTCGCTGTCGTCACGGCACGAACGACGCGCAGAAGACGATGGGGATCATCGGCGGCCTGCTCGTCGCGAACCGGGCGCTCTTCGAGGACCCGGGCTCGCACCTCCACTTCATGCACCTTCCGGACATGAAGACGATCCCCTGGTGGATCATCCTCTCGGCGCACGCGGCGATCGGCCTCGGCACGCTCACGGGCGGCTGGCGGATCGTGCGGACGATGGGCAGCCGCATCACGAAGCTGAAGCCGTTCTCCGGTTTCTGCGCGGAGACGGGCGCGGCTGCGACGGTCATCGCCGCGTCGGTCTGGGGAATCCCGGTTTCGACGACGCACACCATCACGGGGGCGATCATCGGCGTGGGCGCCACGCAGCGCGTTCTCGGCGGTGCGCTGGGGCGTGGCCGGACGGATCGTCTACGCGTGGATTCTGACCATCCCGATGGCGGCGGCCATCGGCGCCCTCGGCTACGGGCTGCTCTCGGCGATCACGCACTAAGATGCGCGCATGCGCGCGCCCCGCCGGCTACTCGCCGGCCTGATCGCCTTCGCCCTGGCCGCCGCGCTCGGCGCCGCTTCCCAGCCCGACACGGCCGTCTTCGACCGCATCCTCGCCGACCGGGCGCGCGCCGGCGGCTTCGACTACCGCGGCGCGACCGGCCAGGACCGCAAGCGCCTGGGCGCGTATCTCGCCAACCTCGGCGACGCGGATCCGAAGGCGATGGGCGAGGAGGAGCGCAAGGCGTTTTTCGTCAATGCCTACAACGCGATGGCGATCTCGATCGTGCTCGAGCGATTTCCGGTCGCGAGCATCCGCGACGTTGCCGGCGCCTTCGACGGGGTCCGCCGGCGCGTCGGCGGCGAGATGCTCACGCTCGACGACGTCGAGAACCGCCTGCGCGCGCTGAAGGACGCGCGCATCCACTTCGCGATCGTCTGCGCGTCGAAGTCCTGCCCGCCTCTGGCCCGGAAGGCCTACGTGGCGGCCGGCATTTCGGCCGCGCTCGACGCGCAGGGACGCGCCTTCGTCGGCGACCCGTCGAAGAACCGGCTCGACCGGGCCCGGGGCCGGCTGGCGCTCTCGAAGATCTTCGAGTGGAATCGCGCCGAGTTCGCAAGGGACGGTGGGACCGTCTTGAAGTACGTCGCGGGGCTCGTCGCGGAGCCCGCGCTCTCCGAGTGGGTGTCAACGTTTCCCGGCAAGCCCGAATTCCTGGAATGGGACTGGGCCCTCAATCAACCCTGACGTTGCCGGATCCCCAAAAAGAAGCCCCCCGTCGCCGGGGGGCCTGAAGGAGGAGATCGTGTGTCTCTGCCTGTATTACGGGGTTCAGGCCGAAATTGTTGAGGGTGTATTTTTGAGGAAGCGATGAGCCGTATGACCCGGCCGGTTTCTTGATCCGCCTCGTCCTGAAGCCCGGCCGCGAGGCGTCGGTGACCCGGCGCCACCCGTGGCTCTTTTCCGGCGCCGTCGGGCGCGTCGAGGGGGACGGCGCCGACGGGCAGGCGGAGATCGTCGACTCGCAGGGCCGGCCCCTCGCGCGCGGCGCCTACTCCCCGGACTCGCAGATCCGCGCGCGCCTGTGGACTTTCGACGGCCGCCTGCCCGACCGAGCGCTCTTTCGCGAGCGCTTCGCCGCGGCGCGAAAGCTCCGCGATGAGGTCCTGCCGCCGGAGACCACGGGATATCGCGCGGTCAACTCGGAGGGCGACTTCTGCCCGGGCGTCCTGCTCGACGTCTACGGGGATACCGCGGTGCTGGAGCTTCTGACGGGGGGAAGCGAGTCGTGGCGCGCCGAGCTCGAGGCGGCCGCCCGCGAGGTCTTCGCGCCCGCCCTCCTCATCGTCCGCGAAAGCGGCGCCGCACGCGACGCGGGCAAACCCGAAATCCGTACTCCGAATCTCGAAGTGTCGCCGACTCCCTTCCTCGAAAACGGCCTGCGCTTCATGGCCGACGTCGGCGCCGGCCAGAAGACCGGATTCTTCCTCGACCAGCGGGAGAACCGCGCGCGCCTGCGCGCGCTCGCCCATGGAAGGACGGTCCTCAACCTCTTTTCGTATTCGGGCGCGTTCTCCGTCGCCGCGCTTGCCGGGGGCGCCGCTCGCGCCGTGGACGTGGATTCCTCGGATGCGGCGCTCGCCCTCGCGCGCGAGAACCGGCACGCCAACGCCTTCCCGGTTGCCGACACGGACTTCGTCGCGGCCGACGTGTTCGAGGACGTGCGCCGGCGCGCCGCCGCCGGCGAACGCTGGGACGTCGTCGTCTGCGACCCGCCGGCGTTCGCCAAGAAGAAGGCCGACGTGGATCGCGCCGCGCGCGGATACAAGGACGTCAACCGCGTCGCGATGTCCCTCGTCGCGCCCGGCGGGCGGCTGCTGACCTGCTCGTGCTCGGGCCTCGTGGACGCCGACCTCTTCCAGAAGATCGTCTTCTCGGCGAGCGCCGACGCGCGCGCGCCGTTCCAGATCGTCGCGCGTCAGGGAGCCGGGCCGGATCACCCGGTGTCTCTCGACTGCCCGGAAGGCGAGTATCTGAAGGGACTCTGGCTGCGGCGGGCATAGGCGCGCCGACCCGGGCGTTATGATCGGCCTGTGATGCGCGGCCGTGTTTTCAGTCTTCTGGGCGCCCTGGTCGCGGCGGCGGCTCCGTCGTCCGGCGCCCAGAACGTCCCGCTCGTCGAGGTGGGCCCGGCCGTGTTTCGCTCCGTCGCTCCGCGTCGGGCGCCGGCCTCGAGCGGCGATCTCGCGCTCGCGGCGGGCCGCCTGCCCGACGCTGCCCGCCACGCCCTCGGCCCGCTGACCGCCGCGGAAAGAGCGGAGTTGCGGACGCCCGACTCGCGGGGCGGCGTTCGCCGCAAGATGCCCGCCCTCAAGGTCGGCGTCAGCCGCCCGCTGCCGTCGTCCGTCGGTTTCGACGGCGTGTCCCCGGACCTGGGTCCGGGGCAATCCCGCGCGGTCGCCGGCGGCCTGCTCGAGCGCGGCGCGGACGGGCGCTGGACGTGGACCGCCTCTTTCTCCTCGGCGGGAGCCGCGGCCCTGCGCCTCTTCATTCCCCGGGCGAAGTTGCCCGCCGGAAGCCGGGTCTTCGTCTATGGGCCGGACGGGCAGGTCCAGGGGCCCTATGGGTTCGACTCGGGATCGCGGCCCGAGGGGTTCTGGACCAACACGGTATTCGGCGACCGGATTTTTCTCGAGGCCCAGCTGCCGGCGGCGAGCGACGCGGCTCTGGCCAAGGCGGTGCTGCGCGTCGGCGCGGTCGTCCATATCGAGCTGCCCGAAGCGGCGTCGGCGGGCCTGCGTCCCAAGTCGCAGACCTGTTTCATCGATCGCAGCTGCGTCACGCCGTCGGATTTTCCCGACGTGGACGATGCCACGCGCGCCGTCGGCCAGCTGAACTTCGTGGACGGCGGCAAGTCCTACGTCTGCACGGGCGGCCTCATGAACACCGTCGGCGGGGTGCCAGTGCCGTACCTGCTGACCGCCAACCACTGTTTCTCGACACAGGCCTCGGCGACCTCCCTCGAGGTCTTCTGGCAGTATCGGACCGCGACCTGCGACGGCGTGCATCCCGACGAGAGCCAGTTTCCCCATACCCTCGGCTCCACCCTCCTCGCCACGGGCACGACGAGCGATTTCACGCTCGTGCAGCTTTCGCAGGACCCGCCCGACGACAGCGTGCAGCTCGGCTGGACGACCGCCGACCTGTCGCATGCGGGAGGCACGATGCTCTACCGGCTGAGCTACTCGGGCGTCAATCCGATGGTCTACACGCGCGAGCAGATCAGCGCGACGCCGACGCCGGTCTCCTGCTCGGACGCGACCCAGGGCGACTTCATCTACGAGAAGGACGTCGCGGGCGGGACCGGGGGCGGCAGTTCCGGGTCGCCGATCTACCTCGAGGGCCTGCGCGTCGTGGGACAGGAGTCTCGGCAGCTGCGGCACCAACACGGGCGACGACTGCGACGTCACGAACAACTCGACGCTCGACGGGGCGTTTCACGTCACCTTTCCGTCCGTGCAGCAGTGGCTCGCGCCGCATGCTCCGGCCGCCTGCGTCGCGAATGCCACGACCCTGTGCCTGAACTCGGGCCGGTTCCGCGTGACGGTTCTCTGGGCGACGCCATCCGGAGAGAGCGGCGCGGGCATGGCCGCTCCGCTGACCAGCGATTCGGGCTATTTCTGGTTCTTCGACGCGAGCAACATCGAGCTCGTCGTGAAGGTCCTGAACGGATGCGGCCAGCCGTCGCCCCACTACTGGGTCTTCGCGGCCGGCCTGACCAACGTCGGCGTCACCCTGATCGTCGAAGACACCGAGACCGGCGCGACGCAGTCCTACAACAACCCGATCGGGACGCCCTTCTCACCCCTTCAGGACACCCAGGCGTTTTCCTGTCCGTAGCCCGGTAGCGGCCGTCGGACGCCCTCCCGGCTCGAGCCTCCTGCCGGTATACTCCGCGTCCCATGAATCTGGAGCTCACGGAAGAGCAGCAGCTCCTGCAGGCCGCGGTTCGCGAATTCGCCGAGGACGTCGTCCGCCCCAAGGCCGCGCAGATCGACCAGACGGGCGTCTTTCCCCGCGAGACCTTCGCCGCCTCCGGCGAGCTCGGCCTCGCGGGCGTGGCCGTGCCGACGGAGTACGGCGGGTCGGGGATGGACACCGTCTCCTACGCGATCGTCATCGAAGAGATCTCCCGCGTCTGCGCCAACATGGGCGTGATCCTGTCGGTGAACAACTCCCTGGTCTGCGACCCCATCGAGAAGTTCGGCAACGAGGAGCAGAAGAAGAAGTTCCTGGGCCCGCTCGCCCGCGGGGAGAAGCTCGGCTGCTTCGCGCTGACCGAGCCCGACGCCGGGTCCGACGCCGGAAACCAGAAGACGCGGGCCGTCCGCGAGGGCGACTCCTACCGGATCTCGGGGCAGAAGGTCTTCATCACCTGCGGTTCCGATGCCGACGTGTGCCTGCTGTTCGCGATGACGAACCCCGAGAAGAAGGTCAAGGGGATCTCGGCCTTCCTCGTGGACGCGTCGGCGCCCGGTTTCGACCGTTCGCGCCATCAGGTCAAGCTCGGGGTCAACGCCTCGGGCACCGTCGAGATCTTCCTGACGGACGTCCGGGTGCCCGCCGCCGACCGGCTCGGCGCGGAGGGCGACGGCTTCAAGATCGCGATGGCGACGCTCGACGGCGGCCGGATCGGTATCGCGTCACAGGCCGTCGGGATCGCCGAGGAGGCCTTCGAGGCCGCGATCCGGTACGCGAAGGCGCGGAAGGCCTTCGGCAAGCCGATCGCGGACTTCCAGGTCCTGCGCTTCTACCTGGCCGACATGGCGACCGAGATCGACGCGGCCCGCCTGATGGTGCGCCGCGCCGCCGCCGCCAAGGACGCCGCGCGCCGGAACGGGGGCCGCTACTCGATGGAGGCGGCGGTCGCCAAGCTCTACGCCGCCGAGATGGCGCAACGGGTGACGACCAAGGCGCTCCAGATCCACGGCGGCTACGGCTACACCAAGGAATACCCGGTCGAGCGCAACTTCCGCGACGCGCGCATCACCGAGATCTACGAAGGAACGAGCGAGATCCACCGGCTCATCATCGCGGAGAGATCTTCCGCGAGTCGGGACTGGCGATCGGATGAGAAAGGATTCGAGATCCAGGAACTGAGATCTGAGAGCGGGGCCGTGCTCCGCCCGGATCGCAGATCACGGATCGCAACTCACACATGGGTCAAACGCGCATGTTCCGGGACCGGGTGGTCTCGATGGAGCAAACCCTCGAGGGCGGCGAGAAGCATCTGCCGCTGCTCACGGAGCTGTGCCGCGAGGCAATGCCGGAGTACGTGCTGCGGGAGCATTCGCTCGACCACGAGCGCGACCTCTTCGTGATGGACTTCGACGGCCCCGACGGGGCGCGGCACCGGGTCTGCTGGACGCGGATGGTGCTCTTCGACGCCGAACGGATCCCGACCCTGACGGCGGATCCCGCGGCCGCGCTGCGCGCGAAGATCGTCGGCCTGCTGCGCGCTCAGGCCGCCCGCCCGGAGATCCTCGTCACGTTCCGCCACCTCGAGGAGGGCTGGGTGGACACGCCCGAGCCCAGGCGCGAGGGGCGCCGGCGCCGGCGGGGGGGACGCGGGGGCGCTCGCGGATCCGAGCGTGGAGGCGGGGACCGGCGTCCCGGGGGCCAGCCGCCGCCGCAACGTGGCGACCGCCGCCCGGGCGGCCGGCCGCCGGGGCCGGGAGGGCAGGCGCAGGCCCAACGCGGGCCTCAGGGGCAGCGCGGGCCCCAGGGGCCGCGCCCCGGACCTCCCCCGGCGCGCCCCGCTGGTCCCGGGCCCGGCGCGGGGCCCGATGCCGCCGCCGGCGCCGCGGGCGCCAAGCGCCGCCGCCGGCGCCGGCGTCGCGGCCGCGGTCCGGGAGCGGCAGGGGGGCCCGGTCCCGGCGCTGCGCCGGCGCCCGGCGGGCCGAGGCCATGAACTTCGAGCTGACGGACGACCAGAGGCGCATCCGCGAGGCGGTGCGCGCCTTCGCGACGGCCGAGATCGCCCCCCACGTGGCCGAGTGGGAGCGGGCGGAGCACTTCCCGCGCGAGATCCTGGGACGCCTCGGCGAGATGGGCGTCATGGGCATGATGATCCCCGAGGAGTACGGCGGCGCGGGCGCCGACGCTCTGTCGTACGTGCTGACCGTCGAGGAGCTCGCCCGCGTCTGTGCCTCGACCGCGGTCATCGTTTCGGTGAACAACTCGGTCGCGTGTTATCCGATCTGGAAGTTCGGCACCGAAGAGCAGAAGAAGACGATCCTCCGGGAACTCGCCTCGGGGCGGGCGCTCGGCGCGTACGCCCTCACCGAGCCGCAGTCGGGCTCCGACGCCGCCAACCAGAAGACGCGCGCGGTCCGCGACGGCGCCTTCTACGTCCTCAACGGCGCGAAGGCCTGGATCACCAATGCCGGAGAGGCCGACTGGTACGTCGTCCTGGCGATGACGGACGCGGCCGCCGGCACGCGCGGCATCACGGCTTTCCTGGTGTCGTCGGACGACGCGGGGCTCCGCGTGGGCGAGCCCGAGGACAAGATGGGGCTGCGCTCCTCGAAGACCGCGGGCATCACCCTCGACGACGTGCGTATCCCCGCCGAGAGGCGGCTCGGGGCCGAGGGCGAGGGCTTCACGATCGCCATGACGACGCTCGACCACTCCCGCATCGGGATCGCCGCGCAGGGAATCGGAATCGGCGAGGCCGCCTACGAGGCGGCCGTCGAGTACGCGCAGACCCGCGAGTCCTTCGGCCGGAAGCTGGCCGAGCACGAGGCCATCGCCTTCCAGATCGCCGA
This sequence comes from uncultured Acidobacteriota bacterium, assembly GCA_963710945.1. Classification (GTDB taxonomy): domain Bacteria; phylum Acidobacteriota; class Thermoanaerobaculia; order UBA5066; family Gp7-AA6; genus DAHUXD01. Next base: position 111,681 of record CAVQCH010000002.1, read on the forward strand.
CATGCGCGTGCAGCTCGAGGCCGCGCGCCTGCTCACCTACCGCGCCGCGCTGCGGTCCGAGATGCCCGGCGTGCGGTTCTCCAAGGAGTCGTCCATGGCCAAGGTCTACGCCACGGAGGCTGCCAACGCGATCGCGGCGCGGGCCGTGCAGATCTTCGGCGGCTACGGATATTCGAAGGAGTATCCGGTCGAGCGGTACTATCGGGACGCGCGGGTGACGACGATCTACGAGGGCACGAGCGAAATTCAGCGCATCGTGATCGCCAAGAACGTCCTCGCGGGAAGGTGACCGTGGCCGATACCGAGGATCCCATGCTGCCGCCCGACGACGCCGACGAGGCCGACGACGCCGACGAGGTCGAGGAAACCGCCGGCCCCGTCGAGGTAGACGATGTCGTGGAGGTCGACGAAGTCGTCGAGATGATCGCGGTCGAAGCCGAGATGCATGCCGGGGCCGAGTCGGAAGGGGAGGACGAGGCGGACGCCGAGGCCGATGAGGTCGATGAGGCCGAAGTCGAGGCCGCGACCGAGATGCCCGTGCCGGCGCCGATCGCCGAGACGCTCACCGGCGCCGTGAACGTCGAGAAGCCCGCGCCGCCGCGCCCCGCGGCCGCGCCGCCGGCTCCCGCGCGCCCCGACCTGGCGGACCGCCGCGAGCCCCTCTACCGCGAGTGCCGCGGCTACCGGCTGCGCCTGGATCCCCCCGACCTCGCGCGCCTGCGCGAGCTGCCGGGGTCGCGAGGCAGGTCGGACTCCGAGATCGGCGAGACGTTCTTCGACGGGCAGGCCGAGCGGCTCGCCGCCTCGATCGCCGACGACGTTCCGGCCCCGAGCGAGATCCGCGTGGTGGTGGACCCGTACTCGCGCCAGGCCTTCCTGGCGCTGGAGAACCGGATCCGGGGGATCCTGAGCTTCTAGGCTTCCGTTTCGCCTAGATGTCGGCCGTGATCACGATGCGCGTCGCCCTGGAAAGCCGCGCCTTCTTCTGGTGGGGATCGATCTCCACGGAGATCTCGCCCGGCTCGGCGCCCGCCGAGGCGAGCACGTCGGCCCAGGCTTCGGCCCGGGAGCGCAGGAAGTCCTCGGCGACCGCGGGCTCCTCGCGGCCCTCGAAGTCCGGTATGGCCTTGAGCTTCTCGACGTTCGGGCGATCGATGACGAAAGCGAAACCGTCGCGGCTGGCGCGGTACGTGCGGGTCGGGTTGGGGGAGTTTGCGTCCATATCCGGGAATTTTAGGGCATGACGAGCGTTTTGCGGCCGTGATGAGCAACCGAAAGACGCTTCGAGCCGTTTCCCTGGGCGTCGCGTTCGCCGGCCTGGCCGCGGCCCTCGCCGCGGAGGGCGTCCGAAACCACTTCGACAGCGACTCGGCCGGGCGCGCGCCGGGATTCTTCGACGCCGTGGTGCTCGGCGCTCCCGGACCGGCGCGGTGGATCGTGCTGACGGACCTCAATCCGCCGTCGGCCCCGAACAAGCTCGTGCAGGTGAACGCCGCGCGGCCCCTCGACTCGATCGCGGCGGTGCTGCGCCGCAACTATTCGTTCGAGGACGGGACGATCTCGACCTTCCTGAAGCAGGGCGGCAGCCGGGCCGGACTCGTGCTGCGGTTGACGGACGAGAAGAACTTCGTCGTCCTTCTCGTGGACACCGCCTCCGGCGAGACGGTGCTCTCGGCGTACCGGGACGGCAAGGCCTCGGAGCTCGGGCGCGGCAAGGTCAAGTTCGAGCGCGGCTGGGAGAAAGTCGGGATCGCGGCCTCGGGCCCGTCCCTCGGGGTCTTATTCAACGACGCGAAGCTCTTCGACGCGGTGGATCCGAAGCCGGCCTTCGGCAAGACGGGTCTCGTCGCGGCCGGCCCCGGCGAGGCCTCCTTCGACGAGTTTCTGGTCGATCCCGCCGAGGCGAAGAAGCCCTAGCAGGCTGCTGAAAACCAGCCCGAGCTCAGGGCGCGATCGAGTCGGCGAACCGGTAGCGGCCGCCTTCGACGCGCAGCACCACGGCGGGCTTGATGGGATTTCGGTCCGCGTCCATCGTGATCGTGCCGGTGACGCCCGGGAAGTCCTTCATCGCGGCGAGGGCGTCCCGGATCCGCTTGCCCTCGGTGGAGCCGGCGCGCGTGATCGCGTCGGCGAGCATGCGCATCGCGTCGTAGGACGACGCGGCGATCGAGTCGGGATCCGCCCCGTAGCGCGCCCGGTACGCCTCGACGAACTTGCGGACGGCCGGCGCCGGGTCGTCCACGGAATAGTGGTTCGAGAAGCAGGCTCCCTCCATCGCTTCGCCGCCGATCTCCACGAGCTTGGGGGAGTCCCAGCCGTCGGCCCCCAGAAGCGTGGCCTTCAGGCCGAGCGCCCGCGCCTGGCGCGCAATGAGCCCCGCGTCCGTGTAGTAGCCCGGAACGAAGAGGACGTCCGGGTTCGCCGGCCGGACGGCCGTCAGCTGCGCGGAGAAGTCGCTGTCGCCCTCGGCGTAATGCGGCTCGGCGACGATCCGGCCCCCGAGCGCGACGAAGTCCCGGCGAAAGGCTTCGGCCAGGCCGACGCTGTAGTCGCTGCGCGAGTCGATGAGGATCGCCGCGGTCGCCGCCTTGAGGTTGCGCCGCGCGAAGGCCGCGAGCACCTTGCCCTGGTAGGAGTCGATGAAGCACGCGCGGAAGATGAAGTCGCCCTTCTTCGTCACCTCCACGTTCGTCGAGGTCGGCGAGATCATCGGGACGCCATAACTCTGCGCGATGGGAGCCGCCGCGAGCGACCGGGACGACGCCTGTTCTCCGATCAACGCGACGACGTGATCGCGCGTGATGAGCTTGGAGACGGCCGAGGCGGCTTCGGCGGCTTCTCCGCGGTCGTCTTCGGACAGGATCTCGATCGGGCGGCCGAGGACGCCGCCCGCGCGGTTGATTTCGTCGGCCGCGAGCAGGACGCCGTTGCGGCCCGAGATCGCGAAGGTGGCGGTCGGGCCGGTCAGGGCCCCGTAGAAGCCGACCTTGACGCCCTGGGACTGGGGCGTCTTCTCGGCGCCGCAGGCGGCCGAGAGGACGACGGCGGCAATGCAGGGCCAGCGACTCGCGGATCTCACGGGGGCATTCTAGATGGAGTTGCGCGCCGCCGCGGATGAGCCCCGAGATTGGCGTATAAAGTCTGTCCTTCGACGTCTCCAGGCTGACGATTCACGATTCACCGCGGAGGTCTCATGTCCCGAATACCCCTCGTTGGCCGGTCCCGGGCTTCGGGCGCCGCCCGCGAGGCGTTCGAGCGCAAGATCGCCGAGCGCGGCAACATCCCGAACATGTACCGCGTGTTCGCCCATCGGCCGTGGCTCCTGACCACGATGGACGCGCACTTCGCGGCCGTCATGGGCTCGGGCACGGTGCCGATGAAGCTCAAGGAGATGCTCGCGCTCCAGACCTCGCTCGAGAACGACTGCCGGTATTGCGCCGCCTCCCACGCCATGCTGGCCGAGCGGACGGGCGCCACGCCCGAGCAGATCGCGCAGCTGCTCGACTTCGAGCGCGGTCCGTACACCGGCCGCGAGAAGGCCGCCCTGCGATTCGGGCTGCAGATGACCCGCGATGCCAACCGGGTCCCGGATGCGGCGTTCGCCGCGCTGCGCGAGCACTTCGACGACGGGGAGATCGTCGAGATTGCATCCGTCGTCGGGCTCTTTGCGTATTTCAACCGCTTCAACAGCGCGTTCGCCCTCGAGCCGACGAAACCGGGCGAAGGCGCCGACACCTAGGCGCCCGGGCCTCGGAACCCCGGGGCCGCGAAACTATTGATAACCTAGCGCGCCACTTCCTACGAGAGAGGCACATGAGCTCAATCAAGTCCTACGATCTCGTCATCATCGGCTCCGGACCCGGCGGCTACGTGGCCGCGATCCGGGCCGCCCAGCTCGGCATGACCGTCCTCATCGTCGAGAAGGAGCCGCGCCTCGGCGGCGTCTGCACGCTCTGGGGCTGCATTCCGACGAAGGCCCTGCTCCATACGGCCGATCTCCTCGAGGAGGCCCGCCACGGCGCCGACGTCGGCGTCACCGCGCGCGAGGTGCGTCTCGACATGCCGGCGGCCATGAAGCACAAGGAAAAGATCGTCCGCCAGTCCACCAACGGCATCACCTACCTGATGAAGAAGAACCGGGTGGACGTCGCCGCGGGCTTCGGCCGGCTGGCCGGGCCCGGGCGCGTGGCCGTGGCGGGGCCGGACGGCGCGGAGACCGTCTTCTCCGCGAAGAACGTCATCGTCGCGACGGGCTCGACGCCGCGCTCCCTGCCCGGCATGGACATCGACGACAAGACGATCCTGTCCTCGACCTCGATGCTCGAGCTGACGGAGGTGCCCAAGTCCCTCGTCGTCATCGGCTCCGGCGCCGTGGGCGTGGAGTTCGCCTCGATGCACGCGCGCTTCGGCGCCAAGGTCACGATCATCGAGGTGCTGCCGCGGATCGTCCCGGTCGAGGACGAAGACATCTCGCGCGAGCTCGCCGCGTCGTTCAAGCGGCAGGGTATTGCGATCTACCCCGACACGCGGGTCGAGCGGCTCACGAAGAGCGACGGCGGCGTGGAGCTCATCGCTCGCTCGGCCGGCGACAAGACCGAGACGTTCCGGGCCGAGAAGGTCCTCATGGCGGTCGGACGCCGGCCGCTGTCGGACCGGATCGGGCTCGAGGCGATGGGGATCGCCACCGAGAAGGGCTACGTGAAGGTCGACGCGAACATGTCGACGAACGTCCCCGGCGTCTACGCGATCGGAGACGTCATTCCGACGCAGGCCCTGGCGCATCTCGCCTCGGCCGAGGGCGTGCTCGCCGTCGAGCACATGGCGGGCAGAGAACCGCGCCCCATCAACTACGACCAGATCCCGGGCTGCACGTACTGCTCGCCCGAGATCGGGTCGATCGGCCTGACCGAGGCGAAGGCCCGCGAGCGCGGCTACGACGTGGTCGTCGGCAAGTTCCCGTTCTCCGCCATCGGCAAAGCGCGCATTCTCAATCAGGCCAGCGGGTTCGTGAAGATCGTGGCCGAGAAGAAGTACGACGAGGTCCTCGGCGTCCATATCGTGGGCCCGTCGGCTACCGAGCTGATCGCCGAGGCCGGCGCCGCGCTGAAGCTCGAGGCGACCTCCGAGGAGCTCGTCAAGACGATCCACGCCCACCCGACGCTCTCGGAGGCCATCCACGAAGCCGCCGAGGCCGTGCCGGGCCACGCGATTCATATCTAGCCATCTCGCCCTGCGCTTGCGAGGGATCTCGGACCCGGCTCGCCGGCGGTGCCTTGTGGCTGAAGTCACAGGGCTGTCGAGTCCAGACGTGGCATGCTGGTTAGCAAAGCAGAAAGGCGGGAGTCGTGCGGAATTCGTTTGCGGCCGTGTTTCTTCTGGCCGCTGCCTCCGCCGTGGCGGAGACGGCGTACTACCGGATCGAGCTCTTGCCCTCCGGCAGCCTCGTGTCGGTCGGGGCGCCCGTCGTGCGCGGCACGACGCTTCTGATCCACGCGTATCCCGACGCCAAGCTGATGAGCCTCCGCAAATCCGACATCCGGAACGTTTCTCCCATCACCGCCGAGCAGGCGGCGGCGCCAGCTCAGAAGAGCCTCGTCCCGATCGGCAGTCTCGCCATGCAGGGCGGCGCGCAGGCCCCCGTTGGCTCTCCACGCCCTTCCGCGGCCCGTCCCGCCGCTCCAGCTCAGGGCCCCAGCGTCGTCGCGACCTCGGGCGGCGTCGCGGTCACGACCGACCCGCCAAAGTAACTCTCGATCACCGGTCCCATAACATCCGCTCGCGATGCCGCTGACTTGCAGCCGTTCGGCTCCAGTCGCACGCCGCGCGACGAGTCTCCGCGAAGTAACCGAGCGGAGGAGCGTCGCGCGGCGGGAGCCGAAGCGTAGCGAGAGATCAGGCGACCGGTCGAGCCCGCATCCGGGCGAGCCGGACGCCGCTGCGGCCGAAGCGCCGCAGATCCCGAGCGAAGCGGAGGCGACGTTATTGCGGCGGATTCGACCCGGACGTCGCCGAGGGCATCATCGGGACGCCGCCGGGACTCGAGACCACTGCGTTGCCGGGGCCGTAGGCCCAATCCTTCCCGACCACGTTGTCGTTGGCCGAGTTGGGCATCGCCTGGCTCGTTCCGGGCACGACATTCCCGTAGAACCCCTGTCCGAGCTGAGGAGCCTTCGCGGCGGCGACCGTGCGCGCGTTCTGGGGACCGGCCTGGGAGCTGCCTCCCTGCATGGCGAGGTTGCCGATCGGGATGACCTCGGTGGCGAGATTGGTCTGCTGCGCGTTCGCCGGCGCGATTTGCGCGACTTTCTTGACGCTCGAGCGCGGCATGCTCACGAGGGTGCCACTCGGGTACTCGTGGAAGACGACCATCGTGCCCTTGGTGACCGGAAGGTCCCGGGCGATCACCTTTCCCGAGGGGACGAGATCGACCTGGTAGAACTTGTCTTCGGCCCGCAGCACGAAAGCGCCGGCGAGCAGGACCGCGACGGCGACCCCAACGCGGTTCGACATGACCCACCTCCTCTTCAAAGACTACCACGCCCGCCGGGCGAAAAAGCCGCTCCACGGCGCCGGATGCCCGGAGAATCGGGGCCGAAAACTCCTGTGCCGCGCGGCAGATAGAGGCCTTCGCGGCGGGGAGGACGAGGCTAGAATGGCGGACTCGAACGTGAGGCACATGAACCAGGAGACCGCGAAACCGCACGACCTTTCGGCCCTCCGCATCCGGCGCGAGCCGGAGCCGCGCGGGGGAACGCGGGGCTGGCTCCTTCTCGGCGCGATCCTCGTCGTCGCCGCCGGGGGAGCGGCGTACTTCCTGGTCGGGCGCGGCCTGCGGCCGGCGAAGGTCGAGGTCGTCACGGCCGCGGTCGTGACCGAGGGACAGGCGACCACGCTCCTGTCGGCGACCGGCTACGTCGAGGCCGAGCGCAAGGCGGACCTGTCGCCGAAGATCACGTCGCGCATCACCGAGCTGAACGTGACCGAGGGAACGCGCGTCCGGAAAGGCGACGTGATCGCCCGCCTCGACTCGACGGACCTCGACGCGCAGCTCGCCGAGGCGAAGGCGAACTGGATCAACGCCGGCGCCGAGCTCGCGCGCCAGAAGAGTCTCTACGACCAGGGCCTCGCGCCCAAGTCGGCCCTCGACGCCGCCGTCGCCACGGAAGCCGCCACGCGCGCCCGCGTGCGCTACGTCGAGGCGCTGCTCGATTACACGATCATCCGGGCGCCCTTTGCCGGCGTCATCACCGCCAAGCGCGCCTTCGTCGGCGAGGCGGTCTCTCCCTTCGGCTCGTCGCCCTCGGGCGGCGGGTCGGGCGGGGCGATCGCGACGATCGTCGAGTTCTCGTCGCTGTACGTCGGCGCGGACGTCAACGAGGCGAACCTCTCCAAGCTCGCCAGGGAACAGCCGGCGGAGATCACGCTCGACGCCGTGCCGGACAAGGTGTACTACGGCCGCCTGCGCCAGATCGTTCCGGCCGCCGACCGGCAGAAGGCGACGGTCCGGGTCAAGGTCGCCTTTCTCGATGCCGACGACCACGTGCTCCCGGACCTCTCCGCGCGCGTCGCGTTCACGTCGGGGTCCACGCAGGGCAAAGAGACCCGCTCGCGGGTCGTGATCCCGAAGACGGCCCTGGCGACGGTGGACGGCAGGACGGGCGTCTACCGCGTCGTGGACGAGCGGGCCGTGTTCACGCCCGTCACGTCGGGGGGCGACGTCCAGGGCCAGGTCGAAATCACGCAGGGCCTCCAGGGCGGAGAGCGCCTGATATCGCTGGCGGGCAGCCCGCCGTTGAAGAACGGCGACCGGGTGCGCGCCGAAGGACAGGAGAAATAGAGCATGGCCGAGCCGCTGATCCGCATCGAACACGTCGAGAAGGTCTACCGCCGGGACCAGATCGAGATCCCCGTCCTGATGGGCCTCGATCTCGACATCCCGGAAGGCGAGTACGTCGCCCTGATGGGCCCCTCCGGGTCGGGCAAGACGACCCTCTTGAACCTCATCGCGGGCATCGACCAGCCCACGCGCGGCCGGATCGTGGTCTCGGGCCGCGACATCGCCACGATGGGGCAGACGGAGCTGGCGAAGTGGCGGTCGCACACGATCGGCTTCATCTTCCAGCTCTACAACCTGCTCCCCGTGCTGACGGCCTTCGAGAACGTCGAGCTGCCGCTCCTGCTGACGAAACTGAAGAAGGCCGAGCGCCGCAAGCACGTCGAGACGGCGCTCTCGATCGTCGGCCTCGCCGATCGGATGGACCACTACCCCCGCCAGCTCTCGGGGGGCCAGGAGCAGCGCGTCGCGATCGCCCGCGCGATCGTCTCCGACCCGAAGATCCTGGTGGCGGACGAGCCGACCGGAGACCTCGACGCGAAGTCCGGCGACGAGATCCTCGAGCTTCTGCGGCGCCTGAACGAGGAGTTCGGCAAGACGATCGTGATGGTCACGCACGATCCCAAGGCGGCCGCGCGCGCCCACCGCATGGTGCACCTCGACAAGGGCGTGCTCCACGCCGACGAGCGGACGGGGTCGATGAGGTCCGTATGAAGTACTTCCGCCTGGTCTGGAAGAACGTCTTCCGCAAGAAGCTGCGCACGACGCTGACGGCGAGCTCCATCGTCCTGGTGCTCGTCCTGATCGTGATCCTCACCTCGCTGCTCCAGGCAATGCAGGCCGACCCGTCGGGCGGCCGCGGCGCCAATCGGCTGGTGGTCCAGCACGCCACCGGCCTCGGCAACTTCCTCCCGCTCTCGCAGCGCCAGCGGATCGAACAGATCCCGGGCGTCGTTGCCGTCTCGCCCGAGACCTGGTTCGGCGGCGTCTACAAGGACGACAAGCCCGAGAACTGGATCGGCCAGCTCACCTGCGATCCCGACATCTACTTCGACAAGATCTTCGACGACGCGAAGATCGACCCGGCCGTCAACGCGGAATGGAAGGCGACCCGCAACGGCTTCGTCGCGGGCAAGACCATCGCCGAGAAGTTCCACTGGAAGAAGGGCGACCGGATCATCCTGAAGGGCACGTACATCCCGTTGAACCCGGAGCTCGTCTACGTCGGGCCGTACGAGGCCGGGGACGAGTCGAACATCTTCTTCCACAACGAATTCCTGAACCAGTCGCAATGGTTCGGCGCCAACAAGTACACCGGCCTCTACTACCTCAAGGTGGACAGCGGCGAAAACGTCCCGCGCGTCGCGGCGGCGATCGACAAGATGTTCGAGAACAGCGACGCGCCGACGAAGACGCTGACCGAGAAGCAGTTCCAGCTCCAGTTCATGGAGATGATGGGCAACGTCAAGTTCCTCATCAACGGCATCTCGCTGATCATCCTCTTCGCGGTCACGCTGATCGTCGCCAACACGGTGGCCATGTCCGCCCGGGAGCGGGTCACCGAGATCGCCGTGATGCGCACGCTCGGCTTCGGGCGGGGCCACATCCTGGGATTCATCCTCTCGGAATCGGTCCTGATGTCCCTCGTCGGCGGCGTCCTCGGCGTGCTGCTGGCGAAGTACTTCTTCATCCCCGGGCTGGTGGCGGCCGGGAACAAGACGTCCATCTCTGTCTGGTTGATCAATTTCCGCGTCACGCCCGACACCCTCGTCCGCGCCTTCGCGGTTTCGGTCGGCGTCGGGGTCCTCGCGGGCTTCGTGCCCGCCATCCGGTCCTCGCAGCGCAAGATCGTGGACGGACTGAGACAGGTGGTGTAGCCATGGCCATCCCGCTGAAATACAACTTCCGCAACCTGGTGGCCCGCAAGACGTCCACGGGCATGACGGCCTTCGTGATCGGCCTCGTCGTGGCCGTGTTCCTGTGCGTCCTCGCGCTCGTGCAGGGTGTCACGCGAACGCTCTCGGTGACGGCCTCGACGCGCAACGTGCTCGCCATGCGGGTGGGCTCGCAGGCCGAGATGCAGAGCGTCATCACGCGCGACCAGGCCGAGCAGATCCAGTCGATGCCGGGCCCCGAGCGCAACGCCGCCGGCAAGTCCTACGTCTCGCCCGAGCTGATCACCCTCATCAACGTCCCGCGGTCGGACGGGAAGTCGAACTCGAACGTCCAGGTCCGGGGCATGGCCCCGATGGGACTCGAGGCGCGGGGGGGCGTGAAAATCGTGGACGGGCGGATGTTCAACGCGTCCACCAACGAGGCGATCGTCTCGAAGAACCTCTCGAAGCGGTTTGCGAGCATGAAGGTCGGCGAAACGCTTAAGACCGGGAGCTTCCGATGGGTCATCGTGGGCCTCTTCGACGCCCAGGGCAGCGCCTACGAGTCGGAGATCTGGACCGACGTGACGGACCTCCAGCAGCAGACCAAGCGCAACATCTTCTCGTCCGTGTTCGTGCGCCTTCCCGACTCCGACGCCGCGGGCCGCTTCATCGCGACGATCAAGGGCGACCAGCGCCTGAAGCTCGAGGGCAAGACCGAGCGCAAGTACTACGACGAGCAGATGATCACGGGGGCGCCGATCAAGGCCCTGGCCTTCATCGTCGGCATCTTCACGGCGATCGGCGCCGCGTTCGGCGCGATGAACACGATGTACGCGCAGGTCTCGGCGCGGACGCGCGAGATCGGCACGCTGCGGGCGATCGGCTTCTCGCGGCGCTCGATCCTGCTGGCCTTCTTGATCGAGTCGCTGATGCTCTGCCTCGGCGGGGGGCTGCTCGGCGTGCTGATCACGTTCCTCGTCTTCAACCTCTACCTGACGCAGCCTACGGGCACGATGAACTTCCGGACCTTCTCCGAGGTGCTCTTCAATTTCCGGATGACCCCGCAGCTGATCGCCGGCGGCCTCGCCTTTGCGCTGGCCATGGGCGTCATCGGCGGCCTCTTCCCGGCGGCCCGCGCGGCTCGCCTGAAGATCACGACGGCGCTGCGGGAAGTGTAGTGGGGGCCGGGCGCCGCCTCACTGGGTCGCCCGGCGTTCACGCGCCGGCGCGCCGCCTTTCTCGCGGCGCTCGCTCTCGCCATCGCCGGCGCGGCCTACCGCCGCCATCCAGACCGTGACGGTCGGCGACTTCTACGACGGCGGCACCGTCAACCTCGCTCCGGGCGACACGCTCGAGGTGAAGCTCGCTCCCGTCCCGGGATGCGCCTGGGCCCCCGCCTTCGGCGATGCGACGGTGCTCAAGCCCGACGCCGAGGGCGCGGGCCCATCGGCCTTTCGCTTCCGGGCGGCGATTCCCGGCTCGGCGAGCCTCGGATTCGTCTGCCGCAACGCCGCGGATCCCAGGGCTGCGCCCGGCGGCCTCTTCCGCGTCGCGGCCGTCGTCAAGGAGATGGTCCTGCCGCGCGGCCTCCTCCTCGAGCAGCCCGACAACGCCTCGGCCATCTACCTCGTGAAAGGCGACCTGCTCCAGGTGCGGCTGCCCGCGACGCCCTCGACCGGCTACTCGTGGACGATCGCCTCGAACGCGCCCTCCGTCCTGCTGCCGCTCGGCGATCCGAAGTTCGACCCGCCGTCGAAGCCGACGCCGGGCGCCGCGGGAACGGTGACCTTCGATTTCCGGGTCGTCGGGGGCGGGGGCGCGTTTCTCGAGCTCGTCTACGCGCGCCCGTCCGAGAAGGACGCGGCGCCGGCCCGCCGGTGGGGCGTCTTCGTCGCCGCGGCGGCCGTCGCGCCCTAGTCTTTGCGCGTCCGGCGCTTTCTGATAGGAATTACGCCATGAGCAGCGCGCCTTCCCCGGACGTGACCCTCGTCTTCGAGACCGACAACGAGGACGCGGCTCACGGGATCCGGCTGACCGACTCCATGGACGCCTGGCGGCGGCAGACGCGCGCCGACCGGGTCCTCGAGTGGATCGTCGTCGCCCCGCGCGGCCCGAGGCCCGAGGAAGAGCGCGCCATGGAAGGCATGCCGGTGCGCTGGCTCGAGAAGACGGGGCTGACCTACTACGAGCAGAAGAACGCGGCGTTCGACGTCGCGCGGGGGCGCTGGATCGCCATGGCCGACTCCGACGCCCTCCCCGCGCAGGACTGGCTGGAGAAGGCACTCGCGGCGATCGAGGCGGCGGAACCGTCGGTCGCGCTCGTCAGCGGCAGCACGCTCTATGCCGACGGACCCTTCTCGAAGGAGATGACGCTCGCGCATTTTCCGGTGCAGGGGCCGAAGCCGGCCGACGTGACGTGCGCGTGCGCCGGCAACACCATCTTCCGCGTCGAGGCCGTGCGCCGCACGCATTTCCCGGGCACCCATATCCGCCACGGCGCCGACATGGAGCTCGCGCGGCAGCTTTCCGAGGCCGGGTGGCGCAGCCGGTTCGACCCGTCCATCCGCATGCTGCACAACTACGCGTCCCGCCTGCGGGAGCTGTGGGGGAACGTCGCCTTGAAGGGGTACTGCTACGCCCGGTTCGAGGAGTACCTCGGCTTGCGCCGGCGCGGCGCCGTGATCAACGGGATCGGGCGCTTCCGCGTCCTCGCCGCGCGTCTGCGCGAGATGCGCCCGCTCGTCGGGATCCCGGCCTGGCGCGTCCCCTTCTCGCTGGCGTTCTACGCCTGGTACTGCGTCGTGTGCGGCACCGGGTACTCCCGGGCGCTGCGCGGCGGGCCCGAGCCCGTTTCGCGGTTCTAGCCGGGGAACTCGGCCCGGTCGGTCGGGACGACGTGCACGCGGCGCTTGCCGCTCGGCTCGTCCACGATCGTGCCCCACGGCACGTCGGGATCGTGCTCGAAGACGCAGAGCCACTCTTCCCGCACCGCCTGGTCGAGCAGGCGCTTCTTGTTCTGGATGAGCTCGACGGGATAGAGGTCGTACGCCATGATCCACGCGATCGGGACGTGCGCCGAGGTCGGCAGCGCGTCGGCGAAGTAGAAGGCGGTGCGTCCGCCGGAGTCGATCCGGGCCGCCTGCATCCCGGTGTTGTGGCCGGGCAGCGGCGCGAGGGTCAGCCCCGGACGGATCTCTCTCTCGCCCTCGACCGCCTCGAGCCGGCCGGACGCCGCGTAGGGCTCCCAGTTCTCGGGCACGTAGGAGCCGCGATCGCGCTCGTGGGGCGCCCGCGCGTGGGCGAGCTCCGCCGCCTGGACGTAGAGGGTCGCGTTCGGGAAGCACACAACGGCGCGATCGCCGTCGCGCCGCGTCGCGCCGCCCGCGTGGTCGAAGTGCAGGTGCGACAGGACGAGCGCGTCCACGTCCTCGTGGCGCACGCCGTGCCGCGCGAGGTTCGCCTCGAGGGCGGTCTCTTCCTCGATCGCGTAGATGTCGCGGCCCTTCGCGTCCCACTTCGTGCCGATGCCGCTCTCGACCAGGGCCGTGTAGCCCCGCCCGCGCACGAGCAGGCAGTTGGCGGCCAGCCGCACCCGGTTGCGGCCGTCGGCCGGAAATCGCTTCTCCCAGAGGGGCTTCGGGACGACGCCGAACATGGCCCCGCCGTCCAGGCGGAAGCGCCCCCCGCTGATGATGTCGAGCTGAAGATCTCCGAATCGCATCCGGAAGATTCTAGACTCCTGCCGTGAAGCTCGAGTTCTGGGGCACGAAGGGCTACGTCCCGGAATCGTCGCGGGAGCATTCGGGCCACTCCGCGTTCGTGCTCGAGGACGGCGGCTTCCGGCTGCTCTGCGACTTCGGGGAGAACCGCAAGGGGACGCTCGCCCGGATGCGGGCCGACGCGATCTTCGTGTCGCATGCCCACCCGGACCACGGCTGGGGGCTCTGGGAGGGAACGGACCTTCCCGTGTACGCCTCGGCCGTCACCCACGAGCTGCTCCGCGAGCTGCCCATCCTGAACCGGGTCGTGGTCGCGCCGCGCGAGACCGCGGCGATCGGCCCGTTCCGTCTCACGCCGTTTCCCGTCATCCACTCGCTGCGCTGCCCGTGCGTCGGGGCGCGGATCGCGCGGGATGCGTTCACGCTCGTCTATTCCGGCGACATCGTGGCCTTCGAGGAGCCCGAGGCGGCGCTCGCGGGCGCCGACCTCTACGTCGGCGACGGCTCGACGCTGACGGATTCGCTCGTGCGGCGCCATCCGAGCGGCACGCTCATCGGCCACACGACGGTGCGCGCGCAGCTCGGCTGGCTCGCGCGCCACGGCGTCATGCGCGCGGTCTTCTCGCACTTCGGCGCGGGCCCCATCGAGATGGGGGAGAAGGCCCTGCGCGAGGCGCTCGAGACGCTCGCCGCCGCCAATCCTCCCGGCTGCGCGGTCACGGCCGCGTACGACGGCCTCGAGCTCGAGATCGGTTCCTGAGGGGCGGCCCCGCCCGGGAGCGTCAGGAGAGCGGCGAGCGCGAGTGGGCCGGCAGCGCCGGTCCCGTCGGGGCGACGGGGGCGTCGTGGCGCGGGGCCGCGGTTCCCGCGGCGAGCGAGGCGTCGAGCACGGCCCGGCGGGCCTCGCCCGAGCGCTTGATGAACGCGAGCAGGCCCCCGGCCATCATCACGTAGAAGCCGCCCCACACGAGGGCGATGAGCGGCTTGTGGGTGACGTCCACCGAGAGCGATTCGACCGTTGCGGCCTGGAACTCCTCGGCCGGGTTCTTCGACACGCCGGTCAGACGCAGGATGACGGCGCCGTCGGTCGGCGAGACCGAAAGCACGCGGGCGTGGGCGTTCGGATACCCCGGCAGCGCCGCATCCTCGGCGTCCGCCTGCTGGGTGGCGAGGTTGTAGACGTACTTGATCGTGAGGTCGTGCTTCGAACCGTCGGGCGGCGTGATCGTGAGATCCGTCAGGACGAGGATCGTCTGCTTGCCGGTCATCATCGCGGAACGGTCGGCGTTGAGGTCGCTCAGGGTGAAGCCCGTGCCGTCGATGCTGGTCGTCGTTCCCTTGACGAGACGCACCTCGCGCCCGATCGACTGGGGCTGGCCCGGGTCGTACTGCTGGGGCGCGATGTAGAGGTCCATGACCGGGGAGTTCTTGATCGAAGGGTTCACCATGAGCTGGCCGGTCCGGGTGTTCTCGTACATCTTCGGGTACGCGTAGAAGATCTTGCCCTTGGCGGTCTCGACGCGGACCTCCATCGCCTGCTTGCGGTCGGCGGCCCCGGGGACGATGCGCAGGAAGGTGAGCGTGGTGTCGCCCACCTTCTTCGGGACGTTCGTCGGAAGCGTGACGCGCTGCGACTTCGCGTACGCGCCCGAAATGACGATGCCGGCCAGCATGATGCCCACGCCGACGTGGGCGACGTATCCGCCGGCGCCGCCGAGCTTGCCGTTGCCGGCCTTGCGCAGCACGGCGCGCAGGTTCATGTCGGCCGCGAAATAGGCCGTGAAAAGAAGGATGAGCGTGTCGGGCTTGTTGGCACCGAGGGCGAAAGACACGATGGTCAACACCGCCGCCACCGCCAGCGAGCGCCGGGAGCTGCGGAAGAGGTCGCGGCCCGATTCGCCCTTCCAGCCCACGAACGGGACGAGCCCGGCGAGCAGGACGAGCAGGAATCCGGCCGGCGTCGTGGTCTTCCCGTAGAAGCTGGTCTGCACCTGCGACGGGGTCGCGCCGAGCCGCGTCAGGATCGGGGCCGAGGTCCCGAGCAGGATGACGCCCGCGAGCGCGCAGAAGACCGCGATTCCCAGGATGAAGAAGACGCTGCGGGACAGAAGGGCCGGCTCCTCGTCCTCGGGGTGCGGAATCGAGCGCCACCGCCACACCAGGAGAACGATCGACAGCCCGATGAACGTCCCGAGGATGCCGATGAGCCACCCCGTGATGCCGAGGTCGATGAACGAGTGGACCGAGAAGTCCGCGAGCACGCCCGAGCGCGTGAGGAACGTCCCGTACAGGATCGCGGCGTAGGCGGTGCAGGCGAGCAGCAGGTTGACCTTGCGATGCCGCTTGCGGGCGCGCTGCAGGAACATGCCGTGGACGAGGGCGGTCGTGAAGAGCCACGGGACGAGACTCGTGTTCTCGACCGGGTCCCAGCCCCAGTAGCCGCCCCAGCCGAGCGTCTTGTACGCCCAGTAGCCGCCCATCAGGATCGCGGTGCCGAGCGTCAGGAAGGTCAGCAGCGCCCAGGGCAGGGCCCGCGTGATCCAGCCGTCCCAGCGCTTCTTCCAGAGCGCCGCGATGGCGAACGAGAACGGCACCGAGAGCGACGCGAACCCGAGGAACATGACGGGAGGATGGATCACCATCCACGGGTCCTGCAGGAGCGGATTCAGCCCCACGCCGTCCACCGGCGCCGGTGGCGGCAGCAGCTTGAACGGGCTCTGCTTGCAGAGGATGGCGATGATGCCGAGGAAGGTCGAGAGATACACCACCATCACCGGGGCTTCCTGCTCTTTGGCGCTTCTCCAGACGAAGAGGCCGATGATCGAGCCCCAGAAGCACCACAACAGGAAGGACCCCTCCTGCCCGGCCCAGAAGGTCGAGATCAGGAAGTGCAGCGGCAGGTCCGTGGCCGAATACGAGTTGACGTACGAAACGTCGAACCGGTGTTGCAGCAGAAGGGTCATGAGGATCGCGGCCGAGGCCACGACGGAGACGGCGAAGGCGGTGTACGTCGTGCGCGCCAGCGGCAGCAGGTCCTTGCGGCCGCGATCGACGCGCAGGTAGGTGATCGCCGAGGCGAGTCCGGCGAAGAGGGCGCTCCAGATCGCGACGACGCCGGGCCAGACGTACATCAGGAGGTCTTGCCGGGGGCGGGCTGGGCGGCGTACTGCTTCTCGACTTCGGCGCCCTGGTACTTGGACGGGCACTTCACGAGCAGCTTCTCCGCGTCGATGCGGCCCTCGTGGTAGCGGCCGATGGCGACGATCGAGATGGCGTCCTTGAAGTTCCCGGGCCGCACGCCCCGGTACACGACCGGCATGTGGTGGCCCGCGGGGTCCACGAGATCGAAGGCGAGCTCCTCCTTCGTGGTGTCGTAGCGGTCGCTCTCCTTGTCGAGGGCGCCCATGACCTGGACGACGCCCCGCGACTTTTTCGCCTCGTCGAACGAAAGGTACGGGGTCAGCGTCTTCTGGAAGGCCGTCAGGCCGAATCCCACGAACGCAAGCGTCAGGACGGCGGCGAGCCAGTAACCCTTTTTCATCTCAGGAACGCTCCCTTTCCGAGATGCGACGGTCCACCCGCCAGAGATAGCCGAACAGGCCTATCCAGATCACGACGTTGACGGCGGCGAGGTATCCGAGGCTGCTCACGGTCATCAGTCTCTCCTTCCGGGCTCCGGCATGCAACTGTCGCTCAGGACAGGTTTCCCCGGCTGGTGAAAATGCATCAGTCCCGCAGGGTTTTTTTCGCGGTCCGGGCCAGCCGCGCCGACCGGGCGTCGATCGAGAGAAGCCAGAAGAAAAGCCCCGAAAAGCCCGCCAGGGCGCCGAAAAACACGGCCCGGGTGGGGGTATCCATGAGGATCTTGCCCTGGGGGTTGATGACGGTCTGGGGGTGGAGCGAGGCGGTCACCCGCGGCGCGACGAAGACCAGAAAAGGCATCAGGACCGCGGCAAAAAGCGCGTAGGCGGCCGCGATCCGCGGGCGGCGCTCCGGGTCCTCCACGGCGGACCTCAGGAACAGGTACGCGGCGTACAGGAAGACGAGCAGCAGGTACGACGACTCGCGGGGATCCCAGTTCCACCACGCCCCCCACATGATCTTGGCGAAGAGGGAGCCCGTGATGAGCGTCAGGACGCCGAAGAGCAGGCCGATCCGGACGGCGGCGGCGGCGACGTCGTCGTGGTTCGGGTTGCGCCGGACGAGGTAGGCCAGCGAGTACGCCGGCGGCGACGATGAAGGCCAGGGTCGAGGCCCACGCGCACGGCACGTGGAAGAAGACGATGCGCGACGACTCGCCGATGAACCCCTTCGCCGCCTCCGGCCACAGGAAGGCCGCGGCGATGACGGCGCCCATGTAGGGAAGCAGAAGCAACTTCAGGAACTTCATGTGCACACGTTCCAGGTTCCAGGATCCAGGTTCCAAACGTGCCAATTCTTCTGGAACATGGAACCTGGAACTTGTAACTTCCCCATTAGTCCTCCCACGCCACCGCCGCCAGCATATACGCCGCGCAGCTGGCCGCTCCGTCGTAGGCGACGAGGACGCGCAGGGCGGTGGCGGGAAAGCCGCCCCGGGTCGCCTCGATGGTGGCCGCGATGGCGGTCAGCAGCAGCGGCAGGACGAGGGGAAACGCGATCAGCACGAAGAGGATGTGCCGCTGCCCGGCGCGCGCCACCAGGGCCGACAGAAACGTGGACACGACGGCCAGGCCGTAGCCCCCGGCGAGCATCGTCGCGGCCACCGCGACGGCGGAGCCGACCTTCCAGTCGAGGAGAATGAGGAACCCCGGCACCGCCACGGCCGCGATCGCGAGGAAGAGCACGAAGTTGAAGAGCGACTTGCCCGCGAGCACGACGGCGGCCGGGATGGTCTTGCGCAGGGCGAGTCCCGTGCCCGTTTCCTCCTCGGCCACGAACGCGCGCGGCAGGCCGGTGGCCGCGGCGAAGAAGAGGATGATCCAGAGCAGCGCCGCCTGCAGGGCCGGCCGGTCGTCCTCGGGCAGCCCGAACGGCCCGATGGCGAAGGACACGAGGGCGAGGGCCGTCGCCGCGAAGAAGAGGACCGCGATCGTGGCCACGCGGCGCCGCAGCTCCTGGGTCGCGTCCTTGGCGCAGACGGTCCAGATGCGCGAGAGCGCGCTCACGGCGCCCGCCTCCCGCCCGCGCCGAGCTCGACCCGCCGGTCCGGATCCACGAAGTCCCGCTCGTCGTTGGAGGCGAGGACGACGGCGCCGGACCGCCGGGCCGCGGCGACGATGCCGAGGACGACCTCCCGGCCGGGGACGTCGAGGCCCTGCATCGGCTCGTCGAGAAGCAGGATCGGCGGGTCGAAGAGGCGGGCGAAGGCGATGCGGAGGCGCTGTTTCATTCCCGTCGAGTACTCCTCGACGCGCCGGCGCCTGGCTTCCTCGGCGAGGCCGACCTCGGCCAGGCGGCGCCAGACGTCGTCGCGGCTCGCGCTGAAGCCCGCCGCCTTCCGGAAGAAGACGAGGTTTTCCTCGGCGGTCAGCTCGCCGTAGAGCGCGAGGTCCGGGCCGGACCAGCCGACCGCCAGGCGGCGCTCGGCGGCCGTCAGAGGCGCCGCGCCCCCCGTCCGCTCGACCGTCACCCGGCCCGCCGAGGGCCGCGCGAGGCCGGCCAGGATCTTGAGCAGGGTGGTCTTGCCGCTGCCGTTTCTCCCCGCGATGGCCACGAAGCCCTCGGAAACGGTCAGGGAGACGCCCGAGAAAAGCGCGGCGCCGGAAAAGGACTTGTCCAGGTTCTCGGCGGCAAGCGTCGTCTTCGGCACGGCCGGCGGAACGATACCACCGGCGGATTGCTTGAAAAGGCGCTCCGGGCTTCGGTATGATCGCGCGGCTCTCGGGGACTCCGGCGCGCGGTGCGCTGGCGCGCCGGAGCGCTTCTAGAGAACTCACGAAGGAGCTTTTCCGATGTTGAAGCGCGCTCTCTCCCTGCTCGTCCTGACCTCCACGACCCTCGCCCTTCTCGCCTGCGGCGGGAAGAAGGACGAGGACGCGCTCATGGAAGACGAATCCGCCAAGCCGGCCGCGTCCGGCTCGACGGCCGCCGCCCCGGCCGCGGCGCCCGCCGCCGCCCCCGCCACCGGCGGGGCAACGCTCACCGGCAAGGTGAACTTCGAGGGCAC
The DNA here is from genome assembly GCA_963710945.1 of uncultured Acidobacteriota bacterium. Lineage (GTDB taxonomy): Bacteria > Acidobacteriota > Thermoanaerobaculia > UBA5066 > Gp7-AA6 > DAHUXD01. The sequence continues at coordinate 131,259 of CAVQCH010000002.1, forward strand.
GGCCCCCACGATGCCAGCCATCAAGATGGACGCCGACGCCTTCTGCAAGTCCGAGCACAAGGAGCCGGTCTACGAGCAGGAGGTCGTCGTCAACCCGAACAAGACGCTGCAGTGGGTGCTCGTCTACGTGAAGGAAGGCGTCAACGGGACGTATCCGGTCCCGACCGAGGCGGTGACGCTCGACCAGCACGGCTGCCAGTACCGGCCGCACGTCTTCGGCATCCAGGCCGGCCAGCCGCTGAAGGTCCTCAACAGCGACGGCACGCTGCACAACATCCACGCCCTGCCCAAGAAGAACGCGGAGTTCAACATCGGCCAGCCGTTCAAGGGCATGGAGACCGTCAAGAAGTTCGACAGCACGGAGGTGCCGATCCGGTTCAAGTGCGACGTGCACAAGTGGATGGGCGCGTACACGGGCGTCTTCAATCACCCGTTCTTCGCCGTGACGAACGATCAGGGCGCCTTCGAGATCAAGAATCTGCCGCCGGGCAACTACGTCATCGAGGCCTGGCACGAGAAGTACGGCACCCAGACGCAGAACGTGACGATCACGGGCAGCGACGCGAAAACGGTCGACTTCAACTTCAAGGGATAGTCCGATACTCTACGCGACCGTGAACAACAAAATCCGGTTTCCCCGCGCCGCCCGGGCTCTCCGGACGGCGCTTTTCTTTTGCGGCGGCGGCGCTGCTCCCGCACGCCGCGGCCGCGTGGCCGCGGTGGATGAGCCTGCCCGAGCAGGCCTCGACCTACGCCCCGCAGATCGACTCGGCTGTTCCACCTCATCATGTGGATCACCGGCGTCATTTTCGTGGTCGTCGAGCTGATGCTGCTCTTCTTCCTCTGGCGCTACCGGCATCGCGAGGGGCGCGTCGCGCACTACACGCACGGCAACAACCGGCTCGAGGTGGTCTGGACGATCGTCCCCGCGGTCATCTGCGTGATGCTCGCGCTGCTGTCGCGCCGCCTCTGGGAGGACATCAAGGAGCACATGCCGCACGACGCCCTGGAGGTCCAGGTCACGGGCGAGCAGTTCGCCTGGAACTTCCGGTACCCGGGGCCCGGACGGCAAGTTCGACACGCCCGACGACATCCTGACGCTCAACCAGCTCCACTTCCCGGTCGGCAAGCCCGTGATCGTGATGCTCACGTCCAAGGACGTCATCCACTCCTTCTTCCTGCCGGAGTTCCGCGTCAAGCAGGACGCCGTGCCGGGGATGAAGACGCGGATCTGGTTCGAGGGCAACAAGGTCGGCCACTGGGAGATCGCGTGCGCCGAGCTCTGCGGGCTCGGCCACTTCCGGATGAAGGGCTTCGTCACGGTGGACACGCCGGAGGACTACGCGAAGTGGCTCGCCGAGCAGGCCGCGGCGCAGGCGGCCGAGCAGAGCCCGCCGGCCGCGTCGCCGGAAAAGGGGGGAAATTCTTGAGCACGGTCGCCAAACCGCGGGAAGTCCACCACGCCGGGGTCCACGCGGCCCCGACCTCCTTCTGGCGCAAGTACGTCTTCTCGGTCGATCACAAGGTGATCGGCATCCAGTACCTCCTCTACGCGCTCTCGATGCTGGTCGTCGGCGGCCTGCTCGCGACGCTCGTCCGGTACCAGCTCGCGTGGCCGGGTCGGGCGCTGCCCTTCATGGGCAAGCTCGCGCCGGAGGGCATGCCGGGCGGCCTGATGCTGCCCGAGTACTACAACTCGCTCTTCACGATGCACGCGACGATCATGATCTTCTTCGCGATCATGCCGATCCTGATCGGCGCGTTCGGGAACTACGTCGTCCCGATCCAGATCGGCGCCCGCGACATGGCCTTCCCGCGGCTCAACATGATGTCCTTCTGGGTGGCGGTGCCGGCCGCGGTGATCATCATCTGGTCGTTCTTCGTGACGGGAGGCGCGGCTGCCGGCGGCTGGACCTCGTACGCGCCCCTCTCGGCGATCCAGCCCCGCGGACAGACGCTGTGGCTCATCTCGCTGCTGATCCTGGGGCTGTCGTCGCTCTTGACGGCGGTCAACTTCATCACGACGATCATCAACCTCCGCGCGCCGGGCATGACGTTCTTCCGCCTGCCGCTGACGGTGTGGGCCCTCTTCATCACGGCGCTGCTGCTGCTGCTGGCGCTGCCGGTCCTGTCGGCCGCGCTGATCATGCTGCTCTTCGACCGCGTCCTCGGGACCACGTTCTTCCTGCCGGCGGGGCTCGTCGTCTCGGGCCAGCCCTGGACCAACGCCGGCGGCGGGCAGGTCCTCCTGTGGCAGCACCTCTTCTGGTTCTTCGGGCACCCCGAGGTCTACATCATGATCCTGCCCGCGATGGGCATCACCTCGGAGATCCTGCCCGTCTTCTCGCGCAAGCCGATCTTCGGCTACCGCGCCATGGCCTACTCGATGTGCGGGATCGCGGGCCTCGGGTTCATCGTCTGGGGCCACCACATGTTCCAGAGCGGCATGAACCCGATCCTCGGCACGACCTTCATGATCTCGACGATGGTCATCGCGGTGCCCTCGGCCATCAAGACGTTCAACTGGCTGGGGACGCTCTGGGGCGGCAACATCCGCTTCACGACGCCGATGCTGAACGCCCTCTCGTTCGTCTCGATGTTCGTGATCGGCGGGCTGTCGGGCGTTTTCATGGCCTCGACCCCGGTGGACATCTTCATCCACGACACGTACTTCATCGTGGGCCACATCCACTACGTGCTCTTCGGCGGCTCGCTCTTCGGCGCCTTCGCGGGCCTGTACTACTGGTACCCGAAGATGTTCGGCCGGATGATGAGCGAGCGGTGGGGCAAGATCCACTGGGCGATCACGTTCGTGACGTTCAACCTGGTCTTCTTCCCGATGCACTTCCTCGGGATGCGCGGGATGCCGCGCCGGATCTACGACTACTCGCAGTACACCCACCTGAAGGGCCTGCAGCCGATGAACCAGATGATGACGATCTCGCTCTTCGTGCTCGGCGCGGCGCAGATCATCCTGGTGCTCAACTTCTTCCTCTCGCTGCGCCGCGGCAAGGTCGCGGGTCCGAACCCGTGGCACGCCAACACGCTCGAGTGGCAGACGACCTCGCCGCCGCCCCACGAGAACTTCGTCGGGCGCGTGCCGACGGTCTACCGCGGCCCCTACGAGTACAGCGCGCCGGGCCACGGCTCGGATTACTGGCCCCAGAGCGAGGCCCCCGGGCCTTCGGCGGCGAAGACGCATGCCTGAGTCGGCCTTCGGCCGCGCCGGGAGGCCCAACTCGGGCCTGCACCGGTTCGCGGTGCTGACCGCGGCGGCGACGCTCTGCCTCATCGTCGCCGGCGGGCTGGTGACGTCGACCGAGTCCGGCCTCTCCGTGCCCGACTGGCCGACGACCTACGGGCAGAACATGTTCACGTTCCCGGTGTCGAAGTGGGTCGGCGGCATCCGCTTCGAGCATACGCATCGGCTCATCGCCTCGACGGTGGGGCTGCTGACCGTGATCCTGGCGGTCTGGCTCGCGCGGCGCGAGGAGCGGCGCTGGGTGCGCCGGCTCGGCTACTTCGCCGTCGCGGCCGTCGTCGCCCAGGGCCTGCTCGGCGGCCTGACCGTGATCTTCCTGCTGCCGACGGCGGTCTCGGTGGCCCACGCGTGCCTGGCGCAGACGTTCTTCTGCCTGACCGTGGCGATCGCCGTCGTCACCGCGCCGCGGTGGAAGGACCGCGAGCCGCAGGACATCCGCGCGGCCTTCGCCGCGGATCCCGTGGCGCGGACCGCCGCCGTCGCCGCCGGCCTCGTGTTCGCCCAGCTCGTCGTGGGCGCCGTGATGCGCCACACGAAGGCCGGCCTCGCGATCCCGGACTTCCCGCTCGCCCTCGGGCGCGTCGTGCCGCCGCTGACGTCGTTTGCGGTCGCGATCCACTTCGCGCACCGCGTGATGGCGCTCGTCGTGGCGGCGTTCGTCGGGATCTCGATCGGGCGGGCCTTCCGGTCCGGCCGCCGGGGCCTGGAGAAGGCGGCCCTCGGCCTCGGGGTCGTCGTGGCGGCGCAGATCGCGCTGGGCGCCGCGACCGTCCTGACGGGCAAGTCCGTCGTCGTGACGACGGCCCACGTGGCGACGGGCGCGCTGCTGCTCGGTTCGACCCTCGCCTTCGGAATCTCGTCGCTCGCGGCCGAGCGCCGCCGCGGCAACGTCGTGCCGATTCGTCCGGCCGTGGCCGGGAGGGCCGCCGCGTGGAAGTAGCGCCCGCCACCGGCCTGACCGTCGCGTCCTCGCGCGCGGCCGACTTCGTCGAGCTGACGAAGCCCCGGATCACCACGCTCGTCCTCGTGACGGCTGCCGTCGGCTACGCCGTCGGCGGGATCGCGCCATTCTCCGGGGCGGCCTTCCTGGTGTTCATGGCCGGGACCGCCCTCTTGTGCGGCGGCGCCTCCGCGCTCAACCAGTACCTCGAGCGCGACGCGGACGCGCGGATGACGCGCACGAGCCGCCGGCCCCTTCCGGCGGGCCGGGTGACGCCGGCCGAGGCTCTCGCCTTCGGGCTTTCGATCTCGGCGGTCGGCCTCGTCCTGCTCGCGGCCGTCAACCCGCTGACGCTCGCGCTCGGCGCCGTGTCGCTTCTCTCCTACGTTCTCGCCTACACGCCCTTGAAGCGCGTGACCTCGCTGTGCACCGTGGTCGGCGCCGTCCCGGGGGCGCTGCCGCCCCTGATGGGCTGGGCGGCCGCGCGGGGGAGCCTGGGGCCGGCCGGGTGGGGCCTCTTCGGCATCCTGTTTCTGTGGCAGCTGCCGCACTTTCTCGCGATCGGCTGGCTCTACCGCGAGGACTACGCCCGCGGCGGTTTCCCGATGCTCGCCGTCACCGACGGGGACGGCTCCTCGACGGGACGCCAGGCGGTCCTGTACGCGACGGCGCTGCTCCCGGTCACGCTCGCCGCGGGTCTGCTCGCGGCGGCGGGGAAGGCGTACCTCTGGGGCGCCCTCGTGCTCGGCGTCGGCTTCCTCGCGTGCGCGCTCGCCTTTCTCGGCAAGCGTTCGACGGCGGCGGCGCGGCGGCTCTTCCTCGTGTCGGTGCTGTACCTGCCGCTGCTGCTCGGCCTCATGGTGTTCGACCGATGAGCGCGACCGCCTCGGCCAATCGGCGCCTGCTCCTGATCCTCGTGGCGATCGGGGTCGGCCTTTTCTTCGGTTCGATCCTGTTCATCATCTCGCGGGCACATTAACCCGAACTATTCATGATCGACTCCGACCGCCGCTCCGATCTTTTCCGCCGAATGCTTCGTCAGCCCTCCTCGGCGATGCGCTCCGGCATCGCCGTCGTCGCGCTTCCTCGCCTCGACGAAAAATCTCTGTCGCGGACGAGTTACGATGTGGATGCCTCCGCTCCCTTCTGTTTGCGAACGCGCTCGACCCAGAGACGCGCTGGTCTTTCGGCCGGGTGATCATGAATAATTCGGGTTGAGGAGACGCCGATGACGTCCGACGGACACACGATTCCGAACTACATGGCGATCTTCTGGTGGCTCCTGGGCCTGACGATCGTCGAGATCGGCTGGGCGATCATGCCTCACCGCTCGGAGCTGATCCTGGCGGGCGGCATCGTGGCCATGGCGGTGATCAAGGCCGTGCTCGTCGCCCTCTACTTCATGCACCTGAAGTTCGAGCGCAAGATCATGGGAATCCTGTTCGCCTCGACGCTGATCCTCGGGGCGATCCTGGTGTCGGTCGGCATCGGCGAGCTGCTGCTCCCGCGGCCGGGCTACCCGCACGGCGCCGTCCACAGCAGCCAGTAGGCAGGAAGAGAGAGACATGGACCACGCGGAAGCGATCACCTTCGACCCCCACGCCGAGGAAGACCGCACCTCCACCGGCATTCCCCACGACAAGATGGGGATGTGGGTCTTCCTCTGCTCCGAGGTCATGTTCTTCACGGGCCTCATCGGCTCGTACATCGTCCTGCGGTTCGGCTCGACGTGGCCCGATCCGAAGACGCAGCTGAACATCTGGCTGACGGCGGCGAACACGTTCATCCTCATCTGCTCGTCGGTCACGATGGTCAAGGCGCTCGAGTGGATCCAGCGGGGCGACGTCCGCAAGATGAAGCTCTTCATGTGCCTGACGCTGCTCGGCGGGTCGATCTTCCTGAGCGTCCAGGTGTTCGAGTACCGGCACCTGCTCCACGAGGGATTCAACCCGCACGTGTCCCTCTTCGGCTCGACGTTCTACACGATGACGGGCTTCCACGGTTTCCACGTGTTCTGCGGCGTCGTGTGCATCGCCTGGTGCACGGGAAAGGCCTTCCTCGGCAAGTACACGCCGGAGCACCACCTCGGGATCGAGACGCTCGGGCTCTACTGGCACTTCGTGGACCTCGTCTGGATCCTGCTGTTCGCGATCGTTTACCTGATCTGACGGGATACGGGATACGGGATACGGGATAAGACCTTCCCTTGGAAATTACGGATCTCCCGGCCGTCAACGCGACGCTGAACGGCATGTCCGCGGTCCTGCTCGTGCTCGCCTATCGCGCGATCCGGCGCCGCGAGATCGAGAGGCACCGGCGGCTCATGCTCGCCGCGGCCGCGGTCTCGATGGTCTTCCTCGCCTGCTACCTGTACTACCACGCGCACGTCGGGTCGGTCCGGTTCACGGGGCAGGGACCGGTCCGCACCCTCTACTTCACGATCCTGATCTCGCACACGATCCTGGCGGCGGCGATCGTGCCGCTCGTCCTGCGGACCCTGTTCCTCGGTCTGAAGCGCCGGGACCCGCAGCATCGGCGGATCGCCCGCTGGACGTTCCCGATCTGGCTCTACGTCTCGGTGACCGGCGTCGTGATCTACGCGATGCTCTACCAGCTTTACCCCCCCGGGGCGATTCGGGTAAGGTGAGGGCGATGAAGACGGCCCTCCGGATCGCCGCCGTGGTCCTGCTCGTCGCAGTCCTCGTCCCCGCGCTCGCGGCGGCGTGCCCCCTCTGCAAGGAGGCGGCCTCCGACGCGGACAAGCCGGGATCGGGCTCGGGCGGGATGTGGCGGGGGATGTACTGGTCGATTCTCCTGATGGTGGGGATGCCGTTCGCGATGGTCGGCGGCATGATCTGGATGGTCGTGCGCGAGCGCCGTCGCCGCGAGAAGCTCCTGCCGCGCCCCGCGCCGCCGCTCGCGTTCCCCGAGTCGAGGGGGGCCCGCCCCTGAGGCGCGGGGCGGCGCTCTCGGCCCTCGGGGTTCTCCTCTCCGCCTCGCTCTCGGCAGGGCCCGGTTCCGTCTCGCAGCTCGCGGCCTCGGCCGAGCTCGATCGCGTGGCGGCCCGCGTCGCCGCCGAGACCGTCGAGGAGTTCGCCGCGCAGGGCCTCACGGCCGAGGGCATCTCGATCGCCGTCATCGAGCTCACGGGCGCGGCGCCGGGCGCCGCCCTTCGCGCGGGCGCCTATCGCGGCGACGAAAGCTACTACCCGTGCTCGGTCGTCAAGCTCTGCTTCCTGTCCTACTACGAGGCGCAGAAGGACGCGGGCCGGCTGGCGGACAACCCCGAGCTCGTCCGCGCCGTGAAGGACATGGTCACGGTCTCCTCGAACGACGCCACGGGCTTCGTCGTGGACTCCATCACCGGCACGACCTCGGGCCCCGAGATCGCCGATCCCGCCGAGTGGCGGAAGTGGAAGGCGCGCCGCGAGGCCGTCAACGACTGGTACCGCCCGCGCGGCTACACGAACCTGAACGCCGACCAGAAGACCTTCTGCGAAGACGCCTACGGGCGCGAGCAGGCCTTTCGCGACGGCGGGAAGAACCGCAACCGGATGACCGCGGTCGAGTCCGCCCGGATCCTCAAGGAGATCGTTCGGGGCGAGGTCGCCGGCCCCGCCCTGACCGACGAGATGCTGACGCTCCTCTCCCGCTCGACGGGGCCGGACAAACTCGACGAGACGGAGCAGGAGGACGCGCGCCTGGCCGCCCAGGGCCTGCCGAAGGGCAGCCGGATCTGGGCCAAGTCGGGCGACGCCTTCGATTTCCACCACCTCGTCGCCCGCGTCGTCCTGCCGAACGGCGCCGAGTTCATCGTCGCCGTCTTCACCAAGGGCGTGAAGGACGTGCCGCAGGTCATCCCGCGCGTCTACGAGAAGGTGGCGGCGTACTTCGCGGCGCCGCGCTCCTGAGGAGGGCCGCGTGCTCTTCTCCCGCGTCGCGGCCGGATTCGTCGGCGCGGGAATCCTGGGGCTGCGGGCGACCATCCGCATCGAGGAGCTCCACGGCGAGCGGGAATCGGCGCTCGCGGCGCGCGGCGTCCCCATCCTGTACACCCTCTGGCACGGGCGGATGGTCCTGCCCATCCTCGCCCACCTGCACCGGGGGATCGTCACGATGGCTTCGCGCTCCAAGGACGGCGAGATCATCGCGCGCTGGCTCGTGAGGAACGGCTACGTTCCCGCGCGGGGATCGACCCGGAAGGGCGGCGCCGCGGCCCTGCAGGACATGATCGAGATCGTCCGGGCGGGCCACGCCGCGGCCCTCACGATCGACGGGCCCAAGGGTCCGCCGCGCGTCGCGCAGCCCGGCATCCTGCGCCTGGCGCGCGAAACCGGCGGCTGGATCCTGCCCGTCTCCGGGGCGAGCACGCGGCCCTGGTTCGTGCGGTCCTGGGACCGCTACCTCGTGCCGAAGCCCTTCTCGCGCTGCGTGGTCGCTTACGGCGAGCCGTTCCCGATCGACGCCGGGACGCCGGAGGAAGACGCCCTGCGCCGCATCGCCGAGGCGGTCGACGCCGCCACCCGCGAGGCCGACCGCGCCGTCGGCGTCCGGCCGCCTCCGCCCTGGGAGCCGTGAATAGGAGAAAATGCGCCCATGCCGTTCAATCTTCGCAATCGCAGCGTCCTCGAAATGTCCGACTTTTCGCGGGAGGAGATCCGCTTCCTCCTCGACCTGTCGCGCGACCTGAAGCGCGCCAAGTACGCCGGCACCGAGGTGCCGCGCCTGCGCGGCAAGAACCTCTGCCTGATCTTCGAGAAGACCTCGACGCGGACGCGGTGCGCGTTCGAGGTCGCCGCTTACGACCAGGGGATGGGCGTGACCTACCTCGACCCCTCCGGCTCGCAGATCGGCCACAAGGAATCCATCGCCGACACGGCCCGCGTGCTCGGCCGCATGTACGACGCGATCGAGTACCGCGGCTTCAAGCAGACGGTCGTCGAAGAGCTCGCCGACAACGCCGGCGTCCCCGTGTACAACGGCCTGACGGACGAGTCCCATCCGACGCAGATGCTGGCCGACCTCCTGACGATGGAGGAGCACGCCGACAAGCCCCTGCACCGCGTGGCGTACTGCTATCTCGGCGACGCGCGCAACAACATGGGCAACTCGCTGCTGCTCGTCGGCGCCCGGATGGGCATGGACGTGCGCCTGGCCGCGCCGAAGTCCCTGTGGCCGACCGAGCCCGTCGTGGCGCGGGCGCGGGCGCTCGCGAAGGAGTCGGGCGCGACGATCCTGCTCACGGAGGATCCGAAGAAGGGCGTGAAGGGGTGCGACTTCGTCCATACCGACGTCTGGGTCTCGATGGGCGAGCCCGCCGAGAAGTGGGCCGAACGGATCCGCCTCCTCAAGAAGTATCGCGTCACCGACGCCCTCATGAAGGCGACCGGCAATTCCCGCGCGAAGTTCATGCACTGCCTGCCGGCGTTTCACAACCGCGAGACCACGAAGGGCGAGGAGCTCTTCCGGAAGTTCGGGATGGAAGGCCTCGAGGTCGCCGAGGAGGTATTCGAGTCTCCGGCGTCGGTCGTCTTCGACCAGGCCGAGAACCGGATGCACACGATCAAGGCGATCCTCGTCGCGACGCTCGGCTGAGGCGGATGAAAAGGAAGGGGCACCTCTTGAAGAAATGGGCCGTGATCATTGGCCTCCTGGCGTGCGGCTTCGGGGGCTTTCCAGTTGCCGGGCGCCGCCGAGGGCCGGGACAAGCCGCCACGGGAGATCCGGCCAACAGGCCGAGGCCTGGAATCGGCACGACGTCGCTGCGTACGCGAGGCTCTTCGCCGACGACGGCGACGTCGTCATCGTGAAGGGGGATGGCGGAGCCACCGGAACTAGAGACCAAGCGAAGGGTGCCTTTACCGGGGTGTTCGCGACAGCACCCTGGCGATCGGGGACGTGCAAGTGCGGCTCTTGTCGCCGACCGCGGCGGCTGCCGCGTCGGTGGACGATGACGGGCCGGATGCGCCCCGGCCCGAGCCCGAAGAGGGGATCCAACTCCTCGTGCGGAAGAAGTCGGGCCGGTGGCGTCGAGAACTTCCGCACGATCACGCTGCCCGGCGAAGTTTGCGGGCGGGCGCCGAATGGCCGATCGTCAACCCCAAGATCTCGGCGGCCGACAGGCCAGCCGCGGGACGCTGTCTGGCCTGCACGGGCCCGGCCTCGGCGGGGTGTCCTCCGAGCGTCGGGTTTTGACATGATGCGGCCAAGAACAAAGGAGTCCTCATGATGCGGATCGATCGGGGTCGCGGGCTCGCCCTATTCCTGTCGGCGCTCGGCGCCACACTGCTGTCCGGGTCGCTCGCCGCCCAGGCGCCCAGGCCGCCGGCACCGAAGTCCTCGGCGTTCCCGAGCGAAACGCCCGCCACGGTCGTGCCGCACCGGGAGAGCTTCGACTACGCCCGGCGCGACGTGATGATTCCGATGCGCGACGGCGTCAAGCTGCACACGGTCATCCTCGTGCCGAAGGGCGCGAAGGGCGCGCCGATCCTGCTGACCCGCACGCCGTACGACGCGACGGCGCTGACGACGCACGCCGAGAGCAGCCATCTCGGTCCCACGCTCTACGGTTACGACAACGCCACGGACGTGATCGTCGAGGGCGGCTACATCCGCGCCGTCCAGGACGTGCGCGGCAAGTACGGCTCCGAGGGCGACTACATCATGAACCGCCCTCTCCAGGGCCCGCAGAACCCGACCCGGGTCGACCACGCCACCGACACCTGGGACACGATCGACTGGCTCGTGAAGAACCTCCCGGAGTCCAACGGCAAGGTCGGCATCATCGGCATTTCTTACGACGGGTTTCTGCCGCTGATGGCGCTCTTCCACCCGCACCCGGCCCTCAAGGTGTCCGTCCCGATGAACCCGATGGTGGACGGCTGGATGGGCGACGACTGGTTTCACAACGGCGCGTTTCGCGAGCAGGGCATGTCGTACATCTACGAGCAGGAGGCGACGCGCAAGAACGAGGAGAAGTGGTGGCGGAGTCACTTCGACGACTACGACGAATTCCTGACCGCGGTCTCGGCCGGGGAGCTCGGGCGGATGCACGGCCTCGAGCAGGTCGGTTTCTGGCGAAGGATCCTCGAGCACCCCTCCTACGACGCCTACTGGCAGGACCAGGCGGTGGACAAGCTGCTCGCGAAGGAGCCGCTCCAGGTGCCCGTGATGCTCGTCCACAGCCTCTGGGACCAGGAGGACATCTACGGCGCGATCGCGGTCTACAAGGCGATCAAGCCCAAGGACACCGGCAACGACAAGGTCTTCCTGGTCATGGGCCCGTGGCACCACGGCCAGTCGATCGGCGACGGCAGCACGCTCGGCGCCTTGAAGTTCGGGAGCGACACGGCCCTGACGTTCCGGCAGGAGGTGCTGCGGCCGTTCCTCGACCAGTACCTGAAGGACGGGGCGCCCAAGGCCGACGTCGCGCCCGTGACGGCGTACGAGACGGGGACCAACGCCTGGCGGCGGCTGCCGGCGTGGCCGGCCGGCTGCGCGAGCGGCTGCACGGTCAAGGCGACGCCGTTCTACATGGGCGCGGGGACGAAGGCCTCTTTCTCGGCGCCGGCGGCCGGGAGCGCGGAGTTCACCGAGTACGTCTCCGATCCCGCCCGTCCGGTGCCGTTCATCTCCCGGCCCGTGAACGCGAGCGGCGCGCGCTGGTCGAAGTGGCTCTCGGACGACCAGCGCGAAACCTCCGGCCGGACGGACGTGGCCGTCTTCGTCTCGGACGTGCTGACGGCACCCGTCAAGATCAGCGGCCAGCCGGTCGCGAACCTCGTTGCCTCGACGAGCGGTACCGACGCGGACTGGGTCGTGAAGGTGATCGACGTCTACCCGGACGAGGTGGCCGGGGACCCGGGCATGGGCGGCTACCAGCTCATGGTCGCGGCCGACATCTTTCGCGGCCGGTACCGGGAGAGTCTCGAGACGCCGAAGCCGATCGCCGCCAACACGCCGCTCGCGTATCGGTTCGCCCTGCCCACCGCCAATCACGTCTTCCGGCCGGGGCACCGCATCATGGTGCAGGTGCAGTCGAGCTGGTTTCCGCTCTACGACCGCAATCCCCAGACTTTCGTGCCGAACATCTTCTGGGCGACGCCGGGAGACTACAAGGCGGCCGTGCAGCGCATCTATCACGCTCCCGACCGGGCGAGCTTCGTCGAGCTGCCCCTCGTCGGGACGCCGTGAAGCGGGAGCAATGACCGTTCACCCCGGGCCCTGGGAGTAGGAGGGAGGGGAATGCCGAAGTACGTGGCCTTCCTGCGCGCGGTCAACGTGGGTGGGCGGATCGTGAAGATGGACCGCCTCCGGGATCTCTTCGCGGAGATGGGCTTCTCCGACGTCGAGACGTTCATCGCCAGCGGCAACGTCATCTTCCGCTCGCCCGGGCGAAGCCCCTCGGCGCTCGAGCGCAAGATCGAAAAGTGCCTGGACGGCGCCCTCGGATACGCCGTGCCGGTCTTTCTCCGCTCGCCCGCGGAGCTCGCGTCGATCGCGCGCCACCGCCCCTTCGGCGAGGTCGTCCTGAGCGCGAAGAGCGCCGCGCTGTACATCGGCTTCGCCGCCGCGGTCCCGAAGCCCGACGCCCGGCGCCGGCTGGCGGAGCTCGGAGACGAGAACGACGATTTCCACGTTCGCGGGCGCGAGGTCTACTGGCTGTGCCGCAAGCGGATGGCCGGCTCGTTGTACTCGGGCGCCCAGCTCGAGAAGACGCTCGGGCTGCCGGTCACCTTCCGCAGCCACACGACGATCGCGAAGCTCGCCGCCCTGCACGCCTGACGACGGCGGCGGCCGCTAGGGGCTCGACGGGGGCGGGTGGTGTTTCTCGAGCCGCCCGATGGGGCCGAGGACGATCCACCCGAAGAAGGCGCCGAGGATCGGCAGCCAGATGTGGCCGAGGCCCGCCCCGGTGCCGACGGCGGCCGTCAGCCAGATGCTCGCCGCGGTCGTCAGGCCGTGCACCTCGCCGCGATCGCCCAGCTTCAGAATCGCGCCCGCGCCGAGAAAGCCGATGCCGGCCACCAGCCCCTGGATGACGCGGCTCACGTCGGCCGAGGTCGCGCCCGCCTCGACCGCCGCCAGGACGAAGAAGGCCGCGCCGAGGCTGACGAGCATGTGGGTGCGCAGTCCCGCCGTACTGTGGACGCGCTCGCGCTGCAGGCCGAGCAGGGCGCCCAGAGCGAGCGCGAGGGCCAGGCGGACGACCGAGACGAGCAGGATGTGGGCGGTCGGCCAGTGGAAGATCGGGAGGTCCTCGGCGCCCATCGCGAGGTTACTCGTCCGGCCCGGTCATCTTCTCGGGCTTGACCTCGCGGTCGAACTCCTCGGCCGTCAGGTGCCCGAGGGCGAGGGTCGCTTCCTTGAGCGTCGTGCCCTCGTGGTGCGCCTTCTTGGCGATCGCGGCCGCCTTGTCGTAGCCGAGCTTCGGCGCGAGGCCCGTCACCAGCATGAGGGAGCGGCTCACGTGCTCACGGATGCGCTCGTGATCGGGCTCGATGCCCCGGGCGCAGTGCTGCTCGAAGGACTCGCAGGCGTCGGCCAGAAGCCGCACCGAGCGCAGTACGTTCGAGATGATGAGGGGCTTGTAGACGTTGAGCTCGAAGTTGCCGGAGGCGCCGCCGTAGGACACGGCGACGTCGTTGCCGAAGACCTGGCCGCAGACCATCGTGAGCGCCTCGGGCTGCGTCGGGTTGACTTTGCCGGGCATGATGGACGAGCCCGGCTCGTTCTCGGGGATCCGGATCTCGCCGAGGCCGGCGCGGGGTCCGGAGGCGAGCCAGCGGACGTCGTTGGCGATCTTGGTCAGCGCCACGGCGAGGGTGCGGATCGCGCCGTGGGCATGGACGAGCGCATCGTGCGCGGCCAGGGCCTCGAATTTGTTGGGCGCCGTGACGAAGGGAATCCCCGTCAGCCGAGCGATCTCGGCGGCCACCTTGTGGCCGAAGTCGGCGGGCGCGTTCAGGCCCGTGCCCACCGCCGTGCCGCCGAGCGCGAGCTCCTGGAGGTGGGGCAGCGACGCCTCGAGGTGCTCGCGGCAGTGGTCGAGCTGCGACACCCATCCCGAGATCTCCTGGCCGAGCGTCATCGGGACCGCGTCCTGGAGGTGCGTGCGGCCGATCTTGACGATGCCGGAGAACTCTTTCGCCTTGCGGTCGAGCGTGTCGCGCAGGATCGCGACGGCGGGTAGCAGGCGGTGGCGGATCTGCTCGACCGCCGCGATGTGCATCGCGGTCGGAAACGTGTCGTTCGAGGACTGGCTGCGGTTGACGTCGTCGTTGGGGTGGATCGGCTTCTTCGAGCCCATCTCGCCGCCGAGAATCTCGATCGCGCGGTTTCCGATGACCTCGTTGGCGTTCATGTTGGTCTGCGTGCCGCTGCCGGTCTGCCAGACCACCAGGGGGAAGTGTTCGTCGAGCTTCCCGGAGATCACCTCGTCGGCCGCCTGGACGATGGCCGCCGCCTTTTCGGGCGCCAGGGCGCCGCGGTCGCGGTTGACGATCGCGCAGGCCTTCTTGAGGATGCCGAGGGCGCGGATCAGCTCGCGCGGAAAGCGCTCGCCGCCGATCTTGAAGTGCTCGAGGGAGCGCTCGGTCTGCGCCCCCCAGTAGCGGTCGGCGGGCACCTCGATCTTGCCCATCGTGTCGGACTCGGTGCGTGTCTTCCTGGGATCGCTCACGATGCGGATGCTATCGCAGGCCCGGCGGCGGTGCGGGCGCTGGCGTATGCTCCGACGGACGGGAGAGTCCTTGGCGATACGCGTCGTTCAACTCGGATCCGCCCGCCACCGTGGCGAGGGACCCCGGCTCGGGACCGTGCGGCGCCCCCCGCGCGGCGTGCCGAAGCGTGAATTCGCCTCGCGCAACTTCTACGACGTGTGGCTGCCCGTCCTGTCCCCGTCCGAGGGTCTCGTGCGGGCCGCCCGGCAGGCGCCGGACGCGCGGGCCTGGCGCTCCTTCGCGCGGCGCTACCGGGCGGAGATGAGCAAGCCCGAAGCGAGCCGGATTCTCGATCTGCTGGCCGTCCTGTCGTCGAACGCCGAGTTCTCGGTGGGCTGTTACTGCGCCGACGAGAGTCGCTGCCATCGCTCGATTCTCCGAGAGCTCCTCGAGGAGCGGGGCGCGACGATCCGCTAGGCGCGCCTTCTACCCGCTGCCACCCTCGCCGCCCGCGGCGCGCCGGCCGGCCGTGAGGCTCGCCTTGACGAAGTCGGCGTTCATCCGGGCGATGAACTCCATCCGGATACCCTTCGGGCAGGCCGACTCGCACTCCCCGTGATTCGTGCACGTGCCGAAACTCTCGGCGTCCATCTGCGCGACCATCCCGCGGACGCGCTGCCAGCGCTCGGGCTGGCCCTGCGGCAGCAGCGCGAGCTGGGAGACTTTGGCGGACACGAACAGCATCGCGGAGGCGTTGGGGCAGGCGGCGACGCATGCGCCGCAGCCGATGCAGGCGGCCGCGTCCATCGCGAGGTCTGCGTTCTCCTTCGGAATCGGGATCGCGTTGCCGTCGGGCGCGCCCCCGGTCGGGGCCGAGATGAAGCCCCCGGCGGCGATGATCCGGTCGAAGGCGCCCCGGTCCACGACGAGGTCCTTCAGGACGGGGAACGCCTCCGCGCGCCAGGGCTCGATCGTCAGCGTGTCGCCGTCCTTGAAGCTGCGCATGTGGAGCTGGCAGGCCGTCGTCCGCTCCCGCGGCCCATGGGCGCGGCCGTTGATGACGACGCCGCACGTCCCGCAGATGCCCTCGCGGCAGTCGTGGTCGAAGGCGATGGGATCCTGGCCCTTCGCGATCAGGCCTTCGTTGACGACGTCCAGCATCTCGAGGAACGACATCTCCTCGCTGACGTCGTTGGCGGCGTACGTGACGAATTCGCCCTTCGCCTTCGCGTTCTTCTGGCGCCAGACCTTGAGCGTCACGTTCATTTGTAGCTCCGCACGGCCAGTTCCACGTTCTCGTACGTCAGCGGCTCGACGAGCCGGTTGGGCTTCTTCCCGTCGCCGGTGTACTCCCACGCGGCGACGTGGCAGAACTTCTCGTCGTTGCGCTTTGCCTCGCCGTCGGGCATCTGGTGCTCGGTGCGGAAGTGGGAGCCGCAGGACTCGTCCCGCTCGAGGGCGTCGAGGCACATGAGCTCGCCGAGCTCCAGAAAGTCCGCGACGCGGCCGGCGGTCTCGAGCGACTGGTTCAACTCCGCGCCCGATCCGGGCACCGTCACGTTCTTCCAGAACTCCTCGCGCAGGCCCGGGATCTTGCCCATCCCGTGCTCGAGGCCCTTCTTGTCCCGCGCCATCCCGCAGTGCTCCCACATGATCTTGCCGAGCTCCCGGTGGATGGACGTCACCGTGCGCTTGCCCTTCACCGAGAGCAGGCGCTGCGTCCGGTCGGCCACCGCCTTCTCGGCCGCGCGGACCTCGGCGTGGTCGGCCGGGACCGGGGTGAACTTCTCGCGGGCGAGATAGTTGCCGATCGTGTAGGGAATGACGAAGTACCCGTCGGCCAGGCCCTGCATCAGGGCCGAGGCCCCGAGGCGGTTGGCCCCGTGGTCGGAGAAGTTCGCTTCGCCGAGCACGAAGAGGCCCGGGATCGTGCTCATCAGGTTGTAGTCGACCCAGAGCCCGCCCATCGTGTAGTGCGTGGCCGGGTAGATGCGCATCGGCACCTGGTAGGGGTTCTCGTCCGTGATCCGCTCGTACATCTCGAAGAGGTTGCCGTACTTCTCCTCGATCTTGTTCTTTCCGAGCCGCTCGATCGCGGCCTGGAAGTCGAGGTAGACGCCGAGCCCCGTCGGCCCGACGCCGCGCCCCTCGTCGCACACGCGCTTGGCCGCGCGCGAGGAGATGTCGCGCGGGGCGAGGTTGCCGAAGCTCGGGTACATCCGCTCCAGGTAATAGTCCCGCTCGCCCTCGGGGATCTCGCCGGGCGCCCGCTTGTCGCCCTTCGCCTTCGGCACCCAGATCCGGCCGTCGTTGCGCAGCGACTCGCTCATCAGCGTCAGCTTCGACTGGTACTCGCCGGTGACGGGAATGCAGGTCGGGTGGATCTGGGTGAAGCACGGGTTGGCAAAGGCCGCGCCCTTCTTGTACGCGCGCCAGATCGCCGTGCCGTTGCAGCCCTTGGCGTACGTCGCGAGATAGAAGACGTTGCCGTAACCGCCGGTCGCGAGACAGACGGCGTCGGCCATGTGGGTCTGGAGCTCGCCCGTGACCATGTCGCGCACGACCACGCCGCGGGCCTTTCCGTCGACGATGACGAGCTCCAGCATCTCGTGGCGCGCGTACATCTCGACCGAGCCGAGGCCGATCTGCCGTTCCAGCGCCTGGTAGGCGCCGAGCAGCAGCTGCTGGCCCGTCTGGCCCCGCGCGTAGAACGTCCGCGACACCTGCGCCCCGCCAAACGAGCGGTTGTCCAGCAGGCCGCCGTACTCCCGCGCGAAGGGAACCCCCTGCGCCACGCACTGGTCGATGATGTTCACCGAAACCTCGGCGAGCCGGTAGACGTTGGCCTCGCGGGCGCGGAAGTCACCCCCCTTGACCGTGTCGTAGAACAGCCGGTACACCGAGTCCCCGTCGTTGTGGTAGTTCTTGGCCGCGTTGATGCCGCCCTGCGCGGCGATCGAGTGCGCCCGCCTCGGTGAGTCCTGGTAGCAGAAGCACTTGACCTTGTAGCCGAGCTCCGCCATCGAGGCCGCGCCGCCCGCGCCCGCCAGACCCGAACCCACCATGATCACCGTGTACTTGCGCTTGTTCGCCGGGTTGACGAGCTTCATCTCGAAGCGGTGCTTGTCCCACTTCTTCTCGAGCGGTCCGGAGGGGATGTTCGACTTGAGCTCCACGACGGCCTCCTCGGACTACTTCACGATCCCGGCGAGGACCGCCAGGGGAAAGGAGATGTTGCCGATGACGACGACCGCGGCGACGATCCACGCGGCGACGTGCGCCATGCGGATGTAGCGCGGGTGCGAGACGCCCAGCGTCTGGAACATGCTCCAGACGCCGTGACGCAGGTGCAGACCGAGCGCCAGCATCGCGACGATGTAGAAGATCGAAACCGGGACGACACGGAAGCCCGCGACGAAGTTGTGGTAGACGTCGCCCTCGATGAAGCTCGGGTGCACGGTCCCGATCGTGAAATGCAGCAGGTGGTAGATCACGAAGAGCAGGATGATCACGCCGCCCCAGCGCATCGTGCGCGACGCGTAGGTGGACTCCCGCCACTTCTGCTCCCGGTAGCCTTCCGGGCGGGCGCGCCGGCTGTCGAGCGTCAGCGACGTCGCCGACCAGATGTGCAGCACGACGGCCGCCAGCAGGACCACGCGGGCGATCCAGAGCCCCGCGCCGTGCAGCAGCTGGCGCAGCAAGACGCCGTAATGGTTCATGGCCTCGGCGCCCAGGTAAACCTGGAGGTTCCCGAGCATGTGGACGATGACGAAGCCGACGAGGATCGCACCCGTGATGGCCATGACGACCTTGCGGCCGATCGACGAACGAGCGAACCCGGGGGCCTCACTCATGCTGTCCTCCGCGGCGGACGAACGCGCCACGGCCGGGATTATATGCGGGGGCGAAAAGCGTTCCATGATGCGATGTCATCTTTCCGTCGCGCGGCCGCCGCCGCGCTGATCGGCGGTGTCGCCAGCGTGTTCGTGATCGCGCAGGAGGCCGCGCCGCCGCTTCCCGACGCGCACTCCTTTCTCGAAGAGGTCCGCAGGAACCTGCGCAGCGATCGCCTCCTCCTCGAGCAGTACACCTTCACGGAACGGCGCATCGAGCGCCGGCTCGACGGCAAGGGCGCCGTCAAGGAGACGAAGACGAAGACCTACGAGGTGTATCCGTCGGCGGAGCCCGGCAAGATGTACCGCCGGCTCGTCGCCCGCGACGGCGTCCCGATCCCCGCGAAGGATCTCGCCGAGCGAGGACCGCAAGCACGAGGCGCGCGCCGAGAAGGAGGAGCGCGAGCTCGCCGACGAGAGCCCGGCTGCCCGCGCCCGGCGTCTGGCCCGCGAGCAGGAGGACCTCCGGCAGGAGGGCGAGGTCATCGACGAGCTCTATCGCATGGACGCGCTCGTCGTCGAGGGCCGCGAGCCCGTGGATGGCCGGCCGGCCATCATCGTGTCGTTCGCGCCGCGGCCGGGGTACAAGCCCGTGACGGCGGGCGGCAAGGTGCTGCAGAAACTGGCCGGCCGGGCGTGGATCGACGAGGAGGACAAGCAGCTCGTCCGGATCGAGGCGCGGCTGCTCGAGAACCTCGGCGTCGGGCCGGCCGGCATCGCGCGTCTCCAGAAGGGCGCCAGCGCCTACTTCCACCGCAAGAAGGTCAACCGCGAGATCTGGCTGCCGACCGAGGCCCGCTTCACGGGTGTCGCCAAGATTCTTCTCTTCTACGGCCCGCGGGTGGACGCCCTCTTCGAGTACGGCGACTACAAGAAATTCTCGGTCTCGACCGACGAGACGGTCACGACCGAGCCCTGACCGGGCGCGGTCAGGCGGGAACGGGCTCCGCGCCGATCCCGGCGCGGACCACGCGGCGGTAGTCGGAATCCCGCTCGAAGGGCTCCCGGCCCGACTCGCGGATGATCCGCTCGAAGTCGGTGCGCGTCATTCCCGATGCCGTCGTGGCGCCGGCGGCGTGCGTGATGGTTTCGTCCACGACCGTGCCGACGAGGTCGTCCGCCCCGAAGAAAAGCGCGACCTGCGCGAGCTTCGTGCCGATCTGGATCCAGTACGCCTTGATGTGCGGCACGTTGTCGAGAAGCAGGCGCGACGCCGCGATCACGCGCAGGTCGAGCTGGCCCGTCGAGGCCGGCAGATCGGCGAGCGGCGTGTTCTCCGGATGGAAGGCGAGGGGGATCAGTCCGGGGATGCCTCCGGTCTCGTCCTGGAGATCGCGCAACCGCAGGAGGTGGTCCACGCGCTCCTCGGCCGTCTCGACGTGGCCGTAGAGCATCGTCGCGTTGGTCCGCACGCCCTCCCGGTGGCACTCGCGCGCGACCTCGAGCCAGCGCTCGCCCGAGATCTTGTTCCTGCAGATGATGTCGCGCACGCGGCGGGCGAAGATCTCGGCGCCGCCGCCCGGGCAGGAGTCCATGCCGGCGTCGCGGAGCTGCCGGATCGCTTCGCCGACCGGCATCCGGCCGATCTGCGCGATCCAGTCGAGCTCGACCATGGTCCAGGCCTTGAGATGGACGCCCGGAAACCTTGCCTTGAGCGCCTGCAGGAGGCCCGTGTAGTACGAGAAGGGCCACGTCGGGTGCAGCCCGCCCACGATGTGGAATTCGGTCACCCTCTCGCTGTACCCCTTGCCGGCCTCTGCCACGCACTCTTCGATCGCCATCTCGTAGCCGCCGGGCTCGTTGACCTTTTTCGCCCAGGCGCAAAGCGCGCAATCCACCCAGCAGAGGTTCGTCGGGTTCAGGTACCGGTTGACGTTGTAGAAGGCGAGGTTGCCGTGGCGCTCTTCGCGCGCGTGGTTGGCCAGGCGGCCGAGGCCGAGGAAGTCCCGCGTCGCGAAGAGCGAGACGCCGTCGTCGAACGAGAGACGCTCTCCGGCGAGGACCTTTCCGGCGATCGGTTCGAGGTCCGAGCCGCGGAAGCTCGAAAGGAGGTCCGTCACGGGATGGCGGGCTTGGTCACCGGCTGGAACGGCTCCTGGGAAACGGGTGCGACGTCGTCGACGAACGGCGTGATGTACGCGTAGCAGTCCCAGCAGTAGCGCTCGTCCGCGCGGAACTGGAAGTCCACGACGCGGCCGACGGCCGGATAGTCGAGGATTTCCTTGCCGCAGCGGTGGCACATGTCCTTCTGTCCCTTGATGAGCCGCCAGACGGGTCCCATGGTTACCCCCGCCGAGGATGCTATCAAGTTTCGAGGGCTCGTCCCCGGGCCGTCCGGACTCCGAAAACCGCGAGCGCGACGCTGGCGGCGAGGGCGATCGCCGCGCCGATGAGGAACGCGACGCGCGGACCGAATGCCTTCCACCAGACGCCGAAAAGGACCGACGCCGGAAGCGCCGCCAGGCCCACGCTCGCGTGGAACGCCCCGAACGCCTTTCCCCGAAAGCCCGCCGGCGCGAGGTCGGCGACGAGGGCCCGCTCCGCCCCTTCCGTCAGGGCGTAGAAGAGGGCATAGAACGCGAAGAGTCCCCAGATCTGCCCGGCGCCGGCGGCGTAGCCGAAGCCGACGTACGAGACCGCGTAGACGACCCAGCCGGCGATGATGGTCCGGACCCTGCCGAGCCGGTCCGCGAGGATTCCGCCGGGAACGCCGGCGGCCGCCTTGACCCCGTTGAAGAGTGCCCAGAGAAGCGGCAGCTGCCACAGGGCGACGCCGCAGTCGCTGGCGCGTAGCAGCAGAAAGGCGTCCGTCGAGCTCGCCAGCGTGAAGAGGACGAAGATGCCGATGACGGCCCGCAGGCGCCCGGGCAGAGGGCCGGCCGCGGCGGCGGACTTTCCCTGCGGGCTCCGAATCTCGCGCGGGGCTTCGTGCACCTTGAAAACGAGGAGGGCGACGGCGAGCAACCCCGGTATCGCGGCCAGCAGGAAGACGGAGCGCTCGTCGGTGAAGACGAACCGGAGCAGCGCGGCGGCGAGGAGGGGCCCCGCCACGGCGCCCGCGTTGTCCATCGCGCGCTGCAGGCCGTAGGCGCGGCCCCGATTCGCGGGCTCGACCATGTCGGCCAGAAGGGCGTCGCGCGGCGACGTGCGGATTCCCTTGCCGACACGGTCGGCGAATCGCACCGCCAGGACCTGGCCCCACGCGGAGGCGAGGCCGACGAGCGGCCGGACGACGGCCGCGATCGAGTAGCCGGCGACGACGATCGGCTTGCGGCGCCGCACGCGATCGGACCACCAGTCCGGAGAGCATCTTCATGAACGAGGCGGTCGTCTCGGCTATCCCCTCGATGAGGCCGAGAGCGGCGGGCCCGGCGTGCAGCGTGCGGGCAAGGAAATCCGGAAGGAGGGGATAGATCATGTCGGAGGCGACGTCCGACAGGAACGACACCCAACCGAGAGCGTACACGCCTCGATTCAGGCGCTCTCTTTGTATGGCCATATTTAATTAGGTATTTTAGTAATTTATACTAAATTTATTAGGAACGAGTTCTTGGCCGCCGCGTCATCATAATCGCGGCGTGCGCCTCCACTCCTCCGATTCCTTCGTCCTCGGAACGCACGCCCTCAAGGAGACCGACCGGATCGTTTCCTTTCTGACGCGCGACGCCGGCAAGAAGCGCGGCGTCGCGAAAGGCGCCCGCCGCCCGCGGAGCGCCTTTTCCGGCGCCCTCGAGCCGATGACGGAAGCCCGGATCGTCTACTACGAGAAGGAAGGGCGCGAGCTCGTCTCGATCAACGCCGTGGACCCGATCCGCCCCTCGTTCTCCCTGGCGAAGGAGCTCGAGAAGGGACTTCTGCTCTCGACGCTCGCCGAGAGCCTCGAGACGTTCGTCTCGGAGTCCGATCCAGCCGAGCCCTTCTACCGCCTGGCCCGCCACACCATGGATGCGCTCTTCGGCGGCGCGCCGGCGCCGCTCGCGGCGGCTTACTTCGACGTCTGGATTCTCAAGCTCTCGGGCCTGTTTCCCTCACCGCGCGAGTGCGCCGGCTGCGGGCGCGCGCTCGAAGAGTCCGAGCCGCTGCTCTTCGACGAGCGCCGGCCCGGCTTCGTCGGCCCCGAGTGCCGCCAGGGCGAGACACTGCGCCTGACGGCGGACGCCCAGTTGACTCTCGCGGGCTTTCTTTCCGCCCCCCTCGATCCCGCGGCTCGTCCTAAAGGCCTCCACGAGATCGCCCGCATCGCCCGCCTCGCCCGGCGGCACTTCCTCGGGCACGAGCTCAAGAGCCAGCGGGTGCTCGCCGAGGTTCTGGGATAGAAAAAATTGCTCCCGCCGCGGGAGCCCTCGACCTATCTTGCGGCGGCGCCATGCGCAGCGGCGTCCAGCGCGCTCCGGCGTTCTCGCTCTTGAGGACGCCCAGGTGCGTCGCGGCATGCACGACCTCCTCGACGTGCCATCCTCCCTTCGTCCGGAAAGCCGGACGGATATTCAATTGCCTTGGGTATCTAGTTCCCGCTGGGGCAAGGGCGTTACGGCGCCCCGGGCGAATGGCGCTCCCGGCTGCGATAAACTGCGGATAGTGTTTTTCGAGGAGATTTCTTCCCGTGCCTGACCGCCGCGGCCTTCCTCCGGAGGCCCACATGAAGCATGACGCCCACTTCGTCGATTCGCTCTCGGAGCGCCTCGGCACGTTCACCCTCCAAAAGCTCATCCGGGAACTGACCGCGTTCTGGGAGGGGGAGGGTTGCCTGATCGAGCAGCCCTACGACCTTCCGGTGGGGGCGGGGACCATGCACCCGGCGACGTTCCTCCGGGTCCTGGGGCCCGACCCCTGGCGCTGCGCCTACGTGCAGCCATCGCGGCGTCCGGCGGACGGCCGGTACGGCGAAAACCCGATGCGCCTCGGCAAGCACATGCAGCTCCAGGTCGTCCTGAAGCCCTCGCCGGACGACGTCCAGGAGATGTACCTGAGAAGCCTCCAGCGGCTCGGCGTCGTCCTCGCCGACCACGACGTCCGCTTCGAGGAGGACAACTGGGAATCGCCGACCCTCGGCGCGTGGGGCGTCGGCTGGCAGGTCGTCATGGACGGGATGGAGATCACCCAGTTCACGTACTTCCAGCAGGCCGGCGGCATCGACCTGGCTCCGGTGACGGCCGAGATCACCTACGGCCTCGAGCGGATCGCGATGTTCCTGGCCAAGGCGAACTCGGTCTTCGACGTGATGTGGAACGACACCCTCTCGTATGGGCAGGTCCGCCGGCGCGACGAGGTCGAGCTCTCCCGGTACGACTTCGAGCTCGCGGACGTGGAGCTCGCGACGCTGATGCTCGATCGCCACGAGAAGGAGGCGAAGCGCTGCCTCGAGGCGGGGCTCGTCCTGCCGGCCTACGAGGCGACGCTCGTCTGCTCGCACCAGTTCAACATCCTCGACGCGCGCGGGGCGGTTTCCGCCACCGACCGGGTCGGCATCGTTCGCCGGATCCGCGAGCTCGCCTGCGCCTGCGCGCGGGCCTACGTTTCCGGGAAAGAAGGACAGCGGTTCCCGCTCTCGGAGCCGGAGCCGGCGGCGGTTTGAGGGGTCGCGCATCGAGCGGCCGGCCGGGAAGGTCCCGGCGGCGAAGCAATCCAGAGTGAAGACGCAGGACTTTCTTTTCGAGATCCGGACGGAGGAGATCCCGGCACCGGCGCTGCTGCCGGCGCGCACGGAGCTCGCCCGCCGACTTTCGGACACGCTCGCCGAGGAAGGCCTGACGCCCCTGTCGGCCGAGTCCTACGCGACGCCCCGGCGCCTGGCGGTGATCGTGCGCGGGCTTCCCGAGCGGCAGGAAGACCGGTCGACCGAGGTCCTCGGGCCGCCGGCCGCCAGCGCGTACGGCGCGGACGGAATGCCCACGAAGGCCGCCGAAGGTTTCGCGAAGGCGCAGAAGGTGGATGTCGGCGATCTCGTCGTCGTGGATTCGCCGCGCGGCAAGACGGTCGCCGCCCGCCGCGTCGTCCCGGGCCGGGACGCCGCCGAGGTGCTAACGGAGGTCGTGCCGCGGATCGTGGCCGCGCTGACGTTTCCGAAGACGATGCGGTGGGGAGCGGGCGACCGCTCGTTCGTGCGTCCCGTGCGGGGCGTCGTCGCCCTGCTGGGCTCCCGGGTCGTGCCGATGGAGCTGTACGGGCAGGAGGCCGGCAACCGGACTCTCGGCCACCGCGTCCTGTCCGACGGCGAGATCACGCTCGCCGGGCCGGACGACTACCTCGCCAAGCTGCGCCAGGCCTTCGTCGAGCCCGACGGAGAAGCGCGCCGCATCCGGATTCTCGAGAAGGCGCGCCGCCTCGCGGCCGACGTCGGCGGGCAGATCGAGGCCCACGCGGATCTCGCCGCCACGCTGGCGGACCTCGTCGAGTGGCCCGGCCTCGTGCGCGGCGCCTTCGCGTCGGAGTTCCTGGATCTGCCCGAAGAGATCACGATCACGGCGATGCGCACGCACCAGAAGTACCTGCCGGTGCGCGGCCCGTCGGGCCTGCTGCCGCACTTCATCGCGGTGATGGACAACGACGAGGATCGCCAGGGCCTCGTCGCCAAGGGAAGCGAGTGGGTGCTCAACGCGCGACTGGCCGACGCGCGGTTTTTCTTCGAAGCAGACGTCCACGAGAGGCTGGAGGCGCGCCTGCCGCTCCTCTCGCGCCTGACCTTCCAGGACAAGCTCGGGGACTACCGGCAGAAGACGAGCCGCATCCAGGACGTGGCCGAGGAGATCGCGAAGCTCGTCGGGCGCGCGGACCTGGTCGAGACCGTCCGGACGGCGGCGCTGCTTTCGAAGGCGGATCTCGACACGCTCGTCGTCAAGGAATTCACGGACCTCCAGGGGGTCATGGGCGGCATCTACGCGCGGCGCGAACGCTACCCGGACGCCGTGTGGAAGGCGGTGTACGACCAGTACCGGCCCGCCTCGGGCACCGACGATCCGCCGCGCGAGGCCTCGGGCGCGATCCTGTCGCTCGCCGACCGGTTCGACTCGCTGTGCGGCCTCTTCCGCGTCGGCCTCGTGCCGACGGGCTCGAAGGACCCGTACGGCCTTCGGCGGGCGGCGCTCGGCGTCGTGTCGATCGCGATCGCGAGGAATTGGCGCACCGACTGGAGGCCGATCGTCCGCAAGGGGCTCTCGCTCTTCCCGGCCGAGCTGAAGGGCCCGGGCACCGAGCAGACGCTCGAGGAGCTCGGCCGCTTTTTCGCCGACCGCATGCGCAGTCTCCTCGAGCGCCGCGGCCACCCCCACGACGAGATCTCGGCCGTCTTGAACGTCGATGTGTGGGACTTCGCGGACGCCGCCGACCGGGCGCGCGCCCTTTCCGAGGCGCGGCGGCACATGGACTTCAAGGCCCTCATCCTCGCGTTCAAGCGCATCCGCAACATCGTCGGGTCGGAGAGCCCCGGCGCGCCGCGCCCCGAGCTCTACCGCGAGGAAGCGGAGCGAGCTCTTGCCGCCGACTTCGCGCAGGCGAGACAGGCGATCGCGGGATTCGTCCAGGAGCGTCACTACCCCGAGGCGATGGAGACGATCGCGTCGATCGCGCCGTCGCTCGACCGATTCTTCGTGGACGTCCTGGTCAACTGCCCGGAAGAGGACCTGCGTCGAAACCGGCTGGCGCTGCTCGCCGCCATCCAGCGGGAATTCACGGCCCTGGCCGACTTTTCGGAAATCGTGGTGGAAAAATGAAACGCGTCTACTCGTTCGGAAACGGCAAGGCCGAGGGCGCCGGTCTCGGCAAGGAAAACCTCGGGGGCAAGGGGGCCGGGCTGGCCGAGATGACGGCGCTCGGCATACCGGTGCCTCCCGGCTTCACGATCGAAACGTCCGTCTGCGCCGACGTCTCGCGCGGGGCGTCTCTCGACGGCATCCGCGCCGAGGTCGAATCGGCCCTCCTGAAGCTCGAGCACGACGCGGACAAGCATTTCGGCGATCCCGAGAACCCGCTGCTCGTGTCGGTCCGGTCGGGAGCGCGCTCGTCCATGCCCGGGATGATGGACACGATCCTCAACCTCGGCCTGACGTCGCGCACCGTCAAGGGCCTGGCTGCCCTGTCGGGAGACCGCTTCGCCTTCGATTGCCGCCGGCGCTTCCTCGAGATGTACGGCGACGTCGTGCTGCGCGTGCCCCGCCACGAGTTCGAGAAGGCGATGAAGGAGGTCAAGAAAGCGAAGGGCGTCGCGACGGACGCCGACCTGACGGCCACGGACCTCGCGGAGATCGTGCGCCGGGGCGAGCAGATCGTGCGGCAGCGGACCGGGCACGACTTTCCGGACGACCCGCGCGAGCAGCTCTGGGGCGCGATCGCGGCGGTCTTCCGCTCCTGGGACAACGAGCGCGCGAAGACCTACCGCAAACTCCACCACATACCGGACGACTGGGGCACGGCCGTCAACGTGCAGGCGATGGTTTTCGGCAACCGGGGCGATACGTCGGCGACCGGCGTCGCCTTCACGCGCGACCCGGCGAGCGGCGAGCGCAAGTTCTACGGCGAGTTTCTGCCGAACGCCCAGGGCGAGGACGTCGTCGCGGGGATCCGGACGCCGCGGCCCCTGAACGCCGACGGCTCCGGCCTTTCCCTCGAGGAGACGATGCCGGCGGCATACGCCGAGCTGCAGGTGGTGCGCGAGCGGCTCGAGAAGCGCTTCCGCGACATGCAGGATCTCGAGTTCACGATCGAGGAGGGCAAGCTCTACCTCCTGCAGACGCGCAACGGCAAGCGCACGGGCTTCGCCGCGGTGCGCATCGCGACCGACATGGTGGACGAGGGCTTGATCGACGCCGAGGAAGCCGTGGCGCGCGTCGAGCCCGAGCAGCTCGTGCAGCTGCTGGCGCCCATCTTCCCTGCGAAGGAGAAGGCGGCCGCGATCAGGGACGGGCGGCTGCTCGGCAAGGGGCTGCCGGCCGGTCCGGGCGCGGCCTGCGGACGGATCGCGCTGACCGCCGTGCACGCCGTCGCCATGGCCGCCAAAGGCGAGAGCGTCGTTCTGGTGCGCGAGGAGACGTCTCCGGAAGACATCGCGGGCATGCATGCGGCCAACGGGATCCTGACCACGCGCGGCGGCATGACCTCCCACGCGGCCGTCGTCGCGCGCGGCATGGGGAAAACCTGCATCGTGGGAGCGGGAGAGATCTCGGTCGACCTCGGACACGGCGAGATCCGCGCGGGCAAGCTCAAGGCGTCCGAGGGCGACTGGATCTCGATCGACGGCACCGCCGGGGAAGTCATTCTCGGCCAGCTGCCGACGCAGCCCTCCGAGGTCCTGCAGGTCGTCGTCGAGGGAACCATCAAGCCCGGTGACTCGGCCGTGCATCGCGCCTTCACGCGCATCCTCGAATGGGCCGACGCCCGGCGCCGCCTCGGCGTCCGGGCCAACGCCGACACCCCCACGGACGCGCGGATCGCCCGGCTCTTCGGCGCGGAGGGAATCGGCCTCTGCCGGACGGAGCACATGTTTTTCGAGGCGAAGCGCATCGTCGCCGTGCGCGAGATGATCCTCGCCGAGACGCTCGACCAGAGGCGGGCGGCGCTCGCGAAGATCCTGCCCATGCAGCGCGAGGACTTCCTCGGCATCTTCCGCGAGATGGGGGAGCGGCCGGTCACGATCCGGCTGCTCGATCCGCCCCTGCACGAGTTCCTCCCCCACGACGAAGAGACGATGCAGAAGACCGCCTCGGAGCTCGGCGTCTCGATCGAGAAGGTTCGCGAGCGCACGCACGCCCTCAAGGAAGCCAACCCGATGCTCGGCCACCGCGGCTGTCGGCTCGGCATCACGAACCCCGAGATCTACGAGATGCAGGTGCGCGCCATTTTCGAGGCCGCGGCCGAGGCGATCAAGCAGGGGCTGCACCCGAGCCCCGAGATCATGATCCCGCTCGTCGGCGCGCGCGGCGAGTTCGAGCGTCTTCGCGTGCTCGTCGACGACGCGGCGAAGAAGGTGACCGCGGAGACCGGGCAGGAGGTCTCGTACAAGGTGGGGACGATGATCGAGATTCCCCGCGCGGCCCTGCGGGCGAACCGGATCGCGCTCAACTGCGACTTCTTCTCCTTCGGCACCAACGACCTGACGCAGATGACGTACGGCTACTCGCGCGACGACATGGGCACGTTCCTGCCCGTCTACATCGCCGAGGGGATCCTCCCCGAGGACCCGTTCTCGAGTCTCGACCAGTACGGCGTCGGCGAGCTCGTGGCCATCGGCACGCGGCGGGGCCGCGAGGTCAAGCCGAAGTTGAAGGTCGGCATCTGCGGCGAGCACGGCGGCGACCCGCGCTCGATCGAGTTCTTCAACCACGTAGGCCTCGACTACGTGTCCTGCTCCCCGTTCCGCGTTCCGATCGCGCGGTTGGCGGCGGCGCGGGCGTCGCTCGCGGAGAAGAACGTCGGGACGTCCTCGACGGCATAAGGGAGGAAGAATGTTGGCGACGATCCTGATGGCGGCCATGATTGCCACAGTCCCCGCCGAACCGGCCGATCTCGTTCTCGTGTCCGCGAAGATCTGGACGGGCGATTCGAAGAACCCCGAGGCGGAGGCCCTGGCGGTGCGCGGCGGCCGGATCGTCGCGGTCGGCATGAACAGGGAGATCGAGGCGCTCAAGGGGCCGAAGACCGTCGTCATCGACGGCAAGTGGCGCCGCGTCGTGCCGGGGTTCATCGATTGCCACACGCACATGTCCGGCGGCGGCTTCGACCTGCTCGCGGTGGACCTGCGCAAGGCCGTGGACCCCGCGGACTTCACCCGGATTCTCGCGGCCTACGCGAAGACGCGACCCGCGGGGGAGTGGCTGACCGACGGCGCGTGGGACGAGACGCGGTGGACGCCGCCCGTCCTGCCGACGAAGGCCCTGCTCGACCCGGCCACGGGCGACCACCCCGCGTGCCTCTCGCGCCAGGACGGTCACATGATGGTGTGCAACAGCCTGGCGCTGAAGATCGCGGGCGTCACGGCGGCGACGGCCGATCCGCCGGGCGGCGTGATCGTCCGGGACGCGAAGGGCGAGCCGACGGGCGCCCTCAAGGACGGCGCGATGGAGCTCGTGTGGGCGAAACGGCCGCCGCGCTCGCCGGCCGAGATGGCCGCCGCGCTGCGAGCCGCGATGAAGCACGTCGCGCAGTACGGCGTGACGTCGGTGCAGGACCTTCCGGGCACGGCGGCGGACGTCCTGGCCTGGGCGTCTCTGCGCGACGCCGGGGAGATGACCGTGCGGGTCAACTTCCGGCCCTCGCTCTCCGACTGGCAGAAAGCGAAGGAGCTCCAGTCCTCGATGAAGAACGACGACTGGTTCCGCATCGGCGGCGTCAAGGGCTTCATGGACGGCTCCCTCGGGTCCGGCACGGCCGTCATGTTCGAGGGATTCAGCGACGAGCCCGGCAACCGCGGCGTCTACGCCTCCGAGGCCATCCCCCTTTCGGCGATCGAGGGCCGGATCGCGGGCGCGGACAAGGCCGGCCTGCAGGTCGAAGTCCACGCGATCGGCGACCGGGCCAACTCGGAGCTGCTCGACATCTACCAGCGCGTCGAGAAGCAGAACGGGCCGCGCGACCGGCGCTTCCGCATCGAGCACGCCCAGCACCTGCGCGCTTCGGACATTCCGCGCTTCGCCGAGCTCGGCGTCATCGCCTCCATGCAGCCGTACCACGCCGTGGACGACGGCCGCTGGGCGGACAAGCGCCTCGGCCCGGAGCGCGCGCGCACGACGTACGCCTTCCGGACGCTGCTCGACGACAAGGCGACTCTCGCGTTCGGTTCGGACTGGGACGTCGCCCCGATCTCGCCCGTCCTCGGGATCGCCGCCGCCGTCACGCGGCGCACGATCGACGGCAAAAACCCCGGCGGCTGGGTCCCCGAGCAGAAGATCTCGGTCGAGGAGGCGCTGCGCGCCTACACCGTCTCGGCCGCCTACGCGGGATTTGAGGAAAAGGAGAAGGGGTCGCTCGAGCCCGGCAAGCTCGGCGACTTCGTCATCCTGTCCTCGGACCTCCTCCGGGCGAAGCCCGAGGACATCGACAAGATCACGGTCGACACGACCGTCGTCGGCGGGCGGTTGGTGTACTCGAAGTAGTCGGGGAGCGGGACAGATTCAAGGTCTGACCCCGGCCATTCACGAAGCGTCCGGATCATGGCTCGGTGACGATCACCCCATTGAGCTCGCAGATGTAGGCTACGAACCTTCCGTCCGGCGAGACCGCCAGACTGTGACAGTTCTCGAGGCCGCTTCTCCAGAGGACGTTTGCGGGTCCGCCGCGCGGGGTAACGACCAGCTCGGTACTCAATTCGGTTTGCTTGAGTTCTACGGTCGTGCCGTTTTTCATTGCCACCTTCCGGGCGCCGTGATCGCCCGCCTTGTCCCACTTCGCGACCGCGCTTGCTTCGATCGGCGTCAGGGCGGAGCGCTTTGCGACACCGATCGCCTGTTCGTGCCAGGTGCCCGGCTCGAGGACGAGCGACTCGAGCTCGACCTTCATCCACCGCCCCTCGATGTTGGCGGCCAGCGCATCCCCTTCCAGAGACCAGACCGGGTACTCATCGACGGCCTGCGAAGAAATGACCAGGGCCGAACGAACCCCCAGGCGTCGCATCTCGGAAAAGACCCCGCGGTCGGCCATGGGCGTGTTTGTACAGGCGAGAAGACAAAATGTCGCAAGGGCTGGCTGGAACTTCATCACTCCACCTCCGTCGGTTAGCCGTCGGGGATCTCGAGAACACTTGCGCCGATGAAGACACGCAGTCTCGGTCCTGCCCTGTAATCTTGAGGTGAGAGGTCGCTTCTCGTAGAGAGCTCTCTCTCGACACCATTCAGTAATGGTCCCAGACGACGTCCTGACGACGATCTGCCCTTTGGGTGGCATCGAGCTGCAAGTGCGGCAGAGTGAAGTCCCAGGCCCCCGGACTGTGGAGTCCTCCGTGGGACCCGACCGGCCCAGAGTCGACGTTCCAGTTGATATTGAGTGCATTTGGCTGAGTCCGCGCGGCCGGTCCGAATTCCGCCGGAGATTCGTAGTTGCCTCCGCCGCGTATCTGGACGCCATCGAAAGAGTTGAGTACGTTGACGAAGTTGGCAACCGCTGAGGGGTCCTGAAGATGATAGCCGGGCCGGGAGGGCGCTCCCAGGGTGACCAGGTTGGACACGGTTCGACCCAGGCCCACGTTGACGGCCAGGATTGCCACGTTCCCTCCGTGGCTATGCCCGATGATGTTCAGCTTTTCGCCAGGGGAAAAGTTGTATGCCTTGATGAAGCCGGCGAGATCGTTTGCCGCCTTGACTCGTGCGTGATGGTTGTCGGCCCCCGACCATTGGAACGATGCGTACGCCCGATCGGGTACCGTGCTGACGACGTGTTCGTAGAAGCGTCCGCCCTGGCGGAAGTCCGCGCTTCCGCGAGCGTCGGTACCGTGAACGAGCACGGTCAGCAGCCCGTCCGGATCGATGTGCTTCATCGGGTTCCCGAGCGTGTATGCGTACCGATTCCAGGTTTGAGGATTGCCGGGACTTCCGCCCACCCGATCCGGGCTCAGGAACCGGCCCATCCCGTGATCGTGCGTGCGCGCGTGATCGTAGTAACGCGTCGCGCCCGCGTCCTTCTCCATGAGGCAGAACGACAGGGACTGGGCCGGCGGCACGCCGCTCGTCTCCTCGCCGTAGGGCCAGTACTTGTGCGTCTCGAGGAGCTGGCCGGATTGGTTGAAGACGACACGGGGGCTGCCGAGGTGATCGGAGGTCGTGTACTGCCAGCCGGCAGGAGACGCGACGTAGGAAGCGACGAGCGTGTTGCCGAGGAACACGTTGTCCCGGGTCACCGATAGCGTGGCCGTCGCGGATCCGCCGGTGCCTCCCGCCATTTCCGTCACGATGCGGTTCTGTTCGTCGCGAAAAGTATAGATCGACCCGCGGGGCACCGGGTGGTACGCGGCGGCCCAGGCGACGCCGCCGGGAACGGCCGGAGTCTTCGCCATCCATACCAGGATCTGCCAGGAGGTGACGTTGCTGCCCGGGCAGAACTGGAGGGGGCTCGTGCTGCAGCCGGAGGTGATCCCCTCGCTGTACAGCGTCTCGATGTACGGCGCGAACGCCGCGTAGGGGCCGGAGCAGGTCACGTCCGTGAAGATCCCGCGGCAGGCCGGCGCCGCGTACGGCTCGGGCTTGTAGCCCTTGACGACGAAGGCGGCCATCTGCGCGCGGGTGACCGGCGCGTCGGGACAGAAGTCGGATCCGTTGCAGCCTGCGGCGACGCCGTGGATGTACAGGCTCTGGATGTAGTTCGCGTCCGGATCCGAGCAGGGCGGGTTGGTGAACGCCGATCCGGTGCAGGGATTCGGGGCGCTCGACCATCCCGACTTGCCCGCGGCCTTGTTGGCCTCGGTGATCAGCCGCGCCATTTCGCGCCGCAGGACGGAGGACGCCCCTGGAAACTTCGCGATCCGTTCCCCCGCGCCGTTGAAGAGAAACACCCAGTCGCTCGATGCGTTCGTGTTGCGGTACTGGCGGTCGAGGCCGTCCCAGGCCATCGTGTCGCCGTTGTAGGCGGTCAGGTTGCCGCGCGAATCGTAGGACGCGCCCCAGCTCGTGACGCGGTTGGTGGCCGGGTCGATCGCGATCGAGCCGCCGTTTTGCGTCAGATTCCCGTAGCGATCGTAGGCGAACGTGCGGGGCGTGGAACCGTACTTCGCCGACGACAGTCGGGACCGCGAGTCGTAGGTGAATGCGTCCGAAGCGCCGATCTTGAGGACGTTGCCGCCGCCGTCGTAGCCGTAGGCGCCGCTCGACCAGAGCGAGTTCGAGATGCTCGCGGGGCGCGGGAGCATCGTCGCGTCCTGGGCGATGATGGTGACCATCGGTGCGCCGGAATTGCCCGCCGTCCACGAGGCGAGGCCGGCCGCGGGGTTCCAGGCCGCGGCCGTGACGACCCCGACGCCGTTGGCGCTGATCGCGGTGGGCAGGCCGTTCGTGTACGTGTCCGCGACCGTGAAGCTTCCGGTCGAGCGCGGATGGCCGTGACTCGACACGAGGCCGAGATTCCCGTAGGAGAAGGTCTGCGACGCGGACGCGGCGAGGTCGCCGTTGCCGACGGCGGCCGTCAGCTTCGAGAGCCGGCCGCCCGCGTCGGAGTACTCGAACTGCTCGTCCACCACGGGGCCGGCCGTCGGGATCCAGTTGTAGCCGTAGCGCCGCGTGAGCTTTCCACCCGGGTAGGCGCCGCCGGCGGATCCGGGGCTGCCGTCCACGCACGCGCCCGCGCCGTCGTAGCAGTTGACGACGTGCTTCGAGCCGCCCGCATCCTCCTCGACGGACCGTCCGGCGAAGTCGAACTTGCGCGCGACGACGAGGCCGCCCGGGCGCGTTTCCTTCAGGACGTTTCCGAGGCTGCCGATGCCGTCGTAGGAGACGGCCCCGCCCTCGGGCGTCGTCTCGGAGCGCAGGAAGCCGTTGGCGTCGTAGCCGAACGTGCGACCCTGGGCTCCCTGCGTCACGGACGTCAGCTTGCCGTTGACGTCGTAGCCGTAGGTCGTGCTCTCGCCGGTCGGCTCGGTGAGCTTCGTCAGACGGCCGAAGGCGTCGTGCTCGGCCGTGGATACGGGGTTCAAGCCCCCCGACGCGCAGGTCGCCTGCCCGAGGTTCGCGAACTGGGCGTTGACGCAGTAGGTTTTCACGGCCTCGCTCGTGTCGCTGTAGGGCTCCGCCCCGTCCGTGCGGTCCACGGTGTGCAGGCTCGAGTGCTTCGCGCCGACGATCTGCTGGGGGCGGCCGAACGGGTCGAAGCACAGGCGGTACGTTCCCGGCGCCGCCGAGGGCCGGGACGTCGCCAGCGGGCCGCCGCTGAAGGCGCAGGTCGTGGCGAGGTCGGCCGTGACCGTCTCGGATGTCGCGTCCGGCACCCACTCCGACGCGAACCGCGCGTTGCCGGTCCCGTCGAATAGCGTGAACTTCTTGACGACGGACGCTCCTGGCTGCAGCCGCTTTTCGCGGATCCCGCGGCCGAGGCCGTCGTACTCGTAGCGCTGCCACGTCGCCGCGGCCGCGTTCGTCGGCGCGACGGGACAGGATTGCCGCGTTGTCGCGCGATAGGCCGACGTGGCGTTGGGCCCCTCGTAACAGACCCACGTCTTGAGCTCCGCGGAGGACGGCGGCGTGATCTGGCGGACCCGTCCGAGGGAGTCGTATGTGTATGCGGTCGTGCGGCCGGCCGGGTCGGCCGCGGTCTTGATCCAGCCCGTCGTCGCGTCCCGCGTGTAGCCATGCAGAGCGAAGGTCGGCGTCCCGACGGCGCCGTTCACGAACCGTTCCGTCAGGAGCTCGCCGTTCTGGTGCGTGTAGGTCTTGCCGAAGAGGTCGCCGTCCTGGCCGACCGAGCCCGGAAACGTGGCGTAGTTGGCCGAACAGTAGGTTCGCGACGGCGTCGAAGGCGAGGCGAAGGTCTTCGTGAACTCCTTGTCGACGCTGCCGTGCCCGTCGTCGTAGCGGCAGGCGAGAAACGCGAGGTCCCGCGCGGCGTCGTAGACGAAGCGTCCCTTGAGGAATCCGTCGGAGCGGTCGAACTCGAAATACTCGTCCCGCACCGACGAGCCCTCCGTCACCGTGCGCCGTTCGTAGACGTTCGGCAGGACGAGGCCGCCCGCGGGCGGGCCCGTGATCCAGTTGACCGGGTTCCAATCCGTCACGATCGTGCGGGCGTCGCCGCCGAGGGTGCCGCCGTGCGTCTCCGTGTCGTAGTGGCGGCCGTTGTTCTCCCAGGTGTCGTTGACGGCCGAGAAGGTGGTCAGGTGGTACGGGCAGCTGGCGCAATTTCCGGCGCCGTGGATCGTCTTCTCCGACTGCAGGCGCCGGTTCCCGACCTTGTCCGTCGGGTTGTCGTACTCGAACGTCTTCTGGAGGACGCGCAGGGCCTTGCTCGCGCAGAACGGCTTGTCGGTCGCGTCTCCGGGGCAGAGCGGCTCGGAGAGGTCGGCCTGCGAGGGCTCGGTCTCGAAGACGCGCTCTTCGACGTCGGCGCCCACGCGGTCGCCCGGCGCGCTGTACTTCGCCTGGGCGGGGAAGGGTCCGAGCAGCCGCGGGCTGCTCGTGAAGAGGAGTACCTTCGCGCGCCTGCGGCCCGCGTCGGCGGCGGCGTTGCGATCGGTGGCGGGCTGCACGACGATCGTCAGCGTCTGCGGCTCGCCCGACCCCGACTCGCCGCGCGGCAGCGCGTACTGCTTGTAGTCGGTCACGTTCACGGACGCGCCCACGGTCTCCGTGCGCTGGATGACGCCCGTCTGCACGTCCGTCCACCGCAGCTCGTTGTCCTCGACGCAGTCGCCGGGAGCGATGTCGGGCGCGAGCTCCTCGGGGTCCGCGCCTCCGCAGAACTGCCCGGTGTAGGGCACGAGGATCGATGCGATCGAGGGCGGGGCGAGCGAGGGGCAGCCGTTCCGGAGCGCCCCGCTGCGGCCGTGATGGAAGTTCCAGTTCGCCCAGCAGTATGCGATCGATCCCTGCGTGGGAAGCGTGACCTTCGCGAGGAACCCCTTGACATAGGTGAACTGGTACTTCGGCGCAGCGCCCGAATCGTCGGCCGGCAGGTCCAGGCTCGCGAGCTCCTGGAGGTTCGCATAGAGCCACAGGGCGTTCCCGTTCGCGCTGCCGCAGAACTTGCCGTAGCTCTCGGCGGTCGGCGCGTAGCGCAGCGTCCACGACCGCGTGGCCGCGGCACCGTCGACGAATACCGGGAAGTCCACCGAAGTGATCATGTCGGCGACGCCGTTGACGGTCCCGAGGTTGACGTGGATCCTGCTGCCGGAAGGCAGCGTGACGTCCTTCGGCACCCACCCGCCGGCGGGCGGCGGCGTCGTGCAGAGCATCTTCATCCGCGACGCGATGACCGTTTCGCAGGTCGAAGCGCCGTACGTCCAGCACGGACTGAGCCCCGTGTAGTAGCTGACGGAGTAGGAATTCCCGAAGGGATCCGCGACGGAGGTGAGGTACCAGCCGTCTCGCGCGAGCTGGAAATCGTGGGTGCCGGTCACGCCGGCGCCGCTGACCTGCTGGTCGAACGAATAGTGGTTGCCGTCGCCGTCCCACATGTCGAAGGGGCCGGTGCCCGTCAGGAAGAGCGGCGATCCGTCGCTCGTGACCCAGCCGTTGCCGCGCTCGGCGTTGAAGGCGTGCTGGCTGCCGTCGGGGCCGAAGTAGCAGTTCGACCAGGTCGCGCCGTGCTTGCACTGCTTGATCGCGCCGAGCGTCAGCTCCCATCCGATCGGGAGCGACGGGTTGCCGACGAGCGGTTTGTAGAAGAAGTCGGGACTCTGCAGCTGCGAGGCCGGGCTGCCGAACTCGTCCACCCGCGAGTTGTAATTGAGCGCGAACTGGACGCGAAGTTTCGGTCCGACGGGATACGACGGCCCGATCGCGATCGGGATCGTCAGCTGGCCGTTGTACAGGTTGATCGAGTCGATCGGGCCGTGGTCGAACACGCTGTGCACGTATCCCGGAGCGCCGTCGGAATCGTTGTCGGGGCCGCTCTGGGCGCGGCTGGCAGAAACGTTTGTCACCAGGGAGCAGAGGGCGAGCACCGGCGCGAGCATCCTTCTCATGTCTCGAACTCCTTTGTCGGAGTTCGCCGGCGAATCTCTGGTTATGAATTGTCGCGAGCGGCCACGCGCGCCGTGGCGGACTTGCGGGGGAGAGCTATCGGCCGCGGCCGAGCAGGCGCGACCAGAAGGTCGGCCTGCGCCAGGACTCGATGTTCTTCACGAAATAGAGCGCGCTTTGATAGTGCTGGCACGAGTACGCGTAGGACGTGCCATCGGGCGTCATCACGACGGCGCGCACGGCCACGCCCGCGGTGTCCGGCGGCGCGAGCTCCTTCCAGAGCGTCGCGCGGCCGCTTTCGACGTCGATCTTCTCGACTCTTGCCGGAATCTCGCCCATGCGGAAGACGAAGAAACTCTTGCCATCCGCCGCCCACTGGACGGGAACGAGGAGCCCTGTCAGGCCCGGGACCGGGCGCGGTTGCCCTCCGTCGACGGGGCACAGCGCGATCTGATTCTCGGGCGAGCGCGCAACCACCAGGAGCCCGTCCGGCGAGAGCGCGTTGCCCCCGGCGACGAGCTCGTACCCTTCCGGAGCGATGCGCCGCGGCTCGCGCCCCTGCGGGTCGACGACGAAGATGCCGGTCTTCCCGCCCTTCGCCTGCCCCCACACGAGAACCCTCTTGCCGTCGCGGAACCAGCTTGCCCACCGGATGGCCTCGAAGAATCCTTCGCTCACCGTTCTCGGCGCTCCGGCCGCCGTCGGGAGCGCCAGGAGCTTGCCATGCTGGCTCGCGAGCACCCACGCCCCGTCGGGCGAGAGGCCCGTGCGCGACACCTTCACCCAGTCGAACCGGCGGCGAATCGTCCCCCTTCGCGATCCAGACGTTCTCCGCCTCCTGCACGAAGGCGTCTCGCAGGACGATCAGTCTTGCCGTCGTCGGAAATGTCGACCACCCGCAGGTCCGTTCGGCTGACGACGCGCGATTCGGACTTCTGGCCCGACGAGCAGGCCGTGTGCCCATTCTTCCTGGTCGAAGAGCGTGAGCAGGGCTCTCCCATCGCGGGAGACGTCGTGCAGGTCGGCGGTGAACGGCGCGCGGTCGATCATGCGCTGCCGGCCCGAGAGGTCGATAGCGATGAGGGGTGTCGACGCCGCCTCGTCGTTGGTTGCCGGAAGCCAGACCTCGTCGCCGTCCGGCGACCACGGGGAGCTCCACCAGTCCGGCCAGAGGGGGCCGAGCACGGTCTTGCGGTTCTGAGAGTCGATGACGGAAAGCGAGTAGCCGTTGTAAGGCAACCCTTCGTAGAAGAGGATTCGGCCTCCCGATGGGAGACACGCGCGGCGACAGAATCCAGGCCGAGCTCTCGTACACCAGTCGGCCGGGCGGGTATTCCAGCCGCTGATGTGCGCCGTCCTGTCGGACCACCGCGAGGTCCTTTCCATCGGGCCCCCAGTCGGCAAACTGCACGTCGCGCAGGACCTCGCGGGGAGATCCGCCCGAAAGCGGCACGACCGCCAGAGTCCCGCGGCGGGTGTAGAGGTTGTAGTCGATCTTCGGCTCGAGAAGGATGGCCATTTCGCCGCGCGACGAAACGGACAGAAGCTCCGCGCTCGGCAGGGGCAGAGCCGTGGATTCCCGACCCCCCGGGCGCGTCGAGAAGATCCGGGATGGCGTCCCGTCCCAGTCGGCGCTGTAGAGAATCGTCTGGCCGTCCGGGGCGAAGCGGGCGTTGCTGATGAAGCCGCGCCGGTAGGTGAGACGTTCGTAGGTCGGAAAAGAGCGGGCCCTGGCGCCGGCGAACCATGACCCTGCCAGGGCGGCGGCAAGCAGCGCCAGCGCTGTCGCGACGGCCATTCGGGCGCGCGACCGGCGGGGAAGGCTTGCTTCCGTCACTCGCGCCGCGCCGCTCGTCGTTGGAAGGCCCGATAGCGCCTCGAGGGCGAAGGCGATGTCGCTCGAAGCGGACTGGAACCTGCGCTCGGGGTTCTTCTCGAGGCAGTGGCGCAGGATGCGCTCGAGGCCCGGGCTGACGTTCTGGTTGGTGACGGAGAGGTCCGGCGGGTCTTCCTTCAGGATCGCGGCCATCGTTTCGCCGGCCGAATCGGCGTGGAACGCGCGCTTGCCCGAGAACATCTCGTAGAGGATTGCCCCGAAGGAGAAGATGTCGCTCCTCGCGTCGGCCGGCCGTCCCTTGACCTGCTCGGGCGACATGTAGGCGAGCGTGCCCATGACGACGCCGGGCTCGGTCGCGGAGGCGACGGTCGGCAGGTTCGTCGCGCCGGCGGCCGGCTCGACCTGCGTCAGCTTCGCCAGGCCGAAGTCGAGGATCTTGACGCGGCCGTCCTTCGTGACGAAGAGGTTCTCGGGCTTCAAGTCCCGATGGACGATGCCCTTGTCGTGCGCGGCGGCGAGGCCCTGAGCGATCTGGATGGCGTGGTCGATCGCGCTGCGCAACGGCAGGCTCCCGGAAGCGAGCGCCTGGCGCAGCGTCTCGCCCTCGAGCAGCTCCTGGACGACGTAGGGAGCGCCGTCGCTCGGGTTCGTCCCGATGTCGTAGACGGCGGTGATGTTCGGGTGGTTCAGGACTCCCGCGGCTTTCGCCTCCTGCTCGAATCGTCTCAGCCGGTCGGCGTCGTTCGAAAACGAGGCCGGAAGAACCTTGATCGCGACATCGCGGCCGAGCCGCGGATCCTTCGCCCGGTACACCTCTCCCATGCCGCCCGCGCCGATCGGCGCGAGGATCTCGTAGGGACCGAGCCTCGTTCCGGCGGCGAGGCTCATGGGCGTTTCTGGTCCGAGAGCGTCATGAGCCAGAGCGAGGAGCCGCCGTTCTCACGACAGTAGTAGAGGAACCGTCCGTCGGGCGAGATCGTCGGCTCTTCCAGAAAAAGTCCCGCATCGGGAAAATGGGTGACCTGCTGGAGCGGCCCGCCCCCGGTCGGAACGCGATAGATGTTGCGGTGGCTCGGCTGGATGTAGATCCACTTTCCATCCGGCGAAAAGAACGGATGCCGCATCCGCTCGTAGCCGGTCGTCAGCTGCTTCAGCGGGCCGCCGGCGGCGGGCATGCTGAAGAGCTGGACGATGCCGTCCTTGGTGCCCGTGATCGCGATCCACCTTCCGTCGGGGGAGAAGACGCTGTCGAACTTCGCGCCGGGCGTATCGGTGAGCTGGGTCGCCTTGCGCGTGTCGAGATCGAAGGAGAAGATCTGCTGTACCCCGTTGACCTCGTCGGAATAGAGGAATCTCTTCCCGTCCGGCGACGGTCCGATGGCGAAGGCGCCCTGGGCCACCCGCGTGAAGACCTGCTCCGCGCGGCTGCCGTCCAGGGCGACGATCCAGTTCGAGCTGCGCTGGCCCTCTTCGGAGCGGCTGACCAGCGAGTTGACGTCCGTCCAGCCAGACGGTGCCCACTTGCGCGACGTCTTCCCCGGGTAGCTGCAGCCTCTCGCGGCGGCGGCTCTCGACGTCGAGCACTTCCACTTCCTTGTGGCCGAGGGTGTCGCTCACGAGGGCGACGCGCCGGCCGTCGGGCGACACGCTCGGATAGCTGTCGGTGACGCGGCCGCTCGTCAGCGGCTCCTCGGGTCCGGCGGGCGATTCCCCTCCGGGCGAGAGCGGCAGCCGTGTCAGGTTGCGCGAGGCCTCGAGCTCCGGGACCGCGAGCCGGAGGCCGTCGCGGGTGATCGCGAATTCCAGGACTTCGGTGGTCATGAGGCTGACGGTGGACGGGGCGCCCCCGACGACCTGGCCATTCGACGAGACCTCCACGAACTGGATACGGCTGCCGCCCTGCGGGTCGCGGACGATGAAGTAAAGCCGGTTCGAAGAGGGATCCCATGCATGGCCGAGGCCGGCGGCGACCAGCGGGTGCGCCTTTCCGCCCCCGGCCGGCATCAACATGATGCCGTCGGGCTGCGTCTCGAGGCTGATCCATCTTCCGTCCGGCGAGCACGCGATCCGGCTGATCTCCCACGTCGAGGCCTCGCTCGGCAGCACCGCCCGCGGCGCGCCGCCGCTGGATGGCACCTCCATGATGGAACGCCGGACCTCGGAGCCGCTCACGTAGAGAATGCTCTTGCCGTCCGGGCGCCACGCGGGGAAGTTGGCGTCCGGAGCCAGGCGCCGCGCGGCGCCGCCGAGAGTCGGTACTGTCCAGAGATCTCCTCCCAGCGTGCGGACGTTCTGGCCGTAC
Source organism: uncultured Acidobacteriota bacterium (assembly GCA_963710945.1). Taxonomy (GTDB): domain Bacteria; phylum Acidobacteriota; class Thermoanaerobaculia; order UBA5066; family Gp7-AA6; genus DAHUXD01. Next base: position 172,738 of record CAVQCH010000002.1, read on the forward strand.
GTCCCGCCGATCCGGATGAGACCGCTCTTCGAGGAGCGGGTCGAGACGAAGGCGACCGCGTTTCCGTCGGGAGAGAAGGCGGGCTGGACGTCCTGGGCGGCGTCGCTCGAGATGTTGATGTCCTGTCCGGCGTCTCCGCGGCGGACGTAGACCTCGAAGTTCCCGCTGCGGTCGGAGGCGTAAGCGAGAAGGCTGCCGTCCGGCGACCAGCTCGGCCACTCGGAATGACCCCCGCCGCGCGTGATGCGCGCGAGCTTCGTGACGACGGGGATACGGGCGCCTGCTGGATGCGGAGCGAAGCGCCAGGACAGGACGGACGCGAGGACCGCCGCCGCGATCGCCGAGGCCACGAGCGTCCATGGTCGCGCCCCGCGACGGCGGGCAGACGCCGCTTCTGGCGCCGCCGTCGGCGCTTCTTCGGATGTCGCGTCGATCTCGAGCCGGGCGTCGGCAATGTCGTGAAGCCGCCGCGTCGGCTCGCGGTCGAGGCAACGCTTCAGGAGCCGGCGGACGGAGGGAGGCGTCGAGGCCGGAAGCGCCGTCCAGCCCGGCTCGGTCTTCAGAATTGCCGCGAGCGTGTCGGAGACCGTCTCTCCCTCGAACGCCTTGCGCCCGGTCAGCATCTCGTAGAGAACGGCGCCGAAGGCCCAGATATCCGTCCGCTTGTCGACGGGTTTCCCGCGGGCCTGCTCGGGAGACATGTATGCCGCCGTGCCGATGACGACGCCCGCCTGCGTGGCGGCGGCCGTGAGCGTCGGAGAGTGGGAGATCTCGGGAGACGAGGCGTCCCGGGTCAGGGCCTTGGCGAGGCCGAAATCGAGGACCTTGACCTTGCCCTCCGGGGTCAGCTTCACGTTGGCCGGCTTCAGGTCCCGGTGAACGATCCCCTTCTCGTGCGCGGCCTCGAGCGCGTCGGCGATCTGCCGCGCAATGGCGAGGGCCTCGTCGACCGGGATCGGGCCGGACGCGATCCTTTCCGCCAGCGTCTCGCCCTCCACCAGCTCCAGGACGAGCGCTCGCGTGCCGCCCGATTCCTCGAGGCCGTGGATGTGCGCGATGTTCGGATGGTTGAGAGACGCCAGGACCTGCGCCTCGCGCTGGAAGCGCGCCAGCCGCTCGGCGATCGGCGGCGAAGGCGTCGGGCAGCACCTTGATGGCCACCTCGCGGTTGAGCTTGCCATCCCGCGCCCGGTACACCTCTCCCATCCCGCCCGCGCCCAGAGGCGAGAGGATTTCGTAGGGTCCGAGCTTGGTGCCCGACGAGAGGCTCAAGGCTCCCTTCGTGAGTTCCGTTGGTGCTGGCGGGATTCTATCCGGCGCGCGAGGCGGGCGATACACTCCCGCCGTGGCCCGCATTCACCGTCTCGAGAGCCCCGTCATCGACCGCATCGCGGCGGGGGAGGTCGTGGAGCGGCCCGCCTCGGCCGTCAAGGAGCTCGTCGAGAACGCGCTCGACGCCGGCGCGTCCCGCGTGGACGTGGCCGTGGACGGCGGCGGCGTCGACCGGATCCTCGTCCGCGACGACGGTTCCGGAATGTCGGCCGAGGACGCGCGGCTCTCGCTCGAGCGCCATGCGACCTCGAAGATCGCGACCGACGCGGACCTCTCGGGCGTCGAGACCTTCGGGTTCCGGGGCGAGGCTCTGCCCTCGATCGCCTCGGTGTCGAAGCTGACCCTGACGACTTCCGACGGCTCCTCGCCGGAAGCCGTCCGCCTGCGGATCGAGTTCGGCGGCCCCGTCTCCGAGGAGCCGGCGGCGCGCGCGCGCGGCACGGACGTCCTCGTCGAAGGCCTCTTTTCCCGGACGCCGGCGCGGCGCAAGTTTCTGGCGTCGCCCGAGGCGGAGGCGCGCGCCGTCGCGGCCGCGGTCACGAAGGCGGCGCTTTCCAACCACGCCGTGGCCTTCACCCTGCTGTCGAACGGCCGCGAGACGCTCGAGGCGCCGGCCGCCGTGGACCGCGGCGCCCGCATCCTCCAGGTGTTCGGCCGCGCGGCTCTCGGCGAGCTCGAGCTCTTCGAGGCGCGGTCGGGCGCGCTGCGGCTGGTGGGCTACGCGACGCGCGGCGCGGTGACCTTTCCGAGCCGCCGGTACCAGTACCTCTTCGTCAACGGCCGGCCGGTCGAGGATCGCGCGCTGTCGCGCGCGATCGGCCAGGCCTCGCGCGACGCGATCCGGCTGGATCGCCATCCGGCCGTGTTCCTGTACCTGACGGCCGAGCCGGGCGCCGTGGACGTCAACGTCTCGCCGGCGAAGACGCAGGTCCGCTTCGCGGACGGCGCGACCGCGTTCCGCCTCGTGTACCACGCGATGAACTCGGCGCTGCTCGCCGGCAAGGAGGAACGCCGCCTGCGCCCGGTGCCGTCGGGCGGCCTCGTCGCCGAGCCGCCCGGCGAGTACCGGGACCCATTTGCCGTCTCGGTCGGCGTTCCGGTCGGCGTTCCCGCCCCGCCGCGGGAGGAAGGCGCGCCGGCGCCGCAGGCCCGCCGCCGCCCGCGCCGGAGAAACGCCCGCCGGACATCGTCCCGATCGGCCAGCACCGCGAGTCCTTCATCGTGGCGACGGGGCCCGAAGGCCTCCTCGTCATCGACCAGCACGCGGCCCACGAGCGCACGCTCTACGAACGCATCCGCGACCGGGTCGCCTCGGGACGGATGCTGTCGCAGCGCCTGCTGTTGCGGGTGCTCTTCGAGGCGACGCCGGAGGAAGTCGAGACTCTCGGCGCGCGCCTCTCCGACCTCGCGGCGGCCGGTTTCGAGATCGAGCCCATGTCGGGCCGTTCCTACGCGATCGCCGCGCTTGCCGGCCGAGGCGACCGACCGCGATCCCGCCGAGACGCTGCGGATGGCGCTCGCGGCGCTCGCCGATTCCGGGAGCGCCGACGAGGCGCTGCGCCGGGATCGCCTGGCCGCGAGCCTCGCGTGCCGCTCGGCGGTGACGATCCGGTACCATCTCGCGCCCGAGGAGATCCGGCACCTGATCTCGGACTGGGCGAAGACGCGCGACCGCTTCACGTGCCCGCACGGGCGGCCCGTGGTGCTCTCGATGTCGGAAGAAGAGCTCGAGAAGTACTTCAAGCGCCGCTGAAAACGAAAGCGGGAGACTTTCGTCTCCCGCCTGGGTCTACCCGTGCCGGGCCTGTCGGCTTACTGGCTCCGCGGCGGCATTCCCGCCTGGGCCTCGGTCTCGTTGCGGCGCTTGCGGACGTGGCTGACGATCAGCACCAGGCCGAGGAGGATGAAGGCCAGCGGGCCGCCCCATTCGGACATGAAGGACCAGTCGATCTCGAAGTAGCGGTCGATCAGGAGCAGCGCGCCGAGGCCCACCAGGATGACGCCCCAGGTCAGCCCGCCGGTTCCCGCGGCGGCCTTGCGCATCTGCTGCTCGGGCGCGAATCCCGCCTCGCGCGAGCTCTCCCCGGTTGATCGCCTTGGCCTGGCGCACCGCGTCGATGATCGCGAAGAACCAGACGAACGCGATGAGCGGCCCGAAGAACTCGCCGGGTCCGCCGTGCGACGTCATCATGATCCCGAGGATGAACGCGCCTCCCACCGCGAACGCGCGGGGGTAGAGGCCGAGATACAGGTGGCCGAGCCCCGGGAACATCGAGAGGAATCCCGGCCAGCGCCGGCGACTTGCGATCCACGACGACCGTGTACGGGGCGGTCGGCGGCGGCATCGTCGGCGGGGCGGCCGGAGGCGGCGGGGGCGGTGCCGCGGGCTGGGCGTTGAAGGTGTCGTTCATGATTTGCTCCTCGTCGTCGTTCTGTCGTCGCTCTTACACACGAAATCGCGGGGGAAAGGTTCCCGGCGGCCGCCGCCCGCGAGCTGAAAGTCTCCCGAACCCGACGCCGCGCCGCCGTCCTTGCCGAGGCGCGGCCGGTTGTTCGGCGTCTTCTTCGATTCCGGCCTCCACACGATCGCGATCGCGTTGGAGACCGCCGCGCGGCCGTAGCCGCCGATGTGTCCCTTCCAGACCGCCAGCGTGCGCAGCGCCTTCTCCTGGAACGCGCCGAGCCGGTCGCCGACCGAGCTCTGCGCCACGGTCACGACGTTGCGGGTGCTCTCGCCGAGGCCGGCGAAGCCCGCCCGGCGCACGACGGCCGTCGGATTCAGGCCGAGGAGCATCACGAGCACCGCGGCGGTGTACGCGTACGCGACGACCATCTTTCCGGAGAAGGCCGCGCGCCAGAACGACTTCTTCTTCGTCTCGGGACGCGCGGCGGCCAGGCGCGTCGCCAGCCAGGCGGGCGGCGCGGGCGCCTGCAGGTCGCGCATCGCGAGCAGCGCGCCCGCCGCTTCCGTGCAGCGCGCCGCAGCGCGACAGGTGGCTGCTCAACCGCCGCGAGTCCGCGTCGTCGAGCGGGCCCTCGAGGCTCGCGGCGACGAGCGTGTCCGCGCCCTCGCACGAAACGGTCTGGCGCGGGATGTCGAGCAGCGCCATGCGCAGCGCCGGGGCTCCAGGCCGGAGGCTGCAACCCGGCGGCGTACGAGGACCGCGCGGTCGAGGTCCGCGCCGAGGCGCGCGCACTCGCCGCAGGTGCGCCGGTGCGCCTGCTGCTCGGCGTCGGGCGCGCCGGCGACGAAGAGGCGCTCGAGCTCGCGGCAGCTCATACGATCCCCGCCGCGGCCATGGCGATCGTCGCGAACGCTCCCGGCGTCGTCCTGCTCTCGTGGCGCTGCCGGATCGTGCGGGCCACTTCGGCGCGCGCCCGGAAGAGGCGCGACTTGACCGTGCCCTCCGGCAGCTCGAGCGCCTTGCCGATCTCGTCGTAGGCGAGCCCGTTCAGGTCCCGCAGGATCAGGATCTCGGCCAGGTCCTCCGGCACCTCGGCGAGCGCGGAGAAGAGCATCTGGGTCCGCTCTTTCTTCAGCGCCATGTTCGCCGGGTCGTCCTCGGACTTCAGGAGCGAGGTGACCGCCTCGTCCGAAACGAAGCGGAACGACTTCTCGCGCTTGCGGCGCCGGTAGCGATCGATGCAGAGGTTGCGCGACACCGAGAGGATCCACGCCACGAGCGGAAAGCCGCCGTCGTAGCGGTGGAGGTTCTCGAAGAGCTTCAGGAAGATCTCCTGCGACAGCTCCTCGGCGTCCTCGCGCTTCAACGTGAAGTGGTACGCGATCGCGTAAACCTTCTGCCCGAACCGGTCCACCAGCTCCCTCCAGGCGTCGTCGTTGCCGTCCCGGCAGCGGGCGACCAGGTCCTTTTCGTCGGTCGTGCTGGTGCTCACACTGCCCTCATTGCCACTAGACGCAGGCCGGCAGGAATGTTCGGGAAAGCGGATGGCGACGCGGAGGCTGGCCGCAACTCGCGGAAAGTCTAAGCGTAACAAATCACCCGCGACTGGCCGTCCGCCGTCTCGCCTCCCGGTTATGCCGGCGACAGGACCGGATTTCGGGCCTTTTCGGGAAAGAAGGCATACCCCAGCAGCTTGTAGCAGAGCTTGGCGATCATGAAGTCCGGGGCCCGGTTTCCGGCAAGGGGGGCGTGCTCGACGACGTCGGCGCCCACGATCTTCCGCTCCGAGGCCACGCGCCGGATGATCGAGAGGGCCTGGTCGTAGGTGCCGCCGCCCGGCTCGGGAGTCCCGGTGGCCGGCACGAGCGAGCCGTCGAAGAAGTCCACGTCGAAGGTGACGTAGACCTCGCCCGTCAGCTTCTTCAGGGCCTTCTCGAGCCAGGCGTCGGAGCGGTGCATCTCGCGGTTCGAGACGATCATCGTCCCGCTTTCCCGGACGTAGTCGATCTCCTCCTTCGAGATCGAGCGGATGCCGACGTGCACGGACGGGATTCCGAGCTCGACCCATCGGCGCGCGGCGCACGCGTGCGAATACTTCTGGCCCTCGTACTCGTCGCGCAGGTCGCCGTGCGCGTCGAAGTGGAGGATGGACATCTTCGGGTACTTCGCGAGGTGCGCCTTGATCGGCCCCGGCGCGATCGAATGCTCGCCGCCGAGCGTCAGGACGAAGCGGCTCTTGCCGAGAAGCCCGCCCACGACCTTCTCGAGGCCCGCGACGCAGGCCTCGGGCTCCATGTTGTCCGGCAGCCAGGCCGGCAGCGTGTGGACGCCGATCCGGTAGACCTCCTCGTCGAGCTCGTCGTCGTACAGCTCGACGTAGTGCGACGCCTCGAGGATCGCCGCCGGTCCGTTCTTCGTGCCCACGCCGTAGGAGACGGTGCGCTCGTACGGGCAGGGCAGGACCGCGACGCGGCTCTTCTCGAGCGTGTTCTCCTCGGGCGGAATGCCGAGGAAGTTGTGAGGAGAGGAACATGGGCGCGGATTGTATCGCGGAATTCGGATCTCGGATTTCGGATTCGAGGCGCGCCTAGCCCGCCGCCGGGCCCCGTCGCGCGCGTCCGCCCCGGCGCCGCCGGCGCTTCGGGGGAGGCGGCGGGGGAGGCGGGATCTCGCCCGTCTCGCGCGCGCGGGCGATGCGCGCCTGCAGGGCGCGCCAGTCGCGGACGAGCTCCTGGCCGCGCCCGGTCGCCATCGCCGTCAGCTCGAAGATGTCGAGCGCCGTCGCGAAGGCGTCCCGGAAGGCGAGGCGCCGGCTCGGCAGCTTGTTGTCCGGCCGGTGCGAGAGCTTGCCGACGATCGCCAGCGCCTGCTTGATCCGATCGGTGGAGGCGCGCGGCAGGGACATGCGGAAGGCCAGGGGCGAGACGACCTCCTCGATGATCGTGGCGAGGCGGTTCGGGTCGGGCTCGCCGTCGGGGGCGATGTCGCTGACGCGGGCGCGGACGATGGGCAGGTACATCACGGCGAAGAGCGCGGTGTCGTCGAAGACGCGCCCGCGGCGGCGCTCGGCGTCGAGCACGTCGAGCAGCGCCCAGAACAGGTGCCCGGTGCCGTGGGCGTGGTCGGGATCGATCTGGCGCAGCACCGCGGCGAGCTCGGGCAGGAGGGCGTCGAGCAGCCCGACCTCGCGCATGAGCAGCAGCGTCGGCAGCGCGTGGCCGCCGCGCAGCGCCTGCGCGAGCTCCTCGGTCACCCGGGGCGGCGCGGACTTCACGATCTCCTTGCGGTGGCGCAGGATCGCCTCGTAGGCGTCCGGCGTGATGGCGAACCCGAGCCGGCTGGCGAACTCGACGGCGCGCATCATGCGGACCGGGTCCTCCTGGAAGCGGATGTCCGGATCCCCGATCGTGCGGATCAGCCCGGCCCCGAGGTCCTCGAGGCCGCCGACGTAGTCGATGATCGAGAGGCTGGCGATGTCGTAGAAGAGGCCGTTGATCGTGAAATCGCGGCGCAGCGCGTCCTCGTAGGGCGTGCCGAACGTGTTGTCGGAGGTCTGGAGCAGCTCCCGGCCCTCGGCGTCCTGGACCGGGTCCGGCCGCCGCCGGAACGTCGCGACCTCGATGACCTTCCCGTTGGCGAAGAGGATGTGCGCGAGGCGGAACCGCCGGCCGATCATCCGGCAGTTGCGGAAGAGCTTGCGCAGGCGCCGCCGGATGGGCGTCGGTGCCGATGTCGAAGTCCTTGGGGACACGGGACAGCAGCAGGTCGCGGACGCTGCCGCCGACGAGGTAGCCCTTGTACCCGGCGCCCTGGAGCCGGTAGAGGACCTTGAGCGCGTCGGGGTCTATCTGCGACCGCGAGATGGGGTGCTCGCCCCGCGGCCGGATGCGCGGAGCGGGCTCGGAGCGCGGAGCGGGGGGGACGGTCGGATCGGTCGGGGATGAGCGGGTGTCGCTAATGAAGGTGTGCCTCTCTCTCGGAGGGGGATTCTAGCCTAAGGCATTGACAGAAAGGATGTTTTGACTTTTCTTCGCCCGGTGCGAAAGAATACGCCGTCTTTCGGCAATCCGGAAACGAGGAGGGCTCGATCATGAGGTCCCGCATTCTTGCCGCAGTCTGTCTGGCGGCAGTTTTGGCCACGACGCTGTCCTGCGGCTCGAAAGGATCCCAGAAGGAGATCGTGATCGGCGAGTACGGCTCGCTGACCGGGGGCATCGCGACGTTCGGCATCTCCACGAAGAACGGCTCCGAGCTCGCCGTCGAGGAAGTCAACGAGAAGGGTGGCGTGCTCGGCAAGCAGATCAAGCTCCTGGTCGAGGACGACCAGTCCAAGCCCGAGGAGGCCGGGACCGTCGTCACCAAGCTGATCAACCAGAACAAGGTCGTCGGCCGTGCTCGGCGAGGTCGCCTCGTCGCACTCGCTGGCCGCCGGCGCCGATCTGCCAGTCGAACCAGATCCCGATGATCTCGCCCTCCTCGACCAACCCGCGGGTGACCGCAGGTCGGCGACTACATCTTCCGCGTCTGCTTCATCGACCCGTTCCAGGGCGCGGTGATGGCGAAGTTCGCCGCCGACACGCTGAAGCTGAAGAAGGTCGCGATCCTGTGCGACGTGCGCAGCGACTACTCGGTCGGCCTCGCCGACGTTCTTCCGCCAGCAGTTCCGGCAGCTCGGCGGCGAGATCGTCGTCGAGCAGTCGCTACAGCCAGGGCGACACCGACTTCCGCGCGCAGCTCACGGCGATCAAGGCCGCCAAGCCCGAGGCGATCTTCGTGCCCGGCTACTACACCGAGGTCGGCACGATCGCCCACCAGGCGCGCGAGCTCGGCATCACGGTGCCGCTCCTCGGCGGCGACGGCTGGGACTCGCCGAAGCTCTCGAGATCGGCGGGGACGCGCTGAACGGCTGCTACTTCTCGAACCACTACTCGCCCGACGACCCGAACCCGGCCGTGCAGAAGTTCGTCGCGGACTACAAGGCCAAGTACGGCGCAGACCCCGGACGCGATGGCGGCGCTCGGCTACGACGCCGCGCACATCCTGGCCGACGCGATGACGCGCGCGGGCTCGACCGACGGCGCCGAAGCTCCGCGACGCGATCGCCGCGACCAAGGACTTCCCGGGCGTGACCGGCACGATCACGATCAACGCCAAGCGCAACGCGGTCAAGCCGGCCGTGGTCCTGAAGATCGAGAACGGGAAGTTCCTCCTGGTCGAGACGATCAAGCCCGAAGCGGTGAAGCTGTAGGCGGCCCCCGGGGAGCTGACAGCTGAAGGCTGACGGCTGACAGCTCGGGCATGAACACCTTCCTCCAGCAGCTCATCAACGGCCTGTCGCTCGGGTCGATCTACGCGCTGATCGCGCTCGGCTACACGATGGTCTACGGCGTGCTGCGGCTCATCAACTTCGCCCACGGCGACGTCTACATGGTGGGCGCCTACGCCGGCTACTACCTGTCGCCGCGCGGCTCGCAGGGCGCGCAGCCGTCGCTTCGTGTCGGCGCTCGCTCGTGATGCTCGGCGCGATGGCTCGCGTGCGCCGCTGCTCGGGGTGCTGATCGAGCGGCTCGCGTACCGGCCGGTGCGCCGGGAGCCGCGGCTCACGCTGCTCATCACGGCGATCGGCGTGTCGCTCTTCTCGAGAACGTCGGCCAGCTCGTCTTCGGGCCGGACCCGCGGTTCTTCCCGCCGCTCGCGCCGCGCGACGGACTTCCGCGATCGGCGGCGTGCGGCTGACGAACGAGCAGCTCACGGTCATCGTCGTCTCGCTCCTGCTGATGCTTCGGCCTGCAGTTCTTCATCATGAAGACCCGCACGGGCAAGGCGATGCGCGCGGTCTCCTTCAGCCTCGACGCCGCCAAGCTGATGGGCATCTCGACGGACCGGGTCATCTCCGTCACCTTCGCGCTCGGCTCCGCGCTGGCCGCGGCGGGCGGCGTCCTCGTCGGCGCTGCCGATCCCGAAGATCGACCCGCTGATGGGGCTCATCGACGGCCTGAAGGCGTTCGTCGCGGCGGTGCTCGGCGGCATCGGCAACGATCCCGGGCGCGATGCTCGGCGGCCTGCTGATCGGCCGTCCGAGGTCATGGTGGTCGGCTACCTCTCGTCCACGTACCGCGACGCGATCGCCTTCGCCATCCTGATCCTCGTGCTGTTCCTGCGCCCCCAGGGCCTGCTCGGCCGCGTGCACAAGGAGAAGGTGTGAAGGCGGTGGCTCGCGGCGGCGGGCGTCTTCGCGGCGCTCCTCCTCCTCACCGCGGTCTTCGCCGGCTCGCTGGTGCCCGGCGTCGCCATGCCCCCCTACCTGCTGCAGGTCCTGTGCCTCGCGGGCATCAACATCACGCTGGCGGTGAGCCTCAACCTGATCAACGGCTTCACCGGCCAGTTCTCGATCGGCCACGCCGGCTTCATGGCGGTCGGCGGCGTACACCTCGGCGTACTTCACGGTGTACCTTCGGCGAGACGGCTGCGGGCGCTCGTCGGCTTCACTGCCGGGCTTCGGGCGGCGCCAGCGTCGTGCTGCTCGTCGCCCTGTCGTCGGCGCCGTGCTGGCCGCGCTCGCGGGGTTCTTCGTCGGCGTGCCGTCGCTGCGCCTGCGCGGCGACTACCTCGCGATCGTGACGCTCGGGTTCGGCGAGATCATCCGCGTCTTCATCCTCAACATCGACGCGGTCGGCGGCGCGCGCGGCTCACCGGGCGATCCCGAACTCACCAACTTCTTCTGGATCTCTTCGTTCGCGGCCGCTGACGATCCTGGTCGTCACCGGCATCGTCCACTCGACGTTCGGGCGCGCGCTGGTCGCCATCCGCGAGGACGAGATCGCGGCCGAGGCGATGGGCGTCCACACGACCCGCGCCAAGGTGCTCGCGTTCGTCGTGTCGCGCGCCTTCGCGGGCGTGGCGGGCGGCCTCTTCGCCCACTACCTGATGTACGTCCACACCAACTCGTTCACCTTCGTGCAAGTCGATCGAGGTCATCGTCATGATCGTGCTCGGCGGCATCGGCTCGATCACCGGCGCGGTGCTCGGCGCGGCGCTCTGACCATCTGCTGCCCGAGGCGCTGCGCGCAGTTCGCCAGCAGTACCGGATGGTGCTCTACTCGCTGCTGCTGATCGTGCTGATGATCTTCCGGCCGCAGGGGCTCTTCGGGCCACAGGAGTTCGTGACGTTCCTGGCCCGCCGCCGCCGTGCGCTCGGAGCCGCGCCCGGCACCAGCCGGGACGACCTAGGGTGTCCCGGCATGTCCGACCCTCCAGCTGTCCCGGGTGACGATGCGCTTCGGCGGCCTCACGGCCGTCAAGGCGCTCGACGCTCGAGATCCGCGCCGGGCCACGCTCTACGGCCTGATCGGCCCGAACGGCGCGGGCAAGACGACGGTCTTCAACGTGATGACCGGCGTCTACACGCCGACCGAGGGGACATCCGCTTCGACGGCAGCTCGATCGCGGGCGAAGCCGCAGCGGATCACCCGGCTGGGGATCGCGCGCACGTTCCAGAACATCCGCCTGTTCGGCGACATGACGGTGCTCGACAACGTCATGGCGGCGCTTCACCTGCCGGCAGGCGACCACGCTGACGACGCCGTGCTGCGCACGGGCGCCCACCGCTCCGAGGAGGAGCGCGTCGGCCGGGACGCGCCTCGAGCTGCTGAAGATCTTCGGCCTCGACCACCTCGCGGACGAGCGGCGCCAACGAGCCTGCCCTACGGCAGCCAGCGGCGGCTCGAGATCGCCCGCGCGCTCGCGACCGAGCCGCAAGCTGCTGCTGCTCGACGAGCCGGCGGCCGGCATGAACCCCCAGGAGTCGCACGAGCTGATGGAGCTCGATCCGCTGGCTCCGCGACGAGTTCGGCATGACCATCCTTCTCGTCGAGCACAACATGAAGGTCGTGATGGGCATCTGCGAGACGATGCAGGTGATCGACTACGGCGAGACGATCGCCGATCGGGCCGCCGGCCGAGATCCAGCGCGACCCGCAGGTGATCGAGGCGTACCTGGGGGGCGCGTGAGCGCGATCCTCGAGGTCCGCGAACCTGTCGGTGTCCTACGGCGCCATCCACGCGCTCCAGGGCGTGTCGTTGACGCTGTCCGAGGGCGAGATCGTGACCCTGATCGGCGCCAACGGCGCCGGCAAGTCGACGACGCTGCGCGCGATCACCGGGCCTCGTCCGCGCTCGCGCGGGCGAGGTGCGGTTCGACGGCGAGCCCACGCGCCATCCCGACGCACCGGCTCGTGCGCGCGCGGCCTCGTCCATCGTGCCCGAGGGGCGCAGCGTCTTCGCGAACCTCACGGTGCCGAGAACCTCGAGATGGGCGCCTACGCGCGCCGGGACCGCGGCGTCGCGGCCGATCTCGAGCGGGTCTTCGCCCTGTTCCCGCGCCTGAAGGAGCGGCTGCGCCAGCCGGCGGGCACGCTCTCCGGCGGCGAGCAGCAGATGCTCGCGATCGGCCGGGCGCTGATGTCGAAGCCGAGCGTCGCTCCTGCTCGACGAGCCGTCGCTCGGCCTCGCGCCGATCGTGGTCCAGGCCATCTTCGAGGCGATCGTGGAGATCACCGGGAAGGCACGACCGTGCTGCTGGTCGAGCAGAACGCCAACGCGGCGCTGCGGCACTCCGACCGGGCGTACGTGCTCGAGACGGGCCGCGTCGCGCTCGAGGGGACCTCGGCGGAGGTCGCGTCGAACCCCAAGGTGAAGGAGGCGTACCTGGGCGAGTGATCCCGGACTCGATCGCCGGGGCTCCCGGGGGTCAGACACCCTGCGGGTGTCAGACCCCTGTCAGACCTTCTCGATCGCCTTCGGGATCACCGGATCGAGCCCCGGGAACTTCGCCAGCCACTCTCGCCGCTCGGCGCGCAGCTTGTCGATGAGGGCGGCGTACTCCTCGGCCGAGTAGTGCCGGCGCGGGTCGTACTTGGCCAAGTCGATGCCCGGCACGTCCTTCGGGACGTCGTAGCCCCAGTCCGGGTCCTTCTCCCAGCGGATGCCTTCCTTGGCGATCTGCTTCATGATCTCGGTCGAGATCTTGATGGTGATCTTGTCGCCCGCCGACCCGGCCGTGGGCGAGCGGGCTTTCGCCCCGATCGAACCCGTGTTGAGGATGTAAGCGTGCATGTCCGGGTTTGCGCGCAGGATCGCGAGCACCCGGTTGCCTTCCTCGGCCTCGGGCCCGACGATGAAGGGATTGGTCCCGACTTCGCGCTTGGCCTGGCCGGCCTTCGACGGATCTCCCGCGGACGTCTCGATCGACTCGCCCAGCATGAAGTAGGCGGCGGCCTGCTCCGAGGTCAGGCGCGCGCAGACGGGGACCACGTCGTTGCGGCGGGTGATGAAGACGATCTTGTTGGCCTTTTCGAGGTCGATCCCGTCGCCCGATCCCTTGATGAAACGCCGCAGCACCACGCCCCGGCCGTTGGAGGTGAGGGAGGTGTCGAGGAAGTCGACCTTGCCCTTCTCGCCGACCTTGATGTTCTCGTACGCCGCCGTCGGATGGGTGGCCGCGCCCCACAGCACGGTCTGCGAGGGCTCGAGGCCCTCGGTCTTGATGTAGAAGCCGTCCTCGGTGCCGAACGCGCGCCCGTCCTTCGTCAGGAGGACGACGTCGTCCTGCTTGATGATGGCCTTCTCGGGCTCCTGGAGGCCGTGGTCGTGGAGTGTCAGCGTGGTCTTTCCGGTGCCGGAGAGACCGAAGAGCAGGAACCCGACGTCGCGCAGCTTCCCGTCGGGGCCGTTGACCCGGAGGATCTTCGAGCCGGCGTGCAGGCCGAGGCCGCCCTTGCGCTTGATCCAGTACATCGCCTGCCGCAGCATCGACTTCTTGGCCTCGCCGGGATAGTCGGTGCCGAGGATGTACGTGTAGCCCTGGTCCACGTCGCAGAAGATGAAGGTCTCCGGCCAGTCCGGCACGTACACCGAGATGAAGTCCGGCTCCTTCGCCGAGTCCGACGGGAAGAGCATGTTGTGCCACATGTACGCGATGCGCGCGTAGTCCTTCGGGACGAAGAGGCGGCAGCGGATCGGCACCTCCGTGCTCATGCCCATGCGGCGGTCCACCTGGATCAAATCCATCTTAGCGAGCGCGTCCTGGACCTCGCGGATCTTCTCCATGGCGCGGGCCGCCTCGATGGGCTGCTGCATGACGCCCACGGCGACGTCAGCCACGACGTAGGTCTTCTTGGCCGAGCGGTTCTTGATGCGGGTGGCATAGACGGGCGAGCCGTATTCGGTCGTGGTTTCCTCGGAACGGGCGAGCGCGCGCAGTTCGTCGCCGGAAAGGTCCTTCTGGATCGAACGGGCGCGAATGGTCCGGGGAGAAACGGTCTCGACGGTGCTCATGGCGACAAGTCCTTCTATGACAGCGGGTTTGGGCTCCCAGGGGAACGTTATTTATACCAGATTCCCTCGCGTCCGCCGAGTGCCGGCCGGCACTTCAGAGGCCGATTTCGTCGGCGATGGGCTTCAGGGCCTCGATCAGGAATCCGATGTGCTCCTCGAGCGGCACGCCGATGGCTTCCGCGCCGCCGTAGACGTACGACCTGTCCACCGAGCGGGCGAAGGCCTTGTCCTTCAAGCGTTTGACGACCGACGACGCGGGCAGGTCGGCGATCTTCTTCGTGGGCCGCACCTTCACGCAGGCCCCGATGAAGCCCACGAGCTCGTCGCAGGCGTAGATCGCCCGCTTTAGCGGCGTGTCCCGGGGGATTTTCATGTAGTCGGCGTGGGACTCGATCGCCTCCACCATGTCGAGGGCGTATCCCCGTTCCCGCAGGATGCGGCCGCCCACGTGGAGGTGCGTGTCCTCCGTCGGATTCTGCTCGTAGTCGAAGTCGTGGAGCATGCCGACGATGCCCCAGCGCTCGATCTCGCCGGCGTCCGTGACGCCCGCCCGGCGCGCGCAGGCCCGCATGGCCTCCTCGACGGCGCGGCCGTGCTTGCGCAGCGCGTCGGACTGCGTGAACTCGAAGAGCAGCGCTTGCGCTTCGTCGCGCGAGGGCCAGCGGACGGCGTCCGTAGTCACACCGGAATTGTAGGACGGGATGCGGGACGCGGGATGCGGGATTCGGGATGGGGGGATTGGAGTGCGGAATGCACTCGAAAATGTGCATGAACGTCCACTTTTTGGTGTCAATCTGGCAAATTGGACCTTGATTTTCGTGAAAATGGCCGTAAGATCCTGCTCCAATGTCAAAAAAGGGGGGCAGGATGGCAAAAGCGAAGGTCCTGAAATTCGACGCGGCGGGCCCGGGTCTTTCCAAGTCGGAAATCCTCAAGGTGTGCGAGGCGGAAAACGTCCGCTTCATGCGGCTGCAGTTCACCGACATCTTCGGCGTCATCAAGAACGTCGAGCTGCCGAGCTCCCAGTTCTCCAAGGCGCTCGACGGCGAGATCCAGTTCGACGGTTCCTCGATCGAGGGGTTCACCCGGATCGAGGAGTCCGACATGAACCTCGTTCCGGACCTGAATTCCTTCGCCATCTACCCCTGGGCGCATTCCAACGGCCAGAAGGTCGGCCGGCTGATCTGCGACGTCTACAACCCCGAGGGGACCGCCTTCGCCGGCTGCCCCCGCATGACGCTCAAGAAGCAGATGGACAAGGCCGACGCCGCCGGCTACACGCTGGTGACCGGGCCCGAGGCGGAGTTCTTCCTCTTCCGCCGCGACGCCAACGGGGATCCCATCGTGGACACCCACGACGAGGGCGCCTACTTCGACCTGACGCCCGTGGACCGGGGCGAGGAGGCGCGCCGCGACATCGTGCTCGCCCTCGAGCAGATGGGCTTCGAGGTCGAGGCCGCCCACCACGAGGTGGCCGCCGGCCAGCACGAGATCGACTTCAAGTACGCCGAGGCCGTCACGACGGCCGACCGGGTCTCGACCTTCCGCTTCATCGTCAAGAAGGTCGCGATGGACCACGGCCTGCACGCGACGTTCATGCCCAAGCCCATCTACGGCATCAACGGCTCGGGAATGCACGTCCACCAGTCCTTCCTCGACAAGAAGGGCAACAACGTCTTCTACGACGCCAAGGCCAAGTACCAGCTCTCGAAGACCGCGATGCACTACACGGGCGGCATCCTGCGCCACGCGCGCGGGTTCGTCGCGATCACCAACCCGCTCGTCAACTCCTACAAGCGGCTGGTGCCGGGCTACGAGGCGCCGATCAACGTGGCCTGGTCCATGCGCAATCGCTCGCCCCTCGTCCGCGTCCCGGCGCGCCGCGGCATGGGCACGCGCATCGAGGTCCGCATGCCGGACCCGTCGTGCAACCCGTACCTCGCTTTCGGCGTCATGCTGGCCTCGGGCCTCGACGGCGTGAAGAACCGCATGGATCCGGGCGAGCCCGTGGACCGCAACATCTTCAAGATGAGCGAGCGCGAGAAGCGCCGCCTGCGGATCGACCAGCTCCCGGCGAACCTCTCGGAGGCGCTCGACAACCTCGAGAAGGACGACGTCGTCACCGAGGCGCTCGGCGAGCACATCCTTTCGCATTTCCTCGAGGCCAAGCGCGGCGAGTGGGCCGAGTACATTTCGCGGGTGCAGCCGTGGGAGACGGAGAAGTACCTGGAGACGTACTGAAGAGAGGAGATTCGGAATTCGGAATTCGGATCCGAGATCCGGCGATTCCGAACTTAATAAGGCCAGAGACATACTCTGGCCTTATTTTTTTAGGCAATGAAGTCGTATAGACTACCAACGATGGGCGTGCTGTCGAAGCGGTTTCTCGAGCGGCTGCGGACGGGTCTGCCGCTGCTGCTCGACGCGGCGATGGGGACCGAGCTCCAGCGGCGGGACTGCGTCACGACGCTGCCCCTCTGGAGCGCCCGCGCGCTGCTCGACGACCCGGAGCTCGTGTGGACGATCCACGGCGACGAGGTCGCCGCCGGCGCCGACATCGTCACGGCGAACACGTTTCGCACCCAGGCGCGCGCGCTCGGCAAGGCGGGACTCGGCGAGCGCTCGGGCGAGCTGACGGCCCTGGCGGTGCGCCTCGCGCACCAGGCGGCGGCGGCGCCCGGGACGCGAGGTCTTCGTGGCCGGGTCTCTGCCGCCGCTCGAGGACTGCTATCGGCCGGACCTCGTGCCCGACGACGACGCGCTCGAGCGCGAGCACGCTGCGCAGGCGCGGTTCCTGGCCGAGGCCGGCGTGGACCTGATCCTGGCGGAGACACACAACACCATTCGCGAGGCCGTCGCCGCCGCGCGCGCCGCGAAGGCGACCGGGCTGCCCGTGGTCGTTTCGCTCGTGACCGACGGGCGAGGGACGGCTCCTCTCGGGCGAGTCGATCGAGCAGGCCGCGGCGGCGCTCCTGGCGCTCGGCGCGGACGCTCTCGGGATCAACTGCGTGCCGGCCGCGCGCCTCGGCGCCGACCTCGCGCGCCTGGCGGCCGCCGCTCCCGGCCGGCCGCTCGCGGCCTACGGCAACCTCGGCCTGCCGGCCGACGGTCCCGGCTGGAGCTTCACCGAGGAGCTCGCCCCGATAGAGTACGCGGGCGAGGCGGCGGGCTGGCTCGCCTCCGGCGCCCGGATCGTGGGCGGCTGCTGCGGGACGACCTCCGATCACACGCGGGGCCTGCAGCGCCTTCTCGCCGCGGGCAACGTTCAGGAGCGCGAGGGCTCCGTCTCGATCTCGTAGACGTCGATGCCGGTGCCCGCGCCGGCGAAGACGTCGATCGGGCTGCGGCGCGCGACCGAGAGCCACCAGGGCCGCCGGGTCTTCCCGAAGATCGCGAGCGTGATGCGGTGCTCGCGGGCGAAGCGCAGCAGCTCCTGGGCCACGTTCTCCGAGGAGAGCCAGACGACCTTGGCGCCGAGCTCCATGGCCAGCGTCACGTTCTCGGAGAGCAGGCGGTGCTCGCGGGCGGACATCCGCTGCGGGCTGTCGCGCGGCGTGCGAACGTAGACCGCGAACCAGTTCGTGTTGAGCTTGCCCGCGAGCGCCGACGCGCGGCGCAGCAGCAGCCGGGTCGTTTCGGGGTTCGAGGACATCGCCACCATGGCCTTCGTCCCGACGGGCTCGGTCGAGGCCGCGGCGTGCGGGCCGCGGCGCTCGGCCTCGAGGCGGTCGGCGATCTGGCGCATCGCGAGCTCGCGCAGCGACGCGAGGTTCTCCTCGGTGAAGAAGTTCTCGAGCGCCGGGCCGATGCGCTCGGCCGGGTAGATCTTCCCGGCCTTGAGCCGCTCGCGCAGCTCCTCGGACGGCAGGTCCACGTTCACGATCGCGTCGGCCTGGCGCAGGATCCGGTCCGGCACGCGCTCCTGGACGTCCACGCCGGTCACGCGGGACACGATGTCCTGCAGGGACTCGAAGTGCTGGATGTTGACGGCCGTCATGACCGAGATGCCCGCGGCCAGCAGGTCCTCGACGTCCTGGTAACGCTTGACGTTTTCGCTGCCGGGGACGTTCGAGTGCGCGAGCTCGTCCACGATCACGACCTCGGGCTTGCGCCGGAGGATCGCGGGCAGATCCATCTCCTCGAGGGCCTTGCCCTTGTAGGGGATCGCGACGCGCGGAACGACCTCGAGCCCGGCCGTCCGTTCGGCCGTGTCGGCGCGCCCGTGCGTCTCGACGAGGCCCGACGACGACGTCGACGCCCTGCTTCTTCAGGGTGTGCGCGTCCTCGAGCATCTGGTAGGTCTTGCCGACGCCGGCGGCGTGGCCGATGTAGATCTTGAGCTTCCCCCGACGGGACTTCTCGAGCAGCCGGAGGAAGACGTCCGGAGAGGTGCGCCGGCTTTCTTCCTGCGGCATGGCGTCAATTCTAAGGGCGCGCCGCGAGCGACCGGTCGAGGTCGAGGTTCGTCAGGAGCACGTTGACGCGCGGCTCGCCGATGAACCCGAGCGTTCGCGGCTCGACGTGCCGGCGGATGATGCCCGCCACCTGGTCCTCCGGCACCCCGCGCGCCTTCGCGATCCGCGCGGCCTGCCAGAGCGCGGCGTCGGGGGAGAGGTGGGGATCGAGGCCCGAGGCCGACGTGGTCACGAGGTCGGCCGGCACCGGCCGGTCGTCGCCGGGCCGGTCGGCCCGCGCGGCGGCGACGGCGTCGGCGATCGACTTCGCGAGGCCGGCGTCGGTCGGGCCCTTGTTCGTCCCGGTGGACGCCGTCCCGTCGTAGCCGTCCTTGCCCGCCGCGGAAGCGCGCGGATGAAGATAGCCGGGCCCCTTGAAGTTCTGGCCGATCAGCGAGGAGCCGACCACGCGCCCGTTCCGGCCACGAACGAACCGTCGGCCTTGTCCCTCCAGAAGATCCGGGAGACGGCGGTCACCGCGGCGGGGTAGAGGCCGCCGAGGAGGACGGTCAGGACGACGACGTAGAGAGTCGAGCGAATGGCGAGTTTCATGACTTCTCCCTCAGGCCAGGTGCAGGGCCAGCACGACCCAGTCGATCAGCTTGATTCCGATGAACGGCACGATCACGCCGCCGACGCCGTAGATCCAGAGGTTGCGCGCCAGGATCCGCGCCGCGCCGAGCGGCCGGTACTTGACGCCGCGCAGCGCGAGCGGGATGAGCGCGATGATGACGAGCGCGTTGAAGATGACCGCCGACAGGATCGCCGACTTCGGGTTGCCGAGGTGCATGACGTTGAGCGCGTTCAGCGCCGGGTAGGTCGCGGCGAACATCGCGGGCAGGATGGCGAAGTACTTCGCCACGTCGTTGGCGATCGAGAAGGTCGTCAGCGACCCCCGGGTCATCAGGAGCTGCTTGCCGATCTCGACGACCTCGATCAGCTTGGTCGGGTTCGAGTCGAGATCCACCATGTTGCCGGCCTCGCGCGCCGCCTGCGTGCCCGTGTTCATGGCGACGCCGACGTCCGCCTGCGCCAGGGCCGGCGCGTCGTTGGTTCCGTCGCCCGTCATCGCCACGAGGTTCCCGCCCTCCTGCTCCTTGCGGATCAGGGCGAGCTTCTGCTCGGGGGTGGCCTGGGCGAGGAAGTCGTCCACGCCCGCTTCGCGCGCGATCGCGGCGGCCGTCAGGGGGTTGTCGCCGGTGATCATGATCGTCTTGATCCCCATGGCGCGCAGCCGGTCGAAGCGGTCCTTCATGCCGGCCTTGACGACGTCCCGCAGCGCCACGACGCCGAGCACCCGGGCCCCGTCGGCCACGAGCAGCGGCGTGGCTCCCTCGGCCGAGATCTTGTTGAGGAGGTCCGAGACGACCGGGTCGATCGTTCCGCCCTGCCCGCGCACCCAGTCGACGACCGAGTCGCCCGCACCCTTGCGGATCTGGCGCCCGTTGAAGTCCACGCCGGACATGCGGGTCTGCGCCGAGAAGGGAATGAACTTCATGCCCTCCATCCGGCGCGCGCGCAGGCCGAAATTGTCCTTGGCGAGGATGACGATCGAGCGCCCCTCGGGGGTTTCGTCGGAGAGCGACGAGAGCTGCGCGGCCTCGGCCAGATCGCCCGGGAGCACGTGGGGCGCTGGGAAGAACTCCGTGGCCTGGCGGTTGCCGAGCGTGATGGTCCCGGTCTTGTCGAGCAGCAGGACGTTGACGTCACCGGCCGCCTCGACGGCCCGGCCGGACATCGCGAGAACGTTGTGCTGGAGCACGCGGTCCATGCCGGCGATGCCGATCGCCGATAGCAGGCCGCCGATCGTCGTCGGGATCAGGCAGACGAGCAGCGCGATGAGGACCGGCGTGGTGGCCACGCCCTTCGCGTACAGGGCGAAGGGACGCAGGGTGACGGTGGCGATGAGGAAGACGATCGTCAGCCCCGCGAGCAGGATCGACAGGGCGATCTCGTTGGGCGTCTTCTGGCGCGAGGCGCCCTCGACGAGGGCGATCATCCGGTCGAGGAACGTTTCGCCGGGGTTCGACGTGATCTCGACGACGATGCGGTCCGAGAGGACGCGCGTGCCGCCGGTGACCGCCGAGCGGTCGCCGCCGGACTCGCGGATGACCGGCGCGGACTCGCCCGTGATCGCCGACTCGTCCACGGAGGCGATCCCTTCGACGACGGTCCCGTCGCCGGGGATCACCTGTCCCGCCTCGACGATGACCCGGTCTCCCTTGCGGAGGCTCGTCGCCGGGCACGGGTTCCTCGCCCTTGCGCGTCACGCGGCGCGCCATCGTCTCGGTGCGCCCCCGCCGCAGGGCCGCGGCCTGCGCCTTGCCGCGCCCCTCGGCCATGGCCTCGGCGAAGTTGGCGAAGAGCAGCGTGAACCAGAGCCAGAGGGCGATCTGGAGGTCGAACAGCACGTCCTTGCCGCGGGCGACGTCGCGCAGCAGCAGGACGCTGACGAGGACCGCGCCGACCAGGACGACGAACATGACCGGGTTCTGCGCCTGGAGCCGCGGATCGAGCTTGCGGAACGAGTCGCCGATCGCGGCGCGGACGATCGCGCGGTCGAAAAGGGCGGTGCGTCGAGGTTGAGCCACGGACATCCTCCTTAGAAGAGAACCCCGGCCTTCATCAGGAGCTGCTCCACGATGGGGCCCAGCGAAAAGGCGGGGAAGAAGGTCAGCGCCCCGACGATGACGATCACGCCGACGAGCAGGAAGCTGAAGAGCGGGCCGGTGACCGGAAACGTGCCCGCCGACTCGGGGACTTTCTTCTTGGCCGCGAGCGAGCCGGCGATGCCGAGGATCGGGATCAGCATGAAGAAGCGGCCGAAGAACATGTCGAAGCCGAGGGTGGTGTTGTAGAAGAGCGTGTTGGCGTTCGAGACCCGCGAAGGCGGAGCCGTTGTTGCCGGCGCCCGACGTGAAGGCGTAGAGGATCTCGGAGAAGCCGTGGGGGCCCTGGTTGTTGAGCGAGGAGAGGCCCGCCGGCAGGACCGATGCCGCGGCGCTGAAACCCAGGATGCAGAGCGTCAGGATCAGGACCGAGAGCATCGCGAGCTTGACCTCGTGCGCCTCGATCTTCTTGCCGAGGTACTCGGGCGTCCGGCCGACCATGAGCCCCGCGATGAAGACCGAGAGGACGATGAAGAGGAACATCCCGTAGAGGCCGGCCCCGACGCCGCCGAAGATGATCTCGCCCGAGGCGATGTTGGCCGAGCGGCACGAGGCCGCCGATCGGCGTGAACGAGTCGTGCCAGGAGTTGATGGCCCCGCAGGAGGCGTCGGTGGTCACGGTCGCGAAGAGGGCGGAGTCCCCGATCCCGAACCGGACCTCCTTGCCCTCCATGTTGCCGCCCGTGCCGCCGGCCGTCGGCAGCGCCGCGACCCCGGCCTTCTGGTGGATCGGATTGCCGCGCTGCTCGGCGATGCCGCAGACGAAGACCCCCACGACGAAGAGGAGCGCCATGGCGGCAAAGACCGCCCAGCCGTGCCGGACCGAGCCCGTCATGCGGCCGAGCGTGTTGGTCAGGCCCGCGCCGACCGCGAAGATCAGGAGCATCTCGAGGAAGTTCGTTCCCGGCGTGGGGTTCTCGTAGGGGTGCGCGGAGTTCGCGTTGAAGAACCCGCCGCCGTTGGTTCCGAGCTCCTTGATCGCCTCCTGGGAGGCGACCGGCCCCTGGGCGATCTTCTGCTCGACGCCCTCGACGGTCTTCACCGTGACGTCGGGCCGGAAGTTCTGCACGACGCCGCGGGAGACGAGAAAGAGCGCGGCGATGAACGAGATCGGGAGCAGGACCCAGAGGATGGCCCGGGTGCAGTCGTACCAGAAATTCCCGATGCCCTTCGCCTTCTCGCGCGCGATGCCGCGGATGATGGCCACGGCGATCGCGATTCCGGTCGCGGCCGAGAGGAAGTTGTGCAGGGCGAGGCCGGCCATCTGCGTGAAGTGGGACATCGTGCTCTCGCCGGAGTACCCCTGCCAGTTGGTGTTCGTCGTGAAGGAGACGGCCGTGTTCCACGACGAGTCCGGCGACACCGCTCCGAAGCCGTTCGGGTTGAACGGCAGGAACTTCTGGAGCCGCTGCATCGCGTAGAGGATCACGAGCGAGGCGGCGTTGACGATGAGCATCGTCACCGTCCACTCGACCCAGCTCTGGTCCTTCGAGGCGTCGACGCCGCAGACCTTGTAGATGCCGCGCTCGACGGGCCGCATGACGGGGTCGAGAAGGGTCCGCTCGCCCGAGAACACCCGTTTCATGTAGCCGCCGAGGATCGGCGTGAGGGCGACGATGATTGCCAGGTACACCAGGATTTCGAGAATGTTGATGGTGGTCATGGCGTCAAACCTTTTCCGCTTTGAGCATGGCCCACAGCAGGTACCAGAGGAGCGCCACGCTCACGACGAGACCCAGAACGTCTTCCCATCCCATGGAGACCTCCTCAAACCTTGTCGCAGCGCCGCGTGTACGCGACCGAAATCCAGAAGAGGAAGATCGTGATCGCGAGGAAAATGAGGTCGGCCATCGTCGTCCTCCTCAGAAGGTGAACCCGAGCTCGAACAGGAAGGCGTTGCCTTTGGAGTTGCCGTTCTTCAGAGAGTATCCCGCGTAGATCGTCCAGTCCCCCAGGGGCACGGAGACACCCGGCGTGAAGTAACCGAGGGCGTTGTCTCCGCTCAACCAGTCGGCAATGAGATTCAGGTGGTCGTTGATCTTCTGCTCGAAGCCCATCTGGGCGCCGGCCTGGGGGTCCGAAGCGGCGTAACCCGACGAGGCCCAGTAGCCGCCGGCCGTCAGGCGCGTGGTCGAGGTCAGCTTGTAGGAGGCCTCGCCGTACCAGAGGGCCGCCGGTTTGCCGTCGGAGGAGCCGCGGAGGTAGAAGAGCCCGAAGGCGCCGGTCGTGAAGGCGAGCTTGTCGTCGTGCCACGGCTGCCACTTGACGTTGACGGTCGCGAACGGAACCGAGCGGCCCGTCGCCGCGAAGCCGCCGAAGTTGGCTCCGGCCTCGACGTTCGATCCGAAGCCGTAGACGCCGCGCATCGTGAAGAAGCCGTAGGTCGGCTCCCATGGACGCCCGAGCGCATCGGCCTCGAGGTAGGTCTTGCCCTTGTCGAGGACGTCGGCGCTCGGCACGTTGAAGATCGTCTGCTGGGCGTGGAGCGGGCACGCCAGAGCCGAGAGAAGCAACGTCGCCGCGACGAGTCGGGCGGGGTGTCCTCGCCCCCGAGCCGGTACGTTTGCGGCCATGGTCGAACACCTTCTCGTCGACGCGCCACAGGATCATTGCCTGCCTACCGCAGAGGACGTACGCCAGGAACCCCGCCGCCACCAGCACGACCTCGTAGCGGCCGAAAAAGAGGGCCGCCGCGCAGCCGCCGAAGAGGGCCGCGACGGCCAGCCCGGCGAACGCCACTGCTTTCCGTTTCGTCTTCATGAGCGGAGCATCCCGCCGCGGGAGGAAGGAAGTCCGGAGGAAGTCCGAAAGAATTTCGAAAGATGGCAGGCTCGCACAGGGCGATCGTCCCCCGCCCGAGGCCCGCGGTCTCTGATGAAGGCGGATCAGCCTTCCGGCGAAAACCGGTAGCCCACCCAGGGCTCGGTCCGGAACCACTTCGGCCGGTTGGGGTCGTCTTCGAGCTTGCGGCGCAGGCCCCCCACGTGGACACGGAGGGTGTCGTTGGTGACGCCCGCGGTCGTGCCCCAGACCTCCGCCATCAACTGGCGGTGCGTCCAGACGGCGCCGGGCTTCTTGAGCATGGTCGCGAGGATCGAGAACTCGATGGGGGTCAGGTGTACGGGCCGGCCCCCCTTGCGCACGACGCGCGCCTCGGGATCGACCTCGATGTCGCCCCACCGCGTGACCGCGGGGCCGCGGGCCGACTCGCCGCGGCGCAGCAGCGCCCGGGTGCGGGCGACGAGCTCCGCGACCCCGAAGGGCTTCGTGACGTAGTCGTCGGCGCCCGCGTCGAGCAGGCGCACCTTCTCGCGCTCCTCGCCCCGGACCGTGAGGACGAGAATCGGCACGGCGGACCGGCGGCGGATCTCCTTAACGAGCTCGAGCCCGTCCATGCGGGGCATCGCGAGGTCGGTGACGACGAGGTCGAACGCTCCCTCTTCGAACCGCTCGAGCGCCTCCTGCCCGTCGATCGCCGCGACGACCTCGTGCCCGTCGCGCTCGAGCGCGTCGCGCACGACCTTTCGGATCGCCGGCTCGTCGTCGGCCACGAGGACGCGGCTCATGCCGTGATCCTGGGCAGGGCGATCTCGAAGAGGGCGCCTCCCCCCTCCGCTTCCGCGAGCCGCAGACGGCCGCCGTTCAGCTCGACGAGGCTGCGCGCGATCGAGAGGCCGAGGCCGCTGCCGGGAAGCTGGCCGGCGTCCTCGAGGCGCACGAAGCGCTCGAAGACCCGGTCGCGCTCCGCCGCCGGGACCCCCTTGCCCTGGTCGGCGACCCGGAAGAAGACGGTGGTCTCGTCGGCGGCCACCGATACCTGGATCTGCGAGCCGGCAGGGGAGTAGCGCGCCGCGTTCTCGAGCCCGTGGCCGAGGGCCTCCGTCAGCTGGGCCGGGTCGACTTCCACGGCGAGGTCCGGGTCCGGCGGCTCGAGGAAGAGCGAGTGCTCTGCCAGCGCGTCGCCGAACCGGGCCACCGCCGCCTCGACGATCTCGCCGCACGTGACGCGCTCGGGCCGCGGCCGCGCCGTTCCCGAATCGAGCCGGACGAGGTCCATGAGCTCGCCGATGCGCCGGCCGAGGGCGTCGAGCTGGGCGCGCGCCAGGCGCGCGGCTTCCGAGCCCCCGCTGTCCGCCTCCCAGTTCTCGATCGCGCCGCGCGCCGCGGTGACCGGCGTCTTCAGGTCGTGAGCGAGCTGGGCGAGGAGCGTGGACTTCATCTGCTCGCTCGTCCGGGTCTCCTCCGCCGCGCGGGCGAGCTGGAGGAAACGCTCGCGCTCGACGGCGAGGCCGAGCAGCAGGGCGCACGCCTCGGCCATGCGCTCGCTCGACAGAAGGCCCCGGGCCACGAGCACGCCCGCGCGCTGGAGCCCGACCGGGATCGGAAGGTAGATGTCGGTGCCGCCGAGCTCGGAAGGATAGGCGGCGGAGTTGCCCTGCCGGAAGACGAGCTCGGCGATGTCCGCGCGAAACGACGTGCCGGCGGTCTCGATCCGCCGCGAGAGCTCGCCCTTCGCGTCAGCGAGGAGAAGCGCGACCTGCTGGCACTGGAGCGCCTGCCGGAGCCGGTCCGCGGCGACGCCGAGGAGCGTCTCCCGGTTGGTGTCCGAGAGAAAGCCCTGGGAGAGCTGCGTCAGGGCGATCAGGTCGCGCCGCTCGGCCTCGAGCAGCCCGAGGCGCCGGCGGGAAAGCGCGGAGAGGCGCCCGATGAGGAGGGCCGACACCAGGAAGACGAAGAGGGCCGTGACGTTGCGGGGATCGGCGATCGTGAACGTGTGTATGGGTGGGAGGAAGAAGAAGTTGAAACCGAGCGTGGCGAGAAAGGCGGCGAGCACGCCCGGACCGCTCTGCCACACCGACGCGCACAGGAAGACGGCGAGCAGCAGGAGCAGCGCGATCGCCGAGACCGTCAGCTGGGGAAAGAGCTTGAGCAGGCCGATCGTCGCGAGCACGACCAGGACGGCCGCCGGGTATCCGATCCACCGGGCCGCGAGGGCTTTCATGGAGGGGTCATTCTATCGGCCGGCCTTCTACGCGATGAGCATGGCGTCGCCGAAGGAGTAGAAGAGGTAGCCCTCGCGCACGGCTTCCGCGTAGGCCGAGAGGATCCGCTCGCGTCCCGCGAAGGCGGACACGAGCATCAGGAGCGTCGATCGCGGCAGGTGGAAGTTCGTCAGGAGGGCGTCGACCGCGCGGAACTCGAATCCCGGCGTGATGAAGAGGTTCGCCGCGAAGCGAAGGTCGCCGGGCGCGTCCGCATCCGGCCGGCGCGCCGCCGCCTCGAGCGACCGCGCCACCGTCGTGCCGACGGCGACGACCCGCCGCCCGTCGCGCCGCGCGCACGCCACCGCGGCGCGGGTGGACGCGGGCAGGACGACTTCCTCGGGCGAAAGGACGTGGTCGTCCGTGTCGTCGACGACGACCGGCTTGAAGGTCCCGGCGCCGACGGCGAGCGTCAGGTCGGCGATCGCGACGCCTCGATCCCGGATCCGGCCGAGGACCTCCTCGGTGAAGTGGAGCCCCGCCGTCGGGGCCGCGACGGCCAGCGGCTCGCGGGCGAACACGGTCTGGTACGCCGCGCGGTCCTCGGGCCGGTCCGGGGCGCCGGCCGGCCGGCGGATGTACGGAGGCAGGGGCGTGTGGCCGATCTTCTGGAGCAGCGCGTCGTCGAGCGGCCGGTCGAAGGCGACGGTGCGCGCGCCGTCGTCGTGGACTTCTTCGACGCGCGCGGTCAGCCCCTCCTCGAAGCGGATCGCGCGGCCCGCCTTCGCGCGCCGCCCGGGTCGGGCGAGCGCCCGCCAGCGGCTGCCGCCGCCGTCCTCGCGCGACAGCAGGAAGACCTCGACGAGGCGGTCCTCCGCGTCGCGTCCGAAGAGGCGGGCGGGCCGCACGCGCACGTCGTTGCGCACGAGAAGGTCGCCCGGCCGGAGCAGGTCCGGCAGCTCCGTGAACCGACGGTGGGAGATGGCGCCGCTCACGCGGTCGAGAACGAGCAGGCGGCTCGTGCCCCGCGGGCGCGCCTCCTGCGCGATCCGCTCGGCCGGTAGCTCGTAGTCGAAGAGGTCGACGCGCACGGCGGCAAGGCTATGTCACCGCCGGTAACGGTGCGCGTTCTCGCCGACCGCGGGCGCCGGGGACGGGCAGGCGCAGGTTGCGAGGGCTCATGGGTTTAGGCGCCGCCACCTTCCCTGGTACGTGCCCTGCAATCTACGGGGGCCGTGGAGGCCCTCATGACCAATGAAAGACGCCGCCGATCGAGCCTGGTCCTGTTCCTCGCTCTGACCGCCGGGCTCTGCCTCGGCGCGGTCCTCTGTCTCAGCGCCGCCGGACTCGCGATGCGCTGAAGTACTCTGCCGCGGATGTCGCACGACTATCCCCCGGGGCGGGGGCGGGTGGCGATCGACGCCGCGGGCATTCCGATCGAGGGGATCTCGATCGCGGGCCACGAATCCTTCTACAAGCTGCCGGGCTTCCGCACGCTGCTCGAGTTCGGCCGCGCTCCCGAAGACATCCTCGGCTACGCGACCGTCTGCGTCTCCCACGGGCATCTCGACCACGCGGCGGGCCTGGCGCACTACGCATCGCGCCGGCGCCTCCAGGGCCTGCCCGCGGCGCGCGTGTACGTTCCCGCGGAGGCGGCGCCCATGGTCGCGCAATGGGTGGACGCCTGCGAGAAGCTCGAGAAGATCCGGTACGAGATCGAGATCGTGGCGGCGTCGCCGGGGGATCGGATCCGGCTGCGCAACGATCTCGAGCTCACGGTCCTTCCGGGCCGGCACCGCGTCCCGACGGTCGGGTATCTGTTTTCGGAGGTGCGCCAGAAGCTCCGCGCCGAGCTTCTCGAAAAGAGCGGCGAGGAGATCGCCGCCCTGCGCGCGTCGGGCGTCGAGGTCACCCGCCGCGAGGAGATCCCGCTGCTCGCCTACCCGGGCGACTGCGGCGAGGAGATTTTCGAGGCGTGTCCCGAGCTCTTCCGGGCCCGGGTGCTGCTGCTCGAGTGCTCCTTCCTCTTTCCCGAGGACCGCGACCGGGCTCGCGAGTACGCCCACATCCACCTCGACGACATCCTGGCGCGCGCCGACCGCTTCGAGAACGAGGCTCTCGTCCTGACCCACTTCTCGCAGCGCTACCGCCCCGACGAGATCCGCGCGGCGCTCGGGGCGATTCCCGAGCCGCTCGCCCGGCGCGTCATCGCGTTTCTGCCGCCCGCTGAGCGCGGCCCGGCCCTCTGCGGCTAAGATGCTCCGTCGGTTGTGGGGTAGTTGAATTGGTACAACGTCCGGCTGTTAACCGGAAGGTTGGTGGTTCGATTCCACCCCCCACAGCCATAACGTCGCGAGCGCGGCGCTAGGGTCTGCGCCCTTCGGGCGCACCGGCGTCCGGCTCGCCCGGATGCGGGCTCGACCGGACGCCTGACCCTGCGCTGCGCGCTCGCTCCCGCGGCGCGCGCCTCCTCCCTCCCTTCGGTCGGGAGACTATTCGCGCCGCGAGCGGGTTCGACCTTGTGGCTAGTCCAGCTGTTGCCGGCTCGAATCAGGCGGGGACCTGTGCTCCGTCGGCTCGAGACGAGCGGAGTGTAGGGCGAGTAGTCGGCGTTCAGGCGCTCGTTGACGACGCCGGGTGCGAAAAGCACGGAGGGCCTCGGGCCGCGATCGCGCCTGCGAGAACCGCCCCGGCGAACGAGGTCGATTTCTGGTCATCGCGCGTCTCCTTCTTTTCCGGCCGCGGGGACGACCATCACCGAGGTCATGGAGATCGATCCCATCAGCGTGTCGGCGTTGAAGATGCTCACCGAGTCGCCGCGGCGCCGGGATCCGAGCACGTAGAGCAGCGGCAGGTAGTGCTCGGGCGTCGGCACGGCGAGGCGCGACTCCGGACCGAGCGAGGCGTAGCGGATGAGCGCGTCGTGGTCGCCCGCGAGGATCCGCTCGCGCGCGGCCGCGTCGAACCGGTCGGCCCAGTCGTATCCGCCGGGAAGGTGGAAGTCGATCATGCCGAGGTTGTGGACGATGTTGCCGCTGCCGAGGATGAGGACCCCGTCGTCGCGCAGCGGCGCGAGCTCGCGGCCGAGCGCGTGGTGGAAGGAGGCCGGCTGCCGGGTGTCGAGGCTCATCGGACGACCGGCACGTCGGCCTCCGGGTACATCGCGGTCAGCACGCTCCACGCGCCGTGGTCGAAGCCCCGGTCCTGCGTCGAGCGCCACGCGTCGTCGAGCGAACCATGCCGGCGATCCTTCGGGCGAGCTCCGGGTCGCCCGGCGCCGGGTAGCGCACGGCGAAGAGCTCCTCCGGGAACCCGAAGAAGTCGTGGATCGTGTCGGGCCAGGGCGAGGCGGACACGGCGGTGCCCGCGGTCTCCCAGTGCGCCGAGACGCAGAGGATGGCGGACGGCCGCGGCATCGCCCGCGCGGCGGCGGCCCAGCCGCGCCGGAACGGGCTGTCCTCGATCGCGTTCATGGGGGAGCCGTGGCCGACGAAGAGCGCGGGCATCGTCTCCGCGTAGGGCGTGCGGCCGATCACGAGGCGACCTCTCCGAAACGCTCCAGGGCGTAGCGCGACATGGCGTCGGCGAGCTCGCGCTCGCCCATGACGGCCCGGCCGACCTCGAGGCCCTCGAGGTGCTCGCGCTCCGCGTCGCTGTGGGTGCGCACCGCGATGTCGATCGCGGGATGGATCCGCCGGGCGAGCTCGATGACGGCGCGCGCCTCGAAAGGGTCCGGCGTCGTGACGAGGAGCAGGCGCGCGTGGGCGAGGCCGGCGTGCTCGAGCAGGCCGGGCCGGGCCGCGTCGCCGTAGAGGACGGCCACGCCGCTCGCACCGAGTGCCGCCGCGGACTCCCGGTCGTTCTCGATCACGACGTACGGGATCGCTCTCTCCGAGAGCGCCGCGGCCACGCGGCTGCCGACGCGGCCGTGCCCGACGAGGACGGCATGGCCGCGGAGGCGCCTGCCGCGAGCCGCCCCGGCGAGGCCGGGAAGCGCCGCGCCAGCCGTCCGGTTCGCAAGGCGCGCGAGCGCGGGGCGGGCCTGCACCCAGCGCTCGAGCGGCGCCACGAGGCGGAACATCACCGGGTTCAGCGTGATGGAGAGCAGGGCGCCCGCGACGACGAGGCTTCGCGCCTCCGGCGGGAGCAGGCCGAGCGAGATGCCGAGCGCGCCGAGGATGAACGAGAACTCGCCGATCTGCGCCAGGCTCGCCGAGATCGTCAGCGCGGTGCGCAGCGGGTAGCGGAAGGCGAGAACGATGAAGAACGCGGCGAGGGACTTGCCGACCAGGATGATCAGGACGACCGCGACGACCTGGAGCGGCTGGCGCAGCAGGATCGACGGGTCGAAGAGCATCCCCACCGAAACGAAGAACAGCACCGCGAAGGCGTCCTGCAGGGGAAGGGCGTCGGCGGCGGCCTTGTGGCTCAGGTCGGACTCGCTGATCACGACGCCCGCGAAGAACGCGCCGAGCGCGAAGGAGACGCCGAAGAGCGAAGCCGCGCCGACGGCGATGCCGAGCGCGATGGCGAGAACGGCCAGCGTGAAGAGCTCCCGCGAACCGGTGCGCGCGACTCGTTCGAGCAGCCACGGCACGGCGCGGCGGCCGACGACGAGCATGAAGGCGAGAAAGGCCAGGACCTTGGCGAGCGTCCAGCCGATGGCCGCCAGAAGCCCGGCTCCGGCGCGCTCCGCGCGGCGCGGCGAATGCCGGCAGCAGCACCAGCACGAGGACCGTGACGAGATCCTCGACGATGAGCCAGCCCACGGCGATGCGCCCGTCCGGGGAGTCGAGGGAGCCGCGGTCCTCCAGGGCCCGCAGCAGGACCACGGTGCTCGCCACCGAGAGCGAGATGCCGAAGACGATGCCCGGCGCCCATCCCCATCCCCAGAGGTGGGAGACCAGCGCGCCGAGGCCGGTGCGGCCAGGATCTGGACGACCGCTCCGGGAATCGCGATGCCCCGTACGGCGAGCAGGTCGGCGGGCGAGAAATGCAGGCCGACGCCGAACATGAGGAGGATGACGCCGACTTCGGCCAGCTGCGAAGCGAGGCCGGCGTCGCCGACGAAGCCGGGCGTGAACGGGCCGATCGCGATTCCGGCCAGCATGTAGCCCACGAGGGGCGGCAGCGAGAGGCGCTGCGCCGCGAGCCCGAACACGAACGCGAGGCCGAGGCCGCCGGCAAGGATGGCGATGAGGGCGGTTTCGTGCGGCATCGGGACCGGATCTTCTGTCGGGCTCTACTTGCGGCCCGGAGTGACGAGGTCCATGGCGGCGCGGCGCTCTTCGACGGCCCAGAGTCCGAGGTGGCTGCGCCAGGCGGAGGCCGACGCGGGCGCGAGGACGAACTCGAGCTCCTCGCCCGCCGTCGGCGTCAGCCGCAGGACCTCGAGGCGCAGGAGGCGCCGGCCGCTCGCGAGGCGCGTTCCCGTCGAGATCTTCGCGATGCGCATCGTCGGAAGCACGACGCTCTCGCCGAAGAGACCGGTGAACTCGAGGCGGTCCTCCGAGAGGCCGAGGACGCCGGGCAGGCGCCGGTATTCGCCGGCCACGATCTCGGCGCGGGTCAGCAGCTTCGGGGCCGCGCCGTCCTCGGCGAGGATCTGGCGGGCCAGGCGATCCTGGGCCCGGGAGAGCAGCAGTCGCGGCACGGTCACGATCAACGCGAACGCCGCGACGACGGCCAGCGCGATTCCGACGGCGGTCACCGCCCGGGATTATTTCGCAAAACCGGCGTCCCCGCGGGGCCCCTTCCGAAAAGGTTCAGTGGAGGAACTTCTTGCGGTTCCGGATGTAGTCCGTGAAGAGGAACTCGGCGAGGTTGTACGGGGAGGCGTAGTAGGCGCGCCCGCGGTTGATCTGCGTCAGCTTGTCCACGAACTCGACGAGGTACGAGTCCGTCGCGATCATGAAGGTCGTGATCGTGATGCCGTCGCGCCGGCAGGCGTCGGCCTCCTCGAGCGTCCGGTTGACGATCTTGAGGTCGAGGCCGAACGGGTTCTTGTAGAGGCGGCCGCGCTCCCAGATCGCCGACGGCTTTCCGTCGGTGATCAGGAAGATCTGCTTGTTCGGGTTCTTGCGGTGGACGAGCAGCTTCCGGGCGAGCGCGAGGCCGGCCTTCGTGTTCGTGTGGTACGGCCCGACCTGGGTCTTCGAGATCTCCGAGAGCGGGACGCGCTTCGCGTCGTCGCCGAAGAGGAGGACGTCGATCGAATCCTTGGGGTACTTGGACTGGATGAGCTCGACCATCGCCAGGGCGACCTTCTTCGCCGGCGTGAAGCGGTCCTCGCCGTAGAGGATCATCGAGTGCGAGATGTCGATGGCGAGCACGGTGGCGCACGAGGTCAGGTGCTCCTCCTCGTGGACCTCGAAGTCGTCCGGCTGGAGCGAGATCTCCTCGGCGTCCCGGCGCACGGCGTTGCCGATCGTGCGAATGCCGTCGATCGCGCTCGGGCTGTCGCCGAACTCGTAGGCGCGCGTCTCGGGCAGCAGCTCGCCGCCCGATCCGGCGCGCGGGACGGCGTGGTAGCCGGACCCGGCCCGGGTCAGCGACGTGAAGATCTCCTCGAGAGCCGAGCGGCGGATGCGGCGCTCGCCCGCGGCGGAGAGCGCGAGCTGCCCGCCGCGATCCTCGACGATCTCGCTCTCCTGGAGCGCCTTGCGGAACTGCTCGAGGTCGATGCCGGGGTCGATCATGCCGCGCTCCTGGAGATACTTCATCCAGCGCAGCGCCTCCTCCACGTCGCCGCCCGCCTGCAGCACGAGCTGCAGGAAGAGCTTGACGAGCTCCTGCATCGTGAGGAGCTCGCGCAGCATGTCGACGGGATAGTCCTCGTAGCGGTAGCGCACGGTCAGTCTCCGGAGCGGGGCAGCGCCGAGCGCCACGCTTTGGCCGACTGGGAGAAGAGCCCGCGGTCGCTCGTCGTGAAGACGGTGTAGCCGAGCTCGCGCAGCGCCGGAATCTCGTCGGCCGAGCGCAGCATGATGCCGGACGCCTTGCCGTGCTCGCGGGCGACGGCGCTGACGCGCTCGACGGCGGCGCGGTAGCGGGACTCCTGATACTGGCCGGGAACGCCGAGGGCCTGGGAGAGGTCGTTCGGCCCCACGAACAGCACGTCGACGTCCTTCTCGGCCGCGATCTCGGCCGCCACGTTCAGGGCGCCCGCGGTCTCGATCTGGATGACGGCGGCCGTCGCGGCGTTGGCGTCGAGGACCCAGTGATCGAAGGGAAGGGTCCCGTAGCGATTGGCGCGGACGCCCGCGAGCCCGCGCTTTCCGACGGGGGCGTACTTCACGCTCTCGACCGCCGCGCGGGCGGCCGGGAGGCCGTCGGCCCGCGGAAAGAGCGTTCCCGCCGCGCCGCAGTCGAGGGCGCGATTGGCGTCGGCGGAGGCCTGGCAGTTGGGCACGCGCACGATCGACGGGATGCCCGCGCCCTCGGCCGAGCGGACCATGCGCTCGACCGACTCGGGGCCGAAGTTCCCATGCTCGGTGTCGATCACGAGAAAGTCGAACCGCGCCAGGGCGAGCAGCTCCGCGAGGCCTTCGGTCGGCCAGGTGAGAAAGGCGCCGAGCAAAGATTCCCGCGCGAGGAAGCGCGCGCGCAGCGGGCGGTCCGCCATCCTCAATTCGCCCGGTTCTTGACGAGGTTGAACTTGAGCATCTCGGCGTACGAGACGCGCGAGTCGAGGTCCTCCCGGGCGATCTTCAGGTGCTGCGTGAGGCCCTCGAGGACGAGCTCCATGCCGATCGCGAGCTCTTCCTTCGAGGCGGGGGAGAAGTGCTCCTCGACCGCCTTCTTCAGGCCCGGGACCGACTGGAGCGCGGCCAGGTGCTCGGAGAACGGCGTGTCGTCGGAGATCGTGATCCGGTTCTCCGCCGCGAACCAGGAAACGATCGGCTCGTAGAGCGGGTGGATTTTTTCGGGCGCCGGGGCGGCGCGCGCCCGCCGTACCGGCCCGGTCGGCTCGTCGTCTTCGTCCATTTCCTGCCGGCGCCGCTCGGTGGGCCGCCCGGCGTCGGGCGCCGGGAACTTGGCGTCGAAGAGCTTCTTGACGGCCGTGCCGATCAGCTTCTTGGCCACGACTTCCGCGCCCTGCTGCTCGCCCTCGTACACCATCTCGACCTTTCCGGTGATGGCGGGAAGCGTGGCTGGCAGGTCGCAGAGGCGCGGCGAGACCTTCTTCTCGCCGTTGCGCAGGCCGCGGCGCTCGAGGTTCGAGGCCAGGATCTCGACGGCGGAGATCGGCATCCGCGCCGACACGCCGGACGACTGGTCCACGAACTCGGAGGCGCGCGCCGCGAACGCGACCTCCTCGACGAGCTCGCGGAAGAGCTGCGGGATGTCGATCGCCGGCCCGCCGTCGCGGTCGACCCACGCCTCCTGCGCCGTGATCTTCGCCGCCGTCTTCACGTCGTCGGGGTAGTGCGTAAAGATCTGCGAGGAGATGCGGTCCTTGAGCGGCGTGATGATGTTGCCGCGATTGGTGTAGTCCTCGGGGTTGGCCGAGAACACGAGCAGGATGTCGAGCGGGATCCGGATGGGGAAGCCGCGGATCTGCAGGTCGCGCTCCTCGAGGATGTTGAGAAGACCCACCTGGATGCGAGGCTGGAGGTCCGGCAGCTCGTTGATCGCGAAAATGCCGCGGTTGGTGCGCGGCACGATGCCGAAGTGGATGACCTCCTCGTCCGAGTAGGAGCGCCGCTCCGTGGCCGCCTTGATCGGGTCGATGTCCCCGATGAGGTCGGCGATCGTCACGTCGGGTGTGGCGAGCTTCTCCCGGTACCGCTCGGCGCGCGGGATCCAGGCGATGGGCGCCGCGTCGCCCCGGTCGGCCAGGATGCGGCGGCCGTACTTCGTGATGGGCGCGAAGGGATCTTCGTTCAGCTCGCTGCCCGCGATCGCCGGGATCTCGGCGTCGAGAAGGTTGACGAGCATCCGCAGCAGGCGCGTCTTCGCCTGCCCGCGCAGGCCGAGGAGCAGGAAGTCGTGCTTGGAAAGGATCGCGTTGTGGAGGGACGGCAGCACCGTGCGCTCGTAGCCGTGGATACCCTCGAACGGGCTCGCGCCCGTCGACAGCGCGCGCCGCAGGTTCTCGCGGAGCTCCTCCTTGACGCCGCGCGGGCGATAGCCGGACGCCTTCAGCTCGCCGAAAGTGGTGGGGTTCTTGGTCACGGGGCGCTTTCTCCGGCTAACTGCCGGCGTTGCGAGAGTTTCAACCGGGTTTGATCGCGGGCATCTGTTCGCCGGGGCGCAGGAGCGGTGCGGGCGGCCGGCCCGCCAGCTCCGCGGCGCGGCGCGCGAGCCCTTCCATGCCGGCGCGATTCCATCCGACGATGGTCTCGAGGATCGTTCCGGTCGGGCCGACGCGAAAGAGCGTCGGCACGGTCTCCACGCCCAGGGCGTCGGATGTCTTCCACGGCTCCGGGTCGTAGGCGGTCTCGAGGCGCACGCCGAGCCGCGTGTGGAAGGCCGCGGTCTTTTCCGGGGGATCCTGCGAGACGGCGACGACGGCGAGTCCTCCGCCTTCGGCGGCCTGGCGGACGCGGTCGAGATACGGCCACGTCATCTCGCACACGGGGCACGTCGTCTTGAAGACGGCGTAGAGCGTTTCGCCCGCGGCGGACGGCCGCGACGAGCCGCGCGCGTCGGTCAGCGAGAGCTTCGGGAACGGGACTCCGGGTTCGAGGGCGGCCACGGGCCGGAATTATAGACTTGCGGCCGCGCGCGATCCGGTCCTGTCGAGGTCGCGCGGAGGAAGAGCGCGCTGATGAACGAGAAGAACCCGGGCAGGCTCTCGCGCCGGCAGTTCGTGAGGGCCGCCGGAGCGGCGCTCGCCGCGAGCGCGCTGCCGGGAATCGCGTGCGGGCCGGGCGGGAAGAAAGCGGGCGCGGGCAGAAAGAAGACCCTGCGGATTCTCCAGTGGAGCCACTTCGTCCCCGGCTACGACCGGTGGTTCGACGGGGTCTACACGAAGCAGTGGGGGGAGCGCTACGGGACCGACGTGATCGTGGACCACATGTCCGCCAACGAGGTCAACGCGCGCGGCGCGGCCGAGGCGGCGGCGAAGAAGGGCCACGACCTCTTTCTCTTCATCTCGCCGCCGGCGGCCTACGAGGGACAGGTCATCGACCACCGCGAGATCGTCGAGGAGGTCGAGCGCCGCCACGGCAAGATGATCGATCTGGCCCGGAAGTCCACGCTCAATGCCCGGACAGGCAAGTACTTCGCCTTCTCCGACTCCTTCGTCCCGGATCCGGGCAACTACCGCATCGACCTGTGGAGCCAGGTGGGGTTTCCGAACGGGCCCGACACCTGGGAGGACCTGCGCGGCGGCGGCCGGAAGATCAGGGAGAAGTTCGGCAACCCGGTCGGCATCGGCATGTCGCAGGAGATGGACTCGAACATGGCGGTCCGCGGCGCTGCTCTGGTCCTTCGGGGGCGCGGAGCAGGACGCCGACGGCAACGTCGTGTCTCGATTCGAAGGAGACGGTCGAGGCCCTTAAGTTCATGCGGGCGCTCTACAAGGAGACCGAGACCGCCGAAATCTTCACTTGGGACCCCGCCTCGAACAACCGGATGATGCTTGCCGGCCGTGCCTCCTTCGTCCAGAACGCGATCTCGGTGTCGCGCACGGCCGAGAAGGAAAACCCGGAGATCGCGAAGAAGATCGGCCTGGTGCCGGCCCTGAAGGGTCCCGTGCGCCGCATCGCCGCCGAGCACGTCATGAACTGCTACGTGATCTGGAAGTTCGCGGAGAACGTCGACGGCGCGAAGCAGTTCCTGGTGGATCTCGTCGACAATTTCGGGTCGGTCTTCCGCGAGAGCGAGTTCTACAACTTCCCGTGCTATCCGACGACGGTGCCGCACATCGCGAACCGACCTCGCCGACGACCCGAAGGCCGACCCGCGCGGCAAGTACTCGGCGCTCGCGGGCGTCCTCGACTGGGCGACGAACGTCGGGTATCCGGGCTACGCCACGCGCGGCGACGGACGAGGTGTTCAATACCTTCATCCTCCCGACGATGTTCGCGCGGGTCGCGCGCGACGAGCTGACGGCGAAGGCCGCCGCCGCGGCGGCGCAGAAGGACATCGAGCGGATCTTCAAGAAGTGGCGCCGCGCGTAGCGCGGCGCCATCCCGAGGGCCCTTGGGTCCGAGGGATCGCGGTCGTCGTCGAGGTCTCATAAAGAAACGCCGGAGGTGCCATCCAGCGGGCACGCTCCGGCGCTGAGGATGAAAGCGCCGGGGTGCCATCCAGCGGGCACCCCGACGCCGGGGGACCGAAACAGCGCCGCGACGGCCATCCAGCGGGCCGCGTCGGCGCGGGGAACCCTCAGAACTGCGCGCTCTGCGTCGAATCCTCGAGCGCCTGCGTCGACACCTGGCCGGCCGGCCTGCGAACCGCCAGAGCGGCGGGATGCCTGGATGCTCGTTCGGCCGTTTCGATCGCTGTTCTCAACTTCTGCCCTCGGGTTTACACATAATCAAGATTCGGGCCATGGCGTCAACAAGTACTTGTAATAACAAGTGTTAGCCAGTCAACTCCGTCGTGCCCTGATCTGTAAAGTAGTGTAGGATGTAAATGCAATGGCGCCGCCCTCGAAATTCGGCTCCAAGGTTCGGATGCTCCGCCGCAAGCACGGGTTACGGCAGGTGGATCTCGCTGAGAAGCTCCAGATCTCGGGCTCCTACCTGAACCTGATCGAGCACGACCAGCGGCCCCTGACCGCCGGGCTCCTCCTGAAGCTCGCCGAGCTCTATCCGGCCGAGTTGAAGAGCTTCGGCTCCGACGACGAGGCGCGCCTCGTTTCGGACCTTCACGAGGTCTTCGGGGACGCGCTCTTCGAGGCGCACGACGTCACGACGACAGACGTGAGGGAGACCGCCTCGAACGACACCGTCTCCCGCGCGATCGTCAAGCTGTACCACGCCTACCGCGACGCCCTGGAGTCCATGCAGGCGGTGGCCTCCCGCGTCTCGGAGGACGGCGGCGATCTGCTCGGGATCGATCCGGCCCGCCTGCCGTCCGAGGAGGTCTCGGACGTGCTCCAGGAGAACCAGAACTACTTGCCGGACGCTCGAGGAGGCGGCGGAGCGACTTTCGGACGAAGGCCGCCTCGAGCGGCCCGACATCTATCCCGGCCTCGTGCGCTGCCTCGAGGGGCTCGGCATCGAGCTGACGATCGAGCGGCATCTCGGCGAAGAGGCCCCGATGCGCCGCTTCGACCCGGAACGGCGCCGGCTTCACGTCTCGGAGATCCTTCCGCCCCACGCCCGCAACTTTCAAATCGCCCACCAGATCGGCCTCGTCACCCTCGGGCCCGAGTTCGAGCGAATCCTGAAGCGCTGCCGCCTCACGACGCCCGACTCGGTGGCGCTGTGCCGCGTGGCGCTGGCCAGCTACTTCGCGTCGGCGGTCGTCATGCCCTACGAACCGTTCCTCGAATCGGCGAAGACGCTTCGCTACGACATCGAGCTTCTCGAACGCCGTTTCGGGGCGAGCTTCGAGCAGGTCTGCCACCGCCTGACGACCATGCGCCGGCCCGGGCCGGGAGGGCGTGCCGTTTCACTTCATCCGCGTGGACATCGCCGGCAACATCTCGAAGCGCTACTCGGCCTCCGGGATCCGGTTCGCGCGCTTCTCGGGCCTGTGCCCGCGCTGGAACGTCCACAGCGCCTTCATGACCCCCGGCATCATCCGCACGCAGGTCTCGCGGATGCCGGACGGCACGACGTACCTGTGCGTGGCGCGGACGGTGCGGCAAACACTCGGCGGCTTCGGCACCGCCCACCCGCTGCTGGCGATCTCGCTCGGCTGCGAGGTCAAGCACACGAAGCACCTCGTCTACGGGGACAGCCTCGACGTGAACAACCCGAGCGCCGCCGTGGCGATCGGCATCACGTGCCGCTTGTGCGAGCGGACGGATTGCGAGCAGCGCGCCTTTCCGCCGATTCACCGCAAGCTCGGAATCGACGAGAACGTGAGAGGCACGTCCTTTTACCAGTCGGTCGAGCCGAGGGGAAAGCCCGCATGACGCCGGTCGCCGGTCCCTCCCTGGAATCGCGGCCGAACGGCTGGCGCTGACGTGACGGAGCCCGCGATCGGCGCCACGGCCTCGGCGGAGCTCGTCGTCGGCGAGACCGATCTCGCCAGCGCCCTGCGGCTCGGCGACGATGCCTTCCCGCCGGTACTCGCGACCTCGCGGCTGGTGGCCTTGATGGAGACGGCCGCGGCGAGACTGCTCGTCCCGTACCTGGGCCCGGGAGAGCTCTCCGTCGGCGTGACCGTGGACGTGGTGCATTCGGCGGCGACTCCGCGGGGCGCGCGGGTCACCGCGACCGCGCGCTACGCGGGGCGCGAGGGCAGGCTCTTTCTCTTCGAAGTCACCGCTCGGGACGGCGGGGGAGAGGTCGGCCGGGCCACTCACCGAAGGGCCGTCGTCTCGAGCGAGCGCCTCGTCAGCGGCGCCGTCCGCCGCAACTCGCAGCATTGAGGCCGGCCGCGACCTGATCCGGGGGCGGCGGCCATGGCTTGCGTGGGAGGCCGGACCTGATAGGCTTTTCCCAGTGCATTCGCCAGGTCCGGGGAATCGGTTTTGCGCCCTTGCCGCAGCGACCTTCGTTTTGGTCGGCGCGATCGAGAGCGGGTGCGCCGGTTACAAGCAGGACACCAGCGCGACGGGCTCGATCTATGACGTGCGTGTCACGACGAGCCCGGCGTTGGTGGCCAGCTGCCGGTCTCTGGGCGGCGTCGATTCGAGGGAAACCTCGAACTGCGGCCTGACCGTGCAGCCGACTCCCGAGGAGTGCCTGCGATACCAGGTGCGCCGCGCCGGCGGCGACACCCTTCTCATAAACGGCCCGATCGGCGAAGCCTACGACTGTTCCGGGCACGCCGTCGGCGACGGAGACCCCGCACCGTCCCGCCGCCGACGGCAACGCCGCCCGCGGGAAGAGAGCCGGCCGAATCCCGCGCCGGCGGCGGGCGCCCCCGCCTCGGCCCCGCCACAGGCCGACACGCCCCCGGAGAGCGCGGTCCGGATCACGCGGGAACGCGAAATGGCGAAGGGTTGTATCTACCTGGGCGACGCGGACCCTTCGGGGACGTGTACCGAGAGCAACGGCGCGGCCACCGGCAGCTGCGCCGACCAGGCGAGGAAGGCGGGCGGCAACCTGATCCTTCGGGACGGGGAACGCAGCCAGATTTTTTCGTGCCGCACGAAGCCATAAGCCCGGACGAGGCGACGATTCTTCCGGGGCTGACCAACCCCCGGGGCCTCGGCCTCCAGAGGTGTCTTATCCGCACCCGGCAGCTCTCGGTCACCCTGTCGGCATGGCGTCTGACGGTCGCTTCGGAGCAAGGCGAGGGGACGATCACGCTGGTCGAGACACCTTCGGGAGAGACCTTCTACCGCGGGGACGGCGCGCTGCTCGGTTGGGATCAGGACCGGCTGGCGGGGGCGTACGCCGCGCTGGCCCCGACCGAACAGGCGGCGGCGCCCGACATGCCTCAGCTCGGCTAGGTCACCGTCAGCGGCCGGGCGCCGCGGCTTCCAGCTCCTGGCGTTCCGCGGGCGTCAGCAGGGGGGCAGCGGCCCGATGGTAGACGTCGAGGTTTCCCCGCTCGTGCGCGTCGAATCGCCGCGAGAGATTCTCGACGAGGCCGAGGAGGTCGGCCATCGGGGCCCGAGCCTCGATCTGCATCCGGATGTGGCGCGTGAGCTCCCGGAGCTGCACGTACTCGAGGTTGAGCTCGCGCTGCGGATCGCGGCCGGGGATTCGGGCGCGCAAGAGCGCCGGCAACAGGGCGCGCTCTTCGGCCGCCGTCCAGCGGCACAGCCATTCGTGGAAGTCCGCCAGAGCCAGCCGGTAGGCGGTCTCGTCGCGGCGCTCGAAGGCGCCACGAAAGTCGTCGAGGCGGCTGCGGAGCCCGGCCTGCGCGGAGTTGAGGAGCGCGAGGCCGCCTCCCACGTCAGAGACCCGCGATTCCCGGCTCGATCCGCGTGAAGCCCTGCTCGCGAGCCCAGAGGTCCATCGACAGGGACACGAGGTCGTCGACCTCCGGGATGGGCCGGGCGTCTTCGGACAGGTCGATCGACTTGACGTAGCGGCGACACGTTTCGCACGCCTCGATCCGGACGGTGGGGTGGGCGTCGACCGAAAAAGACGGGAGCCGCTCGGGATTCTGTTCGAGGCACGAGGGGCAGAGGATGCGCCCGAAAAGCCACTCGCCGCCGCAAAGGGCACAGACGAGCATCCGCTTCGCCCCCTCCATCAACGAACCCTCGCGCCGCGCCGCCATCCAGG
Organism: uncultured Acidobacteriota bacterium; assembly: GCA_963710945.1. Classification (GTDB taxonomy): domain Bacteria; phylum Acidobacteriota; class Thermoanaerobaculia; order UBA5066; family Gp7-AA6; genus DAHUXD01. Next base: position 214,226 of record CAVQCH010000002.1, read on the forward strand.
GCGCGCCGCCGCAGAGAGGGCAGGCGCCCCGCCGGTGGACACGACCGGGGGGCACGCGGGCCGCGCGCAGGAACTCCACGTAGGGCCGCAGGATCGCCCGCGAAAGGTAGTCCTCGCTCGACGGGCGCCCGCCCTCCCAGTAGACGATCAGACGAGCCCGGGCCGTCGAGGGCAAATCCTCCCGCCGGGCTCGTGCATCCTCCGAGAGGCCGGGCGGGCCGGATTCCGCCGCGTAGCGGACCACCACGGCCGTGGAGTCGAGGAACCGGTCCACGTCCTCGTCGAGGTGGCCGGAGAGGGGCTCGGCGGCGTGCAGGGTCTCGAGCACGCCGGCCAGGCGGGCCTGGGCGCGATAGAGGCCTGCCGCGAACTCCAGGGGCTCCTCGATCGAAGGAGTCGCGCGCCCGAGCATCTGCGCCCGCGCCGCGCGGCGCTCGAACTCCGAGGCGGCCTCCCGGGCGTTACCGGCGACGGGCGTCCTCACCGGTCACCTCGCGGAACCAGCGGGGGTGATGCAGGCGCGCCCACTTGCGGGTCACCGTGCCGCGGGTCATCGAGCGGAAGGTACCGGGCTCGGCCGACGTGCTGAGATAGATGTGAAAGACGACGGCGACCGCGAAGAGGATGAACGTGAGGTCGTGAAGGACGAAGGAAAGTTCGCGCACCAGCGCCGGGAACGATGCGCGGGAACCACATGACCAGGCCCGAGACGAGCAGGCCGAGTGCGCCGAGGCCGACCGTCCAGAAGTAGAATTTCTGGCCCTCGTTGTACTTGCCGACGTTCTGGTCCTCGAGCTCCCATTTCAGGTAGTGGAACAGCGCCGGTCCCCACCATCCCCTCTTGCTGCGGTCGAGCTTCATCTCGGACCGCCAGTCCAGGTCATGACGACGGCGGCGACGAAGAAGGCGAGCCCGAGCCCACGGGATGGAGCACGCGGCAGACGGACAGGCCGCCGAAGAAGGTTCGCCATCCACCCGAACACGGGCGTCCAGATCGGCATGCCGGTCAGGAGGCACGCGAAGAAACGTGACCGCGACCGTCCAGTGGACGAACGCGCGAGCGGAGGCGGTGGCGGACGATCTCGTTGCCGACGAGCGACGTCTTCCTTCTCGCGGGCGACCAGGACCGCCGGGTCGAGCGGGCGGGGAGGATTCGCTGCGCTCATGGTCTTCCCCTTTCTTCGCCCTAGGCGTCCGGAAGGTTGGCGTCGTTGGCGTCGGCGCCCTTGACGCCCTTGCGCCCGTGGTTCATGTAGTGGCCGAAGGCGCCGACGACCGCGCCGAAGATGGCGACGACGCCGATCGGCCGCAGCACCGACTTCCAGAACTTCACGAGCAGCGGCACGTGCGGATCGGCGGGCAGGTCGTACCACTCCGGGTGGTCGCCGTGGGCGAGCACGGTGACGACGCTCGTGCCGCCGACGCCCTTCGGGTCGTAGAGGGCGGCGCTTCGTGAAGCCCGCTGGCCTTCAGCTGGTCGACGCGATGCCGTCCGAGGGCGACCATGTCGTCCTTCGTGCCGAACTGCAGGCAGCCCGTCGGGCAGGCCTTGATGCAGGCCGGCTCGAGGCCCACCGAGACGCGGTCGACACAGAGGGTGCACTTGGCCATCTTGCCGGTCGTCTGGTGGAAACGCGGGCACGTCGAAGGGGCATCCGGTCTCGCAGTAACCGCAGCCGATGCACTGGTCGGGGTTGACGTCCACGATGCCGTTGGCGTACTGCACGATGGCGCCGGGCGCCGGACAGGCCGCCAGGCAGCCCGGCTCCGTCGCAGTGCATGCACTGGTCCTTGCGCATGAGCCAGACGAGGCCGCCGTCGAAGTCGCGCTCGTTGAATCGGATGAGGTTCCAGTACTCGGCGTGAAGGGTCGGCAGCGTCTGGTAGGAGCCGATCTGCTGCGTGGCGACGTGCCGCAGGTCGTTCCACTCGATGGCACGGCGACCTCGCAGGCCTTGCAGCCGATGCAGGTCGTCGTGTCGATGTACTTGGAGACCGGCGTCACCGTGCGGATGCCCGGAGAGGCTGCCCCAGACGGAGGCGGAGGAGCGGCGGATTTCGAGGCTTTGAGTGCTCATCGGCCGCCGCCTCACGCCTTCTCGAGCTTGACGAGGAACGACTTGAACTCGGGCGTCCACGTGTTCGGGTCCATGGCGGAGGGCGTGAGGAGGTTGGCGAGCGGCCCCGTGTGGCTCGGGGTCGCCTGCGTAGCCCCAGTGGATCGGGAATCCGATCTGCCACATGCGGCTTGCCGTCGATCTTGCAGGGGCAGCAGGCGCTTGGTGACCATGGCGACTCCCTCGATGGAGCCGCGCGCCGAGCTGACCTTGCGCGCGATCCGTTGGCGATGCCCTTCTCCTTCGCGAGAGTCCTCCGGGATCTCGACGAAGAAGCCGGGCTGCAGCTCGTTCAGCACGCCGTCGTGCTGGTGCTGCGTCCAGTAGTGGAAGTGCTCGGTCAGCCGGTAGGTGGTGCAGACGATCGGGAAATCGCTCCCGCTTGCCGTAGACGTCCTTGTCCGAGGAGAACTTCTTCGAGGTGGGATTGGACGTGACCTTGGGGTGGAGGAGGTTGTCGATGGGCGCCTCGACGGCCTCGTAGTGCTCGGGGAACGGGCCGTCGTTCAGCGGGGCCGAAAAGAGCCGGCCCACGCCCTCCGGGAGCATGATGAACGCGCCGAACTCGCCGGGAGGGGCGTCGGGCTTCATGTCGGGCACGTCGCCGACCCACTTCTCGCCGTTCCAGACGATGCCCGGGCGCTTCGGGTCCCAGGGCTTGCCGTCGGCGTCGGCCGAGGCCCGGTTGTACATGACGCGGCGGTTGGCGGGCCAGGAGAACGCCCAGTTGTGGTACATGCCGAGGCCGGTCGGGTCCGTCGTCGAGGCGTCGCTGGGCGTTGTTGCCCGGCCTCCGTGAAGACGCCGGAGTGGAGCCAGTTGCCGCACATCGTCGAGCCGTCGGCCTGGAGCTGGCCGAAGCCGTCGACCTGCTGGCCGGCCGTCTTCAAGACCTTCGTCTTGTCCTTGGGGTCCGGGATGTCGGCGAGGGCCTTGCCGTTGATCTCCTTGAGGACGTCGCCGAGATCGGGCTCCGCCGGGTTCGTGTAGGCCCACGACGACGTTCGTCACGGCCTCGGGCAGCGCGCCGCCCTCCTTCTTGTAGAGGTCGCGCACCGCGAGGAAGACTGCGCGACAGGATTTCCTGGTCGGACTTCGCCTGGCCCGGCGGATCGAGCGCCTTCCACTTCCACTGGATCCAGCGCGCGGAGTTGGTGAACGTGCCGTCCTTCTCGGCGAAGTTGGCGGCGGGAAGCAGGAAGACCTCGGTCTGGATCTTGGATGCCTCGGGCCCGTCATACTGCCCGGGAGCCTTCCAGAAGATGGCGGTCTCCGTCTCGACGTTTTCGACGACGACGAGCCACTTGAGCTTCGAGAGCGCCGCGATCCATTTCTTGCGAGTTCGGGCCCCGTGCCGACGGGGTTCATGCCGAAGGAAATGAAGCCCTCGGGTCCCGGCTCCTTGCCGCCCGCGCGCGTCGCGTTGCCGCGGTACATGTCGTCGCAGATGTACATCCAGGAGTAGTTGCCGTCGATCTTCGGGAGCCACTCGTAGCCGAAGTCGTTTTCCTTCGTCGCGGCCTTGCCGTACGCGGCCTTGAGGAGGGAGACGATGAACTTGTCGTAGTTCTGCCAGTAGTTCATCGAGGGTCCGAGCGGCTTGGGGGTGTTGGCCTCGATGTACTCCTTGAGCGAGGTCCACTGCGCCGCCGGCGTCTTCAGGTAGCCCGGCAGGATGTCGAAGGTCCCGGCCATGTCGGTCGCGCCCTGGATGTTCGAGTGGCCGCGGAAGGCGTTGACGCCGCCGCCAGGCCGCCCGACGTTTCCGAGCAGGAGCTGGAGGATCGCCGCCGCGCGGATCATCTGGACGCCCGTCGAATGCTGTGTCCAGCCGAGCGCGTAAGTGATCGTGCCGCAGCGCTCCGCGTTGCCGGTGGACGTGACGATCTCGCACACCTTCAGGAAGGCGTCCTTCGGCGTGCCGCAGATCCTCTCGACCGTCTCCGGCGTGTAGCGGGACACGTGCTTCTTCAGCAGCTGCAAGACGCACTGGGGATCCTGGAGGGTGGGGTCGCTCATGGCCATTCCCTTGGCGTCGAGCTGGTAGGTCCAGGAGTCCTTGGCGTACGTGCCGGCCTTGTCGTCGAAGCCGCTGAAGAGGCCCTCGTCGAACGCGTAGGCGGGATTGATCAGCAGGGATGCGCTCGTGTGGAGCTTGACGTAGGCCTCGTGGAAGCGGTTGGTCTCGATGGCGTAGCGGATGATCCCGAGCAGGAACGCGATGTCGCTGCCGGCGCGGACCGGGGCGTAGAAGTCCGCGACGGCCGCCGTGCGCGTGAAACGGGGGTCCACGGCGACGATCTTGGCGCCGCGCGTCTTGCGCGCCTCGAGGAACCACTTGAACCCGACGGGGTGATTCTCGGCGGGGTTACCGCCCATCGCGAGGATGACGTCGGCATTCTTGATGTCGACCCATCCGTTGGTCATCGCCCCCCGGCCGAACGTGGCGGCCAAACTGGCCACCGTCGGACCGTGTCAAACCCGGGCCTGAGTGTCCCGGTACGGCACCCCCAGGGCCGTGATGACCTTCCACTGGAGGAAGTTGAACTCGTTGGTGTCGGTGCAGCCGCCGATCATCGCCATGCCCGGGTTGCGGTTGACGACCTGCCCCTTGGCGTTCTTGGCGACGAAGTTCTTGTCGCGCGTGTCCTTGACGTGCCGGGCGATCTTCGAGATTGCCTCCTCCCAGGAGATCTCCTCCCAGGCGGTCGAGCCCGGCTTTCGAACGCGCGGCTTGGTCAGGCGGTTCTTGTGCGCGATGTCGTCCTTGAGCGTGATGCCCTTGGGACAGAGGCTCCCGCGCGAAACCGGCTGGTCCGGGTCGCCCTCGATGTGGACGACGGCGGCCTTGGCGTTCTTCGACTTGTCGCCGAGGGTGTGGATGATGACACCGCAGCCGACCGCGCAGTAGGGACAGATGCTTCGCGTTTCGGTGGTGCGCGAGATCTTGAACTCGCGCATCTCGGCCTCGGCCCGGGAGACGTCGAACCCGAGGGCAATGGTGGTTCCGAGACCGGTGGCCTTCAGGAACCCGCGACGCGTGATCTCCATGGGCCCCTCCCCTCCCGGATCAACCGGAGCAAAGAGCGCCTATTGCGTCAAATTCAATTCCTGGTGACGCGATATGTCAAGAAAAAAGCCCCGGGTAGCGCGGCCTGGCTTCCTCTTCCTCTTCCGGATCGCCCGCGTCGTCGGACACCCTGGCCTTGACGACCGTCACCGTGCACAGCGCCCGGGCGACAACCTGCGAGGAGACGCTGCCGAGGTACCGTCGCAGCGTCGAGCTGCCGCGGGATCCGATGACCAGGTGGTCCACCTGGTTCGAGTGCGCGAAGTCGAGGATCGCGTCGGCCGGATCGGGGCCCTCGAGAACGTGGTGGGTCACCCGTCCTACGCCGAGCCCGAGGGGTCGCGCCCAGTGCTGGAGCTCGACCAGCAGGCGCATGGGGATGCTCCGGCCGCTGGCGTCCAGTGTCGTTTCCATGGCCAGCCGCGGCGTCTTGCGCACCGTCAGGCACGCCAGGCGGGCACCGGGCTCGGTCTGCAGGACTCGGCGGGCGGCCGCCAGGAGGGCTTCCGCGAGCGCCTCGGAGCCCTGTTCGAGGTCGAGGGCGACGGCGACGATGGGCGCCTTCGAGATCTGGTCGTGGGCCATACGCCGCGGGTCCGGCGCCACGCCGAGCAGGCGAAAACGGCGCCGGATAACCGTGACGAGGCCGTCCCGGGACTTGCGGTCCGCCCGGGCCGTCAGCGCCATCTGGTCGGGATGCTGGAGCTGGAAGGCCAGGTGCGACGCGGTCTGGTACCGGTCCTCCGGCGCGACCTCCAGGCAGCGAAGAATGACTTCCTGGAGCCAGGGCGGGCAGCGCGGGTTGCGGGCGCGCGGCGGGACCGGATCGCGATAGAGCCGCTGCCTGAGCCCGCGCACGCTCGTCGGTGTGCCGAAGGGACGCTCGCCCGTGGCGAGGTAGTACAGGACGACCCCGAGGGAGAAGATGTCGCTGCGGGGGTCGTTGCGGATCTGGTTGATCTGCTCGGGCGAGATGTACGGGCCGGTGCCGATCGGGAGGCGGAACTGCTCCGCCAGCAGGTCCGGGAGCCGGTCGTGCCGCGCGAGGCCGAAATCGATCATCACGGCCGCGCCGTTCTCGCGGAACATCACGTTGCTCGGCTTGACGTCGAGGTGGATCACGCGCTGGCTGTGGACGTCGTGGAGTGCCGCAGCCACCCGGGCGCCGATCCCGGCGATCTCTTCCGGGTCGAGGGGCGTCTGGTCGAGGCGGGCCCTCAGCGACGGGCCGCCGATGTGCTCGATCACGATGTAGGGCTGGACGGCCCAGTCCCCGGCGGCCACGAGGCGAGGGACATGGACGCCCGACAGGGTTGGCAGGATCATCTGCTCGACCTCGAATCCCACGAGCGCGGCCGGATCGTCCATGTCGCGAAACGAGGGGATCTTCATCACGAGGGGCGCCGGCGAGTCGGCGCGGCGGACGCGCCAGATCTCGGCCATGCTGCCCTGGTGAATCTTTTCCTCCAGGAGGAACCCGTCGATGACCGTGCCGGGCTGTCGCGCGTCGGCCATGGACGGTCAGCGCGCCTCGCCGATGCGCACGTTATAAGAGAGCGGAAGTCCGGCCTCGACGATCTTGCGCAGCGGCGCCTGGTCGTCGTACGGCACGCGGTGGTAGGTCAGCAGGTTGGCCGCTTCGTCGAACATCGCGTAACAGGCAGCGGGGTTGCCGTCGCGGGACTGCCCGACCGAGCCGGGGATCGCGAGCCAGCGCCTCTGAGGGCTCAGAGGGATCGCGGTTCCCGGAACGGGCGCGAAGGCGCAGGCGCGGCCGTCCGCGGCCATGTGGTAGAGCGCGGGCGTGTGCATGTGGCCGCAAAACGTCAGGCCGCAGCGGGTCGCGCGCATGCTCTTGCCGGCGTCGAAGGGCGACGTGATGTATTCCCATCGGTCCGGCGCCCAGGCGTTGGCGTGCGCGTAGAGGCGGCCTCCCTCTTCGACGGTGAGCGGGAGGCCTCCGAGGAACGCGAGCTCGGCCGGCCCGAGGCGGGAGCGCGTCCATTCGACCACCGTCCTTGCCTCCGGGTTCATCTCCCGGGAGGGCCCCCGCAGGACCGCCACGTCGTGATTGCCGAGGAGGGCCACGGCGCCGCGCGCCACGAGGGTCATGACGGTGTTCAGCACCGGGCCGGGGTCCGCGCCGTAACCGACGTGGTCCCCCAGGAAAACCGCGTGATCGGCCCGTTGGCGCCAGGCGTGCTCGAGGCAGGCCGTGAGCGCCTCGAGGTTCGCGTGGATGTCTGTGAGAAACGCGATACGCATGGGTGTGCCGCCCCGATCCGCGACATGCTACCGCGCCGACCCGAGTGGGGCATTTGCATCAGAACGGGGTCGGGGCCGTAGAGTAGCCTCGAGCACCGCCCGGAGAACGGGGCGATCGTGTTTCGAGGGGGGCGCCGTGAAACTCATCAACCCCATCGTTCGCCGCTGGCTCGACGACGGACTGGAAGATCCCGAGGCGTTCTGGGACAGGGCGGCGCGGGCGCTGCCGTGGTTTCGCCCCTGGGAGAAGACGTTCGTCTGGGAGCGACCCACCTTCCGCTGGTTCGTCGGCGGAATGACCAATCTGGCCTGGAATGCTCTCGATCACCACGTGGAGCGGGGACGCGGGGGGCACGCGGCTCTCGTGGCCCTGAACGAGCGCGGCGAGCGGCGCGTGTTCACGTACGCGCAGCTGCTGGCCGAGGTGAAACGAGTCGCGGCGGCAATGCGCGGCATGGGAGTGTCCGCGGGAGATCGCGTCACGATCTACATGCCGACCTGCCCGGAGGCCATCCTGGTGATGCTCGCCGCCGTGCGGATCGGAGCGATCCACGTCGTCGTGTTCGCCGGATTCGGTTCGGGGGCGCTGGGAGACCGGGTCCGCGCGAGCGGGTCCCGGTTCGTGTTCACCGCGAACCGAACGTTCCGCAAGGGCAAGGACGTGGAGCTGAAGTCGATCGTGGATCGTGCGCTGGCCGGCGCCGATCACGCCGTCGAACGGGTCGTGGTCTGGGATCGCGGCGGCAGCACGACGCCGATGACGGCGGGCCGCGACGTCACGTGGGAGGACTTCCTCGAGTACGGAGCGCGACAAAACGGGGAGCACGTGCCGATGGAGTCGAACGAGCCGGCCTTCATCCTCGCCACCTCCGGCACGACGGCGAAACCGAAGCTGGCCGTGCACACGCACGGCGGTTTCGCGGTCCACGTCGCCAGCATGGCGCGCTGGTGTTTCGGCCTGCGCCCGGAGGACGTGTGGTGGTCGACATCCGACATCGGCTGGATCGTCGGGCACAGCTACATCGTGTACGCCCCGTTGCTGATGGGCTGCACGACGCTCGCCTACGAGGGCGCGATCGACCATCCCGATCCCGAGACCCTCTGGAGGATCGCCGAGGACTTCGGTGTGACCGGGATCTTCACGTCGCCGACGGCCGTGCGTCTCCTGATGCGTTACGGCGAGGCGCCGGCCCACCGGCACGACCTTTCGGCGCTCGAGCGCGTTTTTTGCGCGGGAGAGGTCCTGAACGCGCCGGCATGGGAATGGCTGCAGGAGCACGCGCTCCGGGGCCGGGTGCCGGTCATCGACCACATGTGGCAGACGGAGACCTCCGGCCCGGTGTTCGGAAATCCCTATGGCCTCTCCCTGTTGCCGATCAAGCCCGGGTCCGCGGCCGTCGCCCTGCCGGGGATCGACGCGGCGGTCGTCGCTCCCGACGGGACTCCCTGCGGCACCGGGGAAAAGGGGATCATGGTGATTCGCCGCCCGTTTCCGGGCCTCACGGCGAGCCTCTGGGGAGAGCCCGAGCGCTACGGCGCCGACTACTGGGAGCGAATCCCCGGGGTTTACTCCACCGGGGACTCGGCGCACGTCGACCCCGACGGCTACGTCTGGTTCGCAGGGCGGGCCGACGAAATCATCAAGATCGCGGGTCATCGCATCGGGACGATCGAGGTGGAGACCGCGTGTCTCCAGCACTCGGCGGTCGCCGAGGCCGGGGTGACCGGCCGTCCCGACTCCCTGCGGGGCGAAGTCATCTCGGCCTTCGTGGTCCTCAAGCAGGGCCACTTCCCCTCGGACGGCTTGCGACAGGATCTCCTCGACACCATCCGGCGGGAGCTCGGCCCGGTCGTCGTGATCGGAGAGCTGAACTTCGTTCAGTCGCTTCCGAAGACCCGGAGCGGCAAGATCATGCGCCGGGTCCTCAAGGCCGTCACGCTCGGCATGGAGCCCGGCGACATCACGACGATCGAAGACGAAGGGTCCGTCGAGGAGGCCCGGGAGGCCTGGCAGGCGATGCGGAGCCAGGTGCGCCCGCCGCCGGCGGATAAACGGTAGGCGGGAGCCCGGCGGCTCCCGCCCTGATCGAACCCTAGAAGTTGTAGAGGGTCGACAACGCCAGCTGCGTCCCGGTGACCTTGGGGGCCACCGCCGCGGTCGTCAGCTGGTCGTGCATGTACTCGAAGCCGAAGGCAAGCGGCCCGCACTTCCAGCGCAGCATGCCCGCGTACATGATGTTCTTCAGCCTTCCGGCGGCGCCGAGGGCGCGAATGACGTCGCTGTCTTTCGGGTTGTCGATGCCCGCGAAGGCGAATATGCCCCAGTTCTTCGTCACGTCGAAGCCGATCTGGGCCCATCCGCCCTGGCCCTGGATCTTCCCGAACTGCGTGATCATGCCGAAATTCTGGCCGATCGAATGCCCGGTGTAGCCATTTCCCTGGATGAGCAGCGGTCCGAACTGGAACTTCGCGCCGATCTCGATGGCCGATCCGGTGAGCTTGTCGTTCGGCGTGGAGGCCCCGGCGCCCGAGAGGTCCTTCTCGTCGTAGTGACCGACGATGTAGGCGCTCCAGGTCCCGGAGTCGCCGGCCTTGCCGCCAACGTTCGCCCGGAACTCGAACTGCGGCCAGGACGCGTTGCCCGCCGTGAGATCGTTGATGCAGTTGGTCGACGTGGTGCACTCGGGCCCGTTCCAGGACCCGGACATGACGGCGAACACCAGGTCGGCGCTGACCACCGAGTCCTTCGGCGTGAGTTTCTGGTAGACGAAGATTCCCGGGAATCGCCAGCCGACGTCGCCCGCCGAGCCGTAGCCGAGCGGAAAGGCGATGTGGGCGAGCGAGACGGCCGTATTGCCGAAGAGCGGCGACCACTGCTGGCCCACCCGAATCGTGGTGCTGCCGTTGCCGAAGTCGACGAAGCCGAGGCGCAGGCGCGGCTCGGGTTGCTGATCGCTGAAGGCGCCGACTCCATTGAATCCACCGAAGAAGTCCATCTCGATGGTCCCGCCGACCTTCCAGTCGCCCAGGAGCTTCGGGCCGTCGAAGACCATCGTCAGTCTCGTGTTACGGATGTCGCCCCCGCCGAACCAGCAATCCACCTGGCAATTGGGCCCGACCGGATACTCGGCGTTCTGGCCGTTGCCGAAGGCGAAATTCTGGTCCTGCGCGAAGGCGGTAGCACTGATGAATCCCTTGAACGTGAGAGTTCCGGCAGTTCCCAGTTGGACCGCTGCCTGTGCCGACACGACGGCCGCGGTGAGGACCATGAACGCCAGAATGACGGTTGAGCGCACCAGTGACCTCATTGACCCCTCCTTAAGTTCCACCGCATCGAACGATGGCGTCCAAACGGCGACCGGTCGCCGGGACGCGGGAACATCGGGGATCCTTCATGGGGGGCGGCAACCGGACGACCGGGCAGACGGAAGATGTCGCCTCGCCCGCCCGTCGGCGGGAGCGGAGGATGCGGCCGTCACCGATCGTCTTCGCATGCCCTCTCGGCCCTTACGAGATCGTAACCTTCATTTGACCGATCCGAACGTGAATCCGGCGATGAATCGATCCAGAAAAATGTTGTAGACGATGGCGATCGGCAGGCTGGCTATCAGGCAGGCCGCCATGAGCGAGCCCCAGTAGTAGACGTCGCCCCGGACCAGGTAGATGGGCACCCCCACCCCGACGGTCTGGTGGGCTGCCGAGGAGATGAAGGTCAGGGCATAGACGAACTCCTGGGTGACCAGGGTGAACGAGAAGATGACGACCGTCAGGATTCCGGATACCGAAATCGGGATCACCAGCCGCCGGAAGGCCTGGAACCGGGTCAGGCCGTCGACCATCGCGGCATCCTCGAGCTCCCGGGGGATCGCCTTGAAGAAGCCCATGAGCAGCCAGGTCGAGAAGGGGATGGTAAAGCTCGGATAAACGACGACGATGGACCAGATCGTGTCCTGAAGCCCGAGGGCCGCGACGACCCGGGCGAGGGGGATGAAGAGCAGGGTCGGCGGCACGAGGTACGTCAGGAAGATGGCGATGCCGAGCCGCCCGCCCCAGGGTCCGGTCAGGCGGGCCAGGGCGTACGCGGCGGGAACGGCCAGGGCCAGCGTGATCACCACCACGCAAACGCCGGCGAGGGTGGTGTTCCAGAGCCAGCGGGGAAAGAGCGTCTCCGTGAGGAGCAGCCGGAGGTGCTCGAGCGTGGGGCGCTCGTGGAAGAGAAAGGGATTGTTCTTCAGGTCGTACAGATCGCTCGTCCGCTTGAAGGCCGTGATCAGCATCCAGTAGAACGGGAAGGACAGTGCCGTCGCGAACGCGGCGAGAATGCCCCACCGGAGTGCGGCGGCGAGGCGGTGCCGGGTGCGGCGACCGATGGCCATCAGCCGACCTCCGCGCGGTGGGCGGTCCGGAGCATTCTCCATGCGGCCCACACGAGCAGGGGCAGCAGGAAAATCGAAATCGCCGCGCCCTCGGCGAGGTCGCCGCCCAGGATTCCGGTGAAGAAAGCCATGGACGGAAGGACCTGCGTCGTGTCGTAGGGGCCACCCCGGGTCAGGATGTAAATCACCGTCATGTCCGTGAACGTGAACACGGTTCCGAAGAGAAGGGCGACGTTGATGATGGGCAGCAGCATCGGGATCGTGACCTGAAAGAGGGTTCGAAAGTAGCCGGCGCCGTCGACGGCGCACGCCTCGGGGATGTCCCGGGGTATCGCGGTCCACCCGGCCAGGAGGATCACCGTCGCGAAGGGAAGCACGTGCCAGGTGTGCACCAGGATCACGGAGATCATGGCGAGCGTCGGCTCGCCGAGCCACATGGGCGGGGAGGCCTCGCGGACGAGGTGGAGACGGACGAGGACCCACGTGATCACGCTGTACAGGCTGTCGAGAATCCACTTCCAGCCGATCGTTCCGATCGAGACGGGCGCGACCCAGGGCAGGATGACCAGAAACCGGATGAGCCGGCGGCCCCGAAAGGCGTCCTTGAGCGCGATCGCCAGAATGTTGCCGCCGATGAGTACGAGGATCTGGGAGCAGAACGTGAATACGATCGAGTTGCGCAACGCCCGCCGGAATCCGGGATTCTCGAGGACCGACGAAAAGTTCGTCAAGCCGACGAAGTGGTACCCGGTCGAACCGACCTTCACGTCGCCGACGGCGTACACGAAAGCCAGCAGAAACGGCACCCCGACGAGCGCCACCACGTACAGGATCGCCGGCAGGAGCATCGCCGGGCCGAGCCAGCGGCCGCGGGCGCGGGGCGGCCCCGGCTCATATGGCGGACACCGGGCCGCGGCGGGCGCCCGTGGCGCGATCGAAGTACTTGAGGTGGCTCTCGTCCGTTTCGAAGGGCTGGACGAATCCCTCCGGAAGTTGCGTGCGATAGCTCGCGGGCACGCGGGAAACCACGCGCTTCCCGTCGAATCGGCCGCCGTCCAGGCGTCCGTAGAGGATCCGTTCGGATCCGAGATACTCCTCGTGGTCGAAGCGGAAGGAGAAGGGCACGCGGCGGCCGGTCGCGGCGGCGAAGCCGGCCGGCAGGAAATGTTCGGGCCGGAATCCCAGGATGGCCTCCTCGCTGTCGACGAGGTTCATCGGGGGAGAACCGAGGAAGGTCGCGACGAAGGTGTCGGCCGGATCGTCGTAGACCTCCGCCGGCGTGCCGACCTGGCGCACGATGCCCTGGTGCATCACGACGATGCGATCGCCCATCGCCATGGCTTCCACCTGGTCGTGCGTGACGTAGATCATGGTCGTGCCGACGCGGCGCTGAAACTGCTCGAGCTCCTCGCGCGCCGAGGCCCGCAGCTTCGCGTCGAGGTTGGACAGCGGCTCGTCGAGGAGGAACACCGTCGGTTCGCGCACGATCGCCCGCGCGAGAGCGACGCGCTGCCGCTCGCCCCCGGACAATTCGCGGGGACGGCGGTCCAGGAGAGCGCCGATGCCCAGCAACTCCGCGGCCCACAGCGCCTTTTTCTGCCGGTCCGCCTTCGGAACCCGCTGGGCCTTGAGGGGGAAAAGAATGTTGCCGAGAACGGTCAGGTGGGGGTACAGGGCGTAGCTCTGGAAGACCATCGCGATGCGCCGTTCCCGGGGAGTCCAGTCGTTCACGACGTTTCCACCGATGAGGACGTCGCCCGAGGTGGGCTCTTCGAGGCCCGCGATCATGCGCAGCAGGGTCGTCTTCCCGGAGCCCGACGGGCCGAGAAGGACGAGAAATTCGCCTTCCCGGCTCTCCAGGTCGACGCCCACGACGGCCCCGGCCTGGCCCCGGCGGAAGACCTTCGTCAGCGCCCGGGTCTGGACGATGGCCATCCGAGGGTCACTTCCACTTGTCGAAGATCCGCTTGATCTCCTTTTCGGCCGCGCGGGCCGCATCCTCCGGGCTCAATACGTCCTGGGCCGCCTTCGCGAACATCGTCGGGATGACGAAAGTGTTGAAGACCTCGTCGATGGCGGCGGAGGCGTAACCGGGGTAGCCGACGTTGGTGGCCCAGTCGAGCACGCCGGCGAGGACCTTGTACTTGTCGGGCGGGTTGGCCTTCGGGTCATTGGCGAGCAGCGCGTCGAGGTCGGGTACCGTCTTCGGGAAGCAGGGAAAGTTGTAGAACTCGCTGGCCTTGAACGCCGCCTCGAAGTTGTTCATGTAGTCGATCAGGAACTGCTGGGCGCCCTGCTTGTTCTCGGCGAACTCCCAGATGACGTAGCAGTCCATCACGTGCTCGGCGGCCAGCCGGCGGACCGGCCCCTTGAGCGCCGGAGTCAGCCAGATCTTGGAGGACATGTCGGGATTGTCCTTCTCCGCCGACCGCGTCACCGAGATCGCATTGTCGACGAACGACAGCTTTCCCGCCAGGATCCCGCGGTTGTTGGAGGAAGGATCCCACGTGAAGACCTCGGCCGTTTCGGCCTCCTGGTAGAGGGCCCGCATGTACTTGATCGCTTCGATCGTCTCCTTGGAGTAGATCGTGACGCGGCCGCTCTCGTCCTGCTCGGAACCCCCGAACGACCAGAGCAGGGCCCGCATCGCCATGTTCGTGTCGAGCTCCTGCGAGAGCCCGATGCCGACGGGATTGCCGAACTGGTCCTTGATCTTTTTTCCGCCGGTCCGCAGGTCGTCCCAGGTGTCCGGCCCCTTCGGGAAGCCCACCTTCTCCCAGAGGTCCTTGCGGTAGTTGCCGGGGTCGGGAACGTACGAGTCGGAAAAGGCGAAGAACTTCTTGGTCTTCGGGTTGTAGGTCGAGCGCTCGGCGAGCGGGATCATCTTCCCGTGCTGCTTTTCCACGGCCGCGTAGACGTCGCGCTGGTCGATCACCTGTTTCTCGTACGCGGCCGGCGGCGACAGGAACATGAAGAGGTCGTGACCCTTTCGGGCCGCGACCTCGGCGGCAGCCCGGGCGTTGACCTCCCCGATCGCGATGTGGTCGACGATGACCTCCGTGTCGTTCTTCTGGCCCCATTCCTTGGTGAAGACCCCGTCGAACCACTTGTCGTAGCCGGGGACGAAGTGGCTCCACTGGACTATTTTCAGGGTCTTCCCGGCCGCGCGGGCGCGGTCCGGAAAGAGAAATGCCGGTCCCCCGGCTGCCAGGGCCCCGGCCCCGGCCAGCTTTGCGAAGCTTCTCCGCGTCATGCCCCGATTTCGCCTGGCAGACATGGTCACCTCCCACCTGTCCCTTCGGCGCGGGAATGTCCCGCGCCGAAGGTCAGAAATCTTGCTGGATGTCCCGGTCCTTCGTCTCCCGAATGAAGAGGCTGCCGATGACGAAGCTCATGAGCGCCACCACGACGGGATACCAGAGCCCCGCGTAGATGTTGCCCCTCGTCGCCACCATCGCGGTCGCCAGCAGCGGCAGCATGCCGCCGAACCAGCCATTGCCGATGTGGTACGGCAGCGACATGGACGTGTAGCGGATGCGCGTCGGGAAGAGCTCGACGAGGAAGGCCGCGATCGGGCCGTAAACCATGGTCACGTAGATCACCATGATGACGAGAATGAGGATCGTCATGGGCCAGTTGATCGCGGCTTTGTCCAGGGTTGCGGGATATCCCGAGTCTTTCAGCGCGGCCTTGTACTTGTCCTCATCCCACCCGTGAAGCTCCGTGGCGCCGATCTTCGTGACGACGGTTTCGTTGCCGGCGGCCGGGAGTTCCTGGAACGACAGCCCGTTCTTGGTGAGAAAGTCCTTTGCCTTGTCGCAGTCCGAATACCGCGTCTTCGGCGTCGGGAAGATGTGCATCGAGCAGTCGGAGGCGGCGACGCTGACCGGGGTATTGGCGGCGTACGTCTCGAGAGCCGGGTTGACGTAGTGCGTCAGCCCCTTGAAGAGGGGGAAGTAGGTCAGCGCCGCGATGAGGCAGCCCGCCATGATGATCCACTTTCGCCCGATCTTGTCCGAGAGCCAGCCGAAGAAGATGAAGAAGGGCGTTCCGATGATGAGCGAGATGCCGATCAGGTAGTACGTGGTCAGGTAGTCGACCTTGAGGTAGAGGGTCAGGAAGAAGAGTGCGTAGAACTGGCCCGTGTACCAGACGACGCCCTGACCCGCCGTCGCGCCGACCAGGGCCAGGATGACGATCTTCAGGTTCGACCACTTGGTGAAGCTGTCGGTCAGGGGGGCCTTGGAGCCCTTCCCCTGCGCCTTCATTCTCTGGAATACGGGCGACTCCTGCAGCTTCAACCGGATGTAGACGGAGAAGGCAAGCAGGATGACCGAAACGAGGAAGGGGATCCGCCAGCCCCAGCTCTTGAAGACGTCGGCGGGCATCTTGACGCGGCACACGCCGATGACGATCAGGGCGAGCAGAAGGCCGAGTGTCGCGGTCGTCTGGATCCAGGACGTGTCGTAGCCGCGCTTGCCGTGGGGCGCGTGCTCGGCGACGTAGGTGGCGGCGCCGCCGTACTCGCCGCCGAGAGCGAGACCCTGGAGGAGGCGCAGGGCGACGAGCAGGATGGGGGCCATGAAGCCGATCGAGGCGTAGGTCGGCAGCAGGCCGACGGCGGCCGTGGAGGACCCCATGACGACGATCGTGACGAGGAAGGTGTACTTGCGGCCGACCAGGTCTCCGATTCGGCCGAACACCAGGGCGCCGAAGGGCCGCACCAGGAATCCGGCGGCGTAGGCGACGAACGACGAGAGCAGGGCCGCGGTGGCGTTGCCGGGCGGAAAGAAGAGCGCCGCGAAGAAGGGCGCCAGGGTCGCGTACAGGTAGAAGTCGTACCACTCGAAGACGGTTCCCAGCGAAGAGGCGAAGATGACCCTTTTTTCTTCGGGGGCGAGGGTTTCCGCTGCGGCTTTCTCCATCTGGTTCCTCCCTAAATCTTCCGCCACACGACTTCAGAGCCGGGCCGCCGAAGCAAATCGCCGACGGTCCGGCGAGCAAGAGCGATCGGGGGAGCGAACCGCAGCACGCGGAGGTACTTCGCGGAGCCTCGTGCCGACGGGGCGGCTGCCCGGCAACGAGTCAGCTCGAAGGGCGCGCTGGCGATAAGGCGAGAAGCCATCGGTCCCGGCACCTCGAATTGTTTGCAGTCTTTTGGAAAGAGGCGACACGTGTCAAGAGTAAGTAGCGCCAATCCGGCTGGCCGGGCCCGGCCGAGACGGGTGAGGCCGCAGGACCGGCTCTCTTGCGCGCGGCCCGAAGGGGTAACATTGCGGCCCGTCTGACCGGAGAGCGGTCTGCTGCCGAAAGGAATCGCCATGGCCGACGCCACCGACCGGATCCTCGAGGCCTCGCCTGGGCGGAAGCGCCGGCTCGCCCTGGGGGAGGCCGTCGCCGGGGCAACGGATGGCCGGGGCGGCCCGAAACGCGCCGCAGACCGCGATCCTCCGGCGACGCCGACCCTCATGCCGGGCTGAGCCGGGTCGCCCGCCCCCGGCCTTGACGACGGAACGCAGGACCGCTTGAGCCCCGCTCAACGGTCGAAGCAATCAGGAGGCAGAGTCATGGCGGATTCGAAGACGACCTCGGCGGTCGCGGAGACGACGGAGCACCAGATAGCGGTTCACTGGAAGGAAGAGGCGTACTTCGACCCTCCGGCCGGTTTCGTCGCCCAGGCAAACCTCAAGGATCCCTCCGTCAACGAGCGCTTCGCCGAGAAGAACTTTCCGAAGTGCTTCGAAGAATACGCGGAGATGCTGACCTGGTACCGCCGGTGGGACACGGTGCTGGACACGAACGATCCGCCGTTCTGGAAGTGGTTCGTCGGTGGCAAGATCAACGTCTCCTTCAACTGCGTGGACCGCCACCTCGAGAAGTACAAGAACAAGGCGGCCCTGATCGCCGTCCCCGAGCTGGAAAACGAGGACCCGGTCACCGTCACGTACCAGGAGCTCTTCGTCCGGGTCAACGAGTTCGCCGCGCTCCTGCGCGACTTCGCGGGCCTGAAGGCCGGCGATCGCGTCACGATCCACATGCCGATGGTCGCCGAGCTGCCCGTGACGATGCTCGCGTGCGCCCGCCTGGGCGTGATCCATTCCGTCGTCTTCGGAGGCTTCAGCGGCGAAGCCTGCGGGCTGCGTGCCGCCGACTCCGGCAGCCGGGTCCTGATCTACATGGACGGCTACTACCGCAGCGGCAAGATGATCGACCACAAGGCGTCGGCGGAGATCGCCGTGGCCACGGCGGAGAAGGAAGGGCAGACGATCGACAAGGTGCTCGTGTGGCGGCGTTACCCGGGCAAGTACTGCTCGGCCGCCCCGATGGTGAAGGGGCGCGACTTCTTCGTGGACGACGTCATCGGGAACTACCGGGGCAAGCGCGTCGAGCCCGTGCCGATGGATGCGGAGGCACCCCTCTTCCTGATGTACACGAGCGGCACGACCGGCAAGCCCAAGGGCTGCCAGCACCGGACGGGCGGGTACCTCGCCTACGTGACGGGGACCTCGAAGTACATCCAGGACATCCATCCGGAGGACGTCTACTGGTGCATGGCGGACATCGGCTGGATCACCGGGCACTCGTACATCGTGTACGGGCCCCTCGCGCTGGCCGCGACCTCGGTCATCTACGAGGGCGTTCCTTCGTACCCCGACGCGGGCCGCGTGTGGCGCATCGCCGAGCGCCTCGACGTGAACATCTTCCACACGTCGCCGACGGCCATCCGCATGCTGCGCAAGGCGGGACCCGAAGAGCCGAAGAAGTACCACTACCGCTTCAAGCACATGACGACGGTCGGCGAGCCGATCGAGCCCGAGGTCTGGCGGTGGTACTACGACGTCGTCGGCAAGCGCGAAGCGGTGATCGTGGACACCTGGTGGCAGACCGAGAACGGCGGATTCCTGTGCAGCACGAAGCCCGCCCTCGACCGCATGAAGCCCGGAAGCGCCGGCCCCGGGATGCCCGGCATCTACCCGATCATCAAGGACGAGCAGGGCCAGGACGTCGTGGCGGGCTCCGGCAAGGCCGGCAACATCTGCATCCGCAACCCCTGGCCGGGCATTTTCCAGACGATCTGGGGCGACCGGGAGCGCTTCGTCCGCCAGTACTACTCGAAGTACTGCAAGAACCCGCAGAGCAAGGACTGGCGCGACTGGCCGTACTTCGCGGCCGACGGCGCGGTCCTTCCCGCCGACGGATACTTCCGGATCCTGGGCCGCGTGGACGACGTCATCAACGTGGCGGGGCACCGGCTGGGCACCAAGGAGCTCGAGTCGGCCTGCCTCACGGTCGAAGAGGTTGCGGAGGCCGCGGTCGTCCCGGTGGCCGATGACGTCAAGGGTCGGGTTCCCGAGGTCTACATCGCCCTGAAGCCGGCATATGCGCCGAGCAAGGAGATCACCGACAAGGTGATCGCGACGATCGAGACGATGATCGGCAAGATCGCGCGGCCGCGAAAGGTCCACATCGTTCCGGACATGCCGAAGACCCGGTCGGGCAAGATCATGCGGCGGGTCCTGGCCGCCATCTCGAACACGCTGGACACCGGAGACATCACCACCCTGGCCAACCCGGACGTCGTCGAGCAGATTCGCGTCTCGGTCCAGGGCAAGGAGAAGGTGGCGACCAAGGAAGGGCCCGAGGACCTGAAGCAGTTCGGCAAGGAAGAGTAGCGCGGGATCGGAGTCCGGCTCTCGGGCTCGCTCCGCCCGGGTTTTTCCGGACGGAAGGGAGCCGGGGCATGCTGGTCCGGGACATCATGAGGCGGCCGGCCGTTGCCGTCACGGGCGAGGCCACGCTGCAGGACGCGTATCGCACGATGCAGCAGCACGGTATCCGCCACCTGCCCGTGCGCGACGGCGAGGCGCTCGTCGGCGTCGTCACCGATCGGGACCTGCGGCTGGCGACGAGCGCCCTGGCCGCTTCGCCGCTGTCGCCCGACCACCGGGTAGCCGAGGTGATGTCGCGAGATCCCGAGACGGCCGATCCGGCGGATCCGGTCGAGGACGCCGCGCGCACCATGCGCCAGAAGAAGATCGGTTGCCTTCCGGTCATGGAGGACGGGCGCCTGGTCGGCATCATCACGGGGCTCGATCTGCTGGACGCGCTGCTGCGGATGACCGGCGTGGACAAGCCCTCGGGGCGCCTCGAGGTGCGCCTTCCGGACCGCCCCGGCGAGCTCGCCCGCCTCATGGGCTTCTTCGGCGAGCGCGGCCTGAACGTCCACTCGGTCCTGACGCACCCCGAGAGCGCCGCGAGCGTGCGGGTCGTCCTGCGGGTGGGCTCGATCGAGACCCGCCTGCTCGCGGAGGAACTGCGGCGCTCGGGGTTCGAGCTTTCGTGGCCGCCCGAGAAGCCATGGCCTCGGTGATCTACCACCCGGCCTACCGGAACTACAGCTTCGGCGATCAGCACCCGTTCCGTCCCGTCCGCGTGGACATGACGCTCGACCTTCTGCGGGCGCTCGGTCACGACGTCGAGGCGGTCGCGCCCGAGCCCGCCACGCGCCAGGAGATCCTCGGCGTTCACGAGGACTATTACGTCCGGCGCGTGGAGGAGCTGTCCGCGGGCCGGGACGTGCCGGACTGCCAGGATTACGGCCTCGGCACGCCCGACACTCCCGCCTTCCGCGGCATGGACGAAGCGGCACGGTGGCACGTGGGCGGTACGCTCGCCGCGGCGCGCCGCATCTGCGAGGCGGGAGAGAAGCGTGTCCTGCAGCTTGGCGGAGGGCTCCACCATGCCCGGAGGAATTTCGCGTCGGGTTTCTGCGTCTACAACGACCTGGCGGTGGCGATCGATTTCCTGACCCGACACGGCCTCTGGGTCGCCTACATCGACATCGACGTGCACCACGGCGACGGGGTCCAGCAGATCTTCTACGAGGACCGGCGAGTGATGACGATCAGCCTCCACGAGTCGGGCAGGTTTCTGTTTCCCGGGACCGGCGACATTCACGAGCTCGGCTCGGGCGTGGGACGCGGCCTGAAGCTGAACGTGCCGCTGGAGCCCTTCACCGAGGGGTCGAGCTACCTGGAAGTCTTCGAGCAGGTGGTGCCGGCCGCCCTGGGCCACTTTCGGCCCGGCGTGCTGGTCGTCCAGGCCGGCGCGGACGCGCACTTCGACGATCAGCTCGCCGACCTGATGCTGACGACTTCCGACTACGAGAGGATCTTCCGCCGCATCCTGGAGTGGGCGGACGCGTTCACCTCGGGGCGGGTGCTCTTCACGCTGGGGGGCGGCTATTCGCTGCGCGCGGCGCCGCGGGTCTGGGCAATGTTGTACCTGATGATCCGCGAACTGCCCATGGCCGCGGAGATCCCGGAGCCCTGGCGCCGCCGATGGAGCGAGTTTCTCGGCAACGAGCCCCCGAGGGCCTTTCACGACCCGAATCCGATCGCGGCCGACATTCCCCGGCGCGAGGAGATCGCGCAGCGCAACCGGCACGTGGCGCAGCGGCTGCTCGACGCCGCCCGCCCGTACTGGTCCTGACCGCAAACTATAATCGGCCGCCCATGTTCCGGATCATCGCCGAGGGCCGGGACTACAGCGAGTACGTCCTGCTGCGCGACGGCGAGAGCGTGCTGCTGCGCACCGCCACCGCCGGCGATGTCCCCGCGCTCGAAGCGCTCATGAGGTCGGTGTCGCCGGAGGCCCTGCAGTCGCGGTTCATGGGCGCGGTGGCGTATGTCTCGCGCAGCGCGGTCGAGTTCATGTGCACGGGCGAGCCCCGCGACCGCCTCTGCCTGCTCGCCATCGCGGAGCGGGACGAGGCCGCGCGCGTCGTCGGAACCGGCAGTTACACGTCGATCGGCGTCGGGGGCCGCGCCGAAGTGGCCTTCCTGGTCCAGGACGAGTTCCAGGGCCGAGGCATCAGCACGCTCCTGCTCGAGCGCCTGGCCGGCATCGCCGCCGGCGTCGGCTTCACCGGCTTCGAGGCCGAGGTGCTGTACGAGAACCAGGCGATGATCAACGTTTTCCGGGACTCCGGATTCGAGGTCCACCAGGCGGCCCTGGGCGGCAGCAGCCTCCACGTCGAGTTCCCGGTGGGCGGGCCGGGGTCCCTGCGCGAGCGGGTGGAGTTGCGGGAGCGCATCGCCACCGCCAACTCGATCGCCCCGCTGCTTCGGCCCCGCGCCGTCGCGGTCGTCGGCGCTTCGCGGGATCCCGGCGCGGTGGGCAGCATGATCTTCCGGGCGATCCTGCGGAGCAATTTCGCCGGCACCGTGTATCCGGTCAACAACCAGACGACGTCGGTGCACGGCGTGCGCGCCTACCCGTCCTCGCGGGACCTTCCGGAGCCTCCGGAGCTCGCCGTCATCGCCGTGCCGGCGAAGAACGTCCTCGAGGCGGCCGCGGAGGCCCTGCAGGCCGGTGCGCACGGCCTGCTCGTCGTGACCTCGGGTTTTGCCGAGAGCGGTGCGGAAGGCGCGGCCCGTCAGAAGGCGCTCGTCGAGCTCGTGCGCTCCCACGGCGCCCGGTTGATCGGCCCCAACTGCCTGGGCCTGATGAACACGCACCCCGACGTCCGGCTGAACGCGAGCCTGGCGCCCCTGCTGGCCCCGCGGGGGCGCATCGGCTTCTACTCGCATTCGGCCGCGCTGGGACTCGTGATCCTCGATTACGCCGCCGAGCGCGGCCTCGGGTTCTCCACGTTCGTCTCCGCCGGCAATCGCGCCGACGTGTCCGGCAACGACCTCCTCCAGTTCTGGGAAGAGGACGCGGCCACCGACATCGCCCTGCTCTACCTGGAGACGTTCGGCAATCCGCGCCGCTTTGCCCGCATCGCGCGCCGGATCGCATACCGCAAACCGGTCCTCTGCGTGAAAGGCGCGCGCAGCCGGGCGGGTGGCGACGTCGCGCGGGCGCACATCGCGGCGGTCGCGCAGAGCGACACGAACGTCGAGACGCTGTTCCGGCAGGCCGGCGTGATCCGGGCGGACACGCTGGAGGAAATGTTCGACGTGACGGTCCTGCTGGCCCACCAGCCTCTGCCGCGCGGCAACCGCGTGGGCATCATCAGCAATTCCGGCGGCGTCCTGACGATCTGCGCCGACGCCTGCGACACGCACGGGCTCTCGGTCGGTGCCGGTGCGGCGATCGACCTCGGGCCGCTCGTGCCGGTGGACGCGTACGAGCGCGCGGTCCAGCAGACCCTGGAGCGGGACGATGTGGACGCGTTGATCGCGATTCACGCTTGCATCGGCGACTGCCATCCGAAGGTCGTGGGCCGCGCGATTCGCCGCGGCGTTCTGCGGGCCGAGCGCCGGAGCGGCCTCTCCAAGCCCACGCTGCTCTGCCTGATTGGCGGGGCCGCAGACGTTCAAGCGCACCGGGACGAGGACTCGCGGGCCGCCGTTCGGCGGCGGGTGTTCCCCTCGTACCGGTTTCCCGAGTCCGCCGCGCTGGCCCTGTCCCGGGCGGTGCAGTACGCGGCATTTCGAAATCGTCCGGCCGGGCGTCTGCGCTGGTACGAAGACGCGGACGCCGGCACCGCGCGGCAGGAGGTCATGGGGATGCTGGAGGCCGCCTCCGCCGAAACGCTGCGCGTGGAGGGCGAGTCCGCGCGCAGGATCCTGGGGCTGTTCGGAGTCCGCACCGAGGCGGCTCCCGCGGCGTCCCCGGCGGTTCCGGCCGACCGCCTCCGTCTCGAGGTCGGCTCGGATCCGAGCTTCGGGCCCCTGCTTTGCGTTCGGCGGCCCGGAAAGCCCCCGGTGACTCGAATCACTCCGCTGACGGACAACGACATCGGGGGAATCGTGGAGGCCGCCGGGATGCCCGAGAATTGCGGGATCGAGGAGCTTCTCGGGCGCGTTTCCCAGCTGATCGAGGAGCTGCCGTGGTTGAGCGAAATGGAGGCGGACCTCCTCTGCGCCGGGGAGGCCTCCGGGGGCGGGGCCGCCCTCGGCGCGGGAGCGAGCATCGCGTTTTTCGTGCCGCGCTCTTCGCCGGCGCAGGCCTCTTCGGGGCAACAGGGCGCGAAGACGGATTGACGAGATCGCGCGCGGGCAGCCGCGCGAAATCGGGAAGGGACGGGAGAAAAAATTCGCCCCCTCCGATTGCCGCCCGCCGTACAATCGAGTCGGTGAAAGCATCCGGAAGCGTTCTGGACGGCCAGATACTTGGCCGACTTGATCGCTGGCGGAAGGCGCGCGCGGTCTTCGTCCGGCCCGATGGGCTCGAGGCGGAACGCGCCGTCGCCGCCGCGTGCGGGCGCAGCTGGGCCCGCGCCCCGATGTACGGCCGGGCGCGCCGCCTCCTCGTCGAGCGCACGCCGGCCCAGTTCCTCGAGGAGCTCGAGAAGAACCTGGGCACGATGGCTGATCGCGTCCGGGTGGCCCCCGAGGACATGCGCCAGACGAAGTGGGACGCGATGAGCCGGTTGACGCCGCTGCCGCGCGCCCGCAAGGAGGTCGAGGCGCTCTGGCTCGCCGACGAGCTGACGATGGGAGAGTTCTTCGTGGAGTTCCAGCCCATGTTCGACCTCGCGTCGGGACGGGTCATCGGCTACGAGGGGCTGATGCGCGGCCGCGGCGCCGAGGGGATCGCGCGCCTGGCCTCCGACATCTTCCCCGCCGTCGAGGCGCTCCATCTCGAGCGCACCTTCGAGCGCTTCTCCTGGACGTGCGTGCTCGAGGCGGCGCGCGCGCTTCCCGCCGAAAGCCTCCTCTTTCTCAACGTGAACCCGCGGCTGATCGAGCGCTCGGAGAATGCCCTCGTGGCGCTCGGCGAGGAGATGGAGCGGCGGGGCATCCCGTTTTCGCGCCTCGTGCTCGACCTGGTGGAAGTCGAGACGATGCCGGCGCCGCCGGAGCTCGCGCAGGCCCTGACCGTGCCGCGCGACCTCGGGGCCGTGATCGCGCTCGACGACGTCACCTCGGGTTACGGAACGCTCCAGTTCTGCCACGCCCTGCAGCCCGAGTGGATCAAGGTGGACGCCGAAGTCACCCGCGGCATCGCCCGGGATCCGCGCCGCCGGGCCATCCTGAAGTTCCTGGCCGACCTCGGCCGCGAATTCTCCTTCACGCTCGTCGCCGAGGGGATCGAGGCCGCGGAAGACCTCGACGTCTGCGCCGCCGAGGGGGTTTCCGCCGCGCAGGGTTACTTCCTCGCCCGGCCCGCCGCCGAGCCGCCCGCCGCTTCCGAGGCGTTCCGGTCCTGGCTCGCGGCGCGCCCGTCGACGCTCCGCTCGGCGTGACGGCCTCCGGCCGGAGACCCGTCCCGGCTCCCGCCGACGCGTCGAGCGCCGCTCAAAGCACCCGTCTGGACGTCTGGCTCGACGTGGCCTGCATCTTCCCGACCCGCTCGCAAGCCAAGGCCGCCTGCGAGGGCGGGAAAGTGGACGTGGCCGGCGCGCGGGCCAAGCCGCACCGCGAGATCCGCGCCGGCGACCGGGTCGGCGTGACGGGCCGGGACGGGTCGCGGCGCGAGCTGGTCGTCCGCGGCCTGGCGGAGCGCTCGATTCCAAAGGCCGAGGCGCGAAAGCTCTACGAGGACGTCACGCCCGCGCCGGCGCCGGAGGTCGTCGAAGCCCGGCGTCTCGATCGCCTGCTGGCGCCCCGCGGCGACGCCGGCAAGCCCGACAAGCGCGAGCGGCGGGAGCGGCGCAAGCTCAAGGGCTGGTGACGTCCGCCCTCCCGTCGGAAAGGGTCTAGACTCCGGCCATGGGCGCGCGAAGTCGAGTCCTCGGGTCCGCCCCGATCGTTCTGGCCGGCGCGCTGCTGCTTTCCGCGGCGGCGCCGCTGCCGGCGCAGGGACGGACGCCGGAGGAGACGGCGAAGTCCACCGCGGCGCGCTGGAAGCCGATCCTCGGGCTTTCCGACGCGCAGACCGCCGACTTCGAGAAGGTCGCCCTCGAGACGGACCGCCGCTCCGCCGAGGCGCGCGCGGCGGCCGGCGGCGACGCGGCCCGGCTGAAGGAGTCCATGCGCGTCATCCTCGCCGACCGCAACGCCGCGGTCGCGAAGATCCTGACGCCGGAACAGATGAAGAAGTACGACGCGGCCATGGCCCTGGCGCGGCGCAAGGCGGCTGAAAAGCCCGCCGCGGCGCCCCCCGCGAAACCGCCCGACGGAGCGCGCTAGACTTCCGCCATGGACTTCGAGCTGCTCTGCCCGTGCTGCAACGCCCGCCTCAAGATCGACCCCGACCTGAAGGCGGTCATCGACCACGAGGCCCCGAAGACGCCGCGAAAGTTCTCCACGGTCGACGACGCGCTCGGGGCCCTGAAGGGGGCCGACGCCGAACGCGAGAAGAAATTCGCCGCATCGGTCGAAGCGGAGAAGTCCAAGAAGGACGTCCTCAACAAGAAGTTCGCCGAGCTCTTCGAGAAGACGAAGGGCGACGTCTCCAAGCCGGTCCGCGACATCGACCTGGATTGAGCCACCGCTCCCGGCATTCCTCCGCCCGGATCCTGGCCGCGCTGATCGCGCTTTCCCTCCGACCGGCGCCGGCGCGCGGCTGGATCTACTCCGAGCACCGCGAGATCGCGGCGCGTGGCATCGACACCCTGGACCCCCATCGGCAGGGCCGTCTGGACCGGCTGTGGGCGACGGCCCGCGAGGGACACGAAGCGCGCCTCTGCGCCGCGCCGGACGCGGGCGACCAGGGCGGCAAGCCGAAGTGCATCGACCTGGCCTCGTGGCCGTCGGTCAACGGGGACCACTCGTGCTCGCCCGACGAGATGCTGCGGGTCATCCTCGACAGCGACTGGATCCTGAAGGTGGCGGGCATCGCCGCCCACGCCGGCGTCGGCGTCTCGACCGCACGCAACGAGAGCGAGCGGCGCAACGCCCAGATGAACGGCGACCTGCGCCTCGAGCGTGCCGATCCCGACTACAGTTCGCGCGCCGGCGCCAACAACGCCCATCACCTGCTGCCCCGCGCCACCAACGACCCGATGCAGTACGTCGAGGAGTGCCTGCGCGCGGGCGTGGAGCCGAACGTCATGGGGCTCTACGTGATGTTCCACGCGGCGGCCCTGTACCGCGCCGCGACGCTGCCGCCGCCGTCGGCGCCGGAGGCCGAGCGCGCCGCCGCGGCCCGCCTCGTCCTCGCCCTGGAATCCTTCGCGCTGCACTTCCTGAGCGACGCCTTCGCGGCCGGCCACGTCGCCGGATCCTGGGGCCCGACGGCGGTTCGCAAGGGGACGCACGACTACTACAACGAGCACGGGATCGACACCGACACCTGGGACAACGAGCCCGTCATCCTCTACGGCGACGGTCACATGCGGCCTCCGGATCTCGAGCGCGCGGGCGACGCGGTGCGCGTGTCGCTCGGCCAGGTGGTGGACGCGCTGGCTCCGGACGCCGAGATCCACTGCGACTGCTCCGCGATCGTGCTTCCCGAGTCCGTCGCGTCGGGGACGTTCGACATCTGCCGGGCCAGGTCCATGCCGGGTTGGAGCGTGACGCCCTCCATCGCCGGGGAGATCCGCGACGTCGTGCGGCTCACGCCCATCCCGTTCCGCGGCC
Source organism: uncultured Acidobacteriota bacterium (assembly GCA_963710945.1). GTDB lineage: Bacteria > Acidobacteriota > Thermoanaerobaculia > UBA5066 > Gp7-AA6 > DAHUXD01. The sequence goes on from CAVQCH010000002.1 coordinate 241,530, forward strand.
CCGCCTACGCGTCGCTGCCGCGTTTTCGAGCGGAGGTCGGCCCGTTCGTCGGCATCGCGAGCGGCGTCGCCGCGGAGGGGGCGGACGGCGGCTTTTCGGCGAACCGCGAGGGCGGCGCCATCGGTTCCCTCGACGTCGGGCTCCGGATCGGCGTCGGGCTCGACGCCCTCCTCGGCGACTCGGGGGACGGACTCGTCTTTCTCCAGGGCGGGATTCTGCTCCAGTCCCGTTCCTCGGGCGGGTGCGGGGCGGAGTGCTCGAGCGATCCGATCCTGTCGCAGTTCGTCCCCGGCGTGCCGGCGCGCTCCGCGCTCTCGTTCCGGGTGCGGCTGCCGTTCTGGCTGTTGCCCGGCGACCTGCTGCTCGCGGCGCCGGTCCTCGCCTTCGCCAATCCGAACCTCCTCGAGAAGATGGCGATCGTGGCGGCCGACGGCGGCCTGATCCCGTGGCAGACGAAGCTCTCGACCCCCGTCGGGTCGGTCCAGTTCGTCGCCGGGCGGGAAGCGGCCGTCAACCTCTTCGGCTACCTCGGCGGCAAGGACGCCTTTCTGGCGTCGGCCGGGGCCGGCGCGGCCGGTCCCGAATTCGTTCCGGTCGCCTTCCGGTCGATCGAATGGGACTTCCCGATCCTCGAGTGGCGTCCCCTGCGCGAGTACGGAACCCGGTACAGCTTCTCGACGCTCATCCAGTTCGGCGCCGGCTTCGATACGCCGATCGACACGCAGTCGCTGATCCCGGGGCAGCCGGTGCCGCCGTTGAAGACGCGCTACTTCGGCTTCGTGCGCGTGTTCTTCGACGGACGCCGGTATTTCTGACCGGCGGGCCTACGCCTTCTGGTAGGCCATCTCCCGGAGCAGCGCGATCCGCTTCCGAATCGGCGGGTGCGTCGAGAAGAGGCCCGCGAAGAATCCGGGATCCGCATCGGGGGCGCCGCCGCGCGGATCCTCGATGCAGAGGTGGGCGATGCCCTGCTTGATCGAGGGCGTGGGCTCGACGGCGGCCGCGATCTTCTCGAGCGCCGAGGCGAGGGCCAGGGGATTGCGCGTCAGCTCCGCCCCCGACGCATCGGCCAGGTACTCGCGCTGGCGCGACACGGCGAGCGAGACGATCTGCGCGATGATCGGGGCGAGGATGATCGAGACGACCCACAGGACGACGAAGAGGATGCCGAGCCCTCCGCCGCGATCGCTGGAGTCGCGGCGGCGTCCGCCGAACGCCAGGCCGCGGCGGCTCCAGTCCGAGAGGAGCAGGATCGCGCCGGCGAGCGCGGCCACCACCGTCATGAGGCGCACGTCGTAGTTGCGCACGTGCGAGAGCTCGTGGGACACGACCCCCTGCAGCTCGTCGCGGTCGAGTTTCTCCAGGAGCCCCCGCGTCACGGCGATCGACGCCTGCTCGGGCCCGCTCCCGGTGGCGAACGCGTTGGGGTCCGCGTCCGGCACGATGTAGATCCGGGGCTTCGGGATGCCCCCGGCGATCGCGATCTCTTCGACGACGTTGTCGAGGACCCGCTGCCGCGGGTCGGATGGATCCAGGGGAGAGGCGTTGGCCGACTCCAGGACCGCGCGGTCCCCGCCGTGGAGCGACCACCAGGCGGAGAACCCGCCGAAGCAGAGCGCGCCCAGCGTGGCGAAGGGGATTCCCGGCGAGAAGCCGCCGGCATAGAGGACGCCGTCCGCGCCGAGCCCGAGAAGCGCGAGCAGCAGGACGAAGCCCGCGATGAAGAGGCGGGTGTTGGCGAGGTTGCGTTTCTGCTGGTCGTAGAGATTGAGCACGGGAGGCGTCGTCTTTCCGGAGCGCCGCGCCGGCGGCCGGGAGCCTAGGGCGTCACGACCTCGACTTGTCCGAACGGATGTTCAGGTCCACCTTCGGCACCGCCCGCTCCGCCTCATCCTTGATCTCGTAGAGCTCGACCGGCTGGAAGTGGAAGGTCTGCGCGATGAGGTTGTCGGGGAAGAGCTGCTGCGCCGTGTTGTACCGGGTCGCGATGTCGTTGTAGAACTGGCGCGCGAAGCCGATGCGGTTCTCGGTCGACGAGAGCTCCTCCATCAGCGTCTTGACCTGCTCGTTGGACTTGAGGTTCGGGTAGTTCTCCGCGAGGGCGAAGAGGCGCCCGAGCGTCTGCGTCAGCGCGTTCTCCTTGTCGGCCGCGTCGGCCACGCCCCGGGCGGCGACGGCGGAGTTGCGCGCCTGGATGACCTTCTCGAGCGTGTCCTGCTCGAACTGCATCTCGCCCTTGACGGCCGAGACGAGGTTCGGGATCAGGTCGTGCCGGCGCTTCAGTTGGACGTCGATCTGCTTCCAGCCGTTGGACACCTGGTTGCGAAGGGAGATGAGGTTGTTGTACCGCCAGATGGCCCACATCGCGCCGAGCACGGCGATGACCACGAGAAGCGTCAGGCAACCCCCGATAGCGGCCATCTTTGGAATGTCCCTCTATCTGTATTTACGCAGGGCCGGGGTTACGGTTCTCGGGGGACGGCTCACGCGTTGAGCCCCTGGCGCAGCTCCCGGGCCAGGATCTCGACGCCCGACCGGGTGCCGCCGGTGAGCTTCTCCTTCCAGACGGTCTCAGTCTCGAACCGGCGGTCGCCGATCGACTCCGCCCACGGCCGCAGGGCGGCGTCGAGCTCGCCGGCCGACCAGACGTCCCCGCCGCGCTTGCGGACCATGGCGATCACGTACGGCACGATGCGGATGAAGGCGCGCAGGGAGGTCGAGCTCTTGATCGAGTACTTCCGGCCGGCGAATGCCGTCGGGAAGGCGCGGGCGGCCGCCTTGAAGTAGTTCAGGAAGAACCGGCGGGAGTTCTCGCGGAACTCCCGGGCGATGCGGCCCCCGGCGGTGTCGATCGCCGCGAACACGTCGCGCAGCTCGTCGGCGAGCGAGGCCTGGGTCACCGTGCCCTTCCCGATCCCGAGCACCTTGATCGAGCCCTTCAGGGGCGACCCCTCGTCCTCGTTCAGGGTCCGGATGACGTCGTGGGCGGCGGCCAGGTTCTCGTCCCGGTACAGGCGGCGGCCGGCGAGCGAGATCAGGTGGGAGGGGTTCAGCTTCGTGTGTTTGCTGTTGATCGTGACGAAGAGTTCGACGACCTGATCGGCGGTCAGATTGTCGAACACCACCGCCGGCACCTGGAAATCCTTCAGGCTGTGCTTCTCGGCGAGCTGGTGCAGGGCGAGCAGCCGGTGCTGGCCGTCGAGGGCGCGCAGGATGCCCGACTCTTCCGGCAGCTTCAGCGCCCCGGAGTCGGAGCGGCCGCTCGAGGGCGCGAACTCGAGACGCTTCTCGGAGACGAGCAGCACGCTTCCCGGGATCGCCGGGAGCGTTCCCGAGTCGGCGCACTGGAGGTAGTACGCCACGAGCTCGTCGATCTTCTTCTTGATGATCGGCCGCTGGTAGGCCTGTTCGGAGGCGCCGATCTTCTTCTCGAGGAACTCCCAGTTGACGCGGCCGACCGGGGCCCGGGAGTGACCGCGGGTCGTCTGGCTGCCCGGCCCGAAGGAAAGCACCTCGAACCCGACCAGCGACTGCAGGTCCGCCCCCGAAAGCAGGGCTTCGTAGAACCGCACGCCAAACTGGTTCAGGCGAAGCGAGGGAACCGAGATCATGGCCACCTCCTAGCCCGGATGTGCCGGGCAAAGGGTATACCGGTCCCCCCGTTTTTGAGCCACGAGAAAGGGCCCTTTTGCCCCCGTTCAACCTGGAACCGGGAACCTGGAACCGGAACCCCGTTTCCCGCCCTACGGCGGCGCCACCGTCTTCCAGTCCTCGCCGGCCATCATTTGCGCGTGGATCTGGCTGGCGCCCGTGAGAATGCCCTTGAGCTCGTTGGTCAGGATGAGGGCGAGCTCCGGGAGGGCCTCCGGCCGGGCGACCGGGACGGAGCACTCGACCGTGGACTGGCCGAGGGATGCGAAGAAGGGGGAGGGCCGGCGCGTCCAGTCCGAGTCGCTGCGCCGGTGCTTGGTCATGAGAAACGCGGCCAGGCGCCGCTCGTCCCACGGCTCGGCCATCGTCCAGCAAAAGTTGGCCCGGAGGCCCTTTTGTTCGGCGGTGGGGGCGTCGTTCGCGAGGGCAATCGACATGAACCGACATAAACGATAGCATCCCGCCGTTCGATCGACACCGTGAAAAGCGCACTGTTTACGGGCTTGCTGCTGCTCGCCGGCCCTCCGGGCACCACCCCCGGCGGGGAGAAGGTGTACGCCTCGCACCTGATGGTCGACCAGGAGGTGGTCGTCGAATCCCGCATTTCGGGGGTCGTGGAGACGATCGCCGTCGACCGCGGCGCCGCCGTTTCCGCGGGCCAGGTCCTCGCCACGCTCGACCCGCGGGAGGCGGACGCGAACGTCCGCGAGACGAAGGAGGACATGGAGCTCAAGAGGGCCGAGTTCGAGCGCGCCCAGTCGCTCGCGGCCTCGAAGATCACGAGCGCCGCCGACCTCGACGAGAAGAAAGCGCAGTACGCGGTGGCCGTCGCGCGGTGGGAGAAGGCGAAAACGCTGCGGGACTACACGGTGATCCGCGCTCCCTTCGCCGGCATCGTGACCGAGAAATACGCCCGGATCGGCCAGAAGATGATCGAGGACAAGAACGAGCCCCTCTTCAGGCTCACGGCGGTCGAGCCGCTGCTCGCGCGCGTGTACCTGCCGGAGGAGGAGCTGTTGCGGGTCAAGGTGGGGGACCGGGTCGAGGTCGTTCCGGACCGGTTCCCCGACGCGCGGACGACCGGCGAGGTCCAGTTCATCAGTCCCGCCGTCGACGCCGCGAGCGGCACGTTCCAGGTCGTCATTCGCGTGCGTCGGGAGCCGGCGCGGTCCGTCCTCCGGCCCGGGATCGCCGTCAAGATCCGGTTTGCGCGCGCCTCCGCGCCCTGACGCCGGGAGCGCGGGCACGGCCATGTCGGGTCCCTCTCCCCGCTCCGCTTCGCGGCTGCGCTCGACTCTCGACCGCGTCCTCGTGCACGACATCAAGAACATGTCGTTCCGGCTGCGGCTCCTGCTGTCGAACCTGGAGGGTCACTGGGACGATCCGGAGTTTCAGAAGACGGTGCAGGAGCTGCTCGCTTCGACCGTCGAGCGTCTCGAAGACATCGTCGGCCGCTTCGCCGCGCACGAAGACGCGGTCCTGATCAAGGTCGCTCTCGACGTCAACGGGCTTCTGCGCGACGCCGCAGAGAGGCCCGGACGGCGGGGAAGGGCGGTGCGCGGGCCGTCGCGCAAGCTCGCACTCGGCGGCCTGCCGCCGATCTGGGGCGATCCGTTCTACCTCGCGCGACGCGTTCGGGAGCCTCCTCGAGAACGCCCTGGAAGCCGCGGGTCCGGACGGGACCGTCCTGCTGCGCAGCTTCGCCGGCGGGAACCGCCCGGCGGCCGCGCGCGGTCGTCGAGTTCATCGACAACGGCTCGGGGATGACGCCCGAGTTCCTGCGCGACCGCCTCTTCCGCCCCTTCGAGACCACCAAGCCCGAGGGCGTCGGCCTCGGCCTCGCGACGGCCAACCAGATCGTGCGGTACCACCGCGGCACCATCCGCATCCTGTCCCAGCCGGGCGGCGGCACGATCGTGCGGCTCTCCTTTCCGGCCATACCCGCGGAGCAATCGTGAGCGCCGCGACGGGGAAGCCCGCCGGGCGCATCCTGATCGTCGAGGACGACCCTTTCCTGCTCGAGCAGCTCGGGTGGGCCCTCAAGGGGCGGTTTGCGGTGTCGACCGCCAGCGACGCGGCCCTCGGGCGCGCCCTGTGCGAGTCCGATCCCGACCTCTACCTGTTCGACATGCGCCTGCCGCCGTCGAACGAGGTCCGCGAGGGGCTCGATCTGCTGCGCCACGTCCGCCGTCGGGATCCGGAGGCCACCGTCGTGATGATGTCCGGCGAGGGGGAGCGCGCGCACGCGCTCGAGGCGATCGCGCTCGGGGCCTTCGACTTCTTCCAGAAGCCGGTGGACACGGCCGAGCTGCTCGTCATCCTGAACCGGGCCCTCGAGCGCCGCCGCCTTGTCGTCGAGAACCGCGAGCTGCGCCGGGAGGCGGCGGTGCCCGCCGGCACGGAGAGCCTGGTCGGATCGAGCGCGCCGATGCGGCGGCTCCGCAAGGAGATCGAGAGGGTCGCGGCCAGCGACGCGAGCGTTCTCCTGCAGGGAGAAAGCGGCACGGGAAAGGAGCTCGTCGCGCGCTCGATCCACGCCGCGAGCCCGCGTCGCGGCGGGGCCTTCGTCGCGGTCAACGCCTCGGCCATGCCCGAGTCCCTGGCCGAGTCGGAGCTATTCGGGCACGAGAAGGGCGCCTTCACCGGCGCCGTCGCGTCGCGCCCCGGCAAGTTCGAGCTCGCCGCCGGCGGCACGCTCTTCCTCGACGAGATCGGCACGCTCTCCCCGGGCGTTCAGGCCAAGCTCCTGCGCGCGATCGAGAGCCGCGAGATCGAGCGGGTCGGGGGACGCCGGACCCTGGCCGTGGACTTCCGGCTGATCTCGGCCACGAACGAGGATCTCGAGGCGCGCGTGGCCGCGGGAGCGTTTCGGGAGGATCTCTACTACCGGATCAACACCGTCCCGATCGGGATACCGCCGCTGCGCGAGCGCGCGGGCGACATTCCCGTCCTGTCGGAACACTTTCTGGGCCGGTTCTGCGCCCGGGAGGGAAAGCCGATCAAGCGCCTGTCGGGGCCCGCCCTCGAACGGCTGGAGTCGCACCCGTGGCGCGGCAACGTCCGGGAGCTCGCGCACGCGATCGAGCTCGCCGTGCTCTTTTCCGACGGCGACGAGATCGGCGAGGAAGACCTGCCGCGGACGCTGCGGCGCGAGGGGGCGCCGGGCGATGCGACGACGCCCGCCCGGGGTTTCGCGGCGGCCGTCGAGGACTACGAGCGCAAGCTCCTGTCCGATGCGATCGCGGCGGCGGGCGGCGTCAAGGCCGAAGCCGCCCGAAAGCTCGGCCTCGACCCCAACCAGATGAAGTACCTCTCGCGAAAATACGGCCTCTGAAAGACCGCACCTGCGGCATGGCAGGGTGAGAAATTAATCCTCGGGTGGGGTAATGTTCCAACCAGTCACTCGTAATACGGCGGAGCCCCATCCCTAAACTATTGATTCTAAGTCGTCATGCAAGCGTGGAACCCTGGCCCCGGTCTTGCGATACGTGGGGTGAGAGAAGGAGGAACCAAACAATGGTGAAGATCAAGCTGACGGCCGCCCAGAAGGAAAAGATCCGCGAGGCGACGGGCAAGGACATGCCGGAGATCCGCGTCGAGACGTTCGGCAGCAACCCGGCCGCTTCGGCGCCCCGGGCGGTTCCGCATGCCGGCGCTCCGAGAGCGGGCGCTCCGCGTGCTGGCGCTCCGAGAGCGGGTGCTCCGCGAGCCGGCGCTCCGAGAGCGGGCGCTCCGCGGGCCGGCGCTCCGAGAGCGGGCGCTCCGCGAGCTGGCGCTCCGCGAGCTGGTGCTCCGCGAGCCGGTGCTCCGCGAGCGGGTGCTCCGCGAGCGGGCGCTCCGCGAGCGGGTGCTCCGCGAGCGGGCGCTCCGCGTGCTGGCGCTCCGAGAGCGGGTGCTCCGCGAGCCGGTGCTCCGCGTGCTGGCGCTCCGCGAGCGGGTGCTCCCCGAGCTGGCGCTCCGCGAGCGGGTGCTCCTCGTGCTGGCGCTCCCCGGGCCGGCGCTCCGCGTGCTGGCGCTCCTCGTGCTGGCGCTCCCCGGGCCGGCGCTCCGCGCAACACGGGCGTCTAACAACCCATCCACGGATTCACCGAGAGCCCCGCGAAAGCGGGGCTCTTTTGTTTTCCGGCTCCCGACCGACTACCAGCTACCAGAAGATCGTCTGGAGCCAGCGACGCAGCAGGCGCCAGAGATTCGACAACGGCGAGGCCCGCCGGGCGTAGATCTTCGCCTTGCCGGCCATTCCCGGCACGAGCGAGCCATCGCCATTGTCGAAGACGGCGACGGCGACGAACTTCTCCGGGAAGAGGCCCGGGGGGATGGGCTCGTCCGCCGTTGCCGTCACCGGGTGCGACAGGGTCGCGGGCGAAACGGAGACGATCTGGCCCCGCGCGGAGGCGAGGGGTCTTCCCGGGAGCATTGCCACGACGGTTTCGCCCGGCGCGAGGTCGTCGAGCAACCTCTCGGAGATCTCGATGTCGGCGCGGAGCCGCCGCGTGTCGCCGATCTCGGCGAGCAGCGTCCCTTTCGCGACGTACGTGCCGCGGAGGTCCTCGAGCCGGGGCGTGAGCACCCGCCCGTCGACGGGGCTCTTGACGACGAGCTGGTCGTGCCGCGCCGCGTCGCTCGCGAGCGCCGACTCCAGGGACGCCTGGCGGATCTCGGCCTCGAAGGCTCGCCCGGGCTGGCCGGTGCCCCGCGCGCCGCCGGCCTCTCTCTCTCGGCGCTCGCGCTCGATGCCGTGAGCGGCGCCGGCCGCCTCCGCCGACGCGCTGGACAGGAGGAGGAGGGGCTGGCCGGGCGCGACGAGGTCGCCCTCCCGGGCCAGGACGTCGACGACGACGGCATCCTCGGGCGCCTCGAGGCGCGCCCGCGTCGCGGCCGTGAGGACGATGGGGGCGCGCACGGTGCGATGGGTCCAGGGCAGCAGGAGCAGCACCAGGAGGACGGCGCCTGCGGCGATCAGGGGACGGCGGCTCTTGGGGGACATGATGAGGTCCTTCTTGTCGAGGTACGTGAGGTGCGCGGTGCGCGTGAACAGACGCACGCGCTTGCGAAAGACCCGGTAGAGCGTCAGCAGAAGCAGGACGACGGCGACGTTGGGAAAGTACTTCGAGTAGAAGTTGTAGAAGAGTCCCCCGATGAACCGCATGATCACGGTCGTGTACAGGAGCGCGAGGACCCCGTAGATCCAGTAGATCCGGCGCTTCCGGCGGGAGAGGGTGGGCACCTCGACGGGCAGGCGGAGCACCCGGTTCTGCACCCAGGCGCCGAGGTAGCGGAACGAATCCTCCCGCAGCTCCGGCAGCTCGACGATGCTCGTGAGCGCGAAGTAACCGTCGATCTTGATCAGCGGGTTGATGTTGAAAAAGATCGTGGATACGCCCGTGAAGAGCATCGTCTTGAAGGCGATGTCGTGGAGGAGGCTGTCCGGGTACGACGCCACCCACATGGCCGTGGCGAAGATGCACAGGAAGCCCTCGATGTAGATCCCCGCCACGGTGACCCAGAAGCGCTGCCATTTGTTGGAAAAGAGGATGGCGTCCGTCGTGTCGCAGTAGAAGGCGGGCATGAAGTACAAGAGCGCCACGCCGATGTCGTGCACCTCGCCCCCGTAGATCTTGGTCGAGTAGGCGTGCCCGAGCTCGTGGATGGCGCCGATGAAGGAGAGCAGGAAGAAGAATTGCAGGATGTCGAGCAGCGGCTTTCCGAGGAACGCATAGAGCTCGTACGTCCCGGACCAGATCGGGCCGATGTGGCGGATGAAGACGCCGACGGTCCAGGCGGCGCCGAGGGCCCACGCGGCGGCGACCGGGGGTCTCCAGATCCAGCGGACGTACCGCGCGGTCCGATTGAGGAAGCGGTCCGGGTCCACGACCTTGAACTGGATGAAGAACGGGTTGAACCCCTCCGCCTTCTCGTCGGCCGCGCGTTTGCGCGCGTCCTTGAGCTTGGAGAACATGGCGAGATTGCGCTCGGTCGCCGACCTCTCCATCAGGTCCATCTTCCGGAGGACCTCGTCCCACTCGAGCACGAAGGACAGGTCGACCTCTGCCCCCGACCGCGCCGCGTACTCGACGGCAATCTCCTCCCGCGTGCGCTCGCCGTCGAAGAGGCCGAGGATGCCCCACTCCGCGTCCGTGAAGTTGTAGTACGACTGGCTGGTCGGGTTCTTCACCACCCAGGTGACGTCGCCCATCCGCACCTGGCGGCGGATCACGAGATCGGGTCGCAGGCGGGGCCGCTCTTCGGTCTTCTCGTGGCGCGCGGCGAGCGCCGCCGCCGCCTCCCCGGGGCGCGACGCCGCGACCAGGCCCGAGCGGGCGACCGAGCTCACGGGAGCAGGGGCCAGATCTTGGACCAGACGTAGCGCGCGGGCCGGCGAAGCAGCAGATAGGCGATGCTGCGCGTGCCGGCGCGGATCTTGCCGACGCCGAGCATCCCGCTCTTGAGCGCCTCCGACGGGTTCTCCGCCCGGACCTCGACGACGAGGACGCGGTCGGGGCCCTGCTCGCGGAGGCGCGCGCCGACCCGCGCGACGGTCCCGTCGAAGGTGCGGGTCGGATAGGGGTTGATCTTCAGGGAGGCCGGTTGCCCGGTCTTCACGTAGGAGAGGTCTTCTTCGTCCACCGCGATCTCGGCGGTGACCGTGGCGACGTCGGCGACCATGCACAGCTCGGCGCCGCGCGGCAGACGCTGTCCCACCCGCTCCTCGATCCGGGGCGTGAGGATGATGCCCGCGACGGGCGAGGCCAGCCGGGTGCGGGCGAGCTCCTCGGAGGCGAGCGCGACCGCGGCGCGCAGCTCGTCGCGCCGCGACTGCGACGCGAAGAACGCCTGGGCGTCCCCGTCCTCGCGATGCTGGGCCATCTCGCTCTCGGCGATCGCCAGTCCCGACTGCGCCTCGGCCAGCGCCGCCCGATACGGCTCGTCCCGGAGGATCGCGATCACGTCGCCCGCGGCGACGCGGTCGCCCTCGTGCTTGAGCACCGACGCCACGACGCCGTCCACGGCCGCCGTGACGCCGGCACGCCGCCCGGGCATGATTCGCGCCGGCCCGGCAATTCGGAATCGCCAGGGCAGAAGGAGGACGACGACGGCGATCGCCAGGCCCACGCCCCAGGCGGCCCGCCGGTGTCGCGGCATGGCGGTCAGCTTGTGCCACCGCGCGAGCAGCGGGCCCCAGAACCCCGCCAGGGGCACCTGCTGGTAGAGCTGGGCGTTGCGGACGGCGACGGTGGCCTGGTTGACGAGGATCGCGAGCAGGTCGCGCGTGCCCTCGTCGAAGATCAGCGGTTCCTTGCTCTCGAAGCCGACCGCGCCGAGCTTGCCCTCCTCGTCCTTCAGGAGCACGCCGAAGAAGGACCGCAACCCGGTCTCCTGGAACATCGCCCGGAATTTCTCCTCGGTCTCGGGCCGGTCGGCCGTGATCTGGCCGTCGTCGAACTGAGTGACGGCGGTGTCCGTCCCCGAGAGGAACACCCACTGGAGGACATCCTCCATGCGCCGGACGTCGGGGTCCTTGCGATCGACCTCGGCGGCGCCGGACATGGCCCCGATCCGCAGCTTTCCCTTCTCCAGGATGGCGATGCCGCACCGGTCGTACGCGATGAGGGCCGACGTCGCGTTGACGATCGTCTTCATCACCTTGTCGAGGTCGAGAGTGGCCGTGATCTCGCGGCTGACCGCGAGCAGGGCGTCGAGCTCTTCGACCTTCTTCTCGGCCTCGTGCTGCCGCGCCGTGCGGATGGCGCGCACGGCCTGGCGCGCCAGGTCCTGAAGGAGCTCCTCGTCCTCGGCGGAAAACTCCGGATGCCGGCCCCTCTTGTTCGTGAGCACGAGGCCGCCGATGGTGAGCTCGTCCTCGACGAGCGGCACGGCCAGCAGCGAGCGGATCGTGTAGCCGGCGTTCTCCGAGGCGACCGGGTCGGTTTCGGCGATGCGGTTGCGGCGCAGGGGCGCCTGGTCGGCGATGATGTCGCCCACGAACGAGGCCCCGACGGCCTCGGGCGGCGTTTCCAGCTCGTAGTTTTCGTTCACGGCGGTCGCGGCGAGCGTCACGTCCTCGCCGTCGAGGGTCCACAGCGACCCGACCTCGGCGCTGGCGAAATCCGCCGCCTTGCGGACGATCAGGCCGGAGAGCTCGTCGATGTCGATGGTGGAGCCGAAGGCTTTCGACAGGTCGTACAGGTTCGTGAGGCGTTCGATCGCGTGGAGCATCCCGACGGTCTTGCGCTCCGAGCGCAACGCCCGGCCGAGCGCCGGCGCGGCCTGTTCGAGGAAGTGCTCGAGGCGGGCCAGCGCTTCGTCGGCGTCCGGCATCTCCGTGAAGAAGAGGGCGAGCAGCCCGACGATGAAGCCCTCGGCCTCGAGCGGCACGGCGAGGCACGCCCGCAGGCCGGGAGGAAGGCCGCGCACGAAGGGGTCGTCGGTCTTGAGCTCGTCGCCGGCGAGGACCAGCGCCTGGCGATCGCGGACGAGCTCGCCGATGATCCCCGATTCGCGCGGCGCCGACCGCCTCAGCAGGCGCTCGACGCCTTCGCCCGACGTGCCGATGCAGAGAAAGAGCGGATTGACCGTGTCGGGCGCCCAGAGCAGGGTCGCGTCGGCGCCCGACATGGTGGCGCTCCAGCGGGCGGCCCAGCCCGACGTCTGGGAGAGGTTCTCGCAGAGGGCCAGCTCGGCAAGAGCCGAGATTTCGGCGTGGGCGTCCTCCGCGCCGTCCACCGTGTCGACCGGTTGATCCTCTGGCTCTTCGGGTTCGTCCGCCAAGAGTCTCCTTGCGCGAGCGCGGTGACCCAGGAGGGAATCGACGTCAGAAGCTCGAGACCGCGGCCTCCATGTCCTCGTGGATCTCGAAGACGGAATCGAGCTTGGTCATCTGGAGGAGCTTTCGGACCTGCGGCCCGGCATGGAGGAGCTTGGCCTGGCCGCCTTCCTTCTGCGCGAGCGTCAGGGCACGGACCAGGGCGCCGAGTCCCGAGCTGTCGAGGAAGCCGACGGAGGACAGGTCGACGAGCAGGTTCACCCGGCCTTCCTCGAGCAGGCGTGTGATCGTCTTCTTGAAGGTCGTCTCGGGCTCGCCGATGACGAGGTCGCCTGTCACGGTCAGAATGGTGATGCCGCCGTCCTCGCGCGTCGTCAGTTCCATAATGTGGGCGGATTATGTCAAAAACGGGACGCGGCAAGCGCAAGCGAAACCTTTTGCCCGGATGGGGGATCGAGACCCCGGCCGCGGGCACACCCGACGAGCTGGTCCCGGCGATCCTGAAGACGCGCCGGAGACCCCGGGGCCTGACCGGCGCCGGGCCTGCCGGGACGGCGTCCGGAGGAGCCGGGGCCATCGGGCGGAGTCATCGGCGTCCGGCCGTATGATTTCGCCCCATGAGCGTCATTGATCGTCGGGCCTTCGTCTCGCTGACCGCGGCGTCGCTGCTCCATTCCGGCCTCGCGCGCGGCGTCCCCGCCGGCCCCGCGTCCTCGCCGAACAAGGACGTCAAGACCGCCGGCATCCGCCTCATCACGGTGGACGGCAAGTACAAGGTCTGGACGAAGAAGGTCGGCGCGGGCAAGCTCAAGATCCTGACGCTGCACGGCGGGCCCGGCGTCACGCACGAGTACTTCGAGTGCTTCGAGGACTTTCTCCCGCAGGCCGGCTTCGAGTTCTACTACTACGACCAGCTCGGCTCGTTTTACTCGGACCAGCCGGACGACAAGTCGCTCTGGACGATCGACCGCTTCCGGGACGAGGTCGAGCAGGTGCGGGTCGCCCTCGGCCTGGAGGACTTCGTTCTCTACGGGCAGTCCTGGGGCAGCATGCTGGCGATCGACTACGCCCTGAAGTACCAGAGGCACCTCCGCGCGCTCGTCCTTTCCAGCATGACGGCGTCGATCGCTTCCTACGTCGAGTACGTCAACAAGCTGCGCGCGGCGCTGCCTCCGGAGGTCCTCGCGGTGCTCGTCAAGTACGAGGAGAAGGGCGAGTTCGACGCGCCCGAGTACCAGGAGGTCATGTTCAAGGAGGTCTACGGGCGCCACATCTGCCGCCTCGACCCGTGGCCCGACCCGGTCGCGCGCACTTTCAAGCACCTGAACCCGCAGGTCTACAACACGATGCAGGGGCCGAACGAGTTCGTCGTCACCGGGACGTTCAAGGACTGGGACCGCTGGAAGGATCTGCCGAAGATCGAGGTCCCGACGCTCCTCATCGGGGCCCGGTACGACGAGATGAATCCCGAGGACATCCGGAAGATGGGCCGGCTGATCCCGAACTCGCGCGTGGCCATCTGCGAGAACGGCAGCCACCTCGCGCAGTGGGACGACCAGGAGGCCTACTTCCGGGCCCTGATCGGGTTCCTGAAGGACGTCGAGGCGGGCCGGGTCGGCGGGAAGGCGAACCCGAAGGCGGCTTCCTAATTCCCTCCTAATGTTCCGACCGGGATTCGACCGGAAACCGGCCGGCCGCGCCGGCATCGAAATCCCATGACGATTCATTTTTTTGGCCCATCCCGGGAGGATGCTCAGCAGCCGCGGCATGTGGGAGTTGCTCGCCCGTTCGCCCGAGCGAGATCCGACGCTGGCCGTCTCCGCGTACTACGGGGGTGACAGGAGAGGGCCGCGCGTGTCGTTCACGATTCCGCCGGATGTTTTCGGTCGAGACAGTCTTTCTGGACTCGCCGGCCATCGGAGGAGTTAAGATTCGGCGCTATTGCGGCCCGGCCATCGAGGCGGGCATGCGGGCGAATCGTCGCGGAGCGGGTAACCGGGCACAGCCATGTCGGCTGGACCGATTTTTCGTAACAACCCCGATGCGGGGAAACGAAAGGAGACGTGGATGAAGAAGGGTGATCTGACGACGAAGGCGATCGGCCTTGCGATCGCGGGCGTGCTCGCGGGCTCGGGCCTGGCGAGCGCGATGGTCACGGCCGGTGCCGGTACCTCCGCGAAGGCGGGCGACGAGAAGGCCAAGGACACCAAGGCGGCGTCCGACAAGCACGTTTGCAAGGGCATGAACTCCTGCAAGGGCAAGGGCGGCTGCAAGGCCGGCGACGCCGGCTGCGCGGGCAAGAACTCCTGCAAGGGCAAGGGCGGCTGCGCTTCGGCCGACTTGAAGCACTCCTGCAAGGGCATGAACTCCTGCAAGGGCCAGGGCGGCTGCAAGACCGGCGACGCCAGCTGCGCGGGCAAGAACTCCTGCAAGGGCAAGGGCGGCTGCGCGGTTCCCGTCAAGAAGGCGGCCTAACTCCATCGCTTCACCCGGGGGTCGCGGACCCGCGGCCCCCGGGTCTTTTCCTCCGGAAACACGGCCACTTGAAACCTCACACCCGCTCTCGCAACCGCTGGGGCTTTCCCGATCTCGGCATCGGGGTCGGCCTGCGGACCGTCCACTATCCGCACATCCTCGAGACGAAGCCCGACGTGGACTTCTTCGAGGTCCTCTCCGAGAACTACATGGACACCGGCGGAAGACCCGTCTGGGTCCTCGACCAGGTCGCGGATCGCTACCCGATCGTCCTCCACGGCGTCTCGATGAACATCGGCAGCGCCGATCCGCTCGACCGCGAGCATCTCTCGCAAACTGAAATCTCTCGCCGCGCGCACGCGGGCCCGCTGGGTGTCGGACCACCTCTGCTGGACGGGCGTCGCGGGGCGCAACACGCACGACCTCCTGCCCGATGCCGCTGACCGAGGAGGCGCTCGCGCACGTGACGTCCCGCGTCCGGGCGGTGTCGGACATCCTCGAGCGGCCGCTCGTCCTCGAGAACGCCTCGACCTACGCGGAGTTCGCCGCCTCCTCGATGCCGGAGTGGGAGTTCTTCGGGCGGCTCATGGAGGACGCCGACTGCGGGATGCTGCTCGACGTCAACAACGTCTACGTCAGCTCCTTCAACCACGGCTTCGACCCGAACGCCTACATCGACGCGATCGACCCGTCGCGCGTGGCGCAGTACCACCTGGCCGGACACACGAACAAGGGCACGCACATCATCGACACCCACAACGACCACGTCATCGAGCCCGTGTGGGACCTCTACCGGCGCGCCGTCGCGCGGACCGGGAACGTGTCGACGCTGCTCGAGTGGGATGCCGACATCCCGGAGTTCGAGGTGGTCCACGCCGAGGCCCGGAAGGCCGCCGCCCACCGCGGCGAGGAGAAAGCCGTTGCCGCGGCCTCTTGAGCTGCCGCTGCCGAAGCTGCAGCGGTGGATGCAGGCGGTCATCGAGCAACCGGGAACGGCGGACGAGGCCGTCGCCGCGGAGTCCGCGCGCGCCGAGCTCGATCCGGCCGACATCGGGAGGGTGATCCTCGCTTCCCGGACGCTGACCCCGTCGAGCGCGTCGGGGTGTACCAGGGCATGTACCTGCTGCGGATGATCGAGGCCCTCGAGGGCGACTACCCGGCCGTCGCGCACTTTCTGGGGGACGAAGAGTTCGCCGCGCTCGTCACGCGCTACGTCGGGGCGCATCCGTCGTCGAGCTACAGCTTCAACCATCTCGGCCGCGAGTTTCCCGGGTTCATCCGAAAGTCGCGCGGCGTCCGCCGCAAGGCGTTCGTCGCCGACCTCGCCCGGCTCGAGCTCGCCGTCACCGAGGTGTTCGACGAGGCCGGTCTCGCCGGCCTGGCCGGCGGAGGAGATCGCGCGGATCCCCGAAGAGGCCTGGGCGGGAGCGGTCCTGAAGCCGATCGCGGCGCTGCGCCTCGGCGCGTTCGGGTTTCCCGTCAACGCGTACCTCCAGTCGGTCAAGGACGAGAATCACGATCATCCCGACACCCCGCGCCGCGCCACGTGCGTCGCCGTGTGGCGCAAGGGCTACGAGGTCTGGCGGCTCGACCTCTCCCGGCCCGCCTTCGCGTTTCTCCGCGACCTCGTCCGCGGGCGTCCCTTCGGCAAGGCCGTCGCCGCCGCGGCCCGCGGTCTCCAGGGACAGCCGGGCGACCAGCTCTTCCGCTGGCTGCGCGACTGGGTCGCCGAGGGGATGTTCACGGGCATCGAAACCGGCCGCTAGTTCGGCGCGTCCGGCGGGCGCGAAACCGTCCGCGCGCGCGGCATCCAACGGGGCATGACACGGACGAGGAGAGGCGCATGCCGCGCCACGGCCACGCGCCCAATCGCTTCGCGGTCGTCTCCGACGCCCGAGCGGCTCGGCGACGGCGGAGACCTGAGCGGCCGCGGCGTGACGATCGCCTTTCTCGACTCGGGATTCCATCCCCACCCGGACCTGACGCAGCCTCAATCGATCGCATCGCCGCGTACCACGACGTCCACGATCCGCAGGCGCACGCTCGACCCGGGCGCGCGCCCGCGGCCGACGACTGGCACGGCACGCAGACCTGCGTCGCGGCGGCGGGCAGCGGCTTTCTCTCGGACGGGGTCTACCGCGGGCTCGCCTCGGAGGCGCGGCTCGTGCTCGTCAAGGTCGGCCGGCGCGGGCCGGATCATCGGACGACGCGATCGAGAGGGGCCTCGCCTGGGTCCTCGACAACCAGGAGCGCTACGGGATCCGCGTCGTCAGCATGTCGCTCGGGGGCGACGCGGACCGGCCGCTCGCCGAGAGCCGCGTCAACCAGCTCGCCGAGGAGGCGGTGCGCCGGGGCATGGTGCTCGTCGCGGCTGCCGGCAACTCGGGCTGCACCGCAGGCGCACCGCGCCCTGCCGCCGGCGACGGCGCCCGTCGGTGATCGCCGTCGGCGGCTACGACGACGGCAACGATCCCGAGCGAAAGCGCCTCGCCCTCTACTGCTCGAGCTTCGGCGTGACGGCCGACGGCCTCGTCAAGCCCGAGATCATCGCGCCCGCGATGTGGGTCGCGGCGCCCATCCTGCCGCGGCACGCCGGCCTACGCGCGGGCCGAGGCCCTGGCGCAGCTCGCCGACGACGCCGGACAACCGGCTCGCGGCCGCGGATCCGCGAGGTCGGTCCGGAGACGATCGGGCTTCCGCCGTCGGACTGGCCGGGCCCGGACGCCCTGCGCGCGTGGATCGACGGGAGCGACCCAACAGCTTCAACGATCGGCGCCCGGTGCTACGATCCCGGCGCGTGAGAGTCGCCGGCGGACGATGGGCGGGCACCCCGCGGTTCTCCCTGGCCGTCACGCTCGCGGCGCTCGGCCTCGCGACGTTCTTCTTCCTCGAGGGCTATCCCAGCCTCATCTACGACGCCCTCGGATACCACTTCCTGAGCGGCGTGATCCGGGAGCACGGGCTTTCGGCCTGGCCGACGGACCTGCGGACGTACGGCTACGCGCTCTTTCTCGCGGCGGTCACGGGATTCCGGGACGTCGCTCCGGAGGACGTCCGGCTGGTCGTCTTCGCCGTGCAGATCGCCGCCTACCTGGCGGCCTGCGCCTGGGTGGCGCGGCGCCTGGCCCGGGTCCTCGAGTCGCCGGCAGCGGCGCCCTTCGCCTACGCCGTGGGCGCTCTCAACCCGGTGATGCTGCTCCACACGACCGAGGTCCTGACCGACCTTCTCTCGGCGGTGCTCATCCTGCTCGGCGTGGCCCTCGCCTGGAAGGCGCCGGGGGAGACCTCGAAGGGAGCTGCCGTCCGCAGCGCCTTCCTGTCCTTCTTCTGCGCCGCCGCGGCGGTCGCCGTCCGGCCTGCGAACATCGTCGTGATCCCCGGCCTGGCCGTCGTCTGGGCGCTGCGAGCCCTGCGCTGGCGGGACGTCGGCCTTTCGGGCCTCGGCGCCGCGGTCGCGGGCGTGGTTCCCCCCTTCGTGCCGCAGGTCATCATCAACCACCGCATGTTCGGGACCTTCAATCCCCTCATCGAGCACCACCTCTATCGCCAGCAGACGATCTGGGGAATGGCGGCCCTCAAGTACGCCACGCTCGTCGTGCCCGGCCGCTCGCCGTTCCTGGTCTATACGAACCCGTTCTACCGCGGCGATCCCGACCCGATGACGTTCCTGCGCCGCCACCCGGTCGATTACCTGGCGACTCTGGCGCTGCACGCCTTCGGCCTGCTCGATCACGACCTGCCGTTCACGTACGTGACGGACCTCGCGCCGTGGTACCGCTGGCCGATGACGGTCGTGAACTTCCTGCTCCTCTATCTCGCCTTCGTCGGCGCCGTGGCGGGGATCGTCCGCCTCCTGCGGCGAAGGACGATGGACGAAGCCGTCTTCGTGGCCGTGAGCGCGCTCGTCGTCGCCGGCGCGTACGCCGCGATCTACCTGCCCGTGGAGGTGGAGAGCCGGTTCGGGCTCGCGCTGGAAGCGTTGACGATCCCGCTCGCGGCGGTGGCGCTCGTCCTTCTGCCGCCCTGGCCGGCGCTGTCGCGCTCCCTGCGAACGGTGCTCGTCGCCGGCGCGCTCGTGTCGGTGGCCAAGGGCGTGTGGCTGTCCGGTAAGGTGAGCGCGCGGCGGACCAACCCCACGGTGGAGAGCAGCCCGGCCAACGCCGTCGTGCTCGACCCCAAGCGGCCCGCGGCGGCCGGAACGCCTCGCCCCGAGGCGACGCCGCCCGCTGTGCGCTGACCGGCGTGGGGTACTCGGCGCGATCGTGGTCGTGGCGGCGGGGCCATCAACTCGGCGGCGCTGCTGCTGCGGTCGGCCAGCGACCGGCACCCGCGCGGCTCGCCAACGGCTCGCGACGTCGTCGGGCGCCACTACATGGGGCACGTCAACTCCGTCGTGCTCGCCGTGTCGAAGTGCCCGAACCCGACCGTCTTCCAGAAGACGCTGGCGATCAACGACTTCTACTTCGGCGTCGAAGGAGTGGGACTACCCGATGGGCCACATCTCCTTCGTCGGGAAGCTCGACGCGGGTCGCGCTGTCGGCCGGGGCGCCGGCGCTCGCGCCCGGCTTCACGCTCGAGCTGATGGCGAAGCACTCGCTCGACTTCTGGCTCACTTCCGAAGATCTTCCCGATCCGGAGAACCGCGTGACCCTCGACCGCGACGGGAACATCGTCCTGAAGTACGAGCCGAACAACGTCGCCGCGCACGAGAAGCTCCGCGCGACGCTCCAGAAGTACATGCGGCAAGCAGCGCAAGTGCGCCATGCACGGCGACTCCTGCCACGTGGGGATCTTCGCCCGCAACCTCTTCATCGGCGAGCGCATCCCGCTCGCGGGCGTCGCGCATCAGAACGGGACGATCCGCTTCGGGCGCGACCCGAAGACCTCGGCCCTCGACGTGAACTGCAAGGCCCACGAACTCGACAACCTCTACGTCGTGGACGGCAGCTTCTTCCCGTCCTGCGCGGCGGTCAATCCGGCGCTGACGATCATGGCCAACGCCCTGCGGGTCGGCGAGCATCTGAAGGCGAGCGCTGCTGTGAAGTCGCGCGCGCCAGCGCGCCGTCTCGTCCTGGCGCTCGGGGTCCTCCCTCGGCGCGGCGTGCGCGTTCGCCCAGCCGCTCGCGACGGCGGTCGATTCGGTCGACGATCGTCGTCGCGGACCTCGACCGCTCGGTCGACTTCTACGCCAGGCGTTCTCGCGTTCGAGAAAGTCCGGGAGTACGAAGTCGCGGGGGAGGCCTGGAAGCGCTTCGAGGGCGTCTTCGGGCTGCGGCTGCGAGGCGCCCGGATGCGCCTCGGATCCGAGCAGATCGATCTCGTCGAGTTCCTCGCCCCCGAGGGGCGGCCGATCCCGCCGGACGCGCGTTCGAACGACCGCGCCTTCCAGCACGTCGCCATCATCGTGTCCGACATGGACCGCGCCTATGCCCGGCTGCGGGAGAATCGCGTCCGCCACGCCTCGAGCGGGCCCGAGCGCCTGCCCGACTGGAACAGGAACGCCGGCGGGATCTCGGCCTTCTACTTCAAGGATCCCGACGGGCACGCCCTCGAGGATCCTGGCCTTTCCGCCGGGCAAGGGCGATGCGCGCTGGCAGGACAAGTCGCGTCTGTTTCTGGGCATCGACCACACCGCGATCGTGGTGTCGGACACGGAGGCGAGCCTGCGCCTCTACCGCGACACGCTCGGCCTCGCCGTCGCGGGCGCGAGCGAGAACTACGGGACCGAGCAGGAGCACCTGAACGCCGTCTTCGGCGCGCGCCTGCGCATCACGGCGCTGCGTGCCGGGGCCGGGCCCGGGATCGAGTTTCTGGAGTACCTCGCGCCGTCCGACGGGCGCCCGCGGCCCGCGGACATGCGGCCGAACGACCTGGCGGCCTGGCAAACCCGCCTGCGCTTGCGCGACGTCGAGGCCGCCGAGGCCGCCCTGCGTTCGGTCCGCGCGACGGTTCTGTCGTCGGGCTCGGTGCGGCTTCCGGGCGCCGAGCTCGGGTTCTCGGACGGAATCCTCGCCGCGGACCCCGACGGCCATGAGCTCGCGCTGGTCCAGTAGCCGGCCCCGGGCGAAACGACCGGCGCGCGCCGGCATCGAATCGAGCGGAGGCGAAGTGGACATGTCGAACGGAAACGCGGTTCAGTGCCGGCGCTGCGGAGACCTGATGAAGGTCCAGATGGACAAGCTCGATCTGGGCTGGGCGGGTGACGGTCCCTACGCCCGCGACGAAGACTTCGCCGGGATCCTCGCCGACGTGTACGCCTGCGGCACCTGCGGCGGCGTGACGGTCCGCCCGGTCGAGATCGAGTTGCCGCGCCGGCGAGCTTCGGCGGCCTGACCGGAGATACGCTCTCCCCATGAGCGACCCGTCGTCCCGGGAGTGGCTGGAGGCCGACGGGCTCGGCGGGTTTGCGTCGGGCACGGCGTCGGGCATCCGGACGCGCCGCTACCACGCCCTTCTCCTGACGGCGCGGACGCCGCCGACCGGGCGCCTCGTGCTCGTCAACGGCTTCGACGCCTGGGTCGAGACATCGGCCGGGCGGTACGCCATCTCGTCGCAGGCCTACGTGCCCGACGTGACGCACCCCGACGGCGCGGCGCGGATCGCGAGCTTTACGATCGAGCCATGGCCCCGGTGGGTCTACGAGCTGGCGGACGGAACGCGGGTCGCGCAGGAGATCCTGGTCCCGAAGGGTGCGTCCGCCGTGGCCGTGTCCTGGAAGCTCCTGTCGGGCACCGGCTCCGTGACGCTCGCCGTCCGCCCGTTCCTGTCGGGGCGCGACTACCACTCGCTCCACCACGAGAACCCGTCCTTCCGCTTCGACGCCGACGCGCGAGCCGACGGCGCCCAGCAGTTCCGGCCGTACCCGGACGTCCCGGCGGTGCTCGTCCGGTCAAACGGCGCGTATGCCCCCGCGCCCGAGTGGTACCGCCATTTCCTCTACGCCGAGGAAAAGGCGCGGGGCCTCGACTTTTCCGAAGACCTCGCGGCGCCGGGCGAATATCGCTTCGATCTCACGCGAGGGGAGGGCGTTTGGCTCGCGGCCGCCGAGGGACACGAAGGCGCGCTCGGTGCCGGCGGCGCCGCTGCCGCTCTCGAGGCGCTGAGGGCGTCCGAGAGAACGCGGCGGGCCTCGTTCGTCGATCGGCTCGATCGCGCGGCCGACGCGTATCTCGTGCGCCGCGGCTCGGGTCGGACCATCGTCGCGGGGTACCCGTGGTTCACCGACTGGGGCCGCGACACGTTCATCGCGCTCCGCGGCCTGTGTCTCGCGACCGGCCGCCTGGCCGAGGCCGAGGGGATCCTCTCGGAATGGGCCGGCGCCGTCTCCGAGGGCATGCTGCCAAATCTTTTTCCCGACAAGGGCTCCGAGCCCGAGTACAACTCGGTCGACGCGTCGCTCTGGTACGTCGTCGCGGTCTACGATTACTTCGAGGCCATGGCCGCGGCCGGCCGGCCGGCGTCGCGGGCGACCGTGTCGCGCCTCCAGGGCGCGATCGAGGCGATCCTGACGGGCTACTCGCGCGGGACGCGATATCGGATCCAGGCCGACGCCGACGGCCTGCTCGCCGCGGGGCAGCCCGGCGTCCAGCTGACCTGGATGGACGCGAAGGTGGGAGACTGGGTCGTCACGCCCCGGATCGGCAAGCCCGTCGAGGTGCAGGCCCTGTGGCTGAACGCGCTCTGGATCGGCAGCGCGTTCTCGGACGAGTGGAAGCCTCTGCACGAGCGGGCCCTCGCGTCCTTTCACGAACGCTTCTGGAACGAGGCCGCCGGCTGCCTCTACGACGTCGTCGACCCCGATCATGCTCCCGGAACCGTGGACGCGACGCTGCGCCCCAACCAGATCTTCGCGGTCGGCGGGTCTGCCGTTTCCGCTCGTCGAAGGCGAGAGGGCGCGCCGGATCGTGGACGCCGTCGAGGCGCGCCTCTCGACGCCGCTCGGCCTGCGGACCCTCGCGCCCGACGATCCCGCGTACGTCGGCCGCTACGAAGGCGGCCCGCTCGAGCGCGACGGCGCGTATCACCGGGGCACCGTCTGGCCCTACCTCGCCGGCGCGTTCGTGGACGCCTGGGTGCGCGTGCGGGGCGGGACGGAGGAGGCCCGCGAAGAGGCGCGCGCCCGCTTCCGCGAACCCCTGATCCGGCACCTCGACGAGGCCGGTCTCGGCCACGTTTCGGAGATCGCCGACGCCGACGCGCCGCACGTGCCGCGGGGCTGCCCCTTCCAGGCCTGGTCGGTCGGCGAGCTATTGCGCATCGACCGGCTCTTCCTCGCGCGAGGCTCCGGCGCGGGGACCTGAAACCGGAAGACGGCCGCGACATCCAAGGTCCAGCATGGCCAGGAACCTCGATCCCGAACGTGTGCGCCTCGAAGAGGACGGCCGCCGCAACAAGAACTGGAAGCGCTGGGGGCCGTATCTGACCGAGCGGCAGTGGGGCACGGTGCGCGAGGACTACAGCGCGGACGGCAGCGCCTGGGATTACTTCCCGCACGACCACGCCCGCTCGCGGGCCTACCGCTGGGGCGAGGACGGCCTCGTGGGCATCTGCGACCGCCACCAGTTCGTCTGCTTCGCGATCGCCCTCTGGAACGGGCGCGACCCCATCCTCAAGGAGCGGCTCTTCGGCCTGACCGGGCACGCAGGGCAACCACGGCGAGGACGTCAAGGAGTACTACTTCTACCTCGACTCGCACGCCGACGCACTCCTACATGAAGGCGCTGTACAAGTATCCGCAGGCGCGAGTTCCCGTACGAGCCGCTCCTCGACGAGAACCGGCGCCGCGGCCGGCGGGATCCGGAGTACGAGCTCGCTGGACACGGGCGTCTTCGACGAGGACCGGTACTTCGACGTCTACGTCGAGTACGCCAAGGCGTCGCCCGACGACATCCTCGTTCGCATGACGCGTCGCCAACCGCGGGCCGGAGGCGGCGACCGCTGCACGTGCTGCCGACGATCTGGTTCCGCAACACCTGGTCCTGGGGACTCGGCGCGCGGCGTCAACGCCTGCGGCAGCGGCGAGGCGCGCCGCGGCCGCGCGACGATCGACCTCGACAGCGAGTACTACGGGCGCGCTGGAGCTCGCTGTGCGAGGGCAAGCCCGGAGCTGCTGTTCACGGAGAACGAGATCCAACGCGCGGCGGCTCTGCGGCACCGACGCCGACTCGGCCTACGTCAAGGACGCCATCCACGATCACGTGGTCCACGGCGAACAAGGCGCCGTCAACCCCGAGCGCGCGGCACCAAGGCCGCGGCGCACTACGTCGCTGACGATTCCGGCGCGGCGAGTCCGCGGTGGTGCGCCTGCGCCTGACCAACGGCGCGAGCGTCGCGCCGATGGCAGCCCGTTCGGGGCCGAGTTCGACGCGGTCTTCGCGGATCGCATCCGGGAGGCCGACGAGTTCTACGCGACGGTGGCCACGCCCGACCTCGTCCGAGGACGCGCGCCGCGTGCAGCGGCAGGCTTTCGCCGGCCTGCTCTGGACCAAGCAGTTCTACCACTACGACGTGCAGCGCTGGCTGCGCGGCGACCCGGCAGGGGCCCGCGCCGCCGAGCGAGCGCCTGGCGGGCCGCAACAGCGACTGGACGCACCTCTACAACGCCGACGTCATCTCGATGCCCGACAAGTGGGAGTACCCCTGGTACGCCGCCTGGGACCTGGCGTTCCACTGCGATCCCGCTCGCCCTCATCGACCCGGACTTCGCCAAGGAGCAGCTGATGCTGCTGCTGCGCGAGTGGTACATGCACCCGAACGGGCAGCTGCCGGCCTACGAGTGGGACTTTCGGCGACGTGAATCCCGCCCGTGCACGCCTGGGCCGCCTGGCGCGTCTACAAGATCGACCAGAAGCGCAGCGGGCAGGGCGACCGCAAGTTCCTGGAGCGCGTCTTCCACAAGCTGCTGCTGAACTTCACCTGGTGGGTGAACCGCAAGGACGCCGAAGGCAACAACGTCTTCCAGGGCGGCTTCCTCGGCCTCGACAACATCGGCGTCTTCGACCGCAGCGCGGCGCTGCCCGACCGGCGGCCACATCGAGCAGTCCGACGGCACGAGCTGGATGGGCATGTACTGCCTGAACATGCTGGCGATCGCCCTCGAGCTGGCCCGCGACGACTCCGCCTACGAGGACGTCGCCGTCCAAGTTCTTCGAGCACTTCGTCTACATCTGCGCGCGCGATGAACAACATCGGCGGCCAGGGCATCGAGCTCTGGGACGAGCGAGGACGGCTTCTACTACGACGTGCTGCACCTGCCGCGACGGCCGCACGTTCCCGCTGCAGGTCCGCTCGATGGTCGGCCTGATCCCGCTGTTCGCGGTCGAGACGCTCGAGCTCCGAGCTCTGCGACCGGCTGCCCGGCTTCAAGCGGCGCATGCAGTGGTTCATCGAGAACCGGCCCGAGCTTCGCCGCAGCACGTCGAGACGCAGACGACGGCGGACGGCAAGGTGCGGCGGTTCCTCTCGCTCGTCGACCGCGATCGGCTGCGACGCAGTCCTGCCGGTACATGCTCGACGAGAGCGAGTTCCTCTCGCCGTACGGCATCCGCGCGCTCTCGCGCTTCCACCGCGAGCATCCGTACGTCCTCGACGTCGACGGGCAGGAGCACCGGGTCGACTACGAGCCGGCCGAGTCCGCGACCGAGCCTGTTCGGCGGCAACTCGAACTGGCGCGGGCCGGTCTGGTTCCCGGTCAACTTCCTGATCATCGAGTCGCTGCAGAAGTTCCACTACTATCTCGGCGACGACTTCAAGGTCGAGTGCCCGACCGGCTCGGGCCGCAGCTGCACGCTCTGGGAGGTCGCGGCCGAGCTCTCGCGCGCGGCTGATCGCGCATCTTCCTGCGCGACGACCGAGGGCCGCCGGCCGGTCTTCGGCGGCACGCGAGACGCTCCAGAACGATCCGCACTGGCGCGACCACATGCTGTTCTACGAGTACTTCCACGGCGACAACGGGGCCGGCCTCGGCGCCAGCCACCAGACCGGCTGGACCGGCCTCGTCGCCAAGCTGATCCAGCAGAGCGGCGAGTAGGCCGCGGAGGAAAAGCCATGAAGGCCATCGCCGTCATTCCCGGAAAGCCCAACAGCATCCATCTCGCGCGATGCTCCCCGCCCGTCGCTCGACGAGGTCCCGGACGGCCGCGGCGTCCTCGTCAAGGTCCTGCGCGTCGGCGTCGACGGCACCGACAAGGAGATCAACGCCGCCGAGTACGGCGCCCCTCCGCCGGGCTCGACTTCCTCGATCATCGGCCACGAGGGCTTCGGCCAGGTCGAGGCGGTCGGCCCGACGGTCACCGAGCTGTCCGGCGACTACGTCGTCGCCACGGTGCGGCGCCCGGGAGCGAGCCTCTACGACGCGATCGGCCTGCAGGACATGACGACCGACGACGTCGTACTTCGAGCGCGGCATCAACCTGCGCCACGGCTACCTGACCGAGTACTACGTCGACGACGTCGAGTTCATCGTCAAGGTGCCGCACGGGCTCAAGGACGTCGGCGTGCTGCTCGAGCCGACGACGCGTCGCGGAGAAGGCGATCGCCCAGGCCTACGAGATCCAGCGCCGGCTGAGGGTGTGGCGGCCGCGGAGGGCCGCGGTGATCGGCACGGGCACGCTCGGCCTGCTGGCCACGCTGGTCCTGCGGCTGCGCGGGCTCGAGGTCACGACCTTCGGCCGCACGCCGCGCCGTACCTCAACTCGGACCTGGTCGAGGCGATCGGCGCGCGCTACGTGTCGACACGGCGGCGCGCTGCCTCACGGCGACGCGGCCGAAGTACGGGCCGCTTCGACTTGATCTTCGAGGGCACCGGGTACTCGCCGCTGGTGTTCGAGGGCATGCAGGCCCTCGGCAAGAACGGCGTGCTCGTGCTGGTCAGCGTCACCGGCGGCGACCGCACGGTCGAGGTCCCGCCGACCGCGATCAACCTCGACTTCGTGCTCGGCAACAAGGTGCATGGTCGGCACCGTCAACGCCAACCGCGAGGACTTCGAGCACGGGCGTGTCGGACATGTCCCAGGCCGAGGCCGAGTACCCGGGCTGGCTCGCGCAGCTCCTGACCCATCCGGTCCGCGGGCTCGAGAACTACCGCGAGCTGATCGGACACCTCACATCCGGAAACGGAGTCATCAAGGCGTATTGCCAGGTGACGGCGGGCTAAACTCCGAGCCCCCCGCACCGTGGCGCCTTTTGGCTCTCATCCGGAATTTACCCCTGCAAGGATCTGACCGGGCCCCTCCTGTGATCTGATTGCGGAAAATCAGAGGAGACAGGGGCATGAAGCTGCGCGGTAGTCGATTTGCAGTCGTTGCGGGTGTCGTTTTTGTCGTGGCCGCGCCGCTGGCCGCTCAGGTAGTGACGGGCGAGCTCGGCTCGCCGAGCGCCACGACCACGATCAGCGGGCAGCAGCTCCCGCCGCCGCCGCCGAAGTTCGGCGGCGTGATCAAGGAAAGCGCCACCGATTCGAAGTCCTGGTGGCCGCCGCGAATCGTGCCGCCGAAGGGCGCGCCGAACGTTCTGCTCATCATGACGGACGATCAGGGGTACGGCGTCCCAGGCACGTTCGGCGGCGTCATTCCGACGCCGGCGCTCGACCGCATTGCGAAGAACGGCCTGCGCTACACGCAGTTCCACTCGACGGCGTTGTGCTCGCCCACACGCGCGGCGTTGATCACGGGCCGCAACCACCACGCGGTGGGCTTCGGCGTGATCACGGAGCTGTCGACGGGTTATCCGGGCTACGACTCCATCATCGGTCCGGACAACGCGACGATCGGCCGGATCCTCGGCGGCAACGGCTACGCCACGTCCTGGTTCGGCAAGAACCACAACACGCCGGGCTTCCAGTACAGCCTGTCGGGCCCGTTCGATCAATGGCCGTCGGGCATGGGCTTCCAGTACTTTTACGGTTTCATGGGCGGCGAGACGGATCAGTGGGAGCCGTACCTCGTTCAGGATCACACACAGATCTTTCCGTGGATTGGCAAGCCCGGCTACAACCTCACGACGGACCTGGCGGACGAGGCGATCGCGCACATGCGAGGCCTGAACGCCGCGGCGCCCGACCAGCCCTTCTTCGTCTACTACGTTCCCGGCGGAAGCCACTCGCCGCACCAGCCCAAGAAGGAGTGGATCGAGAAATTCAAAGGGAAATTCGACAAGGGCTGGAACGTCATGCGCGAGGAGATCTTCGCCAACCAGAAGCGGCTCGGCGTGATCCCGGCGAACGCGAAGCTCACCCCTTGGCCGAAGGAGCTTCCGACCTGGGACTCGCTGTCGATCGTGAAGAAGAAGATCTATGCCCGCCAGGCTGAGGTCTATGCCGGATACACGGCCTACACCGACTACGAGATCGGCCGCGTGATCCAGGCCGTCGAGGACATGGGCAAGCTCAACAACACGTTGATCATCTACATCGACGGCGACAATGGCACGAGCCCCGAAGGCACCCTCGAGGGCACGTTCAATCAGTACACCGCCTACAACGGCATCCTGGACGTCCCCGAGGCCCTGCAGCTGCTGCACCTCGAGGAATGGGGCTCGTCGTCGACCTACCCGCACATGGCGGTGGCGTGGGCATGGGCCTTCGACACCCCGTTCAAGTGGACGAAGCAGGTGGCGTCGCACTTCGGCGGGACGCGGCAGGGCCTGGCGATCTCGTGGCCCGGCCACATCAAGGACGTGGGCGGGATTCGCACCCAATTCCACCACATCATCGACATCGTGCCCACGATCCTGGAAGCCACGGGAATCAAGGCGCCCGAGATGGTCGACGGCATCAAGCAGAAGCCGATCGAGGGCGTAAGCATGGCCTATACGTTTGATCAGGCGAATGCGAAGGCGCCCTCGACGCGCCAGACCCAGTACTTCGAGTTGATGAGCAACCGCGGGATCTACCACGACGGTTGGTATGCCAACACGACGCCTCCGGTGCCGCCCTGGCAGCTGAACGCGAAGATGCCGGACGTCAAGGACTACAAGTGGGAGCTCTACAACCTCGCCGAGGATTACTCGCAGGCCGACGATCTCGCTGCGAAGAACCCGGCAAAGCTCAAGGAGCTGCAGGCTCTGTTCCAGCAGGAGGCGGAGAAGTACGGCGTGTTTCCGCTAGCCAACTCCTCGTTTGCGCGCGCGATCGAGCCGCGACCGAGCGCCGTAGCGGGAAAGACGGTGTTCACCTACGTGGGCGAAAACCCCGCGATTCCGCTCGGGAACGCGCCGGACATCCTGAACAAGTCCTTCACGATCACGGCCGAGATCGAGGTCCCGAAGGGTGGGGCCGAAGGCATGATCGTTACCGCAGGCGGACGCTTCGGTGGTTTCGCCCTGATGCTTCTCAAGGGTAAGCCGGTCTTCGTCTACAACCTCCTCGACCTCGAGCGGTTTCGCTGGGAGGGCGGCGTGGGGGCCCGCGACTGGATGGGCGATTCGCTCTCGGAAGGCAAGCACACCCTCGAGTTCAACTTTCACTATGACGGCCCGGGCATCGCGAAGGGCGGGACCGGGATTCTCATCGTCGACGGCCACGAGCTTGCAACCAAGAAGCTCGAGCACACGATCCCGTTCTTGTTGCCGGCCGACGAGACCTTCGATGTCGGCGTCGATCTGCGAACTCCGATCGAGGAGAGCTACCAGGTCCCGTTCCGCTTCACCGGCAAGATCGACAAGCTCACCTTCAAGCTCGGGCCCGTCGCAGCTGGCGGAGGCCGACCAGAAGAAGGCGCAGGTCGCGATCGCGAAGGCGTCCGACTAGACTGGGGCCGGGAACGGAGGGCGGCGGCGTCGCGTCGGCGGCGCCGCCGGCTACTCCGGCGGGAGGAGAGTCGTGGGTGTAACGGGTACTTCGAGGAAGATCCTCGCCTTCACCACGGTCGTGGAGGCTGCCACCGGCCTCGCCGCGATTGCGGATCCGAGGCTCGTCGTCCGGCTGTTGCTCGGGAACGACCTGACCGGCGCGGGACCGGCGGTCGCCCGCTGCTTCGGCATCGCGATCCTGTCGCTCGGGCTGGGGTGCTGGCCGGGGCGCGGGGGCGCCGGGGCAGGGCCCCAGGCTTCCCGGGCGATGCTGGTCTACAACGCGGCGATCGCCCTGTACCTCGCCTGGGTCGGCGCGGGTTGGAGCATGGCGGGCCCGCTGCTGTGGCCGGCCGTCGTGCTGCACGCCGTCGTCGCGCTGCTGCTCGCCCGGGGGTCTCGCGGCGGTTCGACCGCCCGTTGAACGACAGTTACTATTGCAGACTGACATGAGAACCGCGTCCATTCGCGCCGCGCTCGGCGCTTGAACTTAAACGTCGATCCGAATGGCGGATAGGGCTCGTACCGGACGGCGCTGGCTGCCGCCTGCGACGGCACTGCTTTTCGCCGGCGCCGCCATTTCGTCCGCGCAGCAGCTCGAGCCGCGGGCGTACGCGCCCAGTCCCGTCGGCGTCAACATCGTCGGGGTGCCGTTCGTCTACCAGACCGGCGCGGTCATCACCGATCCGTCCCTTCCCTTCCGGAACGTGGACGCGAAGATCGACGGCCTCGCGGCGTTCTACAACCGCACGTTCTCCTTCTTCGGCCGCTCCGCGAGCGCTCTCGTGACGCTTCCTTACGTCTGGGCGAAGGTGACCGGCGACGTCGGCGAAGAGACGCGGACGGTGACGCGCTCGGGGCAGGGGGACATGCAGTTTCGCTTCGCCACGAACATCCTCGGCGCGCCGGCGCTGACTCCGAAGGAGTTCGCGCATACGGCTCCGGGGACGACGCTGGGAGCAAGTCTGAACGTCATGATGCCCACGGGCCAGTACGACGGCACGAAGCTCATCAACATCGGGACCAACCGATGGTCATTCAAGCCGGAGCTCGGATTCGTCCATCCGGTCGGCAAGTGGACGTTCGAGTTCTACACGGGAGCCTGGTTCTTTACGGCAAACGACGATTTCTTCGGGGGCCACCGGCGCACGCAGGACCCGATTCTCGTTCTCCAGGGGCACGTCATCTACGCCTTCCTGCCCGTTCTCTGGCTCGCTCTCGACGGAACGTGGTATTCGGGGGGGCAGACGAGCCTGGACGGGGTGTCCGACGTAGACCGCCTGCAGAACACGCGCATTGGCACGACGCTGGCGTATTCGCTCGGCCACGGGCACATGCTCAAGGTGGCCTGGTCCAAGGGCGCGTCCGTCCGTATCGGCCAGGACTTCACGACCGTCGGCCTGACCTACCAGTACCGCTGGTTCTGACGGATTGACCCGGGCCGCGGGATAGGCTTCAGGGAAAAGAGGGGGAGCGCGCATGCCAACTTTCACCGACCGCGCCTCGCGACTGCGCCGCCTCGTCCACTCGGTTTCGTCGTCGCTCCAGTGGCTCCCGCCGCTGGTCGCGCGCCTGACGATCGGCTGGATCTTCCTGCAGTCGGGGTGGGGAAAGCTGACCAACCTGCCGAAGGTCGTGGCGTACTTCACGAGCCTCGGCATTCCGGCTCCGCAGTTCCAGGCGCCGCTGGCCGCGACGGCGGAGTTTGCGTGCGGCGCCCTGATCCTGATCGGCCTCTTCACGCGGGTCGCGAGCCTGCCGCTCGTCGCCACGATGCTCGTGGCCATCCTGACCGCGAAGAAGGAAGACATCCACGAGCTCTCCGACCTCTTCGCGACGGCGGAGTACCTGTACATCGCGCTCCTGCTCTGGCTCGGCGCGTACGGCGCCGGCCCGATCTCGCTCGACGCCGTCTTCGCCAGGCGGCTCGAGAAGGGCGAGAGGCCCCTTCCGGGCCGTGCCGGAGCCCCGGCCGTCCGCTGATCGGGCCCTTTCGGCCAACTTTTTCGAAGAAGTTTCCACGTCGGCCGCCATCGCGGGCGGCCGTTTCGCTTTTTCGCCGGCGCCGCGTCCAATTCTCCGGAGAGCGGCCGGCGACGCGGACGCCGGCCGCTTCGAAGTCCTCGTCTTCGGAGAGGTCGTCCGAGCGCCGGCCCCTTTCGTCCCCGCTTTGACCGGCGTGGCATTTCTCCGGATCTTCGAGCGCCCATCCGGCGGATCGGATTTCGCCCTTCGCGCCGTTGCGCGCGCCCGCGGTTGGTCCGCCGCGTCGCGCTTCTCGTCCTCCTCGCCGGCACCCTCGAACCGCGCGGCCTCGAAGACCTCGTGGCACCGGCGTTGCTCTCCAGAAGCGCACGCCGGCGTGAGGCACGGCGTAAGGAGGAATGACGAGAATGAACGCGAACCCCAGATCCCGCCCCGGGCCGGCATGGAGGTGGGCGGCGGCGCTGGCCGTCCTGCTCGCCTTGGCGCGAGGCGCCGCCGCGCAGCAGCTGACCGGCAACATCATCGGCTTCGTCACGGACGAGCAGGGCTCGCGCCTGCCCGGCGTCACCGTGACTCTCACGGGCATCGGCGCGCCGCGTAGCCAGACGACCGACGCCCGCGGCGAGTACCGGTTCCCGAACCTCTCGCCGGGCGTCTACACCCTCAAGTACGAGCTCCAGGGCTTCACCTTCGTGACGAAGCCCGACGTGAAGGTCTCCGTCGGACAGAACACGGAGACCAGCACGCAGATGAAGATCTCGAGCGTCGAGGCGACGGTCACCGTCAGCGGCGAGCCGGCTCTTCTCGACACGCGCTCGATCCAGACCGGCGCGGTCGTGGATCAGACCGAGCTCCAGGCGATTCCGACGGCCCGCGATCCGTGGGTCATCCTCTCGACCGTTCCCGGCGTGCAGCTCGACCGCGTCAACGTCGGCGGCAACGAGAGCGGCCAGCAGTCCACCTACGTCGGCAAGGGCGCCGACTCCGGCCAGAACACCTGGAACGTGGACGGCGTCGACGATCACGGACATGGGCGCCCTCGGCTCCTCGCCCACGTACTACGACTTCGAGTCCTTCGAGGAGATCCAGGCCACGACCGGCGGCAGCGACGTCACGGCGGCCTCGCCGGGCGTGCAGTTGAACCTCGTTACCAAGCGCGGCACCAACGACGTGCACGGTTCGGCCCGGTACTACCTGGCCGACGGTTCCCTGCAGTGGAACAACGTCACGCCCGAGGACCAGGCCCAGGGCGTCACCAACGGCGGCAACCGCATCAACGAGGTGCAGGACTACGGCATCGAGCTCGGCGGACCCCTGTGGAAGGACCGCCTGTGGGCGTGGGGCGCCGCGGGCCGCAACCAGATCAACCTCTTCAACGCGCAGGGCAATCCGGACAACACGACCCTGATCGACTACAACGCGAAGATCAACTTCCAGGCCTTCGACGCGACGTCGTTGACCGGCACGTTCAGCAACGGCAACAAGGAGAAGTTCGGCCGCAACGTCAGCTTCACGCGCCCGCCGCCGGCCTCCTGGAACCAGACCGGCCCGACGACGATCTGGAAGGGCGAGGTCTCCCAGGTCTTCTCCTCTTCGCTCTTCGCGACGGCGGCGTACTCGTCCGTGTCGAGCGGCTTCTCGCTGACGCCGCAGGGCGGCACGGACGTCAACAACCTCTACATCAACCCGGACGGCCAGTACATCGGGAGCTACCTCTTCGCCGACACCGTGCGCCCGCAGCAGCAGGCGACGGCCACCGGGTCCTACTTCTTCAACACCGGCAACCTCGGCCACGAGCTGAAGTTCGGCTTCACCTACCGCACGACGGACGTGAACTCGACGTCGTCCTGGCCGGGCAACGGCAACTACGGCGACTACGCGGACTTCAACGCGCCGGTCGCCATCATGACGCGCGACGCCGTCGTCAACACGACGATGCAGTACTGGAACGGCTACCTGTCGGACACCCTGACGCTCGGCAACCTGACGATCAACGCCGGGGTCCGGTACGACGTCCAGGAAGGCCGCAACAACGCTTCGACGACGCCGGCCAATCCGGTCATCCCCGATCTGCTCCCGCAGGTCGTGACCTTCGGCAGCCGGCAGCCCTTCCAGTGGGAGAACTTCGTGCCCCGCGTCGGCCTGACCTACGCGCTCGGCAAGGACAACAAGACCCTGCTGCGGGCGAGCTATTCGCAGTACGCGGACCAGCTGGGAGCGGGAACGGTGGCGCTGATCAACGCCGGCGCGCTCTCGGGCCTCTACTACTACTGGAACGACGCCAACCACGACAACGTCATCACCCGCGACGAGCTCAACCTGAACCAGCTCGTGGGCAGCTACGGCGTCGATCCCTCGAACCCCGGCTCGGCCATCTCGCCCAACCGCATCGACCCGAACCTCAAGGCGGGAAAGACGACGGAGGTCATCGCCGGCATCGAGCGGGAGTTCATGCAGGACTTCGTCGTGGGCGTGGCCTACACCTATCGCAAGTACGACGGGGCGATCTATCCGCACCGCACGGGCCTGACCGAGGCCGACTACGAGGTCGGCGGCCAGCTCACGGGCACTCTCTACAACGGTCAGCCCTTCGACATCCCGTACTACCAGTTGAAGCCCGGCGTCCCCGTCCCCGCGGGAATCACGGTGAGCAACCGCCCGAACTGGAACACGACGTACAACGGCGTCGACCTGACCTTCCAGAAGCGGCTGTCCAACAAGTGGCTCATCCGCGGCGGCGGCACCTACCAGATCTGGAACCAGAACGGCGGCGCCGGGTCCTGCTACGACCCGACGAGCGACCGCGGCGGCAACAACGAGCTCTGGCCCGGCACCCCGGTCGGCATCCCGACGGGCTCGACGTGCGCCGGCAACGACATCGCGGCCCTGCCCGCGGGCGCATCGAGCGGCGCGCGCAACGAGGTCTTCCTCAACTCGCGCTGGCTCTTCAACGTGGGCGCCCTGTACCAGCTCCCGGCGGGGTTCGCCGTGGCCGGCAACTTCTTCGGGCGCGAGGGCTATCCCTACATCAACTACTACCGCTTCGATCCGGGCGACGGCCTCGGCCCGCGCGACAACATCATCGGGAAGCTCTCCAGCAACCGGTACGGCAGCGTGTACGAGCTCGACCTGAGGCTCGAGAAGGTCATCACGGTCAAGCCGCTCGAGATCACGATCGCCGCGGACGTGTTCAACGCCCTCAACCAGGGAACGATTCTTCAGCGCAACGCGCGCGTCGACGTCGCGGCCTACAACTCGATCATCGAGATGCAGAGCCCCCGCATCGTGCGCTTCGGCGCCCGGCTCAGCTTCTAGGCCAGCCTCCGGTTTGATGCCCGGCGGGCCCTCGGGTCCGCCGGGCCTTTTTCTTGCCCGGCGGCGGGCGTGGCAAGATACGGCTCCTGAGCCGACCACTTTCCGAAAGCGTCGCGATCCTGCCGCCCGCGGAGCGGTTCGACGTCCTCTGCCTGCCGATCATCGACTGGGGCTTCCGCTTCCAGCGCCCGCAGCAGCTTTTGTCGCGGTTCGCGGCCGACGGCCACCGCGTCTTCTACGCGAAGACCGGATTCCAGGGCCTCGATCGCGAGCCGACGCTCGAGAAGGCGGCCGAGGGGGTCTTCGAGGTCGCGCTGCCGGGCGAGCACGACTTCGAGCTCTACGGCGGGAGCCTCTCGGGGGAGAGCCTCGCGCAGGCCCTCGCGGGCGTCGTCCTGCTGTCGGAGGCGTGCCGCTTCCGGGACCCCGTGATCTTCGTGCAATACCCCTCGTGGGAGCCGCTCGCCCGCGCGCTGCGCGAACGTTTCGGGTGGCGCGCGATCTACGACTGCATGGACGAGCACACGGGTTTCGGGACGCACGGCGCCCGGACGCCGGAGGACGAGCGCCGGCTGCTCGTCGAGAGCGACCTCGTCCTCGCGACCTCGGGACCGCTCTTCGAGAAGGTCCGCAAGACCCGCGCCGACGCCCTGCGCCTCCCGAATGCGGCCGACGAGGCCCATTTCGCGAGCCTGCCGCCGCGCTCCACGGGCCCGCTCGCGAAGCTCGCGCGCCCGGTCGTCGGCTACTACGGCGCCATCGCTTCTTGGTTCGACGCCGAAGCGGTCGCGCTGGCGGCCCGCCGCCACCCGGACTGGTCGTTCGTCCTCGTCGGCGACACGCGGGGCGCGTCGCTCGAAAGCCTGGAGGGCCGGCCGAACGTGCACCGTTTCGGCGAGGTGCCGTACGCGAAGCTGCCCGAGTACGTGGCCGGCTTCGACGTCTGCACGATCCCGTTCGCGCGCACGCCGCTGACCGAGGCGACCAACCCCGTGAAGCTCTACGAGTACCTCGCCACGGGCAAGCCCGTCGTCGCGCGGCGCCTGCCCGAGCTCGAGCCTTTCGCGGACGTCATCGCGCTCTACGACACGGCGGAGGAGTTCACCGCCGCGCTCGAGTCCCTCGTCCGGGACGGGGGCGGGGAGGCGCTCGCGGCCCGGCGCCGCCGGATCGCGCGGGACAACACGTGGCAGGCGCGGTACGAAACGCTGAGCGCCCGGATCGAGGCCCTGCCGCTTCGCGCGCGCGGTGCCGCGGAGCCCGCCGTCCCGGACCGGGCCGCGGACGACGCGATTGCGGCGCGCGTCCGGGAGATCCGCCGCCTCGACGCCGTCGTGCGCGAGCAGAAGGAAGGAATCGAGTTCCTCCGCGGCGAGGTCGCCGAGCGCGAGCGGATCATCGCCGAGAGGGTCGAGCGAGTCGCCGCGCTGGAGAAAGAGATCGCTCGCGTGGAGAAAGAGCTCGCTCGCGAACGCGCCGTGTCGGAGGGGCGCGACCAACACCTCGGTCTGGCGCTCGCGGAGCTCGAGCGCTGGGAAAGATCCCGCCTCGGGCGGCTTCGGAAGACCGCGGATCGCCTGCGAACCGCCGCGGGCAAGCTCACGGCGCCGGGGACACCGCTCTACACCGTGGGATCGCGTCTGCTCCCGCGCTCGCTGGCGCGCCGCCTTCGCCGGGCCGCGCCCGTTGCCCCTGCCGACGCGCTCGTGCGGCTCGATGCGGGCAACGAGCCGTCGGCCCGGCGCACCACCGATGCCCTTCCGATGGAGCCCGAGGGTCGCTACGACGCCATCGTCTTCTCGATCATCGACTGGGACTTCCGGTTCCAACGCCCGCAGCAGCTGGCGACCCAGTTCGGGAGAAACGGCCACCGCGTCTTCTATCTCTCGACGACGCAGTTTCTTTCGCCCGGCGGCCCCGCCTGGGACCTGGCGCGCAAGGCCGAGCGGGTGGGGGAGCTGCGGCTGCGCGCGCGGCGCTCGCTCGATGTCTACGGGGGCCGGCTAGACGCCGCCGACGTGGACGCTCTCGTCGAGTCCTTCGAAGCCCTCGCGGCCGATCTTTCCATGGGCGATGCGGTCTGCTTCGTGCAGATCCCGTTCTGGGCGCCGCTCGCCGAGCGGCTCCGCGAGCGCTTCGGCTGGCGGATCGCCTACGACTGCATGGACGAGTGGACGAACTTCCCGGGATTCGGGTCGAGCGTCCTCGCGCTCGAGGAAAAGCTCGTCCGCGGCGCCGACGCCACGATCGTGTCGGCCGACCGCCTCGAGGAGAAGTGGAAGGCGGCGGCGCCGCGCCTCATCCTCGCCAGGAACGCGATGGATGCCGAGCACTACCGGACACGCTTCGCCGCCAACGAGGTCCTCGGCAAGGTGCGCCACCCGGTCATCGGCTACTACGGAGCGCTCGCCTCCTGGGTGGACGTGCCGCTGCTCGAGAAGATCGCCGCGCGCCACCCGGAGGCGACCATCGTGCTCGCCGGCGGCCAGTTCGACGTGGATCTGACTCCCGTCGCCGCGCGGCCGAACGTGCGCCTGCTCGGCCAGCGCCCCTACGACGAGATGCCGCAGCTCCTGTGGAACTTCGACGCCTGCATCATTCCGTTCCTCGTCAACGACATCACCGAGGCCACGAACCCGGTCAAGTTCTACGAGTACCTGTACGGCGGCAAGCCCGTCGTCGCGCCGGCCCTGCACGGAGCTGCTCCCGTACGCCGGGATCTCGTATCTCGCGCGCGGGCACGACGAGTTCCTGGCCCAGCTTTCCCGGGCGCTCGCGGAGCCCGCCGACGACCCGCGCCGGGAAGCGCGCCGCCGTGTCGCCGAGGAGAACGACTGGTCGAACCGCTACGAGGCGATCGACGAGGGCCTGACCGAGGCGCACCCCACGGTGTCCGTCGTGGTCGTGACGTACGGCGGCCTCGACCTGACCAAGGCCTGCCTCGACTCCCTTCTCGGGCGAGAGACCTGGCCGCGGCTCGAGATCGTGGTCGTGGACAACGCCTCCTCGGACGGGACGCCCGAGTATCTCGAGATGGTGGCCGCGGCCGACTCCCGCGTCCGGTGCGTCTACAACCGCGAGAACCGGGGCTTCGCGGCGGCCAACAACCAGGGCATCGCGCTGACGCACGGCGAGGTCGTCGTCCTGCTCAACAACGACACGGTCGTCCCGCCCGGTTTGATGGGGCGCCTGGCCGGGCACCTCGGGCGCGACGCCTCCATCGGCCTCCTGTGCCCGACGACGAACTTCTGCGGCAACGAGGCCCGCGTCGAGCCCGACTACGGCTCGATCCGGGAGCTGCCGGGCTATGCCGCGCGCCGCGCCCGTTCGTTCCGCGGCCGCGTCTTCGACATCGGCGTGGCCGCGATGTACTGCGTCGCCGCCCGCCGCCGCGTGCTCGACGAGGTTGGCCCGCTCGACGAGGCCTACGGCATCGGCATGTTCGAGGACGACGACTTCGCCGTCCGCATGCGCGCGAAGGGCTACCGCGTGGCCTGCGCCGAGGACGCGTACGTGCACCACGTCGGCCAGGGGGCCTTCCGCAAGCTGTCGCCCGAGGACTACGACCGGCTCTGGAAGAGGAACCAGGCGTACTTCGAGAAGAAGTTCGGCGTCGAATGGAAGGCGCACGCGCCGCGCGAGGGCGTGGCGGCCGTGGAGTCCAGGGTGGGGGCGGGCTAGGCCGTCGACGCCGGCGGAAGGCTTCGGCCAGTCCGAAGCAGGATGGCGAGGCCGGCGAAGAGGAATCCCGCGCACGCCGGGATGGCCGCGGCCTTGACGGGCGGGTCCGCTCCGCCGAGCGCGCGCAGCACGAGCGGCTGGGGCACGGCGATCGTCCGAAGGTCGAAGGGGCGGCGCTCGGGAGCGCGGACCGGCACCCGGTAGTTCCAGGGAAGGCCCCGCTCCACGAGCACGGGCTCCTTCGCCGCGCCGGCGCGCATCGCCAGCCACACCCGCAAGAGCCGCGCGTTGAATCGAACGTGGTTCCAGAGCGGGTTTCCCTGGAACTCCTCGAGCTCCACCGGCGCGGTCTCGACGGCGGCGCGGGCGACACGCCCGTAGTGAAAGAGGACGCCCAGGAACGAGACGCCGAACCCCAGCACCGCCGCGGCGAGAAGCGTCGTCCGGAAGCCTCGCGATTCGGTCCGCGCTCCCCGCGCCGCGGCCAGGCACAGGACGAGCGGCGCCACGCAGGCGTGGAGGTAGCGCGGCCCCCAGGTCTCGTCCGTCCAGACTTCCAGCAGGCTCGATCCTCCGGCGAGGCAGGCGAAGGTCAGCAGGGCGAAGATGGCCGTGCGGCGGTTGGCGGCGAGGGCGCGGGGCGCGGCGAACAGCGCGAGGATCGCCAGCGGCGCGAAAACGATGAGGCCCTTGTTCGGAGAGCCGAGGAAGGCGACGAAGTGGAGCAGGGCGCCGAGGGCGTCGCGAGTCCACACGGCGTCGACGGTCGCGGACAGGCCGCCACGCGTCTGCCAGAAGAGCGAGCGCGCATGCGCGTTGGCGGCGAACACTGATCCGACCAGGAGGATCACGACGGCGATCTTCGAAGCGCGTGCGGGAGTGGGCTTACCGCTCCGCGGCCGAACGTATTCGTACAGGAGGTATCCGGCGACCGGCAGAAGCATCGCGCCGTTCGCCTTCGCCGACACGGCCACGGCGGCGCAAACCCCGAAGGCGATCGTCCGCGGCCAGGACGGTGGCTCGTCGGAGGCGAGCGCGAGGAACCCGGCGGCAAGGAGAAAGAGAGACTGCGTTGTCTCGAGGCCGATGTAGGCGTACGGCCAGATCATCGTGCCGAAGGCCATCGCCAGCGCGAGCAGGAAACTCCATCGCGCGATCCCGGAAAGCCGGCGACACCAGGCGTACGTCAGCGCGACCAGGAGCGCGCTCGCGAGCACGGGCTGCACGGAGAGGAACCGATCGTCCCACCACTCCGACGGGCCGGCCACCGCTCGCCCCAGCGCCACGAACGGGCACTGGAAAACGAGGCCGACGGCGCCGTGGCGCGGCCAGACGATCGGCGTTCCCGAGAGCACTTGCCGGCACGCCGCTTCTTCCTCCGCCGCGTATCCCATGGTCGCGATCGTGAAGGGCGACAGGGAGAGGTAGACGAGGGCGACACCCGCGAAGACGCCCAGGAAAGCGCGCCGCTCGGGGGGCATCGGGGGATGATACCGGGGTAGCGCCTCGCGCCAAAGAGGAGTAGATTCGCCCGGTGGAAGCCTCCGTCGCGGAATCCAACGCCGCCCCCCGGCCGAACCCGGTCCCGGATCCCGGGGCGGGCAAGCGCGCGAATTACGACCTCTATCTCGCCAACGTGGCGGCGGGCTCGCTCGAGGCGACGAACCGGCCCGTACAGCTCTTCCTGGAAGTCAGCTCGCGCTGCAACCTGCGCTGCAAGAAGTGCGGCTTTTCCTACGATCCCTCGCTCGCCAAGAACGGCCGCGACCTGCCATGGCCGATCCTCGCCCGCATGGACGACTTCTTCGCGGCCGCGGTCGAGGTCTACACGTTCGGGTACGGCGAGATGTTCCTGTACCCGGAGCTCGCGCCGCTCGTGACGGTCTTGAAGAACCACGGCTGCCGGCTCTCCGGGATCACGAACGGCGTGCTCATCCGCCCGGCCGACGTCGTGTGGCTCGTGGCCTGCGGATACGACCAGCTCACCTTCTCCATCGACGGCGCGACCGAAGAGACGATGGACAAGCTTCGGGGAGCGAGCCTCGCGAAGATCCTGCACGTTCTCCAGCTCATCCACGACGAGAAGGAGCGCCGCAAGTCCGAGTTCCCGCGCATCGTCGTCAACTTCGTGGCGCAGAACGACAATTACTCGGAGCTGCCGGATCTGGCGCGGCAGCTCGCGCCGCTCGGCATCTACTTCATGGGCGTCAACCCGCTGCACCACTTCTTCGAGACCGCCGGAGCCTACGCGCCGTACTACGAGGAATTTCGCCTGAGCAAGGCGCCGCGCGCCGAGTTCGAGGCGGCGGTGGAGGGGGCGCGAGCGATCCTCGAGCCGACCGGTACGACGTTCCAGAACTTCGTCAACCCGGACTTCGAGTGGTCCGTCGGCGCGCCGTCCGAGGCGGCGGGCGTGGCGCTTCACAACCGCACCCTGCCCGAGGTCCCCGCGCCTGTCCCCGCGGAGGCCGGTGCCGGGGTGGCGGCCGCGACTGCTCCGGCGCCGGCCGTGCCGGCACCGCCGGTGGTCGAGCCCTCGACGACGCTGTCTTCGATGTACTGCCACTATCCGTGGACGACGCTCTACCTCTCGGCCGCCGGAAAGGCTCGGGTCTGCTGCTTCATGTCGGTGCACGAAGACCTCGGCGATTTCCATGGCGACTCGAACGTCGGAACCGCCTGGAACGGTCCCGCCCTCCAGTCCGTGCGCGAACACATCCGGGACGGCAAGGTTCATCCGGCCTGCAAGGAGTGCGTGGCCCACCGCAGCTACGAGGTGCACGCCTCGGCGATGAATCCGATCCGCGCGGAGCTCGGCCTCGCGCTGGCGGCCGCGCCGCCGCCCGGGGCGGCGCCGATTCCCGAGCCGGAGCCCGAGGAAGAGGTCGGCGTGCTGCGCAGGATCTGGAAACGCTGGCGCGCCCCGGACGGCGAAGCCCCCGGCCGACCGCTCTGATTCGTCCCTACTCCCGCGCCCGGAGCCAGATGCTGCCGCCGCCCGGGAAGACTCCCTGGACCGACGGTACGTACGGC
Organism: uncultured Acidobacteriota bacterium; assembly: GCA_963710945.1. Taxonomy (GTDB): domain Bacteria; phylum Acidobacteriota; class Thermoanaerobaculia; order UBA5066; family Gp7-AA6; genus DAHUXD01. The sequence continues at coordinate 283,222 of CAVQCH010000002.1, forward strand.
CGAAGCGCTTCGATGTCGGTGCGCTGCAGGAAGTAGACGCCGACGAGGATCTCGTACTTGGCGCTGTTGGCGAGGAGCGCCGCGAGGACGTACTGCTCGTTCCAGTAGCACAGGACGTCCTCGGACCACGCCTTCGGGTACTCGTAGGGCAGGCAGATGTCGTGGACGTGGACGATCACGCCCTTCGGTATCCGGGGCAGGATCCGCAGGAACAGGTGGTTCACGTCCGATCCGGTCTTCGAGATGTGCGACCCGTCGATGAAGAGGATGTCCGAGGGCGCAAGATCCAGGAAGACCGAGTCCGGCGTCTCCTGAACGGGCTTCGCGACGACCTCGATCGAGTCTCCGAGGGCGGGCAGCCAGGCCGGCGCGTGGGGGTCGATGCACAGGATGCGCCCCGTCCCGTTGTCCCGGATAGCCTTCGCGGCGAGCTTCGTCGAGTGGCCGGCGCCCACCTCGACGATCCGCCCCGGCCGGAACCGGCGGATCAGCGAGTAGTAGAGCGAAGCGTCCGAGTGGCTGAACTGGTCGTTGCCCCAGAAGTAGCCCGCGGCGTCGTCCGGCGGCGCGTCGTAGGGGAATTGCGAGAGGTCCCTGGCGAAGCTCGGCGTCTCGCGCAGGAAGGCCCGCTGCGCCTCGAGGTCGAACGTCCCGCAGTCGGGGAAGGTCCCGGTCCAGACGGATGCCGGCAGATCGGCGGGCGCGAACACGGGCGCGTAGAAGAAGTCGGGGAAGAGCTGGAGCCGCTTCGAGCGGGAGTAACGATGCAGCTCGCGCAAGGCCGGAAACCAGCCGGGATGGGCCGAGTCGAAGCCGAGGCCGGCCAGAAGCGCGTCGTAGAGCCCTCCGGGCGTCGGGGGCGTAGACCGCTCCTCGGCGGGAGGTGACACGGACGGTTCCCCGTCCGGTCTGTCCGGTCCCCGCTTTCTCCGCCACATGATCATCCGACGACTTCCTCCGAGCGCCAGGCCAGCGCAGATTAGCAGGGCCCCCGCCGTGAGGGCGGCCCCGTGCCGCAAGGAGCGGGGTTCGTACCGGAAAGCGACGGAATGCATGCCGGGGCCGACGACCGTCCCCGTGAATCCATAATCCACCCGCAGGAGCGGCTGCGGCTCGCCATCCACGAGCGCCTTCCATCCCGGATACCAGGTCTGACTGAGCACGAGGATGCTCGGCACGGCCGCCGCGATGCTCATCCGGATGTCGTTCAAGCCCGGCACGATTCCCGTCACCACCGGGGCCGCCGGAAGATCATCGGTCCTTCCGTTGCCCGGAGGGACGGGCTTCTCTGCGACGACTACCGTCCTGGACGGATCGAAGTCCTCGGCGCGAACGCGGGCCAGCTGCGCGCCCTCGTCCGGCAAGACGACGGCGCCCGAGGCGGGAACCAGAAAAGCGCGAGGCAGCACCGAGAGGTTTTCGAAGACGCGGATACTCGCGTCGGAGAAGACGCGGCGGAAGCGATCCGGGCGCTCGGCCAGAAGCTCGGCGCCGTGGTTCCAGGTCGTGGCCACGAGGTACTTGACGTTCATCAAGTCCAGGAGCCGGCCGCGCGACGCCAGGATGGACTCGGAGGTCAGGCGCGGAGCGTTGCCTTCGAAACCCAGCGCCGTGAGCAGGTCTTCCGTGCGATGGACGACGACGTTGAAGCCGGTCGCGGAGTCCAGGCCGTAGACGAGCTCGGCGCCGGCGCCATAGCTGGCGTCGACGGAGGCGATCCGGTGCGCCTCGGGATCCGCGGCGGCGAAGCGAAATGTCGGCGCGGGAGGGAAGACCTCCGAGGGGCGGACGAAGGGGATGAACCGGTAGCTCGCGCTGGCGAGGTCGGCCGCGCAGAACGCCAGCGCCAGCACCGCAAAGCGGGAGGGGCGAAGTTTGCGCGCCAGGGCTGCTGCCAGGAGTGCCGCAGCGGCGAGCAGAATCGCGGCGGAAGATGCGGGGCCGCGGATCGTCCTCAGCGAGACGAAAGGATGCGGCACGAATCCGATCCGGCCGCGCGCCAGGATGACCGCGACGCCGATTGCCGCGATGACGAACGCAGCACCGGGGAGCAGCCACCCGGCCTGTCGGAAGCCCAACGAGCCGGCTCGAGCCTCGAGCGCCGTCAAGCCCATTGCCGCAAGGAGGGCGAGGCCCAGGTCCGCCACGGCGAGCAGACGCCAATTCGGGATTCCCCTCAGGACCGGCGTGTGCGACGAGAGCCAGTACGCCGGGCCGAAGCCGTAGACGACCTGCAGGACCAGCGCGACGAGAAGGGCGAGAAAGAGGGCGTCCTTGCGGTTGCGGTGAAGGATCGCGAGCGGGGCGAGCAGCAGGGTCAGCATCCCCGCATAGGCGGCGCACTCCGGGATTTCGACGCCTGCCGAGTTCGGGTGCGCGCCGAGGTCGCGCGAGAGAAAGGCCGCAATTTCGCGCAGGGGTTTTCCGCCCCAGGTAGCCCCGAGGCCGCGGTCGAGCTGGCCGATGAACTCGAGCGCCGGGAGCATCTGGACCGCGGCGAGCCCGAGGGCGAGAAGGCCGGCTCCCGCGAACAGCAGCGCAAACCGCGAGCGGCCGGCGGCGCGAGAGTGCGGATCGGGGGAAGGCAGGGCGAAGCGGTAGAGAAAGAAGACGAGGCCCACGAAAGTGACGTGGGCCGCGCTCTCCGGCTGTCCCGCCAGAACGGGCAGCGCGAAAGCAACTGCCGCCAGGGCAACCGATCCGCCGCTCGGCCGGCGCTGGAGTCGATCGACCGCGAACAGGACGAGGGGAAGCCAGAGACACGTGTCGAGGTGAGGCCTCGCCTGGAACGCCGTCGTCCAGCCGCAGAATCCGAAGATCACGCCGGCCATGAGCGCGGCGATCTGCGATGCGCCAAGCCGACGCGCGAGGAGGGCCGCAAGAACTCCGGCGAGGATCGTCCTCACGATGAACGAAAGGGCCCACGCGACGGGTGTCGGCAGAAAGGCATAAACGAGATTCGGCGGATAGAAGAGGGCTGTCTGTGGATCTCCGACGAACGGCGCGCCGAGGAGCAGGAAAGGGTTCCAGAGGGGAAGCGTTCCGGCCGCGATCGCCCGATGGGTATATGCCTTCCAGGGATACAACTCCGTGACGAGATCTCCCATTTCCGCGTGTGATGGCGTGTAGCCGGGCTGCAGAACGGATTCCCAGGGCGGAAATTGCAGGACCAGGTGCGCCGGCAGGGGGACCTTTCCGATCAGGACGGGCCAGTAGACGAGCAGCGCTAGTCCTCCGACGAGAAGGACGCACCACTTCAGGAACGTTCGGAGAGAATCGGTCACGGGGCGACGCTCTCGCCCGTGGCTCCTTTTGCGCGGCGGAACCCGATCACCATGCATACGGCCGCCGCCGGCGCGAGCTGCGCGAGCAGTCGAAAGTACGCCTGGCTCACGTGAAGCTCCACGGGCCAGTCGGTGAAGAGAAAGGGCACGGCGAAGACGGCCGTGCCGACGGCGGTCGCGATGGCGAGGCTCTTTTGTCGCGGCAGGCCCCGGAAGGCGAGCAGCAACCCGGCCGCGAAGAAGGCGGGCCAGAGTAGCCCCCACTGCCGGGGGTCGAGCAGGACGCGGCCGCAGAGCGCCGCGACGTGTCGTAGCCGCGCGGCCGCCCGCGCGAGGTGGCGCGAATCGAAGGGTCCGTAGACGGGGTCCGTGACGCCGAGCCAGCGAAGGTAAGCGAAGTGAGCGGCCAGGAATCCCGCGACGATCACGATGGGCCATGCGTTTTCCCGCAGCCGGCGCAAGAACCGGCGCGGTTCGTCGAGGATCCAGGCGAGCAGGACGGCGGCGATCGCGAGAGCCGAGAGAAGCGTTCCTTCCGCCTTGACCGTCGTCAGTCCGCCGATGAGCCATGGAAGCGCGTTGCCCCTCTGCCGGCGGCCGAGCGCCGCCGCGACGGTCCCCGCGACGAAGGCCGCCTGCGGCATGTCCGCATAGGCGCCGGCCGCCCAGCGGGTCGACAGCGACGGAAGGAAGGCCACGAGCGCCGTCGCATAAAGGGCGGCTCGCGCGCCGGCGGCCGGCCGCGCTGCGGCGAAGACGGACAACAGAATCGAGAGGTGGAACACGGGGAACACGGGCTTGAGCACGTCGAAATCGAAGGCCCCACGGACCGTGCTCAACATGGCCTCGAAGAGCGGCACGAGCGCCGGGTACGTGAGAAGTCGGGTCTCATAAGACTCGCCCGGGTACCACCAGCGGGAGAGCCCGCCCTCGTGGTACAGGATCTGGGCGCGAGAGGCCCAGATCTGGAAGCCGTCCCACAGGAAGTTGTAACGAAAGTTGAGGGCTTCGAAAGACGCCGCCGCGACGGCGACGAGGAGAAGCAGCCGCACGGCGGTCCAGTCGGTCGCGACGGCCGTTGCGGCTTCCGGTCCTCCCGGAACGAACAGCGACCGATGGAAGAGCCGGCGCCCGATCGCGAGTGCGCCGCAGATGGCCATCGCCGCGAGCATGGCGATGACGGCCTGGTGCGGAAGGACCAGAGAAAGGGGGAAGATCGCCGCGCCGCACGCGCCGGCGCCGACCAGGAAGGCTTCGTTCCCATCCTCGACGTCGCGGGAGAGGCGGCCGAGAAGGACTTCTCCCACGGCGGCAAACCCGGCCGTGAGGAGCCCGGTGATGAGGATCTCCGGCAGGGGAATCGTCAAGGCGCGAGCTCTCCGAACCAGACGCGGTCGGCGATGCCGGGAAGAGGGCCGAGGTCCTCGTGGGTGAGAAAGCCGGGATCGGGCGGCGGATTTCCCATGGAGATGGCGAAACGCACTCCGTAACGCGAGCGGATCCGCTCGAGATCGGCCGGATCCGGAGTGGGCAGGTTCCGCACGATCGCAATCGTTCGGGGGTAGAGGCCGCGCTGGAAGAGGCGCGTATACCAGGCGCTGTCTGTCATTCCCGCCGAAACGAGGAGGAGGCTCGCTCCGGGCGGCAGCCGTTCGCGCAGCGCGTCGAGCTGGATGCGCACCGTCGGCCCGAAGACGCTCGGGCCGGCGTCCCGGAAGGCGACCCTGAGGTCCTTGTACAGTTCGAGGCCGCCCGAAAGCACCGACGCCGCCAGCACGAGCGCCGCCAGGGCGTGAAGGACAGGGAGGGGAACGATCGGGCGCGCCGACCCCGAATCAGGGTGTTGCACGTCCCCGCATGATACGACGCTCGGCCAACGGCGGAACGACGGAGGGCTATTCGCCCGGCGCGGGGAGAGCGCGGTAGGCGAAGGGGGGCGCCGGCTTGCCGGGGGGGCCGGAGGCGCGCAGGAGATCCGGCGGGCCGCCCGAGGCTTCGACGTTTTCGAGGAAGAAGCCGGCGATGCGCCGCGCGTGCTCGTCGAGCAGCTCGCCCTCGATGTTCGAGAGCATGACGGTGACCAGGCGGGCGTGCGGGATGATGACGATCGCCGCGCGACCGCCCACGCCCCGGCCGCCGTGCCAGAGGTAGCGGCGCCCGCGCGCGTCGTAGTCCACGTGCCAGCCGAATCCGTAGCCGGTCGCGACGCCGTTGCGCGTCCTGACCGGCGTGGACATCGCCTCGAGGGTCTCGCGACGCAGCAGATCGCCTCGCACGAGCGCCTCGCCGAAGCGCGCGAGGTCGCTCGTCGTCGAGAGCAGGCCCCCGGCGCCCCAGCGGCAGCTCGTGTCGACCGCGCGCGCGGAGCGCAGAAGGCCGAACCAGCCGCGCTCGTAGAAGAGCGTGCGGCCCGGGAGGAACCGGCCGGGATCGTCCACCATCGTCGAGCTCATTCCGGCCGGGGAGGCGATGCTCTCCTCGAGCAGCTGCGCGAACGTCTTGCCCGAGGCCGATTCGAGCGCCGCCGAGAGCAGGATGTATCCGGGCCGCGAGATCGTGTGGCCCAGGCCGGGAGGCCGCACGAAAATCTGCGGCGGAAGATTTCGCAGGGCGTCCCGCGCGCCGGAGCAGGGAGCGGGGATGTCCTCGCCGTCGGCGAAATCGCGGGCGCCGGAGACGTGGGTCGCGAGCGAGCGGACCGTGACCGGGAATCCGCCGTCCACCACGCCCGGGAGGTAGCGCTGGACCGGCGCGTCGAGGTCGAGCCGGCCTTCGTCGGCCAGGCGCGCCATGATCGTCGCGGTCAGCGGCATCGCGACCTCGTAGACGCGGAACTGCGTCGAGCGCGAGACCGGCCGCTGGCGCTCGACGTCGGCGAACCCGAAGGCCTGCGACCAGACGATCTCGTCGCCGACGGCGACCGCGACCGCGGTGCCGGGGTAGAGCTGCAGGACCTCGTCGAGCATGGCGCGCGACTGTTCGATCGCGCGGCCGTAGGGAGACGGAGGCGACGCGGCCCCGGCCGGGCCGGCGAGAAGCGCCGCCGTCAGGATCGCCGCCGATATCCGGTTGCGGGCTCTCATGCGGAAGGCGACCAGTCGCGGTCCGGCCGACGGGGCCGCCCGGCGCGGCGCCGGGCGACCCGCGTCGGGCCGCGGGAAGACCGCCGGCGGCGCGAACGACAGGGGGATCTCCAGCGCCACCTCGCAGCCGCGCCCGGGGGCGCCCAGGAACGAAAAGACATGCTCATCGCCGTAGAGCAGCTCGAGGCGATCGCGCGTGTTGCGCAGGCCGACGCCCTCGCCGCCGCCTCGCCGGCCGCCCGGCGGCGGGCCGGGGCCGTCGTCGCGCACGACGAGCGAGAGCCGGTCCTCGCCCGCTCGCCGGACGCGGACCTCGACCTTGCCGGCTCCCGGCCGCGCCGCGATGCCGTGCTTGATCGCGTTCTCGACGAGGGGCTGCAGGATGAGATTCGGCACGAGCGCGGCGCCGAGGCCGGGCGAGACGTCGAGCTCGACCGTCAGCCGGTCCTGGAAGCGCGTCTGCTGGATCTCGAGGTACACCTGCAGGAGCTCGATCTCCTTGCGCAGGGGGATCAGGTCGCTCGACTCGTTCTGGAGCGAGAGGCGCAGGAGGTCGCCGAGGCGGACGACGGTGCGCGACGCCGCGTCCCGGTCGCGGAAAACGAGCGGCAGGATGCTGTTGAGCGTGTTGAACAGGAAGTGCGGGTGGAGCTGCATCTTCAGGGCTTCCAGCCGTGCGCTCGCCAGGCGCGTCTTCAGCTGGGAGGCGCGCAGGTCGCGCTCGCGCGACAGCGTGGCGTACGTGATCATCCACGTCGCGCCGACGATTCCCCAGAAGGTCACGAAGTGCGTCGGGAAGATGAGGGGCAGCAGATCCGGCAGCGCGGACATCTGGACGGATACGACGCACGGAAACCCCATCAGCACGGGATAGACGAGCTGGTAGACCGCGCAGTGGGCCACGGGCAGGACGAGCGCCCCGGCGAGGAGCATCGTCATCGGTCCTGCCCAGCGGGCCCGCGCGGGCAGGGCGCGGCGGGCGATCCAGACGACGAGGGGAGTGAAGGCCGCCCAGATGCAGGCGGAGAGGAGACACTGGGCCAGCGCCTCCCACAGGCCGAACTCGAGGCGGCGCAGCTGGAACGGATCGCTGAAGTACCGATCGGCGGCCCGGAAGAGGCCGACGAGCGTCCAGGCCCCGAGCACCCACATCGTCGCGCGCAGGCGGTCCGCGGATCGCCTCATGCCGCCCCCTCGGCGCCGAGACCGTCGAGCGTGGCGGGCGACAGCGGCAGCGTCACGGACACCTCGTGGCCCTTTTCGAGCTTGTCGGAGATGGCCACCCCGTGGCGGTCCGGGTAGAGCAGCTCGAGGCGCCGCTTCGTCTTGCGGACGAACGAGTCGTCGATCGGCACGGCGGCCGGGACCTCCGACGGATCGGCCGGGGCCTCGTGAACCTCGAGGCGGATCGCCCCGTCCTCGATTCGCGCGTGAATCGCCACGTGGGCCGCGCCCGGGCGGACGGAGACGCCGTTGGCGATCGCGCTCTCGACGAGGGGGAGCAGGATGAGATTCGGCACGGCCGCGTCCAGGGCCGCCGGCTCGATCGCGAACTGCACCTCGAGGCGGTCGCGCAGGCGCGTCTGCTCGATCTGCAGGTAGAGGCGGATGTACTCGAGCTCGGTCTTCAAGGGGACGAGCCCGGTCGCGTCGTTGTGGAGCGCGAGCCGCAGGATGTCGCCGAGCTGGACGACCGTGCGCGCGGCCGCCCGCGGCTCCGTGCGGATCAGCGGCAGGATGGTCGCCAGCGTGTTGAAGAGAAACGGCGGGTGCAGCCGCAGCTTCAGCGCCTCGAGCTGCGTGCCGACGAGGTCGCGCTCGAGCTCCGAGGCTTGCAGCTCCTTCTCGCGGTAGGTATGGAAGTCGTCGAGGCCCCACGTCACGCCGGCGATCCCCAGAAACGTCGCCAGGCGGGCCGCACCGCCGAAGGACAGCGTCGCCATGAACGTGGCGAAGAAGTTGCGTGCCGCCGGCGAGCGGGTCGACCATCTGCCAGAAGAGGTTGGTCGCCGTCAGGTGGACGAACGCGGCGACGACCGCCGCCGCGGCGAGCAGGGGGACGTGGGCGAGAGCCGTCGCGCGCCGGGGCCGCAGGCGGCGCGCGGCCAGCATCACGGCCGGCGTCAGCAGGGCCCACAGATAGGCGGTCACGAGGCTCGCCGCCAGCGTCTGCCCCCACGGCAGGGCGAGCCGCGGCTGGAGCGACGGTCCGCGCAGGTACCGCTGCGTGGCGATGAAGAAGGCCACTCCCGTCCAGACGAGGAAGAGCTCGATGGCGCCGCGGGGCTTCACGGTTCGGGGCGGGGGAGGCCCCGAATCCTCGCGGCTCTCGCGGCGCGGGGCGAGCGGCGCGGGGAGCCGGCGGGGCTCCGCGGTCTCCTCGATCCCGACTCGACTCCGCGCGGCCGCCGTCTGCATGATTGTTGGTGGCTAGAGCTGCGTACCCATGGTCCCGATCACGTCTTCGGATCGTAGGGGCGGGGCTTGCCCCGCCCGGGCGGCCCGAAGGGCCGCCCCTACGACACGAAGAGGCGAATACTCCCCAGTGCGATCCACTAGACCGCGAGTCTCCGGAAGTCCTTGAGCCGTTCGCGGTACGTGCTCGAAAGCGTCAGCCGCGTCCCGTCCTTCAGGGTCACGGCGTAGTCGCCGTTGAACCACGGGTTCATCTCGCGGATGCGCTCGATGTTGACGATGGTCGAGCGGTGGATCCGGAAGAAGTGCTTCGGGTCCAGCCGCGACTCGATGCCCGACGTCGTCTCGTGGTAGACGTAGATTTCCTTGCCGACGTGGAGGCGCACGTTGTTGCGCGAGGATTCGATCCAGTCGATGTCGGCGACGCGCAGGAAGACGCTGCGCTCCTCCTTCTTGATGAGCAGCCACTCCGGGTAGGCGCGCTCGCGCTGGATGTCCTCGAGCAGCGCGTGGAGAGCCACCTTGAGGTCCTTCGACGAGCTGCGGTCGATCTCGCCGCGGGCGCGCTCGACGGCTTCGTGCAGGCGCTCGCTCGAGAACGGCTTCATCAGGTAGTCGACCGCGTGCGCCTCGAACGCCTTGAGGGCGTACCGGTCGAACGCGGTCACGAAGATGACCGCGGGAAGGTCTCCGGTGTCCACGCTCGCGAGGACGCCGAAACCGTCGAGGCCCGGCATCTGCACGTCGAGCAGGACGAGATCGGGCTTCATCTCGGCGATCGCCTTGACGGCCTCGAAACCGTCGCCGCACTCGCCCACGATCTCGAGGTCTGCTTCGTCCTGGAGGCCGTTGCGCACCCACTCCCGCGCCAGTGGCTCGTCGTCCACGATCAGGGTCCGGATCTTCATCCCGTACCTCCCTCGTTTTCCTGCAACGTCGCAGTCGGTGATACGTAAGGAAACACAGGGAGTTACGGAATATGCCGGATGCATTCGGCCCAATAATCCGGACGAAATGTTCAAAAACCGGAAAGGGCGACCAGTTGTCTCGATGAGCGGGATGTCGTTGAGGACGAACGGCTCGTTTCGAGGGACGGCCCGGTGGGGCGGAGAACCCGGCCGGCGCATTCGTCCCCTTGAACTTTATTTTTTCGGGGTCGATGGCGGCTGCCGCGCTGGTGACTCCGGGTCGCGGCGGCGGCCCGGAGCGGCCGGCTTCCGCGGAATCCGCGTCCGCGGGGGCGCCCGCCGCGCCCCTCCCGACGCCGACGCCGGACCTCTTCGCGACCACCGTGCGGCCCGTTCTCGTCGCGCACTGCGCTCCCTGCCACGAGCCGGGCGGGAAGCTCTACGAAAAGCTGCCCTTCGACGACGCCGCCGTCGTCGCGGCGCACCGTGCCGGTGTGCTCAAGCGTCTCAAGGGCGAAGATCGGGCGGCGGTGGAGAGGTGGCTCGCGAGCCTGCCGGCGACGCCGGCGTCGTAGGGGCGGGGCTCACTTCTTCTTCGCGTACATCCCGTCGAACTCGACCTTCCACGTCTTGCCGCCGTCGGCGGACGAGTCCCAGAGCTGCCGCACGCGGCCGTCGGACGCGGGCGTCCAGGTGATGCGCTGGCGGGCCGTCTTTCCCTTCCCGGCCGGGCTCTCGCCCTCGAGCACCATCTTTCCATCCCGGAACTCTCCGGTGAGCAGGAGCACCGAGCCGCCGTCGTCCACCCAGGTCTGGCGCCACTTTCGCGCGTCCGCGTCGAACACGTTGAGGCTCGTGCCGCTGGTGCCGCTCGCCCCGGTCCACTCCTCGCGCAGGGCGCAGCCGCCGAGGATGAGCGTGATGCGGTTGTGGCCGGCGACCTTGCCGGCCGGGTTCGTCACGTCCCAGTCTCCCAGCCAGAAGTCGAACTGCCGGTGCTCCGGCGTCGCGCACGGCTTCGGGGCGGGGGTGGCGGCGGGAGGATCCGCCGCGGTACGGGAAATCTCGACGTCGCCGACGGTCAGCGCGAGGAAGCCCGCGAGGAGCTGGGGCAGGACGAGCATGGACGGTCCCTCCGTGCGCGGCATTATGCGCGCCGTGGTCTCGGGGGCAACGCGGCGGGGACGGGAAAAGCGATCCGCGGGACGAGCGCGTCAGCGCAGGCGCCGGAAAGCATGCGACTTGACCGCGATCCAGACCTCGCTGCCGGGCGCGAGGGCAAGCTCTTCGGCGGCCGAGCGCGTCACCCGCGCCGTCCAGTCGAGACCGGCGGCCGCGATCCGAACCCAGGCCGTTCCTCCCGAGATTTCGACGGAGATGACGTTTCCCGGGCGGACGTTGCGAGCCGAGATGCCTTCGAGCGGGTGGGTGGAAACGAGAACGTCGTCGGGAACGACGGAATAGACGGCGCCGGAGCCGGGGCGCGCGGCGTCGTCGGCGGGGACGGCGAACCGGGCCTGGCCCACGAGCAATGCGCCCGTTTCCCCGGGGCTGGCGGGGCGGTCGAGAGTTCCCGAGAGGATGTTGTCGAAGCGCGCCTCGGGATCCACGATGGACATCGAGCGCAACGCCTCGTCCGGGGCGCCGGCGAAGACGACGGCGCCTTCCCGCAGCACCAGCGCCTGCTTCGCCACGGCGCGCGCCTCTCCCGCGTTGTGCGTGACGTAGAGGAACGGGATCTTCAGCGCGTCGCGCACCCGCAGGAGGTAGGGGAGAATCTTGCCCTTGAGCTCCGGGTCCACCGCGGCCAGCGGCTCGTCGAGCAGGAGCAGACGCGGCTCGGTCGCGATGGCGCGGGCCAGGGCCACGCGCTGGCGCTCGCCGCCCGAGAGCGTCGCGGGGAACCGCTCGAGGAGGGGCGCGATCTCGAGTATCGCGACGGTCTCGTCGAAGAGCCCCTCCCGGGCCGTCCGGGCCATCCCGAAGCCCACGTTTCCGCGGACGTCGAGGTGCGGGAAGAGGCAGGAGTCCTGCGGCACGAAGCCGATCCGCCGCCGCTCGGGCGCGACGAAGAGCCCGGATCGGGAGTCCATCAGGGTTTCGCCCCGGACGACGATCCGGCCCGACGCCTTCGGCCGCAGCCCGGCGATCGCCTCGAGCAGCGAGGTCTTGCCGGACCCGGAGGGCCCGAGGACCGCGATGGTGTCGGCCTCGAGCGCCGCGGAGACGTGCAGTCCGAAGCGCGACAGCGGCAGGGCGACGTCGAGCTCGATCACGCGGCCGTCCGCTGCGCCCGCCGGCGGGTCAGGATCTCGGTCGTCCAGACGGCCGCGAACGCGATGACGACCGTGACGCCGACCAGGCGCATGGCCGCGTCGTCCTGGCCGATGTGCGTGCGCTGAAAGATCGCCAGGGCCATCGTCTGGGTGCGGCCCGGAATGCTGCCCGCGATCATGATCGTCGCCCCGAACTCGCCGAGCGCCCGCGAGAAGGCGAGGAGGGTCCCGGCCAGGATCCCGCGCCAGGCGAGCGGCAGGGCGACGCGCCGAAAGACCGAGAGGGGGCTGCAGCCGAGCGAGCGTCCCATCGCGAGCAGGCGCGGGTCGATCTCCTCGAAGGCCGTCCGCGCCGGGCGCACCAGGAGGGGAAACGACATGACGGCGGTCGCGAGCACGACGGCCTTCCACGTGAAGAGAATCTCGACGCCGGCGCGGTCGAGCAGGCGGCCGACGGGCCCGGCCTTGCGGAGGGCTTCGAGAAGAAGAAGGCCGACCGCCGTCGGCGGGAGGACGAGCGGCAGCGACAGCAGCGTCTCGACCGCGGTGCGCAGCGCCCCCTTGCCGCGGGCGATGCGCCAGGCCGCGAATATCCCGAGCGGCAGGATCAGGATCGTGGCGATCGCCGCGACGCGGAGCGTCAGCAGGAGGATCGAGAGATCGTCGGCCGACAAGGCTATTTCGCGTCGCGCAGGGTGAAGCCCCGCTTCGTGAACTCCGCGCGGCCGTCCGGCCCCGCGAGGAAGAGGACGAAGGCCTCGGCGCCTTTGGGATTCTTCGACGCGGCCAGCGGCGCGACCGAGTAGAGGATCTCGGGCCCGTTCTGGACGGCGAAGGCGATGCGCGCGGACTTCGCGACGGCGGCATCGGTTCGGTAGACGACCGCGGCCGGAATGGCGCCGCTCTCGACGGCGGCCAGGGCCGCCCGGACGTCGAGGGTGGGAACGACCATCGGCTCGACTTTCGCCCAGAGGCCGAGCCCGGTCAGCCACTTCTTGGCGTAGATGCCGGCCGGAACCGCGGCCGGATCGGCGAGGGCGATCCTCGGGAGGTTCGCGAGGTCCTCGGCGGTCGCGACCTTGAGCGTCGAGTCGGCGGGGACGACGACGACCAGGGTGTTGGAGAGGAACTCGCGCCGGTCGCGCGGCCTTGACGAGGCCCTCCTTTTGCGAGCGCGTCCATCTTCGCCGTGTCGGCCGAGAAGAACACGTCGGCCGGAGCGCCGGCCTGGATCTGCCTGGCGAGATCGCTCGAGGCGCCGAACGAGAAGACGACCTTCTCCCCGGTCCTCGACTCGTACGCCTTGCCGAGGTCCGTGAGCGACTCGGTCAGGCTCGCCGCGCCGAAGACGAGGATCTCCGGCTTCGGATCGGCGACTCCGAGCAGCGAAGCAGTGCCGCGACGACGGGAGATGAAGAACAGGAGCTTTCGAGTCATCGCTTTTCTCCTCAGGCCCGGATGATCATGACTTCGGTCGCCTTGACGAGCGCATAGGCCGGGGACTCCGACCTTCAACCCGAGCTGCTTCACGGCCGCTTTCGTGATGATCGACGTCAGCCTCTGGCCCGCCACGTCGAGCGTCACCTCGGCGAGAAGGCCGGACTCCCGGATCCGCGTCACGGTGCCGAGCAGCTTGTTGCGGCCGCTGATCGCATCCATGCCGACCGGACCCGCCTCACCGCGAGCGGTGGCGTCTCCGAGCCGTCGGATCTCGCTCGCCGGGATGCGGTGATGCCCTCCGGGCGTGCGAACGGAGCGGATGCGCTTCCGGTAGATCCACTGCTTGACGGTCTGGTAGCTGACACCCAGCCGCTTCGCGGCTTCGGCGGGGGTCAGGGGGTCGCCGGCGGTCGTCTTCACGAGGTGTGCGATCTTATACGAATTCATACGATTCAATTTGCAATGAGTCGTATTAAACGAGATGCTCCCGCTGAAGTTAGCCGGAAGGAGCAGCGATGAAGATGCTGACGACCGTGATCCTCTGTGCCGCAGTACTGGGCAGTTCCGTCCTCGAAGCCGAAGAGGCGCCCGATCCTGCCGTTCCGTCAGCCGGCCAGGAGAAGCCTCCAGCCGCAGCCCCGGCGCCGGCCGAGAAGCCCTGGCCGCCCATCGAGTACATCGCCTGCGCGGCTTCGCGTTTCGGACGCCGGACCGGCTCTTCGAACTCGCGATCGGGTTCAACCTGCAGGCGCGCTTCACGAGCTTCGACTTCGACGCAGCGTGCCCAATGCCCTCTCGGACGCGGACGAGTTCCGCATTCGGCGCTTCAAGCTCTACTTCACGGGCTTCGCGTTCGACCCGAAGCTGACCTATCGCGTGCAGCTGGCGTTCGAGAACGTCAACAACACGCGGCTCCTTCTCGACGACGCCTGGATCAACTACAAGTTCATGGACGAGATCTCGGCCCAGATGGGCCAGTCGAAGACGCCCTACAGCCGCGACGAGCTCTACAACGACGGCGTGCATTCAGTTCCAGGAGCGCGCGCTCGCGGTGGACACGTTCAAGCCGGGCCGCGACGCCGGGGCCGGCATCCTGGGCTCCCTGTTCAAGGGCGGGTTGACTTACATGGCCGGGGTGTTCAGCGGCGACGGGCAGAACACGTTGCGTACCACCGATCACGTGATGCCCATGGTTCGGGTTGTCGCCAACCCGATCGGGCAAATGGGTGTCGGCGAGTCCGACATCGAGTGTCACGCGGCGCCCGCCCTGTCGCTCGGTGTCGACGGATTCACGAACACGCTGCGGAAGCTGACGGACATCGCTTTCGAGCTCAACACCGTCAACTACGCGAGCCCGACCGGATGGCTCGGCCGCAACATCGGCCTTTTTACGACCGGCGAGAACGTGTTCGTCGAGTCGGCGAGCACCGACGTGCAGTTCAAGTGGATGGGGTTCTCGGCACAGGCCGAGTACTTCTTCGGCCACGCCGAAGGCGACACGAGCGGCGTCCGCCTGCGCGCCAATGGCTGGTACGGCCAGGCCGGATACATGGTCATCCCCTCGAAGGTGGACCTCGCGGTCCGCTACTCGGTCGTGGACTACAACCAGGGCGCGCCGCACAATGAAAACTCGGTCGTGACGGCTGCCACGGACTGGTACATCAAGAGGAACAACGTGAAGCTGCAGTTCGACTACTCGCGCACGCACCGCCAGCGCGCGACGGGCGATCCGGCCAACGACCAGCTCTTCCGGCTCCAGGTCCAGCTGATGCTCTGAGGTCAGGGCGCTATCCATCCGCTGCACGAAGGCGAATCCGCGGCCCCTGGGCCGCCCGGGCAACGTGTCGGAACCCTGCTACGACCTCAGCCCGAAGGGTCGGCTAACTCTTCCGGGTCGTCTTCCAGGTGCCGGTGTCGACGACCTTGCCCTTGTACAGGGTCTCGAACCTGCCCGAGAACGTCTGTCCGGTTTTTTGGCCCGTGATCCGGGAGGAGGCCTTGTGGCCCTTGACCTCGAAGTCATAGGCGGCTTCGATGGCGTCACCCCGCACGACGAGGGACCTCATGGGGGATTTTGTCTGCCGCCCATCCAGCACGGCGAGGACTTCTCCGCTCCAGCCGCCGCCATCCCCGGGCGTGAACGTGAGTTGATATCCACCGCTCTTGCCCGCCTTGTTCGTGTACTCGCCGACATACGTTCCGCCGATGTCCTCCGCGACGACCGCCGCGACTTCGAGCAGGAACAGGGCCGACAAGAAGATCAAGAGGGTTCGCCGCATGGGCGAAACCCTACCATTCGATCTCGCGCCGGAGGGGTCTGCCAGGCGTGGATGGGATGGAGCCGATGACCGGACTTGAACCGGTGACCTGCGGTTTACGAAACCGCTGCTCTACCAACTGAGCTACATCGGCCCGAGGCGCGGATCTTACGGAAAGCGGGGGTCCCGGTCAAACGCGCGCCCGGGCGGGCGTCCGCGGCGACCTCAGTCGAACCGGACGGAGACGATCTTCGAGCAGCCCGGCTCTTCCATGGTGACGCCGTACATCACGTCGGCCGTCTCCATGGTGCGCTTGTTGTGCGTGATCGCGATGAACTGGGTCTCCTCGGTCATGTCGCGCAGGAGCTTCGTGAACCGGTCGATGTTGGCCTCGTCGAGGGGAGCGTCCACTTCGTCGAGGATGCAGAAGGGCGAGGGCTTGAAGCGGAAGATCGCCATGAGCAGCGCGATCGCCGTCAGCGCCTTTTCGCCGCCCGAGAGGAGCAGGATCGACTGGTTGCGCTTGCCTGGTGGGTGCGCGTCGATCTCGATGCCGGACTCGAGCATGTCGTTTTCGTCGAGCAGCTTCATCTCGGCCGAGCCGCCCTGGAAGAGGCGCTCGAACATCTGCTTGAAGTTGGCGTTGATCGCCTGGAACGCCTCCGCGAAGCGCTCCGAGGACGTCGCGTTGATCTTGCGGATCGACTCCTGCAGCTCCGCGATCGACTTGAGGAGGTCGTCGCGCTGCGCGGTCAGGAACGTGAGGCGCTCGGACATCTCCTTGTGCTCCTCGAACGCGAGCACGTTGACCGGGCCGAGTCGCTCGAGGGAGGCGACGAGCTCGGCGACCTCGGCCTCGAGCGCGGCGAGACCCTCGGGCGTCGTGTCGGCCGGCGCGTCGAGCATGCCAGGTTCCACGCCGAACTCCTCGCGCGCCTGGGCGACGACGTGCTCGAGGTCGGAGGCGCCGCGGGTGGCCGTGACCTCCGCCTCGAACCGGGCTTCGCGCGCCGCGTCGAGCGTGGCGCGGTCCGCCCGCGTCGCGGCCTCGGCCGTCTCGACGCGGGCGGCGGCGTCCTTGGCGGCCTCGACGGACACGCCGTGCGCGGCGGCCTTCTCCTCGCGGGCGGCGAGATTCTGTTTCTGGCGCTCGCGCGCGTCGGTCTCCTCCTGGGCAAGCTCGGCGGCCCGGACCGTGATCCGCGCCTCCTCCTCCGTGGCCTCGGCGAGCCGGCGCTCGAGCGTCGAATGCGTCTCGCGCAGGGCGTCGCGGGCGGCCTCCATGGCGCGGCGCCGCTCCGCGGCGACCTCCGCCTCGGTGCGCCTGTGGGCGAGCTCCTCGGAAGCCGACTGAGCGAAGACGCGCGCCTCGGACAGCGAGCTCGAGAGGATGCCGATCTTGTGGTGGGCGGCGTCCTCGGCGGCGGCGTGCTGCCGCTCGCGCTCCTCGAGCGCCTGGCGCTGCGTGTCGAGACCGCCCGCGTCGCCCCGCAGGGCGCGCTCCTCCTCGGCGAGGGTGTCGCGCTCCTGGCGAAGCCGGTTTCGCTCGGAGAGCCTCTCCTCGAGCCGCGCGGCGAAGGCGCTGTGCGCGGCCCGGTGCTCGCGTTCCTGCTCGCGCAGCGGGGGCAGCTGCGCTTCGGCTTCCTGGCGGGCGAGCCGCAATTCGTCGAGCCGCGCGCCCACGGCCTCGAGCGAGGCGCGCGCCTCGGCCAGGCGCTGCGTCAGAGTTTCCTGCTCCCGGCGAAGGGCGAAGAGGCCCGACGCCTCGGCCGAGGGACCCGTCACGCGCACCACGGGACCGCGAACGATCTCGCGGCGGCGCGTCACGAACGTCGTCGTCGGATGCCGCTCGGCCAGGGCGAGGGCCTCGGCCAGGTCCTCGACGAAGGCCGTCGCCGGAAGTGCGGCGCGCTCGGCGGGGGAGAGGCTCGCATGGCCGTCGAGGACGTCTTCCCAGCCGAGGGCGCGCTCCGTCCGCTCCTGCCGCGATTCGTGGCGCCAGTCGGCGCGGACCATGCGCCCGCCCGGAAGCGGCCGCATCGCGTCCACCGCCCGCGCGACGTCGCCGGAGACGAGCAGGGCGTCGGTGTCGGTGCCGAGCACGAGACCCACGGCGTCCTCCCACCCGGCGCGCGGGCGCAGGTGATCGGAGAGGGATCCGTGCGTGGAGAGCCCGGCGCCGGTCAGCGCGTGGCGCACGGCGGCGACGCTCGTTTCCCGCGCGCGGAGCGTTTCTTCCAGGGCGGCCAGCCGATGCTCGAGCGCCCCGGCGGACTCCCGCGCGGCGTCGCGGGCGGTCTCGGCCTCGGCGAGGGCGGCCGCAACGGCGACGAGCTCCTCTTCGACGCGGGCGACGCGGGAGGTCGCTTGCGCCGCCGCGGCGGAGAGACGCGCGGCTTCCTGCTCGGCTTCGCTGGCTTCCTTCTCGCGGCCCGCCAGGTCCTCGGCGATCTTCGCCGCGGCCTGCCGCAGGCGCGCGAGCGACGCGGCCACGCGTTCGGCGGCCAGGTCCACCTCGTGGCGCGAGTTGCGCGTCGCGATGCGCTCGCCGGAAGCCGCCAGCGCCTGGCCGCGCGTCTCCTCGAGCTCCCGTTCGAGCATCGCGCAGGTGGCCGCCGCCTCGGAGGCCTTGCGGTCGGCCTCTTCGCGCGCGAGCGAGCGGGCGCGGGCCTCCGCCACCGCGCGCTCGAGCCGGTCCTCGAGATCGGCGAGGTCGCGCGCCGCGCGCATCTGCTCGGCCGAGAAGTCGCGGCCCTCGCGTTCGAGGGCGGATCGGCGTCCGGCGAGGTCGATGGCGGCGCGGCGGTTGGCTTCGAGCAGCGCGTCGTCGCGGGCGATCGCCGCCTCGAGGGAGGCGAGCTGCTCGCGCAGGGCGTCGCGGGCTGCCGAGGCGTCGGCGGCCGCCAGGCGCGCGGCGGCGAGCTCCGCTTCCGCGCGGGCCAGCGCGGCGGCGGCCTCGGCTTCGCGGTCGCGCCGTTCGTCGCGCAACTTCTCCGCGGCCGAAAGCGCGGCGCCGAGGACGTCGGCGCGCGCCCGCGTGAGCGAGGCCTTGCGCTGCTTGAGCTGCTCGGACTGCTCCTTGTACCGCGCCGCGCGCGAGGCCTGCCGCCGCAGCGACGTGACGTTGCGCTCGATCTCCGAGATGATGTCCGAGAGCCGCAGCAGGTTGCCCTTCGTCTCCTCGAGCTTGCCTTCGGCCAGCCGCTTCTTGAGCTTGTATTTCGTGATTCCCGCGGCTTCCTCGATGAGGCGGCGGCGGTCCTGCGGCTTTGTCGAGAGGACCTGGTCGATGCGTCCCTGCTCGATCACGGAGTAGGCGCGCACGCCGAGGCCCGTGCCGAGCAGCTGGTCCTGGATGTCGCGCAGGCGAACCTGCTTGTCGTTGAGGAAGTACTCGCCCTCGCCGTCGCGGTAAACGCGCCGGCCCACGCGCATCTCTCCCTCGGCGTCGCCTTTCTCGGTGTCGCCGTTGGAAGCCGCGAGAGTCAGGATCACCTCGGCCATGCCGAGCGGCCGACGCTTGGACGACCCGTTGAAGATGACGTCGTCCATCTTTTCGCCGCGCAGGACCCGGGCGCTCTGCTCGCCGAGAGCCCACGCCACCGCGTCGCTGATGTTGGACTTGCCGCAGCCGTTCGGTCCCACGACGGCGGTTACGGACCCCGGAAAGGCCAGATCCACCTTCTCGTAGAAGGACTTGAAGCCGGAGATCTCCACTCGCTTGAGTCGCAACATCTTCGGCGAAATGTAGCAAATGGCGACACGCGGTGCCACAACTTATTGGGGTCCGTGGTCCTCCCGTACGCAATAGCCGGTGGCTGCGGCGTCGTGCTGCTAGGATCGCGATCCGAATGAAATCCGACATCGAGATCGCCCAGGAAGCCCGGCTGCGACCGATCGAGGAAGTGGCCCGGGAGGCGGGCATCCATCCGGACGACTTCATCCCCTACGGGCGCGACAAGGCCAAGATTTCGATCTCCGCCATCGCGCGCGCCGAGGGGCGGCCCGAAGCGCCGCTCGTGCTCGTCTCGGCAATCACCCCGACGCCGGCGGGCGAGGGCAAGTCCACCACCACGGTCGGCCTCGGGCAAGCGCTCAACCGCCTCGGCAAGAGGGCGATCATCGCGCTGCGCGAGCCGTCGCTCGGCCCCTGCTTCGGCGTCAAGGGAGGGGCCGCCGGGGGCGGGTACTCCCAGGTCGTGCCCATGGAGGACATCAATCTCCACTTCACGGGAGACTTTCCCGCGATCACGGCGGCGCACAACCTGCTCGCCGCGATGATCGACAACCACCTTCACCACGGCAACGCGCTCGGCATCGACCAGCGCGACATTCCGTTCCGCCGCGTCCTCGACATGAACGACCGGGCGCTGCGCGACACGGTCATCGGCCTCGGCGGCAAGATCAACGGCGTTCCCCGCGAGACGGGCTTCGACATCACCGTGGCGTCCGAAGTCATGGCGATCCTGTGCCTGGCGCGCGACCTGAAGGACCTGAAGGAACGCTGCGGCGCGATCGTGGCGGGCTACACGCGGGACGCGGAGCCCGTGCGCGCGCGCGACCTCAAAGCCCACGGCGCGATGGCGGCGCTGCTGAAGGACGCGATCCATCCGAACCTAGTCCAGACACTCGAGGGCACGCCGGCGCTCGTGCACGGCGGCCCGTTCGCCAACATCGCGCACGGCTGCAATTCGATCCTTGCGACGAAGATCGCGATGCGCTACGGCGACATCGCCGTCACCGAGGCGGGATTCGGGTTCGACCTCGGGGGGGAGAAGTTTCTCGACATCAAGTGCGCCTATGCCGACATCTGGCCCTCGGTCGTGGTCCTGGTGGCGACGGTCCGGGCCCTCAAGATGCACGGCGGCGCTCCGAAGGACATGCTCGCCGTCGAGGACCTCGCGGCTCTCTCGCGCGGCGTCCTGAACCTCGAGCGCCATCTCGACAACGTCCGGATCTTCGGCCTACCGGCCGTCGTGGCGATCAACCGCTTTCCGTCGGACTCGCCGGCGGAGATCGCGTTTCTCGAAAAGCGCTGCGCGGAGCTCGACGTGAAGGTGGCCCTCTCCGAGGTCTTCACCCGCGGCGGCGCCGGCGGCGAGGATCTCGCGCGGCTGGTGCTCGAGGAGATCGCGGGCGGCGCGGCGCGCTACCGGCCACTCTACCCGTGGGACCGCCCCCTCGCCGAGAAGATCGAGATCATCGCGCGCCGCCTCTACGGCGCCGGCGGCGTGTCCTTTTCCAAGGAGGCGGAGAATCGGCTCGCCCGCTACGAGAAGCAGGGATTCGGAAACCTGCCGATCGTCATCGCCAAGACGCCGTACTCTTTTTCGGACGATCCGAAGAAGGGCGGCCGCCCGTCGGGTTTCACCCTGCACGTGGACAAGACCCGCCTCTTTGCCGGCGCGGGCTTCGTCGTCGCGATATGCGGTGACATCATGACGATGCCGGGGCTGCCGAAAAAGCCCGCCGCCGAGACGATCGACGTCGACGAGGCCGGCCGCGTCTCCGGTCTTTTTTAGAATTTCCTCAGACGGCTTCCGCCCGGAAGCGCGCGCTCTGCGTCCCCGTACGGCGACAGATTTGTTCGTGTGACCGACGGTTAGCGAAAAAGTTAGACGCCTGTTGCGCGCCCGACCAGAAAGTGTGTAGTGTCGAGTTTGTCCCCAGGAGACCTTGAGTCATGTTGACCCTCGAAGTCCGCAGGCGCCCCGGAACGGGTGCCGAAATGCACCGAGTCACCGGTCCAAGCGCCACGGTGGGCGCTTCGTCGGGCAACGAGATCGTGGTCCGCGCCCGCGGCGTCTACGGCAGACACCTCCGGTTGCTGGAGAGGGACGGCGCCTATCATCTCGATCTCTTTCGCGGGATCGGCGCGGTCCAGTTGAACGGGCGCGAGTTCTCGGGCGGCGCCATCTCGCCCGGCGACCGCATCACGATCGGCGAGGCGACGATCACGGTCGTGGACGTGGTGCCCGCGCTGCGCCCGACGCCGGTCGGGGAAATGCCCGAGGGCGACGTCGCCGTGCCGGCGCCCGCCGCCGCGGCACCTCAGCTTCCCATCACCGAGGTCGAGTACCGCGGCCTGAGGCTGGCGGCCTACCGCCTGTGCCGCGGCGCGTCCTCGGCCGAGGAGCTCGCCACGGAACTGACGGATTTTCTCGACCGCGAGCTGCCGCCCTCGGAGTGGGCCGTCGGCGAGTTCTCGGCGATCGCGGGATTCCGTCCGCTCGCCTCGACCTTTCGGGAGAACCCGGCGCTTCCGCCGCGCATGGTCCAGGACATCCGCGCCGGCGAGCGCCTGGCGCGCTCGGAGAGCGTCACGGGCGTCCTGACGCTCGTCGTCGAGCCCGCGAGCGAAACGGGCGGCTGCGCGGGAATCCTCGTGCGCGAAACGCCGCGCCTGGCGGCACGCGCGGTGCTGTTCCTCGAGGAGCTCGTGCAGCTGGCGGGCGTCGCGTTTGCGGCCGTGGGCGGAGAGCCCGTCGAGGGGGCACCGGCGGTGCGGCAGACGCAGGAAGTGCCCGTCGGCCCTTCGGCGGCGGCCGCGGAGGCGAGCCAGGCCGAGACCGTGCTGCGCTCGACCGACGACCTGAAGAAGATCATCGAGACCGTGGAGCGCGAGGTCATCGACCGCGCCATGCGCCGGGTCGAGGGAAACCAGAGCCGCGGCGCGCAGATCCTCAACATCTCGCGCGGCTCCCTCATCGCGAAGCTGAAGGAGTTCTCGATTCCGGACTACCGGTACCTCCGGCGCGAGCGCGGGCGCCGAGGCTAGAGACCTTCTCTCAATCCGGCTTCCCGAACCCCCACCACAGCGCGAACGGCGCCGCGAAGCGGCCCGCGATCTGGTAGAAGTGAAAGCCCGCCGCCCAGAAGTTCCGGGCGAAAGTACCGTAGTTCGCCTCGCTCCAGGGCCCGAGGCTCGTGGCGTAGACCGACTCCACCTGGAAGACGAGCGCGAGCACGTGGATCACGGCGAGGCCGGCGGCCGCCATCCAGAAGCGCCCGAAGCGGGCGGGGTCCAGCGGGCGGGGCAGCAGCGCGAAGAGCGCGGCGAGCAGCACGAAGTTGAAATGCAGGTCCGCGGCGGGGAGGCCCGGCCGCGGCGATGCCGGCGGAAAATCCGACCTCTCGACGAGGATCTCGCCGTCGGCTGCCGAGAGCGACGTGACGGCGGGGCTCTCGAAGAGGCGCAGCAGGAACCCGGCCGACGCCGCGACCGCCTTCTCGTACGGAGCGGCGAAGAGGAGCCAGAACGCCAGGCCGGCCGCGAAACCGGCCGCCATGCGCCCGGCGGCGCGCCGGTCGAGCCTGAGTCGGACGCCCTCGCGGGGCTCAGCGCCCTTTTTCCGGCCCATGCTCCCGGACGGCCTCGGCGGCGCGGGCCTTCTGCTCGCGCGACGCCCAGAGCAGGAAGAGGAGGACGCTCGCCAGGACGACGGCGGACTGCCAGAGGACCGTGTGGGACGAAGAGAAGAGCGCGGGCCGGTGCGCGCCGATCCAGAAGAGCGAGACGACGCGCACGAGATTGAGGACCTGGATCGCGACCATCCCGGCGAGGAGGCCCGCCAGGCGCCGCGTCCACGGGGCGGGAAACGCCAGGATCGCCGAGCCGAAGAGCAGGGCCGCCTCGACGCCGTTGCAGCCGTTCTCGATGTTGACGGCGAAGGTGCCCGAGGTTATCTCGGTGCCCGCCACCGAGACCTTTTCCCCGATCACGTTGAGGATCACGGCCGAGGCGCGCGCGATGCCCGCCGTGAAGGGCACGATGACCGCGTCGTTGACCGGGTGGGAGGCGACGACGAAGTAGAAGGCCACGAGCAGCACGAGGAAGCGGGCGAGGAAGAAGAGCGAGCGCCGGTTGGACGAGGGCGCGGCGGATCCCGTCGTCGTCTTCATCGGGAGGGCCCTTCGAGGCCGTCCTGGTACTCCAGGATGGACGCGCACAGGGCGCGCAGGCCCGAGGGCAGCGTCAGGAGAAGCTCGCCCGCGGCGTTCAGGACGACCTGTTCGGTCGTCGCCGAGGCGAGCAGATTGCCCGTTTCGCTGCGGATCTCATAATCCATGACGAAGCGCGCCACGCTCGGCGGCCGCAGCCGGGCCGTGACGCGGATCGTCTGGTCCGGCATCGCCGGGGCGCGGTACTTGAGCTCCATGCGGGTGATGGGGACCTTGTACCCCATCTCGAGCGCGCGCGCGGCGGAGAACCCGAACTTCCCGGTCAGGGCCTCGCGGGCGTGCTCGAGGTAGAGGACGTAGTGCCCGTGCCAGACCACGCCATAGGGATCGCACTCGGCGAAGCGCACGGGGATCTCGAGCGTCAGGCCGCGAAGCGGCTCGGTCTCGCGCACCGAGGCCGCCGTCACGCCGCCGCCTCGAGCACGGCGGCCAGGAAGTTGCCTCCCGCGCCGAAGGAGTTCACGAGCGCGCGGCGGGGAGCGCCGTCGCCCGAGGCCAGGGCTCGCGCGGCGGCGACGAGCTGCGCGCCTCCGGCGGCGGCCATCTCGCCGATCGCGTTCTTGACGGCGATCTCCGGCGGCAGGGCCGGGCCGAAGATCGAGCGCATCACCTCTTCCTCGACACGGTCCATCTCGACGACGCCGTCGCGGGAGGGCAGCCACAGGCCGACGTCGGCCGGGCGCGCCCCGGCGTCCTCGAGCGCGCCGCGGATGGCCCGCCCGATCGCGGCGGCATCGGGCGCGAAGCGGTAGGGCTCGGACGCGACGCCGGCCGAGGCGATCCCCGCCAGGCGGGCCAGGGGCCGCGCGCCGCGCGCCCGCGCGTGCTCTTCCTCTTCGAGGAGCAGGACGAAGGCGCCTTCCCCCTGCACGATGCCCGACGCCCGCTTCTCGCCGCGCAGCGCGCCGACGCGGTCGAATCCCATCGCGTAGAAGAAGTTCCACTCGTCCACCGCGCCCGCGAGCATCGCCCGGGCGCGGCCGGAGGAGAGGGCCAGCGCCGAATAGAGCAGCGCGTTCAGCGCCGACGGGTCCTTCTGCGTGATCGTGACGTTCGGCCCGAAGATCTTGAGCTCGATGGAGGTCTGGGACGCCGGCGCATTGGCCACGGTATTCGGAAAGTGGAACGGCGGAGCGGCCTCCGGGGACTCGAGGATGAGGACGCGGAGAAACTCCGTCAGGGCCCCCGCGCCCGCCGAGCCCGTGCCCATCGCGATCCCGATCGCCTCGGGGTCGTCGGCGACGCGGTAGCCGGCCTCGGCCAGGGCCTGCATGCAGGCGATCAGGGCGAACTGACTGCCGCGGTCGAGCCGCCGGGCCTTCATCGCCGGGATCTCGGGCTGCGGCGAGAAGCCCTCGTAGCGGGCCGCGTGCGTGGCCTGGAGGTCGCCGCGCTCCTCGGCGCCGAGCGGCCGGACGGCGCTCTCGCCCGCGGTCAGGCGCCGGTAGAACTCGGCGGCGCCGCGCCCGAGCGGCGAGACCGCCCCGGTCCCCGTGACGACTCCGCGCGACGCCATCAGCCGTCGTACCGCGAGAGAACGACCACGGAGCTGTTGCCGCCGAAGGCGAACGAGTTCGACAGGGCGACCCGCACGCCGTGGTCGCGGGCCGTGTTCGGCACGTAGTCGAGGTCGCAGGCCGGGTCCGGGTTCTCGTAATGGATCGTGGGCGGGACCTTCCCGTCGCGCACGGCCAGCGCGGTGGCCACGGCCTCGATCGCGCCCGAGGCGCACAGGCAGTGGCCGATCATGGACTTGATCGACGAGACGGGAATCCGCCGCGCGCGATCGCCGAGCGCCGCCTTCAGGGCGGCCGTCTCGGCCGAGTCGTTCTGCGGCGTGGCCGTGCCGTGCGCGTTGACGTAGTCGACCTCGTCCGCCGAGACGCCGGCGTTGGCGAGCGCCGCCGCGATGGTGCGGCCGCCGGCGGAGCCGGAAGGATCTGGAGCGGTCATGTGGTACGCGTCGGAGGTGACCCCGTATCCGCGGAACTCGGCGACGATCGGGGCGCCGCGACGCCGCGCGTGCTCCGCCTCCTCGAGCACGAGGATCCCGGCGGCCTCGCCGATCGAGAGGCCCTTCCTCTCGCGATCGAAGGGGCGGCAGGGGTTCGGGTCCACCGAGCGCAGGGAATTGAATCCGCCGTACGTCAGGCGCGCGAGCACGTCCGAGCCGCCCGTGATCACGACCTCGGCGAGGCCCGCGGCGATCGCGTCGAAGGCGTAGCCCATCGCGTTGGCCGAGGAGGAACAGGCCGTCGTGATCGTCGACTTAATGCCCTCGAGCCCGAAGCGCTGCGCGACCCGGTCGGTGATCGAGTCGGGCAGATGGTTCAGGACCTTCGACGGGCGCGCCTTGCGTCCCCGCAGGTAGAGCTCGAAGAAGGCCTCCGAGTCGATGAGCCCCGAGGTGCCGCCGCCGAGGATGACGCCCACCCGCGAGGGGTCCTCCCTCGAGAGGTCGAGGCCGGATGCGGCGATGGCCTCCCGCGCGGCGGCGACGCCAAGCCGGTCGGCGCGGGACATGCGGCGCCGCTCGGCGGGCGTCAGGAAGCCGTCCGGGATCTCGGGGACCTCGGCCGCCGTCCGGGTGCGGTAGGTCGACGTGTCGAAGAGCGAGACCGGGCCGATGCCGCACGCGCCCGCGAGGAGGCCCTTCCAGGTCTCCTCGAGGGTCGGGCCGACCGCGGTCACGGCCCCCATCCCGCTGATCACGACGCGGCGGTCTCGGCGCACGCGGGAATGATGACACACGCGGGCGCGGGGGCGGTGTTCTGTCGCACGTTGACAGCTCGGGCATAATCGCCCGGATGAGCGAACAGCGCGTCGACTGGCACACCTATTTCATGAACATCGCCCGGCAGGTCGCCACGCGCTCGACCTGTCCGCGCAAGCACGTCGGCGCCGTCATCGTGCGCGACCGCACCATCCTCTCAACCGGGTACAACGGGTCGATCCGGGGCCTGCCGCACTGCTCGGACGTCGGGTGCCTGATGGAGGACGGCCACTGCGTCGCCACGGTCCACGCCGAGGCCAACGCCATCATCCAGGCCGCGAAGAACGGCGTCGCGATCGGGGGCGCGGAGATCTACACCACGGCGAGCCCCTGCTGGCCCTGCTTCAAGCTGATCGCCAACTCGGGCCTTTCGCGCGTCTACTACGGCGAGTTCTACCGCGACGAGCGTTCGATCGCCGTGGCCCGGGATGCCGGCATCGAGCTGATAAGTCTCGCGGCGTCGTAGGGGCGGAGGTTGTCGGCGCAAGTCCGGACACGGTGACTGATGCGGGCGGCCACAAGGGTCGCGCCTACGGTACCGCGGACCGCCCGCACTATCGGGGTCGTAGGGGCGGGGCTCGCCCCCGCCCGCTCCAAGCCGTCACGTCGCCCAAGGCCAGGATCCGCAGGCACTCCTCGAGGTTCTGCCGCGAGGCCGCGGAGAGCTGGAAGAAGCGGCAGCCGAGGCCCCGGTCGTTGTCGCGGCCGAGGCGCACGATGATGGCCTCGGCGACGACGGTCTTCACGCCCCGCTCGACCGGGACGTCGAACGAGACATCGAGGCGCGCGCCGACGGGCTGCCGGACGTCCGTGCGCACGAAGAAGCCGCCGCGAGACAGGTCGCGGATCGTTCCCGTGTGTTGCACGCCGTCGCGCCAGAAGGTGATGGACCATTCGACGGCCGTGCGCGCTTCCTCGCGGGGCAGGACCTGCAGGAAGCGGCGGATCGTCGCGAAGAACGCCTCGGGGTCGAGCGGCAGGGGCAGCGTCTCGTCGGCGCCCGCGCGGCGCGCCGCCTCCTCGCTGCCCGCGGGCGCGACCACGACGATCGGGATCTTCGCGAAGGCGGGATCGGCCTTGAGCACCCGGCAGAGGTCGAGGCCCGTCATCGGTCCGATGCCGGCCTTCACGACGATCATCTGCGGCCGCTCCCGGCGCGCGATGTCGAGAGCCTCCGTGCCGCGCGAGGCCGCGAGCGTCTCGCAGCCGGTGCGCTTCAAGACCTCCTCGGCCGCTCCCCGGAAGAGACCGCTGTCGTCGACGAGAAGGATCGAGGGCATTCGGAAATTATACGGTCGGCCGGCAGAAAGCGCAGATCGTGAGGAAGGTCACACGACCCGGGGCCTCAGGACCACTTCGCCGTGGAGCACGTTGGGAGGCGACGTGAGCACGTAGAGCAGCGCGCGGACGGTGTCCTCGATCCGCAGCATCTCGGGCCGTTCGAGGGTGGGGCGGAATCGGTCGAAGAAATCCGTGTCCACCGAGCCCGGGCAGATTGCGGTGACCCGGATGTTGGCGGGCTTGAGCTCGGCCGCCAGCGCCCGCGAAAAGCCGACGAGACCCGACTTGGCCGCGCAGTAGACCGTGCCTTCCGCGAAGCCCTCGAGACCCGCGATCGAAGAGATGTTGACAATCTCCGACGGGGAGCTCTTGAGCAGGGCGTGGAGGCTCGCCTGCGTCAGGTAGACGGCGGCGTTCAGGTTCGTCTCGAGCATCTCGGCGATCTCGGAGCGCCGCGTTTCGAGCAGGGGGGAGCGGTATCCCACGCCGGCGTTGTTGATCAGGACGTCGAGGCGCTTGTACCGCGACAGCAGCACGTCCACCAGATCGTAGAGCGCCGGGACGCTGCGCACGTCGAGGACGTGGTACGCGGCCTCGCCGCCCGCGTCGGCGATCTCCTGCACCACCGCGCGAAGCTTGTCTTCGCGCCGCGCGACGAGGAAGACTTTCGCGCCGGCGCCGGCCAGGGCGAGGGCGAAGCCCTTTCCGAGGCCCGACGACGCCCCGGTGAGCAGGACGACTTTTCCGCGAAGCGACTGGTCCGGCATCGGCGTCTCGCTGGCGGCGGAGAGCCGGCAGCCCCGCAAATGTATCATCCGCCCGCGCATGGACACGGTCACGCACGGCATCGCCGGTTCCGTGCTCGGGAGGTCTTTCGCCGACCGCCCGGGCGCCCGCGCGGCCTTCCTGGTGGGCGCCGCGGCGGCGATGGTGCCGGACCTCGACTTCCTCCTGATCGCGACGCGGCTCGACTATCTGCGCGACCACCGGAGCTGGACCCACTCGTTCCTGGTGCTTCCGTTCCTCGCCCTCGCGATCGCCCTCGTCGCCCGGGCCTTCGCGCGCCGGACGCGCCTCCTGGTCCTCTGGTTCTTCGCGGCGCTCGGCGTGGCGAGCCACATCCTGTTCGACTGGATAACGAGCTTCGGAACGATGTTCTGGACGCCGGCTTCGCGGACGCGCTACTCACTCGACTGGGTGTTCATCCTCGACCCCTGGTTCACGGGGATCATGCTCGTCAGCCTCGTTCTCGCGCTCGTCCTGCGCGATCGCGGGCGGCGCGTCGCGGCGGCCGGGTCGGCCCTGCTGCTCGGATACATCGTCTTCTGCGCGGTCCTCCACGCGCGGGCGCTCGCGACGTGGAAGCGCATGGACGCGCCGGCCGCCGGCGCGCGCGTGGCGGTGCTGCCTCAGTTCCTGTCGCCCTTCCGGTGGCTCGGCCTCTCGGAGCAGGACGGCGAGGTCCACGCGGCCTTCTTCGACATCGGCCCCTTCGCCCGCGGATCCGCCGATCCCCGGCCACCGAAGAAGTGGAGCGAGATCGTCCAGAGTCTTCGGGACTACTACCCGCCGCCCGACCGGGCCCGGATCCAGCGCTTCGACCGGCCTGCGGGCTCGCCCTTTCTGGACGCGGCGCGCGCTTTGCCGGACATCGGGATCTACCTCGCGTTCGCCCGCTTTCCCCTGGAGACCGTCACGCCGATGGCCGACGGCGGCGCCGAGGTGATCGTGCAGGACCTGCGGTTTTTGCCGTGGTTCACCGGCCCGTGGGAGCGGGGCGGCACCGACGGAATCCGGCGGCAGCCGTTCGTGTACCGCGTCCGCTTCGACGCGGGCCTACGCCCGGTCGAGCGGGGCTTCGTCCACGGCGGGCGGCGCTGACGGGGCGGCGCCGGCCGGCCCCGCCACGTACGAGTACTCCGGCTGCGGCGCCCGGGTCAGCGCCTCGGAGACGCCCGCGTAGTAGCCGATCTTGATCAGGAGGCGCACGAAGACGAAGACCTGCTGCGCCAGGATGAGCGGGGCGAGCGCGAAGCGGGCTTCGCCGCCGGACGAGGGGTCGAGCACGAGCCAGGCGAGGTAGAGGCCGGCCGTCAGGATCGAGTACATGCCGAGGATTCCGAAGAGGCGCAGGGGGCGGCCGAGCGCGCCGCCGACCCCGAAGAGGAACCGCGACACGGGGGGCAGGTCCGGCCGCGCCACCCAGACCGTGCGAACGGAGTCGGCGAGCAGCTTGATCGCGGCGAGCGCGATCGCGAGGGCGAGCAGGCGCACCCCCGTCACGGCCAGCGCGGCTTGCTCGGTGTGCAGGTCCCGCACGCGGTCGGCCAGGAGCTCGCCCGAGCGGACGTAGATCCACTCGTAGGCGGCGAAGCGCGGCGCCGAAGGCCGCGAACGTGAAGACGAGAAACGCCGGCATGCGCCTCATGCCCTCGCGCCCGAACGTCACGAGCGAGCTCGAAGGCTCCCGCAGGGCGCCGAGCACGCCGCCCAGCCCGAAGGCGTGCAGCACGGTCGCGAGCAGGGCGAGCGAAAACGCCGTCGCGCCGACGCCCGCGCATGCCCGGAAGCTCGGACCAGTGGATGCCGCCGGGCGAGAGCAGCCCCATCGCGATCTCGGGGAAGTTGCCGAGGACGTCCGAGTGCACGCGGCGCACGGTCTCCCACCACCCGTAGTCCGGGACGGCGACCATGTTCTGGCCCGCGGGCGAGCGGTCCAGGAGCGCATGAAGCGTGTTCGAGACCGGAAGGATGATCGTGGCGGAGAGCATGAGCTGGATCAGCCAGAGCGCCACGGCGAGATAGGGCTTCGAGAGCGAGAGGCGCAGCCCGCGCAGGAAGCACGCCAGGGCGCGCGGTCCGCCGCGGTTCACCAGGCCACCGTCATGAAATCGATCATGTTCTGCACCCAGAAGACGGCGCGCGCCGTCCAGCGCGTCGCGGCGCGGGGGTCCGCCTCCGGCCGGCAGCCCGTTGTTGGTGCGGTCGGCGTCGAGAAGGATCTTCTCGTCGGGGTCGACGATCGCCTCGATCAGTCGGGGGCCCTGGGAGACGCGAAACCGCTTCCAGCGGGCGTCGTCGTTCCAGTGCGAGCGGTAGACGTGGCCGCCATCGAAGCGCAGCAGGACGTCCACCGGCATCGGGACGTCGCCGCGCCGGATCACCGTCACGACGCTGTCGTACCCCCGCACCTTGTCCCGGGGCGGCGGCGCGCCCTCCGCGAGCTTGCCGTCCTTCTCGAAGAGGCCGCGCGGGGGCTTCGCGGGCGTGGTCGCGGCCTCGGCGACGGCGTAGTCCACGATCCCGGACGAGAAGAACGTCCGATCGAAGAACCAGGTCCAGTCCGATCCGGTCGCGTCGTTGACCGCCGCGATGAAGTCCTTCGTCGTCGGGTGCCGGAAGCGCCAGCGGTCGGCGTAGAGGCGCAGCGCCCGGTCCATCGTCGGCGTGCCGAGCAGCCGCTCGAGCGTCGCCATCGTGAGCGCGGTCTTGCTGTAGATCTGGCCGCTGTAGGAGCGCCGGGCGCGGAACTTCCAGCTCTCCGACGGCGAGCACGTCCCAGTCGGCGACCTCGAAGTAGCGCCGGTTCGAGTCGAGCGGGTAGCGGATGTCGATGCCGAGCGGGAAGTGCAGGCCGTACACGTCGAGATCCACGTGGTTCGGGCCGTAGACCGCCTTGAGGACGCGGTCGGTCATGTAGGTGTTGAAGCCCTCGTCGAGCCAGGCCTCCTCGAACTCGTTGGAGGCGAGCAGGCCGTAGAAGAACTGGTGCCCCGCCTCGTGGACCGTGACGCTCTCGGGCCGGTGGATGCTCTTCGGCGCGCTCCACACCGTGCCGCCCGTGATGAGCGTCGGATACTCCATGCCGCCGGCGCCGTGGGCGCCCCAGGGCGGATCCACGATCGAGAGAGTCGGGTACGGATAGGGCCCGAGGACACGGCCGTACCCCGAGAGCGCGGCCCGGGCGGCGTTGAAGTAGCGCTGTGCCTGCGCCTCGTGCTCGGGCTGGAGGTACAGGAGAAGCCGGACGTCGCCGAGCCCCGCCTCGCGGAACGAGTCCTCGAGGACGACGTAGCTCGGGTCCGCGGTCCAGGCGAAGTCGTGAACGCCCTGCTGGCGGAAGCGGTAGAGGACGCGGCCGGCCGACGTCTCCCGGACGTCCGCCTGGGTTCCCGTCGCGCCGACCTTGCCCTTGTACTCGCGCGGCACGTCGATCGACACGTCGTAGTTGCCGAAGTCCGAGAAGAACTCGCTCGACGCGTGGAACTGGTGGCAGTTCCAGCCCTTCTCCTCGAGCACGCCGACTTTCGGGAACCACTGGACGACCATGTAGAAGTCGTCCTTGTAGCCCGTGCGGACGGAGACGCGCGGCAGCCGCGAGGCGAAGTCCATCGCCACGGAGATCGTCTCGCCCGGCGCCACGGGCCGCGGCAGGATCACTTCGGCGACCGTCCGGTCGTCGGGATTGCCGTCGTCGGGGGAGACGTACCGCATGCCCGGCAGGAGGTCGGCGCCGTCGGGCCCGGTCATGCGCGAGATCTCGACCGCGCCCCAGGAATTCGGCACGCGGCCGTCGCGGTGCTCGCCGCCCGATTCGCGCCAGAAGGTCGAGAGCGTGTTGCGGAAGGCGTTCAGGTACAGGTGCAGCCGCAGCGTGGCCGCGGGGCGCGAGGTCGTGTTCTTCCAGGTGAGGACCTCGGTGCCCTCGACGGTCTTCTTCTCGGTGTCGAGGCGGCAGGTGATCTGGTAGGAGGCGACGGGCGGCGGGAACGAGTCGCCCCGAAGCCGGGCGGCCGACGCGCCGGCACACAGCGCGAGGGCGAGAACCCCTACCTTTGCCGGGGACATTGGGGTGACTGTAGCATGGCGATGATGGCGAGAAAGCCGCGGTCTCCGGCCGCCGAGGCCCCTGCCGCCGCGCGCCCGCCCGCGCCGGACGCCGTGCGCCGGCGCGTCGAGGCCCTGCGCGACGAGATCCGAAAGCACGAGCGGCTCTACTACGTCGAGAGCCGCCCCGAGATCACCGACGCCGAGTTCGACGGCCTCATGCGGGAGCTCGCCGCACTCGAGGCCGAGCACCCGGACCTCGACAGCCCCGAGTCGCCCTCGCGCCGCGTCGGGGGCGAGCCGGCGGACGGGTTCGCGACCGTCGTGCATGCCGAGCCGATGCTCTCCCTCGAGAACGCGTACTCCTGGGAGGAAGCCGAGGCCTGGCTCGCGCGCGCCGCCCGCGTGCTCGGCGAAGAGCCGCGCGGCTTCGTCGCGGAGCTCAAGATCGACGGCCTGTCGATCTCGCTGCGGTACGAGGGAGGGCGGCTGCGGCGGGGCGCCACGCGCGGAGACGGCGTGCGCGGCGAGGAAGTCACCGACAACGTGCGCACGATCCGGACGGTGCCGCTCGCGATCCAGGAGACGGAGCCCCTCGAAGTGCGCGGCGAGGTCTACTACTCGAAGAAGGCCTTCGAGAAGGTCAACGCCGGCCGCGAGGCCGAGGGCGAGCCCCTCTTCGCAAACCCCCGCAACGCGGCGGCGGGAACGATGCGGCTGCTCGATTCGCGCGTCACGGCGCGCCGGCGGCTGGACGCGTGGCTGTACGCGGTGGTCGAGGCGACGCCCATGCCGGCGAGCCAGTCGGAGGCGCTCGCGCGCTTGAAGGCGCTCGGCTTCCCGGTCAACCCTCACTGGCGCCGGTGCGAGACGTTCGCCGAGGTGCGCGAGTTCGTCGAGTCGTGGCACGAGAAGCGCCACGCTCTCGACTTCGAGACCGACGGCGTCGTGATCAAGGTGGACGACCGCGGCACGCAGGCCGAGCTCGGCGCGACGGCCAAGTCCCCGCGCTGGGCGCTCGCCTACAAGTACCCGCCCGAGGAGGCGACCACGGTGGTTCTCGAGATCGGCGTGAACGTCGGCCGGACCGGCACGCTCACGCCCGTGGCGCACTTCGAGCCGGTGCGGCTGGCCGGATCCACCGTCCGCCGCGCCACGCTGCACAACTACGAGGACCTCTCGCGCAAGGACGTGCGCGTCGGCGACACGGTCGTCATCGAGAAGGGCGGCGACGTGATCCCCAAGGTCGTGCGCGTGATCCTCGAGAAGCGGCCGAAGGGCGCGCCCCCGTTCCGGATGCCGGAGAACTGCCCGGTCTGCGGCGACCCGGTGGTCCGGGAGGAGGGCGAGGTCGCCACGCGCTGCGTCAACCCGGCCTGCCCGGCGGTGGTGCGGGAGGCGCTGCGCCACTTCTGCGGGCGCCGCGCCATGAACATCGAGGGGCTCGGCGAAAAGCTCGTGGACCAGCTCGTCACCGCCGGCCTTCTGCACGACGTGGCGTCCATCTACGACCTGAAGGCGGCGGACCTCGCGGTTCTCGAGCGCTGGGGAGAAAAGTCGGCCGCGAACCTGGTTGAGGAAATCGAGAAGAGCAAGGGCAACGACGCCTCTCGCCTCCTCTTCGCCCTCGGCATCCGCCACGTCGGGGAGAAGGCGGCGAAGACCCTCATCGGGTACTTCGGGTCGATCGACGCCCTCGCCGCCGCCGGCGAGGAGGAGCTCCAGGCGGTCGAGGAGGTCGGCCCCAACACGGCCGCCGCGCTCCGGGCGTGGTTCGCGCACCCGCGGCACGTGGAGCTGCTCGAGAAGCTGCGCCGCCACGGCGTGCGGTTCGACGGAGAGAAACGCGAGCGCCCGGAGACCGGGCCGCTGTCCGGAAAGACCGTCGTGATCACCGGGACGCTCTCCGGGATCAGCCGGGACGAGGCGGCCGAGACGCTCGCCGCGGCGGGGGCGAAGATCGCCGGGTCGGTTTCGAAGAAGACGGACTTCCTCGTCGTGGGAGAATCACCGGGATCGAAGCTCGACAAGGCCACGGCCCTCGGGGTCCGGGTCGTGAGCTGGGAAGAGATGCGGCAGTTGCTCGAGAAGGAGTGAGGTGGCCATGCCCTCCAGCGTCATCCTGTTCTGCCCGATGCTCGAGTTCAAGAACAAGCCGGCGATGCTCATGACGATCTCGCCGCTCGGCTACTACGAATGCCGCGTGGACATGGCCGCCGGCAACCACACGGTCTACCTGCCGATCGGCCAGACCGCGCTGATATTCACCGAGCCGAACACCATCGGCGCGATTCCGCCGGACGTGGAGCGCTATGGGTAACGCGTCGCCGTCGCTTCGCTCGTGATCTGCGCCCCTACGGGGCGCACCGGCTTGCGGCTCGCGCGGACGCGCGCTCGACCGCAAGCCTGATCGCTCGCTACGCTCCGGCTCCCGCCGCGCGACGCTCCTCCGCTCGGTTACTTCGCGGAGACTCGTCGCGCGGCGATCGAAAGCCGCCGATTCTCTCGTCGAGCGATGGTGCCGCCCGGCATTCCGCTACGCCGTCTTGGCCTGTACCTTCCCGAAAAACCCCTTCAGCTTGAAGGAGAGCACGACGAGCAGGACGCCCCAGGCGATCGCGAACGCGGCGATCAGCCAGATGACCGAGAGGGCGCCGGCGCCGGGTCGGGCGATCAGGAGCAGGCCGAGCACGACGGTGCAGATGCCGGACAGGATCCAGAGCCACTCGCCCTGGACCTCCTTGCGCAGGCGAATTGCCGCCGCGATCTGCATCACGCCGGCGACGATCGCCCAGAAGGCGATGATGTAGAGAAGGACGACCGCCGTGATGCCCGGCCACAGGAACGTGACGATGCCGGCCGCGATCCCGAGAACGCCGAGAAGGATGAGCGAGCCCCACTTCGCGCGCACGCCGGCGACGACCTCGAAGATGCCGTCCACGAGCGCGTAGGCGCCCCAGAACATGACGAGGACCGCGATGGTCACCCCGGGCCAGGCGTACGCCATCAGGCCGAAGGCGATCGCCAGGAGTCCGCGGAGCAGTAAGACCCACCAGTGTTCCGCCAGGGTGCGAATCATCGGAGCTCCTCCTTTCGCCCCGGGGCGGGGCGCGCCGAAACTACTTCTTCTTGGCTGCCTTGCTCTTTTCGGCTTTGCTCTTGTGCGCGAGGTCGGCCCGGTGGGCGCGCTCGTAGGTCTGGATGTCCTTGAAGCGGCCCTTCGAGTCCCGGACGGCGTAGAGCTTCTTTCCCGCGACGCTGCGGTGCGTGGTGCGTGTGGCCATCGGATCCTCCTTTTGTCGGCGGTCGGACTGGAACGTGGGGAAAGTCTATGCGAGTCCGGGGAAGAGGGGGTCCAGCGTCCAGAGGTCCGGGACGCGCCGCACGCCGGCCGGGGCCGGCCCGTCGCCCACCAGGACGGCGGCCAGGCCCGCCCCCTCGGCGCCGAGGACGTCGATCTCGTAGATGTCGCCCACGTAGGCGCAGGCCGCGGGAGGCAGCGCGAGGCGGTCGGTGGCGGCGTGGAAGATGCGCGGATCGGGCTTCTCGATGCCTACCTCGGCCGAGTCCAGCACGAACTCGAGCAGGTGGCCGAGACCGGCGTCGCCGAGCAGCCCCCGGACCCGGCCGTCGGCGTTGGAGATGACGGCGACGCGGTAGCCGCGTTCGCGCAGGGCCCCGAGGGTTTCGGCCGCGCCGTCTGCCGCGCGGGACCAGAGGTTCGCGCGCCGGTGTTCGACGGCCACGCGTCCGGCGGCCTCGCGGCGCTCGGTGCCGGCGGCAAAGCCGAGCGCGCCGAGCATCGCGTCGAGATAGAGCGGGAGGCGTTCGGCGTCGCTCGAGCCCGGATTGGCAAGGACGAAGCCGCGCACTGCCGCCAGGGCGGAGCCCTCGGCTTCCCGGAAGCGCGCGGCGTCGAAAGCGAGGCCGGCCGCGCGGGAGACCCGCTCCCCGTCCATGTGGATCAGCGTCCCGCCCGCGTCGAAGAGGACCGCCCGGATGCCCTTCATCCGAGCTCGGCGCGCACGACGGTCTCGAGGTCGTCGGCGAGGGCCTTGACCTCCGCCGCGTCCGGGCCTTCGACCAGGATCCGGAGCAGGGGTTCGGTGCCCGAGTAGCGCAGGAAGACGCGCCCGCGCCCGTGCAGGGCGTCCTCGGCCCGCGCGACGGCGAGCCGGATGGGCTCGGCCTGCTCGATGGGCGCCCGGCGCGCCACGCGGACGTTGCGCAGCGTCTGCGGCATCTTCTCGAGCGTCGCGAGCTCCGACAGGCGCCGCCCGCTCGCGAGCACCGTGCCCGAGAGGACGAGCGCGGTCAGGATCCCGTCGCCGGCCGGGGAAAGCGGGGCGAGCAGCACGTGGCCGGACGTCTCACCGCCGATGACCGCGCCGGTTTCGTCCATCATCCGCGCCACGTTGCGATCGCCGACCGCGGACCGGCAGAACGCGATGCCTTCGCGGGCGAGCGCGGCCTCGAGGCCGAAGTTCGACATGACCGTTCCCACGACGCCTCCGTCCGGCAGTCGTCCCCGGGCCTTCCAGTCGCGGGCCAGGATCCACAGGATGTCGTCGCCGTCGAGGATCCGCCCGGTCTCGTCGGCGAAGATCGAGCGGTCGGCGTCTCCGTCGAAGGCGACGCCGAGAGACGCGCCGGACTCGCGCGTCGCCCGCGCCATGCCCTCCGGGTGAAGGGCGCCGCAGCCAAGGTTGATGTTGCGCCCGTCGGGCGCGTCGTGGATCGTCGTGACCCGCGCGCCCGCGCGGTGGAAGGCCCGCGGGCCGATCTGGAAGGCCGCGCCGTTGCCGGTATCCATCAGGACGGGAAATCCGTCGAGGCTCTCCGGCACGCTCGCCTTCAGGCGCGAGACGTACGTCGCGATCAGGCCCGGATCCGGATCCGGCGGCGCCGGCGTCGGCGCGGTCCACGCCGCGTCGCGCCCCTCGAGCAGGCGCTTCTCGAGGAATTCCTCCTCGTCGTCGGGCCACTTGCGCCCGTCGGGGCCGAAGATCTTGATGCCGTTGTCCTCGTAGGGGTTGTGCGAGGCGGAGACCGCCACGCCGGCCGCGGCGCCGAGCTCGAGCACGAGCTCGGCCACGCCGGGAGTCGTGATGACGCCGGCCGAGGCGACGTTGCATCCGCCCTCGGTCAGGCCCGCCGCCAGGTCCGCCACGATGCGCGGCGTCGACTCGCGCGTGTCTCCGCCCACGACGACGCGGGGCCGGCCCGCCGAAAGCCGCTTGCCGAGCTCGCGGCCGAGCAGGCGCACCGATCCGGGGTCGAGCGGGAAGTCGCCCGCCTTGCCGCGCAGTCCGTCGGTTCCGAAGAGTTTCACCGCTTTCCTTTCTTCGGCCGCGCCGGCGTCGGGCCGGGCGTCGGCTCGGCGGCGGGAGCCGGCCGGATCCGGACCCGGATCGTCACGAGCTGGCCTTCGCGGACGCGCAGCCCCGGGGCGGGCAGCGCGAGGGTCGTCGTCTCGGAGAAGGGCGCGTCGCGGCCCTCGACCGACACGGGTTCGGTCGCCACGCTCACCATCCGGGCCAGCGCCTTGGCCGGGCCCACGAGGCGGGCGCTTCGCGGCTCGGCCGAGACCTCGTCGAGATGCGCGCCGGGCGCCGGCGTGCCCGAGATCTCCGGGACGATCGGGAGCGTCTTGTCGGCGACGGCGTCGAGAACGAGGCGGATCTCCGCCGGAGAGATGGCGATGATCTCGACTTCCGGCGGCACGTTGATGTCCGAGGGGCCGAGCGGATAGCGCTTCTCGCCCGGCACGGTGTCGGCCAGGTCCACGACGGCCTCGAGCTTGCCGGGCTCGAGCGTTCGCAGGGGCGTGAACGCGGCGCGCAGGCGCACGTCCACGGCGTCGGGAAGGGGAGACACGATCATGGTCCCGGGCGGCACGTTGACGACCGACAGCGGGATCCGGTAGCTGCGCTCGGAGATGCGCTCCCGCTGCTGCCCGGAGAGCAGAAACCACGTGACGCCCGCGATGGCCAGCGCCAGCAGCTTCGTGCCGAGGTTGCGGAAGAGGACGCGGGTCATCGGCATCGTCGTTTCGGCCTAGCGGGAGGCCGCGAACTCCCGGAAGAGAAGGTCCCGCAGCGACTTGCCGTCGAGATCCTCCTGCAGGTCCCCGGCGCGGGCGACCGAGATGGTGCCGCGCTCCTCGGAGACGAGGATGGCGATGGCGTCGGTCTCCTCGGTGATGCCGATGGCCGCCCGGTGCCTCGTCCCGAAGCGCTTGGGCAGGCCCTCCTTGAGCGAGAGGGGCAGGAAGCTCGCGGCCGCGGCGATCCGGTCTCCCGAGACGATCACGGCGCCGTCGTGGAGGGGCGTGCCGGGCGCGAAGAGCGTCACGAGCAGCTCGTAGGACACCGTCGAGTCGATGCGCGAGCCGTTCTCGATGTACGTCTTGAGGCCCTCGCGGCGCTCGAGGACGATGAGGGCTCCCACGCGCCGGGCCGAGAGGGAGGTCACCGCCAGCACGATCTCCGAAACGGTTTCCTCCGCGTGGTACCCGGAGAAGAGGGCGAAGAACGGCGTGCGCCCGAAGACGGCGAGCGCCCGCCGCAGCTCGTGGGAGAAGAGGACGATGATCGCGAAGGGCACGTAGAAAATGAGAGCCTTCAATACCGTCGTCACGGCGACGAGCTTCAGGAGGCTCGCCACCGCGTAGACGAAGAAGATCGCGAAGAGGCCGAGGCACCATCTGGACCGCGCGCGTCCCGCGGATGAGGCGCAGCAGCGCGTACGTGACGACGGCGACGATCAGGATGTCGAGCGCGTCGCGCCACGTGAAATTCAGGTGGGCGAGGGCGCTGAACCGGGCGGTCAGGGCGTCCGTCACCGGGAGGCCGCTCCGGCGGGCGCGGGCGCCGGCAGGGCCGCCCGGCCGATGGCCCCCTCGAGGCGCAGGAACCGGACCGATTCGGCCACGTCGTGCACGCGGAGGATCGCCGCGCCGCCGCGGGCGGCCGCTCCGAGCGCGGCGAGCGAGCCCGGCAGCCGGTCGGCCGGGGCCGCATCTTCGGCGACGCCCGAGAAGCGCCGGACGAAGGCCTTGCGCGAGGCGCCGATGGCGACGGGCCAGCCGAGCGCCGCGAAGGCCGGCAGGTGTCGAAGCAGGACCAGGTTGTGTTCCGGGCCTTTTCCGAACCCGAGGCCGGGGTCGATGGCGACCGCGTCCGGCGAGACGCCCGCGGCGACGGCCCGAGCGGCCGCCGTCCGCGAGGAAGGACGCGATGTCGGCGAGCGGGTGCGCGTAGGACAGGTCGTCCTGCATCGTGCGCGGATCCGTGCCCTTCATGTGCATCAGGATAGCGCCGGCGCGCGCTTCGGCGACCACGCCGGCCATCGCCGGGTCGAAGCGTCCGCCAGAGACGTCGTTGACGAGGTCGGCCCCCGCCGCGATCGCCTCCTTCGCGACCGCCGCCTTGCGCGTGTCGACGGAGATGGGCGCCTGCGAGCGGGCCCGGATCCCCTCGATGACCGGAACGACACGCGCGATCTCTTCGGCGGCGGGCAGCTCCTGCGCCTCGTCCGTAGGTGGACGGCCGCGTCGACTCGCCGCCGACGTCCACGATCGCCGCCCCGTCCTCGAACATGCGCAGCGCCGCCGCGATCGCCCGGTCGCGGTCGAAGTGGACGCCGCCGTCCGAGAAGGAATCCGGCGTCACGTTGACGACGCCCATGATCGCCGGGCCCCCGGCGAAGTCGAGGCGGCGGCCGTGCGCCAGGACCATGTGGCGGGGATGCCGGGCCGCGCGCTCGAAGGCCTGCCTCGGCCCGCCCGCGCAGGCTCGCCGGCAGGGCCTTGAGGCTCTCGGCGCGGCGCGCGCGGGAGAGGACGACCGGTCGCGAGCTCGAACCCTCGAACCGGACGACGTCCACCGGGAACTCCGATGCCGCGAAGGTGGCCGGCCGGAAGCCGTCCCAGGACGCGATGTCGCGCAGTGAATCGGCGTCCCTGGCGGGGATCACGAGGTCGGCGGTCACGGCACCGGAGTCTAACGGAAGGACCCCCGCCGTTCGGCGCGTTGTCCGCCTGTCCGGAAGCCCGGTCGGGCCGCTCGACGACGGGGGACGGGCGGCGGGCGCGGGACGAGATAGCAATGGCGCCAGGAGGTGCTCGTCATGGATCTTCTGGCCTGGACTCTTTCGTTCGGATTGTTCGCCGCGCCGGCGCCGGCATGGACGTCGCTATCGACCCCGGCGGCGCCGCCGGCGCGGCTCTCGGCGCTCGTCGCTCAGGTCCGATCCGCCGACTATCGCGGCGACCGGGCGGCCCTCGACCGTCTCGACGCTTCGCTCGGAGAGCTGAAGGTGCCGGCGCTGGCGGAGTACCGGAGTTACTGGCGCGGCTTCGCCCGCTGGCGGCGCGCGCTCAACGGGTTCAACGAGACCCCGACGCCCGAGGATCTCTCCGCGGACCTCGACAGGGCGATCGCGCACTTCCGCGCGTCGCTCGAGTCGCGCCCGGACTGGATCGAGGCGCGCCTGGCCATGGTCGGGTGCTGGGGGAACCTCATCTACCTGGCGGGCAAGGACGAGGCGCGGCGCCAGGCGATCCTCGAGGAGGCGCTGCCGACCTTCAAGTGGCTCATGGCCAACGCCGGCGACAACCCGCGGGCGCTCTGGATCAAGGGCGGCATGCAGATGGCGGCGCCGCCGCCGACCGGCGGCGACTTCGCGAAGGCCTCGGCCACGCTCGAGCACGGCGTGGCCTGCGCGTGGCGCGAGGCCCTGGCCGAGCCCGACGCCGCGGCCTGGGAGCCGCGCTGGGGAGGTCCCGAGAACCTGATGGACCTCGCGTATCTCTACTCGCACGCTCCGGCGCCGGATCGCCGCGCGGCGCTCGCCTACGCCCAGGGGGCCCTCGTCGCCGTGCCCGAGTGGCACTACGTGCGCGACGTCCTGATGCCGCAGATCGAGGCGCTGGCCGTCCCGGCGCCGGCGCCCTGAGCGCGCGGGTGTTGCGGCGGGCGCCTCTTCGACGCAAGAATCGGGTGTCGATGGCCATGAGCGCGGCGGCCGCGAAGCCGAACCGGCTGGCGCCGCCGTGGGGATACGCGGCGGCCTGGGCCGTGCTCGTGGGCGTGTACACCGCGCTCTTCGCGGCGAGCGGCGTGCCCGTCGCGATGGCCGCCAAGGGAGCGGTCGCCGCCGCGGTGCCCCCGGCCGTCGTCGGCCTCGCGGCCCTGGGGCTCGCCCGGCGGTGGCCGTGGCCGCCGGCGGGACGGTGGCGGCTGGGCGTGCGGCTGACGGCCGCGCTCGTGGCGCTCGCGGCGGCCTCCGTCCTTCTCTGGCTGGTGATCGTCGAGATCGACGTGCGGGCTGACGCCGGGCGCCCGCCGGCCGACGGCGCCGATCATCGCGTGGCAGTCCGTGATCGACTTCCTGCTGCTGCTGTCGCTCGCCGGCGTCGGATACGCGCGGCACACCGCCGAGGCGCTGCAGCAGGCGCGAGAGGACGCCGCGCGGGCGGAGGCGCTGCGGGCGCGGGCCGAGCTGCAGCTGCTGCGCTCGCAGGTCCATCCCCACTTCATCCTCAACGTCCTGCACGCGCTGCTCGGCCTCGTGCGCCGCGACCCGGCGCTCGCCGAGAGCGCGCTCGAGCGGCTGGGCGAGCTGTTGCGCTTCGGGCAGGAGGTCCACCAGTCCGGGTCGGACTGGGTGCCGCTCTCGCGCGAGTGGGACTTCGTCGCCAGCTACGTCGCGCTCGAAAAGCTGCGCCTGGGCGGGCGCCTGGCGGCCTCGATCGAGGCCGACGCCGGCGCGCTCGCGACGCCCGTGCCGCCTTTCGCGCTCCAGCCCCTGGTCGAGAACGCGATCGTCCACGGCGTGGCGCCCCGGGCTTCCGGCGGCCGCGTCGAAATCCGGGCGCGGCGCGACGGCGCCGGCGTGCGGCTCTCGGTGAGCGACGACGGCCCCGGCGCCCGCGAGGCCGACGTCCTCGCGAGCCCGCGCCACGGGCTTCGCCTGCTGCGCGAGCGCCTCGCGGCTCTCTACGACGGGCGCGCGCGGATGCGCTTCGAGACGCCGTCGGGCGGGGGATTCGCGATCCACCTGGAGCTGCCGGACGACGCGGCCGGAGACCGGTCGTGAGCGCGGGGCGCGCGCGGACCCTGATCGCGGAGGACGAGGCCCCCGCGCGCGAGACGCTGCGCGAGCACCTGGCCGCGGACCGGCGCATCGAGATCGTCGCCGAGGCAGTCGACGGCCGTTCGGCGCTCGCGCTCGCCGATGCGCACGCGCCCGACCTGATCTTTCTCGACGTGCGCCTGCCGGAGCTCTCCGGCCTCGAGGTCGCGCGCCGCATCCGGCATCCGGCGGAGATCGTCTTCACGACGGCATACGACCGGTTCGCCGTCGCGGCGTTCGAGCTCGGCGCCATCGACTACCTCGTCAAGCCGTTCGGGCGCGATCGCCTGGCGGCCGCCGTCGAGCGCGCGCTCGGCCGGCTCGGCCAGGCCTCGGTCGGGGCGGGAGACCGGGCGCGCGATTCGCTGGCCGAGGGGCCGCTCGCCCGGCTCTTCGCCCGGCACGGCGACCGCATCGTGCCGATCGCCGCGGAGGGGATCCGGCGGATCCAGGCGCAGGGCGACTACGCGGAGGTGCACGCCGCGGAGGGCGTCTTCCTGATCCACGTGACGCTGCAGGAGCTGGCCGCGCGGCTCGATCCGGCGCGGTTCCGGCAGGTGCATCGCTCGCACATCGTGTGCCTCGACGCGATTGCGCACATGAGGCCGCACGACGACCGGCGTCTGGCGATCACGTTGAAGGACGGCGCCGTCGTCGTCGCCAGCCGGACCGCCTCGGAGGAGCTCCGCCGCCTCGCGCGCTAGGTGACAGTTCTCAACAGTCAGGCC
This sequence comes from uncultured Acidobacteriota bacterium, assembly GCA_963710945.1. Taxonomy (GTDB): domain Bacteria; phylum Acidobacteriota; class Thermoanaerobaculia; order UBA5066; family Gp7-AA6; genus DAHUXD01. The sequence goes on from CAVQCH010000002.1 coordinate 326,594, forward strand.
GACGCCGCTTCGCGGGCGGCGCCGAGGGCGTTGATGTCGGTCGTCTCGAGGATCTTCTTCGGATAGCCCTGTGCCGCGAGCCGGATCATGGCCCGGCCGAGGACCTCCGTCGTCGTGACGAGGCCGGGAAGCACCCGGCGCAGCAGCGGATAGAGAGGGGCGAAGACGGCGTAGAAGAGCCGGTAGACGGCGGTCTTCGACTGGTAGCCCCGCAGCGGCTGGATGAAGCCGGGTCGCAGCATGTACGCGGCGGCGAAGGGCAGGTGGAGCAGCGCGTTCTCCGTCTCGCCCTTGACGCGCGCCCACATCATCCGGCCGCGCTCGTTGGTGCCCGCGCCGGACACGTAGCAGAACGTCATGCCGGCGCTGGCCGCGACGAGGGCGCGCGCGGCGGCGAGCGTGAGGTCGTACGTCAGGCGGCGATATTTCGCCTCGTCCATGCCCGCCGACGACACGCCGAGGCAGAAGAAGCAGGCGTCGCGATCGGCGAACTGCGACAGGACGGAGGCGTAGTCGAAGAAATCGCGGTGAAGGCGCTCCTCGAGCTTCGGGTGCGCGACGCCGCACGGGCTGCGCCCGATGGCGAGCACGGAGGTGACGCGCGGGTCCGCGAGGCATTCGTGCAGGACGCCGGCGCCCACCATGCCTGTCGCGCCGAAGAGAACCACCTTCACGGGGCCGTCACAGGGATCGCGCGTAGAGCCGGATTTCGGGAGCGTCCTCGGACAGCCGCACCATCCGCTCGAAGGCGAGGTCGAGCTTTTCGAGAACGCGGATCGAGCGCTCGTTGTCGGGATTCGTGATCGCGGCGACGCGGGAAAGGCCGATCGTGTCCTTCGCGAACCGCAGCACGCCGGCCGCGGCCTCGAGGGCGAACCCGCGGCCCCGGAACTGCGGCAGGTAGGCGTAGCCGACGTCCACGTCCTCCAGGACGTCGCGCTTGAGCAGGCCGCAGAGGCCGATCGCCGCCCCGTCGCTCTTGAGGGAAACGAGGAAGAGGCCGAATCCGTGCCGCGCGTAGCTCTCGATCGGGCCGGTCCGGATGTAATCCCGCGCGTCCTCGAGCGTGCGTACGCCCTTGTCGCCGATGAAGCGCAGCCAGTCGGGATCGTTGAGGAGGCCCAGGATGAAGGGCGCGTCCTCGACCGTCAGCCGCCGGAGGACGAGGCGATCGGTCTCGATGACGGCGGCGCGGTGGTTCATTCGCCGGTGTCTCGCGGGCGACCGGCTACTTCGCCAGCAGTCCCGGCGCGATGCCGGCGGCGCGAGCCGCAGAAGGAAGGGCGGCGAGCAGGAGGGCGGTCACGCCGCGATACTAGACTTTTTCGTCCGCGGTGGGACCGTAGATCGAGGGCAGGGGAACGTCGTTCTCCCGCAGGTAGACCGTCAGCTGCCCGCGGTGATGGATCAGGTGGTTGAGCAGGATCCGCCGCAGGAGCGCCTTGCGCTTGTGCTTGAAGAAGACCTCGCCGTCCGGGCGCAGAACGGTGAACTCCTGCGTGCATCTCCTCGTCGGTCTTCCGGGCGATGGCGGCGCGGCTGCCGGCGACGTTCTCGTCGAACCGGGCCATGAACTCGGCCGCGGTCTTCATCGGAGGCGCCTTTTCGGATCCGGCCTGGAAGCGCTCGGCCTCGAACCGCAGACCCCAGCGGGGCAGCTCGGTGACGTGCGTGGCCAGGGCGCCGAGGCTCATGGACTTCGCGTGCGGCTTCCAGTCGAGCCGGTCGGCGGGCACCCGCTCGAGCACGCGGCGCGTCGTGGCCATTTCGGCGTCGAACTCGGGGAGGAACGATTCGGCAATCGTGCTCATGAGAGTCATTACGCCGCCGGCGGAGGCCGGGGTTCAGCCTTTTTCCGGCCGAGCCGGAGCGCACCCTACGCCGGTTCGGGAACGAGCGGCCCGATCGTCCCGTCGGCGATCTCGGGCGTGGCGCCGGGCAGGATCGGCGGCTTGGGCGGCCCGGTCTTGCGCAGCTTCGAGACGTCGGTCCCGGACTCGTCGGCGATGATCTGGAGAACCTCGTCGCCGTCGAGGACTTCCTTCTCGAGGAGGGTGCGGGCCAGGCGGTGCATGGCCTTCTCGTTGTCGTCGATCAGCTTCTTCGCCTGGTCGTACGATCTCGTCACGATGCGCTTGACCTCGGCGTCGATCTGGTTGGCGGTCGACTCCGAGTAGTCCTGGGTGCGGCCGAGGTCGCGCCCGAGGAAGATCTCCTGCTCGGGGCGTCCGAAGGTCAGGGGGCCCATCTCGCTCATGCCCCACTCGCAGACCATCTTGCGGGCGAGATCGGTCGCGCGCTCGATGTCGTTGCCGGCGCCGGTCGTCATGTGGCCCAGGAACTTCTCCTCGGCGATGCGTCCGCCCATCATCACCGTGATCGTCGACTCGAGGTACTCCTTGGTGTGCGAGTACTTGTCCTCGGACGGGAGCTGCATCGTCAGGCCGAGGGCCCGGCCGCGCGGGATGATGGTGACCTTGTGTACCGGGTCGGCGTCCGGCAGGAGCGCCGCGACGAGGGCATGGCCGCCCTCGTGGTACGCGGTGTTGCGCTTCTCTTCCTCGGTCATGATCATGGACTTGCGCTCGGGGCCCATCATGACCTTGTCCTTGGCGTACTCGAAGTCGATCATCTCGACTTTCTTCTTGTTGAAGCGAGCGGCGTTCAGGGCGGCCTCGTTGACGAGGTTGGCGAGGTCGGCGCCCGAGAAGCCCGGCGTGCCGCGCGCGATGATCGTCAGGTCCACGTTGTCGGCGAGCGGGGTCTGGCGCGTGTGCACCTTCAGGATCTGCTCGCGGCCGCGCAGGTCGGGCCGATCCACGACGACGCGCCGGTCGAACCGGCCGGGGCGCAGCAGGGCCGGGTCGAGGACGTCCGGGCGGTTGGTCGCGGCGACCAGGATGACGCCCTCGTTCGTGTCGAATCCGTCCATCTCGACGAGCAGCGCGTTCAGCGTCTGCTCGCGCTCGTCGTGCCCGCCGCCGAGTCCGGCGCCGCGGTGGCGCCCGACGGCGTCGATCTCGTCGATGAAGATGATGCACGGCGCGTTCTTCTTGCCCTGCTCGAAGAGGTCGCGCACGCGCGAAGCGCCGACGCCGACGAACATCTCGACGAAGTCCGAGCCCGAGATGGTGAAGAAGGGCACGTTGGCCTCGCCGGCGACCGCGCGGGCGAGCAGCGTCTTGCCCGTGCCGGGGGAGCCGATGAGGAGTACGCCCTTGGGGATCTTGCCGCCGAGCTTCTGGAACTTCTGCGGGTCCTTGAGGAACTCGATGATCTCCTGCAGCTCGACCTTGGCTTCCTCGACGCCGGCGACGTCCTTGAACGTCACCTTCTTCTGGGTGGGCGTCAGCAGCTTCGCCCGCGACTTGCCGAAGGAGAGGGCCTTGTTCCCGCCGGCCTGCATCTGGCGCATGATCACGAACCAGATCGCCACCAGCAGGATGAGCGGCCCGTACATCACGAGTGCCGAGACGAAGGTCGAGTCCTTCAGGGGCATGATCTCGATCTCGACGCCCTTGGCGCGCAGGTCCTTCACGAGGTCCGGGTAGTTGGCCGCGTAAGTCTTGAAGAGCGGCTCGCGCTTGCCGGCCGAGGGAGCGTACTGGCCGCTGATCTCCTCGCCTCGGATCCTCACCTTCTGGACGTGTCCCTGGCCGACCTGGTCGAGGAACTGCGAGAAGGTGACCTCCTCGACGGTCGTCGCGCCGGTCTTGAAGACGTTCCAGGCCAGGATGATCAGCACCAGGATGACCATCCAGAGCAGCAGGTTCTTGATCGTGGCGTTCAAAGGGGTACTCCTTCCGCGGGTTGGACCCGGCCTTCCAGTCTAACGGACTTCGGCCGGCATTTATTGCTCCGGGACGACCTCATAGATGTCCGGCAGGTGGGCGTGGAGCCCCTCGTGCTCCATCCCGTAGCCGGCGTAGAGCCCGGTCCCTTCCGCGGAAAACAGCGAGAAATCGACCGTCACGCTGGTCGTCCGATCGAGCGGCTTGTCCACCACGGCGCCGAGGTGCAGGGAGGCGGCGCCGCTGCCCTTCAAGTGGTCCATCAGGTAGGTCTCGATGATGCCGGTGTGGACCACGTCCTTGAGCATCAGCACGTGCTTGTCCTTCACCGTGAAACCGCTCGAAAAGTCGATCTGCAGGACCTCGCGGGCGCCCTCGGCCCGGCGCACGTGCAGGTACTCGCACGAGAACGGCCCGCGCAGCTTGCGGGCGAGGTCGGCCATGAAGAAGGCCGACCCCTTGAGGATCGAGACGAGGATGAGGGGCCGGTCGCGCAGGTCCCGGTCCACGGCGCCGGCGACGGCTTCCACGCGCTCGGCGATCTGACGCGATTCATAGCGGCGCTCGAGTCTCACGAACCGACCTCCGGAATCTGGCCGTCTGTCGAGATCCGGCCCGCCGAATCGTACACCGGCCCGGCCGGGCGGGGCCGCACCGAGAGCTCGCCCCGCCGCCGCTCGAACCGGATGCGGCGACCGGCTTCGAAGCGGAAGTCGGCGCCGGCGGCGAGAAGAGCCAGGATCCGCTCGCGCTCGCGGCCGGTCATCGGAGGCTTCCCGGGGCGGGCGTACGGCGCGGCCAGGCGCGAAAGCGCGAGGCGCTGGAGCTCCGGAGAGCAGCCGGCGAGCAGCGCGGCGTCGATCGCGACGCCCTCCGGCAGGGCGCGCACCGCGGGCCCGACCCTCGCGTCGAACTCCGTCTCGAGCAGTCGCCTCTCGACGCCGAGCCGCGCGATCTCGAGCGCCATCGCCTTGAGCGACTCTTCGCCGCCCGGCGCGCCGCGAAGGCGCGCGAGCGTCCGGCGAACGCGGTTGCGGGCCAGGCGCAGGTCGCCGTTGGTGGCGTCGCGCCGGAACGCGATGCCCCGGTCGGCCAGGAATCGGAGAATGTCGTCCCGCGTCACCGAGAGCAGCGGCCGCACGACGCCGTCCGCCCGCGCCGAGCGCGGCCCGGCGAGCGCGGCGACGCCGCCCTGTCTCTCGAGCGCGAGCACGTGCGACTCGACGGCGTCCCCCTGCTGGTGAGCCGTGGCGATGATCGCGGCACCCGCCTCAGCCGCCATCTCCGCGAGGGCGGCGTAACGCACGTGCCGGGCCCCCGCCTCGGGTGAAAGGCCGAGCTCCCGCGCGGCCCGGCGGGCGTCGGCGCGGCGGAAGAAGAAGGGGAGCCCGAGCCGGCGGGCGTGGTCGCGGACGAAAGCGAGATCGCGGTCTCCTTCCCGCGGGCGCCAGCCGTGGTGGACGTGGCCGACCGAGAGCTTCCAGCCGGTCTCGTTCGCGGCTTCGGCGGCGCCATGGAGCAGCGCCATCGAATCCGCCCCGCCCGAGACGGCGAGCAGAATCGCGCCATCGCGAGGCATGAGGCCCGATTCGGCGGCGGCCGTGAGAGCGGCGATGACGGTGTCCACGGGGAAATGGTACGCCCTCCTCGTGGGCGGAGGTCGCGCGCCCATGAATTAGAGTTGCGCCAGGACGAGCCCACGACACAGGCGAAGCAGGCCATGCGCTCGGCGCCGGAAGGAGCCCGGATTCCCGCCCTGACGGGAGTGCGGGCGCTCGCGGCCTTCCTGGTCTTCTTCCATCACCATCCGGCGGGCTTTCTCCAGGTCGGGCCGCTGCTGCTGTGGCTCGAGCTGCACGTCGGCGTCACGCTCTTCTTCGTCCTGAGCGGCTTCATGATCACGTGGCGCTACGACCGGCGGGGGCCGAAGCCCGAATCGTTTCTCCGGGGCTACTTCGTCAATCGCTTCGCCCGCATCTATCCGCTCTACATCGCTCTCGTCGTGCCGACGATGCTCCTCGGCGGAGTGCATTCCCTGCACGCCTGGTTTCTCAACCTGACGGTCTTCACCAGCTTCGAATCGGGAATCCCGCAGGCGTGGTCTCTTCGAGTCGAGGAGTGCTTCTATCTTTGCGCGCCCCTCGTCTATCTCGGCTGGCGGCGCAGCCCCGCGCTCCCGCTCGCGGTCGGCGCGGGCGTCCTGGCCGCGTTGTATCCGATCGCGAGACTGCCCGCGGCCGCCGGAATTCTCGGCCCTCCGTACTACCTCTTCCTGTACACGTTCTTCGGGCGCTTCTTCGAGTTCTACGTCGGCATCTGGCTCGCGAAGAAGGTCGCCGCATCGAGCGCGACTCCGAGCCCGGTCGGGCGGTTCCCCGTGTTCACGCTCGTCGGAGCGGGCGGGATCGCCGCCGTGGTCTTCGGACTGGCGGCCATCTATGCCGCCACCGGGCGGCCCGCGTATCTCTTCGGCGTTCAACATCCCGCCGGGATCGCCTTGAACAACCTGGTTCTGCCGCTGTTCGTCGCGGCGTTCTACTGGGGGTTGGTGCGGGAGAGGTCGCTCGCTCGCCGGATACTCTCGACGCGGACCGCCGATCTGCTGGGTCGGTCCTCCTACGCCTTTTACCTCGTCCACATGGGCGCGGTTCTCGACTACCTGCTCGGCCGCCTCCTCGTCGTGGCCGGATGGTTCGGCCCCGGCGCCGCGGCCCGCGCCGCAATGCTTCTCGGAAACGCCGGAGTCCTGCTCGTCCTAGTGACGCTCCTGTCCATCGCGCTGTACGAGTGTCTCGAGCGCCCGGCCAACCGGTACCTTCGGGCACGGTTCGGCCCACGGGACGTCGCGATATCGACTGGAGTATCGTGACTTTCGAGGGCGGCTGCGACGGGCGCGGCAATAGCCCGAGGAGGCCTCCATGGACGACCGGCCGAAGTCGAACGAGGACGAGGAGCAGCATGAGAAGAATCCCCGCGATGCCCAGGGATTCAAGGAAGTCCCGGCGCCGCAGGGGCTGAAGACGCCGCCGCGCATCCCGGAAGGCGAGGACTCGGGCGAATGGACGCGGGGCGGGGGTTCGGATCCGAACGAGGGAAAGAAAAACTCGTAGCTCCGCCCTCGTCGCGTCCGATCCTGGCCAATCGCGATCGGGCCACACTGGCCGTACTGACGCGGCGCCGCCTCGCGGCAAGCCCGCGCGGCGGGGACACGCGATGACATACTGTCGAGGCGCTTGACCGCTGCCCCGTCCTCCCGCCGCCCCGTGCTCTGTCGTCGCCCATTTCTCTGGACGCTCGTCGCCGCCGGAGCCGCCCTCCGCATCTTCCAGTACGCCTGCGACACCTCGCTCTGGTACGACGAGCTCTCGATCGTGCGCAACCTCCTCCATCGGTCGGCGACGCGGCTGCTGACGGAGCCTCTCGGCTACCAGCAGGTGGCGCCCGTCGGCTTCATGGTCGCCGAAAAGACGGTCAGCCGCGTGCTCGGAGAGAGCGACCTCGCTTTCCGGTTTCTCCTGCTGCCGGTCGGCCTCGCGGCGCTCGTGCTCTTCCTGTTCCTCGCCGAGCGCGTGCTCGACGGGTACGCCGTGCCGTTCGCCGTGGCGACGTTCGCGATCGGCGCGCCTTTCATCCGCTACAGCGCGGAGATCAAGCAGTACGGGATCGACATTGCGGCAACGATCGCGATGTGCCTCGTCGCTCTCCGGCTCCGCGATCCGGACTCCATCACGAGGCGGTCCGTTCTCGGAGGCCTGGCGGGGGCGATCCTCGTGTGGTTTTCCCAGCCGACGATCTTCGTCCTCGCGGGCCTCGGGGGGGCGCTGCTGCTGGCCTGGCTTCGCGACCGGGATCGGCAGACGGGCCGCGCGCTCCTCGTGGCCGTTCCCATCTGGGCGGTCGCCTGCGCCGCCTCCGCGCTCGTGACCCTCCGCCTCGTCACGCCCGCGACGCGCGAGTACATGGACCAGTTCTGGCGCGTCCGCAACGCCTTCTTCCCCCGGCCCTTCGCGAAGCCCGGCGACGCGTCGTGGCTCTGGGATCGGATCCTCGAGCTCTTCGCCGACCCGACAGTCCTGCGCTACCGGTGGCCGGCTTTGTACGGCGGCCTCGTGATCCTGGGCTGGATCGTCCTTTGGCGGCGCCATCGCTTCGGGGCGCTCGTGCTTCTCGGCCCCTTTGCGGTCGGCGTCCTCGCCGCCGTCGCCCAGCAGTTTCCGTTCAAGACCCGCGTCGCCCTGTACGCGCTCCCGATCCTCGTCCTAGCGGTGGCCGAGGGGGCGGAGTGGATCCGGTTGCAGGCGTCGCGCCTTCATCCCACCGCCGGCGGAGCATGCATGGCCGCGCTCCTCGTCGTCCCCGTGTGGGCGTTCGTGCAGACGCCCCCGCCGTACTGGGTGGAGGACCACAAGACCGTGCTGTCGTTCTTTCGCGACCGCCACCAGCCCGGCGACGCGGTCTTCGTCTTTTCGTACGAGATCCAGGCCGTCGAGCGCTACCGCTCCGACTACGGCCTCGCGCCCGGCGACTATGGCGTCGGCGGCTGCTCGCCCGAAGACCGCCGCGCCTTTCTCCGGGACGTCGACGGCTACCGGGGCCGCGCCCGCGTGTGGCTGCTCGACGGGAGCGTACCGTCCATGACGGACGCGCGCGAGAGTATCGAGAGCTACCTGGCGACCATCGGAGTTCGCAGGGAGACGATCTCCATCCCATCCGAGAAGCCCCTCGACCCCGTCGGGGCCCACCTCTTCGACCTGAGCGACCCGGCGCGGCTCGCCGCGGCGTCGGCGGAAACGTTTCCTCTGAAGCCGCCGGGTCCCCTCCGGATGCCGTGCGGGGATCGGACGCGGCCCTTCCGCTAAGAGGGAGGATTCGAGGAACCTTCGGCCCTCTCGTTCGTATTCGCTGGAAGGAACATGGGCGGACTCCGGCAGGACCTTCGACATGCCGCGCGGGGGCTGGCGAGAAACCCCGGCGTTTCCGCGATCATGGTCGTGACGCTCGCCCTGGGCATCGGGGCGACCACGGCGATTTTCAGCGTGGTGCACGGCGTGCTGCTGCGGCCGCTGCCGTACCCCGACGCGAAGCGGATCATGGCCGTCTTCGAGGTCACCTCGAAGGGCAGACCGTCGCGCGTCGCGGACCCGAACTTCGACGACTTCCGGGATCAAAACCAGCAGCTTCCAGGCGATGGCGAAGTACACCAGCGTCGTGGCTTCCGTCTCGGGAGCTGCGTCGCCGACGCGCACGACGGTGGCGTACGTCTCGCCCGACTTCGTCCGCGTCCTCGGCGTGCCGCCGATCCTCGGGCGGGACTTCGGCGCCGCCGACGCGAGAAAAGGAGCCGGACCGACCGTCCTCGTCAGCCAGGGATACTGGAAGCAGCATCTCGGATCGCCGCCGGATCTTTCCCGGGCGCACCTGAAGATCGACGGTGCCGTCTACTCCGTGATCGGCGTGCTTCCGGCGGGGTTCCGGTTCCCCGCGGACGCGGACCTCTGGGTGCCGGCCGATCTGGACGGCGAGAACCCGAGCCGGACGTCGCATAACTACAGCGCGGTCGGGCGCCTGCGGGACGGGGTGACCGTCGCGCAGGCGAACCGGGACATCAGCGCGATCGCGCGCCGCATCCACGATGCCTCGAGCGAGAAGGGCGACTATCTCCTCGCGGACGCGATGGTCGTCCGGCTCCAGGACTCCATCACCGGCCCGGCTCGCGGCGCGCTTCTGGTGCTGCTCGGCGCGGTCGGGTTCCTGTTGCTCGTGGCCTGCGCGAACGTGGCGAACCTGCTGCTGGCGCAGGCGTCGGGCAGGCAGCGTGAGCTCGCCATTCGCAGCGCTCTCGGCGCGGCGCGCGGCCGGCTGATCCGGCAGTTCCTCACCGAGGCATTCCTGCTGTCTCTGATCGGCGGCGGCCTCGGCCTGCTGGGGGCGCTCGGGGGCGTGGCCGGACTGCTGGCGCTCGCGCCCGCGAGCCTGCCGCGGCTCGACAGCGTCGCGATCAGCCTTCCCGTCCTCGTGTTCGCGTTGCTCCTGTCGACCGCGGTCGCCGCCGGCCTCGGAGCGTTCACCGCGGTGCGAGCCACCTCCGGCGGCCCGCGCCAGGGCCTCGTCGAGGGCGGGCGGGGACAGGCGGGATCGCCGGGAAGCCAGCGCCTCGGCCGTTTCATCGTGGCCGCGCAGATCGCGATCACGCTGGTTCTCGTGATCGGAGCGGGCTTGCTCGGGCGCAGCCTGATGAAGGTGCTCGAGGTGAATCCGGGTTTCCGCGTGGACAGGATCGTCACGATGGACGTTTCGCTTCCCGTGGGTGGACGACGCGAAGGCGAAGGCGGGCCAGGCGGCCTTCTACTCCCGCCTCATCGACCGCCTCGCGCAGATCCCGGGCGTGAGCAAGGTCGGCGCGACGAGCGGCCTGCCGATGGACGGCGGCCTTCCCGACGGGATGTTCCTGCTGATGGCGCCGGAAGAGGCGCCGAAAGACGTGGGGGAGCTCGCCCCGCTGCTCCAAGCAGAAGGAGCGTATCGGCAACGCGGACTTCTGCGCCGCCACGGACGGGTACTTCCGGGCCCTTGGAATTCCGTTGATGCGAGGGCGGCTGTTCGACGGACGCGACGGCGCCGATTCTCCGCACGTTGCCGTCATCAGCGAATCGCTCGCACGCGATCGGTGGCCGGATCGGGATCCGATCGGCCGCACGATCGAGTTTGGAAACATGGATGGCGATCTGCGTCTCCTCACGATCGTCGGGATCGTGGGCGACACCCACGAATACGGCCTCGACGCGCCGCCGCGCCCGACCGTCTACGTGAACCTGTTCCAGCGGCCGCGCTCGGCGGTCACCCTGACGATGCTGAGCGACGCCGACACGCGCCAGGTCACTTCGGCGGCGCGGGGAATCCTGCAGGACCTCGATCCCGAGCTGCCGGCGAGGTTCCGGACGTTTTCGCAGGTCTACGCCGCGTCGCTCGGCTCCCGGCGGTTCAACGTCATCCTCGTCGGGTTCTTCGGGATCACGGCCCTGCTGCTCGCCACCGGAGGCGTGTTCGGCGTGATGGCCTATTCAGTCAGCCGCCGCACGCGCGAGATAGGCGTTCGCGTCGCCCTCGGTGCGCGCTCCCGGGACGTGCTGCGACTGGTGCTCGGTCAGGGCTTGCGCACGATCTTCGTCGGCGTGGCGATCGGGATTGCCGGGTCGCTCGCCCTGACGCGCGCCGTGGCGTCGCAGCTCTTCGGCGTGACGGCCACCGATCCGGTGACGTTCGGCGCGGTGACGGTCCTCCTCGTCGGGGCGGCGCTGCTCGCCTGTTACGTCCCAGCGCGGCGGGCCACGAGGGTCGACCCGATGGTCGCGCTGCGGGCCGACTAGCTTTCAGAACCGATAGATCACCCCGAGGCGGAAGTCTGCCTGCTGGATGACGTGGCTGGTGTCCCGGGAGTTGCACGTGTAGGTGACGAAGTCCCAGTAGCAGCCGCCGGGGCCGGCCGAGAACAGGTAAACGGGCGCCCAGCGTGCCTCCAGGCGCAGCCCGACGTGCTCGGAGAAGTACGCCCGCACGCCGCCGGCGATGCTGAAGGTGAACTTCGTCGTCGCGGGCAGCTCGTTGGACGGTACGAGGACGGTGAAGCCGAGGCCCAGGCCGAGGTACGGGCGAACCGGCCGGCCCGGGGGGACGAAGTTGGCGAGGATGCCGAACGTGACGTCGTGAATCCCCATGTCGTAGGTGCGCTGCGCGGGGTTCGCGTCCGCGGCGAGCGCGGTCGCCGGAGAGTCCGTGTAGCCGTACTGGATCTCGAGATCGCCGAACCGGTCGATGCCCCAGTCGACGGCCATGCCGAACGTCGCCGCGTTGACGAGATCGAGGATTGGCGAGTCGGGGGCGGCCTTCGTCGAAATGCTGCCCTCGATTCGATAGCCGGCGAGCAGCGTCGCCTCGAAGCGGCCCGGCCGGAAAGGCGCCGCCGGGTCCTGAGCTTCTGCGGCCGCAACCGCTAGAGCCGCGGCGCCAAAACCCGCGAGCAGCCGCGTCCCTCGCCGCGACATGGCAACCCCACCTCCGAGGCCGCTACCATGGTGTCGTGCCGATCCGGATGGGGCGAGATGCGTACGCATCAGCGACGGATCGAGAAACAAAGCAGGAGGGGATATGGCCGGTGAAGAGAGCGCGAGCAGGCACCCCGTCGCGATCGAGGGCGTGACGCCGATCCTGCGCGTCGAGAACCTCGCCGCGAGCGTGGATCACTATGTCCGCGTGCTCGGCTTCGAGCTGGACTGGCACGAGCCGGGCGTCCTGGGCTCGGTCTCGCGCGGCCGCTGCACGCTCTTTCTTTGCGAGGGCGACCAGGGCAACCGCGGCGCGTGGGTCTGGATCGGCGTCTCGAATGTCGACGCGCTGTGCGAGGAGTACAGAAGCCGGGGAGCCACGGTCCGCCATCCGCCGACGAACTACGCCTGGGCGCGGGAGATGCAGATCGAGGACCCCGACGGCAACGTGCTCCGGTTCGGGTCGGAGCCCGACGAGGAGGAGCCGATCGGCGAATGGCTCGACATGCGCGGCGATCGCTGGACCCGATCTCCGGGTGGCGGCTGGACGCGCGTCCAGCCCGGATGAGCCGTGGCGCCGCCGGTATAGGTTCGCCGAAAGGTGGCACCGAAGTTCCTGCGCCGACGCTCCGCTCACGGTCGCAAATCTAGATGAGGTGTCGAGGTCATGTGCGACCGCAGGCTGGGCCGATCGGTCGCGCCGGGGGTCGGTCCTGATTGGCCGATTTCGGCTGTGAGTCCTGCCTCGGTGCGAAACCGGGGGGTTTGCTGGGCGTACTGTCTGGTGGAGGTGCCGATGCGTCCTCATCCTATGGTGATCCTGGCCATCCTGCTTTCGTTCACTCTCGTCCTGCGGGCCGCGCCGCTGCGCGAAGTCAAGGGTGGCACATTGATCTCTCCGGCCGATCCCGCCGCCACGTTCATCCTCGACAAACCCTTTCGGTACGCCGGCGGGCAGTCCATCGACATCCTCAAGGTCGCCGCGGCAGAGCAATATTTCTTCATCGAAGCCGCAGCCGATCAGTCGATCCGCCGCTTCTATTGGATCCAGTTCGAGCACTACTATCCGAGCAACGCGGATACGTACGACTATTCGGGAATCGCACAGAAGCCCGTGGCCATCGGGCGTCTCGAGTTCATGGGCGATGTCCGGGTGAGCCCGGATTACTTCAGCATGGACGATCGTCCCGGCTCCGACTCGAAAGCGGCCGCAGATTTCCTACGCGCCAAAGGCTTCAAGCTCGATGGGGCTTTCGTCACTGTTCGCCTTTTCCATCTTCCGGACGCCACGAAGCGCCGGGAGCTCATGATCATCTACGGCGAGATCCTCCCGCAGGGCGCATCCGAAGAACGAGCCATGTCGGAGATCACGGCGCACGCAAGAGCGAACATCAAGCTCCCTTGAATCGTCACGGCGACCGTGCGATCTCACCGGAGCTCGGGGAACTCCTCCTCCCAGAATTCCGCGGGGCCGCGGGCGTTCCTCGCGTGCCGCTCGTTCTCGATCGCCCGCAGCTCGACGCGGCGGATCTTGCCCGAGATCGTCCTGGGCAGCGGCGCGAACTCCAGGCGCCGGATTCTCTGGAATGGCGCAAGGCGTCTGTGGGCGAAGGCGAAGATCGAAGCCGCCGTGTCTCGCGACGCCTCCCGCCCCGGCTTCAGGACCACGATGGCCTTCGGGACGCACAGGCGCAGGGGATCGGGGCTGGGAATGCACGCGGCCTCTGCGACGGCGTCGTGCTCGAGCAGGGCGCTCTCGAGCTCGAACGGGCTGATCCTGTAGTCGGCGCTCTTGAAGACGTCGTCGGAGCGGCCGACGTACCAGAGGTATCCGGAATCGTCGCGGTACGCGGTGTCCGACGTGCGGTAGTAGTCGCCGCCGAGGACGGCCGCATTTCGCGCAGGATCGCCCTCGTATCCCGCCATCATGGACGCCGGGCGAGGCCGCAGGTGGATCGCGATCTCGCCCTCCTTCGCGGCGCGGCCATCCTCGTCGAGCAGCGCGATGTCGTATCCCGGCAGGGGCCGCCCCATCGACCCGGGTCGTACGGGCTGTCCCGGCGTGTTGGCGATCTGCGCGGTGGTTTCCGTCTGCCCGTAACCGTCCCGGATCGTGAGTCCCCAGGCCTCGCGCACCTTGTCGATGACTTCGGGATTCAAGGGTTCGCCGGCGCCCGTGAGCTCTCGCAGCGCCATCGGGTGGGCCTTCAGGTCTTCGAGGACGAGCATGCGCCAGACGGTCGGCGGAGCGCAGAAGGTCGTCACGCGGTGCGCGGCGAGGAGGGCGAGCGTGTTGCGCGCGTCGAACCGCGCCGCTCCCGGCACGAAGATGGACGCTCCGGCGTTCCAGGGAGCGAAGAAGGAGCTCCACGCGTGCTTGGCCCAGCCGGGAGAGCTGATGTTGCAGTGCAGATCGCCCTCCCGCATTCCGATCCAGTACATGGTCGAGAGGTGGCCGACCGGATAACTGCGGTGCGTGTGCAGCACCAGCTTCGGCAGGGCGGTGGTGCCCGAGGTGAAGTAGAGGAGCAACGGGTCGTCGGCGAGCGTCGCGCCCTCGGGTCGGAAGGCGGCGGGCTCCGCGTACGCATCCTCGTAGGTCGCCCAGCCCGACTCCCGGCCGCCGACCAGGATGCGCCGGTAGTCGCCGGAGAGCGCCGCGAACTTCTCGACGCCGCCTCCGTCGGTGACGACGCAGCCCATCCGGCCGCGCTCGATGCGATCGGCGAGGTCGGCGGGCGTCAGGAGCGTCGAGGCGGGACTGACGACGGCGCCGAGCTTCATCGCCGCAAGGGTGATCTCCCAGAGGGCCGTGACGTTCGGGAGCATCACGAGAATGCGGTCGCGGCGCCGCAATCCGAGGCGACGGAAGAATGCCGCCGCGCGATTCGACCGCTCGGAGAGCTCGGCGAAACTCAGGCGCGACTCCGTCCCGTCTTCGCCCACGACCCGCAATCCCTCGCGCCGGTTGCCGCGGCCGAGGACGTCGAAATAGTCGAGCGCCCAGTTGAACGCGGTCAATTCCGGCCAGCGGAAGCCGGCGCGGGCCCGGTCGTAGTCCTGGCTGTTGTCGATCAGAAATTCCCGCGCCTCGAGGAAGGATTTCGTGGGGTTCAAGGGCGGAACGGTATCGCGACGCGGGGGTCGGAGACGAGGGGAGCGCCCGGGGCGGGCAGGCGCTCTATCGCGCGCCGAGGCGGGCGATCGCGAAGCGCAGCAGGGGCGACCCCGCCATTCGCGCGGCGACGGCGGCGGCCGAGGGCTGGAGCATGAACCGTCGGAACACCGAGCCCCAGCCGAACGGCCGGGAGAAGCGCTCGCGCCAGGCCCGCGTGTAGACGCGGGCGACGTCGTTCATGGAAATCCGCCCGTCGAGGCCCCGGATCAGGATCTCCGCCGCCAGGATTCCCGACCCCAGCGCTCCCGCCTGACCTTCGCCGGAAAAGGGATCGATGACGCCCGCGGCGTCGCCGACCATGAGCATCCGGTTTTCGACCGGCGGCTTCACGGTGAAGAACACGGGACCGATCCCGAGGAATCCGCCCGGCCCCTCCCGCAGGTTCGCCATCGCCGCGTCCAACGCCGCGCTCGAGCGGCGGGCATGGGCGACCACGACATCCCATCCGCTGCCGAGCCTCCGGCGCGTTCGTTCGGAAATGACGCCCGCCAGATTCGTCACTCCGTTCTCGACCCGGGAAAGCCCGCAGTAGCCGCCCGGGAAGAGGAAGAGATGAACGTGGCCGGCGAGCCGTTCGCCGCCGGCGAAATCCCGGCTCCAGCCGAAGAATCGCGAGCCGCCGGCGAGAAATCGGCGCTTGAGCCTGCGATCGAGAGCGTCCCATCGCCCCCACGCGCCGATGACGCAGCGGGCTTCGAGAGTGTGTTCGCTCCCGTCGGACAGGAACCGGACGCGGAACTCGGAGCCGGTGCCCCGGTCGATCGACGTCACGCGAGCGCCGTATCGGACCTCCGCTCCAAGCGCGGCGGCGCGCCGCGCGAGCAGCGTGTCGAGGCGCGAGCGGGAAACGCCGAGGCCGGCGGCGGGCAACTCGAAAGCGACCGAGCGGCCGCGGGGAAGATGCAGGAAGCCTCGTTCGATGTGTTCCGCGCCGGCTTCGATGTCGGCAAGGACGCCCAGGCGCCGCAGATCCGGCCTCGCCCTGCCGGAAAGAAATTCGCCGCAGACCTTGGCGCGCGGAAAGCGGTCCTTCTCCAGGACGATCGCGCGACGCCCCGCCGCGGCGAGGGTCGCCGCCGCCGCGGATCCGGCGGGCCCGGCGCCGACGATCAGGGCATCGCAAGCGCTCATGCGTCGGCGGTGATCAGAAGGCCGTAAGGGAACACGCGCCTCGTGCGGGCGGTCGGGGCGACGGCCCCGGCGATCGCCTGCGCCTCCGCCGCCGTGTAGGCCTGCCGCACGGAGGCGACACCATCGAGCACCGAGACTCGGCTTCGAAAGAGCGCGCGCCCTGCCACCGCGATGGCGGCGAGCGGGATCCGGTGCCGGCGCAGATCGAGGATGGCGAAGCCGACCCGCGCGACGCGCAGGAGCTCGGCGAGGATCGACCGGTTCTCGTCGGGAGAGAAGTGGTGAAAGAACAGCGTCGAGACGGCAAAGTCGAAGGCTCGATCGGGAAACGGAAGGCGGAAGACGTCCGCGGCGACGAGTCCCACGGGGTGCGGGGCCCGGGACGTTCGCCCCGCCGCCAGGTGCCTCCACTGGACGTCGAGCGCGGTCACGCGGACCTCTCCCGCGGCGTCGCGAGAGGGATGCGCGGAGCCGGCGCGTGACCGAGGCGGAACCGGCGCCGACGTCCAGGATCGAGGCCGGCCGGCCGGGGACCCGGAGTCGAGGCGCCAGGTGGCGCACGAGCGCCCGCGACCCGCCCCAGTGCCGATGAACGAAGTCGAGATCCGCGAGCGAGAGCCGCATCTCCGCGTCGGGAAGCGACGGATCGTCCAGGAGCTCGCCCGAGGGGCGCCGGGGAGGCACGAGGAGACTCACCGGCGGCGGCCCGCGCTCCGGCGAGCCCGTGGACGCCTCACGCCCATTGCAGCAGAAGCTGCTCCGCCGTAAATCCGGGACCGAATGCCGCCATGAGGCCGAGGCTTCCCGGCGCCGGCCGCCTCTTCGTCACCCACTCGTGGAGCACGAAGAGCACCGAGGCGCTCGACAGGTTTCCGTACTCGGCGAGGACGTCCCATGAGGGCTGCGTGCGCTCGCGGGGGAGAGCGAGCTCTTCTTCGATCGCGGCGAGGAGCTTTCGACCCCCCGGATGGAGCACGAACGCGTCGATTTCCCCGGGAGCGAGGCCGTGGCGCCGGAGAAAACACGGCACCAGGTCCCGGATCCGTCCCCGGATCATGTCCGGGACGTCGCGGGAGAGCACGATGTGGAGTCCCGTCTCCTTCAGGACGAAGCCCATCGCGTCGATCGAGTCGGGAAACAGGTAACTCTCGGCGTCGAGGACCCGCGGCCCGGCCGCATCCTGCCCCGTCATGACGGCCGCGGCGGCGCCGTCGCCGAAGAGGATGCTCGAGATCAGGTTGGCCTGAGAAAGGCTGCCGCGTTGAAACGTGAGGCTCGCGAGCTCGACAGCGACGATCAGGACCCTGCCCCGCGGGAAAGCCAGCAGGAAATCGCGCCCGCGCGCGATCGCCGAGGCGCCCGCGGCGCACCCGAGCTCGGTGATGGGCAAGCGGCGCACGTTGGATCGAAAGCCCATGGCGTTGACGAGGTGGGCGTCGAGCGAAGGGATCATCACGCCGGTGCACGAGACGGTGATGATGAGGTCGATCTCCTCCGGCTGCACCCGTGCGCGCGCGAGGCACTCGGTCGCGACCTCGCGGCCGAGGCGGATGGCGTGTTCCTGATACTGCTCGCTGATTCGATCGAGAGATCTCGGCCGGATCAGCTCTTCCACCGGCAGGACGCAGAAGCGCTGGCGAATCCCGGAGTTGTCGACGACCGCCATCATCGCGTCGAGCCGTGAACCCTCGAGCGGGAACACTCGTCCGAAGTAGGTCTTGACCTCCTCGCGCGTGACCGGGAAATCGGGAACCGCGGTCGCGGTGGCGGCGATGACGGCGTCGGCCATGCGTCAGTTCCGGCCGGCGTCGATTCGAGCAATCTCGCGGGAGTACAGCGGGTTCTGCGGAAATTCGTCGCGCAACTCCGCGAGCATACGCCGCGCGCGCGGCCCGTCGTGGTCGCGCAGGTAGGCGACGGCCAGCAGCAGGCGGGCGAACGGGGCGAGGTAACGGCCGCTCTGCGCCGTCCATTCGAGCTCCCGGATTCCCTGCTTCTTGTCCGACGAAAAGCCGCTCAGGCCCAGGATCCACCGGACGGGAGCCGGGCTGCTCCCGATCAAGTATTTCGAGAGGCCCGTGGCCAGGTAGGCGTCCCCGTAGTCGGGGGCCACGGCCAGGAGCTTCCGCGCCCACTCCGTGGCGCGCCGCGTCGGCCCGAGCGCCGCGAGGTTGCGATTCTCGATGAGGGAAAGGTAGTCCGCCTGCAGCCCCGAATCGAGCGTCAGCGCAAAGAGCGCGTCCGTGTCGCGGGGATCCGCGGCGATCCTCGCCCGCGCGAGAGACTCGGACCGCCGCAGGGCGGCGTCGAACCGGGCCCGGGTGTCGGGGTCCGGATGGAGGCCCTTTCGGCCGAGGAAGCTCTCGTCCTCGACGAAGAACTGCGCCTCGAGGATCCCGAGCCGATTCAACTCCGAGAAGAGCGTGCCCGCGGCTTCCGAAGCCGGCCCCAGGGGGTCCTCCGGATGCAGCCGTTGCCACTCCGCAAAGGCCCCGAGCGCGCCCTCGAAGTCGAGCTGGTACATCTGCCGGTAGCCGAGATCCAGGGAATCGGCAGCCGGCGGAAGCGTGGCCCCGAGCGCGCGCGCGCCCAGCGTCGCCATGCCCCAGAAGAGCAGCGACCGAAGGCGAATCCCCCGTGAGCGGCAGCGCGTTGTCATGACCACTCGGCCTGCCGCCCGGGAGCAATCCGTCTCCCGCGACGCGGCCGCCTCGATCGTAGTGGCTGCAAGAACCGGACCGCGGGCGCTTTAACCCGATCCTTATTGCTTTTTCGGCGAGTGCCCGATACGGTCCGACGCGTCGAGGCCGATGCCGATGCCCGATCCACTCGCCGAAACCGTCATTGCCGCGCTGGCCGAGGTCAAGCACGTGGCCCCGGAAGGCATCTCGATCGACAGTACGTTCGAAGAGCTCCGCGTCGATTCCCTGGACGCCATCACGCTGCTCTTCGAGCTCGAGGGCCGGCTCGACGTCGTCATCCCGGACGACGCGGCGAAATCGGCCCGCAGCGTCCGCGACGTCGTCGAAGGACTCCGGGCGCTGATCGCCCGCGGCCCCGCGCAGCCCGCCTCTCCACCCGCGCCCGCCGCCCGATGACTTCGCCGCCCCGGCGCGTCGCCGTGACCGGGGTGGGCGCGATCTGCGCGCTCGGCCGCGACGCTCCGGGAATGTGGGCGGCCCTCTGCGAGGGCCGGTCGGGAATCGCCCCCATCGAGTCGGTCGACATGACCGGCCTTCGGTTTCAGAACGGGGCCGAAGTGAAGGACTTCGATCCCGCCGAGCACTTCGATCCTGGCCGCATGGACCTGCTGGACCGCTTCGCGCAGTTCGCCGTCATCGCTGCCCGGGAGGCCGTGCGGGACTCCGGCGTGGAGCTCACGCCGGAACGGGGAGAGCGGACCGCGGTCTTCACCGGATCGAGCCTGGGCGGCCAGACCACGGAGGATGCGGCCTTCGTGGAGCTCTATCAGCGCCGATCCGGCCGCATCCATCCACTCTCGATTCCCCGGACCATGGCCAACGCCGGGGCGAGCCAGATCTCGATGGAATTCGGCGTGACCGGCCCCTGTCTCACGACCTCGACCGCGTGCTCTTCCGCCAGCCACGCGATCGGCCAGGCCTTCTGGATGGTGCGCGGCGGAGCCGTGGACCTCGCCCTTGCCGGGGGCAGCGAAGCCCCTTTTTCTCCGGGGCACCTGAGGGCCTGGGAGGCGATGCGGGTCGTCGCTCCGGACACGTGCCGGCCTTTCTCTCTCGATCGCCGAGGGCTGATCCTCGGGGAGGGGGGCGCGATGCTCGTGCTCGAGCCGCTCGACGCGGCCAGAGCCCGGGGAGCCCCGATTTACGCCGAGATCTCGGGCTTCGGCATGTCTTCCGATGCCCACCACGTGACGCAGCCGACCGTCGCCGGGCCGGCTCGCGCGATGCGCGGGGCGCTCGCCGACGCGGACCTCCTCCCCGAGCAGATCGGCTACATCAACGCCCACGGCACGGGAACGCGCGGCAACGATTCGGCCGAGGCCCGCGCGATTCGAGAGGTCTTCGGCGCTTGCGCGGATCGCCTCGCCGTCAGCTCGACCAAGTCGATGCACGGACACGCCCTCGGCGCGGCGGGCGCGCTGGAGGCGGTCGCTACGGTGCTCGCTCTACAAAAGGGGATTCTTCCGCCGACGGCGAACTTCACCGCTCCGGATCCCGAATGCGACCTCGACGTCGTGCCCAACCGGTCTCGAGCCGCCGCTCCCGAGGCAGCGCTGTCGAACTCCTTCGCTTTCGGGGGTCTCAACGCGGTGCTCGCCTTCCGCGCGACCCGGGATCGGCACGATGGGCAGGCGCGCTCGCAAGGGCCGGAATGGCCCGTTTGAGCGACTCGATTTCAGCGGCCGTCCCGCGAAAAGTCGATCGCAAAGGACCTATCGGGGCCTTAGAGTTGCTTCGCGGCCGGCCTCGACTCGCATATCATGGGAAGGCAGGTGTCTACTAAACGGAGGGAGTCAGGTCGTCACATGAATGCAGCGAAGGTCACGACGAGCGCGCCTGCCGGCGCGGCGCCGGCGGAGGCGGGAACGGTGAACGCGGCACCCCGTGCCGTGCGGTTCGTCAACAACGACGACGCCTCCTGCCGGATGTTCGGCAGCAACGTCCAGGAGGCCCTGAGCCACGTGCCCCCCTGGGCGCCGCACGCCATCTTCCTGCCGGCCGTCGCCTTTGCGCTCGCGGCGGCCTTCCGGACGGCGAGCCCGGCGCGGGTGGGGGTGCTCGTTCTCGGAGGACTCTTCCTCTGGACTCTCCTCGAGTACCTGATCCACCGGTCGATCTTCCATCCGCCGCAGTGGATCGAAGACGACACGCGGCGCGTCGTCGGCTCGCTCGCCCCGGGCCAGGCCGTGTTGCCGGCCCTCCCGACGCTGCGCCACAAGTTCTATTTCGTGGTGCATGGCGTGCATCACGACTATCCCAACGACTCGACCCGTCTGGTGATGCCGCCATCCGTGAGCATCCCGCTGGCGGCTCTTTTCTTTCTGGCCTTCGAGGCGGTCTTCGGGGCCGCGGCGGCGCCCGCGGTGTTCGCCGGCTTCATCGCGGGATACCTGGTATACGACACGATCCACTTCGTCGTGCATCACGCGAGCGGATCCTGGGCGCTCGTCCGGGCGCTGAAGCGCCGCCACTTCCGGCATCACTACGCGGACTCGAGCCACGACTTCGGCGTCAGCTCGCCGCTGTGGGACCTCGTCCTCGGCACGCTCGGAAGCGCGGAGACCGGACGCCGCCGCTGATACGGGCGACAGGCCCGCGCGGCCTGTCGGCTGTCCGTCTCGTCTGAAACTGCCGCGTGTAGATGAGACGGCGCCGAGCCGCCCCTAATTCGTCAGGGAGATTTCGACGGTCTCGCTCTTGCCGGGTCCCACGACCACCGTGCGCTCCTCGGTCTTCATGCCGGGCCGGGAGACGGTGACCGAGTGCTGCCCCGGCGGGACCTGCATGCCCCTGGCCAGGGTCGAAAGCTCCTGCCCGGACCCCACGAAAGTGTCGTTCAGGTAAACGGCCGCGTCGCCCGGCTGAATCAGGAAGAGGATGCGGGCTCTCGTTTTCGGCACCGTGCCGGCGCCCGGAGGCGGCGCCTGGACCTGAACCTCATCACCGTAGGGCGCAGGCTGGTCGCGGTCGCGCCAGGACTGGTACTGGCCCTGGGCCCAATCGCCCTGGTCCTCGACCGCCTGGACGTCCGCGGACGGGTACGTCGAAACGTAGCCCGACGTGTCGTAGCCGCTCCACCAACCTGGCGACCCCCAACCCCAACCCCAACCCCAGTCTGCCCAACCGAGGCCCCAGCCCCATCCCCATCCCGGGTAGTAGTAGTAGCCGCCGCCGTAGTAGGGGTTGTATCCGTGTCCGTAGTAACCGTGGCCACCGTAGTAACCGTGACCACCGTGATAGCCGCCGCCACCGTGATAGCCGCCGCCGCTGCCACCGTGATAGCCGCCGCCGCTGCCACCGTGGTAGCCGCCACCGCTGCCACCGTGATAGCCGCCGCCGCTGCCACCGTGATAGCCGCCGCCGCTGCCACCGTGATAGCCGCCGCCGCTGCCACCGTGGTAGCCGCCACCGCTGCCACCGTGATAGCCGCCGCCGCCACCACCGTGGTAGCCGCCACCGCTGCCACCGCTGATAGCCGCCGCCGCCGCTGCCACCTCGATAGCCGCCACCGGCACCGGGATAGCTGCCGCCACCGCCGCCGTGAGATCCGCTGCTGCCACCACCGTGATAACCGCCACCGCCGCCGTGGGATCCACCGCCACCGCCGCCACCGTGGGATCCGCCGCCACCACCGTGAGACCCACCGCCCGAATGTTGGCCGGGCGCCGCGGTCGCCAAACCAAAGGCCAGCGCGCCCGCGAGAAGGAGCGGTTGAACCTTCGAGCCAGCCCTCAAAAACTTGTTCATGGACAAAGCCTTCGCATTCTAACCACGCAAGAACGGGGCCACGCGGTGAGCGCCGCCCGCGGCCGGAAGTTCAATGGATTGGGCAGGTTGGACGGGCGCCCTCGCCGGGCGTCACCGTGCCCTGACCTCGGCATAGGTCAAAGCGTCACCCGGAAGTCGCGATCCGCCGATCCCTCGACACACGTGCGCCCGCAGATACAGTTCACAACGACGGAGGACGCATGACGACCACTCCCGAGACCCCTCATTTCGATCCGACGCATCCCCAGCATCACTTTCGGTTCCACGTTCCCCATCTTCATCTCGGGTCGGCCTTCGGGGACGACTGGTTCGCGCTGAAGGCCGAGGCATTCGCACGGTTCTTCGGCACGCCGGTCTTTCTCGTGGCGCAGAGCGTGATCGTCGCCGTCTGGATAGGGCTGAACGTCTTTCGAGTGGTCTCGTTCGACCTTTATCCCTTCATCCTGCTCAATCTGGCGTTCAGCCTCCAGGCCGCGTACGCCGCACCGCTCATCCTGCTCGCCCAGACTCGACAGGCGGACCGGGACAAGGCGCACTCCGAGGCGGACGCCCAGCATCGGGAAGCCCTCGCGGCGGCCAGCGCGCAGCGCCAGCTTCTCGCCGCGGAGCAGACCGCGCAGCTGCTGGTACTGGTCGAGCAGAACACGCGACTGACGGAGCTCGCAAAGGAGCTGAGCCACCGGATCGAGGCGCTCACCCTCGACCTGCACGGAAAGGTCTGCAGGGGAGAGCCAGACGGGAATGCGGGGTCCGGCGGCGCCGCCAAGAGTGTTCCCCCGCGACGTAGAATCCGCGCGGCGGTAATTCGATAGCACTCTCGGCCGGAACGCGTCTGGGCCCCTACGAGATCGTCGCGCCTCTCGGGGCGGGCGGGATGGGGGAGGTGTACCGGGCGCGGGACTCGAAGTTGAAGCGCGACGTGGCGGTCAAGGTACTGCCGCAGTCGCTGGCCGCCGATCCCGATGCGCTGGCGCGGTTCGAGCGCGAGGCCCTGGCGGTCGCGGCGCTGTCCCATCCGAACATCCTCTCCATCTTCGACTTCGGGACGCATGAGGGGACGGCCTACGCGGTCATGGAGCTTCTGGACGGGGAGACGCTGCGCGGGAAGATCGACACCGGCCCGATTCTGCAGAAGCAGGCCGTGGACTATGCGCTCCAGATCGCGAAGGGCCTTTCCGCCGCCCACGAGAAGGGGATCGTCCACCGGGATCTGAAGCCCGAGAACCTCTTCGTTTCCAGGGACGGCCATCTCAAGATCCTCGACTTCGGTCTGGCCAAGCGCGTCGAGGCCGTCGCTCCGGGCGAGGAGACGAGCGCGCCGACGGGTTCGGGCCACACGGAGCCCGGGACGGTGATGGGCACGGCGGGCTACATGTCGCCCGAGCAGGTGAAGGGGTTCGCGGTGGATCATCGCTCGGACATCTTCTCGTTCGGGACGATCCTCTACGAGCTGCTTTCGGGCAGGAAGGCGTTCAAGCGGGATTCGAGCGCCGAGACGATGGCGGCCATCCTGCGAGACGACCCGCCGGAGTTGTCGGAATCCGGGCGGAACATCTCTCCCGCTCTCGACCGTGTCGTCAAGCATTGCCTGGAGAAGGACCGGGAACATCGGTTCCAGTCGGCCAGGGACATCGTGTTCAACCTCTCGGAGCAGCTGACGCCAGCGCCGACGGGCGGCCCCCGGGAAACCGCCCCGCCGATCGGCTCCAAGGGCTTCTGGATCGCCGTGCTGCCCTTCAAGTACGGAGGCGCCAACGCCGATCTCGCGGCCCTGGCCGACGGGCTCTCTGACGAAATCGTGACGGGTCTTTCGCGGTTTCGATATCTCTCGGTCGTTGCGAGCGCCTCGGCGGCGCGTCTGAAGGGCGTAGCGGGAGACGAGCGGTCCCTGGGCGCTCAACTCGGCGCGCGTTACGTGCTGGAGGGGAGCATTCGCGAGGGCGGTTCCGCCATTCGCGTGAGCGCCCGGCTCGTCGACGCCCAGACGGGAGCGCAGCTCTGGTCCGAGACGTTTGAACGGGACCTCCGGACGTCGGGCATCTTCGCGGCTCAGGACGACGTCGCCGCCCGCATCGTCGCGACGGTCGCCGACAGCTACGGGGTGCTCGTGCATTCGATAAGTGCCGCGGCCCGGCAGAAGGACGACGCCGATCTCACGCCGTTGGAGTGGCAGTTCCAGTATTTCGCCTACCGCGAGCAGATCACTCCCTCGGCCTACGCGGAGCTCAAGAGCCGGCTGGAGCGTGCGGTGGAGCGGGACGGCCGCCAGTCGGACCTCTGGGCGTGTCTCGCGCAGATCTTCGTCGACGAATACGCGTTTGGCTTCGGGACCGACCCGGCCGCTCTCGATCGTGCCCTGGCCGCGGCCCGCCGCGCGGTCGAACTCGATCGGGCGAACCAGTTTGCGCTCGTCGCGCTCGCCCAGACGCACTTCTTTCGCCAGGACCTCGCGGCGTTTGGTCCCGCGGCCGAGCGCGCGATGGCCCTCAACCCGCTCAACACCGACGCGGTCGGGATCCTGGGGTTGCAGATCGTGCACACCGGCGACTTCGAGCGAGGCGCCGCGATCGTGCGTCGCGCGATGGAGCTCAATGCCAATCACGCGGGTTGGATGCATTTCGCTCCGCTCTGGGAGCACTTCCACAAGGGCGAGTACGAGCAGGCTCTCGAGTGCGCGAACCGGGTAGACGTGCCCGGCCTTTTCTGGCCTTATCTCGTGGTGGCGTCTGCCTGCGGGCACCTCGGCCGGCGCGCCGAAGCCGCGGCCGCGGTCCGCGACCTGTTGTCGCTCGACCCCGAATTTGCGGCGCACGCGCGCTCGAACATCGGGAGCTGGCACTTCGCGAGCGGCCTGATGGGGCCGATCCTGGATGGGCTGCGCAAGGCGGGGCTCGATCTGGCTCCCGAGCAGGAGCCTGCCGCCGCGGCTCGCCGGCGCGCTCCGGCTTCCGCAGCGCACTCGGGCGCCGCCCGCGCCGACGAGGGCTTCCGGGTCGCGGTGCTGCCGTTCAAGTACGGCGGAACCGACGCCGCTGTCACGACGCTGGCCGAAGGGCTGGCGGAGGGGATCGTGACCGGGCTGTCACGTTTCTCCTACCTCCGGGTGATCTCGCGCACTTCCGGCGACAAGAATCTCGGTGCGCGCTATGTGATGGAGGGAAGTCTGCGGCAGGCGGGGACCAAACTGCGTCTGGCGGTACAGCTCGTGGACACGACTTCCGGTGCAAATCTCTGGGCCGAAGACTATGAACGCCCGTTCGCCCCGGACGCGGCCTTCGAGCTTCAGGACGATCTGGTTCCGCGGATCGTTTCGACGGTCGCGGATCAGTACGGCGCGCTGGTGCACAGCATGAGCGAGTCGCTGCGCGGCAGAAGCGCCACGGAATACTCCGCGCACGAGGCGGTGCTGCGGGCCTTCGGTTACTGGGAGCGCGTCACCCTGGAGGAACACGCGGAAGTTCGCGAGATCCTCGAAGCGGCGGTTGCTCGCGCCCCCGGCCACAGCGACTGCCTCGCCGAACTGTCGTTGATTTACGGGCACGAGTACGTGTTCGGATACAACCTCAGGCCCGATCCACTGGGCCGCGCGCGTGCGGCCGCGCAACGCGCGGTCGCATCGGCGCCGACCAGCCACTTCGCCCACTGCGCATTGGCTTGCGGCTTGTTCTTCCTGAGGGA
The DNA here is from genome assembly GCA_963710945.1 of uncultured Acidobacteriota bacterium. Lineage (GTDB taxonomy): Bacteria > Acidobacteriota > Thermoanaerobaculia > UBA5066 > Gp7-AA6 > DAHUXD01. The sequence goes on from CAVQCH010000002.1 coordinate 352,884, forward strand.
CTTCCAGGCCTTCCGAACGGCGGCGGACCGCACCCTCGCCCTGAATGGAATGGATTCCTCCACCGCGGCGCTGCTCGGAACGATGATCGCCTATGCCGGTGACTGGGAATACGGGCTGGGCGTCGTGGAACGAGCGAAGCAACTCAACCCGCATCATCCGGGCTGGTATCACTACGTTGCCCTTACCGATGCCTACCGCCGGCGTGACTATCGCGGCGCACTGGCCATTGCCCTCAAGGTCAACATGCCCGGCTACTATTGGCCGCACGTGTTGCTGGCCGCCGTCTATGGGCAGCTCGGTGAACTGGAGCGCGCGCGCACGGCGCTGCGGGAGCTGCACGCGCTGCTGCCGACCTTCGGCGCGACGGCGCGAGAGGAATTCGGCAAGTGGCATGACGTCGAGCTCACCGAGCATCTGCTCGACGGGCTGCGCAAGGCGGGGCTGGAGATTCCGCCGGAGAACGAGACCGCAGCCCCGCCGCCCGTACTCGCTCTTTCTTCCGCGACCGACTCGGGTGCGGCCCGCGCCGACGAGGGATTCTGGGTCGCGGTGCTGCCCTTCAAGTACGGCGGCGCCGACGCTTCCCTCACGGCTCTGGCCGACGGGCTGACCGAAGAGATCGTGACCGGCCTCTCGCGCTTCTCCTACCTGAGGGTGATCGCGCGCAGTTCGACCTCGCGGTTTGCGAACGAACCGGTAGATGTGCGCTCTGCCGGCAAGGAACTGGGCGCTCGCTACGTGATGGAAGGCACCCTGCGGCAGGCGGGGAGGAAGCTTCGCCTCGCCGTCCAGCTGGTGGATGCGGCTTCCGGCGCTCATCTCTGGGCCGAGAGCTATGAGCGGATCTATCGCCCGGAGGCGGTCTTCGAGTTACAGGACGACCTGGTTCCGCGGATCGTTTCGACGGTCGCCGACATGCACGGGGTTCTGCCCCGGACCATGAGCGAGGCTGTGCGCAGCCGCGCTCCCGAGCAGTTGAGCCCCTACGAAGCCGTGCTGCGCAGCTTCGGCTACTCGACGCGGGTCACGCCCGAAGAACTTGCCGCGGCGCGCTCCGGCCTGGAATTGGCGGTGCGGAAGGCGCCGGCCTATGCCGACGCCTGGGCGATGCTGGCCTGGCTGCGCATCCAGGACCATGCGCAAAGTTTCAATCTTCAGCCGGATTCCCTGGCGAGCGGGCTGACCGCGGCGCGGCGGGCGGTGGAGGCGGCGCCATCCAGTCACCTGGCCCATGGCATGCTCGCCCAGGCGCTCTTCTTCCACAAAGAATTCCAGAGCTTCCGCAATGCGGCGGAGCGGGCCGTGGCCCTCAACCCGATGAACGGCGACTCCATCGCTTTTCTCGGTGAGTTGCTGACCTATGCGGGTGACCGGGAGCGCGGCCTCGAGCTGGCGGGGCGCGCCAAGCAGCTCAATCCCAACCACCCCGGATGGTACTGGTATACCGATTTCTACGACGCGTACCGCCGGGGCGACGACCGTGGCGCGCTCGATGCCGCGCTCAAGGTAAACCTGCCGGGGCAGTGGTTTTGGCACGCGGCGGTGGCCGCGGCCTGCGGGCAGCTCGGGGACCGCGTCGCGGCCAACAGGGCCTCGAAGGCCCTGCTCGAGCGGCGACCGGACTTCGCCGCCACCGCGCGCAGCGATATCGAGAAATGGTGGGAGCCCGAGTACGTCGAGCGTCTCATCGACGGCTGGCGCAAGGCGGGTCTGGACGTTGCCGTGCTGGCGCAAGCCGATTCCGCGGCGAAGCCGGCCGCGGCGGTCGCGATCGCGGTGTTGCCCTTCTCGGACATGAGCCCCGCGAAGGACCAGGACTACCTCTGCGAGGGCATGGCCGAGGAAATCATGAACGCGCTCGTTCGCATCGACGGGATTCGGGTGGCGTCGCGGACCTCGGCCTTCCGCGCGCGGCAGGAGGGCGGCGACCTGCCCGCGATCGCCCGCGCCCTCTCCGTGAACCACGTCCTCGAAGGGAGCGTGCGAACGGCCGGCACGCGGCTGCGCGTCACGGCACAACTCACCGACGTCGCGAGCGGCTACCAGCTCTGGTCGGAGCGATTCGATCGCGATGCTGCCGACATCTTCGCCGTCCAGGACGAAATTGCGGCCGGCGTCGTCGAAGCCGTCAAGGCGCGACTCGCGCCGGGGGAGCGGACGATTCACGCTCGTCCGCAAGCGCGCAACCTCGAGGCCTACCGCAGCTACTTGAAGGGGCGGCATCTTCGGTACGCGAAGGAGGACTATGGCGGGGCGATCCGCGCGTTCGAGGAGGCCGTCCGCCTCGACCCCACGCACGCGCCTTCGTGGACCGGTCTGGCGGAAAGCAACGCGGCCGCGGCGAACATGGGAGCGATCCCCGCGCGCGAGGCCTGCGCGGCCGCGAGAAATGCCCTGGCAACCGCGGTCGCGCTGGAGGGAGAGTCCGCGGACAGCCTTCATGCCGAGGCCTTCGTGGCCCTGATCGAACGACGATGGGCGGCGATGGAGGCCACCTGGCGCCGGGCCATCGAGCTCCAACCCACTCACAGCCTGGCCCTGGGCTCGTTCGGGATCAGCCTCTGCATACGGCAGAAGGCCGACGAGGGATTGCGGTTCCTGGAGCGCGCCCGGGAGGCCGATCCGCTCGCGTCCTTTCCTCTGATGCTCACCGGATGGGCGATGCTGTGCATCGGAAGGCCGCAGGAGGCCCGGCGTTACGCGGAGGACGCGCTCTCTTTCGAGAAAGAGGACGCTTCGGCCTTGCTTTGCTCGATCATGGCGAAGATCGCCCTCGGGCAATTCGAAGAAGGAATTGCGATCGCGGAGCACCTCGTCGCGGTGTCGCACCGCGGTGTCTCCCTCTTCCTCGCTCTCCTGGGATGGGCGCTCGCGACCGCGGGACGGAAGGACGAAGCCCGGAAACTTCTCCAGGAGCTGCGAGCCCTTCCGGCGCACCACTTCGTCTCGGAGGGCTGGCTGCATGGCGCGCTCGGCGAGATCGACGCGGCCTTCGAAGCGCTCGCGCGGGCGGAAGAGGCGTACCAGGCCACTCTCTACTACACGGGATTGCCCGGCTTCGATTCTCTCCGCGCAGATCCGCGATTCGGAGCGCTGCTCGAGAGGCTGGAGCTGGCGTCCGCTTGAGAACCGAGGCCTCTAGTACTCCCCGTAATGGCCCTTCACGGATTCGAGCAGCTTCTTCGGGTCGTAGCCGACGCCGTCCTTGAAGACGAATTCGACGTTCTCGATGTCCGCGATGCGGGCAGCCGGGTCGCCCTTCATCACCACGAGGTCGGCGTTCTTCCCGACCGAAATCGAGCCGATCTGATCCTGCCGGCCGAGAAAGATCGCGCCGTTCAGGGTTGCGATCCGAATGGCCTTCACCGGAGCGAACCCGGCCTCGACGAGCAGCTCGATCTCGCGCTGGTCGCCGAAGCTCGGGACGTTGCCGTTCAAACCGAGACCCGAGCCGAGCAGGTGCTGCTGGAGTGGGCGTGAGCGGGTCCGTCTGACGTACCCCCACGGGACCTCTTCGGGCGCCGGGCGAAAAATGTATCCTGCCGCCGTGATCTCGAAGGGGAGCGAGCGGACTCGTTTCTTCGAAGAGGCTCGCCTGGACCGCGAGCGCCGGACCGTGGCCGCGATGATCGGCCTCTACTGCCGCGCGAAGCATGCATCCGAGGCCTCGCTCTGCCCGGAGTGCACGGACCTCGAGACGTACACGCGCCTGCGCCTGGAGAAGTGTCCCTACGGCGAGGCGAAGCCGACCTGCGCGAATTGCCCGATTCATTGCTACCAGCCGCACCGCCGCGAGCAGGTCCGGCGCGTCATGGCGTTCTCGGGCCCGAGGATGCTCTGGCGCCACCCTGTGCTCGCCGTCCGTCACATGCTGGACGGCTCCCGAAAGGCACCACCGCTCGCCCGCCGACGGGCCGCGCGCACGGAGAAGTGAGCTTCTTCTCGCTCCTCGCTCCGGCAGTATCGGCCCTTCTTCTCGCTGCCCACTTCCTGCGCGGCGGGCAGGCGGCAGGCGTCGCGGTCTCGCTCGCGATTCTCGCCGCTCTGGCGATACCGCGCCGTTGGGCCGCGCGCGCCGCACAGGCCGCGCTTCTCGCCGGAGCCGCGGAGTGGATCAGGACGCTCGTCGTGCTCGTCGCGGCAAGGCGCGAGGCGCACGCTCCGTACGGCCGCCTCGCGGTGATCCTGGCGGCGGTGGCGGCGGGAACGCTCGCCTCTGCCCTGGTTTTTGAGTCGCGGCGACTGCGTGACCGCTATCGGAAGCGTTGACGAATTCCGCCTGATCGCGAAAAAAGAACGCGATCGATTGCTAAGCTAAGAGCCCACGGGGGGACCCTATGCCACGATTGGTGTCACGTGCCGCTCTCTTGCTTGCGCTGGCCGCAACCTTCGCCCGCGCGCAGGCCCATGAACCGAACCCAGCCGAAAAGCACGAATGGGATTATGGCAAGGACCGTGGTCCACAGCATTGGGGCGACCTGAAGCCGGAGTTCGCACCCTGCAAACAAGGCCACCGCCAATCGCCGATCAACATCCAGAAGGCGGAGAAGACCGACCTGCCGGCCATCCAGTTCGACTACAAGCCATCGCCGCTGCGGATCATCGACAACGGCCACACAATCATGGTCACCTACGAGGCAGGGAGCTCCATCCGGGTGGGCGACGCGCAGTATCAGTTGAAGCAGTTCCACTTTCATCGGCCGAGCGAGGAGAGGATCCACGGCAAGACCTACGACATGGTCGTTCACCTGGTGCACGCGGATGAGGCCGGCCACCTCGCAGTCGTCGCCATCCTCCTGGAGCACGGCAAGGAGAACCCGCTCGTCCGCGAGCTTTGGAGAGACATCCCGAGGGAGAAAGAGAAGGAAGCGATTCTCGAATCCGTGCGGATCAACGCAGCCGATCTGCTTCCCGGCGACCGTGGCTACTACACCTTCGATGGGTCGTTCACGACTCCGCCCTGCACCGAAAACGTGACCTGGTTCGTCCTCAAGCAGCCGGTCCAGATCTCGGCCGACGAGCTTGCACAGTTCTCGAAGCTGTACCGCCGCGACGCGAGGCCGACGCAGCCGTTGTACGGCAGGGTCGTACGGGAGACGAGGTAACGAGACGCCCTGGGTCCGCCACGGTCGGGCCGCCACATCAAACGGCGCTGCCAGGACACCTTGGCCTCGAGGTCTCGTATCTGCTGCGGGTGGGCTATTGGGAGTGAGGGTGAGGGGAAGGCTTCGTCAGTTCGCGGCACTCTTCCTGGCGCCGCCTCTCTTTGTTGCGGTTGCCAGTGCAGCGACGGGCGGTCCGGGCCCGAAGGCCCCGGTCGCGGAAGGCCTGGCCTCCCCGGCCGTTCCGGCGATCGTCGCGGGCCAGGTCGAGGAATACCGGATCTCGAGCAAGCTCTATCGGCGCGAGCGCCGGGTCTGGGTCTATACGCCACCCGGCTATTCCGCAAACTCCGACGCGATCTGCGACCTTCTCATCGCGTTCGACGGTGGGGAATACCTCGAGGAGATCCCGCTACCCCAGATCCTCGACACGCTGCTCGCCAGGCGCGAGGCGGGGCCGTTTGTCGCCATCCTCATCGACAACGCTTCGTCGGCGGAGCGGCTCGCGGATCTGGCCAATCGCGCTCGGTTTGCGGATTTCCTCGCCGACGAAGTCCTGGCATGGGTGCGGCAGCGCTGGGCGGTGACGCGGGATCCTCATCGGACGATCGTGACCGGCTCGAGCGCCGGAGGCCTCGCCGCGGCGTACGTCGCATTCCATCGGCCGGATCTCTTCGGGAACGTCCTGTCGCAGAGCGGTGCGTTCTGGCGCGGGAACGAAGGCTCGAACGGCGCTCCGTACGAGTGGCTCGCGAGCCAGTTCGCAGCGTCGCCGAAGCGGGACATCCGCTTCGTGCTCGAAGTCGGCTCGCTCGAATCGGCGGGCGCGCTGGGCGGTTCGGCGCCTTCGATTCTCTCGGCGAACCGACGACTGCGCGACGTGCTGCAGGCGAAGGGATATCCGCTGACGTACGCGGAGGTTCCCGACGGGGGCCACGCGCCCGAGTTCTGGCGGAAGCGGCTTCCCGACGCGATCGTGACACTCGCGCGGCCGGCCGCGAAGTGACGGCCGGACAGGAGTCGCAGAAAGAGACCGTTGCCCCTGCGGCATAGAATCACGGCCGCAGTCATTCGATGCCACCTTCAGCCGGTACGCGTCTCGGCCCCTACGCGCGACGCAGTCGCCTCTCGGCGCGGGGGAGATGGATGAGGTCTACAAAGGCGAAGAAGTGATGGGGGACCTATGAAGCGATTCATCCGGGCGGTCCTCGCAGTTGCGCTCGTGTCGACCGGAGCTGCAGGTGCGGCGGATCCTGCGGTGTTCCTCGTCGGCACGGCCTCCGCCGCGCCCGGCCAGAAAGCCTACGGCGCGATCGAGGTGCCGACGGGCGTGGATGCCGGGACGCGCATCGCCGTCGCCGTAGTACACGGAGCAAAGCCGGGGCCGGTCCTGGCGGTGGTCTCCGGCGCGCACGGTACGGAGTACGCCTCCATCGTGGCGGTCTCGAAGCTCATCCAGACGCTGGATCCCGGGGAGATCTCTGGCACGGTCATCCTCGTGCCGCTCGTCAACGTCGCCTCCTTCGAGCAGAAGGTGCCGCACGTGAATCCCGTGGACGGCAAGAGCATGAACCGCTTTTACCCCGGCAAGGCCGACGGCACGCAGACGGAGCGGGCGTCATTCCTGATCACGCGCGAAGTGGTGGAACAGTGCGATTATTGATCGACTTGCACGGCGGCGATCTCGACGAGGATCTGCGCCCGTACAGCTACTGGACGAAGACCGGCAACGTAAAGCAGGACACGGTTTCGCGCGGACATGGTGCTCGCCTTTGGCCTCGACCACATCATCGTATCGAGGGACCGGCCAAAGGATCCGGCCGCCTCCCGCTATCTCGAGACCACCGCGACCACGCGCGGCAAGGCCGTCGATCACCGTCGAGGCCGGACACGCCGGCACCGTCGAGACGGATGACGTCGCCGCGCTCGTCAACGGGTGCCTTTCCGTGATGTCGTATCTCAGAATGCTCCCGGGCGCTCCGTCGCCCGTCGAGAATCCCGTCTGGATCGAGGCCGTGAAACGGCGACGAGCGAGGAGGCGGGCCTCTTTTATCCGTGCGTCCGGCGCGGGACCTATGTCGAAAAGGGCGGAAGCTCGGTTACGTCACAGACGTCTTCGGCCGCACGGTCTTCGAAGCCCGATCGCCCGCGGCCGGTGTCGTTCTCTACATTTGCGCGGTGCCATCCATGAAGAAGGGTGACACCATCGCCAACATCGGCGTCGTCGCCTCGTCTCCGCCATGAGTCTGCGCCCTTGGCGGAGGGAGTAGGCTTCCCACCGCGAGGTGACTGTTCAATGGCGGTCGACGAGGAAGAAACCCACCCTGATCGACGTGCGCTTCGGAGCCCCTGCCCGACGCACGGGATGCAGCACGGCTTCTACACGGCCGACGACGACGGCAAGCGCGTCGAACTTCTCTGCGCGCAGAAGGGTTGCGAGTTCCGCGAGATCTACGAAGTGCGCTGGCCGCAGGCGTTCAGGGCCAGGCCCGAGGCGCAAGCGGACGGGCAACCGTAATCTGAGCGGCTGTTGCCACGGCAGCGGCGCGGTGAACAAGCAGACCGCGCAGGTCACGGCGCTAGTACGCCTACCTGTGGATGATATTGCGCTGATTTTTTTGTATCCTTCGGGGTGAAAGCTGCGGTCCGGTCCGGGTCGCTGTCGGGCAATTCATTTTCGGCTGCGAGGCCCTCAAGAAAGGCAGGAGCTTGTGCTGATGTCGGTGCGTCGATGGACTTACGTTTCGTTCGCGGTGCTCGCCGCCGCCTTCACAGCCTGCGGCCCGAAGGCCGAGGAGAAGGTGGCCGAGGTCGCCAAGGCACCCGAAGCCCTGGTGAAAGAGAAGGAAGCCCAGGAAAACGGCATCGAGGCGTACATCTACGCCTACCCGCTGGTGACCATGGAGATGACGCGGCGGGTCTCGACGAACGTCGCCAGCCCGGAAGGCAGCAAGGCGCCGATGGGGCAGTGGGCGAAGCTGCGCGGATATCCCGCCGTCGACGACCACTCCGTGACGGCGCCCAACGCGGACACGCTGTACACCATCGTGTGGCTCGACGTCACCAAGGAGCCCTGGGTCGTGAGCGCTCCGGACATGAAGGGGCGGTTCTTTCTCCTGCCGATCCTCGACGGTTGGACGAACGTGTTCGCGGACCCCGGCAAGCGCACGACCGGCACGGCCGCGCAGAAGTTCGCGATCACCGGACCGGGTTGGACCGGCACGCTTCCGGCGGGAGTCACCGAATACAAGTCGGCGACCGGCATGGTGTGGCTGCTCGGCCGGATCTACTGCACGGGGACGCCCGAGGACTACAAGGCGGTCCACGCCCTCCAGGACCAGATGACGGCCGTGCCGCTGTCCTCCTACGGCAAGACCTACACGCCGGCCGCGGGCACCGTGGACCCCGCGGTGGACATGAAGACGTCGACCCGCGACCAGGTCGGCGCCATGGACGCGAAGGCGTACTTCACGCTCTTCGCCCAGCTGTTGAAGACGAACCCGCCCACGGCCGAGGACGCGCCGATGGTGGCGACCCTCGCGAAGATCGGCATCGTCCCGGGCCAGGACTTCGATGCGTCGAAGCTCGACCCGGCGGTCGCCAAGGGGCTGGCGGAAGTCCCGAAGAAGGCGAACGAAAAGATCATGGCCTGGATGAAGGAAGGGATCGTCGCCGGCGACATGAAGCTCGATAACGGCTGGCTCTTCACCACCAAGACGGGACTCTACGGCACGGCCTACCGCCAGCGCGCGCTGATCACGGCGATCGGCCTCGGCGCCAACCGCCCGCAGGACGCGGTGTATCCGACCTCCGAGGGGCCCGACGCCCTCAAGTCCTACGACGGCACCAAGAAGTACGTCATGCACTTCAACAAGGGCGAGCTTCCGCCCGTCGACGGCTTCTGGTCGCTGACGATGTACGACGCCAACTACTTCTTCGTGCCCAACGCGCTCAATCGCTACACCGTGAGCCAGCGCAACAAGCTCGCGACCAACGCGGACGGCTCGGTCGACCTGTACATCCAGAACGAGTCGCCGGGCAAGGCCAGGGAGCAGAACTGGCTGCCGGCGCCCAAGGACAAGTTCATCCTGATGATGCGTCTCTACTGGCCGAAGGAGAAGCCGCCTTCACTGCTCGACGGGACCTGGAAGGTTCCCGGCGTCAAGGAAGCCAGCTAGGCGCCGTCGCAGGACACGGCCTCGATCGACCGCCAGCACGGCTCGTGCTGGCGGTTTTTTTTGCTGGCGGAAAACGAGGTTGGTGGCGGTGCAGGGATTTGAACCCCGGACCTAGCGGATATGAGCCGCGTGCTCTGACCAGCTGAGCTACACCGCCTTCGGGACGGCGGATAATAGCAAAAGAGCGGGCCCGGCCTATACTCTTCCCATGCCTTCGCTGGCGGACCGATGCGGGGTCTGTGACCAGGAGCTTCCCTTCGCGCTGCCCCATTGCCCCAGCTGCAAGAAGACGGTCTGCGAGACCTGCGCGTTCCGGATGGGCGGGAGCGTCTTTTGCGGGTCGGCGTGCGCCAACGCCTTCTTCTTCGGCGGCCAGGAGGACGTCGAGGACGAATCCGATCTTCGCCTGCTCGATGACGAGGAATGAGCACGCCTGAACCCGAGTCCCCGGCGCGGCCTTCCCGGTTCGGCCGCTTCTTCTGGCGCGACCCCAACACCCAGTTCCTCATTCTCGCGGCGGCCGCGGGCCTGCTCGGCGGCTTCGGCGCCATCGCATTCCGGTACCTGACTCACCGGCTGACGAGTCTGATCCTCGGCGCGGAAGACGTCGTGCGCGGCGCCCAGGCCCTGGCTCCCGTCTTCCGCGTGCTCGCGCCCGCGGCCGGCGGCCTCGTCGGGGGCCTGATCGCCTTCTTCTTCTTCGGGGAGCGGGGGCCGAGCGGGATCTCGCACATGATCGAGGTGGTCTCGCTCGGCCGGCGGACCGTGCGCCTTCGGCCCTCGCTCGCCCGCGGCGCCTCGTCGGTCGCGGTGATCTCCTGCGGGCGGGTCCGAGGGGCGGGAGGGCCCGATCATCCAGATCGGCGCGGCCTTCGCGTCGGCGCTCGCGCGGCGCTGGAAGGTGTCGCCCGAGCGCGTGCGCATCCTCACGGCGTGCGGCATGGCGGCCGGCGTCGCCGGCGCGTACAACACGCCGATCGCGGCGACGCTCTTCGTGCTCGAGGTGGTCGTCGGCTCGTTCTCGATGGCGCTCTTCGGCCCCGCCGTCGTCTCGGCCGTCGTGTCGACGGTGTCGTGCGGGCGGTCCTCGGCGACGAGCCGGTGTACCAGGTGGCGCCGTTCCGGCCCGAATCGCTCTACGAGTTCTTTCCCTTCGCGGCGATCGGCCTGCTCGGCGGCGTCGGCTCGGCGTTTTTCGTGCGCGCTCTGTCGCGCGGCCAAGAAGATCTTCGCCGCGACGCGCCTGCCCGATCTGGGTCACGATGACGATCGGGGGAGCCGTCGTCGGCGCCATCGGCATCGGGTTGCCCCAGGTGTTCGGCAACGGCTTCGAGGCCACGAACGAGCTCCTGCACGGCAACCCGACGATCGTGTTCCTCGCTCGTCCTGCTCGTCGGGCAAGACGGTCGCGACCGCCTCGACGATCGGCTCGGGCGGCGTCGGCGGCGTCTTCACGCCGAGCTTCCTGATCGGGCGCGACGCTCGGGGGCGTCGTGGCGAAGGTGGTCCAGGCCGCCGCGCCCCACCTCGCCGCCCCGGTCGGCGGCTACGCGCTGCTCGGCATGGGGGGAATGATGGCCGGCGTCACGCGGGCGCCGCTGCTCGCGGTGATCATGATCTTCGAGCTGACGCAGAACACGGCGGTGCTGCTGCCGATGATGATGGTCTCGGTGCTGGCGGTCGCCGCGGCGAAGGTCTTCCAGAAGGATTCGATCTACATCGAAAGCCTGCGCTCAGCCGGCATCGTCTGGGAAAAGACGGCCGAGGCGACGGCGCTGGCGAGCCTCAAGGTGGCCGACATCATGCGCCGCGACGTCGCGCTCATCCCGCGCACGACCACGCTGCCGGAGATCGTCGCGGCCTTCCTGCGCTCGCGCAGTCTCTTTCTCTACGTCGGCGACGAGCAGGGGCGCCTCGAGGGCGTCGTGGACATCCACAACATCAAGGAGTCGTTTCCGGAAAAGGACCTCTCGCCGCTGGTCATCGCCGCGGACCTGCTGACCGAGATCCCGTTCGCGACTCCGGAAGAGCCGTTGACCTCGGTCAACGAGAAGCTCTGGTTCCGCGACGCCGGACAGCTCCCGGTCGTCGACGGGCCCGAGACCCGCCGGTTCCTCGGGGTGGTCACGCAGCGGGACCTGCTCGGCGCCTTCGACAGCGAGGTGCTGCGCCGCAGCCGCCTGTTCGCGCGAGTGCGGACGGTCGGGGAGGCGGGCGGCGAAGTGGACTACCTGGAGCTGCCCGAGAAGCACCGGCTCATCGAGGTGGACGTCCCCGTCTCCGTCGAAGGCCGCACGATGGCCGAGGCGGCGCTGCGCTCCCGCTTCGGCGTCTCGGTGCTCGCCGTGAAGCGGATGATGGAGGACGGCTTCGAGAGGCGGTTCGTCCCGGAGCCCTCCGACCGCTTCCGCCACGGGGACGTCCTCGTGGTGCTCGGCAGCGAGGACGCGATCGAGCGGCTCCGGGACGCGGCGCACGCGCCCCTGCTCGCAGGGCGCTAGAAGGCCCGGGCCGAGCGCGGCAAAGGCCCTGCCATCAAGGCGATCCCGGCGGTCTCCGCGGCGGTGCTATCCTGATCCCGAGTTTGGACAAGGACCGTCAGGCCGCGCTGGCCAAGGAAAAGCAAAGCGAACTTGTCGCCCTCCGCGGCAAGTGGTTCAAGGAGCGCACGCGCCTCTACGACCGGGAAACGGGTCTGCCCACCGTTGCCGTGCTCGTGGACGATCTCAAGAAGCAGCTCGAAGAGCGCGGGAGCATCTCGGTCCTCGTCTTCCGTCCGAGCTCGGAAGGCAACGTCGAGGGCGTGTGGGGCTGGGAGGCGTACGACGACCTGCTCCTCGACTTCGTGCGGCGCCTGAAGGCCTTCCAGACCGACGGCATCGTCCCGAGCGGCACGCTGTGCCTGCCGTACGTCCGGTCCGACGAGATCATCCTGCTCGTGAGCCCCGACGGGGGAGGGATGGTCGACGGGCCGACGGCGCTCGGCCAGAAGGCGGCGGAGCTCGACCAGCTCATCCGCGGGTACCTCGCCGAGCGCGCCGACGTCTCGGCGCGGTTCCGCTCGTTCGTCGGCGCGTCCCGGATCCTGAAGGACCCGAAGCTGCGCGTCGAGCGGCTCGTCTACCGCGGCATCCAGGAGGCGCGCGACCAGGTCACGCGCCAGACGGTCCGCGCCGAGATCCGGGGCGGGGAGCTGCTGCAGGACGTCATCTCGCGCCGCGACATCCGCCCGGTCTTCCAGCCGGTCTTCGACCTCGCGACCGGAAACATGATCGGCATGGAGGCCCTCTCGCGCGGACCGCGCGGCAGCGAATTCGAGAGCGGCGAGACGCTCTTCTCGCTCGCCGACCGCACCGAGCTGCTCGTGCCGCTCGAGCGGGTCTGCCGCCAGCGGTCCCTCGAGGCCGCGGCGGAGGCCAACCCCCGCCGCCAGATCTTCTTGAACCTCTCGCCGGCCGCGGCTTCGGACCCAGAGTTCCTCGGCCCGGTCTTTCGCGACCAGGTGCGGGCGCTCGGGCTCGAGCCCGACCGCATCGTCCTCGAGATCACGGAGCGCACGTACGCGGTGTACGAGGGCCTCTTCCGCGAGGTCCTCTCCAAGTTCCGCTCGCAGAACTTCCGCATCGCCGTGGACGACGTCGGCACCGGCTACTCGAACCTGTCGTCCCTCGCCGACATCGAGCCCGACTACCTGAAGTTCGACAACGTCTTCGTGCGCGGCATCGACCGCCGGCAGGTCAAGCAGGACCTGCTCGAAGCGCTCATGAGCTTCGCGCGCAAAATGCACACCAAGGTCATTGCCGAAGGCATCGAGACCCGGGAAGAGCTGCGCGTCCTTCAGTCGTTGGGCGTTCCGTACGGGCAGGGTTTCCTGCTGGCGCGCCCTATGCCCGTCAACGAGATCGAGCGCTTCGCCTCCATCGCGATTTAGCGAGGCGCCGCCACGGCTGTCGCCGCGAGGGGGCAGGCAGGATGTCCGCGGATCCTCCGGCCGTTCACGCCCGGTTCATCTCACCGGGACTAGCGTCGTGACTGGCGCGATGGTGCGCCGCATTCACTGGAGTGGGGTCATGAAGAAAGCACTGGCTCTCGGGATGGTGCTCGTGTTCTGCGCCGCCGTCGGGCTCGCGCACGGCAAGGCGACGGAGGCCACGATCACGAAGGTCGACATGGCCGGCAAGTCGATGGTCGTCAAGACCGCCGACGGCAAGGAGATGACGATCTACTGGAACGACGCGACGAAGGTCGAGGGGACGCCAAGGAAGGCGAGATGGTCCACGTCAAGACGTCCGAGAAGGACGGCAAGACCTGGGCGAGCTGGGTCCACGTCGGGAAGATGGCGCCGAAGTCCTCGGCGCAGCCCAAGTCCTAGTCGGCGATCGGTTTTTCGTTCCGGAGCGGCGGGGTGCAAGCCCCGCCGCTTTTCTTGTTCGCGGCCGTCGGCGCGGCACGATTCCTGCTTTGAAAGAGGTCGATGCCAGGCAGTGGGCGGGCTCTTGCGGCGGCGATCCTCGGGGCTTCGGCACTGGTGGCAATGCTCGCGGCCCGAACCGCGCCGGCGCCGCCCGAGCCCGATTCCGCCGCGATCGAGCGCGGCCGCTACATCACGCACGATCTCGCCATGTGCGTCCAATGCCACTCGCCGCGCGACGAGAAAGGGAGAGATCCGCAGGTCCCGGGAATTCTCCGGCGCGCCGATCCCCGTCCAGTCTCCCTTTCCCGGCCCGCCGTGGGCCGTGCGCGCGCCGAACATCCGCGGACTCGAGGGCTTCTCGGACGAGACGATCCTGCACTTCCTTCAAACCGGGATCGCGCACACGGGGGTTCCACCGCAGTCCCCGATGCCACCGTTTCGCATGACGCCCGAGGATGCCCGCGCCGTCGTCGCCTATCTCCGGTCGCTCCGGTAGGCTGCCCCCCGGCGTCCCGTCCTTCCCGCAGGAGACGTAAGATCTTCGACGCGGACGTCGCGCCCGGGAGGTTAGCTCAGCGGTAGAGCGCCTGCTTTACACGCAGGTGGTCGGGGGTTCGATCCCCTCACCTCCCACCAATCCTCACGCAGGCATAATGCATCCCATGATCCTGCCTGCCTACAAGCCCCGAAAGAAGTTCATGGAGCTGGCCATCTCGGAGGCCAAGCGCGCGCGCGACCGGGGCGACTATCCCATCGGTGCGGTGATCACGCGGGTGATGAGCGGTCGCGAGGTCGTCATTGCGAGCGCGGGCAACCGGGTGAAGACCTCGGGATCGAGCATCAAGCACGTCGAGCTGGAAACGCTCAAGTACGTGTCGAGCGGCTACGGCCGGTACCTTCCCGACTTCGTCCTCTACTCCACGCACGAACCCTGCGCCATGTGCGCCGGCGCCTGCGTGTGGTCCCGGATCGGCGCGGTGGTCTACGGCGTTTCGCAGGAAGACATCGCCGCCTGGGGCCGCAAGCGCGGGACCGAAGACTACAAGTGGCGGGCCTGCCTCATCTCCTGCCGGTACGTCTTCGAGAAGGGCAATCACGCCATCCCGGTCACGGGCGGCTTTCTCCGCCAGGAATGCCAGAAGCTGTTCCGCTACGGGGCTGTTCGGACTCGGACCGACCCGAGCGGGCCTCGCGCCTGAGGCTCCGGCAGGAGACACCGATGCGCCGTCGCAGGCTTCTTGGAATCGCGACCGGGATCTTCCTGGCCGTCGGGAGCGCATCGGCGCAGACGGCGCCGCAGCCGGTGGTGCACGGCGGCGCGCCGTCGGTCTCGCCGGACGGCACGAAGATCGCGTTTCTGTCGGAGCGCGACGGCGCGACCGACGTATACGTCATCGGGGCGGACGGCACGGGAGAAACGCGCCTGACGCACGCGCCCGAGGTCGAGGGCCAGCCCGGCTGGTCGGCCGACGGCAAGGAGATCTGGTTCTCGGTCTTCGCCAACGATGCGAGCCGCATCTACGCGATCGGCCTGGACGGCAAGAATCAGAAGCTGCTGGGCACCGTTCCGGGTCGCGCGATGAGGGTGTCTCCCGACGGGACGAGGATCCTTTACTGGACCGGTTCGTGGACGGCCATGCGCATGTTCGTCTCGAGCCTGGACGGCTCCGGCGCCCGACAGCTCACCGACGGGAGCGGCGTGGTGTGGGGCGCGCGGTGGTCTCCGGACGGGAAGCGAATCGCTTTCGCCGACAAGGACGCGAAGGGCGACTTGCACGTCTTCGTGATCGAGGCCGACGGGTCGGGCCGCCGGCAGGCGACGCGGCTCGAGGCCTCGGACCTGCGCGAGCAGATGCCCGCGTGGTCGCCGGACGGCGCGAAGCTCGCCGTGCAGGCGGCAAGGGCAAAGGAGCCCGCGCACATCTGGATCGTGGACCTGTCGACCGGAGCCGGGCCGCAAGCTCGCCGCGCACGCCGAGCCCTACGACGACGAGGTTCCCGCCTGGTTCCCCGACGGCAAGCGCATCGCCTTCCAGAGCGACCGGACCGGCCGCTGGGAAATCTGGGTGATGAACGCCGACGGCTCGGGACAGCGCCAGGTTACGAAGTAGCGGCAGTCCGGCCGGCCGTCAGAGGTAGCGCAGCCACGGCTCGCTTCGCCGCCGCTTGAGCTCGCCCATCCAGCGGCACGGCACGTAGAGGATCGCCACCACAGCGAGCGTGACGAAGTACAGCAGGGGAAGGCTCCACGCGTACCCTTCGGGCGGCGGCGGGTTGCCCATCGGGTGGTTCGCGAAGAGCCAGGCGTTCACCCGCCCTTCGCGCACGAGCGAGACCGCGATCGCCGCCAGATGGATGAGCGGGATGTGCAGGACGTAGAAGAAGAACGGGACGCGACCGAAAACCATCAGGGCACTGGCCAGACGGCCGTGCGCCGTCTCGAGCAGCGGAATCGACGCGATCATCGGGCCGAGCGTCATGAGCAGGAAAAGCAGCGACGCGGGGTACTTGTTCGTGTTCAGGAATCGCAGGAGCGCGGGCATCGGCGGCCCGGCGGTCCCGGCGCTGGCGTCAGCGCCGCCATCGGGCGGCGGGTTCCACTTGCCGGGATCCCCGTATAGATCGAAGCCGCGGAGCGCGAGAAAGAGGGCGATCGCACCGCCGCCGATCGCGAGACACCAGCGGCGCCGTCGCGCGGTGTCCATGCGCATGATCGGGCCGAAGGCGTATCCCACCGCCATCACGCCGATCCAGGGGATGAGCGAATAGAGCACGGTAAGCCGCATGCCGAACACGTCGATGGGCCCGCTGGCGAAGCCGAAGTACAGGATCTTCCAGAGCCCGGCCAGGCTGCGCGTCGTTCAGGGTGCCGGCGAGCTGCCAGAACCGTCCGTCCATCAGATCGTGGCCGGCGATGATCGCCACGCCCAGCGCGCCAACGGCGGCGATCGGCAGGTACACGAGGCCCGCCATGAGGATCATGCACCAGCCGATGACCCAGATCACGCCCGCCAGGGCGTAGTGCGAGTAGTCGAAGTTGAAGGTCCATCCGAAGCGGATGAACGTCATCTCCATGAGGATGAGCCAGGCGCCCCGCACGATCAGGAAGCGGGCGAGGGGTCCGCGCCCGGCGCGGCCGCCGAGCTTGCCGCCGTAGAGGAAGATCGCCGTGCCCGCCAGGAAGACGAAGGCGGGGGCGCAGAAGTGGGTGACCCAGCGCGTGAAGAAGACGGCCGGGGTCCGCCCGCCGGCGGCGACGCCCGAGAACACGCGAACGTGGTCGAGCGCCATCAGCACCATGACCGCCCCCCGGATGATGTCGAGCGACGGGATGCGGGCGCGATCGAGCCCGGACGAGCCGTCGGTCTGGCGAATGGGCGGCACGGTGGCCTCCTCGGTGCCGGGATGCTACCTCTCCGCGGCCGGGCCCGTGTCAGGCATCTGATGCACCTGCATCATTTCGCCGGGCGAAATCCGCGCCATCGTGGAATGAGCGACGAGGAGGGGCGAAATGCAATTGCAGGCGCGACAGGCCCGTTACGGAGAGGGGCGAATCTCAGCGAGGCTCCCCATCAGTCTGGCGGAGGTGGCGGCGCCGTCCAACGGCACGTGCCCCGACTCGGGAACGACGACCCTCTGGTTTCGCTTGCTCACGCGCGATCCGAAGCGGCTCGACGCGGTTCGGGCGGCGCGTCGGGCGATGATCCGCGAGGAGTTGACCGGCGGCCTCGAGCCGGGTGAGCCCTCCCTGGCCGAAGCGGCCTTTTCCCCATCGGGAGTGCTCTGGGAAGTGCCGATCGGCGAACTCGCGCGGTGCCGGGAGAAGCTTGCGCAGTTGATGCGCCGGGCGAACGCCATCGACGACGAGGGCGCAGCGAGGCGGTTCCGGCTGGTCCTCTAGCGGCTAGGGGTTGCCGCCCGTGGCGCCCGGCGGGAGCAGGACGAGGGGCGGCAGGTTCACCACCGCCCCGCCGATCACCGTCGCCTTCAGCGGTTTCGGCGCGGTGAACCCGGCGAACGTCGTGACCACCTGGTACTCGCCGGCGGGCACGTCCTGGATGCTGAAGGCGCCGTCCAGCCCCGTCAGGACCGTCTGCACGAGCTTTCCGTCCGGCGCACGCAGCGAGACGGTGATTCCCGGAAGGGCGTTGCCTGCATTGTCCACGGCCGTGCCGCGCAGCGTTCCCTTCTGCACGGGAGCGCTGCTCGCGCACGCGGCAGACAGGCACGACGCGAGAAGCAGGACGAGCCACGGCGCCCGGATCGGGTGACGCCGCCGCAGCGGGCGAGAACAGCGAGCGCGCTTCATCGCTCGGGAAAGTATACGCGGCCCCTCGCGCCGGGAGCTACTTCGCGGCGTCGATGCTCGGCGTGTAGGTCCATGTCCAGCCGTCCTTCTTGTGGACGAGGGATTTCTTGTCCTTCGAGACGCGCAGGTCGTCCGAATCCGGCAGCGGCATTCCCATCATCACGGGTGACACCACCACCAGGTCTTCCACGCGGGTCTTGCGGCTCGCGGGCACGGCCTTGCGGCTGGCGGTGCAGGACTGCGCGACCTCCACGACGGGATAGACCGTCTGCACCTGAAGCGCGAGCGCGCCGCCCGGCCCCTCCTTGATCCCGAGAAGCTCGTAGTGTTCGTACTCGCCCTTGAGGACCGGCGGCAGACAGGAGGGCTCCCTGTCCTGGAGGTTCTTGACCTCCGACTTCGTGTTCTGGAACGTGGGCGTTCCCACCAGCTTTGCTTCGGAAAGCTTCCACTTCAGGTCGATGACGACCCGGTCCGTCACGTCGGCGCGTCCCGACCCGTCGCTCGCGACGGAAGGCTTGCCCTCGTAGACGCCGACGATGTGGTAGCGAATGACATCGGCGCTCGCCCAGCGCATCATTACTTCCGAGTCCGGCTGCTGCCCCTTCGCGGAGGCCATGGGAAGGGCGAACAGAAGGCACAGACCGATCCCGGGCCGGCGAAACGCCATTATCGACCTCCGAAAAGTTGTTGTGCTGAGACGATGCGTGCGGCTGAGCCGCTCGCAGTCTACCGCGCCTGCGGCTCGCGCCCCCGCCGGAGCAGCGCGTCCAGGCTCCACTCGCCGCCGCCCTTCGCGGCCATGTACAGGAAGAGGAAGCAGAAGAGCACGGCCTGCTCGCCGTGGTTCACGATCGGCCAGAAGCCGTCCGGGGCGTGGAACTGCCAGTACGCCACGGCCATCTCGCCCGACAGGATGAACGCGACCGGCCGCGTGAAGAGTCCGAGCGCGATCAGGATGCCGCCGACGAGCTCGAGCAGGCCGCCGATGCCGGTCTGCGAGAGCAGGGGGGCGGTTGCGCCCCCCGGCATCCCGCCGAACCAGCCGAGCACGATCATCGCGCCGGGCTGGAAGAACAGCAGGCCCGCAAAGACGCGCAGCAGGAACCAGGAGACGCGAAGCGCCAGATCGCGGTTCATCGCCGGCTTCCGATCTCGCGCGCGAGATAGGCGGCGAGCTGGTCCCAGGTGCCGCCGAACCCCTGCTCCATGGACTTCGTCCCGTCCGCGAAGGTCACGGTCGTCTGGTGATTCACCGTTTCCGTCTTCGGGTCGGGGGTGTGCCGGAAGACGATGCGCTCCGGCTTAACGACCTCGACGAAGACGATCTTGTTGTTGTAGTCGGTGCCGTCGGGGCCGTGCATGACGAGGCGCCACGCGCCGCCCGGACGGACGTTCATTTGCCGGATCGAGGTCGTGAAGCCGTTCGGGCCCCACCACCGGGCGATGTGCTTGGGATCCGCCCAGACTTCCCACACGAGCTCGCGCGGCGCGTCGAGGAGGCGGGTGTCGACGATCTCGCGGTCGAGGGTGCTCGTGGCTTCGGCGGTTTTCTCGATCATGGGTTCCTCTCTGAAATGGAGGCACAGAAGGCGACTTCATGACTACCTCCTCAGTTCTCCGCGTCCGGCGCGGGAAGAGGCGCCGGAGCGCGGGGAAGGATCACGCGGAACAGGTTGCCGCGCGGCGCCCGCGGTTCCGCCACCACGCTTCCCCCGTGTAGTCCCGCCGCCCACTGAACGATGGCGAGGCCGAGGCCGCTGCCGTCCGCCGAGCCGCTGCGCGCCGATGCCGTGCGGTAGAAGCGCTCGAAGACGCGGTCGCGGTCCTGCGCGGATAGCGTTTCGGCCTCGTCGAGAAAAGCGAGCTCGAGGCAGTCGGGCCGGCCACCGACACGCACCTCGATGCGCGCCCCCGGCGGAGAGAACTTGACGGCGTTTTCCAGCAGGTTGGTCGCGATCCGGCGCAGGAGGCGCTCGTCGCCCCGGTACTCGGCCGAGCCGGCGGAAACGACCGACACCGCGATCTCGCGACCGGCCGAGATGGGCCGCAGCGATTGGACGACCTCCTGGACGAGCTCGTCGAGGTCCACCAGGCGGCGCTCCACGGGCTGTTCGAGGACCTGGCCTTCCGCGAGCAGCGTCAGGTCGCTGACCAGGCGCGACAGCCGCTCGCTCTGTGCGGCGATCGCGCGGAGGGCCTCGCGCAACTCCTCGACACTGCGGCTTCCCGACAGCGAGAGCTCGGCCTCCGTCCGAACGATCGCCACCGGCGTCTTCAGCTCGTGCGCCGCGTCGGCGATGAAAGAGCGCATCTGGCTCGCGGAGGCGTCGATCTTCTCGAGCAGCCGATTGAACGTCTCGCCGAGGCGGCTCAATTCGTCCCCGGAAGGGGAGACGGCGAGGCGGTGCGGCTCGCCGGTAGGCGGCATGGACGCCATGCTGTCTGCCTGGAAGTTGAGGGCCGCGATGGGCCGCAGCGTCCGGGTCGCCAGCCAGTAGCCTCCGGCCAGGGCGAGGCCCAGTCCGGCGAGCCCGAGCTCCAGGAGCGCGCGGCGAAACGAGCCGAGCGCGTCTTCCAGCGGGGTCATGTCGCCGACGACCGCGATGCTCAGGACGTCCGGCTCCCGGGCTGGCCGGAAGCTCCGGACGGCGGCGCGGTGGAGAGGATCCGAGGGAAGGATGGACGTCGAGGTCGAACGAGACAGGGTCGACCAGCGTGCGGCGTCGAAGGCGGCCCTGTCCGCCGGCAGCCCGGCGCCGGGGATGCGCGCGAGCAGCGTCGCCGCGTCGGGCCCGCTGCGGATCTCGGCGTACATGCCGCTCAGGCGAAACTCCTCGAGCGTCGTGACGGCAGCCCGCTGCAGGGGCGAGGAAGGCGGAGGCCGCGCCGTCGTCTCCGTCCGCTCCGCGTCGGGCCTCGTCGAGCTCCTCTTTGAAGGCGTTCTCGAGGGTGCTCAGGTTCGCCACGAGATCCGTGTCGAAAGCGGCGTACGCCGTGGTGCGGTAGCGCACGTAGGACGCCGCGGCAAAGACGACGAGGACGACGCCGAGGACGGCGCCATACCAGGCCGTGAGCTTCCAGCGGATGGGGAGCCCGTTCAGGGCGGCACCTGGCGGAGGTCCGGAACGAAGTAGCCCTCGCCGCGGCGCGTCGTGAGGAAGGAATCGCGCCGCTCCGGGGAGAGCGGGTCGAGTTTTTGCCGCAGGCGCCCGATGTAGACGTCGATGAGGTTCGACATCGGGTCGTATCTCTCGTCCCACACGTGCTCCGCGATCTCGTGCCGCGACACGGTGCGTCCCCGGTTGAGGAGAAGGTACTCGAGCAGCGAGTACTCCTTGGCCGTGAGCTCGACATCGGTGCCGTTGACGTTGACCGCGCGCCGGGCCCGGTCGAGCCGGATGCTGCCGACGGTCAGGGTGATCTGCTGCGGCAGGGCGCGGCGGCGCAGCAGCGCGCCGACGCGAGCCCGAAGCTCGTCCGCGGCGAAAGGCTTGGCCAGGTAGTCGTCCGCCCCGAGCTCCAGGCCCCGGACCCGATCTGCGATCTCCGAGCGCGCCGAGAGCATGAGGATAGGCGTCGAGATCCCCGCGGCGCGCAGGTGGCGGCAGACCGTGAAGCCGTCCATCCCCGGCAGAAGGATGTCGAGGATCAGCAGGTCGTACTTTCCGGTCACGCCGCGATCCACGGCGGCGGCGCCTTCGCCCACGACGTCGACGGCGTAACCGGACTCCCGGAGGACCCGGCAGAGGAGGCTCGCCATGTGCAGATCGTCTTCGACGGCCAGGATCCGCATGGGCGCAAAAGTATACGGCGGGGCGTGAACGGGCCTTCCGGGCCCCGAATTTAGCCTGCGTTCAGGTTCCTTTTACCGTTCATTCAGCCTGATCCGATCCGATCTGGTCCGGGCGGGCGTGCGATCGTAGATTCCGATCGTGGGCGTTCGCTGGTTTTCTCCACGTCGGTTGATCCGGGGGCCGTTTCTGCGAGGCGTCGGCTTTCTGGTGACGCGGGCGCTGGTTTCCCGGCCGGTCCGCGCCACGACGCTCGGCCGGCGGTGGTACGCGAGGCTCTACCTGCTGGGCAAGCGGCTCGCCGAGGCAACCGAGCTGCGCCTGTTTCGCGAGAACGTCGAGCCCGGCATGACCATCGTGGACATGGGCGCGAACGTGGGCTTCTACACGGCGGCCTTCTCCCGGCTGGTCGGAGAAAACGGCAGGGTCTACGCCTTCGAGCCCGACGCCTTCAGCTCGACCATCCTCCGCGACCGTGTCCGCCGCGTGCCGCTCACCAACGTGCAAGTCGAGTGCGCCGCCGTGGGAGCGACCGACGAGCCCGTCAACCTCTACTGCAGCAAGCGCGACCGGGCCGAAACCCGGACCTTTCCGCTCGGGCCGAGCGTGCCCGTCGAGGTCTGCCGCGTGCCGATGCTTTCCCTCGACTCCTACTGCAGGGATTCACGCATCGATCACATCGACGCCATCAAGATGGACGTCGAGGGCCGGGAAGTGGACGCCCTCCGGGGGATGCGGCATCTCATGGAGACTCGCCCGCCGGCCTGGATGTTCATCGAGTTCTCGCCGCGCCAGCTCCGCGGCGCCGGCGCGAGCCCCGAGGAATTCTGGGAGGAGCTGGCCGAGGACGGATACGTCGGATACGAGCTGGACGATCGGGGCGCCGTGACCCGGATCGCGGATCCCCGCGCATTCACCGAGGCTCATGCGGAAGGGACGACCGACGTCTGGGCCGTCCACAAGACGCGCCCTCAGCCGGTTTGCTCCGCGATCCCGGCGTGAGCCCGACGGACTCTTCCCGCCCGCTGCCGGAATCGGACTCAGCGGCCGAGAACGAGAATCGTGAAGGTGCCGGGCACCATCGGAGGCCTCGGGCGCGGCTCGTCGGCGGTCGGCGCGGGCGTTGCGCCGAACTCGGCCGTCACGACGAAGACCCGATGCGTCTTCTCGTCGAGCGCCATCGTCCGGGCTCGGGGCTGCGTGGGCACGGTCTGGAGCGGGGCGTACTTGCCCTCCGCATTCTTCCCGATGACCGTCAGCGTGCCTTCGCCGTTCGAACTGAAGCCGAGCCCGGTGCCGGGATCGAAGGCGTTGGCGTCCACGCCTTCGCCGATGGGGACGGTCGCCACGACTTTGCCCGAGTCGGTGTCGACGATCGCGGCCATCCGGTTGCCGCAGCCGACGAGCAGCGTCTTGCCCTTCCGGTCGATCGCCATGCCGGAAGGCTCCTCGCACGGGGCGAGGGGCCAGCGCTTGATCACCTCGGTCCGGGCGGCGTCGAGCACGACGACCTCGCTCTTGTCCTCGATGTTGACGAACACCCGCCCCGCCAGATCGGTCGCCGCGAACTCGGGCTTTCCGCCGAGGGCCACGGTGGCCACGACGGTTCCTTTCGAGGCGTCCAGGATCGTGGCGTTCGCCGTGCGCCCGTTGAAGGCGAAGACCCGCTTCGAAAAGCCGTCGTAGAGGATCGCATCCGGGTTCTCGCCCGTGACCTTCCATTCGTCGATCGTCTTGAGGGTCTTCGGATCGAAGACCGTGACCGTGCCGGCGCGGCCGTTGCTCGTGTAGCCGCGGCCGAGCTCGGGAGCGAGGGCGACCCCGTGCACGCCGGCCGTGTTCGGGATCTCTCCGGCCGGCTCGAGCGAGTCGGCGTCGAAGACCATGACGCGGGTGCCGCGCGTCACGTAGAGGCGCCGGGACTCCGCGTCGACCGTCAGATAGTCCCAGCCGCCGTCGCCCCCGACGCGCACCTTCTTCAGGAGCTTGTAAGAGGGATCCGGTTGTGCCAGCGCGGCGGAGGCAAGAAGCAGGCATCCCGGGAGCAGTGAAAGGAGGCGATGGGGGAAACGCATGTGACTCTCCTTGACTCGAGTTGAATCGCGCGGGGATGATCCTACTGCCGCGCGGAGACGGCGGCGCGTCGAAGAAAAAGAATCGAGCTCGAGCCTGTCGCAACGAGCGGCAAAGAGGATTCTCATGCAACCGAGACGGACGGCGAGAGTCGCCGGTGTCTCCCTGGCGCTGATGGGGAGCGTGCTCGCGCTCTCTGCTGGCGGGGCGGCGGCGCGCGGCGAGGAGACCGTCACCCTCGACACGGCGCTGCGCGAGGCCCGGGCCGCCAACGCCCGACTGCCCTTGCCCGCCCTCGAGATCGACATCGCGACGACCCGCGAGAAGGAAGCGCGGGCGGAGCGCTGGCTCAAGGTCGCCCTCGAGGGCGACTTCATCTACGCGCCGTACCCGGGCTACAGCCCGGCCATCACGAACCTCGGCGAGGCGAGGCTCCAGGCCGTCGTGCGCCAGCCGATCTACGCCGGGGGAGCGCTCGACGCGGGAGTGGCTCGCGCGGGGGCGAGTGTCGAGGCCGCCCGCGCGCGCTTCCGGATGGCGGAGAAGGACCTGGAGCTCGACGTCCGTTCCCGCTACGCCGAGCTCCTCGAGACGGACGCGGAGGTCGAGATCCGCCGCGCCGGGATCGCGGAGCTCGAGCGGTACGCGACCTCCCTCCGGAGCCGGCAGGCGGCGGGGCAGGGGGTCTCCGCCGACGTTCTGAAGACCGACGTCCGCCGCGCTCTCGAGGAGGCCGCGCTCGCCGAGACCGAGCAGCGCCGCGACGAGGCCCGCCTCGCGTTGAACGATCTGATGGGCCGGGACCCGACCGGGTCGCTGCGTCTGGCCGCCCTTGCGCCGCCCGAGGCGCCGCGCGACGAGCCGCCGGACGCCTGGAAGAGCGCTCCCGACGTCGTGGCCGCCGCGGCCTCCGCCCGCTCGGCCGACGCCGACACGACGATCGCCGCCGCCGAGCAGCGGCCGCGCCTCGCCTTCACCGCGGACACCGGGTTCCTGACCGACGACACGACGCACCTGAACTCGCAGTTCTGGGATCACTTCTGGCGAAACGGCGGCTACTCGTTCGCGCTCGTCTTCGTCTGGCCGGTGTGGGACCCGGGAGCCGCGAAGGCGCGCGTCGCAGAGGCCAATCTCGGCCTCCAGCAGGCGCGCCTCCAGCTCGAGGTCCAGCAGCGCGACGCGCGGCTCGCGTGGGAAAGGGCGCGCTCCGCGCTGGCGCATCTTTATCGGCAGGTGGAAATCCTGTCGCGGACCGTGCCCGCGGCCAACGACTCGTTTCTGCAGGCGGAGAGCCGCTATCGCGGCGGCACGGCGTCCGCGCTCGACGTTCTCGACGCGCACGCGGCAGCGCTCGACGCCGCCGTGCGCAAGAGCGACGTGACGGCGCGCTACCGCGTCGCCGAGGCTCTCGCCCTGCGCTGGAGCACACCGTGAAACGCCTGCTCCTCGCCCTCGCGATCGCGGCGCCGGCCTGCAAGGGACGGGAGTCCGCGCCGCCGCCCGATCCGCCCGCCGCGCCGGCCGCCGCCGTTCCGGTGACCGTGGCGCCGGTCGTGCGGGCAACGCTCGCGGACGTCGTCTCGGGCCCCGGGAAGACGGCGGCGCTCTCGCAGGAGAAGGTGCGAGCGCCGTTTGCCGGAAGCCTGATCGGGCTCGCGGTCGCCGACGGCGATCGCGTGCGCCGCGGCGACGCGCTCGCGACGATCGTCTCGCGCGACAGCGAGTCGGCTTTGGCCGGGGCGCGGGAGATGGCGCGGGAGGCGAAGACCGACGCCGAGAAGCAGGACGCCGCCCGCGCCCTGGCGCTGGCGGAGCGAGGCCTCGTACGGGCGCCGATCGAGGCGCCCTCGGACGGCGTCGTCCTCGCTCACGCCGCGGTCGGCGGCGATCGGGTCTCGGAGGACCAGGAGATCCTGACGATCGCCGACGCGTCCTCGGTCGCCTTCCTCGCGGACATCTCGCAGGGCGACCTCGCGCGCGTGCGCGCCGGGCAGCCGGTGACCGTCGAAGTCGCCGGGCGCGCTTCGGCGTGGACGGGCACCGTTCACGACATCCTTCCGTCCGCGAACGCGACCGACTTCACGGCTCCGGTCCGGGTGGATCTCCACGGCCTTTCCGGCGTGCCGCCGCTCGGCCTCTTCGGAACGGCGCACATCGTCGTTGCGGCCCATCGGGACGCGTCCGTGGTTCCCGACGCGGCGCTGGTTCGCGACGACCTGACCGGGAAATCGCGGATCGCCCTGGTCGAAAACGGCCACGCCCGCTGGGTCGACGTGACTCCGGGGCTGCGCGGGCCGGCCGGCACGGAGATCGCGGCGCCGCCGCTGTCCGCGGGACAGATCGTCGTCGTCTCGGGCCAGGTGGGCCTGCCCGACGGCGCCGCGGTCGCGACCCGCCCGTGAAGGTCTACGACTTCATTCACGACAGGGCGCTCGCCCTGCTTCTGCTGGTCCTGGTGTGCGCGGGCGCCGGCGGCGTCCTGGCGACCGGCATGCCGGCGGCGATCTTTCCCTCGGTGACGTTCCCGGTGATCAAGGTCATCGCCGACGTCGGCCACGAGCCGGCCGCCCGGATGATGCCGCGCGTCACGAGGCCGCTCGAGCAGGCGCTCCTGCCCCTGCCGGGCATCCGGCTCGTGCGGTCCACGACGTCTCGCGGATCTACGGAGCTCTCGGCGAACTTCGAGTGGGGCACCGACATGCAGGTCGCCCTCCAGCGGGTGCAGGATGCCGTCGCGCGCGCCGGCGCGGACCTGCCCGCCGAAACCCACGTGGACGTCGCGCCGATGAACACGGCGCTCTTTCCAATCCTCGGATATGCGCTCACTTCCGAGACACGCAGTCCTTCCGAGCTCTGGGAGCTCGCCGAGTACACGCTGCGGCCCGAGCTCGTACGGATTCCGGGCGTGGCGCAGGTGCAGATCCAGGGCGGGCGCCAGCGCGAGTTCCAGGTTCACCTCGACCCCGGCGCTCTCGCCGCCCGTCACCTGGCCGTCACGGACGTCGTCGCGGCCCTCCGGAAGAACAACCAGGTCCTCTCGGCCGGGCTTCTCGAGTCGAACCACGAGCTGTACCTGTCGCTCGTGGATGGCGTCGTCGCCGACGCGCCTTCGCTTTCGCGGGTGGCCGTCGCCCTGCCGGGAGGCGGCGTCCCGGCGCTGCTCGGCGAGCTCGGCGCCATCGATGTCGAGGACGCGCCCTCGTACATACGGACGACGGCCGACGGCCGGCCCGCCGTGCTCGTCAACCTGACCCGGCAGCCGGCAGCCAACACCGTGTCCATCGCGGCGGGGGTCCGTCAGCTTTTCTCGGAGCGCCCGGAGCTGCTTCCCCGGGACGTCCGCTGGACGACGTTCTACGATCAGGCCGAGTTCGTGTCGCTTTCGGTCCACGGGGTGCGCGACGCCATCCTCATCGGCGTCGGCCTGGCGGCTCTCGTCCTTCTGGTCTTCCTGCGGAGCCTGCGGCTGACGCTGGTCTCCGTCGCCGCGGTTCCGCTGACGGTCGCGATCGTGTTGCTCGTCCTGGCCGTCACGGGCCAGACGATCAACCTCATGACGCTCGGCGGCATCGCCGCCGCGCTCGGCCTCATCGCGGACGACGCCATCGTGGTCGCCGAGAGCATCGGCCGCCACCGCGAGGAGGGCTCCCACAATCCTGCCATCACCGGGGTGCGGCGCCTGGTGGCCCCCCTGACCGGCTCGAGCCTTTCGACGGTCGTCATCTTCGTGCCGTTCGCCCTGCTGACCGGAGTCGTGGGCGCCTTCTTCCAGCCCCTCGCGCTGACGATGGCCGTGGCGCTCACGGTCTCCTATTTCGTGTCGGCGATCTGCGTTCCGATCGGTCTGCGCATCGTCGGAGGGGCGCGGACTCGCCCGTTCGTCCACGACTACGAGACGCACGACCGCGCTCCCGTGCCGTTTCTGATCCGCCACGCCTGGATCGCCGGACTCTTCTGCGCGGCGCTGCTCGGCGCCGGCGTCCTTCTGTATCGCCGGCTCGGCTCGGACTTTCTCCCGGCCATGGACGAGGGGTCGATCATCCTCGACTACTGGACGCCGCCCGGGACGTCTCTGACCGACACCGACGCGATGCTGAACGGCTTCGAGAAGGTCCTGCTCGAGGTCCCCGACATCCGCGGCTACTCGCGGCGCACCGGAACGCAGCTCGGCTTCTTCATCACCGAGCCCAACCGCGGCGACTACGTCATCCGCCTGAAGCCGCGCCGGCAGCGCCGGCCGGTCGAGGCCGTCATCGCCGACATCCGTGCCCGTGCCGACGCGATCGCGCCGGCCCTGCACACCGACTTCGGCCAGCTTCTCGAGGACAACATCGGCGACCTGACCGGCGGCGTGCCGCAGCCGATCGACATCCGCATCTTCGGCGAGGACCAGGCGCAGCTGCAGGATCGAGCGCGCGCGGCGGCGGCCCTCCTGGAAGGGATCAAGGGCGTCGAGGACGTCTTCGACGGCATCGTCATCTCGGGCCCCGCCCTGACGATCCGCGTCCCCGCTGCCGACGCGCGATATCCGGCCGAAGGCGCCCGGGGCGCGGCGAGGTTCGGCCTGACGACCGAGGACGTCCAGGCGGCGGTCGAGCCGGCGGTCTCCGGAACGACTGCCGGGGACATCCGCATCGGGGAGCGCCTCTACGGGCTGCGGGTCTTCGCGCGCGACCCGCGCGGTCTGTCGGCCCTTCGCCTGCGGACGCCGTCCGGCGCGCTGGTCGGCCTGTCGGACGTCGCGACGATCTCGACCGGAGCCCCGGAGGCCGAGATCGACCGGGAGAACGTCAAGACCTTCGTGGGCGTGACGGCCCGACTGGAAGGGCGCGACCTCGGCGGCGCGATCCGCGAGATCCGCGCGAAGCTCGCCCGCGAGCTGCGGTTGTCTCCGGGGATGCACGTCGTCTTCGGCGGACTCTACGAGCAGCAGCAGAGCTCCTTTCGGGAGCTGCTGTTCGTGCTCATCGGCGGGTTGGTGCTCGTCTCGATCGTCGTCCTCTTCGAGTTCGGCGACTGGCGCGCGCCCGTCCTGACGGCGCTCATGTCCGCCGCGGTGCTCTCGGGCGTGTTCGGGGCGCTGCTCGCGACGGGAATGACGCTCAACATTTCGAGCTTCGTCGGCGCGATCATGATGGTCGGGATCGTCGGCGAGAACGCCATCTTCGTCATCCACGAAGCGCGCGAGGCGCTTCGCCACGGCACCCCGGTCAAGGAAGCGTGGGCCCTGGCGGCGCGCCGCCGCCGCCGCCCGGTCGCCATGACGATCCTCGCGACCGCCTTCGCCCTCGCTCCTCTCGCGGTGGCCCTCGGCGAGGGCTCCCAGCTCCAGCAGCCCCTCGCCATCGCCGTCATCGGGGGCTTCGTCCTGTCGGGCTTCCTGGTCCTCGTCATCCTGCCGGCCCTCTACGCCGCGCTGGACCCGAAGGGCCGGCTGAAGCGCGTCATGGAGTAAGACGCTGACTGCCCGCTCCGCTCCCCGCTACTTCCGCGCCGCGGTGCGCGTCTCCTTCTGAGTCACGATACGAGCGCCTCGACGCTCTCGCGGAACACCGCGCGTGTGCCGGTCGATGTCGGCCTCGGTGGTGTCGGGGCAGATGAGCGCCATGTTGTGGAAGGGCGTCATCAGGATGCCGCGGTTGAGCGCGGCGAGGTGCATGTAGCGGTCGAGGTCGGGATCGACCGCGGCGGCCGCCTCGGCGCCGTTGTTCGGCGGCGTCGCGCGGAACCAGTACTCGGCCCGGCAGCCGAGCTGCGTGACGTGCCAGGGGAGCCGGTGCTCGGCGATCACGCCCTCGACTCCCTCGGCGAAGCGGCGTGCCAGCGGGATCGTGCGCGCGTACGCCTCCTCGGTCAGGACGTGCTCGAGCGTCGCGCGCATCGCGGCGAGCGAGAGGGCGTTGCCGGCGAGCGTGCCGCCGATGCCGCCCGTGTCCGCCGTCCTCGATCGTCGTCGCGGCGCGGATGCGATCGGCCACCTCCGCCGACAGCCCGTAGACGGCCGCGGGGACGCCGCCGGCGATCGGCTTTCCGATCGTGAGGATGTCGGGCGACAGGCCGTGCGCGCGCGTGTAGCCGCCCGGGCCGGCGCGAGATCGTGTGCGTCTCGTCGATGATGAGAAGCGTCCCCGTGCGCCGCGTGATCTCGCGCAGGGCCTCGTGGAAGCCGGGCTGCGGGATGCACGATCCCGATGTTCGTCATGACCGGCTCGGCCAGCACGCAGGCGACGTCGCCGTGGGCCAGCGCCTCCTCGAGCGCCGGCGACGTCGTTGAACTCGACGACCCGGGTCGTCTCGGCGGGATCGACCGGCGGTCCGAGATTGCCGCTGCGCGGACCGGCGGCGCCGTTCCTCAGGGTGATGAACGTCTCGTCCACGGTGCCGTGGTAGCACCAGTTGAAGACCAGGATCTTCGGCCGCCGTGACGTGGCGCGCGAGGCGGATGGCGAAGCGGTTGGCGTCGGTCGCCGTCAGCGTGGTCTGCCAGTAGGGCAGGCCGAAGCGCCGCGCGAGCTCTTCGCCGACCCAGATGGCATCCTCGGTCGGCAGCATGAAGGTGATGCCGCGCCGCGCCTGCGCCGCGATCGCCGCGACCGAGGCCGCGGGCGCGTGGCCCGTCATGGCGCCGGTGTCGCCGAGGCAGAGGTCGAGATAGCGGTGGCCGTCCACGTCGGTGAAGTGGGCGCCGGACGCTTCCTGGACGAAGATCGGGAAGCTGCCGGCCCAGCGCACCATCCAGTTCATGGGCACGCCGCCGAGCAGGCTCTGCTGCGCGCGCTCGAAGAGGGCCCGCGAGCGGGGATGCGCGGTGGTGAACCGCTCCTGTTCTTTCGTGAGGAGGCCGGAGAGCCGGTCTCGATCTATAGTCATCGCGCGGCCGGAATCTTATGCCGGGCGCCAAACTTCGGCCCGCGGCGGCCGTATGAATTGCGAAAGCGAGATTCCTTTTTGGAGGAGAGCCATATGCGTCCCGTCAAATCTCTGCTTTGCCTGCTCCTTGCCTCCGTGCCTGCCCTCGCCCAGGAGAGCGCCCAGAAGGGGATCGAGCTCTCCGACATGGACCGCAACGTCGAGGCGTGCTCGGACTTCTTCGAGTTCGCCAACGGGGCCTGGCGGCAGATGAATCCCATCCCGGCCTCGATGGTGCGATGGAGCCGCCGCTGGCAGGCCGGCGAGGAAGCCAAGGACCGGCTCAAGGGGATCCTCGACGAGGCTGCCGCCGTCAAGAATCCGCTGAAGGGGAGCATCGACCAGCTGATCGG
This sequence comes from uncultured Acidobacteriota bacterium, assembly GCA_963710945.1. GTDB lineage: Bacteria > Acidobacteriota > Thermoanaerobaculia > UBA5066 > Gp7-AA6 > DAHUXD01. Next base: position 384,017 of record CAVQCH010000002.1, read on the forward strand.
CGATTTCTACGGCTCCTGCATGAACGCCGACGAGTTGAACCGGCTCGGCGTCAAACCGCTCGACCCGCTGCTCGCGCAGATCGCCGCCATGAAGAGCACGGCCGACGTCGCTCGCATGATCACCCGGTTCCAGCAGATCGCCATTCCCGTTCCGTTCGGCATCGGGGCCGGCTCGGACAATCACAACCCGACGGACGTGCTTGCCCAGATCTACGCGAGCGGGCTCGGCCTGCCGGATCGGGACTACTACTTAAAGTCGGAGCCGCGCTTCCAGGAGGCGCGCGAGAAGTACGTCGCGCACATCGCGAAGGTGTTCCGGCTCGCGGGGTCGGCCGAGGCGGAAGCGAAGGCGGCCGCCTCGACCGTGATGCGGATGGAGACGCAGCTGGCCGAGGCGTCGCTCGACAACGTCGCCCTGCGCGACCCGAAGGCCACCGACCATAAGACGTCCATGGCCGACCTCCAGAAGATGACGCCCCGCTTCGACTGGACGGCATCGTTCCAGGCGCTCGCCATCAAGCCCGGCGACGTGAACGTGGCCGAGCCCCGCTTCCTCTCGGCGGTCAACATTCAGCTCGGATCGATCCCGCTCGCCGACTGGAAGACGTACCTCAAGTGGCACCTGCTCGACTCGGCCGCCCCGTCGCTCTCGGACGCCTTCGTCGAGGAGGACTTCGCCTTCAACGGCGCGTACCTGAACGGCGCGAAGGAGCTCAAGCCGCGCTGGAAGCGCTGCGCGGAGTCGACCGACAACCTCCTCGGCGAGGCGCTCGGCAGGAAATACGTCGAGAAGTACTTCCCGCCGGAGGCCAAGGCGCGGATGCAGGAGCTCGTCAAGAACCTGCTGCTCGCGATGGGCCAGACGATCGAGGGCCTCGACTGGATGAGCGCCGAGACCAAGAAGCGCGCTCTCGAAAAACTTTCGACCTTCAACCCGAAGATCGGCTACCCGGACAAGTGGAAGGACTACACGAAGGTTCCCGTCACGCCGCGCGTCGTACTGGGACGACGTCCTGTCGGGCCGCAGGTTCAACGTCGAGGACAGCCTCGCGACGATCGGCAAGCCCGTCGACCGCGGACGCTGGGGCATGACGCCGCCGACCTCGAACGCCTACTACAACCCGCTCCTGAACGAGATCGTGTTCCCGGCCGGCATTCTCCAGCCGCCGGCCTTCAGCATGTCGGCCAACGACGCCGTCAACTACGGAGCGATCGGCGTCGTCATCGGCCACGAGATCAGCCACGGGTTCGACGACTCGGGTGCCCAGTACGACGCGCAGGGCCGCCTCCAGAACTGGTGGAGCGACGAGGACCTGAAGAAGTTCCAGGAGAAGACGGCCTGCGTCGTCAACCAGTTCGACCACTACGAGGTCGAGCCCGGCGTGCCGCAGCGCGGCAAGCTGGTGGTGGGGGAGTCGATCGGCGACCTCGCCGGCGCCCGGATCGCGTATCGCGCGTTCCAGATCTCGCAGCAGGGAAAGCCCCCGCTCCCGACGATCGACGGCTTCACGCCCGACCAGCAGTTCTTCATCGCCTGGGGCCAGTTCCGCGGCGACGCCATCCGTCCGGAGGCCGCGCGCACGATGGCCCAGGGGGATCCCCATCCGATCGGAAAGTTCCGCGTGATCGGTCCGCTCTCGAACCTGCCCGAGTTCCAGAAGGCCTTCGGCTGCAAGCCCGGCGCCCCGATGGTGCGGGCGGAGGCCGAGCGCTGCGACGTCTGGTAAACACGTCGCCTACGCTTGCGAGGGATCTGCGCCCTTCGGGCGCACCGGTCCGCGGCTCGCCCGGGATGCCGGCTCGACCGCGGACCTGATCCCTTGCTGCGCTGCGGCTCCCGCGGCGTGAGCCTCCACCCTCGCTTCGCTCGGGTGACTTCTCACGCCGCGAGCTGTTGCCCGAGTGCCGCTGATACGGGCTCCCTCTCCCGTCGGGAGAGGGAAGGGGTGAGGGGTGCAATCGACTCTTGACAAATCAATTTTTGTTGATATGTTTGGGCGCGTGGTGGCCAATCGACGCATGCCGAGGGCCGAACTCGGGCTGAAGGCCGATGCGGCGAAGATCGCGCGCATCTGCCACGCCCTTTCCGACGAGACGCGGCTCGCCGTCCTCGAGCGGCTCCGGGCCGGCGAGGAATGCGTCTGCAACCTCACGGACCTGCTTTCGACGGGGCAATCCCGGCTCTCCTTCCACATGAAGGTCCTGAAGGACGCCGGCCTCGTGCGCGACCGCCGCGACGGCCGCTGGATCCACTATTCCCTGAACCCCGAAGCACTCGACATCGTCCGGCAGTACGCCACGTTTCTGACCAGGAGGACGCCATGACCGACCAGAGCATCACCGACATCGTCCGCGAGAAGTACGGCAACGCCGCGCGCCAGGTGACGACAGGGAAGACTTCGTGCTGCGGCACGGCGCCCTCGGCCTCCGGCCTCTCGTGCGACCCGATCACGTCGAATCTCTACGGCATCTCGGAGCAGGCCGAGGTGCCGGAGCAGGCGTTTCTCGCCTCGCTCGGCTGCGGCAATCCGACTGCGCTCGCAAAGCTCGAGCCGGGCGAGACCGTCCTCGATCTCGGGTCGGGCGGCGGCATCGACGTTCTACTCTCGGCGAAGCGCGTGGGGCCGGCGGGCAAGGCCTATGGCCTCGACATGACGGACGAGATGCTCGAGCTCGCGCGCAGGAATCAGCGCGAGTCGGGCCTCGAGAACGTCGAGTTCCTGAAGGGACAGATCGAGGCGATTCCGCTTCCGGACGATACGGTGGACGTCATCCTGTCGAACTGCGTCATCAACCTCTCCGCCGACAAGGACCGCGTGCTGCGCGAGGCTTTCCGGGTGCTGAAGCCGGGTGGCCGCTTCGCCGTTTCCGACGTCGTGGTCGCGGGGGAAGTGCCCGAGGCGATCCGTCGGAGCGTGCTCCTGTGGGTCGGCTGCGTGGCGGGAGCCCTCTCCGAGGAGGAGTACCGCGCCAAGCTCGAAGCCGCCGGCTTCCGGGACGTCATCGTCGAGCCCACGCGCATCTACTCGGTCGCCGACGCGCGGGACTTCCTGCTCTCGGCCGGGATCGACGCGGACGCGATCGCGCCCGAGGTGGACGGAAAGATCCGCAGCGCGTTCATCCGGGCCGTCAAGCCCGGCGCCTGACGCGCCGCGGGCCCGCCCCGTTTGACTGCCGGGCCCTTTCCGGTATGATGCGCCGTTCCTTTCGCGGGGTCGTAGTTCAGTTGGTTAGAACGCCGGCCTGTCACGCCGGAGGTCGCGGGTTCGAGTCCCGTCGGCCCCGCCATAAGAATCAAGGGGATAGATCATCGGCCCACCTTTTCGCGCGACCTCGCGCCCGGAATTGCAACGAGTTAGGAAACGGGTTAGGCCCCAGTCTTCGCGATCTTCTCGGCGAGCCGCCTCTTCGCGGCATTGATCTGCGCTCGCTCTCGATCCTCATGCGCGTAGACGTGCGCCATGCGCTCTGAGATCCCGAGCACGGCTGCCACGGCGCCGAAATCGTGCCCGCCGGTCGCTTCGAGCTCCTCCGTCGCGAACGTATGGCGCAGATCGTGGAATTTATGATGCGGGAAGACCTTACCTTCCTTTTTCGCCGCCCTTTTCGCGGCCTTCACGGCCGAGCGCCAGAGCGATTCGAGACGATCCCTGCGGTTCGAGCCGAGTTCCGCGAAGACGGGGCCGATCCCGCGAGGGCCGAGCACGTCGAGACAGTCGAGCCCGACGAAACGGTCGCCGCTTCCCTTCTGGGTCGCCGTCCGAAATCCTTTCCCCGGCGCGTACATCGACCAATCCAGGGAAGCGACCTCGTTCATTCGGAGCCCGGTCGATCGCGCGAAGAGCACGGCCCGGCGAGCGTCCGAGTGTAGCTTCGCGAGGATCGCCTCGAAGACTTCGGCGGGGATCTTCTTTCCGTTCGAGTCGGACGGTTTCCACGGGGGCATGAGGCGCCGCCGCGTCACCGGATCCCCGGCGACCTTCTCGAAGACGTGCGCCCGGATGAGATCGTGCGCCTTCGCGAGCCCGAGCGCCCTCCGAAGGAAGGCGAGGTCTTTCGCGACCGTCTTCTTTCCCTCGCGCTCGGCGACGAAACGATCGAGGTGCGCGACAGGTCGAGGCCGAGGCCGGTCGCCGGCCGTAGCGCACATCGAGGCGCCTGTCGATCGAGTTTCGCTCGATCGACCTGCGCCCCATGAGGAGCGGTCGAGGCCGAATCCTTCTCGATCCGTTTGGGGCGCTGTTCGAGTCGATCGCCTTCTCTCTGATCCTTCTCGATCGAGTAGCTTTTCGATCTGTTCTCTTCCGACGTCAGAGCCGGCCCGGTCGGGCCCGAGCTGTTTTCTAACTCGTTGCCGTTCCTCGTAGGTGCTCGAAATCGCCTGTAAAATGGCCTCAGATCATCGGCCTAAAGAGCCGATGCTCTGCTCTTCGGGCCCTTCGAGGGCCGCGGGCGGCATCCTTTTTTTCGGGGCCTTTCGATTCGATCGAGCCGTCGAAAATCGGGGGCCCTTTTCCTTCGATCGAGGCCCACGCCTTTGCGAGCCGAGTGGGCCCCTTTTCGTTGACTCATTGTGAACTTCCTGTAGGTTCGAGTCCTACACGGCTCACCACTCATCACCAAACAGAATAAAATCCTCGCTACGGTCACCGCGTGACTCTCGCAGCCGGGACACGCCTCGGTCCCTACGAGATCCTGTCGCCGCTGGGCGCTGGGGGTATGGGAAAGGTGTACCGGGCGCGGGACACACGGCTCGCGCGCGAGGTGGCGATCAAGGTCCTCCCCGAGGAGTTGACGCCTGACTCCGAGCGGCTCAAGCGCTTCGAGAAGGAGGCTCGCGCGGCATCGTCCCTGAGTCACCCCAACATCGTCACGATCTTCGACATCGGGTCCGCGGACGGCGTCGCGTACATCGCGATGGAGCGCGTGGAGGGGGCGACGCTGCGGGAACTGCTCGCCAGCGGGCGCATCGGAATCAGGAAGCTGCTGCAGGTCGCCGCGCAGGTTGGCGAGGGCCTGGCCAGAGCGCATGAGGCCGGCATCGTGCATCGGGACTTGAAGCCCGAGAACGTCATGGTGACGAAGGACGGTCTCGTCAAGATCCTGGACTTCGGCCTGGCGAAGCTGACATCGAGATCGTCCGGCGGCGGCGAGGGCTCGAGACTGCCGACCATAACGGGGGCGACGACGCCGGGCACGGTCGTGGGGACGGTCGGGTACATGTCCCCGGAGCAAGCCTGCGGCGAGCCTTTGGACTTCCGGTCGGACCAGTTTTCTCTCGGCGCGATCCTTTACGAGATGGCGACGGGAAAGCGCGCCTTCGAGAAGAAGACGTCGATCGACACGCTCGCGGCGATCCTCAATGAAGAGCCGGAGCCGGTTGCCTCGGCCAGTCCCCAGGCGCCGATCCAGCTTCGGTGGATTGTCGAGCGCTGCCTCGCCAAGGAGCCGCGCCAGCGCTACTCCTCGACGGACGACCTCGCGCGCGATCTCGCCACGCTTCGCGATCACCTCGCAGACGCGACCTCGGGCTCGGGCACGATGCCCGGAGTGAGAGCAGCGCCCCGCTGGCGCCTGGCATCGATTGTCGCGGGCGCCCTGATCCCGATCGCGGCGGGCATCGGTTACTGGCTCGCGATCAAGGCCCCCCGGGTCGAGCCTCCGCAGTTCACGCAAATCACGTTCAACCGGGGCGTGGCTTCTGGGGCGCGGTTTACGCCCGACGGTCTGAGCGTCGTGTACAGCGCCAGCTGGGAAGGAAAGGCATACGAGTTGTACTCGACTCGACTTGGGAATCCCGAGTCCGTTCCCCTCGGCTTGCAGGGGCACCTGCTCTCCATTGCGCGGGATGGCGAGATGGCGATTCTCATGGATGGCCTGAATCGCGGTCCGTATTACCTCGGAACCCTGGCGCGGGTTCCCCCTGGCGGATATGCGCCTCGACAGGTTGCCAGGCGTGTGTCGGACGCGGACTGGGGCCCGCAGGGCGAGATGGCGATCCTACGCTGGTCCGAAGACGAATTGACGCAGACTCTCGAGTACCCCGCTGGAAAGGTCTTGCTCGAGGTCCGACGCCCAAGTGGCCCCGTCGAGGCGGGGTCCGCCAATCCCTGGATGGGCTCCCCCAGAGTCTCGCCGGACGGAAAACTCGTCGCGTTCATCGACTATCTGTCCGGGGACGAGCACGGCAGCTCGGTCGCCGTCGTGGATCTGGCAGGGCGCAAGAGGGTGATCTCGGCCGGAGGGACACAGGTCCTTTTCCCGGTCTGGTCATCTCGCGGGGATGAGCTCTGGTTCACGGTCGTGGGTAGATCGGATAGGTCAGGGTTCGCAATTCATGCGGTGAACCTCTCGGGCAAGGAACGTGTCGTCTTGACCGTCCCGGGAGGGATCGCGCTGTACGATCTCTCGCGGCAAGGCCGTCTCCTCCTGGCGCGAGGGATCCTTCGCACGACGATGCTTTTCGGCGGGCAGGGTCTCGAGCGCGAGCGCGATCTTGCGTGGCTGGACACCTCGGATGCCGTAGACCTATCCGCCGACGGCAAAACGCTGCTCTTCAGAACCGAAAATGCCCGCATGTATCTCCGAGGGACGGACGGAGGTCCCATCGTGCGTCTTGGCGAGGGCGAGCCCTTTTCCCTTTCGCCGGACGGGCAGTGGGTGCTCATGCGGACTGCGGGGTCCGAGTTCCTGACTCTCCTTCCCACCGGACCGGGGGAGCCCAGGAATGTGAGCATTCCGGGCCTGACGGGGATATTCAATCCGCGGCCGCATTGGTTCCCCGACGGTCGGCATCTCGTCATCTCGGCGAAACGAGGGAAGGAAGACCGGCGATGCTTTCTCGCGGATCTCGAAGGCGGCGTGCCGCTCCCCGTAAGCCCCGAAGGAACGGGACTCGGGAAGGGGCTCAACTGCTGGCCCAGTCCGGATGGAAAATGGGTGACCACACGAGAGGGCGACGACAAGCTCGTCCTGTATCCCGTTGGTTCGGGCGAGCCGCGTCGGGTCGGCGGTCTCGAGGCAAACGACAGAATGATCGACTGGAGCTCGGACAGCCGCTGGATTTATGTCTATCCGCTGACGCGTCAGTGGCCGATACGGGTCTACCGTTTCGACACCGAGACCGGGCGCCGCGAGCTCTGGAAGGAGCTCGTCCCGGCGGACGCCGCCGGTCTGGACGAGCCCCAGGGCACAGTGATCCGTGTTACCCCCGACGGGAAGTACTACGTCTTCAGCGTCATGCGGATTCTCGCGGATCTCTTCGTCGGGGATCGGGTTCAATAGATTCCGGAGCGGAGCGTGTCCATTAGGCGACTCCGCCCGGGTCTCGCTCGTCACTGCGTCTGCTTTGGGAGTCTGAGTCCAAACCTCGGTTGCCGGTTCGCGAGCCTGTTTCGCAGCGCGCTCTTGATCTCGGGACTCAACGTAGGTCCCGCTGCACTCGCAGCGCTCGGAGCGTGTGCGATTTCGCTCGCAGGCGCTACGTTGACCTCCTCGTTGTCACCATCCCCGTCCCTGGGAATCAAGACGAAAACGTGCGAGTCGCCGTTCGGAAGATCGGCCGTGCCGGTAATTTCGCCCTCATCGCTGATGTAGAACGGTTCATGCAGTTGAAGGTCCGACCCAGGAGGAACGAAGGTGTTGAGGTCGATCATGGGCCCGCCGTTCTCCCAGAGATACGGATGGTGGGTCGTGTCTCCCTCGCATGGGAAGGACTCGCCGACGACCTGACTCTTCGAATTGATGCTGACCGCATTGCTGCCGCAGCCTCCGATGCTTCCGAGATCCGTCATGACGCCGTTACGCCAGAGGTAGCCGTCAAAGCTCTGATCGCCGGCCGTGCTCGACTGGCCCACGACCTCACCCTTCTCGTTGAGCGCATCGGCCCTCGAAAAGGCGCCTCCGAGTGTCCCCAGATCCCGCATCGTTCCGCGGTGCCAGAGATACGCATGAGCCCACGCTTCTGTACACGAGGTGCCCGCCACCTGACCGCGGTTATTTAGCGCTGCCGTTTCTGCGCATGGGCCGCCGAAAGACCCGAGGTTTATCATCTGGCCGTTTTCCCAAATGAATGGGGCTACGGTGGGCATCCCCGTTTCCGGGTTCGGGACTGAGTCCGTGTACGAGAGTCCGGCCACCTGCCCATGCTCGTTCCCGAAGTTGGCGAAGGATGCGGGTCCGCCGAGCGTCCCCAAGTCCTCGATGGTTCCGTCCCTCTGCCAGAGGGCGGCGTGCCATTGCGTTGTTGGAATGGACACCCCAAAGAGGAGAAGTGTCGAGAAGCCGTCCGGGTCGAGGATCGTGTTTCCAGCGAAGCCGGCCGCCTGGCGCCGATCGTTGACATCGAGCGCTCCGCTGAAACTCCCTCCCAGCGTCCCGAGGTCCGTGACATCGCCATGGCTCCAGATCGTTGCGACGAACTCCGGAAACCCCGACACGGGATCGATGAGACCGTCCTCAGACCACCCCGCCACCGACCCTTCTGAATTGATCGCGTTGGCGAGACTGTTCGCGCCGCCCGGAAGCGTGCCGAGGTCCGTCTTGACGCCCTTGCGCCATGTGAAAGCATGGGTCAAGTAGCAATCGCAATCTGGATCGTAGACTGACGTGTCGCCATACGCCGCGACTGCCCCGCTCGGGTTGATGAGGACGCTGTCGCCGTTGAGATAGCTGTTGGGACCGCCCAGCGTGCCCAGATCGACGAGGGTGTAGTGCGTGTGCTTCTCCGGTTGTCCCTGGGCGTGTTCCTGCGCCGTAACCCTCATCGGAGTAACCAATAAAGTCAGCAGGATCGTCGCGGCGGTCCAAGAGACTCTTCTGTATTTCATCTGATTCTCCTTTCAAGTTGAGTTCTGGTTACGTCGCTGCTTCAAGGCAGGCCGAATGTTTTGACCAGGAACACCGCCATCTGACCGCGAGTGCTCGGGTTCTCGGGGCAGTAGAGCAGCGGCGAAGCCTGGCAGCCGCCGGTGATTCCAAGGTTGTAGAGCTCCTCGATCCAGGGGGCGAACGGATCGGCCGGCGGCATGTCGCCAAAGATTCCGGTCGCAGCAGGCGGTACATGGCTCGAGCCGTCCTTCGCCTTGAGCAGGAACACGGCCATCTGGCGGCGCGTCACGGAGCTGTCGGGGCAGAAAAGGCCGCCGCCGCAGCCCGCCGTGACGCCCTCGTTCGAGAGTTGCTCGATCCAGTCGGAGTAAGGAAAGTCCGGCGTGCTCGGGCAGGGGACGTCTGCGAAGATGCCGCCACACGGCGGGGGTGTGTAGGCCGAGTTGTGCTCGGACTTCAGTAGGAGTACCGCCATCTGTGCGCGGGTGACCCGGTCGTCGCGGCCGTAGTAGCCGTTTCCGTAGCCGGCCGTGATGCCGTCGCGGAAAATTGTCGCGATGTAGTCGTGGAAGCCGTCCGACGCGGGGACATCGACGAAGTCGACGAGCCAGGCTTTCAGTCGGATGCTGAGCGAGCCGTCGGGCTCGACGATCTTCAGGTCGTTGAGTGTGCCGGCCGTAAGGACTGGTGTGGCGAGGGTCAGCCGTGTTGGGTGCAAAACCGAGACGTTCGTGGCAGCCAGGCCGCCGATCGTCACCGTCGCGCCGCCGGCGAAGCCAAAGCCGGCGGCCGCGAGCGCGGTCTCGACGTTGGCGGGGCCGGATCCGGGCGTGAGGGTCGTCTGCTCGGGCATGATGCGCCCGATCTCTTCGCCACCTGCGAACCACACATTGCCGTCGGGGCCAGTCGTGATCCCGGGCCCGCCTGCGCCAGGGAACTCCGTGACCGTGCCTGCCGTCGTGATGCGCCCGCCGCCGCCAAACCACAGGTTGCCGTCTGGGCCCGCCGTAATCCCCTGGAGATAGCCTCCGGAGACGGAGAACTCCGTGACAATCCCCGCCGTCGTGATGCGGCCGATGGCGCCGTATCCCGTAAACCACAGGTTGCCGTCGGGGCCAGCCGTGATCTCCTCGAGGTCCGAAGCTGTCGGGACGGGGAACTCCGTGACTGTTCCCGCCGTTGTGATGCGCCCGATCTTGCCGCTGCCGCCCGAGAACTCGGCGAACCACAGGTTGCCGTCGGGACCAGCCGTGATGCCGGAGGGATTGCCGTTGACTGGAAACTCGGTGATGGCGCCGGCCGTGGTGATCCGGCCGATATTGCCGCCATTCGTTTCGGTGAACCAAAGGTTGCCATCGGGGCCGGCCGTGATGCCGTGAGGGTTGCTGGCCGTTGGGGTCGTGAACTCGGAAATGACTCCGGCCGGCGTGATCCGGCCGATCTTGCTGGAGAACCACTCCGTAAACCAGAGGTTGCCATCGGGGCCGGCCGTGATGCCGCGAGGGCTGCTGCCGGCTGTCGGGACCGGAAATTCGGTAATCACGCCGGCCGTCGTGATCCGGCCGATCTTGCTGACCGCGAGCAACGCGTACTCCGTGAACCAGAGGTTGCCATCCGGGCCTGCAGTGATCCCGTTGGCATCGGCCCCAACCGATGGGATTGGGAACGTCTTGATGGCTGAGACGCGCCCGATGGCGTTGCCGTCATATTCCGTGAACCAGAGGTTGCCGTCGGAGCCCGTCGTGATCGCGGTCGGGTGGCCGAAAGGCGAGGGGATCGCCAGCTCGGTGATGACCCCGGCGGCGGTGATCCGGCCGATTCCGACGCCCAGGTTGCTGTAGTTTTCGGCAAACCAGAGGTCGCCGTCCGGGCCGGCTGCGATGCCCCTAGGCGAGCTGTTGGCCGTAGGAATCGCGAACTCGGTAATCACGCCGGCCGTCGTGATGCGCCCGATCTTGTTGCCGTAGACTTCGGTGAACCACAGGTTGCCTTCGGGGCCAGCCGCGATTCCCAAGGGGAAGCTGTTGTCCGTGGGGAGCGTGAACAGGGTAGTCACGCCGGCCGTCGTGATGCGCCCGATCCCGTTGCCGTTTGGTAACGTGAACCACAGGTTGCCGTCGGGGCCGGAGGTGATCTGGCCATCGCCCTCCCGGGGAACAACGTGATCGTGCCAGCCGGCGTGATGCGTCCGACGCCGCCGTACAGCGATGTGAACCACATGTTGCCATCCGGTCCTGCAGTAATGCCGGTAGGCTGCCTGTTGAGCATTGGGAGTGGAAACTCTGAAATCACTCCGGCCGTGGTGATCCGGCCGATATTGTTCGCCTCCGCTTCGGTGAACCAGAGGCTGCCGTCCGGGCCGGCCGCGATACCGGTACGCTGGCTGACCCCAGGGATTGGAAACTCGGCAATCACTCCGGCCGTGGTGATCCGGCCGATCTTGTTGCCTTCATTCTCGGTGAACCAGAGGGCGCCGTCCGGGCCGGCCGCGATGTCGATCGGGAGCCCATCGGTAGTCGGGACCGAAAACTCGGTAAAGGTTTGACCATGGGCGATGCTGCAGAGGCTCGCCATGAGCGATAAGGTCAATGCCGCAAAGCGTCCGGCCCGCCGCACTGACTTCGCGTTTGAGGTGACTCTGCAGTGCCTTCCGTCTCTCATATGCTCCTCCTCGTGTGCTGGATGGAATCGAGAACCGCACTCCCTTGCGCGATAATCACCATATGACTCGGCGTCGGTCCCCGTCGTTGGGGACACGTGGGGAACTTCCCCCTTTGTTGCTGGGGTCGCGATGAGCGTGCGGTTCGGAAAGTGCCTGCTCGATTCGGACACGCGCGAGCTCTTCGTCGGCGGCAAGCCCGTGCACCTGGAGCCCAAGGCCTTTCAGCTCCTCGAGCTGCTCCTGCAAGAGCGGCCGAAGGCGCTCTCGAAGAAGCAGATTCACGAGAAGCTGTGGCCGGGAGTGTTCGTCGCGGACACGACTCTGACGAGCGCGCTCGCCGACGTGCGGAATGCGATCGGCGACAAGGCCCGCAAAGCCCTCTTTGTGAGGACCGTGTACGGGTTCGGTTATTCGTTCTGCGGCGACGCGCAGGAAATCCAGCCGCGGAGGCCCGGCGTGTCCGGTCGCTTGTCGTCCTGCTGGCTGATGCGCGGGCGCAATCGCATTCCGCTCGCCCCGGGGGCAACGTTCATCGGACGGGACGAGGGCGCCTCGGTGACGATCGACGACGATACCGTTTCTCGCCTGCACGCTCGCATCGTCGTGGACGGTGATGGCGTCCGCCTCGAGGACCTCGACAGCAAGAACGGGACATTTCTTGGAGATACAAGGGTCAAGTCGCCCCTCCCGCTCTCCGATGGCGACAAGATCAGGATCGGCGAGGTGGCGCTGACGGTCCGGATCGTCCCGGCCTCCGGTTCAACGAGAACCGGGGGCAAATGAGAGCCAAGCCTAAACGGGCGACAGGCGAAGGTCAGGACGCGATCCGAACGCCTCCCCGAACGACGCGGCTACTCACGAAGCTTTGTGCCGCATTGAAATTGCCGTTCTGCTGAAACACGGGGTTGGCTTCCAAATCGTAAGTGCCGACACGGCCGTCACGCGAAGGCACGGGGTGGCTGTTCGCCACGTTGAAGCAGTCGAGCTCGGGGCTGACCGTGATCAGGGAACCGATCTGGAACGGCCTCTCGACGTGGAGGTCGAGCAGGATGACATTCGAGAGCCGATGGGCGGTCACCGGTCCGATCTGAATGCTGGAGCTCTACGTCGTGGATCGAGTTCGATAGCGCGGGCTAGAACGTGATCCGCACGCCTCCGCGGAAGACGCGGCTGCTGAGAAGCTGGAGCGGCTTGTTGAAGATCCCTCATTCGCCGGAACACCGGCTGCCGCTTCCGCATCGTAGGACCCGACGAACCCGTCGCGCTGAAGCACGGTGTGGCTGTTCGCCACGTTGAAGCAGTCGAGTACGGGGCTGATCGTGACTGTCGATCCGATCCGGAAGGTCTTCTCGAGGTGGAGATCGAGCAGGAAGACGGACGGGCAGGCGGTACGCACCCACGGAGCCGATCTGAATGAGGGGGCTGTCGAACAAGTTCGGACCGGCGTCGTGGGTGAACGCCTGGACGAAGTACACGATCGGAAAGCCCTGGCGGCCGAAGAGGTTCGCGCGCGGCCTCGATGCCCAGGGGAAGCTGGACCATTCCGCTGACGTTGAACTGCCAGGTCGAGTTGATGTAATTGGCGCCGATCGGCTCGACGACGGGCCCGCTCGCGTTGATGCCTCCCGCAAGGTTGTTCGGATCGACGATGGCGCCGGGGCCGACGTGCTGCTGCCAGTCGTTGTAGGCGAAGCTTGCGCGGAGCATCCAGCCGTGCGAGAGCCTCTTGACGAGCTGCAGCTCCACGCCGTTGTAAGTCTCCGTGAAGTCCGGCCGGTTTTCGAGCACGAGCGCCGGAGCACGGGGCGGGGCACCCATCCGGGCCAGGCCGTAGTACGGCTCGCTGAAATTCAGGACGAAGCCGTCGGCCGCGGTGGCGCTTCCCGCCGCGTTGCCGATGTAGTGATAGCTGCCGCGGCTCGTGCCGATGAGCGGGATGTACTGGTTGGACGCGAACTCGACGTTGCGCACGGAACGGTGCGTGTACGCCAGCGCCGCCGAGAGATCGGGCAGGATCTCCCGCTCCGCGCCGACGATGAACTCGTCGGTCGTGGGCGGCTTGAGATGTTGTGCGATCTGGTTGACGGAAGTCGTAGAGCGCCGGATTGTTCGGGTTGACACCGATGGCGAACGAGAGGAGTTCGAAGTGTCGATCTCGCCCGGTTCGACGTGGTGGTTTCCGTTGGCGTCGGTCCAGGCGTAGAAGAGGCACTGCAGTCCCCGGGAAGGCGCTGACGAAGGTCGTCTCGGTTCCCAACCGGTTGGCAAAGCGAGAATACGACGCGCGAAGAAGCGTCTTTCGGTCGCTTCCGAGAGCGTACGTTGCTCCCACGCGGGGCTCGACCTGGCGCCAGGTGATGGGGTATCCCGCGTCGCCGCCGTATTGGACGGCGGGAAGAAGCTCGGGATAGACGGGATTGGCCGGAACCGTCGAGGGGAGATTCTTCCCCTGCTGATAGTCGAAGCGCAACCCGACGTTGACGGTGAGGTTGCCCGACCTGGATCGTGTCTCCGACATAGGCGTCGTAGTAGTTCTGGACGAGCTTGTTCGGATTCCGGGCCGCGTGATCGCCGCGAGCCGGAGGATCGAACGAATCGAAGCCGACCAGCTGGTTTCCGGGCCAGGTCGACAGCGAATCGCCCTGAGATCTGCTTGTAGCCGAAGCCGAACTTGAGCTCGTGCCGGAGGTCGCCGGTGTCGAAGAAGCCGGACGCGGTCACGCCGGCCTGGTACTGCGGCCGCTTGGAGTCGTAGAAGGTATAGCTGTATTGCCAGACCTGGTGGCTGTCTGGTAGGCCTGCGGGTCGAGGCCTCCGTTGGGGATGTTTCGAACGCTCGGACGAGAGATACGAGAAGTAGAGGGACGCGAAGAGCGTCGTCGAGAAGACCTGCGAATCCTCCACCCGATAGGCCGCGGCGGGAAAGTGCTGAGTCCACGGTCGCGGCCTGGGAGTGGTACAGGGTCCGCGCCGTTTGCCGGGTTGGTCTTGTCGGAGTCGAGGTAGGCGAGGGTGAGCGAGTTGGCGGGATCGAGCTGCGCGTTCAACTTCGCGTTCCAGTGCTGGACGGTCGGCTGCTGAACGACGGCCTCCGGGGGTACGTCGGCCGTGAGAATCGTCTGGGGGAGCGAAGCGTTGTGCGCGAAGGCGGCCCAGATCCACAGACGGTCCTTCCAGAGCGGGCCGCCGGCCTCGACACCGTAGTCCCATCCGGCGGTCTGCGCGTAGAGAGCTCGGGCCGAGCCGAGAATCTGGTTCGTGCCGCGCTTGGTCGACAGATTGAGCGTCACGCCGGGAGTCGCGATCGACGGGTCGGAGCCGCCGGTCGCGACCTCGATGTTGTCGAGGGAGTCGAAGTCGAAGTAGACGGTGTCCGCCGTAGGCCTCGGTGAGACCGACGCCCTCGAGGTTGTAGGTGTTCTGATCCGAGTGCGATCCCTTCCCGACGAACCCCGGCTGAAACAGGCTGTCGCTGCCGCCGACGTTGACGTTGAAGAGCAGGACTCCGGGAACCTGCCGCAGGATGGCCGCCGGATCCCGAGTCGTCGGAATGCTCTGGAGCTCCTTCTGGCCGTACGTCGCGCCGGTCTCGGTCTTCCGGCTGTCTACGACCGGCGCCTGCCCGCTGACGGTGATCGCCTCGGCCGCCCCGGCAACGGGCATCGTGACCGAGAGGACGGCGTTCTTGCCGAGCAGGACGGTGACGTCGCGGCGCACCGTCTCGAAGCCGGCCAGTTCGCAGTGTGACGGTGTAGGCGCCCGGAGAAAGGTTCAGAAAGTGGAAATCGCCCTTCGCGTCGGTCGTCGCCGTCCGAGGGCGCCCGGCCCGGTGAGTGTCACCGAGACCCCCGCCAGGGCACTTGCCCTGCTCGTCGAGCGCGGTGCCGTAGAGGTTCCCCGTCGGCGACGGAACCTGCGCTGCGCCGGCAGCCGCCAGAAGCAGGCTCACCACCAGCACCGCCACGGGGATCCGCGCGGACGTCATTTCTCTCCCTTGAATATCTGCCGGCAGTTTCCTGCCGGCCTTCTCACGTGTCAATGTTTCGTAATCCCTGGCGTACGGAATTGGGCCCTCCGCCAGGGTAAAACGCGGTCAGACGCGCCGGTTTCCGTTTCGCCCCCGTCTTACATCAGTCCGGTCTCGGGGAGTACCAAGATGATCTCGGAAACAGGACTCGGACACGCGGTTTCCAAGTGATTGACCTGTTGTGAACTTCTAGTAGGTTCGAGCCGTACACGGCTCACCACGCAGTTCGTCTCTCGTTTCCCGACGAAAGCCAACAACGCGCGATCGCTGAGGGGTTGCGTCACCGCTCTTCCTTGCGTCTAGCTTCGAGCAGGGCGTCGAGCTGCCGGATCATCTTCGGCCGCATGAAATCGCCTTTGGCTTCGATCGGAAGCCCTGGCCGGCGGCTTCATGCTACTTCCTGATTTGATCTCTTCTCGGTTCGAGCTTGAGCGTCTTCCTTCGATCTTTTCTTTCGTGAGCCTGGGCCGGCGAGGCGTCGGAGCCGTGCCCGTTCCTCGAGCAGACCCCCGCCGTCTTCGACCTCGGCCAGGATGAGCCGGCGAGCCGTCTGCCACGAAATCCGCGGCCGGGCCTTCTGGCCGATCTCTTCGAGCGTGAAGGCCGGCACCGGGCGCCCGTTCGGCCCAGGGACGACGAGACGCGCTCGGGATAGCAGGAGAGCGGCCTCGCGCTCGTCGAGATCCTGGGCCCGTCCTGGCCGCGGTTTCGGCCTGGCCGACTCACGCGCGACGGCGCGAGCTGCCAGGAGATCGGGGCCGCCGTCTCGGAGGAGCACGGACCGGACGAGCCGCGGGCGAACGTAAAGCCCGACTGGGAGCGTATTGAGCACGGCCCGCATGATCTCGGCGTAGCTCACCGGCCAGGGCCGCAAGATGCGCCCATATTTCAGGATCAGCCGGCGCGTCTCGTGAGTGAGGTCGGCGACGTTCTGAGCGTAGCGGTAGAGCATCGAATATCCGGCGTTATTTCGCGACCTGGCACAGCCTCGCGGCGAATGTCTCCGCGCTCGGAATCGCCGCCAGGGCCGCGGGGGTTACATTCCGCAAGGGGATGCGCTCAGGATCGCCGGCGGAACGCCAGAAAATCGCACAGCCGGCCGAGCGAATTCGCCGAAATCGTGCTCTTAGACTAACTACGTTTATTTCTACCCCTCCAAACGAGAGCCCGAGGAGCACGCCGACCATCATCGCCAGGCCCCCCGGATCGGCACGTCGGCTGCGCCCTTTGGAGGATCTTCGAGGGCTGCGACGCGGATCGAGATCCGGCGAGCGGCGACGACGAAAGCGCGGGTCGTTTCCACGTCGGAGAATTGGAAATCCAAAATCCTTTCGTGCGTCGTCGATGAAAGCTCATCGCCGAGAAGCCCTCCGCCGAAGGTTGCCGCGAGATCGGCCACGCGCTCGGCCAGGGCGCTCGGGGAAGGCCCCCGACCCTCGCCCGACTCGCCCCTTCGAAGCCATACCGTCACCGTCGCGCTCATCGGGCGCCCCCGTTTCCGCAACGAGTTTGGAAACGAGTTTCGCGTCGCTCCTGGCGCTCGTGGCGCTCCTGGCGCTCATGGCAGGACCAAAAATGCTCGGGATTCTGTAAGTCCTCCCGGGTCAGAGAGCGGGTCTTAGGCCTGTCACGCCGGAGGTCGCGGGTTCGAGTCCCGTCGGCCCCGCCACTTCTTGCGGCTCACCCTGCTCGATCCTCAGGGAAGCGAGAACGTCTTGACGACGAAGGCCGCCATCTGTCCGCGCGTCGCGCTCGAACCGGGACAGTAGTTCCCGCTCCCGCAGCCTCCGGTGATCTGTTCCGCCGCGAGCTGCTCGATCCAGTCCGCGAAAAGCGAAGGGCACGTGACGTCGGAGAAGGCTCCGGTGCAGTGAGGGGGAACGTAGTCGGCGCCGTGTTCTGCCTTCAGGAGGAAGGCTGCCATCTGGTCGCGCCGCACGGGGTTGTGAGGGCAGTAGTCGCCGCCGCCGCAGCCTCCGGTGATTCCTTCCCCCGCGAGGGCTTCGATCCAGTCCGCGAATGGCGAGGGGCAGGCCACGTCCCCGAAGATCCCCGTGCAGTGCGGTGGCACGTAGCAGTCGCCGTGCTTTCCCTTGAGCAGGAACACGGCCATCTGCTGGCGCAGCGTCGACTGAGCGACGCCGTAGTTCCCGCCGCCGACTCCCGCCGCGACGCCGTTGACGACGAGCCGCGCCACGTAGTCGTGAAACAGGTTGGCTGCCGGAACGTCGAGGAAGTCCGCCAGCCAGCCGTTCGGCAGTGTGCTCGTCTGGCCGCCCGGGACAGAGACGGTGACGCCGTACAGGCTGCCCGCCGAGAGGGCCGGCATCACCGCGGTCAGTGTTTGCGGGTCGATCGACATGACGTTCGACGCCGGAATGACTCCGACCGTGACCGTCGCGCCCGGCTCGAACGACATGCCCGAGATGGTCGCGGTGGTCCCTCCCGCCGCCGTCCCCGAGGGCGGATCGACCGAGAAGACGATCCGCTGGGAGAATTCCGACGTGTTGCCGAACTGGTCCGTCGCCGTGGCGGTGACGGGCTGCCCCGCGTCGAGGACGAAAGGGACGTCGATCGCAAAGGGCGCGGTCCCGAAGCCGTCGGTCGTGACCTGGAGCGATTGCAGGTATGTCTCTCCCTCGAGGTAGTCGTTGGGGCGACGGGGGCAGGCGGAGCTGGCGTAGAGGTCGATGTCGAAGGTTTGCGCCGCCAGGCTGTCGAGACGGCCTTCGATGTGCGTGGTGGACGTTCCGGGCACGACGGACGTGATGATGGGGAAGTTCTGAAGGGTCATGTCGTTGAAGTTGTCGATGTCGCCGGGATCGTTCGGCGTTACGCCGACGTAACCGTTCAGCAGGTCGATGCCGAGAGGACGGTTGTCGAACATTCGATTGCCGCGAATGGTCACGGCAGGTCCGCTGACCTGGATTCCGCCGCTCCCCTGGGGGTCGCTGCCTCCGTTGTGCGCGATGACGTTTCCCTCTCCGGCTCCCGTTCCGCCGATGACGGCGTACCCGACGCCGCCGACGTAGATGCCGTTGGATGCATTCCCGAGGCCGAGCGTCGCCGTGGCATCGGTGCCGATGAAGTTGCCCTGGATAACAGAGGGATTTCCTGGGCTGGGGTTTTGAACGTAGAGACCAACTTTGCTGTTCCCGACCACGTTGCCGGTCACGAGGCTGGCGCCGTTGAGGGCGATTCCTATCGTCGCGTTCCCGAGAGGCTTCGTACCGGTGACGTCGGTGCCGACGAAGTTTCCGACGACCTGTGTGTTGGTGTCGACGTAGATCCCTTCCTGGGCGGCGCCCGGGACGACGACGTTGCGGGCGTCGGGAGTCGTGCCGCCGATCACCGCGTCGTGACTGTTGGAAGCGGAGATGCCGAAGCCGGTGCCCGGGACGATGGAATCCCCGGCGGCATTGGTTCCGACCAGATTTCCGACCACGAACGAACCGGGGGAGCTGCTCAGGCCGATCCCCGCGGTCGAGGTCCCCGACACCAGATTCGCCGCGATGAGCAGTCCCGCCGCGTTCGTGACGCTGATTCCTCCGTTGACGCTGACCGGTCCGATGCTGCCGCCCGACGCATCGGTGCCGATGAAGTTCTGGCGAATGAACGCATAGTCGCCTCCGGCCGTGACCACGATGGCCGTCGAACAGCGATTGATGGCCAGGCCCTGGATGACCATGGCGATCACGTCCGCGTTGCCCGCCGCGACCGTGAAGCAGGGAGATGAGACGGAGCCGGTTCCCTTGACCTCGATCTTGAGAACCGTGTTGAAACCCTGGCCCGGGGGATTGCCGTTCGGCGATGCGCCGGGCTGGGTGTAGCCGTCGATCCAGACGGGGTCCACGATATCCGGCAAGGGCGACGAGAGCACGATGGTCTGAACGCCGTCTCCGGGGATCGCGAAGGCGATGACGTCCGCGCCCGCGCTCGCGTTGGCGTCGAGGATGGCCTGGCGCAGGGAGCCCGCGCCGCTGTCGTTCGTGTTGGTAACCGTGTACGTCCAGCCGCAGAGCCGGGCCGCGAGCCCGGCGGCCGCGCCGGCGAGGATCATCGTGCGCAGACGCGAGGAAACGCTCATCACGGCACCCCTTTCACCATCAGACTCGATCGAGCTGCGCCCCTGTTCGTGGGGAGCCCCTCGCTATCTAGATCGCAATTCGTGCGCGAATCACGACAGGGGAACGGCGCTCCTTCGAACGCGAGGATGAGCGTCGGGGCCTGAGGCCCCGTTTTGGGCTCTCGGACAGGTAGCGAACGATGCCGCGGTGTAGTCTTTCCGCGGCTCGATGGTCATTCCCGCCGGCACCCGCCTCGGCCCCTACGAAATCCTGACGCCGCTAGGCGCGGGGGGAATGGGGGAAGTCTACCGGGCGCGGGATGCAAGGCTCGGACGCGAGGTCGCGGTCAAGGTGCTGCCGGAACGGCTGGCCAGCGATCCGAACGCACTGTCGCGGTTCGAGCGCGAGGCCAGGGCCGTAGCCGCGCTGTCGCACACGAACATTCTTGCAATCCACGATTTCGGCGAAGTGCAGGGTGTCCGCTATGCGGTCACCGAGCTGCTCGAGGGGCAGACTCTTCGGGAGCGGCTCGTGCGCGAGCGCCTGTCCTGGCGCAAAGCGGCGGAGATCGGGGTCGCGGTTGCCGACGGGCTCGCCGCAGCTCACATGCGGTCCATCGTCCATCGGGACTTGAAGCCCGAGAACATATTCCTGACCTCGGGCGGCCAGGTAAAGATCCTGGATTTCGGCCTTGCCCGTGCCGATGCCGTGCCGTCTGAGCCGGTGACCGAGGCCCCGACGGAGTCCGCGGCGACGGAGGCGGGGACGGTGCTCGGGACGCTCGGATACATGTCCCCGGAGCAGGTCAGCGGGAGATCTGCCGACGCCCGGAGCGACATCTTCTCTTTCGGTTGCGTGCTCTACGAGATGCTGACGGGGAGGCGAGCGTTCGCCGGCGAGTCGCCGGGCCAGACGATGGCAGCGATTCTGAGGGACCAACCCGGGGAGGTCGCGGTCTCGGGGACCCCGGTGCCCGAGGGAATGAATCGCATCGTGCGGCGATGCCTGGAGAAGGGCCCTGGCGAGCGGTTCCAGTCGGCGGGCGACCTGTCGTTCGCACTCAAGGAGTTCCTCGGGTCGGAGCCCTCGAAATCGGCGCCGATGCAACCGGCCCCGTCTCGGCGTAGGGGTTTTCTGTTCGCTGGAGCGGCGATCGCGCTTGTCTCCATCGTTCTGATCTTCCGCTACGTCGGTCGCGGCGCGGGCCCCGGTCGGATCGAGTCGCTCGCGGTCTTGCCTCTGGCCAATCTGTCGGGCGATCCGCAGCAGGAATACTTTGCGGATGGCATGACGGAGGAACTTATCGCAGCGCTTGCGAAGGTCTCGGCCCTGCGCGTGACCTCCCGGACTACCGCCATGCGCTACAAGGGCTCGACGAAATCGCTTCCCGAGATCGCGAAGGAGTTGGGAGTCGATGCCATCGTCGAGGGTTCGGTGACACGCAGCGGCTCGCAGGTGAAGATCACGGCGCAACTCATCGACGCGTCCCGGGACCGGCACCTGTGGGCCGATTCCTTCCAGCGTGACTTGAAGGACGTGCTTGCGCTTCAGGGAGAGGTCGCTCGGGTCGTTGCCGGCGAGATCGGGGTCCGGCTCACCGAGCAGGAGCGATTGCGGCTGACCGAGAAGAAGACCGTCGACCCGGAGGCCTATGAGGCCTATCTGAAGGGCAACTATCACCTTTTCCGGCGCACGGCGACCGACGCCCAGAAAAGCATCGAGTATTTCCAGCAGGCCGTCGAGAAGCAGCCGGACTACGCCCTGGCCTACGCCGGCATCGCGGAGGCCTACGAAACGGCGGCCGGGTCGGCCCAGGGCGCTCTCGCTCCAAAGGAGGCCTTCCCAAAGGCGAAGGCGGCGGCGATGCGGGCCGTGGAGCTCGATTCGACGCTCGGCGAGCCGTATGTCTGGCTGGCCTGGAGCAGCTTTGTCTTCGATCGTGACTGGACGACCGCCGAGAACCAGTTCGAGAGGGCGCTCCAGCTGAGTCCAAACTCTCCGGCAGCGCATGAGAATTACGCGACGTTCTTGTCGAGAATGGGTCGCTTCGACGAATCCCTCCGGGAAGCCAGGCGCGCACAGGAGCTCGATCCCCTCTCGCCCAGCGGCAACACGATGATGGGGCTTCATTTGGGGCTGGCACGGCGCGACGACGAGGCCATTCCATGGTTCCGCCGCGTGCTCGACATGGATCCGAACTTCCTCCGGGCGCACTTCGGGCTGGGGCTCGCACTCGTTCAAAAGAGGAGGTACGACGAGGCCATCACCGAGCTTCAGAGGGCCGTCGAGTTGTCAGGAGGCGGCGCGGCGCAGTTGGGGGCTCTTGGATACGCCTACGCCGCCGCCAACCGCCGGGCCGAGGCGCTCGAGATCGTCGAGAAGCTGAAGGAGAGATCGAGGGAGCATTACGTGCCCCCGGCGATGGTGGCCACCGTCTTTTCCGGGCTGGGCGATAAGGACCAGGCAATGACCTGGCTGGAGAAAGCCATCGAAGAACATGATCCCTGGCTCACCGGCCTCAAGGTGGATCCGATGTTCGACTCTCTCCGGTCGGACCAGCGGTTTGTCGATCTCTTGCATCGACTGGGATTGACTTGACCGCGCCACCTCGAGCACGGACAGAAACACGGACAGGGCCGATCCATCGGCTCTCTCGAGCCGTCCTGGTTCGACGCGGAAGCCCTTGGGTTCGAGTCTCTCGACGGCCCCGAGGATGCTGCCCCTAATCCACCCGGAGCAGCCGCCGGGCATGCGCCCGGACGGCACGGCGCAGCGCCGCGGGTCGCCGGATCTCGAACGAGAACGGCAGACGCGCCAGCTCGCGCGCGAACCAGTCGAGGTCGTCCACCTGGCTGCGCAGGAGAACGCCCCCGGCCGTTTCTTCGAGCACGCCGGCCGCCGGGAACAGCTCCCGCTGCGCCTTCGAAAGGTCGGTCTCGAGAAGCACCTCGACGGCGAACTCGCGCGGCAGCGTCGCGATCGAAAAGGTGAGGTGGGCGAGCGCGTCGAACCCGGGCGGCTTCGAGAAGCCCGCCTCGAGTTGCCGCACGGCCAGCACGCGATCCAGCCGGAAGGAACGCAGCCCGCGGCGAAGGTGGCAGTGGCCCACCGCGTACCAGCGCCCGCCGCGGTAGACGAGCCCGTACGCGTCGAAATCGCGCTCGGCCTCGTCCCCCCGGGCGCCGCGATAGCGCATGCGGACGCGCGTCTGGCTCCGGGCCGCGGCGCTCAGGGCGCCGAGCATGAGCGTGGCGGTGTCGGCGCCGGCGGACGAGCGGGAGAGGTCGAGGGTCACGGTCTCGTCGATCGAGCGCACGCGCCGCTTCAGGCTGGCCGGCATGACGCGCTCGAGCTTGGCCTGCGCGCTTTCGACCGCGGCTGCTCCTTGCGCCAGGCCGAGTCCGCGCGCCGCGAGCAGTCCCACCGACAGGGCGAGCGCCTCGCCGTCGGTGAACATCATCGGCGGCAGCTTGAATCCCGGCGACGAGCATGTAGGCGCCGTCCCGTCCGCGCTCGGCCGTGACCGGGATGCCGAGCTCCTCGAGCATTCCGATGTAGCGGCGTACCGTTCGGGGATCCACCTCGAGCCGTCGAGCAAGCTCCGAGCCGCTCATCCGGCCGTGCGTCTGGAGCAGCTCGAGCATCGCGAGGACGCGCGTCGTCGGCCGTGGCATGAGGGAGAGTGTATTGCGAAATAGGGCGGTTTTCGCCCTATTACTCCCGTAGCGCTGAACGACGGGGAGGCAGAGGATGACGCAGCACGAGCGGGGCGCGCGATTTCGATTTCCTCATGGGCCAGTGGACGATTCACAACCGGCGACTGCGCGAGCGGCTCACGGGCTCGACGGAGTGGGAGGAGTTCGAGTCGACGTGCGTGGCACGCCGGCTTCCGGGCGGGCTCGGGAATGAGGACGAGGTCCACATCGCCGACTCAGGACCGGTTACGTCGGCATGTCGTTCCGGTTCTTCAATCCGGCGACGCAGCGGTGGGCGATCCACTGGGCCGACAGCCGCCGCGGCGTGCTCGATCCGCCGGTCGTCGGCGCATTCGTCGACGGCACCGGCACGTTCGAGGGCGCGGACACGTTCGAGGGCCGGCCGATCCTCGTCCGCTTCGTGTGGTCGCGCACGAGGACGGAAACGCCGCGGTGGGAGCAGGCGTTCTCCGAGGACGGCGGCAAGAGCTGGGAGACGAACTGGGTGATGGACTTCGCGCGGAACGATCCCGCGCCGCAAGTCGCGCACCTGAGGGACTTCCAGGCGATCGAGCTCCGCCGCTACAAGGTTCGCGAGGGGCAGCGCGAGGCCTTCGCCCGGTACTTCGAGAGCTTCTTCCCCGAGGCCTTTCAGCAGATCGGCGCCATCGCCTTCGGGCAGTTCTTCGAGCGCGACAAGTCCCGATCGATTCACGTGGATCCGGGGATTCCGGAACATGGACGCCCGCGCGATTTCCAACGCGGCCTTCTACTTCGGTCCGCTCTGGAAGGAGCACCGGTCCACGATCAACGAGCTGATCCTCGACAACGACGACGTGCTGCTGCTCGAGCCGCTCGATCCGGAGCGCGGGATCACGGTTCTGCCGGCGGTCGATCCCGTGCGGGAAGCCGCCGGCGCGCGGGGCGTCGTCGTCGCCCAGATCTTCGCGGTGAGGCGGGCGGCGTTCCGGCCTTCGCGCGCGAAGCGGAGCCGACGTTCGCCGCCTATCGCGGCCGCGGGGGCGCGGGAGGCCGGCGTCCTGGTCACGCTCGATGCCCCGAACAACTTCCCGCAGCACCCGGTCCGGACGGACGGCCACTTCCTCGTGTGGCTCGGCATCCTCGAGGACGACCGGATGCTGGAGGATCGATTCGCCCCTCTGGCGGAGCGTTCCGCGCAGTCGCTTTCCGCCAGCGGCCTTCTGCGAGGCGCCCCGGAGCTCGTGCGTTCTCGACCCGGCCGCCCGATCGCGCCTGCGCTGGCTGCCGTAACGCCTTTGGTATGTTACCGGCCATGCAAGCACTCGCCGTTTTGCTCCTCGTCGCCAGTCCCTTGTTCGGGCAAGCCGCCGCCCCCGCTCCCGCGGTGCCGTCCAAGGTCGCACCGCTTCGCGGCCGACACGCCGTCGACGACGGCTCTCGGCAACACGTTCATCGCTCCGGCCGGGTGGACGGTCACCGTCCGCGGGCCCGCGACGATCCTGGAGGCTCCGGAAGGGGATTCCTGGATCGCGCTCGTGGACGTCGCCGCGAAAGACGGGGACGCCGCGCTGGCCGCCGCGTGGGCCGCGTACAAGCCGGACGCGAAGTGGCCGCTCAAGGTCGCCAACGACCTGCCCGACAAGAACGGCTGGTCGAAGCAGCGCGTGTACGAATACCAGACGTCGCCGAACGAGAAGCGCGACGTGACGGCGATCGTGCGCGGAGCGGGCGGCGCCTGGACCGTGGCCCTGGTCGACATGAACCAGGGCGTTGGCGAAAAACGCGGCGCCCAGGTCGCTCTCGTCTTCGATCGCATGCTCCCGAAGGGCTACGAGCGCGAATCCTTCGCGGGCAGGAAGGCGAACCGCCTCGACGAGGCCCGCCTCGCGAAATTGAAGGAGTTCGTCGAGACCGGACGCCAGGAGCTCGGCGTTCCGGGCGTCGGCCTGGGGATCATCCAGGACGGCAGGCTCGTTTTCGCCGGCGGTCTCGGCGAGCGGGACCTCGGCAAGCCCACGCCCGTGGATGCCGACACGCTCTTCATGATCGCCTCGAACACGAAGGCGCTCACGACGCTGCTGCTCGCCCGCCTGGTCGCCGAGGGCCGGTTGACGTGGGACACGCCGGTCACGAGCCTCCTTCCGTCGTTCAAGCTCGGCGACGCGGAGACGACGAAGCAGGTGCGCGTCCGGCAGTTGATCTGCGCCTGCACGGGGCTGCCGCGCCAGGACCTGGAATGGCTGTTCGAGTACCAGGGCGTCACCCCCGACAAGGCGCTCGCCACGCTCGGGACGATGCAGCCGACGAGCAAGTTCGGCGAGCTCTTCCAGTACTCGAACCCGATGGCCGGCGCCGCCGGCTTCACGGCGGGCCACGTGCTCTATCCCGGCATGGAGCTCGGCGCCGCCTACGACAAGGCCATGCAGACGCGAGGTGTTCGACCCCCTCGGCATGAAGTCGACGACGTTCGACTACGCCCGCGCTCTCGCCGGCGACCATGCCGACCCCCACGCCCCCGACATCGACGGCAAGACCGCGCACGCGGTGATGGAGCTCAACTATTCGATCATTCCGCTGCGCCCGGCCGGCGCCGCGTGGAGCAACGTCACGGACATGCTCCGGTACGTGTCCATGGAGCTCGCCGACGGCAAGCTGCCGGACGGCAAGCCCTACATCCCGAAGGAGCCCCTGCTCGAGCGCCGGGTCCCCCAGGTGCCGATCGGCAAGGACCAGACCTACGGCATGGGGCTCATGGTGGACACCACCTACGGCGTGCCCGTCGTGCACCACGGCGGCGACATGATCGGCTTCCACAGCGACATGATCTGGCTGCCCGACCAGCAGGTGGGCGCCGTGATCCTGACCAACGCCGATCCCGGATGGATCCTCCGCAGCCAGTTCCGGCGCAAGCTGCTCGAAGTCCTGTTCGACGGGCATCCCGAAGCGGACGCGCAGATGGCCGCGGCCGGCAAGACCTTCTACGAGGAGCTGGCGGCGGAGCGCAAGCTCCTCACCGTTCCCGCCGACGCGGCGGAGAGCGCAAGGCTCGCGCCCCGGTACGCGAACCCGGCGCTCGGCGAGATCGCGGTCAGCCGCAAGGGGGCGGCGACCGTCTTCGATTTCGGGGAATGGCAGAGCGAGGTCGCGTCGCGCAAGAACCCCGACGGCACGATCTCCTTCCTCACGACGGCGCCGGGGAACTCGGGTTTCGAGTTCGTGGTGGGGACGGGCCCGAAGAAGACGCTCGTGACGCGCGACGCGCAGCACGAGTACGTGTTCGGAGCGCAATAAGGCCCGTTTCGCCGACTACGGATGTAGGATCACGCCGAAAGCGAGGCCAACGATGTTCTACGTCCTGGCGTTCCTGATCGGCCTGGTCGCCGGGTTGCGCGCGATGACGGCTCCGATGGCGGTCAGCTGGGCGGCCCGCCTGGGCTGGCTCAAGCTCGAGGGCACCCCTCTCGCGTTCCTGGGGGCCGCGGCGACCCCGTGGATCTTCACCGTCGCCGCGATCGGCGAGCTCGTCAACGACAAGCTGCCGAAGACCGGCAGCCGCAAGGCCCCGCCCCAGTTCATCGCGCGCATCCTGATGGGCGCCCTGTGCGGCGCGGCGCTCGGCGCGGCGGCCGCGGAAGGCATCGTGCCCGGCCTCGCCGCCGGCGCGGTCGGCGCCGTCGCCGGAACCCTCGGCGGCTACGAATTCCGCGCCCGCCTCACGAAGGCGATCGGGGGCGCGGGCCTGCCGATTGCGCTCGTCGAGGACGCGATCGCGATCGGCCTCGCGTTCTGGGTCGTCAGCCGGCCGCACTGAGCCGTCGGCCGGTCCCCTCCCGTGGCCTGGACAGGTTCGGGCCCGTTGGGGATATGATCCGCGCAAAACAGGGGGACGCCATGTCGCGACTCCACCGAGCTCCCGTCCTCGCGCTTTCGACCTGCCTCGCCGCGGTGCTCCTCCTGGCTTCGCCAGCGCCGGCGGGCGGACAGACGATCCAGCCTCCGTACGACACCATCTACACCCTCACGGACCTGGGCGCGGTTCCGTCGTTGCCCACGCCATACGGCGGCCTGGACTTTCTGCCGGGCAACCCGAACGTGATCGTCATCGGAGGCACGGCCAACGCCGCCGGCGGCGCCCTCTACACCATCGGCGTCGTGCGCAACGCGCAGAGCCAGATCACGGGATTCAGCGGCACGGCGACCTTCTTCTCGGACGGAGCGTTCAACGACGGTGGCGTCGTCTTCGGGCCGGGAAGCGTTCTTTTCTACACGCGCTTTCCCAACAACGAGGTCGGCCAGGTGAAGCCCGGGAGCGTGATCACGGACAAGGTCATCGACCTGACGCCGCTCGGCGTGGGCTCCTCGGTCGGCGCGTTGAATTTCGTTCCCCCGGGTTTCCCCGGCGCGGGCCAGCTGAAGATCGTGTCGTTCGACACGGATCAGTGGTACACGGCGAGCTTCGCTCCGGACGGCTCGGGCACGTACAACATCACGTCGGCCGTTCTGAACACGACGATACAGGGCGGGCCCGAGGGCTTCATCTACGTACCGGTCGGTTCGCCGATCTTCCCGGTCAACAGCATGCTGGTCTCGGAGTACGACAACGACGTGGTCAGCGTCTACCAGTTCGACGCCAACGGAAACCCGAATCCGGCCAGCCGCGCCCTGTTCATCGACGGGCTGACGGGCGCCGAGGGCGCCGTCATCGATCCGCTGACGGGCGACTTTCTCTTCTCCACGTTCGGGGCCACCAACCATGTGATCGTCGTGCGGGGGTTCGCGGCTCCGCCGACGCCGACCCCGACCGCTACGCCGGGTCCGGGCACGCCGACGCCCACGCCGCCCCCGCCCACGGCGACGCCGATTCCGGGCGGCACGCCGGCGGCCGTGCCCACGCTGTCGACGCCCATGCTCGCCCTGCTCGGGTTCTTGCTGGCCGCCGCAGCGCTGCTCGTCGTGAGGCGTTTCTAGGCGCTCGGGCGCAGCTCGCCGAACATCGTCGGCAGGAGCTCCGACACGGTGGGGTGGATGTGCATCGCGCGCTGGATCAGCGTGTACGGAGCGCGCGCGTACATGACGTCGAGCACCGTGTGGATCACTTCGTCGCCGCCGACGCCGAGGATCGCGGCGCCGAGGATCTCCTTCGTGTCGGCGTCGACGACGGCCTTCATGAACCCCTGCGGCTCGCCCTTCTCCACGGCGCGCTTGACCCTGCGTCATGGGCCACCGGGCGACGAGGATCTTCCGGCCCGACTGGCGGGCCTTCGCCTCGGTCATGCCGGCGCGGCCGAGCGGCGGGTCGATGTAGAGGGCGTAGGCCTCGATGCGGTCGCTGACCTTGCGCGGGTCGCCGTCGAGCAGGTTCGCCGCGACGATCTCGAAGTCGTTGTAGGCCGTGTGCGTGAAGGCGCCGCGGCCGTTGCAGTCGCCCATCGCCCAGATCCCCGCGACGTTCGTGCGGAGCGCGTCGTCCACGGTGATGTACCCGCGGGCGTCGACCGCGACCCCGGCGCGTTCGAGCCCCAGGTCGTCGGTGTTCGGCCGGCGCCCCACCGCGAGCAGCAGGTGCGTCCCGTCGACCGTCGGGTCCCCGTCCTTGCAGCCCACGCCGACGCGCAGGCCGGACGGCGTCCTTTCGACCGCGATGCATTCGGCTCCCGTGCGCACCGTGATTCCCTCGCGCTCGAGGATGTCGCGGATGGCGGCCGACGTCTCCTCGTCCTCGCGGGCGACGAGGCGGGGCGACATCTCGATGACGGTGACGGCGCTCCCGAAGCGCCGGTACATCTGCGCGAACTCGAGCCCGACGTAGCTGCCGCCGACGACGACGAGGTGCGGCGGCACGAAGTCGACCGCCATCATCGAGGAGTTCGTCCAGTAGGGGACGTCGGAGAGGCCCTTGATCGGAGGCGTCGAGGCGCGCCCCCCGACGTTGATGAAGATGCGCTCGGAGGTCAGAAGATCGTCGCCGACGCGCACCTCGCGCGGCGATTCGAAGCGGGCGTGGCCGACGTAGACCGTGCCGTTCGGCAGCCCGCGGAGCCCGGCCTCGACGCCGGTGCGGGACTCGCCCGAGATCGCGTCCTTGCGCGCCTTGACCGCCTTCATGTCCACGCGCAACGGACCGGCGGCCGAGACGCCGAACTCCGGCGCCCGGCGCACCGTGTTCGCGACGGCCGCGCTCGCGACGAGGGTCTTCGTCGGGATGCAGCCCGTGTTGACGCAGGTGCCGCCGAAGGACCCGCGCTCGACGATGCGCGACCTTCATGCCCGCCGCCGAGAGGCGCGCGGCGAGGGGAGGGCCGGCCTGGCCCGTCCCGATGATGATGGCGTCGTACCGAATGGCCATGGCGTCCTTTCGAGCGGAGGCGTCCGTCCGGGAGGGGATGGCCGCGTCGGCCGCTGCTCGACCGCCACGCTATCCGATCTGGCGGCCGCCCTTCCAGCGGCTGAGCACGAGCCGCGGCGTCAGGCCGCCGATGCCAGCAGCCGGCGAGCTTGTCGTAGAGGGCCGTGGCTCCCTGCTTCAAGCCGGACTCGAAGATCTTGTCCCGGACCTCCCGGGACGGATAGAGGATGGTGGAGGTGAGGGTCGGGCCGTATCAGCAGCGGAGCAGCTCCAGTTTCGTCAGGGCGTCGAAGATTGGGAACACCGTGTCAAGGGGGTGGAACGCCGAGACGATCGATCAGTCGCTGCGCAGCACGGCCGCCGGGTCGACGCGCAGGGCCCGGCGGGCGGGGAGCCAGCAGGCGAGAAGCGCGGCGGCGAGCAGCACCACGACGACCGCGAGATAGGTCTCCGGATCGAGCGGGCTCAGGTCGAAGAGAAGGCTCGAGAGAAACCGCGTCAGCACCGCGGCGCCGGCGACTCCGGCGGCGAGGCCGGCCGCGGTCAGGCCGAGGCCCTGCCGCAGCACCATCCCGAGCACGTCGCGGCCCCGGGCGCCGAGGGCGAGGCGGATGCCGATGTCCCGCGCCTGCCGGCCGACGTCGTAGGAGAT
This sequence comes from uncultured Acidobacteriota bacterium, assembly GCA_963710945.1. Taxonomy (GTDB): domain Bacteria; phylum Acidobacteriota; class Thermoanaerobaculia; order UBA5066; family Gp7-AA6; genus DAHUXD01. The sequence continues at coordinate 414,277 of CAVQCH010000002.1, forward strand.
GACCCCGTAGATGCCCACGACGGCGAGCAGCAGGGCGGTCAGGCCGAAAAGCCCGAAGAGCGTGGCGCGAAAGCGCGGCTGCGCCACCGAATCCGTCACGATTCCGGTCATGGGCTGGACGTCCGCCAGCGGCAGTGTCGGGTCGAGGGCGCTGACGTGGGCGCGCAGGGCCGCCGCAAGCAGAGCCGGATCGCTCCGGGTGCGGACCGCGATGTAGGCCGCCCACCACGGGTCCTGCTCGAAGGGGACGTACATCTCGGGCTGCGACGGCAGGCCGGGTCCGTCGCGCTTGACGTCGCCGACGATGCCGACGATCTGGCGCGGGACGGGCTCCTTGAAGCCGAAGACGAGCCTCTTGCCGATCGGGTCTTCGTCCGGGAAGTAGCGCCTCGCGAAGGCCGCGGAGACGATGCACACCTTCGGCGCGCCCGCCGCGTCGCCCGCGGCGAACAGCCGGCCGCGCTCGAGCGGGATGCGGAGCACGCCGAAGTAGCCGGGCGTCAGCGCCGTGTAGTTGGCCGTCCGGTCGCTGCCCGCCTTTTCCGCGGCCCGGCCCTCGATCGTGAAGGCGAAGTTCAAGCCGCCACCCGTCATCGGCAGGGGAAGGACGGCCGAGGCGCTCTCGACACCGGGCTCCGCGCGCAAGACCATCCACCAGGCGCCCGTAGAACGCCGATCCACTGGTCCGGCGTCGAGTACTGGGAGCGCGGCAGCGAGATGCCGGCCGTCAGGACGCGCTCCGGCTGGAAGCCGAGGCGCACGTCCTCGAGCCGCATCAGGCTGCGCGCGAGCAGGCCGGCGCCGACGAGAAGGACGAGCGAGAGGGCGGTCTCGCCCGCCACGAGCAGGCCGCGAAGGCGCCGTCGCGACCGGCTCTCGCCGCCGCCCCGCGAGCCCTCCTTCAGCGACGCGGCGAGGTTCGCCCGCGAGGCCTGCAGGGCCGGCGCGAGGCCGAAGACCGCGGCCGCGGCGAGCGACGCGCCGAGGGCGAAGAGAAGAACGGACGGGTCGAGCCGTATCTCGCCGACGCGGGGCAGGTCCGGCGGGAGCCATGCGCGCAGCGCGCGGAGGCTCGAGGCCGCGAGGGCGAGCCCGAGTCCGCCGCCGGCGAGCCCGAGCAGGAGCGACTCGGTCAGCAGCTGCTGCACGAGGTCGCGGCGCCCGGCTCCCAGGGCCGAGCGGATGGCGACCTCTCCCGATCTCGCGGTGGCCCGGGCGAGCAGGAGGTTCGCCACGTTCGTGCACGCGATGAGGAAAACGAGGACCGCCGCCCCGAGAAGCACGAGCATGGCCGTGCGCGTTCCGCCGACGAGGCTCTCCGCGAGAGGCACGAGCCGGACGGTCCAGCCTTCGTTCTCCTTCGGGTACTGGCGGGCGAGGGAAGCGGCGATCGTCTCGAGCTCGGCCTCCGCTTTGCGGATCTCGACGCCGGGCTTCAGGCGCGCCACGATCCGCAGGTAGTGGCCGGCCCGGCGCTGCTGGAGGTCCGAAAAGACCGGATCGTGCGAAAGCGGCAGCCAGAGCTCGGCCGGGGGGTTCTGCGGCGGCGTCTGGAAGGCGGCCGGCATGACGCCCACGACCGTGCAGGCCCGCTCGTCGAGCAGGAGGGATCGCCCGACGATCCCCGGATCCGCCGCGTAGCGCGTCCGCCACAGGCCTTCGCCGATGACCGCGACGGGCGGCGCGCCGGGAGCGTCGTCCGGGATCTCGAGACCGCGCCCGAGCAGGGGCTTCACGCCGAGGGCGCGAAAGAGGTTGGACGTCACGGTGCCGGCGGGCACGAGAACGGGCTCGCCGTCGCCCGTCAGCGTGTAATCGTGCATGCGGATCGCGCCGAGCGCGTCGAAGGATCGCGCGCGGGAGACCCAGTCCGCGTAGTTCGGGTAGGAGACCCCGGTCTGCGCCGCTCCCTGCGCCGGATTGGTCTCGAACACGGCGACGAGCCGGCCGGGGTCCGAGAACGGCAGGGGCCGGAAGAGAACCGCGTCGACGACGCTGAAGACCGCGGTGTTGGCCCCGATGCCGAGCGCGAGCGTGGCCAGGGCGGCGGCGGCGAAGCCCGGGCTCTTGCGCAGAGAACGGGCGGCGAAGCGGATGTCTCGAACGAATCCGTTCATCCTCCCGATCCTACGCGCGAACGCGCTCCGGGTTTCGCCGCGGGGCGCTTTTGGGTCAGGACCGGCCGGCGACGGATGCCTTGCGCCGTGTGAGCTCGGCGAGCGCGCGGGCCGCCGCGCGTCCGGAGCTTCTCGCGGGGTATCGCTGCACGATCTGTTCGAGGGCGCGCTGCACGACCGGCAGCGGGGTTCCGGCAAGCGCTTCGATTACGGGAACCATGTGCTGATCATCCCTGTCGATCCGCCCCGTAAGGAGCCTCGAAGCGAAATCCGAGAGCCGGCTGCGACGGAGGAGCCCGATGAGCCGGTCGACCGTCGCCTCGTCGGACGAGAGGTCCTGGCGGCCGAGGCCGGCCAGAATGGTCATCCCGGGACCGAGCTCGAGCTGGATCCTCTCGGCATAATTGACGATCGCCCGATGAGCCCGCCGGGTCGGGAAGCTCGTCAGGGCCGTCGCGGCGCGATCCGCGATGCCGGCCAGGTTGCGGGTGTCCCCGAAGAAGTCGCGCTCGGGGACCAGATCCTCGAGCTCCTCCAGCAGATGAATGAGGGCGAACTCTGCCCGATCGTCGCGAAGCTGGCCGAGCAGGCCGATCGCTTCGGTGACCAGGAAGGACGGAAGGCCGAGTCGGGAATGGCGGATCGCCAGCTCGATCGCGTCACCAGGCGGGTCATCTCCTTCATGCGGGATGCGCCGGAGCAGGTGCAGCAGGTTCCGCCGGAAGTACCACTCGGTCGAGTCGGCAGCTTCTCCGAAAGGCTGTCTCAAGCGCGACGCGGCGATCGCGCGCGCCGGCTCGCCGCAGGCCTCGAGAACCGAGAACAGCCAGCGGCGTCGTTCTCGCGGGGGCTCGAGCCGCAGCTCCTCGAGGAGGCGATCGGGAGTGTAGGCGGAGAAGAGGCGCAGGATCGCTCGCAGTGCCGTCTGCTCCTCCACTTTCTCGGCGCTCTTTCGGATCCGTTCGGAATCCAGCGCGGCGCCGAGGCGGTCCCGGACGAGGTCGACGCTCGCGGCGTCGAGGCCATGATCGTTCTTCCAGCGTTCCGCCAGCTCGAGAAGAAGACCGGCCTGGCTGAGCGATCCTCTGTTGAACAGATCGACGCCCGCCCGGACGAGCTCGGAGAACCGGAGCCAGGTGTCGCCGTCTTCCCGTCCCGGCGCGGGCAAGGGCGCAACCATCCGCGGCCATGCGGCCACGACGGGCGCAGGCTCGATCGACATGAAACAAGGATGGAGCAACTGCCGGGCCCGGGTCGAGATGCGATTGCATCGGTGGCTAGAGGACTGGGGAGCGCGAAGGCCATCAGCGGACAGGCGCGGGCGACCGTGAGCCGGCTCCTCGCTGCGCGTGATAAGCTCAACGCCTCCGATCTTTCCCGACGGCACGCCAGCCAGTCCGTGGCCGCCCGTCGCCGGCCATTTCGGCGAGAAAAGGTGTGTGATGGACCCTGCAGGGTTTCGGCGGGCTATCGGCGATTCTTACCGCGGGGCGGTCGAGGCGGCATGAAGAAACAGGAGATCTTCTCCATCAAGTTGAGCCGCCTTCCGAAGGTGGACGAGTCCCCGGGCCTCGTGGTTCTCGCGATCGGTACCTTCGACGGAGCCGGTCCTCCCCGGCGCATCGGCGCGTTGACCGACGTGGCGCTGCGCGGCCGCCTCGCGCACTACGACCTCCATGGCGCCAACGAGGTCGCCGCGATCCGCCAGGCCCTCCGGGCCGAGCGCGGCGAGATCACCGTTCGCGAAGGATGGTCGGGCCTCGGCAGCTGCCTGCACTTCTGGCACGACTTCGTCGGCTCCCAGATCCGGCCGGTCGAGTGGACCTGCGAAAAGTGCGCGGCCGTCAATCGCGAGAACGTCGGGGCGAGCGTGGGCGAGACCTTCTCGCGCGCCTGCCGCTGCGGCAAGATCAAGCGGATCACGACCGTCGCGCACATGCCCTCGATGGCGACGAAGTAGCCCGCCCTCTCAGGACTGCAGCAGGGCGACGGACCCCTCGCCGCCGTCGGCGCAGATGCTGACGACCGCGCGGCTGCCGCGCGGCATCGCGGCGAGCTCCTTGACGGCCTGGCTCAGGATCCGCGCCCCGGTCGCGCCGAAGGGATGCCCGATGGCGACGCTGCCGCCGTGCGGGTTGACCCGGTCGCGCGGGAACGCCCCGAACGTGTGCGCGACGCCGGCCTTCTGCCGGACGTAGTCCGCGCTCTCGAGCCCGGCGACGCTGCAGAGGACCTGCGCCGCGAACGCCTCGTGCAGCTCCCAGAGAGCGACGTCCTCGTACCGCAGGCCCTGCCGCGCCAGCATGCGGGGGATGGCGGCCACGGGCGCCATGAGGAGACCCTCGTGGAAGAGATCCACCGCGGCGATCTCGAAGTCGACGAGCCGCGCGCGCGGCCGCGACGCCGGCAGGCGCGCGAGCCCGTCGTCGGCCGCGACCCAGACCGCGGCGGCGCCGTCGGTCAGCGGCGAGCTGTTTCCGGCGGTGAGGGTGCCCTGCCCGCTGCCGCGATCGAAAGCCGGCTTCAATCGGGCGAGCTTCTCGATCGAGGTGTCGCGCCGCGGGAAGGCGTCCCGCGTCTGCCCGTCGAGCGCGACGACCAGGTCGTCGAAGAATCCCGCGTCCTGCGCGGCGATCGTGCGGCGGTGGCTCTCGAGGGCGAATTCGTCCTGCTCGCGGCGGCCGATCTTCCACTCCCGCGCCATCTCCTCGCAGTGCTCCCCCATGCTCCTGCCCGTCGCGCGGTTCCTGACTTCGGGCACGTAGAGCCGGACGTCGCGCGGGCGCAGCGCGCCGAGGACGGCCAGCCGGGCGCCGAGCCCGCGCCCCTGGCCGAAGCGGCGCAGCGCGTCCGACAGGTTCTGGCCGAGGCCGATCTGCACCCGGCTCATGCTCTCGACGCCCCCGACGAGGGCGAGCGAGCGGCCGCCGCGCCCGACGAGGCCCGCGGCCTGGAAGGCGCCGACCATGCTGGTGCTGCACTGCATGATGGTGGTGAAGCTCGGCACGTGGGGATCGAGGCCCGCCTCGAGCCAGGCTTCGCGGGCGAGATTGCTGTAGGCGAGGTTCAGAGCGACGGATCCCCAGATGGCGAAGTCCACGGGACCCGCGGCCTGCTTCGCCGCGGCCTGCAGGAGCGGGACGGAGAGGGACAGCGCGTCGCGCTTCGCGAACGCGCCGTCGACGCGCAGGAAGGGAGTCCGCGGCCCCGGTATCACCCACACGCCCGGATCGCTCATGGCGGCACCTCCAGCGACTCGCCGTTGTCGAGGATGGGAAAGTGGCCATCCACGTCGGGCGCCTCGGCGAGGGCGGCTCGCAACGCCTGGGCGGGGCCGAGCTCGGCGTCGTCCCCGTTCGGGAAGGTGCCGAAGTGCATGGGCACCGACGTCTCGGCTCCGAGAATGCGGTGGACCCGGACCGCGTCCTCGGGGCCGATGTGCCGGTCGCGCATGTACCAGACCGGCGTCGCGCCGCCGATCGGCAGCAGGGCGAGACGAACGTTGGGAAAATGCTCGGCGATGGCGGCGAAATGGCCTCCCCAGCCCGTGTCGCCCGCAAAGTAGACGGCGCCGGACGGGCCTTCGATCACGAAGCCGCACCAGAGGGTGCGATCGCCGTCGCGCAGGCCGCGGCCGGAGTGATGCCGGGCGGGCACGGCGGTCACCCGCACGCCCGGGGCGATGATCGCCGACTGCCACCAGTTGAGGTCGTGCGCGCCCGGCACTCCCTCGCGGGCGAGAAACCGGGCGTTGCCGAGTCCCGTGTAGATGGCCGGGCCGCGCGCCGCTGCGAGACGGCGCAGCGTCGGCAGGTCCATGTGGTCCTGGTGATTGTGGCTGATGAGGACGGCGTCGATCGTCGGGAGGTCCTCGAACCGGATCCCGGGGGGCCGCCGGCGGCGGACGCCCACGATCGCCACCGAGCGCTTGGCCCAGGTCGGGTCGGTCAGGATGTTCACACCGTCCATCTGCACGAGCAGCGTCGCGTGATTGACGAAGGTCACGCGCAGGCGGCCGTCGGTGACGCAGAGGGGCGGAGGCGGTCCGGGCGGCGTGTCCGTGAATTTCCGCCAGGCTCCCCGGTGCGACTTCGAGGTTCGCTTCAACCAGTCCCCGAGGCTCGAATTCAGCGGCTCGGGCTGCACGAATCGCTTGCCGTCGAAGTGGGCGGGCTCGTTCCAGCTGTACGGGGGCGTCGCCCCGGCGAGCGCCAGCGCGAGGATTCCCGAGAGGCAGCACTGGATCCGTCGGCGCTCCATGCCACTCCAGTCTACGAGGTTCCGCCGTGCTAGATTACGCGCCGGATTTCGTCTGACGGCGCGCCCGGCGTCCTTGAGGAGGACACACCCGATGATCCGCTTTATCGCCCGATCCGTGTGTCTGGCGTTCGTCGCTGCCGCGTCGCTCGGAGCCGGCGCCGATGCTCCCTACGCCCCCGACGTCGCGGAACCGGGCTCGGTCGAGGCGATCGCGAAGTTCACGACGGAGGCGCGCTTCGGGAATCCCTGGGTGGCGTACGTGCCGGCTTCGTCCACCGTCCCTTCGCCGACGAAGTACCTCGGGCCACGTCGCGGGGGCGGCGGGGGAGCTGTCGCGCACCGCGCAGATCTACGGCTACTTCCGCGAGCTCGCGAAGGCGACGCCGCGCGTGAGGGTCGAGGTGATCGGCAAGTCCGAAGAGGGGCGCGACATCCTGCTCGTCGCCGTCGCCGACGACGAGGGGATCCGCAACCTCGACCGGCTGAAGGCCGCCACGGCCACGCTGGCCGATCCCCGCAGGACGACGCCGGTCGAGGCGCGAGCGCCTCATCGCCGCGGCCCGCCCGATCTACTACTTCAACGCCGGGCTCCACTCGACCGAGACCGGCAGCCCCGAGATGGTCATGGAGCTCGCCTACCGGCTGGCCGTGTCGAATCAGCCGATGATCGAAGCGATCCGCAAGAACGTCATCGTGCTCATCAACCCCGTCTCCGAGCCGGACGGCCGCGACAAGGTGGTCGACTGGTTCTACCGGTACCTGAAGGGGAAGACCGACTACGAGAACCTTCCCGAGATGTCGCCGCCCTACTGGGGCTACTACGTCTTTCACGACAACAACCGCGACACGCACCAGAAGGCGCTCAAGCTGACGCAGGCGGTGCACGCGATGTTCTACGACTACCACCCGACGGCCGTGCACGACCTCCACGAATCCATCCCGCTCCTCCATACGTGGAACGGCACGGGCCCGTACAACGTCAACCTCGACCCCATCGCGATCAACGAGTGGCTCGAGACCTCCTTCCACGAGGTGGACGCGATGACCGCGCTCGGGATGCCGGGCGTCTGGACCTGGGGGTTCGGCGAGTCCTGGGGCCTGCACTACCTCGACTCGGTCGCGTCGAACCACAACTCTCTGGGGCGCGGCTACGAGACGTTCGGCAACCACACGGCCGAGACGGTCGAGCGCACGCTGCGGCCCACGCACCGGTACGTGGACCGCCCGGTCACGGACCGCGAGTGGTATCGCGCCTGGCCGCCGGAGAAGAGGTTCGTGTGGTCGCTGCGGGACAACACGAACTACATGGAGACGGGCTGCCTCTCCATCCTGGACTGGACCGCGAAGAACTCGAAGGAGGTCCTGCGCAACTTCTACCGCAAGGGGTACAACTCCTGGCAGAAGGGCGTGAAGGGCAAGCCGTACGCGTTCGTGATCCCGGACGGCCAGGGCGACCCGCGCCGCGTGGCCCAGATGATCGGGATCCTGCTCGGCCACCGCATCGAGGTCGCTCGCCTGGACGCCCCCGTCACCGTCAAGGAAGGCACGTTCGCGAAGGGCAGCTTCGTCGTCAGGCTCGATCAGCCCTACCGCAACTACGCCGTCGACCTGCTCGAGCCGCAGAAGTTCCCGTCGGAGACGCCCTACGAGCCGTACGACGACGTGTCGTGGGCCCTGCCGGTGCACTACGGCCTCGAGGCGAAGCGCATCGACGACGAGAAAATCGTGAGCGCCGCGCTGACGCCGGTCGTGACGGCGCCGACGGTGTCGGGCCGCGTCTCGGGCTCGGGGCCGGTCTACCTTCTGAAGGACACGGGCCAGGAGGCGCTGCTCGCGGCCCGCTTCCGCCTCTCGTCGTTCCAGGTCTCGATCGCGGAGAAGCCCTTCAAGGCGGGCGGGACGGAGTATCCGGCGGGCTCCTGGATCGTCCCGGCGCAGGCGGGCGTGGGCCCCGCGCTCGCGTCGGCGGCGGGCGAGCTCGGCCTCGACTTCGAGAGCGTTTCCGCCGAGCCGGCGGTCCTCTCCCACGCGGCGCCGATACCGCGCATCGCCGTGTGGCACCTCTGGTCGGACACCGAGGCGACCGGGTGGCTGCGGATGGCGCTCGACCTCGAGAAGATCCCGTACGACTACATCCGCGACGAGGAGATCCGCGCCGGCAAGCTGCGCGACAAGTACGACGTCATCCTCTACGGCGACAACTGCCGAGAGCTGGAAGAGCCAGATGCAGGGCATCGACACGAAGTGGGGCCCGATGCCCTACACGAAGACCCCGGAGTTTCCGAGCCACGGCGTGCCGGACGCGTCCGACGACACGACCGGCGGGATCGGCTGGGGCGGCATGGCGAACCTCCAGGAGTTCATCAACTCCGGCGGCCTGATGCTGACGCTCGGCAACGGCTCGGCGCTGCCTCTCGAGGGCGGCCTCGTGCGCGGCGTCCAGCGCGGCGGCGGATCTCCCTACACGCCCGGCGTCGAGCTCAAGGTCAAGTTCGCGCGGCCCGAGCACCCCCTCGCCTACGGGTACCCGCTCGAGACCTCGGCCTTCCGCACGGACCTGAACGTGTATTCCGTGCGCCCGAACGACCGCCGATTCGTGGTTCTCCAGTGGGGGCTGCGCCCCACGAAGGACGAGCGGGATTTCGCGGCCGACGACAAGGCCGAGGACAAGGACGGACAAGACGGACAAGGCGAGCGCTTCCAAGGACACCGCGATGGTCGTCTCGGGCGGCGGCAAGCGTCTCGAGGACCTCGAGGGCCGGCCGGCGATCCTGGACGTGCCGTCCGGAAAGGGCCGGGTGATCGCCTATCAACTTCAGCCCGATGCACCGCGACCTGAACCACTCGGACTACCGTTTTCTCTGGAACGGCATCCTGAACTGGAGCGCGTTGCTGTCGCCGCGATCTTAAGAACGGGACAATCCCGCGGCGCGAGGGGCATCTCGCAATAAGATCGATCCTTCAAAAGGAGCTGACCCATGTCCGATCGCCGTTTTCTCCTCGGAGCCCTTCTCGTCCTCGCTGTCGCCGTCGGCGCCGCATCGGCCCGCGCGGCCGAGCCGCCCGCCGCCGGATCGCCGGCCCCGGCGTTCACGCTCACGAGCAACGAGGGCCAGCCCGTGAAGCTGGCCGACTACCGCGGCAAGTGGGTCGTGCTGTACTTCTACCCGAAGGACTTCACGAGCGGCTGCACCCTGGAGGCCCACAACTTCGAGCGCGACTTGAAGAAGTACGAAGCGCTCGGGGCCGTCATCCTCGGGGTGAGCGTCGACAGCGCGGCCTCCCACAAGGACTTCTGCACGAAGGAGGGGCTCTCCTTCAAGCTGCTGTCGGATCCCGAAGGGAAGGTCTCCGGCGAATACGGCTCGCTGACGAACTACGGCGTGACGACGCTCTCGGCGCGCAACACGTTTCTCATCGACCCGGAGGGCAAGGTCGCGAAGGTCTTCCTGAGCGTCAAGCCCGCCCCGCACAGCGACGAGGTCCTCGCGGCCCTCGGCGCCCTCGAGAAGAAGTAGGCGTCACCGCCGCCGGCGGCGGTCCCGGACGAGCACGAACACGCGGGCGAGCAGGAGAGCCGCCACCACGGCCGCGTAGACCGCCGGCTCGCGGACGTCCTTCTTGACGCGAAGGAAGAAGTGGATGGCGCCGAGGACGGCGACGAGGTAGACCAGCCGATGGAGGCGCTTCCATCGCGGAAAGCCGAGGCGCCGCACCGAGTCGGCGGTCGAGGTCGCCGCCAGGGGCACGAGCAGCACGAACGCGCTGAACCCGACGAAGATGAACTTGCGCTTCGTCACGTCGGCGAGGATCGCGCGGGCATGGAATCCCTGGTCGAGCGCGGCGTACGTCGAGAAGTGCAGCGCCGCGTAGAAGAACGCGAAGAGCCCGAGCATGCGCCGCAGCCCGATCGCCCACGTCCAGCCGAGACACCTCGCGCGCCGGCGTGCACGCGAGGCACGCGATCAGCAGGACGAGGGCGGTCAGGCCGAGCCGGTTGAGAGCCTCGGCGATCGGGTTGGCGCCGAGCTCGCCCCGCGAGGCCTGGAGAAGGATCGCGCCGAGCGGCGCGAGGGCACCCACGAAGACCGCGGGCTTCAACCAGGGCCGCTTGCCGCCGGCCGCGAAGAGGGCGCTCATTGCTCTGGCGTCAGAAGTTGCGGACGAGGTCCATGCCGGAGTACAGGCCGGCCACCTGCTCGGCGTATCCGTTGAAGGGCAGGGTCGGGCGCCGGTGGAGCTCGCCGATGCGCCGTTCCGTCGCCTGGCTCCAGCGGGGATGGTCGACCTCCGGGTTCACGTTGGCGTAGAAGCCGTACTCGTCCGGCCCGGCGATGTTCCAGGCCGTGCGCGGCTGGTCGCGTGTCAGCGTGATCTTGACGATGGACTTCGCTCCCTTGAAGCCGTACTTCCACGGCACGACGAGGCGCAGCGGGGCGCCGTTCTGGTTCGGGAGAACGCGGCCGTAGAGGCCCGCGGCCAGGATGCGTCAGCGGGTGCATGGCTTCGTCGAGGCGCAGCCCCTCGACGTACGGCCAGTCGAGAACGCCGACCCGCTGCCCGGGCATCTGCGCGGGATCGAGCAGCGTGGTGAAAGCGACGTAGCGCGCCTGCGACGTCGGCTCGACACGCCGGATCAGGTCTGCGAGAGGGAAGCCGTCCCAGGGGATGACCATGGACCACGCCTCGACGCAGCGCATCCGATAGACGCGCTCCTCGAGCGGGAACCAGCGGAGCAGGTCGTCGATGCCGACCGTCTGGGGCCGGTGCACCTCGCCCTCGATCGCGACGGTCCAGGGCCGCGTCCGCAGCGATCCGGACAGGCGCGATGGATCCTCCTTGGTCGTGCCGAACTCGTAGAAGTTGTTGTACGTCGTGACCTCTTCGAATTTCGTCCGGGGCTCGTCCGTCGCGAAGGGGCCCGGGCGCACCGGCGGCAGCTCCGACCCCGCGACGGCGCCCGATTCCGCCCGGCGGGCGCGGCGGCCGCCGGTCAGCCACGCGAGGCCGCCGCCCACGGCCGCGGCCGTCGCGGCGAACGCCAGCGAGTTCTTCAAGAAGCGGCGGCGGTCGGCGTAGACCGATTCCGGCGTGATCTCGGAGGATCGCGGCGGGTCGCTCAGGTTCGTCACGGCATTCCCTTTGATGGCATGACAGGTCCCAACGTTACAACGCGGGATCTCCCTTTCCGGCATTCCCGGAATGCGCCTCGCCACGGCATTCGTTAGAGTGCCGGTGGGAGGACGACCCGAAATGAAGAAAAGCCTGCTTCTGGGGGCCGCGTTGATCGCCGGCGCGTCGGTGGCCGCCGCGGCCGAGATCCACGGGACGGTCAGCGAGAACGGCAAGCCGCTCCCGGCGGGGGTCGCCGTGAAGCTCGAGTGCGGCGCCGCCTCGGCCGCCGCGAAGACCGACGATTTCGGCTCCTACAGCCTCAAGACGTCGGCGACCGGCGAGTGCACGCTGTCGGTCGACTACAAGGGGTCCAGCCCTTCGCTGAAGGTCACCCTCTTCGACAGACCGAGCAAGGTCGACGTCGCCGTCCGCGAGGAGGGCGGCAAGCTCGTCCTGGCGAGAAAGTAATGCGCGAGGAACGGGACGGCTGGGACAAGGCCGCCATCGTCCTGCATCCACTGGGCGGATTGCTGACCGCGCTCGCGGTCGCGGTCCTGGGCTTCTGGACGTCGAGCTACCTGCGCGAGCGCGAGGCCCGCGAGTCGGCCTTGCGCGAGCGGATGCAGACGGGGGACACCAACGCGCGGCTCTACTCGGAGCTCATCAGCAAGCGCGAGGAATCCGAGAGCGCATTGCGCAAGGACATGTTCACCTCGATCATCAACTCCTTCCTCGGGGGCGGGGCGGGCAACCTCGAGCAGAAGGTCCTGAACCTCGAGCTGCTCGTCTACAACTTCCACGAGTCCCTGAACCTCAAGCCCCTCTTTCTCCACCTCGCGCGCCAGGTGCGCGACATTCCCCAGCGGGCGGACTATCTCGCGCGCCTGAACCGCGTGGCCGAGGAGGTCACGCAGAAGCAGATGCTCGTGATCGAGGAGGGCGGCGCCACGTTCGACGCGGCCGTGGACGGCAAGTCCCTGTCTCTCGTCGCCCCGGACGGGGAATCGCTCGTGCCGTTCGTGGCGCGGGATCTCAAGGTGGACGGCGTGACGCGCAACTTCAAGCTCGAGGTCCTCGGCTTCGACGGCGCCACGGAACAGGTCCAGCTCCGGGTCACGGTCCGTACGGCCGAGCCCACCGGCGCGGAAACGGTGTCGACCGAGTTCTGGCTCGGCCATTTCGACTTCCCGATGATCGACAACACGCGCCTGCCGCACGACCAGCGCCTGGCCGTCGTCCTCAACAACATGGACGCGGCCGCCCAGCGGGCGGACCTGACGCTCGCGTACTTCCCGGGCAAGTACGCCGGGCTGCGCGAGAAGCCCTACTACGACGAGGTCCTCGCCAAGCTCCTGGCGGCGAACCAGAGCGCCGCCGCCGCGCCCGCCGCGGCAAAGTAATCGGCCGGCGACTCAGCGCTTCTGGAGCCGGTTCTCCAGCGCCTCGGCGCGCTGGCGCGCCTCCTCGAGCGCCTGCTCGGCGGGCGTGTGCACGCGCCGGCCGAACTCGGCGTTGGCGAAGGCGACCCAGTCCGGCATCTCGATCGCGTAGGCCTCGATGTCCGCCTCGTTCAGGAGCTCGATCGAAAAGGACCGGCCGTCCCAGTGCAGGTCGCGGGCGTGGATCGCCTGCGTGCCGAAGGGCGCCTGCCGCAGGAGCTCGATCCAGTGGGCGGGAGGCGTGGGCGAGGGCTGCCATGCCACGAGAAAGCTCGTGACGAAGTCGTGCTTCGTGAGGTCGCCGGTCTTGCCTTCGGCCGGCACGACGTGCGGCCGCACGCGCGGGTGGCCCATGCGGATGTGGACCTCGGACGGCTCGTTGGCCGCCTCGGATTCGGCGCGGAAGGGCTTTTCGTCGTAAGGGGCCATGGCGTCTCCGGAGCGGGTCAGGCCCGCGGAAAGGTGGCGATCCAGAACATCGCGAAGCACAACATCACGATCGCAACGGCGATCAGGCCGACGCGGGCCTGGTGGATTTGGCACCGACGGCCAGGATCTCGATCCACTCCTGGCGGTGAGGATGCGAGCCGCCGCCGTGATGACCCTGCTCGTGAACCTCGTGCGCCAGTTCGATGTTGGACGTGGCCTCGGCCATGCCGGCTCCTCCGGGGGATCGAGGGCGAAGGATATCCGAGACGATGGGCGCGGTCACAGGAGACCGCGGCGAGACGGGCCGCGGGTGGGTTACGGGACGACGTGGATGATGGAGCCCATCATCATCATCTCGTGCTGGGTCGGGCTGCCGCAGGTGTCGTTCGTGCACTGGAAGAGGAGATCGTAAGGGTCGGTCGCGGCGGGCACGACGATCGTCATGGGAGGCAGGATCGTGCTCTTGGGAATGATGGTGGCCGGTATGAGCGTAGTGCCGACGCGCGATGACCTGGTTGATCGCGTGGTAGTCCGCATCTTCCGGCGCCCCGTCGCTGTTGTAGAGCGTCAGGGTGTACGTGCAGCCCATGTGCAGGGTTACCTCGCCCTGAACGCCGACGGTGTAGGGGCAGGTTCCGGCCTGGCAGGCTTTGCCCGGCGTACCCTGATCTCCCGAGGGACACCAGGCCCAATTCCACGATCGCGCGCGCAAGCGTGATGTGCGTCGGCCCGCTCGGCGTGGCGGTCGGCGTGGCCGTCGGCGTGATCGTCGCGGTGGGCGTCGCCGTACCGGTCGCCGTCCGCGTGCGCGTCGGGGTTCGCGTCGTGCCGGGAGGGTCGGTGGGGGTCGGGCCCGAAGGCGTAGGCGTGGATCCGCCGGCCGAGGGCGTCGGCGTCGGCGCGAAGGGGAAGCTCTCCGTGTCCCAGCCGCCGCAGGCGCTCGGCCCGTCCTTCGTGTAGACCTGGACCTGCCCGGTGCCGATGTCGCGCACGGTCATCGTGTACTCGAGGCTCGTCATCGCGCTCCAGAAGATCCAGTAGTGGCCGAAGGTCGGGGCCTCGAGGACCTTGACCGTCACCTCGGGGTTGCCCGGATCGTGGGTGAGGCCCGGAAAGCTGAACCATCCGAAGCGGTCGCTGATGGCGATCGCCTGCGCCGGCGAGGGATTGCCGTTGGACGGGTCGACGGCGTCGATCGAGATCTCGAAGGGGTGCGCCGCCAGCAGGCGCAGCGCCGTCGCGGCGGAGACGGTGACCGTCGTCTCGGCGTGCGATCCCTGCGAATCGAGGCGCACCGTGTACGTCCCGGGCTCGCTCCACGCGTGGGCCGGGGCGGCGGTGTTCGCGGTCGCGCCGTCGCCGAAGTCCCAGAGCCAGCTCGTGGCCGGCTCCGCCGAGGTGTCGTGCAGCGTCACCGCCTGGCCCGCGACCGGGTTCGGGGGCGACACCTCGAAGGAGACGGTGGGGCCCGCCGCGGCCCGCGCGAGCCACGCCGCGGCCAGGGCGGGAGCCAGGATCGAGATCGGTTTGGTGAGTTTCACGGTCGTGTTCGTTCCGTCGAAAAGCGGCGGGGGCGGCCGATCGCCGCCCCCGTTCGCGAGGCCGACTCCTCAGCAGGATCCCGGAGGGGAGCCCATGAACCCGAGGTCCGCCGGTGCCGAAGTTGCCGATCTTCGGGAACACCGCTCCCATGTCGAGGTCGGCGACGCCGAACCACTTCGCCAGCGTCGCGCCGTACTGGTCCGAACGCGGTCGTCGGGATCCAGCGGCCGCGGCCGCTCGACCCGCTGTTCGTGGTGTCGTCGATGCCGCCCGCCTGGAGCGTCGGGAAGATCTTGCCCGTCGACTGGTTGGGCGTCCCGTAGAAGTTGTTGCCGAGCACGGCGTCGCCCATGACGAGCTGGTGGCTGCCCCAGCCGTGGTCGGAGCCGATCGAGCCGCCCGAGCCCGAGGGCTGCAGCGTGCGGCCGAAGTCCGACAGCGTGAAGGTCGTGATGTTGTTCTGGAGGCCGAGCTCGACGGTCGCGGCGTAGAAGGCATTCATCGCCTGCGAGAGGTCCAGGAAGTTGTTTCCCTGGTCGGTCAGCTGGTTCTGGTGCGTGTCGTGGCCGCCCTGCGAGACGAAGAAGATCTGGCGCGAGAGGCTCAGGCCCGGCGCGTTCTGGACGAGCTTGATCACCTTCGCGACCTGCTTCAACTGGTTGGCGAGGCCGGTGTTCGGGAAGACCGTGTTGATCGTCGGGTCGGTCGAGAAGTCGGCGCTGATGTCCACGGCCTGCTGCGTGGTGGAGCTGGCGGCGGCGATCATGGACGCGGTTGCACGGTCGATCTGCCTCAGCTCGTCCATGGAGGTGCGGCGCGCGACGTCGGTGGCGGAGCCGGTGAAACCGTTCAGGACCAGGACGCTCGTGAGCGATCCCGTGCCGATCGAGAGCGGCCGCTTCAGGCCGATGCAGAAGGTTTGCGATCCCGCGATCGAGGTGATCGTCGGAAAGCCGCCGCCGCCCGCGTTGCAGTCCACGACCGCGTCCGCGGCGCGGCCGCCCCAGCCCGTCGAGATCTTGATGTCGGCGCGGCCCGGACTGCCAGGCCTGGACCTGGTCGGAGTGCGAGAAGAGGGCGTAGGGCTTCGGCTTGCTGTTGGCCATGTACTCGGCCTGGGTCATCGGCTCGACGAGCGGGCCGACGTTGGTCACGACGGCGATCTTGCCCTGGTCGTAGAGGCTCACGAGTTCCGGCATGTTCGGATGCAGGCCGAAGGTCTGGCCAGGCGTCGACGCCGGGCCCGGCCGCGAAGGGCAGAACGCCCCCCGCGCTTCCGGCGGCCGGCAGCGCGAGACCCGGGCGTCCGGCCGCGTACTGGCCGTAGTTGGTGCTGTCCGTCGGGACGACGAGGTTGTTGGAGTCGCTCCCGCCGTTCAGGAAGATGCAGACGAGCGCGCGGTAGTTGCCGGTGACGGAGTTGGGCGTGGCCAGGAGGTTGGCCAGGCCGAACTGCCGCAGCGTTCCCTGGAACGCGGCCGCGCTCATGGCGGCGCAGGTCGTCCGGAGGAGAAAGTCCCTTCTGGAATGCGACATGGCGTTACCTCTGCACCTGGTACTGCGACGACGTCGCGACCAGATAAAGCGCCTGGCGGGCGCGTTTCAACGTGTCCGTCGAGGGCGAGACGGCATTGACCGCGGTGGTGATCGAAGTCCTCATCGCGTCCGACATCGTGCCGTGGAGCATCAGCCGGTTGAGCCGGTCCACGAGGTTCGCCGGAGTCGGGGCGAGTTGCTGGAGCTCGGTCAGGTCGATGGAGGTGCCGTTGGGCGTGTAGCACGATGTCGCCGAGCAGCTGATCGCGAAGCTCGAGAAGACGATCGTGTTGACGAAGTTGGCGCGCTTCAGGGACGTCGAGGCGTCCATGATGCCGAACTCGGGGCCGAAGAGGCCCGCGTTCGCGGGCGGCGCATAGTAGTCCTGCGGGAAGTAGCTGAACACCGTGGCCGGCTTGAAGACCTCCTGGCCCTGGTCGCGCGAGCAGTTGCCGCAGGTCGAGAGGGCGCCGTCGGACGTCGTGCTGCGGTTGGCCGACTGCGCGTTGAAGGCCCGGAGTATGCCGAGCTCGTAGAGGGCCGGCTCCTTGAGCTTGCCGTAGAAAGTGTCGGTCGGGGCGTTGCGCGCCTCGGGGTCGAGCAGCACGCCCTTGACCATCGCCCAGAGGCTGCCGCGCTGGCCCGCGCCGTTGTCGTTGAAGAAACCGGCCACGCGCTCGATGTACGCCGGCGACGGGTTCGAGGTCACGAGCTGGTGGATGAGCTCGCGCGCGAGGTAGGGCCCGACGTTCGGGTGGTTGAACAGGGCGTCGATCGCCATGTTCATGTCCTGGTCGCCCGTCTGGCCCGCCGGGATCACCGTGGGCGAGCCGTCGCCGTTGAGGTTCGGAAGGAACCCGACGAAGAGGTCCTTCTCGCCGGTGTTGTGGTTCGAGGTCTGGAGCGTCATCGGGTTCAGGTAGTCGCCGCTCGTCTCACCGCTGTCGCCGGCAAGGGGCGGGACCGTCACGTTCGGGATCTTCCACCCCGTGAAGACGAGCTTGAGGTTGTCGATGACCGACTGGTCGTAGGTCGGCATCGGCTGTCCCGAAATCGAATCGTTCTGCGTCGAGCCGTCCTGGTTGAGGAGGTCCGTTCCGATCGAGAAGAGCTGCATGACCTCGCGGGCGTAGTTCTCGTTCGGGCTGTTCTTGGTCGACGTGTTCGTGTTCAGGTATGCGCCCATCGCCGGGTTGAGCGTGAGGTCGTAGAGGATGTCGCGATAGTTGCCGAACGTGTTGTTCACGAGCAGGTTCAGGTACGGGATCACCTGGCTCGGCCGGGTGATGGAGTTGGTCGAGATGACGTCGAGCTTGTGCAGCGCGAAGAAGACCCGCTGCCGCAGCTGGTCCGGCTGGTACAGGGCGTTCGTGTAGAACGTCGTGTACAACGGGTACGTGCGGTAGTTGTCACGAACGCAGTTTGGCGGGGAAGCGCCCGTGCCGTCGCCGCAGTTGGTGGGCGTGTTGTCCGGCACCAGGTTCTGCGGGGGATAGATCGACGCCGGCAGCGAGTACTGGGCGGCCAGCCACGAGAGGTAGCCGGTGCCGAGCACGCCGCTGATCTCCGAGTCTTTGGGCCCCCAGGTCGCCTGCTCGAGAAAGCGCGTGCCTTCGGGGCGGTGGAAGGTCTTCGCGAGGAAGACGGCCATCTGGCCGCGCGTGACGTTGTTGGCGGGGCAGTACTGGGAGCCGCCGCAGCCGCTCGTCACGTAGAGCCGCGCGAGCTCCTCGATCCACGGAGCCAGGGGCATGGAAGTCGGCACGTCCGAGAAGACTCCCGTGGCCACCGGCGGCAGGTAGCTGGTGCCGTGGTAGACCTTCAGGAGGAAGGCCGCCATCTGCGCGCGCGTGACCGGCGACGAGGGACAGTAGCTGGGAGGAGTGCCGCCGATGCAGCCTCCCGTGATTCCCTCCGCGTAGAGCTGCTCGATCCAGTCCGCGAAGGGCGTGTTCACCGTAACGTCGGCGAAGACCGTGCCGGTCGCCGGCGGAGGCACGTAGCCAGACGTGTGCTCCGCGCGCAGCAGAAAGACAGCCATTTGCCCGCGGGTGATCGGAGAAGCCGGGCAATAGTTGCCGCCGCTGCAGCCGCCCGTGATGCCGTCTCGGAAGATCGTCTCGACGGGGGCGTGATACGGGCTCGCCGCGGGGACGTCGTTGAAGTCCGCGAGCCAGCCCTTCGGCAGGACGCTCGAGGGGCCGCCGTTGTTGACGACGATGTCGTACAGCGTCCCCGCCGTCAGAGACGGCGAGGTCACGCCGATGCGCGTCGAGCTCGTGACGACTGCTCCGACGCCGACGCCGCCGATCGTGACGGTCGCGCCCGGCAGGAACTGGTTGCCGACGAGGTTGATCGCCGTGCCGCCGCCTGCGGGACCCGAGGTCCCGTATGCGTAGGCGAGCTGAAACGGCGTCGCGGTCGTCGCGCCGTGGGCAGTACCCCCGGACAGCAGTCCGAGGGTCGCGAGAATCGCCGTCGCGCCGCGCGCGGCCCCTCTCGCGAGAAGAGACGAAAACGGCATCCGGGGAGAAGGTCGTTCTCTCATCGGCATGTGTCCTTTCTGACTGCCGCCAAAAACAATGTCTTGTCGAAAGTTCCGGGATTGTAGGGCCCGGCGGACGTCGGCGAGGGTGACGCGCGTCACAGCGGGTCCGGCTTTGAACGTCAAGGTGGGAGAGAGGTTACGGCCCGGCGGGACGCGGCGCGACTGCCCGTCGGGTCCGAAGAAGGACAGGGCGCCGCGCCGCGCGCGGGCTGTCCGATCGGTCAGGTGTATTGAAGGCGGCGTCCGCCCCATAATCGTTTCCGACGATCCCCGCATGAAAACGTTGACACGCGACGCGCCTATTTTTTTCGCGGCGCTCGCCGGCGGCCTCCTCGCCGCCGCCGCCGCGGCGCAGTCCATGCCGCCGCGCCTCGAGGCCGGCCTGCCGGGGCCCGCGTCGCTCTACCCGCCCACGAACTGGTGGAGCACCGAGGTCGACGCGGCGCCGGTCGATCCCGGCTCGGCCGGCTACATCGCGTACATCGACAACGGCAGCCCGCGTCCGCTGCACCCCGACTTCGGCGGCACGCAGCAGGACGGCATCAGCATCTACGGCTTCCCGTACGTCGTGGTGGACGGCAGCCAGCCGAAGAAGACCGTCCAGTTCGTCGAGCCCTCGGAGAGCGACGGCGTGGACCACTCGACCGAGACGTCGTACCCGTTCTACCCGGTTCCGGACGCCGCGATCACGCAGGCGCACTGGGTCGAGGGCGGCGATCCCGGGAACATCGACGACACCGGCGACCAGGACCGCCACGTGCTGATCGTCGACCGCGACAACCGATTCCTCTACGAGCTCTACAACGTCTGGTGGGACGGCTCGCAGTGGACGGCCTACTCGGGGGCGTTCTTCGACCTCAAGACCAACGACCGCCGGCCCGACGGCTGGACCTCCGCCGACGCCGCGGGCCTGGCGATCCTGCCGGGCCTCGTGCGCTACGACGAGGTCTTCGGGCCGGACGAGATCCGCCACGCCTTCCGCTTCACCGTCCGCCACACCAAGGGCTACGTGTACCCGGCCTCGCACCTGGCGGGGTTCCAGGATCCGCCGGCCCCGCCGATGGGGGCGCGCCTGCGGCTGAAGGCGTCGAAGGACATCTCGGGCTTCGCGCCCGAGATCCAGAAGATCTTCCGCGCCATGAAGAAGTACGGCCTGATCGTGGCGGACAACGGCAGCGACATGTACGTCAGCGGGACGTGGGACGACCGCTGGGACAACGACGTGCTCAATCCGGCTTTCGGATCGCTGACGGCCGACGACTTCGAGGTCGTGACGCTCGGATGGAAGTCCCCGCTCTCGCCGGCGCTCGCCGTGGACGTCCGCGCGGGCGGGTCGTCCGACCAGAACGGCGTGTTCGAGCCGGGGGAGACCGTGATCGTCGAGCCCTCCTGGGAGAATGCCGCGGGCGCGTCCGCGGCGCTGTACGGCGTCGCGTCCGGCTTCTCGGGCCCGGCCGGTGCGGCGTACACGATCGCCGACTCCTCGGCGGCCTACGGCTCCCCGGCCTCGGGCCAGCCGGCGAGCTGCTTCGACGCGACCGGAAACTGCTTCGCCCTCTCCGTCTCGAGCCCTCCCGCGCGGCCGATGTCGCACTGGGACGCCGGGTTCACCGAGACGATCGGCGGCACCGCGACGAAGACGTGGACGCTCCACATCGGCGGCAGCTTTCCCGACGTGCCGTCGTCGGACACCTTCTACGAGAAGATCGAGACGCTCTTCCACCACGGCGTGACGGCCGGCTGCAGCGGCGGCAACTACTGCCCGTCATCCTCGATCACGCGCGCGCAGATGGCCGTGTTTCTTCTCAAGGGCAAGCTCGGCGCCGTCTACGCGCCGCCGCCCGGCACGGGCACGAGGTTCACGGACGTCCCTCCGGGAGCGTTCGCGCTCGACTGGATCGAGGATCTCGCGGCGAGCGGCGTGACGGCCGGCTGCGACACGAACCAGTACTGCCCGGACCGGCCCGTCACGCGCGCGCAGATGGCCGTGTTCCTCCTCAAGGCGAAGCACGGCAGCGCCTACGTCCCGCCGCCCGCTTCCGGCATGTTCGGGGACGTTCCGGCGGGCAGCTCCTTCGCGCCCTGGATCGAGGAGCTGGCCACCGAGGGGATCACCGCGGGCTGCGGCAGCGGCAACTACTGTCCGGACAACCCCAACACGCGAGCCCAGATGGCGGCGTTTCTCGACGCGACGTTCGGTTTGACGCTCTACGGCCCCTAGGGGTCAGAGCGGGAATCTGTCCTCACCAGGTCCTGGCGGCACCCCGGCCGACCGTTCCCGGACTCTGAATCCGTTCCGACGAGTGCCCGTCGAAGAGGACAGATTCAAGGTCTGACCCCACGTTTCGGACCCCACGTTTCCCCCGCCAGAACACGATCACCCCGATCCCCACCATCGCGACGGTCAGCCCGACCACCTTGACGACGGCGAAGAGCTTGTTGGGGTCGTTCTCCGCGGGGAAGAGCGAGAGGACGATGGAGGCGAGGGTGGTGACGAGGCCGACGACGCCGAGAACGGCCACGCCCGCGCTGCCTCCCGGGATGCGGAAGCCCGGGATCTTCGCCTCGCCGCGCAGCTTGATCGCGGCGGCGAAGAGGTAGAGGAACGGGATGAAGTACCAGATGATCGTCATGCTCACGAGCGCGTCGTAGGCGCCCCGCACGGACGTGCCGGCCTGCCCGAGGAAGACGAAGACCGCCGGTGATGAGCGCCTGCGACAGCAGCGCGACCCAGGGCGTGCCCCACTTCGCGTGCACGCGGCCGAAGAACTCCGGCAGGTAATGGTCGATGCCCGCGACGAACGGAATGCGGGCGACCGAGGCGAGCCAGGCGCCGACGCTGCCGAGCGCGGTAATCGTGATCAGGACCGCCGCCAGAGGGCGAGATTCCGGAGAGGCCGATCCGGGCCTCCGCCCGCTGGATCGCCTGCATGATCCCCTGCATGCTCGTGATCTCCTCGGCGGGCAGCGCCACGAGGACGCTGATCGTCCCGGCGAGGTACAGCAGCATGATGATCGGGAGCGAGACCAGGATCGCCCGCGGCACGGTGCGCTCGGCGTCGCGGATCTCGTCGCCGAGAAACGAGGCGGACTCGAGACCCGTCAGCGCGAAGGCGATCGTGGACCAGAAGATGATGTCCTTCAGGTGCGACGCCGGCATGAGGGTCTTCGCCGTGAAGTGGGTGGCCGAGCCGAACTTGAGGTAGGCGGCGACGCCGACCACGAGGAGCAGCGCCGTCGCGAGCCAGCGGGCGATCGCCCCGATGTTCGACAGCCACTTGCCGATCTCGATGCCGACGATGTTGACGATCGTGCCGAACGCGAGGCCGATCAGGGACGCGCCGATGAAGTACGGGGCGCTCGCCGAGTACCCGGTCCAGCGGCTGCCGCCCGGCGTAGAGAGCGTTTCCGGCGGCGAAGTAGAGGACCGCCGGAAAGTAGGGCAGGTTCGACATCCAGTAGCACCAGCCCGTGATGAAGCCGGCGAAGTCCCCGAAGGCGATCTTCGTCCAGACGTAGAGGCCGCCCTCTTCGGGGTGGCGCGAGGACAGCGCGATGACGCAGATGCCGAGGGGCAGCGCCATCGCGAAGAAACCGATGCCCCAGACGGTGATCGCCGACGCGCCGCCGGCCGCGGCCGTCGCGACCCATTGCAGGTTCGTCCCCGCGGTGATGATGAAGAAGAGGACGTCGCGGAACCCCATCCCCTGGTGGAGCCCCGCCGCATGCGAGCCCGTCGCGCAGCGTTCGTCGGAAAGCGTCGTCGCGATGCGGGAGAGCCTACCGCAGGGCCTGGGACAACAGCGCGTGGAAGTGGTGGAGCCCGTTCTCGCGCAGGACCGAGTACCGCCCGCGGTCGTAGGTGCGCGAGCGCAGGCCCTTCTGGACGGCCTCGCAGATCGCGATGTCCTCCTGCTGGACCTGGTCGCTGAAGGCAAACGAGCGGGCGAACTCTTCGGCCACGCCCGGGCTGTTCGGCTCGAGGACGTACCACTCGAAGCGGGTGATCGTGCGGTCGGGGCCGAGGGGCAGGATGATGTTGGTCTGCAGGTTGTCCGGGTACAGGTTGAGCATCATGTTCGGGAAGACCCAGTAGTAGAGGGCCTCGGGCTCCGCGCCCTCCGGGAGATTGCGGCGGTAGAGCGAGTCCTCGTTCTTCGAGCGGATCGGAGCGTGCTGCTTGGAGTGGTACGCCGCCGTCTCGACCTTGTAGGCGCGGTAGTCGAGCTCCTTGAAGAGCTCGGGATGGACGATCGGGATGTGGTATCCCTCGAGGTAGTTGTCCACGTAGACCTTCCAGTTGCACGCCACCTCGTAGTCGATCTTCTTGAAGAGGCTCATGTGCTCGAGGGGAAGGTGCGCGGTCTCGCGCGGGATCGTGCCGAGGACCTCGGACAGCGGCGGTACGGCGGGGTCGAGGCAGACGAAGAGGAACGGTCCCCAGGTCTCGACGCGGACCCGGGGCAGGTCCTGCGCGGACTTCTCGAAGCAGCGCACGCCCTCCCATTCCGGCGTCGCGAGAAGCTTCCCGTCGAGGCCGTACGTCCAGCCGTGGTACCCGCACATGAGGGCCTTGCGGTGGCCGGAGCCGCGCGCCACCGGCCCGGCGCGGTGGCGGCACACGTTCGAGAAGGCGTGGATCGCGCCGTCCTCGGCGCGCGTGACGACGATGGGCTCTTCCGCCACCGTGCAGGTGAAGTAGTCGCCCGGCAGCCGCACCTGCTCGGTGTGGCCCACGAGCTGCCACGTGCGCGCGAAGATCCGATCCTGCTCGAGGGCGAGCACGCTCGCGTCGCGATACCAGGTCGAAGGCAGCGTGGCCGCCGACGAGAGGTCCTCGTCGAACCGGAAGGTCGAAGGGTTCATGGCGCCGTCTCCTTACCTTCCCGCGCGGCGCGCGGCCGGCTTGGCGCCGATCGCCCCCCGCATGAGCTCCACGAACTGCGCGATGCGCGCCGCGGTCTTCTCGGCGCGGTTGCCCTGGCGCGAAAAGAGGCCCGGGTCGAGCTCCTCCGTCAGGAGAGCGTCCTGAAAGCGCTCGACCGTCCACTCGATCATCGAGACGATCATCGCCGCGTCGATGTCGGAGCGCACCTCGCCGCGCTCGACGCCCATCCGCACGAACGCCGCCGTGCCGTACGGGTCGCGCTCGCGCAGGAAGCGGTTGATCTCCTGGCGCAGCTTGAGGTCGGTGCCGTAGTTGCCGAGCAGGGCCATGCGGTAGGGGATCCAGTTCTCGCGCACCAGGCGGTCCGTGCGGACGAGCCAGTAGTCGAGGGTCGCGAAGAAGCCCTTCGCCACGATCTCGGCGGGGGCGTCGAGCCAGGCCGAGAAGGAGCCGACGGCCTTCTGGTAGCCGGCCAGGAACAAGCCTTCCTTGCTCCCGAAGTGCTGGAAGACGGAGCCCTTCGCGATGGAGAGCTCCGTGGCGATGTCTTCGATGCGCGTGGCGTGGTAGCCGCGCTCGGCGAAGTGCCGCATGGAGGCGTCGAGGATGCGCGCGCGTTTGGCCTCGGCGCGGGGGCGTGGCGGCGCGGCGGCCGCCGGGGCGGTTCGGATCTCTGAAGTTTTCATGACTAATGGTCATCCTATAAAAGCCACTTCGCGAAAATCAACTTGTGCTAGCGTGAAAACGGACCAAACCGAGCCGATGACTGCGAATCATGCGGGGGGAGCGTCGTACGACGCGATCGTCGTGGGCGCAGGCCACAACGGCCTGACGGCCGCGGCCTATCTCGCGCGCGCCGGCCTCGCGACACTGGTCCTCGAACGCCGCGCCATCGTCGGCGGCGCCTGCGTGACCGAAGAGATCGCTCCGGGCTGCCGCGCCTCGACGACCTCGTACATCGCGAGCATGCTGCGGCCCGAGGTGATCCGGGACCTCGATCTGCCGCGGCACGGGCTGCGGATGGTTCCGTGCGATCCGGCCCTGCTCGTCCCCTTTCCGGACGGATCGGTCGCGCCCTGGTGGTCGGACCGCGAGCGCACGGTGCGCGAGCTCGCGAAGCTCTCGCCGGCCGACGCGCAGACCTTCGTCCGGGTGGACGACGAGCTGAAGCGGCTCGCGCGCTACCTCCAGCCCTTCTTCCTCGAGCCTCCACCCGACGTCCATACCCGCGGCCTCGCCGGCGTGCTCGAGGCCCTCCGGGTCGGCAAGCGCTTCCGCGGCATCTCGGGCGGGGAGATCTCGCGGATGGTGTCGTTTCTGACGGGCAGCCTCGGCGACTTCCTCGACCGCAACTACGAGTCGGAGAAGGTCAAGGCTCTCTTTCTCGCCAACAACGTCTACGGCAAGCACGGCGGACCCTATTCGCCGGGCACGGCCCTCGGACTTCTCTTCCACCTTCTCTCGGGCGGCGAGCACGAGCTCCAGGGCTTTTACGGCCACGTCCTCGGCGGCATGGGAGCGATCACGCAGGCGATGGCGGCCGCGGCGCGCGGGTTCGGCGCCGAGATCCGGACCGAGGCGCCGGTGGCAAGGGTGACGGTGCGCGACGGCCGCGCGCGCGGCGTCGTGCTCGAGGACGGCCGCGAGATCGCGGCGAAGGTCGTTCTGTCGAACGCCGACCCCAAGCGCACGTTCCTGTCGCTGGTCGAGCCGCGCGAGCTTCCCGAGGACTTCCGCCGCGCCGTCGCGGGGATCAAGATGGACGGCCCCTGCGCGAAGGTCAACTTCGTGCTCTCCGAGGAGCCCCGCGTCAACGGGATGCCGAAGGACTTCACGAAGCCGCAGCGGGCGCTCTTCACGCTCGTGCCCTCGCTCGAGTTCGCCGAGCGCTGCTACGACACGGCCAAGCTCGGCGAGATCCCCGAGGAGCTCTGGGTGGACTGCGTCGTGGCGTCGAACGTGGACCCGGATCTCTGCCCGCCGGGCCGGCACGTCATGACCTGCTTCGTCCAGTACGTGCCCTGGAAGCCGAAGAAGGGCACGTGGGACGAGCACCGCGAGCTGCTGGGCGACCGCGTCGTGCGCAAGATCGGCGAGTACGCGCCGAACGTCCCGGGCGCGGTCGTCGCGCGCCAGGTCCTCACGCCCCTCGACCTCGAGCGGACCTACGGGCTGACCGAGGGCAACATCTTCCACGGCGACTTGAACCTCGAGCAGCTCTTCTTCATGCGCCCGGTCGCGGGGTTTGCGCAGTACCGCACGCCGGTCGACGGCCTGTATCTCTGCGGCGCCGGCGCCCACCCGGGCGGCGGCGTGACCGGAGCGCCGGGCCACAACGCCGCCCGACAGGTTCTCAAGGACTTGAAGCGGCGATTCGCATGAGCGCCGATCTCGATCGTACGGCCGACGTCGTGATCCTCGGCGCCGGCGTGATGGGCGCCTCGATCGCCTTCCACCTGGCGCGCCGCGGCGCGGGCCGCATCCTCGTCCTCGACAAGGGCGACGTGGCCGGGGGAGGCAGCGGCCGCTCGTCGGCCCTCGTGCGGATGCACTACAGCTTCCCGCCCGAGGTGGACCTCGCGGTCAGGAGCCTCGCGATCTTCCGCGCCTGGAAGGACTACGTCGGCAAGGACGGGGACTTCCGCCAGACGGGCTTCGTGCGCATCGTGCCCGAGAGCGAGCTGCCGCGCCTTCAGAGGAACGTCGAGATGCAGCGCGAGCACGGCGTCGACGCGCGCGTCGTCGACCGGCGCGAGCTCGCCGAGATCGTGCCCGACTGGAACGTGGACGACGTGCCTCTGGCGGCGTGGGAGCCGGGGTCGGGCTACGGGGACGGGTCGGGCGTGGCCAACGACTTTCTCGAACGGGCCCGCGAGATGGGCGTCGTCTACCGGTCGCAGACGCGCGTCACGGGCTTTGCGACGTCGGGCGGCCGCGTCGCGGGCGTCAAGACCGATCGCGGCGACGTCGCGGCACCCGTGGTCGTCGCGGCGACGGGGCCCTGGAGCCGCCCGCTCTTTGCGGGCGTGGGCTTCGATCTGCCCGTCGAGGGCGAGTACCACGTGGTCGCGATCCTGAAGAACCCGCCGCGATTTCGCGGGGCCGGCCCGGCGTGCATCGACGGCATCACGACGACGTACTTCCGTTCCGAGGTCGGCGGCCTGACGCTGGTCGGGGATTTCTGGGGCAAGCGGGGAGCCGAGGCCGATCCCGATACCTTCTCCCAGTCGGCGTCGCCCGAGTCGCTGGCCGGGCTCGTCGAGCGTGCGGTCCGCCGCGTGCCCGCTCTCGCGGAAGCCGGCATCTGGCGCGGCGTGACGGGCGTCTACGACGTCAGCCCCGACTTCCGCCCGTTGATCGGCCAGGCGCCCGGCGTCGCCGGTCTCTACGTCGTTTGTGGATTCTCGGGAATGGGCTTCAAGATTTCGCCCGCCGTCGGCCTGGTGGTCTCGGAGCTCCTTCTCGACGGTCGTGGCAGGACGGTGGACATCTCGGCCTTCGACCCGGAGCGATTCGCGAAAGGAAAGCCGATCAAGGCCGAGTGGGAGTACGGCGACGAGGAACCGGCGGCGTATACGTGAGGGAGAAAGTTCCAGGTTCCAGGTTCCAGGTTCCATGAGGGCGCCGACCTGGAACGTGGAACATGGAACCTGGAACTTCGATTGACAAGAGAGGAGTGCTGTGCCAAACATGAAGGGGATTCTCGAACGGCTCAAGGACGGTCCCGTCCTCGGCGACGGCGGTTATCTGCTCGAGCTCGAAAAGCGCGGATGGGTGCGCGCCGGTCCGTTCACGCCCGAGGTCGCGCTGACGCGGCCCGAGGCGCTCAAGGAGCTTCACGTCGAGTTTCGGGAGGCGGGGGCCGAGGTGCTGCAGGCGCTGACGTTCTACGCCAGCCGCGACAAGCTCGCCACCGTCGGCCTCGAGAACCGGCTGGAGGACCTGAACCGCGCCGCCGTCCGCATCGCGAAGGACGTGGCGGGAGACCGGTGCCTCGTCGCCGGGAATCTTTCGCTGACGTGGATGTACGAGCACGGCAGCCCCGCCTC
This sequence comes from uncultured Acidobacteriota bacterium, assembly GCA_963710945.1. Lineage (GTDB taxonomy): Bacteria > Acidobacteriota > Thermoanaerobaculia > UBA5066 > Gp7-AA6 > DAHUXD01. Next base: position 442,200 of record CAVQCH010000002.1, read on the forward strand.
CTACGACCGCGTCCGCAAGACGTTCGACGAGCAGCTCGCGGTGCAGGTCGAGGAGGGCATCGACTTCGTGATCGGCGAGACCTTCTCCTGGCTCGGCGAGGCGCTCCTCGCCGTCGAGTGCGCGAAGAAGACGAACCTTCCCGTGATGGTCACCGTCTGCTTCGAGAACAAGCCGGTGACCTCCGACGGCCAGACGGCGGCGGACTGCGCCCGGGCGCTCCAGGACGCGGGCGCCGACATCGTCGGCATCAACTGCCTGCGCGGCCCCGAGACGACGCTCCCTCTCATCGAGGAGATGCGCAAGGCCGTGAAGGGCTTCGTGGCCTGCCAGCCGGTCGGCTACCGGACGACCCCCGAGAAGCCGGACTTCACGAGCCTCGAGGCGTTTCCCTTCGAGCTCGATCCGCTCCAGCACTCGCGCCGCGAGATGGCGCGCTGGGCGCAGCAGGCGAAGGACCTCGGCATCGACTACATCGGGTCGTGCTGCGGGTCGGTCGCCATCCACGTGCGCGAGATGGCCCGCGCCCTCGGAAAGCTGCCGCAGGAGAACCGCAAGTGGACGGTGGACTACTCGAAGCCCATGTCGGCCTACGAGTACTACGAGCACAAGGACAAGTAGCCGAAGCCCGGGCATGACTCTCGAAAAGTCGCTGCCGAGCGAGTACTACCTCTCGGAGGAGATCTTCACGCGCGAGCGCGAGCGGATCTTCTCGCGCGAATGGTTCTGCGCGGGCCGCGCCGACGCGCTGCCCGAGGCGGGCAGCCTGACGGTGCTCGACCTGCTCGGGGAGAGCCTTCTGGTCGCCCGGACGCGCGAGGGCAGGCTCCAGGCGCACTACAACGTCTGCCGCCACCGGGGCGCGCGCCTCTGCGCAGGGGACGCGGCCGGAACGACGATCCGCTGCCCGTACCACGCCTGGACGTATGGCCTGGACGGGAGCCTCCTCGGCGCCCCGTTTCTCAACCAGGACCCGAGCCTCCGCAAGGAGGACTTTTCCCTCCATCCGGTCGGGATCGCGCTCTGGGGAGGCTTCTTCTTCCTGAACCTCTGGCCCGCGGGCCCGGCGGCGCGCGATTTCGCGGCCGCTCTCGGCCCCGTTCCCGCGCGTCTCTCGCGGTACCCGCTCGAGACCCTGGCGACGGCCCATCGCATCGAGTACGAGGTCCGCGCCAACTGGAAGGTGGTCGCCGAGAATTACAACGAGTGCTACCACTGCGCGGGCGTCCACCCGGAGCTGTGCGAGGTCGTGCCGGCGTTCAAGGAACGGGGCGGCGCCGGGCTCGACTGGGAGCACGGCATCCCGCACCGTGACGGCGCCTTCACGTTCACGAAAAACGGGACGACCACGCGGCCGCCCTTCGCCGGCCTCGCCGAGGAGGAAAAGGTGCGGCACAAGGGCGAGCTCGTGTACCCCAACCTCTTTCTCTCGCTCTCGCCCGATCACGTCGCCGCGTTCCGCCTCACGCCCGAGGCGCCCGACCGCACGCGCGTCGTCTGCGACTTTCTTTTCGATCCCCTCGAGATGGGCAAGCCCGGCTTCGACCCGTCCGACGCCGTGGAGTTCTGGGACCTCATCAACCGCCAGGACTGGGCGATCTGCGAGGGCGTGCAGCGGGGAATGTCCTCGCGCGTCCACCGCTTCGGCTACTACGCGCCGATGGAGGACCAGAGCCTCGACATCCGGCGGTACGTGCTGGAGAGGGTGGGGGAGACGAGCCGGAGACTACCGACTGCTTCCTTGGCACGGGAGCGACCTCTCGGCTTGGAGGCATTCTCCCTCGGATTTGACCGGGACAGCAGGCATTCGTGCAACGGCTCCATCAGCCGAGATTCGGAGCGCGTTCGAAAGGTCCTACCTGCGGATCGCCTCTTTGACCTTCGCCTCGAGATACTCGTAGAACGGGTTGCAGTTCAACCGCATCCACTGGTCGATCGGCACCGTGAGCACGCCGCGCTCGCCGCGAGGGGCCATCAGGCCGAGCCGCGCGCCGTAGTCCACGCTCATGTCCGGCGCGATGCCGAAGAGCGGGTCGTCCGGGCGAAACGGCACGGCGAGGTGGGAGAGCGAGAAGATCTGCGGCGGCCACGCGAGGCCGAGCGGGGTTTCGACGACCTCGGTCGAGCCCGGAGCGAGCACGCGCGCGACGGCCTCGGGGGCGCCGGCGCGGGCGTTGGTCACGAGAGAGAGCCGGTAGTGGCGGTTGGGGCTCGCGAGCAGGGCCGCCAGGCGCGCGTCGAAATTGTCCTTCAGGAATCCCATCGCCATGGCGGACCGGTTCACGTCGAAGAGGACGAGCTCGCTGCCGTTGTCCTGGAGCCTTCCGAAGAGCGAGTCCACGGTGGACCACGTCTGCACGGTCGAGTCCACGAGCGACGAGAAAGCGAGGATCGGCGGCAGCTTCGCGATGCGGCCGCTCGCGGCCTCCCGCTCGATCGAGGCCTGGATCGCCCGCGTGATCTCGACCGTCTGCTCACCGGCGAAGGCCGGGAAGGAGTTGTATTTGAACGGGTTGAACTCGGGCTGGACGTCCATCCACCGCGACTTCGCGAAGTAGGGGACGGAGCCGACGGCGGTGACGAGCTTCGCGATGACGGCCGCCGCCCCCGTGAACCGGGTGACGCCGATCATCGGCGACATGACGACGACCCGGTCGGGACGCGGCAGGGCGGGGTCCTCGAGCGTGTCGAGCGCGTACTGGACGGCGAGCGCCCCGCCATTCGAGTAGCCGACGACGTGAAAGGGAAGCGGCGCCGGGACGCGGCCGCGGACGTGCCGGGCGCCGAGCCGGGCCGCGGCGCGCCAGTCCTCCCACCGCGCCACGGTCAGGGCCCCGGGGATCGTCCCGTGGCCCGGAACCCGGATCGCCAGCGCGTAGAAGCCCTCGCGCGCGTAGAGCTCGGCCTCGGCCCGGACGCTGTACGGCGAATCGGTCAGGCCGTGCATGAGGAGTACGCCGCCGCGAATCTCGCCCTCGGGCACCATCTCGTACGTGCGGTTCCAGTTCTTGGTGAACCGGAGGGGGTTGACGACGCCGTCGGGCGCGTAGCGGTTGTAGCGCGCGCGGTCGGAGGGAGCGACTTTCGCGACGACGTCGCGCTCCATCTCCACGAAGACGGCGTCCTCGATCCGGAGGTAGTCGGCCAGCGTCGACTTGTCGTTGGCGTCCTTCGCGCGGAACTCGGAGGCGAGCGTCCCGTGCCACGGCTTCAGGTCCGGCTTGCTGCGCGCGTCGAACGCCCGCATGAGGACGATCGTCACGACGACGAGGACCGTGCCCGCGGCAAGGCCGAGGATCCACTTGAGGAGTCGTTTCATGGGACGGGAGTCTATCCTCCCGCTGTCACCCGAGCCCTTACGGTGTCATCCCGAGCGGAGCGAGGGATCCCGTACTCGATTAGCGACGGTGGTTATCGAGTCCGGGATCCCTCGGGCTCACGCCCTCGGGATGACCCGCGCGCCTGGCGCGCGGGTCACTTCTTCCAGAAGAACGTCGGCGCCGGCTCCTCGCGCGGCCAGACCTTCTTCATCGTCTCGCCTTCCCAGACTTCGCCGTTCTTGACGACCCACTTGATCTTCGTCGTGTTGTGGATGTCCTCGAGGGGGTTGGCGTCGAGGACCATGAAGTCCGCGAGCTTGCCGGCCTCGATCGAGCCGAGGTCGGGCGAGAAGCCGATCTTCTCGGCCGCCAGGATCGTCGAGGCGCGCAGGGCCTCCATCGGCGTCATTGCCCAGTTCTTCTGCGTCGCGCCCTCGCCGGCCATCGCCCAGACCTCCCAGTGGGGGCCGAGGCCCTGGAGCTGCCCGTGGGCGCCCAGGGCGACGTTGCCGCCCGCGCGCAGGATCTGCGCGGCGCCGTGCGCCACGGTGGGGAAGTGGTACTCCGCCGGCCAGATCCAGGGGTGGCGCCGCGCCATGCGGTCGAGCCCCTCGTGGGGGACGAAGCGGTTCAACTTCGGGTCGTCGTGCGGGTTCGCGGTCTGCCAGTAGTAGAGCTCGCCCCACGGGCCGCCGTAGGCGACGAGAAGCGTGGGCGTGTAGAAGGTGGTGGACTGCGCGAAGAAATCCACCGTGTCCTTGCCGAGCGCGACCGGAAGGGCGTGCTCCCACGCCGTGAACCCGTCCATCGCCATCGTGAGGTCCGTCTGGAGCTCGCCCGCGCCCTCGGCCGTCAGGAGCATGTGGAGTTCGCGGCAGGCCTCGGCGAAGTAGATCCGCTGCGAACGCCGCGGCTGCTGGTAGACCTTGATCATCCGCGCCCCGTAGGCCTTCATGCGGCGGACCTGGTGCTTCGCGTCCTCGAGGTTGTTGACCTCGGCGAAGATGTCCGCCTGCTGGCCGCCGTACAGGACGTCGCCGGAAGAGTAGACGCGCGGGCCGACCATCAGCCCCGCTTCGACGTCCTCGGCCTGCGCGAAGACGTCGAGCGAGGGCGCCGACGGGTCGTAGACGGTCGTTACGCCATAGGCGAGGTTGGCGAGGTACTCCCACTTGGCTTCCGGGAAGAGCTCGAACCCCGAGTAGTGCAGGTGGGCGTGCGTGTCGATGAAGCCCGGGATGACGGTCTTCGCCCTGCGCCTCGTAGACGCGGGCGCCGGCCGGCGCCGCCACCGATCCCGAGGGCCCGACCGCGGCGATGCGGTTTCCGGTCACGAGGATGTCGGTGTTCTCGAGGATGCGGTCGCCCTGCATCGGGATGACGCGCGCGCCGCGCAGAAGGAACGAGCCTGGCGGGCGCGGAGCGGGGCGCCGTCAGCGCTATCTCGATCGTCTCGGACTTCGGAACGCGCGCCTCCTGGACCTTCTCCTTCTCCTTGTCGGCCTTTTCCTTCTCGGTGTCCGGGGTCGTCTTCGCCGCCTCTTCCTTCTTCGGCCTTCTCCTCGGCCTTGCGCCGCTCGGCGCGCGCGAACTCGACCGCCGCGGCGAGCGGCAGGCGGTAGAAGGTGTTGCGCGAGGGCCCAGGTGATCGTCTTGCCGCCGTCGGCCCAGCGCACGTATCCGCCGGCGTCGTCCGAAAGGCGGTAGACGGGCACGGACGCCTTCCTTCAACCCGACCTCGGGCGGCTCCTTCGTCAGGACGCCCGGAAAGGCCGTCACGTAGACGTTGTCGCGCGACGTGAAGACCACCCACTGCTCGTCGGGCGAGGGGACGAGGTCGTCCACGGCGGGGAAGCGGAGGTAGCGCTTCTTGTCGGTGCCGTCGAGTCGGATGGACACGAGGTCGTTCTTCGGGTCGTCGGTCGGCTTCTTCGCCTCGACCGGGTCGCGGTAGAAGATGCGCGTGCCGTCGGCGTTCCAGAAGGCCTGAGGATGGAACTTCATCGCGTCGGCGAGCTTGACCGCCCCGACGTAGCGGATCTCCCCGCCGGCGGCGTCGAGCACTCCGATCTCGAAGAAGTCCTCTTCTTCCGGCTGCTTGCCGCGGAACTCGAGGCCCGACCCGCGCAGGACCGCGAGCCGATCCCCCTTCGGCGCCCACGACGGGTTGGCGTAGTGGCCCGGGTGCCGCGTCAGCTTGACCGGCGCCGATCCGGGCGCCGCGGCCGCTTTCCACACCTGGCCGCCCTCGGCGTCGCTCCAGGACACGTAGGCGATCCACTTTCCGTCGGGAGAGAACGCGGGCGCGTACTCGCGGCGGGGCAGCGTCGCGTCGTCCTTCGTCAGGCGGCGCGGCGCGCCGCTCGGTCTTGCCGGCCGAGATCTCCTGCAGCCACACGCGGCCGAACGCCTCGAAGGCGATCGTGCGGCCGTCGGGCGACTGGTTGGGCCAGCGCAGGATGCGCGCCTTGACGGGCCCGCTCTCGACCTTCTCCTGCCACGTCACGCGCGGCGCCACGAACTGTTCGACGCTCGCGGTGAACGGGATCTCCTCGATCTGCGCCCGTCGCGACAGTCCATGCGCGAGAGCTTGCTCCTGTTCGAGAACACGAGCGACTTGCCGTCGGGCGTGAAGGCGTAGTTCGGCCAGAGGTCCATCTGGGCGAAGCCCTCTTCCTCGTCCCGCGTCACGGCGCGCGCGAGGATGCGCTCGGCGCCGGAGGCGAGATCGCGGGCGACCATGACGGTGTCGTCGTCGCGGCGGGAGATGAAGACGAGCGTCTTGCCGTCCGGGGAGAGGGCGGGCCGCACGGCGCCGCCGAAGCCGGAGGTGACGGGGAAGCTGTCGGCGAGCTGGCGGTCGTAGCGGAAGATCTGCCAGAGCCCGTCCTGCAGGTTCGGGATGTAGTTGAACTTGCGGGCCCGGGCCTCGTAGTAGATCGACTTGCCGTCCTTCGAGGCCGCGGGGCCGCCGGCGTTGTTCACGTCGTCGGAGGAGGTCAGCTTGATGCCGCCGCCGCCCTCGCGGTGGTAGATCCAGAGCTCGACCGGCGGGATGCCGCCGCGCTTGCCCTCCTCCTTGCGCGCGATCAGGTAGTTGCCGTCGGGCGTCCAGGCGGCGCTGCGCACGTAGGAGTCCTTCTCGGTCGTCAGGGCCTGGGGGTTCTTTCCGTCGGCGTCCATGAGCCAGACGTTCTCGATGCCGCTGCGGTCGCTCGTGAAGGCGATCGTCCGGCCGTCGGGGGAGAAGCGCGGATGCGAGTCGAAGGCGGGGCCGCTCGTGATCGCGCGCGCCGCGCCTCCCGCGATCGGGACGAGGTAGATGTCGCCGAGCAGGTCGAACGCGATGGTCTGGCCGTCGGGCGAGACGTCCACCGACATCCAGGTCCCCTCGCTCGCCGTGAACGCGATCCTGCGGGCATCGGCTCGCGGCTTGTTGATGTCCGCCGCGGGATCGGGCTTCTTGTCCTTCGCTTCGTCCTTCGGCGGATCCGCGGCGAAGACGAGCCCCGCGAGTCCGAGACCAAAGAGCGTCCAGAGCGTGAGCACCGGCTTGCGCATTCGTCTCTCCTTGATACCCGTTGGCGGCTGAAAGGTTGAAGGCTCCGTTAGGGCGTCTTAAAGAAGGAGCGGATTATCCGTCGCGGAAGCCTCGGCTTGTCAACAGGGAAGTGATTGGGGCGACAATGGACTACCGATGAGCCGACGCACCCTGGCGATCCTCGCGGGAGTCCTGCTCCTCTTCGCCGTGCGCCATCCGCTCGAGCTCGCCCTGCTCTCCCACCGCCCGGCGCCCCGGCCCGACGTCCGGGGCGAGCCGGCGCAGGTCGCCGAGGAGCGGGCCCCGTTCGACTATGCCGCGGGAGGCGACCGGTACCGGCTGGTCCCGCGGTTTCGGTGGGACCAATCGGCGCGGGTGATGAGCTCCCGGGCGTATCGTTTTGGCGCAGCTGCGACGCTGATCCCCGAGGACTTGGCGCTGGCCTGGGGCCCGGTCCTCCTGCCGCCCTTCGCCGGGAAGATCTCGTACAGCCAGTTCACGCGCTTCTTCTTCTGGCGCACGAAGGACGGCTCGCTCAACCGCGACACGATCGTGTCGCACGCCGCCAACGTCCACGTCATTCCCCGCAGCCGCCGCCTGCGCTACGTCGTGCGCTGCCTCTCCCCGGGCGACGACGTGCGCCTCGAGGGGTGGCTCGTGGACGTCGAGGGCATCACCGACCCGGACTTCCGGTGGGGGACGAGCACGTCGCGTTCGGACGAGGGAGCCGGCTCGTGCGAGACCGTCTACCTCGAGCGGCTGACGGTCAACGAACGGGTCTACGAGTAGGCGGCGGAGGCACTCTTACGCCGCTGCTCGAACTCAGCCGCATTCCAACGATCGCGAGTCCGGCGACCAGGGCCAGTCCCGCCGCGCCACCGATCGCCGGGACCGCGACGCTGGCTCCCGCGCCCACGAAGAGCGTCGGGCAGCAGCGCTCGATGGCAACGGCGCCGATTTGTCCCGAGTCGAGATCGAAGGTCGAGAGGGTCCCGGGCGGGGTCGTGAAATAAAGGCGGCGGCGGAAGGAATCGAAGGCGGAGGTCGAGACCGCGACGTCGCTCAACGGCGACAGGCGCGTGACGGAGCCGGACGAAGCGTCGACGGAGAACAGCGAGGCCGTCGTCTCGCCGGCCAGCGCTCCGACGCCATACAGCGCGCGGCCCAGCGAGTCGAATTTCAGCGAGAAGTGCAGCGTGTTCACGAGCGCGGCAGGTACCGACGAGAACGCGCCGGAATCGAGCCGCACGGTATAGATGAGCGGGCCGTCGGCCGAGACCGCGAGGAAGAACAGGCGCTGCCCGGCCGTATCGAGCGCCGTGGACCGCACGCTGATTTCGGGGAAATACGCGAGCTCGGTCCACCGATGCCTGGCCGGGTCAAGCACGTCCAGGAACACGATCGAGCCCCCGGGGTGGCTGCCGAGTCCGTAGACGAGGTTGGTGAGGCTGCTGTACTCGAGGAAACCGTCGTTGAGGGTGCTCCCCTCGATCGCCGCGGCGTCCGAATCGAGGTGGAGCGTCAGGATCCCGGGAGACGGCAAGGGCGGCCCGGGGACCGGCGACAGGATGAACAGGCGCCGTCCCGCGCTGTCGAGGGCGGGATGCGTCCCGAAATTTCGGTTGCCGATCGTGGCGAGACGGTGAAATGCGCCGGTCCCGGGATCGACCGTGAACGTGAAGTAGTCGTTCTGATTCAACACGGGGCCGAATCCATAGAGAGATTGACCCGAGGCGGGCGTCGAGGCCGCGACGGCGACGGCGCCCGCAAGCGCGAGGCGAGCCATGATTTTCATCTGGAACATCCCCAGCCCGCCCGTGGATGAGAAGTCCGACAGCGCGAGCCGGCAGTCGATGCCGTCGCTCGTCGTCGCCCTTCCGCGATACGGGAGGGTGCTGTAGTTACCGATCGGCGCGAGGCTCTGGCCGTTCCACAGCGAGGCGGTTCCGCCCCTCGGAGAGCGATGACCAGGAACGGGCGGGCGCCGGCGGAGACGTTCATGTGTCCTCCCAGGAACAGTTGGGAGGAGTATATGCTATTGCAGCATAGTGACTGTCAACGGGTTCGTCAGGCCGCTTCCCACCTCTCGGCGACCCGACGGGCGATGAGGAAGAAGGCAATTCCGAGGCCCGAAAGCACGAGGAGCTGCGGCCAGATGGACCACAGCGGTTCCCCTCTCCAGAAGATTTTCTGGAAGCCGTCGATGGCCCACGCGTTCAGGGTGACGAGGCCGATCTTCTGGAGCTTCTCGGGCATCAGGAAGCGGGGAAACATGCTTCCGCCGAGGGCCGACATCAGGAGGATCGACAGGTTGGAGAGCGCGACGAGCTGCATGCGCGAGCGGCAGACCGAGGCGAGCATCAGGCCGAAGGCCGAGCAGCAGATCGCCGTCGCGAGCGTCATGAGGAGGAAGCCCGGGATGTGGTTCCAGAGCTCGAGGTCGAAGACGAGGGCGCCCCAGACGAACATCAGCGTCAGCTGCGTCACGCCCACCCCGGTCAGGTAGACGAGCTTCCCGAGAAGGAGCTTCGTCATCGAGACGCGCGTCGCGAGAATCCGGTCGAGGGTCCCGCTCTCGGCCTCCTCGATGAGCGCGCCGCCCGCGCCGGCCGCGGAGAAGAGAAGAAACATGACGCCGAAGCCCGCGGCGTAGAAGGTGACGGTCGGGTTCTTCTTCGCCTCGCCGACGATGTCGCGCATCTGCACGGCCACGAGCCCGCCGTCGCTGCCGCCGGCCTTTCGCGCCGCGGCCCCCGCCGACGGAGCCGGCTCGCGCTCGAGCGCGGCGAGAACATCGTCCATGCGGGCTCTCTGCTCGGGCGTCAGGCCGCCGCTCCACTTGTCCACTTCGGCCATCCCGCTGCGGGCGAGCGAGGCCGGCATCGAGGTCATGGCGACCTTCTGGACGAGGCCGGACAGGACCTGGGGCGCCACGGGGTCGGCGCTGTCGGCGAGGAGCGTCAGCTTCGCGCGATCGGCCGAGGGGCCGAACGAGATGGGATTGGCGCCGAAGCCCTTCGGGATGACGAGGGCCACCGGCACCTCGCCCTTGCGCACGGCCTGCTCGGCTTCGGCGGCGGTATAGAAGGGCCCGGCCGGGTCGTCTTCCTTGCCGGGTTTCAGCCCGACGGAGAGGCCCGCTTCGGCCTGGAGCCCGGCCACGAATCGGCGCGACGCGGCGCTGCCGTCCTCGTCCACGACCACGACGGACACCTTGCGGGTGGCCGCTCGGCCCGACCCGGCGAAGATGGCCGCGAAGATCGAGAAGAACGCGACCGGCAGCACGAACGCGAGCACGAACGCGGCTCGGTCGCGGCGCAGGTTCAGCAGGCGGTTTCTGGCGACGGCCAGGATCATCTTCATTCGCGCAGCTCCCGGCCCGTCAGCGACAGGAAGACCTGCTCGAGCGTCGCGCTCTTCAGGATCAGGTCGCGGACCGGGACATTTTCGGAGTGGAAGAGCTCGAGCAGCTCGCGGATCTGCTGCGCCGGGTTTTCGACGGAAAGCTGCATCCGGGTGTCGTCCACCGACGCGCCGCGCCGGACCAGCTTCTCCTTCAGCGCCGGGGAAATCGGCGCCGCCGCGTCGATCGTCAACGCTTCCTGCGTTCCGAGCGTGTCGCGGACGAGCGAGTCCTTGGTGCCCGAAGCGATGATTTTGCCGTGGTCGATGATCGCGATGCGGTCGCAGAGGCGCTCGGCCTCTTCCATGTAGTGCGTGGTGTAGACGAGCGACACGCCCCGGGCCTTGAGCTCGCCGATCATCGCGTAGATGCGCTCGCGCGACTGCGGGTCCACGCCGACCGTGGGCTCGTCGAGAAGCAGGACGCGGGGACCGTGGATCGTCCCGGCGGCGATGTTGAGCCTTCGTTTCATGCCCCCGGAAAGCTTGTCGGTCTTGTCGTTGGCGCGGTCGGACAGGCCGACCCATTCCAGGCTCGAGCGCACGCCCTCCTCGAGCGCGGCGCCCGACATGCCCTGGTACCGGCCGAAGGTCCAGAGATTCTCGCGGGGCGAGAGCAGGTGATACAGGGCGATCTCCTGGGGGACCCAGCCCCGGACGGCGATCGCGCGCTCGTCGGAAACCTCGAAGTCGAGGATGCGGATCGAGCCGCCGTCCGTCACGACCCGGCCGGCCACGCTGCGCACGAGGGTCGTCTTGCCGGCGCCGTTGGGCCCGAGAAGGCCCAGGATCTCCCCGGGGGCGAGCGTCAGCGACACGCCGTCGAGGGCCTTGCGCTCGCCGAAGGACTTCGACAGGTTCTGGACTTCGAGGGTGTGTGCCGGGGACGCCATTTCGAGGCCCATCCTAGCCGATCGCGTCCGGGCAATCGCCGGTGGCGCTCATCCGCGCGGCGAACTGCGATAATCTTCGGCGCCCTTTCATGAGCTCCGTCACTTTCGTTCTCCTCGTCGCGGCGGGAAGCCTCGGCATGCTGCTGTCCTTCGTCCAGGCCCGCTCGCGCGCGGTCTTCGTGGAGGACGGCTTCGAGGAGCCGGGCCGGCGCGCCGTCGCCGTGGGCCTGCTCGCGGGCGTGCTGCTGCTGACGGTGGCGATCCCGTTCGCGGGCGGGCTCGTCGGCGCGCAGCCGGCGACGAAGGAGCTCTCGCTCGTCTCGGTGTTCGCCGTCCACGCGATGCTCCTGTTCTTCCTCGCCTGCTACTACGCGCTGTCCGGGCGCCGGTCGGTCGCCGAGTTCCTGAAGCTCAAGAGCGAAAATCCGGCCCTGGATCTTTCCCGCGGCGTGGTGATCGGCGTCGGCGGGTGGGTCGTCACGATCTTCACGGCGATGGTCCTGCTCGGCGCCTGGTACGTCGTCTCGCACGGGTTCCGGGCCGAGCCGGCCGGGGGCCCTGGCCCGGTCGCGCCGATGATCGTCTGGCTCGTCTCCCGTCCGCTCTGGCTGAAGCTCGGGATCGTCGCGTCGGCGATGGTCGTCGAAGAGCTGTTCTTCCGGTCCTTCCTGCAGACGCGCGTCGGGCCGGTCGCGGCGACGCTGATGTTCACCGCGGCCCACGGCGTCTACGGGCAGCCGCTCATGCTCGTCGGCATCCTGGTGATCTCGACGGTGCTTTCGATCACATTCGCGCGATATCGCAACGTCCTGCCGTGCATCGCCGCGCACGGCGTGTTCGACGCGATCCAGATGTTCGCGGTCATTCCCTGGTACCTGCACCAGCTCCAGGCCGCCTGATCGCCGCGGAGGCGACCGCGGGCTGCTAAAATCGCGCATGCATCCGACGCGGGCCGCGTGCCGGCGCCTTGCCGCGCTGGCGGTCCTGGGACTTCTGCCGGGTCTGTCCGCGCGCGCCCTCGATCCGCGCAAGGCCATCACGCAGTACGCGCACCAGGTCTGGAAGACGGACGCGGGCCTGCCGCAGAACTCGATCCAGGCGATCCTGCAGACGAAGGACGGCTACATCTGGCTCGGCACCGAGCGGGGCCTCGTCCGCTTCGACGGCGTCCAGTTCACGGTCTTCGACAAGGGCAACACGCCCGGCTTCCAGAACGGCAACACGCAGGCGCTCTACGAAGACCGCGCCGGCAACTTCTGGGTCGGCACGTGGGGCGGCCTCCATCTCTTCAAGGACGGCCGCGTCCAGAGCTTCACGACGAAGGACGGCCTTTCCAACAACCGGATCCTCGCGATCTGCGAGGATCGGGAGGGCGCCATCTGGGTCGGGACCGGGGGAGGCGGGCTCGACCGCGTGAAGGACGGCAGGATCACGCCCTTCACGACGAAGGACGGCCTCTCGAACGACCGCATCTGGTCGGTCCAGCGGGACCACGAGGGCGACATCTGGGTCGGCACGGACGGCGGCGGCCTGAATCGGCTGCACGACGGCAAGGTCACCGTCTACGGCCGCAAGGACGGCCTTCCGGCCGAGATCGTCCAGTCGGTCTTCGTGGACAGCCGCGGCGACGTGTGGGCCGGCACCGACGGCGGCGGGCTGGCGCGCTTCCGCGACGGCCGCTTCACCGTCTACACGACGAAAGACGGGCTCGCGAGCGACACCGTGGAAGCGATCCAGGAGGACCGCGACGGGAATCTCTGGCTCGGCACCCAGAGCGGCGGGCTCTCGCGGCTGACCGACGGCAAGCTGACCCGCTTCACGCCGGCGGAGGGGCTCTCCGACGACACGGTTCTGGCCATCTTCGAGGACCGCGAGGGGAGCCTGTGGCTCGGCACCGTCGCGGGGGGGCTGAACCGGCTCAAGGACGGGAAGTTCACGGCGTTCACGCACAAAGAGGGGCTCGTCAACGACCGGGTCCGGACGATCTTCGAGGACCACCTCGGCCAGATCTGGCTCGGAACGCGCGGCGGGGGCGTCTCCCGCTTCGTGGGCGGCCGTTTCGAGGCCTTCGGGGCGAAGCAGGGGCTGTCCGGAGACTTCGTGCGGTCCATCTACGAAGACGACGCCGGCCGGCTCTGGGTCGGCACGTGGGGCGACGGGCTCGACGTGCTCGAGAACGGGCGCTTCCGCGCCTTTCACCAGAAGGACGGCCTCCCGAGCGAGATCGTGCGCTGCCTGTATCGCAGCCGGGACGGCACGCTCTGGATCGGGACCGACGCCGGCGGCCTCGTCGGCGAGCGCGACGGCAGGTTCACGGTGTACGGCCTGCGCGACGGCCTGCCGGCGCCGACCGTGCTCGCGATCCTCGAGGACCGCGACGGCAACCTCTGGCTCGGGACCGAGGGCGGCGGCCTCGCGCGCTTCTCGCACGGCCGCTTCACGGCGTTCACGACGAAGGACGGACTCTCGGACGACACCGTCCTCTCGCTGCACGAGGACGCCGATGGTTGCCTGTGGATCGGCACCGATGGGGGCGGCCTCAATCGCTTCAAGGACGGGAAGTTCAGCCGCTTCACCCGCCGCGAGGGTCTCTTCGACGACGTGCAATACGCGATCCTCGAGGACGGGCGCGGCTACCTCTGGATGAGCTGCAGCCGCGGCATCTTCCGCGTTCGCCGCGGCGACCTCGAGGACCTGGCCGACGGCAAGCGGGACCGGGTCGTGTCGCAGGCCTTCGGCCGCGCCGACGGGATGCGGTCGGCCGAGTGCAGCGGCTTCACCCAGCCCGCGGCCTGGAAGACCCGCGACGGGAGGCTCTGGTTTCCGACGATCGAGGGGGCGGTCGTCATCGATCCGGACCGGATCCGGACCAACACGCTCGCCCCGCCGGTCGTCATCGAGCGGGTCCTGGTCGACCGGCGCGCCCTGCCGCGCACCGAGGAGCCGGAGCTCGGCCCGGGCCGCGGCGACCTCGAGTTCGACTACGCCGGGCTCTCCTTCGTGGACCCGGACCGCGTGAGCTTCCGGTACATGCTCGAGGGATTCGACCGCGAGTGGGTCGAGGCGGGCTCGCGGCGCGTCGCCTACTACACGAACATCCCGCCCGGGCGCTACGCCTTCCGGGTGCGCGCCTCCAACAACGACGGCGTCTGGAGCACGGCGGACGCGGTCGTGCGCTTCCGGCTGCGGCCCCACTTCCGGCAGACGCCCTGGTTCTACGGCCTGTGCGCCGTGGGCCTCCTGCTCGCCGGCTTCGGCGCGGCGCGCGTGAGGGCGGCGCGGGCGCGGGCGCGCGAGCGCGAGCTCGAGAAGACGGTGGCCGAGCGCACGCTCCAGCTCGAGGAGGCCAACCTCAAGCTCCAGCAGCTTTCCGAGGTCGACCCGCTGACGGGAATCGCCAACCGGCGCCGGTTCGAGGAAACGCTCGCCCGCGAGTGGCGCCGTGCCTTGCGCGACGGCCTGTCGCTGTCGCTCGTCATGATCGACATCGACTACTTCAAGGACTTCAACGACGCGCTCGGGCACCAGGTCGGCGACCAGTGCCTGCGGCGCGTCGCGGCCGAGATCCGCGAGGCGCTGACCCGGCCCGGGGACGTCGTCTCGCGGTACGGCGGGGAGGAGTTCGCCGCCATCCTGCCCTCGACGCCGGCGCGGGGCGCTGCGGCGGTGGCCGATCTGCTCCGGGCGCGCGTCGAGTCGATGGCGACGCGGCATCCGACCGCGCCCTCGGGAATCGTGACGATCAGCCTCGGCGTCGCCACGGCGGTGCCGGGAGAGTCGTCGTCGCCGGAGTCCCTCGTGGCCGCCGCCGACGAGGCTCTCTATCGCGCCAAGCGCGCGGGCAGGAACCGCGTCGAGACCGCCGGTCCGGTCGGGAAGGTCGTCGGCTTCGAGCCCTGAGGCTCGCGCCGCCGCGCGGCCCCGGCGCCCGGGTCAGGGGCCGGGCAGCTCCGGCGCCTTCGCCATTCCGGCCGCCACCACGACGTCCTTGCCGCTTCTCTGGATGATCTCGCCCGGGGACGCCGGCCGCCTGGCCCGCGCCTTCCGGAGCGCGGCCTCGAATCTCTGCGAGGACAGGCCGTCGTCGAAGCGGATGCGCCAGAGAAAGCCCATGCTGCCGCCCGTGGTGAAGAAGGCGATGCGGTCGCCCCGCCATCCGGTCGCGGCCCGGGCCGCCTCGTCCTCGGCGAGCGTGCGCGCGAGCAGGAACCGCAGCGTCCACTCGCCGAGCGTGTCGCTGTAGACGATCTTTCCGGGAAGCAGCGTGGCGACGTTCGACGGCAGGAGGCCCGCCACCGGCGGCGGATAGGGCGCTCCGTGGAGGATCTCGGAGCTCGACTCGGGCGGGTTTTTCCAGAGCCGGTCGATCTCGGCCCAGCCGCCCCGCTTGTACGCGGCGCGGACGAACTCGGTGCCGTCGGCGTACGGGAAGAAGAGCTGGTCCACGAAGTAGGGCGGCACGTCCTTCGGCACGTTCGCGCGGTCGAGACCGCCCGCCGTCAGCAGCGGCGCCAGGTCGTCCTCGTCGTGCCCGTCGGCGCCGGGCAGCGTCTTCAGGAGGACGCGGATCATGACGTAGGTGGCCTCGCCCTCGAGCAGCGCCTGCAGGGCGAGGCTGCGGTCGCTGTCCTCGCGCAGGGCCCGGGTGCGGGCGTCGAGCTTGAGCGACTCGTCCTGCAGGGCGTGCATGAGCTCGTGCGAATAGATGAGGCCGTCGGCGACCCCGGCGAGGTTCATCCCCTCGGCCGCCAGGCCCGGGCTGTCCTTGACGACGAAGAAGCGGCGGGGCTCGGGATCGTAGAAGGCGACGACCTGGGAGGCGTAGAAGTCGACGAGGCGGTCGAGCAGGCGCGGGGAGTCGTCGATCAGCCCCACGACGGCGAGCGAGCGGAAGCACTCCTCGGGCGACGCGGGGAGGCCCTCGGTGATCTTGGCGCGCAGCATCCTCCGGGCCTCGGCCATGTCGATCTCGGTGGCCGCGACCGGGCGCTCGAACTTGCGCCCCCGGACCTCTTCGACCTGCCGGGAAACCTCGGAAACCCGCTCCGGGAGCAGGTCGGTCGCCGCCGGCAGGAGGGCCGCCCCGAGAGCGAATCCGGCCGCCGCGACGAGGCGTTTACGCTGCATGACCGAGGGTAGCATGCCGCCCCGGCACGGGGGTTGCGGCGGCGGAGGGTCAACCTGCTAAGATCCGCCGGACTCCAGAAGTCCGTGAATGAGCGCATTGCGACCGTCCAGCAAAGCCGGCCCGATCCGGATGTCTCTCTCCAGCCGTTTCGAGAACATCGAGATGGTGCAGCACCTGTGCTCGAAGCTTCTCGAGGGCCGGGACGTCCCGGAAGAGCTGCGCCACTGGATCCTCATGGCCCTGCGGGAGGGGCTGGCCAACGCGATCAAGCACGGCAACCAGCAGGACATGACCAAGCACGTGCACCTGGAGATGGACGTCGTCGGCGATACGCTCGCGATCTCGATCCGGGACGAGGGGCCGGGGTTCGACCCCGAAGAAGTGGCGGACCCCCTCGCGCCGGAGAACCGGCTCAAGACCTCGGGCCGGGGGATCTTCTACATGCGGACGTTCATGGATGACGTCCGGTTCCAGCGTCACGCCAGCGGCGGAATGGAAATCGTCTTGAAGAAGAATTTGGGCGCGGTAAAGGAGAAGGAGGAGAACCCAGCATGAAAACGAATGTGCGGGATGCCGGCGGCGTACAGGTCGTCGAGCTCAAGGGCAAGATCACCATCGGGTCGGGGGACGTGCAGCTGCGCGAGACGATCAACAAGCTCGTCGACTCGGGCAAGAAGCACATCCTCGTCGACATGCACGAAGTGACGACGATCGACTCGTCGGGCATCGGCGAGCTCGTCGGCTGCTACACCTCGGTGACCAACAAGGGCGGGAAGCTGAAGCTCCTGCACCTTCCGCCGAAGATCAACGACGTGCTCACCGTGACGCAGCTCATCACCGTCTTCGACGTGTACGAATCGGAGTCGGAGGCGCTGGCGAGCTTCCGCGGCTAGGCGGGTCCGGGTTCTGAAGGGTCCCGCCGCGGGGGGCGGCGCTTTCGACCGGTTCGCGGCGTCGTCGCGGCCCGCGGTCGAAGAGGCCCTCACCCGCGGCCTGCCGCCCCCGGCCGCCCGCGCCGAGCGGCTCTCGCGCGCCATCGCCGAGGCCGCTCTTTCGCCGGGCAAGCGCCTGCGGCCGCTCGCCGCGCTCGCCGCCGGCGACATCGCCCGGGCGTCCTCCGAGGCCGCGATGGCCGTGGCCGTCGCGGTCGAGTTCGTGCACGCCGCGTCGCTCGTCCTCGACGACCTTCCCTCGATGGACGACGCGCGCCGCCGCCGCGGCCGGCCGGCGCTGCACGTCGCGCACGGGGTGGCCACGGCCGAGCTCGCGGCCGTCGCCCTGCTGGCGCGCTCCTTCGAGATCGTCGCCGAGGCGCCGGCCGTCACGCCCGCCGCCCGGGCCCGGATCCTCGCCGAGCTCGCCTCCGCGGTCGGCGCCGCCGGGTGCTGCGCCGGGCAGGCCGCCGACCTGTCCGCCGACCCGACGGCCGCCACGCTCGACGATCTCGAGGCGATCCACGCGAAGAAGACGGGGGCGCTATTCGTCGCCGCCGTCCGCTGCGGCGCGATCGCGGGCGGCGCGGGCGAGGCGATCCTCTCGGCGCTGACGCTCTACGCCCGCAACCTCGGCCTCGCCTACCAGATCACCGACGACCTGCTCGACCGGGAGGGGGACCCGGAGGCGATGGGCAAGGACGCGGGCCGCGACGCCCACCGCGCGAACTTCGCGACCATCCTCGGGGCGGAGTCGTCGCACCGGCTCGTGGACGAGCTGATCGAGGCGGCGCTTGCGGCGCTCGGTCCGCTCGGACGCCGGGCGGAGGTCCTGGCCGACCTCGCGCGGGTCGTCCGGGACCGCCGCTCGTGACCCGCCGTCCGACTCTCGAGGAAGCGCGCGGGCGCCTCCGGGAGCTCGGCTACCTGAATGCCGGCGTCGAGCGGCTGCTCTTCCGCCCCGTCTTCGAAGAGCGCATCGGCGCGTTCCTGCCGGCCGTGCTGCTCGGGGCGTTCTCCGGGGCCCTGGCCTCGGTGGCGGCCGTCGAGGCTTCCGAGCCCGGGTTCGGGGAATCGCTCGCGTCGGTCGGGACGCTTCTCGTCCACCTCTTCGCGGCGAACCTGATTCCCGCGGGTGCTCTGGCCCTGGTCTTCGGCTGGGCCGCAGACCGGGCACGCCGCCCGGGCATCGCCGCCACGGTGGCGGGCCTCCTGGCGGCGGGCGCGGTGTTCGGGCTCTGGATCGCGGGCACGTACGGACTGGCCCGCGAGCTGCCGGCGCGCTCGATGCTCTGGGGGGTCCCGGTCGCCCTGGCGGCGCTGCTTCGTGGCGGGGACCGCGCGGATCGGATTCCTGGCGCGGGCCTTCGCGCGGTCGGGATCCCTGCCGGTGAAGGCGCGGCGCCCGGTCTTTGCGGCGGCCGCCGCGGCGGGCCTGCTGGTCGCGATCCTGCTCTTTTCGGCCCGCCGCGAGCCGCCGGCGGCGGCGCCGCCCCAGCCCTCGCCCCGCAAGGTCCCCGTCGTCGTGATCGCCGTGGACGGGCTCGACCTCGACGGGCCGGGGAAGGCGGCCGACGTGGCGGCACTTCTCTCCGGAGGCGCCACGGGATGGTGGCCCTCCGAGCGCCTGTCACCGCCGGAGCTCTGGACCGATCTCGCGACCGGGGCGCCGGCCCGGCTTCACGGCGTGCGCGCGCTCGCCCGCGTGCGCCCCCTCGGCTCGCCGCTCGCGCTGCGGCCCCCGTTCGGGACTTCCTGGTATCTGCGCGGCGTGGGGCCGGTCCTCCACCTCGTATCCAACGCGCCCGTGTCGGGCGCAGACCGGCGCCGCCTCGATTTCTGGGAGGTCTCGGCCTCGGCCGGCATCCCGAGCCTTTCGGTCGGATGGTGGGCGGCGTCGGCCTGGCCGGGCGCGACCGTCGTCGAGAATCGCGTGATCCTTTCCCGCGCGCGCGACGGCGTGGACGCGGACCGGGTGGCGATCGGCCTCTTCGAGGCCGACGCGCGCAAGGGCTACGGCCTCATGACGGTGTACCTGCCGGCCTGCGACATCGCGCGCGACGACCCGGGCGCCCGCCAGAGCGCCCTCCGGACGATCGCGGAGCTGCTCGCGGCCTGGATCGCGCGCGCGGCGCGGGGCGAGTGCGCTCTCGTCGTGCTCGCGGCCGACAGCCACCCCCGCTCGGGCGACGCCCTCGGCCGCATGATCGTCTTCGAGGCCGACGGGGCGCCGCGCACGCTGCGCATCCGTCCCGAAGACGTGGCGCCTTCGATTCTCGCCCGCGCTGGAGTTCCGGCCGCGCGGGATCTGGCCGGCAGGCCCGTCGCGGCTCTCTTCGCGCGCGGATCCCTCGAAACGGCCACCGTCGCGTCCTACGGCCCGCGGGTGATGCCTCTGGCGGCGCCCGCGCCGCAGAGCGACCGGGAGTACCTGGAGAAGCTGAGGAGCCTGGGGTACCTGAAATGAGATTTCGGATGTCGGAATTCGGAATTCGGAATGTAAGAATCAGCCCGTGAAATCCGAAATCCGAAATCCGAAATCCGAAGTCTCCCCATGAAGGCCATCTTTTTCACCCGGCACGGCGGCAGCGAGGTCCTCGAGTACGGCGAGCGTCCGGATCCCGTTCCGGGCCGCGGCGAGGTGCGCGTGGCGATCCGGGCGGCCGGCCTGAACCACCTCGACATCTTCGTGCGCAACGGGATTCCCGACGTGCCCCTGCCGCAGATCCCGGGCGGAGACGGCGCGGGTCTGGTGGACGCCGTAGGCGAAGGGGTAGACGGGATCTCGCCGGGCGATCCGGTGCTGGTGCAGCCCGGGCTCTACTGCGGGGCCTGCGAGTTCTGCCTCGCGGGCGAACAGAGCCTCTGCGTGTCCTTCGGGATCGTGGGAGAGCACGTCGCCGGGACCTTCGCCGAGCGCGTCGTCGTGCCGCGCCGCAACGTGTTCCCGGTCCCCGAGGGGATGTCGTTCGTCGAAGCGGCGGCGTTCCCGCTGGCCTACCAGACCGCGTGGCGGATGATCGTCGGCCGAGCCGCGGTCCGGCCGGGCGAGACGGTGCTGATCCACGGCGTCGGCGGCGGCGTGGCCGGCGCCGCCCTCGAAATCGCGGTGCTTGCCGGGGCGCGCGTGCTCGCGACCACCTCGGGCGAGGAGAAGGCGCGCTGGGCCCGCGACGCCGGCGCGGAGCTCGTCGTGGACTACCGCCGGGAGGACGTGCTGCAGGCTGTCCGCCGCCACACGGCGAAACGCGGCGCCGACGTCGTCGTGGACCTGGTGGGCGAGGCGACGTGGATGACGTCCCTCAAGGCGGCGGCGCGGGCCGGCCGGATCGTCACGTGCGGCGCGACCTCGGGACCGAACCCGAAGGAGGAGATCCGCCTGATCTTCTGGAAGCACCTCTCGATCCTCGGCTCGACGATGTCGAACGACCGCGAGTTCCGCGCCCTCTATGCCGCGGTGGCGGCCCGCCGGATCCGGCCCCGCATCGACCGCGTCTTCTCCTTCACCGAGGCCGCCGCGGCCTACGCGCGCATGGAGGAGGGCGCCCAGCGGGGGAAGATCGTTCTCGTGCCGGAGGGCGTCGAAAAGGACTGGCCCGACGGAGATTGAGGCGGCTTCGCCGCGCGGCCCGGCCCGTGTCACAATAGGTCGTCCTTCCTCGAGTCGCCGCGCGGCCCTCCCGGCGACGCTCATGACCGAATTCCCCACGCGACCCGCTTTCCGCATCTGCGACCTTCCCTCCGAGGAGCGGCCCCGCGAGCGTCTGCTTCGCCTCGGCGCCGCCGCGCTCTCGAACGAAGAGCTCCTGGCGCTGCTGCTGCGAACCGGCATCCCCGGCGAGAGCGCGCTCGACCGCGCGCGAAGCCTGCTCGCCGCGCGGGGCGGCCTGATCGGCCTGGCCGGCGCCTCGGCGCCCGAGCTCTGCGGCGAGCGGGGCATCGGGCCGGCGCGCGCGTCCGCGATCGCGGCGGCCATCGAGATCGCCCGGCGCCTGCCCGCGGAGACGCTCTCGGGCCGCGACCTGTCTGAACGAGCCGCGCCTCGTCAAGGAGTTCCTGCGCCAGGCGCAGGCCGACGACGCGCAGGAGCGCACCGGCGCCCTCTACCTGAACGCGCGCAACCGGCTTCTGAAGAACGACCCGGACATCTATCGCGGGACGCTCGATCGCGCCGTCGTCGAGCCGCGGGAGATCCTGCGCCGGGCCCTGCTCGGCAAGGCCGCCGCCGTCATCCTGTACCACAACCACCCGTCGGGCGATCCGACGCCCTCGCGCGAGGATCGCGAGTTCACGCGCCGCCTCGCGGCGGCCTCCGAGGCGGTCGGCGTGCGGCTGCTCGACCACATCGTGGTGGGGCGGGAAGGATGCGTGTCATTCCGCGAAACCGGGCTGCTGTGACGCCCGGGTCGCGCCTCCTTCTGAGATATCTTTCGCCTTCCGCATGAAGACGTTCTACGCGACGACGCCGATCTACTACGTCAACGACCTGCCCCACATCGGGCACATCTACACGACGGTCGTGACCGACGTCGTCACGCGCTTCCACCGGCTGTCCGGCGAGAAGACGCGCTTCCTCACGGGCACGGACGAGCACGGCCAGAACATCGAAAAGGCCGCGGCCGCCCAGGGGATCGCCCCTCTCGCTCTGGCCGACCGGGTCGTCGAGCGGTACCGCGACCTCTACCGCACCTTCGAAATCCGCAACGACGACTTCATCCGCACGACCGAGGCGCGCCACCGGCGCGGCGTCGAGGCGCTGATCGCGAAGATCGCGGCGGCCGGCGACTTCTACACGGCGCGGCACGAGGGCTGGTACTGCTCGAGCTGCGAGGCCTTCTACACCGAGAAGGAGCTCGAGGCCGACAAGGCCTGTCCGGTCCACGGCCGGGCGACCGTGTGGGAGTCCGAGGAAAACGTCTTCTTCCGCCTCTCGAAGTACGCCGGGCCCCTGCTCGCGCACTATGCGAGCCACCCGGAGTTCGTGCGCCCGGAGAGCCGCCTGGCGGAGGTCGTCTCGTTCGTGAAGGGCGGCCTGAACGACCTCTCCGTGTCGCGCTCGAAGGTCCAGTGGGGGATCCCGTTCCCGGGCCACCCGGGCCACGTCGTCTACGTCTGGCTCGACGCGCTCGCCAACTACATCACCGCCCTCGGGTTCGGGTCGGGCGACGAGACGCGCTTCCGCGAGTTCTGGGACCATCCGGACGCCGAGCGGGTCCACTTCATCGGCAAGGACATCCTTCGCTTCCACACGGTGTACTGGCCCGCGTTCCTGCTCTCGGCGGGACTGCCGCTGCCGACCACGGTCTGGGCGCACGGCTGGTGGCTGCGCGACGCGAAGAAGGTCTCCAAGTCCGTCGGCAACGTCGTGCGGCCCGACCACCTCGTTGCCGACTTCGGCGCCGACGCGCTGCGGTACTTCCTCCTGCGCGAGATGGCGTTCGGCCAGGACGCGAGCTTTTCCGACGAGGCGTTCCTGACGCGGTTCAACGCCGACCTCGCCAACGATCTCGGCAACACGGTGTCCCGGGTCGCCGCGCTCTGCCGCCAGTCCTTCGGCGGGACGCCGAACGCGATCGCGGCCGACAACGAGGTCCACGCCGCGTTTCTCGGCGCCGAGGCCGAGTGGCGCGCCGCGATGGGGGAGTGCCAGTTCAACCGCGCGCTCGAGGCGGTGTGGAGGCTCCTGACCGCGATCAACGGCCACGTCGTGTCGCAGGAGCCGTGGAAGATCCGCAAGGACGAGGGCGCCGCCTCGCCGCGCCTCCACGGGGTGCTCGCCGCGGCCGCCGAGGGCGTGCGCCTCGCGGCCGTGATGCTCTCGCCCTTCACGCCGGCGACGAGCCGGAAGATCTTCGAGACGTTCGCCATCCCGGCGGCCGATCCGGCGCCGGCCGACCTCGCGTGGGGCCGGCTGCCGCTGCTCGACCCCGATGCCCGAGGCCCCGGCCCTGTTTCCCCGCGTCGATGCCGCCGAGTACTTCAAGAAAAAGGATGCCGCCATGACCGACACCACCGCCCCCGCCGGCGCCGCCGCTCCCGCGCCGCCCGCCGACGACCGCATCGCGATCGAGGACTTCCAGAAGGTGCGCCTGAGGACGGCGAAGATCGTGGCCGCCGAGCGCGTTCCCAAGTCGAACAAGCTGATGCGCCTCGAGGTGGATCTCGGCGACGAGCGCCGCCAGATCGTCGCGGGCATCGCCGCCGTCTACGAGCCCGAAGCCCTGATCGGCCGCAACGTCGTCGTGGTCGCGAACCTGAAGCCGGCCAAGCTGATGGGCGTCGACTCGAACGGCATGGTCCTCGCGGCCTCGGTCGGCGAAGCGGGATCGCCCGTGCTGCTCGACGTGCCGGCCGACGTGCCTCCCGGAAGCAAGGTGAAGTAGGGATTTCGGATTTCGGAATTCGGAATTCGGGAAACACGGCGATGTCTTCAAGTCCGACATCCGACATCCGACATCCGACATTGGCGGACAGCCACTGTCACCTGCAGATGGGAGAGGGCGCCGATGGATTGATCGAGCGCGCGCGGGCGGCGGGCGTGACGCGGTTCCTGGTGCCGGGGACGACGCTGGCGGATTCGGCCGAGGCCGTCGACCTGGCGGCGGCGCGAGAGGGCGTTCTCGCCGCCGTCGGAATCCATCCCCACGAGGCGAAGGACTTCGACCCCGCGCGCGACGGCGCCGCCTTCGAGGCCCTGGCGCGGCGTCCGGGGGTCGCGGCGATCGGGGAGATCGGCCTCGACTTTCACTACGACCACTCGCCTCGGGAAAAGCAGATCGAGGTCCTGGAGTGGATGCTCGATTGCGCCCGCCGCCTGGCGCTCCCGGTGCTGCTCCACAACCGCGAGAGCGGGGCGGAGATGCTCGCGGCCCTGTCGCGCCTCGGGGCGAAGGCGGGCGCGGGCGTCTTCCACTCGTTCACGGAGGACGCGGGCTACGGGAAGGCGGCGATCGGCCTCGGGTACCTCGTGTCCTTTTCCGGGATGATCACGTTCCGCGCCGCCGAGAACATCCGCTCGGCCGCGGCCGGCCTGCCCCTCGAGGCGATGCTCGTCGAGACGGACACGCCGTTTCTCTCGCCGGTGCCGCATCGCGGCAAACCGTGCGAGCCGGCGTTCGTCGTCGAGACCGCGAAGAAGCTCGCCGAGGTCAAGGGCGTGGACGTCGAGACCGTCGCCGCCGCGACGACGGCGAACTTCGAGCGTCTCTTTCGAAGAGGCACGGCGGTGAGTCCCTCCCGCGCTTCCGTCGGGCATGTCATCCCGGCACCGCCGAGTTCGAGTCCTGCGTCGAGGAGGCGCTCGCCTCGGTCCCGGCCGTCTTTCGGAAGTATCTGGAAAACGTCGTCGTGGCCGTCGAGGAGGAGCCCTCGCCCGAGGACTACGACGAGTCCGACACGCCCGAGGAGGAGGAGCTCTTCGGGATCTTCCGCGGCGCCTCGTTCTTCGACCGTCCGCACATGGTCTCGAGCCTGCCCGCCCAGATCGCCATCTTCCGCGGCCCGATCCTGCGCCTCTGCCAGACGCGCGGCGAGGCCGTCCGCGAGATCCGCGACACCGTCGTCCACGAGGTCGGCCACATGCTCGGCCTCGAGGACGAGGAGATGCCCTACTGACTTCCGTCCCGCGGGACGAAGAGGACGAGCCCGCCGGGAGTGTCGCGGCGGTCGTAGCGCGCATCCGCGCCGAGCCGCGCGACCAGGGCGGCGAGATCGCCGGACGTCAGCGGGTACGGGTTCGTGCCGGGGGCGAGGAGCACCGACTCCGCCGGCAGGAGGGGATGCGCGCGATCGAGGACCGCGCGGCTCGCGGCGTAGCCGGCGTGGGGATAGAGGGATCCCTGGACGCGCACGGGACGGCCGCCGAGGGAATCGAGGACGGGCTCGATCTCGGCGCGCGCCGGCGCGGGCGCGCGGGAACGAGTAGCCGGCGCCGTCGAGAGCGCACACGAGCAGGACCGCGAGCGCCCCGAGGCGGCGCCGCGGGAGGGAGGACGTCAGCCGCGCTAGCCCGTACGCCGTTCCCACGAACAGGAAGGGCAGGATGGGCAGCGCGTAGTAGAGCGAGAAGTCGCGCAGCGGCCGGAAGTCGGCGGCGCCGTAGGGCACGAGCTGCGGCAGGGCGGCCACCAGGCCCTCGGGCCCGGCCAGCGGCAGGAACAGGAGCGGCTCGAAGAGGTGCGGGATGCCGGAGTTCGCGAGCGTCCGCGCGAGCGCGACCGGGTGGCGCGCCATCCCGAGGGCGGCGCGCGGCAGCGAGTCGCCCCAGGTGGCCCAGTAGGTGGCGTACCAGGGCCGCTCGGCCGGCGCGCCCGAGAAATGCGGCGCGACGAGGCGGCTGCTGACGAGGAAGGCGAGGATGGCGGCCGCGGCGACGGCGGCGGCGAGACGGCGCCGCCGCAGAAACAGGGCGGCGACGAGGGCGAAACCGAGCAGGACGAGAAGCGAATCCTCCTTGATCGAGACGGCCAGAATCGTTCCCGCGGCCGCGAGACCGCCCCGTTCCTCGAGAAGGCCGAGCCAGAGCAGGAAGATCGCCAGGGGATAGAAGGCTTCGACGTGGAATCCGTACTGGACGGCCCGGGCCGTGTGGCTGTCGAGCACGAAGGCCGCCGCGAGCAGGGCGCCGGCGAGGTCGTCCCCGGCGACGCGCCGCAGGACGAGGAACCCGGCGGCGCCGCCCGCGGCGACGGCGAGCGCTTCGGCGACGAGGAGCCAGGCGGGGCTCGCGACGATCGCATAGAGAGGCGTGAACGCGAGCAGGATGTAGCTCGGGTGCACGCCGAGCTCTCCCTGGCCGAGGTAGTCGCAGAAGAGCAGGCGGCCCGAGAGCGTCGCGGCGATCGGGTGATCGAAGAAGAGCGTGGTGTCCCACGCGTTGAGGTCGAGCGACGCGTAGCGCGCGAAAACGACGCGGGCGAGGAAGGCCGCCGCGACCCCGCTCGCCAGCAGCAGGGTCCGGCGCGAGACGGGCGCGATCCCTTCGCGGACGAGGCCGGAGAGCGCGCGGCGCCACGCCGGAAGGCAGAGCGACGCGAGCCCGAGCCCGATCGCGACGCCGAGGGCGGCCGAGAGCCGGCCGATCTCGCGCCCGCCCACCCGCCAGGGAGCCGTCAGCGCGAAGATCGCGACGAAGGCGGCGAGCAGGCCGAGCCAGAGCCGCAGCCCCCGCGGCAGGAGGGCCTGACCGGGAGCTCGCATGCGGGGATTCTGTCAGATCCCCGGCTGTAGACTTCGGCGATGCGTGCCGCGCCGCGGCGGCTCTTCTCTTCGCCATCTTCCTCGTTTCCGGCGGGGCGGCGGCCGGCGAGGAGGACAAGCGCACGAGCCCGACGATCGCGCGGGAATCGGCCGAAGCGAACCTCCGGACTCCCGCCGGGCGCCGCTACGAATCGGCGCTCGAGTCGAGTCTCGACAGGTGGCTCCGGAAGTCGCTCGAGCGCTGCGTGAAGGGGATCTCGCGCGAGCAGGCCGTGTCGTTCGAGGCTTTCGTGAAGGTCGGCGGGTCGGGCGATGCGGAGGAGGTCGTCTTCAGCCCGGAGACGGACGTGACCCGCTGCGTGGAGGCCGACTTCAAGGACGCGAAGTACCCCTCGCCGCCGGAGCCCTCCTGGTGGGTCCGCGTCGAAGTCGGGCTCAAATAGAAAGGCGCGGCTTTCGCCGCGCCTCGAATCTCAAATCCGAATTTCGAAATCCGAATTCCGGAGTCTTACTTCCTCGGCCCCCGCGGCCCGCGGTGGTCGCGGTTGAAGTGGCCGCGGTGCTCGCCCTGGCCGCCGCCGCCGCGCGGAAATTCGCCGCGGCCCTCGTCCTCGCCCGGCGCGCCGACGGGAGCCAGCGCCATCTCGGCGTCGAGCTCCTCCTTGGACATCGCCTGCTTGCGCGAGAGCTTGATCTTGCCCATCGGGTCGACGGCGATGATCTTGACGGTCACCTCGTCGCCTTCCTTGACCACGTCGGTCGTCTGGCGCACCCGGTAGGGCGCGAGCTCCGAGATGTGGACGAGGCCGTCCTGGCCCGGCATGATCTCGACGAAGGCGCCGTACGCCTCGACCCGCCGCACCTTGCCCCGGTAGACCTTGCCGATCTCGGGCTCCTGGGTGAGGGCTTCGATGATCTCGATCGCCTTCATCGCCGCGGCCTCGTCGGAGGACGCGATCGACACCTTGCCGGAGTCCTCGACGTCGATCTTGCAGCCCGTGGATTCGATGATCGAGCGGATCGTCTTGCCGCCGGAGCCGATGACGTCGCGGATGCGGTCCTTCGGGATCTGGATCGTGAAGATCCGCGGCGCGTAGCGCGAGATGTTCGGGCGCGGGCTCTCGATGGCCTTGGTCATCTCTCCGAGGATGTGGAGGCGGCCGGCGCGCGCCTGCTCGAGGGCCTTCTCGAGGATGTCGCGGCGCAGCCCCTTGATCTTGATGTCCATCTGGAGGGCCGTGATGCCGGCGCGGGAGCCGGCGACCTTGAAGTCCATGTCGCCGTAGTGGTCTTCCTGGCCGGCGATGTCCGTCAGGACCGCGAAACGCTCGCCGTCGGCGACGAGGCCCATGGCCACGCCCGCCACCGGCGCCTTGATCGGCACGCCCGCGTCCATGAGGGCGAGGGTCCCGCCGCAGACGGTCGCCATCGAGGACGATCCGTTGGACTCGAGGATGTCCGAGACGATCCGCACCGTGTACGGGAAGGCCTCCTCGGAGGGCAGCATCGGCGAGAGCGCGCGGCGCGCGAGGTTGCCGTGCCCGATGTCGCGGCGCGAGGGGCCGCGCATGAACTTGGTCTCGCCCACGGAGAAGGGCGGGAAGTTGTAGTGGAGGAGGAACGTGTGCTCGCTCTCGCCCTCGTACTCCTCGATGATCTGGGCGTCGTCCGAGGTGCCGAGGGTGGCGGTGACCAGGGCCTGCGTCTCGCCGCGCGTGAAGAGCGCGGAGCCGTGCGTGCGGGGAAGGACGCTGACCTCGGAGGTGATCGGCCGGATCTGGGCGAAGTCGCGGCCGTCGAGGCGTTTGCCGCCGAGGATCGTCTCGCGCGTCAGGACCTTGACGAGGTCGTCGGCGGCCTTGGCGACCTGCTTCCGGCGCTCGGGCTCGGTCTCGGGAACGAGCGAGGCCGCGGCCTTCTTGACGGCCTTGATCTCGGCGTAGGAGGCGATCTTGTCGGGCAGCGTCATGGCCGCCATCATCGGCGCTTCCCACGCGCGGCGGACCTCGGCGAACACGGCGGCCGGGTACGCCTCGGGGGCCTGCCACGAGGGCTTCTGGAAGCCGCCGCGGCGCGCGAGCTGGACCTGGGCGCCGACGATCTGGCGCACCGCCGCGTGGCCGAAGAGGATCGCGTCGATCAGGACCTGCTCGGAGACCTCGCGGGCGCCGCCCTCGACCATGACGACGGCGTCGTCGCTGCCGCAGACGATCAGGTCGAGGTCCGACTTGTCGCGCTCGGCGTTGGTCGGGTTCAGCACGAAGTTGCCGTCGAGCCGGCCGACGCGCACCGCGCCGACGGGCGTGTAGAACGGGATGGCCGAGCAGGTGAGGGCGACCGAGGCGCCGTTGATGGCGAGGATGTCGGCGTCGTTCTGGCCGTCGGCCGAGAGGACGAAGGCGACGATCTGCGTCTCGTGGTTGAAGCCCTTGGGAAAGAGCGGCCGCATCGGGCGGTCGATCAGGCGCGAGGTCAGGATCTCCTTCTCGGTCGGCCGGCCCTCCCGCTTGAACCAGCCGCCGGGGATGCGCCCCGCGGCGTAGGTCGGCTCGCGGTAGTCGACCGTGAGCGGGAAGAACTCGGCGTTCTCCTTCGGCTCCTTGCTGAACACGGCGGTCGCGAGGACCACCGTGTCGCCGAAGCGCACGACGGCCGCGCCGTCGGCCTGCTTGGCCAGCTTGCCGATCTGGATGTCCATGGACTTCGAGCCGACGGGGATGGTGATCTGGTCGATCATGGTCTTCACCCTTCTTGTGAGTGGCGTCGGAGGACGACCGTCCGGATGGATGGTCCGCGAAACCGCGCGGCCGAGAAGCCGCGGCGGCGCGCTCCGGCGCCGGACGGACTACTTCCGGAGGCCGAGGCGCTCGATCAGCTTGTGGTAGCGGTCGGCGTCTTCTCCCCGGAGGTACTCCAGGAGACGGCGCCGGCGCCCGACCATCTGCAGCAGGCCGCGGCGGGAGTGGTGGTCCTTCGCGTTGGACTGGAAATGCTCGGTCAGGTACGCGATGCGGTTGGTCAGCAGCGCGACCTGGACTTCCGGGGAACCCGTGTCGCTGTCGTGCGTCCGGTACTGCTTGACGATTTCCGTCTTGCCGGACTCGTATTCGGTGACGTTCACTCAGCCTCCAAACGACTCGAAATACTCACTACTTTTAATAAGCCGCGAAGCCTACCACAGGTCGCGGGGCCGGTAAACGGTAGACGGGAAACGGTAAACGGGTCTTTTCCGGTTACAGCCCTTTGGCGTCTGCCGTCGCCGTCTTCCGGCTACGCCAGCACGATCCGCGGCTTGATCATCACGACCCCCCGGTCCCCGATCGGGCTGACCTGGCCGAGGGCCAGCATGTCGTCGGCCGGGCCCACCAGGGTGACCCAGTCTCCCTCGCGGGCGCTGACGCCCCGGGCGGGCACCGCCTGGCCCTTGCGGATCTTCCACGCCTCGAGCGAGGCGAGGGCGACGCGCGGGAAGGGGAACGGCACCCGGGACAGCGGCAGGGCGTGCGGGGCGGCCAGCCGCTCGGCGGGGGTGAGCGCCTCGAAGCGTTCGAGCGTCACGGCATCCGCGGCGCGGAACTCGCCGATGCGGGAGCGCCGCAGCGACTCGAGGTGGGCGCCGCATCCGAGCTTCTCGCCGAGTTCGCTCGCGATCGAGCGGATGTAGGTCCCCGAGGAGCAGGCGATCTCGAAGGGCAGCCGCCCGTCGACGGGCTCCCCGAAGGCGAGGCTCGTCACGCGCACCTTCTTCGGCAGCGAGGGCACGGCCTCGCCTTTGCGCGCCATCTCGTAGAACTTGCGGCCGCCCACCTTCTTGGCCGAGTAGGGCGGAGGCGACTGGAGGAACTCGCCGCGGAAGGCCTGCGGAGGCCTCGGCGACCATGGCCGCGGTGACGCCGGAGGCGTCGCGATCGGGGCCGAGGGCCTCGCCCTCGCGGTCGTACGTCGCCGTCGCGCGGCCGAGGCGGATCGTGCCCTCGTACGACTTGTCCATCAGGGTGAAGAATCCCTGGAGCCGCGCGGCCGCGCCCGCGCACAGCAGGAGCAGGCCCGTCGCCATCGGGTCGAGCGTGCCGCTGTGCCCGATGCGCGACATGCCGGTCGCCTTGCGCACGCGCTCGACGACGTCGTGGGAGGTGAGTCCCTCGGGCTTGTCGAGCAGGAAGAGGTATCCGCCCTTCAGGGGATCCGACGCCTTCACGATTCCTCTTCGTCCGGCGCCTCGGGCTCGTCGGCGTGCGGCAGGACCTGGTTCAGGAGCTCCTCGATCCGCGCGCCGCGCTCGAGCGAGAGATCCGACTGGAAGTGCAGCTCCGGCGCGTAGCGCAGCTGGCAGCGCCGGCCGACCTCGCCGCGAAGGTAGCCCGCGGCGCGTTGCAGGGCCTTGTCGGCCTTCGCGCGCTCGTCCTCGCCGCCGAGACAGGAGAAGTAGACGCGGGCCGACCTCAGGTCCGGCGGCATCTCGACGTCGGTGACGGTGACCGCGCGCAGGTCCGGATCGTGCGCCTCGAGCAGGATCAGGCGCGAGAGCTCCGCGCGGACGACGTCCGCCACGCGCTGGCTGCGGCGGGAATCCTTCTTCATCGCGCCTCACACATGGATGAACTCGTTTCGGTACTCCAGGATCTCCCCGTCCAGGTTCTGCTCGACGAACCGCAGCACGTGCTGGAGGATCGCGTCCAGCGTCGGCTGGTCGCCGCCGACCGCGGCCACGCCGATCGATGCCCGCTGCAGGAGGTCCTGGTCGGCCACCTCGGCGGCCGAGATCTCGAACTCGTTGCGGATGCGCGTCTTCAGGCTCTTGACGATCATCCGCTTCTCCTTCAGCCCGCGGCAACCCGGGAGGTGAAGGTCGAAGAGGGCGTAGGCGATGACCATGGGAGACGTGAGCCGGGAACCGTCAGCCGTGAGCCGAAGCGCTGTTCCGACTTCCCGGAAGACGGCTAACGGCTCACGGCTGACGGCTCAGCGCGCCCATCACCCCGGCGACCTTCTCGACCTGGAAGGCCTCGATCACGTCGCCGACCTTGATGTCCTGGTACCGGTCGAGCCCGATGCCGCACTCGAAGCCCTGCTTGACCTCGGAGACGTCGTCCTTGAACCGGCGCAGCGATCCCACCTTGCCCTCGTGGATCACGCGGTTGTCGCGCAGCAGGCGCAGCTGCGCGCTGCGCGGGATGGTGCCCTCGGTGACGTAGCAGCCGGCCACGACGCCGAACTTCGGGACCTTGAAGGTGTTGCGCACCTCGGCGCGGCCCCGGACGACTTCCTTCAGCGTCGGGTCGAGCAGGCCTTCCATGGCCTTCTTGATCTCGTCCGTGACGTTGTAGATGACGGTGTGGAGGCGGATCTCGACGCCGGCCTTCTCGGCCTCCTCGGCGGCCTTCTTCTCGGGGCGGACGTTGAAGCCCACGATGATCGCGCCGGAGGCGGAGGCGAGCAGGACGTCGTTGATCGTCACGGCGCCGACGCCGGCGTGGAGCAGCGAGATCTTGACCTTCTCGTTGGACAGGGCCTTGAGCGACTGGGACAGGACTTCCATGGATCCCGAGACGTCCGTCTTCAGGATGATCGGCAGGTCCTTGACCTTGCCCTCCTGGATCTTGCTGAAGAGCTGCTCGAGCGACAGGCGCGACGAGGAGGCCATCGCCTGCTCGCGCTCCTTGAGCTGCCGGAAGGAAACGATCGAACGGGCCTTCGCCTCGTCGGCGACGACCTGGAACGTGTCGCCCGCCTGGGGCATGTCCTCGAAACCCGTCACCTCGACGGGCGTGGCCGGCCCCGCCGCCTCGATCTTTTCGCCCCGGTCGTTGTGCATGGACCGGACGCGGCCGAAGACCGATCCCGCGAAGAAGACGTCGCCGACCTTGAGCGTCCCGGCCTGCACGAGGACGGTGGCGACGTTGCCCCGGCCCGCTTCGCGGCGCGACTCGAGCACGGCGCCCCTGGCCTCTTCGGCCGCCGGAGCCGTGAGCTCCTGCATCTCCGCGACGAGCAGGATGAGCTCGAGCAGGTGCTCGATGCCCTGCTTCTTCAGGGCCGAGATCTCGGCCGCGGGCGTCTCGCCGCCCCAGGCCTCGAGGAGCACGTTCTGGTCCGCGAGCTCCTTCTTGACCCGGTCGATGTTGGCGTTGGGCTTGTCGATCTTGTTGATCGCCACGACGATCGGGACCTTGGCGGCCTTCGCGTGCGCGATCGCCTCGATCGTCTGCGGCATGACGGCGTCGTCGGCGGCGACCACCAGGACGACGATGTCCGTGGCCTTCGCCCCGCGGGCGCGCATGGACGTGAAGGCCTCGTGGCCGGGCGTGTCGAGGAAGACGATCGGCTTGCCGTTGACCTCGACGCGGTAGGCGCCGATGTGCTGCGTGATGCCGCCGGCCTCGCCCGCGGCGACGTTGGTCTGCCGGATCGCGTCGAGCAGCGACGTCTTGCCGTGGTCGACGTGGCCCATGACCGTGACGACCGGGGCCCGGGGGACCCGCGGCGCGCCGGGGGCCGCGCCCTCGACCGACTCCTTGGCCGAGCGGGACAGGTCGAGCTCCTCCTCGAAGGACACGACCGCGGCCTCGACGCCGATCTCCTTGGCGATCTGGACGGCCGTCGAGGCGTCGAGCGTCTGGTTGACCGTGGCGAGCACGCCCCGCTGCATCAGCAGGCGCTGGATGTCGCGCGCGAGCACGCCGAGCTTCTCGGAGAGCTCCTTGACCGTGACGCCCTCGGTGAAGAACACCGGGCCGGTCGGCGCGGGCTTGCGGAACTCGAGCAGCTTGCCGGAGTCGTGCGCCCGGGTTTCCTTGGCGGCGCGCCGGATGGCCGACTTCGAGGCCGGCCGGGCCTGCGCGGCGGCCTCGGCCTCGTCGCCGGTCTTCTCGATCAGCGGCAGCGAGATGTCCGAGTACGTGTCTTCCTTGTAGGTCCCGACGAACTCGCGCAGGTCCACCTCGTCGGCGACCGTGATCTTCGGGCGCGCGCCGCGCTTGCCGGCGGCGGCCTTCTTCTGGTCTTCCTTGTCGTCCTTCTTGCGCTTGGCCGGCCCGCGCTCGGGGCCCGCGGGGGCGGTGCGTCCGACCGGCGCGCCGGGTCGCGGCGGGCCGCCCATCGGACGGGCTCCGGGTCCTCCGGGGGTCGGGCGGTAGACGGACGGCCCCATCGGGCGGCCCGCGGCGGGTCCCATGGGACGTCCGGCGGCGGGGCCCATCGGCCGGCCCGCGGCCGGACCCATGGGGCGGCCAGCCGCCGGGCCCATCGGGCGGTTGATCGGGCCCGCGGGGCGGGGCGCTCCGGCTGAGGCGCTCGGCCGCGGCGGCACCACCGGCCGGGGTGGAAGGACGATCTTTCGCGGAACCATCGGCGGCGGCTTGGGCGGCTCGGGCGCCGCCTCCGCTTCGGGCTCGGAGGGCACGACGGCCGTCCGGGCAGGCTCGGCGGCGGCCGCGGCGCGCGCGGCGCGCTCGGCGGCGGCGCTGCGGGGCCGCGCGGGCGGGGCAGCCGCGGCCGGCGCGGACGCAGGCGCGGACGACGCGGATTCGGCGACGGCGGAAGCCGCGGCCGGCGCCGATTCGCCGGCGGCCCCTTCGGGCGGCGAGGGCGGCTTTTCGATGACCTTGATGCGGTTCAGGGCGCTCTTCTGCGGCCGGACCGCGCGCGACTCGGTGTCGCGGACGATCAGCTGCTTGGGCGCGTGCGTGCGGCCCTGGAGGATCGCGAGGACCGTCGTCTCGTCGAGGGCGGCCTGCGGCGACTTCACGTCCACGCCGATGGACTGGAGCAGGAAGAGGACTTCCTTGCTCGGCAGGCCCATCTGCTGGGCGAGCTCTTCGACTCGAATCTTTCCCATGCGGCTGGACCTACTCCCTCACGCCCGTCTCTGCGGGGGTCTCGGCCGGCGCTTCTTCGTCCGGCCCGGATTCGTATTCGCCTTCCTCTTCCTCCGTCGACTGGCTGGATTCGGCCGCGCGCGCGGCCTCGAGGATCTTCTCCGCCGACTTCTCGCCGATGCCCGGGATCTCGGCGAGCTCGGCCGCCGACTTCTCCAGCAGGTCGCCGAGCGTCGCGACGCCGGCCTCGACGAGGCGCTCGGCCGTCTTCTCGCCCACGCCGGGGATCTCGGCCACGGCCGTCTGCTTGCGGCGGGAGGCCTCGAGCATGCGCGAGAGGGCCTGCGCCACCTCGCCCTTGACCTCGCTCTCGCCCTTGATCTCGATCTTCAGGCCGATCAGCGCCGAGGCGAGCCGGACGTTCTGGCCCTTCTTGCCGATGGCGAGCGAAAGCTGGTCGTCCTCGACGACGCAGTCGAGGCTCATCGCGCCGTCCTCGTGGTGGATCGGCGAGACGCGCGTGATCTTGGCGGGCGCGAGCGCGTTCTGCGCGAAGGTGATCAGGTCGTCGGAGTAGAGGATCACGTCGATCTTCTCGCCGTGCAGCTCGCGCATGATGGACTGGACGCGGCTGCCGCGCATGCCGACGCAGGCGCCCACCGGATCCACGTCGCGCTCGCGCGAGCGCACCGCCACCTTGGCCCGCTCGCCGGGCTGGCGCACGGCGCCCTTGATGACGACGGTGCCGTCGTAGATCTCCGGGACCTCCATCTCGAAGAGGCGGATCAGGAGGCGCGGGTCCGTGCGCGAGAGCACGAGCTGCGGCCCCTTGGGGTTCTTGTGCACGTCGTAGAGGATCGCGCGGATGCGCTCGCCCTGGCCGTAGCGCTCGGCGCGCGACTGCTGGTCGCGCGGAATGATCGCCTCGTTCTTGCCGAGGTCCACGACCATGTCGCCGCGCTCGAACCGCTTGACGGTCCCGTTCATGAGCTCGCCGACCTTGGGGAAGTACTCGTTGTAGACGTTGTCGCGCTCGGCCTCGCGGACCTTCTGGTAGAGCACCTGCTTGGCCGTCTGCGCGGCGATGCGGCCGAGGCCGATCGTCTCGCGGTAGATGCGGACCTCGTCGCCGAGGGCGACCTCGTGGACCTCGCTCGCGGGCTCTCCCTCGGCGCCCGGGCGCAGCACGCGGACCTCGCCCTTGGTGCCCTTCTCCTTGACGAGCGCCGTCGCTTCATCGAGCAGCATCTGCGGCGGCGGCTCCTCGGACTCGGTGTCGAGCTCGGCCACGACGGTGCGCGGCGAGTAGACGGTCATCGCGCCGGTCTGCCGGTCGATCAGCGTCACCATCGCCTTGTCGTGGTAGTACTTGCGCGCGGCCGAGGACATCGCCTCCTCGAGGGCGCCGAACATCTTCTCCGCGTCGATGTCCTTCTCGCGCGAAACCTGTCGGATGACCGACGGATCGATAATCATGGCAAAACCCGCTCTCCTATCGCCCCCGCTCCGGCCACTCGAAGTCGAGCCGGGCGAGTCGAATATCGCCGAAACGGACATTATAGATTCTGCGTTCTGCCTCATCAACGACGGTCAGGACGTCCCCTTCCACACTCTCGAGCACCCCGCCGAAGTTGCGCGCGGGAGGAAGCAGCGGCTCTTTGGACCCCGGGGCGGTCCGGGGCCGCGGGATCACGGGCTCCTCGGTCTTGACCCGGATGCGGCGCCCGACGAAGCGCGAGGCGTCCTCGAGCGAGTAGAGCTTGCGGTCGAGGCCGGCCGAGGACACCTCGAGGGTGTAGCGGTGGGCGATCTCGTCCGACGCGTCGAGAACGGCCGAAACGTCCCTCGAAACGGCCTCGCAGTCCTCGACCGTCACGGCGTTGCCGTCCTGGCGCTCGAGGACCACCCGGAGCACGGTGAAGCGTCCGGCGCCGGCCGACTCGACGGCCAGCAACCGGCACCCCTTCTCCTGCGCGATGGCCCCGATTTCGAGGGTCGTTTTTTCACCCAAAGGCGTTTTCATCGAACAAAAAAGCGGGCGACTGCCCGCACTACCCGAAACAGGGGGTTTATATCAGAAGGGCGGTAGGGGGGCCAGACGGTGAAACGAACCCGTCCGGCCCCGCGTTACGAGGGAGGATGGTCTCTCCCGCGGCCTGCGGGATCCCTGCGGCGAACGGCCGTCCGCCCGTGCGCGGGTCTTCGTCCGAATGCCCTCGTGCGGAGTCTACAATCGCGAGAATCCCGGCGGGACAGGCCGTGTTACGGATCGAGAGGCGCTTTTGACGCTCGAGGTGGAATTGCGTGTCTGAACCGGAGGAGCAGGAAGAGCTGCCGTTCGAGCGAAGCTCGATCGCGGCGATCGGCTCCCGCCGGCGCTGGCATTTCTTCGGAAAAAGAGACGAGGACGACGCGGAGCCGGAGGCTGCCTCATCGGCCGACGGGGCGGACGAGCCGCCGAACCGCAGCATGCTGGGGATGCTGGCCGAGCGGGCGGCCTCGCCCGCGCCCGAGGCCGCCGGGGCGGACGAACCGCCGAACCGCAGCATGCTGGGAATGCTGGCCGAGCGGGCGGGTCCGCTTCCCGAGGCCGAGCCCGATGCCGGCCCGGCGAGCAAATCCATGCTCTCGCTCGAAAAGGGCGCGGCCGTGCCGTTCGTGGACGACGACCCCCTGGCCCCGCTCACCCAGCACAGCACGATCGCCGAGCTCGCGGGCCTGGAGGAGCACGTCTCCGGCTCCTTTCCGATCGAGCGGGGCATCCTCATCTCGATCTTCCTGCACGTCGCCCTCGTCGTGCTGCTCCTGACCCTGCCCGCCCGGATCCCGGCGGGCTCGAAGGGCGACCTCTTCGCCGGCCTCGTCCCCGAGCCCCGGGACGACACCCCGATCCCGGTCATTCTGGATGCGCCGGGGCCGTCGCGGACGAATCCGAAGCGCTCGCCGCTCTCCGACACGGACCGCCGGGCCGGCGGTGGAGACCGCTCGAAGCCGAAGGCGGACACGCCCTTCGTTCCGCCATCCTCGGGCATCGCCGGTCTCGCGCCCGGCCCCAGGGCGCCGCGGGTTCCCGGCAGCCAGGTGCCGTCGCGCCCGGGCGCCGCGGCGGAGGCCGAGCGGCGCACGGAGGCCGCCGAGAACCGGACGGACCAGAAGCCCTCCGAGTTTCCGACGTCGGCCCGCCCCCAGACGAGCGGGCCGCGCGAAATCTCGAAGCTCGCCGGCCTCGATCAGGCGATTCGGGAAGCGGCGCGCGGGACGGTGGGCGGGGAGGGCGGGTCCCCCGGGCCCAATCCCGAGGGCGGCTTCGTCGACTCGGGCCCCGTCTCCTTCGACACCACCTGGTACGACTGGGGCGCCTACGCCGCCGAGATGGTGCGGCGGATCAAGCTGCACTGGGACGTTCCGGAGCTCGCGCGCCTCGGCTGGAAGGGAAGCCTGACGGTGCGCTTCTACATCATGGCGGACGGGACCGTGGCCGACGCGAAGATCATCCGCGTCTCGGGAGTCCCGCCCTTCGACAACGCCGCGTTCCAGGCCATCATCAAGTCGTCGCCCTTCCGGCCGCTGCCGGCCGACCTGCACGAGGATCGCGAGGGCGTGACCGTAACCTTCTTCTACAACATGCGTCCCGAATCGGAGGCGCAGGCAAACCCATGAACGAGCCGGATCGCATCCGCGAGGCCCTCGAGTCGGCCGGGACGGTGGCCGTCGTCGGCTGCTCGCCCGATCCCGTCCCGCCCCTCGCACGACATCGCGCGCTACCTGCAGCGCCAGGGCTACCGCGTCGTTCCGGTCAACCCGGGCCATCCCGAGATCCTGGGCGAGCGCTGCTACCCGTCGCTTTCCGACGTCCCCGCGGACGTCCGGATCGACGTCGTGGACGTTTTCCGCCGCTCCGACCACGTCGCGCCGGTGGCCGACGCGGCGATCGCGCGGGGGGTCCCGTTCTTCTTCATGCAGCTCGGGGTCGTGGACGAGTCCGCCGCCCGGCGCCTCGAGGCGGCCGGCATCGGGGTAGCGATGGACCGGTGCATCCTGGTGGAGCACCGCCGGCTCGGAATCGCGCCGAAATCGAGGAATGCCGGGGGTCCCGCCGGCGTTTCCCCCATGTCCCGCCACGGGACTTAAAGATTGAGGAGAAAGACGTCCGATATGGAAAAGACAACCAAACGCGCACTTTCCTTTTCTGCGCTGATCGCCGCCGCCGTCGTGTTCGGCATGGTCGTGGCGAGCTCGATCAACATCACCCCCCGCTCGGAGGCCCAGCGGGAGGCCACGCCGGCGGCGCGCACCCGCACCGGGGCGGCCCCGCTGCCGTCGTTCGCGGACATCGCCCAGGAAGCGATGCCCTCGGTCGTCTCCATCACCTCGACGGACATCGTCAAGGGCGGGCAGGGCCGGCGCTACGCCAACCCCTTCAACGGCGAGGGCGACCCGTTCGAGTTCTTCTTCGGCCCTCCGGGCAACCAGCGCCGCGGCGCAGCAGCCCGACGACGAGGAGCACAAGCAGGTCCAGGGCGGCACCGGCTTCATCATCTCGGAAGACGGCTACATCGTGACGAACAACCACGTCATCGACGGCGCCGACAAGATCGAGGTCCGGATCAACAACAAGGAAAAGTACACGGCCAAGCTGGTGGGCCGCGACACGGCCACCGACCTCGCGCTCATCAAGGTCGAGACCAAGCAGCGGCTGACGCCGCTGCCGCTCGGCGATTCCGAGAGGCTGCGCGTCGGGGAGTGGGTCATGGCCATCGGCGACCCGCTCGCCTTCGACAAGACCGTCACGGTCGGCGTGGTCTCCGCCAAGGAGCGTTCGGGCCTGACCGGGGACCCGGCCACCCGCTCGTTCGAGAACTACATCCAGACCGACGCCGCGATCAACTTCGGCAACTCGGGCGGCCCGCTGATCAACGTCAACGGCGAGGTCATCGGCATCAACACCGCGATGTTCCGGCCCGCCCAGAACATCGGCTTCGCGGTTCCGGTCAACACCCTGAAGCAGATCCTTCCGCAGCTGCGCGACAAGGGCAAGGTGACGCGCGGCTTCCTCGGCATCAACATCGTCAACGTGGACTCGGACCGCGCCGCGGCCTTCAACCTCAAGTCCGAGGACGGCGCCTTCGTCGAGTCCGTCGAGCCGGGCAAGCCGGCCGACAAGGCGGGAGTCAAGCCGGGCGACACGATCGTCAAGGTGGACGGCGTCCCCGTCAAGGACACGCGCGACCTGATCGGCTACGTCTCGGGCAAGGCGCCGGGCAGCAAGGTGCAGATCGGCGTCGTGCGCGACGGCAAGGAGCAGACCCTGACCGCTTCGCTCGCCGAGCGCAAGGACGAGTCCGGCGACAAGGAGAATCCCGAGAAGGCGGCCGCGTCCGACTCGCACGAACGCATCGGGATCGACGTCACGGAGCTGACCCCGCAGATGCGCCAGATGCAGCGCATCAAGGCCGACATCGACGGCCTCGTGGTCGTGCGCGTCAAGGAGGTTTCGGCGGCCGCGGACGCCGGGATCCAGGAAGGCGACATCATCACGCAGGTCAACGGCCAGAAGGTCGGGACGACCGAGGAGTTCAGCAAGGTCGTGGGCAAGGCCAAGAAGGGCGACTACCTGAAGCTCTACGTCTACAGCCCGCGCGCCAACGTCTCCCGGTTCGCGCTGGTGAAGATCGGCGACTGAAGCCGACCGGTCCGGTGAAAGTTCGGCAGGCGCCCGCTTCGGCGGGCGTCTGCTTTTGAGGGCATACTCGAGACGGATGGACGGTTTCGGGGGACGGATGCCACAGCGAATACTGGTCGTCGACGACGAAGCCGCGATCCGGGACACGCTCCGGATGGTCCTCGAATACGAGGGCTACGAGGTCGCCACGGCGGCCGACGGGCGCGCCGGCCTGGCCGAGCTCGACGCCGCGCCGGCGGCGGCCGTCCTGCTCGACATCAAGATGGGCGGCATGGACGGCCTGGAGACCCTGGATCGGATCGTCGCCCGTCCCGACGCCCCGCCCGTCCTCATGATCTCCGGCCACGGCGACATCGCCACGGCCGTCGAGTGCACCCGGCGGGGGGCCATGGATTTTCTCGAGAAGCCGCTCCAGCGCGAGCGGGTCCTCGTTTCGGTCCGCAACGCCCTCTCCGGCAACCGGCTCAAGGCCGAGAACGACGAGCTCAAGCGCCGTGTCGAGCAGGAGACCGTCCTCGTCGGGGAGAGCGGGCCGATCCGGCGGCTGAAGGCCGAGGTGGCGCGGGCCGCGCCGACGGCCGCCACGGTCCTGATCCTCGGCGAGAGCGGCACGGGCAAGGAGCTCGTGGCCCGCGAGGTCCACCGGGGATCGAAGGTCGCGGGGGGGCCGTTCGTGCAGGTCAACTGCGCCGCGATCCCGGAGGAGCTCATCGAGTCCGAGCTCTTCGGCCACGAGAAGGGATCCTTCACGGGCGCCGTGCGCAAGCAGGTCGGCAAGTTCGTCGAGGCCGACGGCGGCACGATCTTCCTGGACGAGGTCGGCGACATGTCGGCCCGCGCGCAGGCCAAGGTCCTCCGGGTCCTCGAGGTGGGGGAAGTCGAGCCCGTCGGCGCCGCCAGGGTGGGCACCGTCTCGGTCCGGGTCATCGCCGCGACGAACCGCGACCTGACCGACGCCATCCGCGCCGGGAAATTCCGCGAGGACCTCTACTTCCGCTTGAACGTGGTGCCGCTGACGACGCCGCCCCTGCGCGAGCGGCCCGAGGACATCCCGGTTCTCGTCGAGCACTTCGCGCGGCGCTTCGCCGATCGGGATCATCGCAAACCCCGCCGCTTCGCCGCGAGCGCGATGGGCGTCCTCTCGGCGCGAGGCTGGCCGGGCAACGTGCGCGAGCTGCGCAACCTGGTCGAGCGCGTGCTCATCATGACCGACGCCGATCCGATCGAGGCGCGCGACCTCCCGCCCGAGGTCCGCGTGCAGCCGGCGGAGATCTCGAGCCGGGGACTGGAGCTCGCGACCCTCTCCGACTTCAAGGACTTCGCGGAGAGGGAGTTTCTCGTCGCGCGCCTGCGCGAGAACGGCTGGAACATCAGCCGGACGGCCGAGGTCATCCAGACGCCGCGCTCGAACCTCTACAAGAAGATCGAGCACCACAAGATCTCGAGAGACTCGGACAGCTAGCCGTCGCCTTCGCTTCGCTCGGGGTCTGCGCCTGCGGCGCACCGGCGAACGGCTCGCCCAAAGGGGCTCGACCGTTCGCCTGACCACCCTCGCTGCGCTTCGGCTCCCGCGGCGCAAACCTCCTCCCTCCCTTCGGTCGGGAGACTATTTGCGCCGCGAGCGAACAGGTGCAGCGCCACAGATTTTCTGCCGACCGGTCTCCAGTTGCACGCGGCGCGAGGAGTCTCCGCGAGGGCAGCGGAGGAGCCTCGCGCCGCGGGAGCGGGCACGGAGCGGAGGGGGTCAGGCGTCCGGTCGAGCCCGCATCCGGGCGAGCCGGACGCCGGTGCGCCGAAGGCGCAGATCCCGCAGCGTAGCGCCCGCGACGTGTTTTAGACTGCGCGGCGATGATCACGCTCAGAGACTTCGAGGAGACGGGGGCACTGCTCACCGGGCACTTCCGGCTGTCGAGCGGTCTGCATTCGGACCGCTACCTGCAGTGCGCGCGGCTGCTGATGTGGCCCGCGAGGGCCGAGCAGGCGGGAAGAGAGCTCGCCGAGAAGCTGCGCGAGTTCGGCGCGAAGGCGGTCATCTCGCCGGCGCTCGGCGGCGTCGTCATCGGGCACGAGACGGCGCGCGGGCTCGGCCTGCCCGGGATGTTCGTCGAGCGCAAGGACGGGGCCTTCGCGCTGCGGCGTGGTTTTTCGCTCGATCGGGACGCTCCCGTCGTTGTGGTCGAGGACGTCTTCACGACCGGCAAAGTCCACGCGCGAGGCCGCCGCGGCCGTCGAGGCGGCGGGCGGAAGGGTCGTGGCGGTCGGCTCGATCGTGGACCGCGGCGTGCCGAAGGACGCGTTCTCGGTGCCGTCGCGCTCGCTGCTCGAGCTCTCGGTCCCTTCGTGGCCCGAGAGCGAGTGCCCGCTCTGCCGTCAGGGCGTGCCGATCGATTCGCCGGGCAGCCGCTTCGCCGCGTCCTGACGCGCCGGGCGCCTAGGCGTCGAGCGTCGCGGCGAGCTCCCGCAGCAGCGCGCCGCCGTCGCCTCTCCAGGCGCTCCCGTGCATGCAGGCGAGGGTCGTCGGTTCGGTCGCGGCGAGCTCCTCGAGGATCGGGCGGGCGTTCTTCGAGTGGGAGTAGTAGTCCATCGGCTTGCGGAAGGCCTCGCTCGGTCCGAGGATGTCCGACTCGGTGACGGCGGTTTCTGCCGTCCCGCCCTGCGTGAAGAGATCTCCGCAGAGAAGCGTGCGGGTCGTTTCCTCGAAGAGAAATCCGGTCTCCCAGCCGTGCGGCACGTGGGGGGCGTCCAGCCAGCGCACCGCGTGCTTGCCGAGCCGGACCGTCTCGCCGTGGGCGAGCGCCCGGGGCGCGCGGTCGGCGAAGTCTTCCACGGAGACCATGGCGGCGACGCGGCTGCACGCCGGGACCGCGCGCGGGGCCGCGGCGAGCAGGGCGTTCAGCGCGCCGCACTCGTCGGACTCGAAGTGCGAGAACGCGACGTGCCGCAGCCGCTCCACGGGCATGACCGAAGCGATCGCCTCGCGCACGACGGGGAACATGTGCTTGAGACCGGTGTGGAACAGGAGCGGCTCCTCGTCGACCACGAGGTACTGGTTGAACGAGAATCCTCCGGGCACGAGGGAGACCGGAGTGCTGATGCGGTAGATCCCCTCGGCGACTTCGTGGACGTTCGTCCCGGATTCAGCGTTGGTGATCATTTCGTCTCCTGAGCTTCGGTTGCGTCGGCCTGTAAGATACCTCGATGGACCTGAAGAACGTCTGCGTCTACTGCGGCTCGAGCCCCGACACGGACTCGGCCGTCGAGAAGGAGATCCGGGCGTTCGGGCGCGAGCTCGCCTCGCGCGGCGTCCGTCTCGTCTACGGCGGCGCCTCTCGCGGGCTGATGGGCGCGATCGCGGACGAGGTCCTCTCGGCCGGCGGCCAGGTCACGGGCGTCATTCCGAAGGCCCTCGAGGGCCGGGAGTCGGCCCACCGGGGTCTGACCGACCTCAAGGTGGTCGGCTCGATGCACGAGCGCGAGCAGCTGCTGTTCGACTTGTCCGACGCGTTCGTCGCGTTTCCGGGCGGGTTCGGGACGATGGAAGAAGTCATCGAGATGATCACCTGGAAGCAGATGGGCATCCACGGCAAGCCCATCGTCATCGCGAACATCGGCGGCTACTTCGATCCCCTGCTGCAGCAGTTCGAGCGGGCGGTGCAGAAGAAGTACGCCCGCAAGGAGGACCGCATTCTGTTCGCCGTGGCCGACACGACGAAGGCGATCCTGACCTTCCTCGAGGGGGCGCCCGTGCTGTCGCGAAAAGCGGGAGATTGGGCCTAGGAAGCCGAGGAAGAGTTCTGGTCCGCCGGTCGCTTGCGCGCGACGACGACGCGGAAGTACGACTCCACCCACTTCTTCTCGAGCAGGTGGTCCTCGAGCTCGATGAGCCGCGAGAGGGCGCCGGTCGCGTCCTCGCGCAGCCGCGCCATGTCCATGCACGGGAAGACGAACCAGAGGACGTTGCCGCCGTAGGGCCGGTCCTCGAGGAGGTCGAAGAGGCGGCGCACCTCGGGAAGGATCGTCGAGGAGCGCACCGACTCCGACGGGTCGTCCATCGGCAGCGGGATGGCGAGCTCCGGCCGGTTCTTCAGCTCCGCGGGCAGGGCGTCGAAGGCGCTGCGCGCGAAGCCCCAGAGAGCGTCGTTCCATTCCGACCGCGAGGGCCCCATGTACTCGTCGAGGAAGAGCAGGCCGCCGGGCTTCAGCGCCGCTCGGACGGAGGCGAGCACGTGCTCGACGTTGCGGATGTGGTGCAGCGAGCCGTGGAAGAAGACGATGTCGTAGCGCCGCGGCGCCAGGCGGATGGCGTTGATGTCCTCGACCCGGTAGTCGAGTCGGCGCGCGAGGCCGGCCTCCTCGGCGCCCCGCCGCGCCTCCGCGATCGCCTCGGGCGAGAAGTCCACGCCCTCGACGCGCGCGCAGACGCCCTTGGCGAGCACGTCGCGCTCGAGCAATCCCGTGCCGCATCCCACCGACAGGCCGAGCGGCAGAGGTTCGGGAACGTGGCGGCCGGCGAACCACTCCATCGGCCAGCGCAGCGGATCGCCGGTCACGCGCCGGTTGATCGCGCGGCGCACGAGCGGCTGGGAGCCCCAGTAGCGGTCCTCCGGCTCTCCCGGCGCCCCGGCGTCCCAGAACTCCCGAGCGGCGGCGGCCTCGGCCCGCGCCGCGCGCATAGCGCCCCATCGCCGGGCCAGCGAGGCGATCGAGCTTTGAATCGCGGATGCCATGTCGAGAGTGAATTCAATATAGCAGGAGCGCCGGGCGGGCGCCTCCGGGTCCGCGGTTTGCCCCGCCCCCGCCGGCTCTGGTACATTGCGCGGTCCCGGCGGCGGACCGCCGGACAGCTCTTTTTCAATCAGGGACGAAGGCCGGGATCACAAATGCCCCTGCGGGCTTCCGGCCGGTAGCCCCCCGGGAAACCGGGATCGAAGAACAGGCTCGTAGCTCAGGGGGAGAGCACCACATTGACACTGTGGGGGTCAGCGGTTCAAATCCGCTCGAGCCTACCAATTTCTTCGAACTTCAGGCGCTTAGCTCAGCTGGGAGAGCGCTTCCTTCACAC
Organism: uncultured Acidobacteriota bacterium; assembly: GCA_963710945.1. Taxonomy (GTDB): domain Bacteria; phylum Acidobacteriota; class Thermoanaerobaculia; order UBA5066; family Gp7-AA6; genus DAHUXD01. Next base: position 487,174 of record CAVQCH010000002.1, read on the forward strand.
GGAAGAGGTCAACGGTTCGATCCCGTTAGCGCCTACCAAGTATTTTCGACAAAACGCGGGGTGGCCGCGTTTTTTTCATTTCAGGGAGAGCAGGAGACAATGGAAGCCCTGGCGCAAACGGTCACGATCACGCTGCCCGACGGGTCGACGCGGAAGGTTCCCGCCGGAACCACGCTCGGCGAGATCGCCGCGGGCATCGGGCCGCGGCTGGCCAAGGACGCCCTGGCCGGCAAGATCGACGGCCGGCTCGCGGACCTCTCGGCGCGCGTCGAGGCCGACGCCCGCGTCGAGATCGTCACGCCAAAGTCGCCGGACGCGCTCGCGCTCTACCGCCACTCGACGGCACACCTGACGGCCAACGCCGTCAAGCGCCTCTTCCCCTCGGTCCAGATCGGGATCGGGCCGGCCATCGAGAACGGCTACTACTACGACTTCAATCCGGAGCGCCCCTTCACGCCCGACGACCTCGTCGCGATCGAGGCCGAGATGCGGCGGATCGTCGCCGAGGACAACAAGGTCGAACGGATCGAGATGCCGAAGGACGAGGCGATCCGCCTCTTCGAGGGCCAGAAGGACGCGCTGAAGGTCGAGATCATCCGCGGGATCCCGGACGACCGGGTTTCCTGCTACCGCCAGAAGGACTTCATCGACCTCTGCCGCGGCCCGCACGTGCCGTCCACCGGCAAGCTCGGCGTCTTCAAGCTGACGCACACGGCCGGCGCCTACTGGAAGGGCGACGAGAAGAACCCGATGCTGCAGCGCATCTACGCGGCCTGCTTCCAGACGCAGAAGGAGCTCGACGAGCACCTGGCGCGGATCGAGGAGGCGAAGGCCCGCGACCACCGCAAGCTCGGCAAGGAGCTCGACCTCTTCGTCTTCCACCCCTGGGCGCCCGCCTCGCCGTTCTTCCTGCCGAAGGGGGCGATCCTCTACAACGGGCTGCTCGAGATGCTGCGCGCGGAGTACCGCCGGCGCGGCTACGACGAAGTCGTGACGCCGCAGATCTTCGACGTCGAGCTCTTCCGGACTTCCGGGCATCTCGCGAACTACCGCGAGAACATGTTCTTCACGCACGCGGAGGAGCGCGAGTTCGGCGTCAAGCCCATGAACTGCCCCGGCCACTACCTGCTCTACCAGACGCGGCTCTGGTCGTACCGCGACCTGCCCGTGCGCTTCGCCGACTTCGGGCGGCTGCACCGCTACGAGCTGTCGCGGCGTCACGGCCGGCCTGACGCGCGTACGCACGTTCTCGCAGGACGACGGCCACATCTTCACGCCCCTCGAGAAGGTCGAGTCCGAGATCCTCGCGTTTCTCGAGTTTCTCGACTTCGTCGTACGGCGCGTTCGGCTTCACCGAGGTCGAGATCTCGCTCGGGCTGCGCCCCGAGAAGCGGATCGGCGCCGACGCGCAGTGGGACCGCGGCGAGGCGCGCGCTCGACGCGGCCCTGAAGAAGGCGGGGCGCGCGTACGTCGTCACGCCGGGCGACGGGGCCTTCTACGGGCCGAAGATCGACTTTCGCGTCAAGGACGCGATCGGGCGGCCGTGGCAGCTCGGCACGATCCAGTGCGACTTCGCGCAGCCCGAGAACTTCGACCTGACCTACATCGGCGAGGACGGGAACAAGCACCGGCCGGTCGTGCTGCACCGCGCGATCCTCGGCTCGCTCGAGCGGTTCATCGGCATCCTGATCGAGCACACCGGCGGCAACTTCCCCTTCTGGATCGCGCCCGTGCAGGCCGTGGTGCTCCCCGTCTCGGACCACTTCGCCGCGAAGGCGCGCGAGGTCGCGGACCGGCTCTCGGCCGCCGGCCTGCGCGTCGAGGTGGACGACCGCAACGAGAAGCTGGGCGCCCGGATCCGCCGCGGCGAGATGCAGAAGGCGCCGTGCATGCTGGTGGTGGGGGAGAAGGAGGCGGCCGCCGGGGCCGTCGCGGTGCGCCTGCGCCACGGCGGGGACGCCGGCACCATGTCGATCGACGATTTTCTGACGGCCGCGCGTTCCGCGCTCGCCGCCAAGAAGCAGGAACTGACGACGGAGGTGAAAGATCGATAAGAAAAGCATTCGCGTCAACGAGCAGATCCGCTGGAAGGAAGTCCGGCTGATCGGGGCCGAGGGCGAGGCCCTCGGGGTGGTGATCATGGCCGAGGCCCTCCAGAAGGCGCGGGAGGCCGGGCTCGACCTGGTCGAGATCGCGCCGACCGCGACCCCCCCGGTGTGCCGGATCATGAACTTCGGCAAGTTCATCTACCAGCAGAAGAAGAAACAGCAGGACTCCAAGAAGAAGCAGAAGACGACGCAGGTCAAGGAAGTGAAGTTCCGGCCGAACATCGACGACCACGACTACGACTTCAAGATGAAGAACATCGAGAAATTCCTGGCGCACGGCGACAAGGTCAAGGCGACCGTGCAGTTCCGCGGGCGCGAGATGGCGCGCCGCGAGAACGGGCAGAAGGTTCTCGACCGCCTGCTCGTCGACCTGACGGGAAAGGCCATCGCCGAGTCGCGCTCCGAGATGCTGGGCAACCGGCTCTACCAGATTCTGTCGCCGGTCAAGCACGAAAAGGGAACCAAGGCGGCGGGATAGCCGGGCCGCAAGGAGAAAGGGAACATGCCGAAACTGAAGACCCACCGGGGCGCCGCCAAGCGCTTCAAGAAGACGGCCTCCGGAAAATTCAAGAGGGCCAAGGCCTTCAAGAGCCACATCCTCACGAAGAAGGCGCCGGGCCGCAAGCGCGGCCTCGCCCAGGGCACGTCCGTCTCGAAGAGCGACACCAAGCGCGTTCGCGAGATGTTGCCGTATGCGTAAACCGTGAGCCGTAAGCCGTAAGCCGAAGCCGGGCGCCGATCGAATCGGCTCACGGCTCACGGCTGACAGCTGACGAGCCGTGGCTCACGATCAAACGACTCAAGGAGAATGAAATGCCTCGTGTAAAGAGGGGACCCAAGAGAAAGAATCGCCGGGCAAAGACCCTGGCGCTCGCCAAGGGGTACTACGGCACCAAATCGAAGTCGTACCGGATGGCGAAGCTCCAGGTGGAGAAGTCGCTCGTCTACGCGTACCGGGACCGCAAGGCCAAGAAGCGCGACTTCCGCGGCCTGTGGATCGTGCGCATCAACGCCGCCGCGCGCGAGCACGAGATCTCGTACAGCAAGCTGATGGACGGCCTGAAGAAGGCGGGCAACGAGATCAACCGCAAGATGCTGGCGGACCTGGCCGTGTCGGATCCGGCGGCGTTCACGCACCTGGTCGGCGTCGCCAAGCAGGCGCTCAAGATCGCCTGAGCCGGACGGCAGACGGCGGACGGCGCGCGTGACGAAGGATCCGGTCGCGGAGCTGCTTGCCTCCTTTCGCGAGGAGAGCGCCGGAGGTGTCTCCTCGCGGGCGGACTACGAGCGGCTGAAGGGGCGCTACCTCGGCCGCGAGAAGGGCCTCGTGCCGGAGCTCTTCGCCCGACTGAAGGGCCTGCCGCCGGCCGAGCGGGCGTCCTTCGGCGCGCGGGCGAACGCCGCGAAGACCGAGATCGAGGAAGCGATCGGCCGCCTCGGCCGCGACCTCGAAATCCGCGAGGCATTGCAGCGCGACCAGGCGGCGACCGTGGACGTGACGCTGCCGGGGCGGGCCGTCCGAGCCGGCGCCCTCCATCCCGTCACCCTCGTGCGGCGCCAGATCGAGAGCATCTTCCTGCGGATGGGCTACTCCATCGCCGACGGGCCGGAGGTCGAGAACGACTTCCACAACTTCGAGGCGCTCAACTTCCCGCCGGACCATCCCGCGCGCGATTCGCAGGACACGCTGCTGCTCGACCGCCAGGCCGTATCGCCCTTGCTCCTGCGCACGCACACCTCGCCCGTCCAGATCCGCGAGATGCGCCGCCACGGCGCGCCGCTTCGCCTGATCATGCCGGGCCGCGTGTACCGCAAGGACGAGGTGGATGCCACCCACTCGCCGGTCTTCCACCAGGTCGAGGGCCTCGTCGTGGACCGCGGCATCTCCATGGCCGATCTGAAGGGGACGGTCGCGGCCTTCCTGGAGGAGCTCTTCGGCCGCGGCACGAAGGCGCGCTTCATCCCGACGTTCTTCCCGTTCGTCGAGCCGGGCGTGGACGTGTCGATGACCTGCATCTTCTGCCGGGGCGTCGGCTGCGGCAAGTGCAAGGGCTCCGGCTGGATCGAGATCATGGGCGCGGGCATGGTGCACCCGCGGGTCCTGCAGGGCGTCGCCATCGACCCCGAGGAGTTCACGGGATTCGCCTTCGGCCTCGGGATGGACCGCGTCGCGCTGCTGAAGTACGGCTTCCCGGACCTGCGCCTGCTCTTCGATGGGGACGAGCGGTTCCTCTCCCAGTTCGCGGGGCAGTCGTGAAGTTCTCGCTCGAGTGGCTCGGGGAGTTCGTGGACGTGGCCGCCGCGGGCGGGGCCGAGGGCGTGCGCCGCCTGCTCGACCAGGCGGGGATCCCGATCGAGTCCCTGGAAGCCCGGGGCGCGGACACGATCCTCGACGCCGAGATCACCCCCAACCGGCCGGACGCGATGGGGCACCGGGGCCTCGCGCGCGAGATCTCGGCGATGTCGGGCGTGGCGATGCGCGACCTCTCCGCGCGTTACGCGGAGCCGGAGACGGCCGGCGACGCGACCGAGCACCTCGCCTCGATCGTGCTCCAGGTGCCGGCCCTCTGCCGCCGCTTCGGCGCCCGCCTCGTGCGCGGCGTGTCTCACCGGCCCGCGAGCGACTTCGTGCGCGACCGCCTCGGCGCGATCGGGGCGAAGCCCATCTCGGCCGCGGTGGACGCGACCAACTACGTTCTGTGGGACACGGGGCAGCCGCTGCACGCCTTCGACTTCGACCGGCTCGCGGGCGGCATGCTGCTCGTCCGCAAGGCCCACCGGGGCGAGAAGCTCGTGACGCTCGACGGCGTCGAGCGCGCGCTCGAGACGTCCGATCTCGTCGTCGCCGACGCGGAGCGCGCGGTCTCGCTCGCGGGGATCATGGGCGGCCGCGACACCGCCGTGAGCGAAGGGACGCGCAACGTGCTGCTCGAGGCCGCCTGGTGGGATCCCGCCACGGTGCGGCGCACGGCGCGGCGCCTGGGCATGCACACGGACGCCTCGCACCGCTTCGAGCGGGGCGCCGACATCGACGCCATCCCGGGGGCCCTCGCCCTGGCCGCCCGCCTGCTGTTCGAGTCCGCCGGCGGCACGGTCGCGCCGGGACTTCTCGACGCGCACGGCAATCTCTTCCGGGTCCGGCGCACGGCGCTGCGCCTGGCGCGCCTGCGGCTGCTGTCGGGCGACAACCGGCTCGGCCTCGATTTCGCGGAGGAGGCCCTCGCCCGGCTCGCCTTCACCTCGGAGCGCAAGGGCAGGCGCCTGTCGGTGTCGATCCCGCTCTTCCGCGCCGACGTGCGGCGCGAGGACGACATCGTCGAAGAGGTGCTGCGCGTGTACGGCTACGACAAGCTGCCCACGCGCCTGCCGGCAGCCGCCGGGGCCGGCGAGGTGAAGGAGCCCCGGCGCCGCATCGAGGACCGCCTGAGCGACGCCGCCGCGGCCGAGGGGCTCTTCGAGACGGTGAACTACCCGTTCGTGGACCGCGACGGCGACGAGGGACCCTTCGGCGACTGGCTGCGCGTCACGAACACGGCGCTCGAGCCGCTGGCGATCCTGAATCCGCTGGACGCGTCGCGCCGCCACCTGCGGGCGACGCTGCTGCCGGGCCTCCTGGATGCCGTCGGCCGCAACCTGCGCCGCGGCGCGCCCGAGGTGGCGCTCTTCGAGGTCGGTCGCGCGTTCGGGTCGCCCGGCCAGTCGGACTCGCCTGAGTCCTACGAGTCGCGGCGCTTCGCCTTCGCCCTGGCGGGCGACCGCCGGCCGCACTGGAGCGTTCCCGAAAAGCTGCGGCCGGCCGATTTCTTCGACGCGAAGGGCCTCGCGGAGAGCCTGCTCGCGCCGTGGTTTCCCGCCTCGGAGCTCGTGTGGAAGCCGGGCCGGGTGGCCGCCTTCACGGCGGGCGCGACGGCGACGGTCGAGACCTCCGCGGGCCGGATCCTGGGGCTCGTCGGCCTGCTCGCGGGAGGAGAACGCGGGCGGCGCGGGATTTCGGCCGCCGTCTTCGCCGGGGAGATCCTCGTCGACGAGATCCCGGTCGAGCGCCGCGCGTTCCGCTTCGAGGAGCCGCCGGCCCTGCCGGGAATCACCGCCGACCTCTCGTTCGAGCAGCCGAAGGACCTCCCATGGCGGGAGCTCGAAGGGTTCGTTCGCGCGCGCCGGCTGCAGCACCTCGAATCGCTCGCGTGCCTGGACCGGTACGAGGGGCCCGGCGTCGCCGCCGGGCGCGTCAAGACCACGATCCGCATGACGTTCCGTTCGGCGGAGCGCACGCTCGAACAGGAAGAGATCAACCGGGAGCTCAAGCGCCTGGCCGCCGAATTGTCGTCCCGGCCGGGCATCACGTTCGCCCAGTGAAGAAAAGGGGACTATGGACACGGCAAAGGTTTTCGACGTCCTGGACCGGAAAATCGAGAAGCTCGTCGGGCGCCTGAAGCAGCTCGAAGGGGAGAACGAGAAGCTGAAGGCCGATCTCGCGGCCGCCCGCAAGGCGGAGAGGGAGGCCGGAGACTCGAAGGGGGTCGTCGAGAAACTCGAGCGCGAGCAGGACCTCGTGCGCGAGCGCCTCGAGAAGCTCATCCAGTCGATCGAGGCGGCCGAGGAGCCGCGAAAGGCCTAGCGGCGGCCCTTGGACGGATCCTCCTGCCGCGGCCGAAGCGCGCTTCTCCGCCCGGGCAGGCCCTTTCGTAAACTATTGACTCCTTTCGCTCAGGCGAACTAGACTCGCCTCGAAAGGAGTCTGCGTCTCGATGGATAAGCGGGGCAGCGTGACTCAGGTCGAGATCTTCGGGCAGACGTACAGCGTCCGCGCCGACGGTGACAGCGGCTACATTCACGATCTGGCCCGTTTGGTCGATTCACGGATGAAAGAAGTGGCGGATCGGACGGCGACGGTCGACACGACCAAGATTGCGATCCTCGCCGCCCTGAACATTTCGGATGATCTTTACCAGGCGGAAAAACGTCGGCAGGCCGACCCCACGGACACGAAAGCCCGTGCGGAACGCCTGATTCGAAAATTGGACGACGCCCTCGGCGCCTGAAGGCGAGGCGTCGGCACCCCGAGAGCATTCGGGGCACACACGATAGGAATTTACGAGTGGTCCTGTTCCCGGGTTGGTTGATGCATAACCCTCGTCGGAAGAGCTGCTTCCGGTCCATCGTGTAGCCGCGCCGGTCTTCGCGCGCCCCCGGGCTTTTGGGGGGCCGCATGAACACATCTGTCGCGATGGCGATCGCGGGGGGCCTCATCCTGGCCGCCGTCGCGATCGTCGCCGGCTACTTCTTCCTGCGGAAGAAGGTGCAGTCGGAGCGCCTCGCCATTCGGGCCGAGGCCGACCGGGCGCTGGCCGAGGCCCGCAAGCAGGCGGAATCGAAGCTGCGCGAAGCCGACATCGAGGCCAAGGAGAAGGTCCTGGCGGCCCGGGCGGACTTCGAGAAGACCGTCCAGACGCGCCGGCAGGAGATCGCCGGCCTCGAGAACCGGGTCCAGCAGAAGGAGGAGAACCTCGACCGCAAGCTCGCCCAGCAGGAGCGGCGGGAGGAGGAATACAACCGCAAGGAAAAGGCGGTCGGCGACTCCCAGAAGCGGCTCGAGGAGTCCCAGGGCGAGGTCCAGAAGGTTATCGACGAGCAGCGCAAGCGGCTCGAGCAGATCGCCGGGCTGACGGCGGTCGACGCCAAGCGGGACCTCGTCAAGTCCGTCGAGAACGAGGCGCGGCTCGAGTCGGCCGGCCTCATCCGCCGGATCGAGGAAGAGGCCAACGAGCAGGCCACCCAGAAGGCGCGGCGCATCATCGGCATGGCGATCCAGCGCCTCGCCTCCGACACGGTCGTCGAGACCACGGTCTCGGTCGTCGAGCTGCCCTCCGACGACATGAAGGGCCGGATCATCGGCCGCGAGGGCCGCAACATCCGCGCGCTCGAGATGGCCACCGGCGTCGACCTGATCGTCGACGACACGCCGGAGGCGGTCATCCTCTCCGGCTTCGAGCCGCTGCGGCGCGAGGTCGCCCGCCTCGCCCTCGAGAGGCTGATCGTCGACGGCCGCATCCACCCGGCGCGCATCGAGGAGATCGTCGAGAAGGTGCGGTCCGAGTTCTGGGAGAAGATCCGCCAGGAGGGCGAGGCCACCGCGCTCGAGTTCGGGATTCCGGACCTCCACCCCGAGCTCGTCAAGCTGCTCGGGCGCCTGCGGTATCGGACGTCGTACGGCCAGAACGTGCTCCAGCACACCAAGGAAGTCGCCTGGCTCGCGACGAACATGGCCGCGGAGCTCGGCGCCAACGTCGAGGTCGCGCGCCGCGCGGGCCTCCTGCACGACATCGGCAAGGCGATCGACCGCGAGATGGACGGCACCCACCTCGAGCTCGGCATCGAGCTCCTGAGGAAGTACGGCGAGACCAAGGAGGTCATGCACGCGATGGCCTGCCACCACGGCGACTACGAGCCGCGCTCGCTCGAGGCGGTGCTGGTCAACGGCGCCGACGCGCTCTCGGCGGCCCGCCCCGGCGCCCGGCGCGAGATCCTCGAGACCTACGTCAAGCGGCTCGAGAAGCTCGAGGAGATCGCCGACGGCTTCAAGGGCGTGCAGAAGACCTTCGCCATCCAGGCCGGGCGCGAGATGCGCATCATCGTCGAGGGCAACCGGATCACCGACGAGGAGGCGCTCTGGCTCTCGCGCGACATCGCCAAGAAGATCGAGGCCGAGCTCCAGTACCCCGGGCAGATCAAGGTCACGGTGATCCGCGAGACGCGCGCGGTCGAGTATGCGCGCTGAGTCCGAAATCCGAAATCCGAACTCCGAAATCCGATGAACCTGCTCTTCGTCGGCGACGTCGTCGGCGCGCCGGGCCGGCGCGCCCTCGTCGAGGCCCTGCCGGGCGTCATCGACCGCCACCGCATCGACTTCACGGTCGTGAACGTCGAGAACGCGGCCGGCGGCTTCGGCGTGACGGTCGATCTCTTCGAGGACCTCTCGAAGATGCCGATCGACGTCTTCTCCTCGGGCAACCACATCTGGGACAAGAAGGAGATCTACGACATGCTGAACGCGTCCGACCGGCTGCTGCGCCCGGCCAACTACCCGCCCGGCAACCCCGGCCGCGGCTGGACGGTCCAGTCGACGGCCTCGGGCATCCCGGTGGGCGTGCTCAACCTCCAGGGGCAGGTCTTCATGCCGGCCAACGCGGATTCGCCGTTCCGGGTGGCCGACGAGGAGCTCGCGCGCGCCGGCGACGTGAAGGTCATCTTGGTCGACATGCACGCCGAGGCGACGACCGAGAAGCAGGCCATCGGCTGGTACCTCGACGGCCGCGTCTCGGTCGTCGTCGGCACCCACACCCACGTGCCGACGGCCGACGAGACGATCCGCCCCGGCGGCACCGCCTACCTCACCGACGCCGGCATGACCGGCCCGTACGAGGGCATCATCGGCTTCTCGAAGGACCGCATCATCGAGAAGTTCCTGTCGCAGACGCCCCGCTCCTTCGAGATCGCGAAGAGGGACATCCGCCTCTCCGGCGCGGTGATCGACATCGACGAGTCGACCGGCAGGGCGAGGAAGATCGAAAGAGTCCAGGTGAGGGTGGACTAGGTTTCGGGGGCCGCCCGGAGGCCCGCGAGAAGAGCGTGCGGCCAAGACTCACCGCCATCGTCACCACCCTCAACGAGGAGGTCAACATCCGCGAGTGCCTCGAGAGCCTCGCGTTCGTGGACGAGATCCTGCTCGTCGACTCGTTCTCGACCGACCGCACCGTCGAGATCGCCCGTTCGATCCCGCGCGTGAAGGTCCTCCAGCGCGAGTACTTCGGCTCGGCGGCCCAGAAGAACTGGGCGATGGACCAGGTGACGACCCCGTGGGTGCTCATCGTCGACGCGGACGAGCGCGTTCCCGAGGCCCTCGCCCGCGAGATCGGCGAACTCCTCGAGCAGGGGCCCGAGGCGGACCGCTATTACATCCGCCGCGACAACGTCTTCCTCGACCGGATCATCCGGCATTCCGGGTGGTCCACGGACAAGGTCGTTCGGCTCGTGCGGCAGGGGACCGTGCGCTACCCGAATCGCCGGGTGCACGCCGACCTCGGGATCGAGGGCATGGCGCCGACGCTCCTGACGCCGATGGTCCACTACACCTTCCGTTCGTTCGACCAGTACATGGAGAAGTTCCACCGCTACGCCGACTGGGGCGCGGCGGATCTCTATCGGGAAGGCCGGCGCGCGGGGCCCGTCGAGCTGCTCTTGCGGCCCCTCTGGCGGTTCCTGCGCATGTACGTCGTGCAGGCCGGGTTTCTCGACGGCCGCCACGGCCTCGTTCTCTGCGCGCTGCAGTCGTGCGGCGTCTTCCTCAAGTGGTCCCGGGTCTGGGAGTGGGAACGGTTCGCGCGCAACGGCTGGCCGGTCTCCCTGCCCGCGTATGATGAGTCCCGCGAAACCTGGGAGGGCAGCCCCAAGGCATGATCGGGATCCTCAAATCCATGTGGAGGAGGCCAGCGATGCTCGACGTCGGCGATCCGGCTCCCGCCTTTTCCGTTCCGGACCACACGGGCGCGGTGCGCAAGCTCTCGGACTACCGGGGCCGCAACGTGGTCCTCTGGTTCTATCCGAAGGCCGACACCCCCGGTTGAACGGTGGAGGGTTGCGGGTTCCGCGACCTCTACGCCGATTTCCAGAAGAAAAACGCCGAGATCCTGGGCGTCTCGTTCGACACGGTCGAGGAGAACGCCGCCTTCGCGAAGAAGTTCGACTATCCCTTTCCGCTGCTCTGCGACGTGAAGCGCGAGATCGGCGTGGCCTACGGCGCCGCCGACGACGCGAAAGCGGGCTACGCGAGCCGGATCACCTACGTGATCGGACCCGACGGCAAGATCGCGCAGGCGCACCCGAAGGTGTCGCCGAAGTCGCATCCGAAGGAGATTCTCGAGTCGCTCTAGGAGGCAGGCCGGGTTCCGGTTCCAGGCTGAAGGTTCCCGGTGCGGGGCCGATATACTTGGCGGCGAGGGACAATGGACATGGCCGTCGATCCGGAGCTCCTGGCGATTCTGGTCTGCCCCAAGACGAAGGGCCCGCTCGAGCTCGTCGAGCTGAAGGAATCCACCCGCAAGGCGCTCGTCGAAAAGTACCGGGAGAAGTTCCGCGACGAGGAGCCGGTCGTCGCGCAGGGGCTCTACTCGAAGCAGGCCGACCTCGTGTACCCGATCGTCTCGGACATCCCGGTCATGCTGATCGATGAAGCCCTGCCGGGCTCGGAGGCGGCGGGGCGCTAGTCCTGGACAGCGGACGGCGGACGGAAGGCGCAAGCGGGATGAGCCGCCGGACGCTCGCCTTCGGGCTTCTCGTTCTCTTCGCGTTTCTGACGCCCTTCATCGCGCCCGCTTACATCGCCTGCGGCCTTCTGCTGGCGGCCTGGATCGCCGCCGCCGTCCGGGAGGGCCGCCGGCCCGCGGCGCTCGCGTCGCCGTTCTTCTTTCTCTTCCTCGTGCTCGCGGCCCTGACCGTCCTCTCGGCGGCGTTCTCGCAGGACCCGATCGTCAGCGCCCGCCACCTCGGCGGCCTTTCGCTCTTTCTCGTCGTGCCGATGACGATGGATCTCGCGGACACGCCCGGGCGCGCCCGCCGCGTGTTCCTGGCGCTTGCGGCGTCGGGCACGGCCCTCTCGCTGCTGGGGATCTGGCAGTTCTTCCACGGGGGCAACGACCTCGAGAGCCGCATCCGCGGGACGCTGTCGCACTACATGACCTTCTCGGGCATCGCCATGATCGCCGCCTGCCTGCTGCTCGGCCTGGCGCTCGAGGGGCGGGGCCGGTGGCGCGCCCTCGGCGCTCTCGCGGCGGTGCCGTTGACGGCCGTGCTGCTGACCTTCACGCGCAACGCCTACGTCGGGATGGTCGCCGCCCTGATCGTCTACGCGACCGTCCGCCGCCCGCGCGCCCTCTTCGCGATCGCCCCGGCGCTCGTCGCCGTCTATTTGCTGTCCCCGCCGGGCATCCGCGATCGCATCCGCTCGACGGCGGACCTCGAGGATCCGACCAATCGCGACCGGATCGCCATGGTGCGGGCGGGCGCGCGGATGGTCCGCGACCATCCGGTCCTCGGCCTCGGGCCCGACATGGTCAAGCCCTACTATCCGCTGTACCGCGACCCGGACGCGCCGCGCTGGAGCGTGCCGCACCTCCACGACAACGTCGTCCAGATCGCGGCGGCCAACGGGCTCTTCGCCGCCGCCGCGTATCTCGCCATTGTCCTCGCCTTCCTCGCGCGCGTGATCGCCCTCGTGCGGCGCGGCGACGATCCGGACCGGGCGGGTCTCTGGGCCGGGGCGCTGCTGGCCGGCCTCGCCCTGACGGTCGCGGGGCTCTTCGAGTACAACTTCGGCGACACCGAGGTCGAGATGGCGACGCTGCTGGTCTTCGCCGTGCCATTCTCGGCCGCCGCCCGCCTCCGCGCGCCGGGCGCCGCGTCGGAATAGAATCCGGCCGATGTTCCCGCGCCCCGTCCCGGCCGCCGCGCCACCGCGACCGTACACGGTCTCCGAGCTGCTCGCCGAGGTCTCCTCGGTGCTCAAGACCACGTGGCGCGACGTGACCGTCGTCGGCGAGATCGGCCGCTTCGACCTCCGCGGGGGGCACGGCTATTTCGCCCTCAAGGACGCGACGGCGAGCCTGCCGGCGATCATCTTCGCCTCGGACTTGAAGCGCGTGCCCTTCCGGATGGAGCCCGGGCTCGAGGTGGTCGTGCGCGGGTCCCTCGACCTGTATGCGCCGCAGGGCAAGTTCCAGATCAAGGCCTTCGCGGTCGAGCCCGTCGGCCGAGGGGCCCTCCAGCTCGCCTTCGAGCAGCTCAAGGCCCGGCTCGAAGCGGAGGGGCTCTTCGCCGCGGAGCGCAAGCGGCCCATCCCGAAGCTGCCGCGGCGGATCGCCCTCGTGACGTCGCCGACCGGCGCCGTCGTGCGGGACATGCTGCACGTGCTCTCGCGCCGCTTCGAGGGCCTCGCGATCACGGTCTACCCGGTGCGGGTCCAGGGGGAGCTCGCCGCGGCCGAGATCGCCGCGGCGATCGCGCACCTGAACCGCCGCGCCGCTTTCGACGTGCTCATCCTGGCGCGCGGCGGCGGCTCGCCGGAAGACCTCGCGCCGTTCAACGACGAGCGCGTGGCGCGGGCGCTGTCCGCTTCCGCGATCCCGACGATCTCGGGGGTGGGCCACGAGACCGACGTGACGATCGCCGATCTCGTCGCCGACCTGCGGGCCCCGACCCCGTCGGCCGCGGCCGAGCTCGTCTGCGAGCGCAAGGACGAGATCGAGCGGCGTCTTCTCCAGGCCCGGCGGGAGCTCCTGCGCGCGGCGCGCTCGCGTCTGGCCCTCGAGCGGGCGCGCCTCGTGCGGTTCGAGCGCGCGGAGGGTCTCACCGGGTACCCGCGCCGCGTCCGGGAGTGGCGCGAGCGGGTGTCGCAGAGCCGGGACGCCCTCGTGACGCGGCTGCGCGAGAGGCCGTCGCGGTACGCCGCGCTGGTCCTGGCGGCGCGCCGCGTGCTCGAGGAGTTCCCCCGCGTGGCCGAGCTCGCGCGGCGGCGGGACGCGATCCGCGGCCTGCGGGCGATGCTGGCGGAGCGGGCGGGCCGGGGGCTCGAGCGCCGGCGCGCCCGGATCCAGGAGTCCGCGCAGAAGCTGGAGGCGCTGAGCCCGCTCGCCGTCCTCGCGCGGGGCTACGCGGTCGCGTACCGCGAGGGCGCGGCGGCGCCGATCACGGCGGCGTCGCAGGTGGCCCTCGGCGAGCGGATCCGGGTCCGGCTGCACGACGGGGAGCTCGGCGCGGTGGTGCGCGAAGGCGGAAGGTCCCGCGCCGCGGGGCCGCTCTTCGACGATCGGGAGGAGGAAGCGTGACGGGGCGTCCCAAGAAGGACAGGAGTTTCGAAGAGGCCATGGCCCGGCTCGAGGCGGTCGTGGCGGAGCTCGAGGGCGAGGACCACGGGCTCGAGAAACAGTTCGCGCTCTTCCAGGAGGGCATGGAGCTCGCCCGCTTCTGCGACAAGAAACTCGGCGAGGTCGAAAAGTCGGTCGAGATCGTGCTCCAGGAGGCGGCGGGGGAATGGAAGACCGCGACGTTCGATCCGGCCCGCGCGGCGGAGGAGGACGATGACGACCGGGGCTGAGACGTCGGCCAAACGCGTCCAGGAGTACCTCGCGTCGCGCCGCGAGGACGTGGACAAGGCGCTCGACCGGCTGCTGCCGGCCGAGACCGCGTGGCCCACGAACCTGCATCGCGCCATCCGGCATTCCGTCTTCGCCGGCGGCAAGCGGTTGCGGCCCATCCTCTGCCTCGCGGCCGCCGAAGTCGTCGGCGCGACGGTCGCCGACGTGCTCGAGCCCGCGTGCGGCCTCGAGATGATCCACACATATTCGCTCATCCACGACGACCTGCCCGCCCTCGACAACGACGACCTGCGCCGCGGCGTGCCGACATGCCACGTCGTCTTCGGCGAGGCGACGGCGATCCTGGCGGGAGACTCGCTCCTCACGCACGGCCTGGGCGCGCTCGTGCTCTACCCGAAAGGGGAGCGGCACGCGGCGGCCAAGATCCGGGTCCTCGAGACGGTGGTCGAGGCGATCGGCACCCAGGGCATGATCGGCGGACAGATGGCGGACATCGAGGCCGAGGCCGAGACGTCGCCCACGGCCGACCTGCTGACGCGCATCCACGAGAACAAGACGGGCCGGCTCATGCGCGCTTCCCTCACGACCGGCGCGATCCTGGCGGGCGCCGACGCGGAGACGCTCGGGCGGATCGACCGCTACGGCAGCCGGATCGGGCTCGCGTTTCAGATCAAGGACGACCTGCTCGACGTCGAGTCCGACGCCGCGACGCTCGGCAAGGCTTCCAACAAGGACGCGGCGGCGGGGAAGGCGACCTTTCCCGTGGTGTGGGGCGTCGCCCGCTCGCGGGAGCTCCTGGCCGAGAACATCGCCGACGCCGTGGAGCTGGCCGAGGCGCTTCCCCGCGGCGGCGGCGTCCTGCCCGACCTCGCGCGCTTCATCGGCGCGCGCAAGTCGTGAAGGCGTACGTCCAGACGGCGGTCCGCGAGTATGGGCAACGGGAGCTCGACAGGCCCCGCGCCGGACCCGGCGAAGTGGTCCTGCGCGTCTGCGCGGCGCTGACCTGCGGGACGGACCTCAAGCTGCTCTCGCGCGGACATGCGCGCATCGCGCTGCCGGTCACGATGGGGCACGAGGTCTGCGGCGAAGTCGCGGAAGTCGGGGAGGGCGTGAGCGGATGGAAGCTCGGCGAGCGCGCCGTGCCCGGCATCTCGGGGCCCTGCGGGCGATGCGCGGATTGCCGCGCCGGACGCGCCAACCTCTGCGCGACCGGACACGCCGAGCGGATGTGGGGCGCGTTTGCCGAATACGTCCGCGTCCCCGCCGGGGTCGTCGCGGCGAACCTGCACCGGGCGCCGGCGGGCCTCGCCGACGAGGTCGCGGCCTTCCTCGATCCCCTGGCCTCCGTGCTCCACGGCTGGAACCGCCTGCGCGCGCCGTCGGGAACGCTGCTCGTCTACGGCGCCGGCGCGCTCGGGTTCCTGTGGGCGGCGCTGGCGTCGCGGCGGGGGCTCGACGTCGTCGTCGCGGGCCGCCGCCCGGAGCGCGCGTCCCTCGCCCGCCGGTACGGCGCGCGCTTCGCGGACCTCTCCCGGGAGAGCCCGTCGGCCGAAGGCGGGGCGCCGCCGGACCTCGCCGTGGACTGCACGGGCGACGCCGGCGTCTGGCGGCGCCTCGCGGAACTGGTCCGGCCCGGCGGGGAGGTCCTTCTCTTCGGCGGCTGCGCGCCCGGAGCGGCCGTGACGTTCGACGCCGCGCGCCTGCACTACGGCGAGCTCACGCTGACGGGCTCGTTCCACTACACGCCGCCGGAGGCCCGTGCCGCTCTGGCGATGCTCGCCTCGGGCGAGATCGACCCGCGCCCGCTCGTGGCGGAGCGCGGCGGCCTCCCGGATCTGCCGCGCTTTCTCGATGCCCAGGCCCGCGGCGAGGGCGTGCGCTACGCGGTGCTCGGAGAGAGATGAGCCGCCTTCCGCCCTCGCCTCCCGAGATCCTTCTGGCGGGCGTCGGGCCCGGCGACTTTCACGAAGCCGGCCGGTCCACGGTCGCCCTGCTCGAGCGGCTGGCGGGGCTCGGCCCCGGGGAGGACGTTCTCGACGTCGGCAGCGGGCTCGGGCGGATCGCCTGGCCTCTTTCCGAGAGGCGCCAGTGGCACGGCAGCTACACCGGGCTCGACGTGGTGCGCGCCTACACGGACTGGTGCGTCGAGAGCCTCGGCCTCGACCCCGGGCGCTTCCGCTTCCGGCACGCCGACGTGCGGACTTCCTTCTACAACCCGGAGGGAGCGACGGCGGCCGAGGACTTCGTGTTTCCCTGGGCCGACGCGTCCTTCGACGTCGCCATTGCCACTTCGCTTTTCACGCACCTGCTGCCGGCGGCCGCGGCCCATTATCTGTCGGAGATCGCGCGCACGCTGCGGCCGGGCGGGAGGATCTTCGCGTCCTTCTACCTGCTCGACGCGCGCGGCCGCGAAGCGGCGGCGTCCGGGGCGACGGACCCGACCTTCCCGCTCCCGATCGAGCATGGCCGCCTGCACGACCCGGCCGTGCCGGAAAGCGGCGTGGCCCACGACGAGGCGTGGCTCCTCGCGGCGTTCGACGCCGCCGGGCTCGGTTCGGTGCGCTCCCATCCGGGGCGATGGAAGGGCGCGCCGGGCGAGTATCACCAGGACGTCGTCGTCGCGGAGCGCCCGCGATGATCCGCTCCCGCTCCGACGGCGATTCGTATCGCCGGATCTACTCCGTGGTGTTGCGAATTCCCCGGGGCCGCGTGGCCACGTACGGCCAGGTCGCGGTGCTGGCCGGAATGCAGGGCCGGGCCCGCCTCGTGGGGTACGCGCTCCACGCCCTGCGGGACGGGAGCGGGATTCCGTGGCACCGGGTCATCAACGCGAGGGGCGAGATCAGCGCTCGCTCCGACGCGGGCCCGATCGACGCGGTCCAGCGCCTGCGCCTCGAGCGCGAGCGGGTGCGCTTCGACGCCCGGGGGCGCGTGCCCCTCTCGCGCTACCGGTGGCGTCCGACGCGGGTGAGGACGGAGAAGAGATGATGCGCGCGGTCTTTCTCGCACTGCTCCTCGGCGCGGCGGTCCCCGCCGATCCCGTGAACTTTCCCGGCGCCGCGGAGGCCCGCGACCCGACGGGCCGCTACGCGGTCGTCCCCGCCGCGGAAGGCTCCGGCGGCCGTGCGCTGGATCTGCGCGTCCTGAAATCCGGCCGGGATCGGCGGCTCCTGTCCTTCGACCGCGCCGCGTCCGTTCTCTGGGCGCCGGACGGCAACGCGCTGGCGATCACGGAGCGTCGCGGGAGCGACGCGTCCGCGCTCCGGGTTTTCTTCCCCGAGCGCCCGGACGCGACGGTGGACGTCGGCGCCGAGCTCGCGCTCGCCTACCCGTCGATGCCGGAGCGGGAGCGGAACCGCCACGTCTATCTCGAGGCCGTCCGGTGGCTCGACGCGAAGACGCTGCGGTTCCGGCTTCGGGGATACGGCGAGCGCGATCCCCAGGGATTCGACATTCTCTTCGATTACCCTCTCGGGGGCCGCGTCCGGCGCGCCGTCCTCTGAGGGCCCGGCCCCGCCCGGGCGTCCCTCGTCCGCGCCCGGGGGCCGCTCGTCCCGAAGGCCTCGCGCCCGGGCGCGCGCGGCCATAGCCTCGTCCGCGGGAGGCGCGAAATCGCATGAAGACTCTTCGCCGCGTGATGCTGGGCGCGGCCCTCGCCGTCCTGGCCGCCGGGCCGCTCGTCGCGGGCGGCTTGCCGCAGAAGCCCTACGAGGTCGTGAAGCTGGCCGAGGGCGTCTACGCCTTCGTCTGGAAGGATCCGGTCGAGGATCTCATCGAAAGCAACGCGCTCTTCGTGATCAACGACCGCGACGTCCTCGTCGTGGACACGGGCATGGTGCCGTCCACCGCCCGCGTGATGGCCGCGGAGCTCCGCAAGCTGACGGACCGGCCGGTGCGGTACGTCGTCAACACGCACTGGCACGACGACCATCACGGCGGCAACGAGGTGTATCGCGAGCTCTGGCCGGGCGTCGAGTTCATCGCCCACCGCGATACCCGGGAGGACATCTTCGCCCAGACTTACGGCGCGCGGCCCAAGGGCCTGCTCGGCCTCGAGGAGCAGGCGGTCAAGTACGCGAAGTGGGCCGAGTCCGGGCGGGACGACGAGGGCAAGCCTCTCGAGGAACGGCGGCGCGCGCGGGCGGCGGAGATTGCCGCCCTGGATCGGGCGCTGGTGCCCGAGCTCAAGGCGATCCACGAAACGCCTCCCGACCTGACCTTCGCAGACCGGCTCGTGCTCCACCGGGGCGAGCGGACGATCGAGGTCCTGTGGCTGGGGCGCGGCAACACCCGGGGCGATGCCGTGGTCTTCCTGCCGAAGGAGCGGATCGCGGCGACCGGCGACCTCTTCGTGCAGCCGATCCCGTTCGGCATCGGCTCGTACTACCAGGACTGGATCGCGACCCTCGGCCGGCTGGACGCGCTCGAGGCCGACGTCCTCGTCCCGGGCCACGGATCGATCCAGCGGGACCGGTCCTACCTGCGCCAGGTCCAGGCGCTTCTGGCCTCGCTCGTCGAGCAGGTCGGCGCGGCCGTCGCCTCCGGAGCGACGCTCGAACAGACACGCGAGCGGGTCACGCTCGCGGACTGGAAGCCGAAGTTCGCGGGGACGGATCCGACGAGGCAGCGGGCCTTCGACGCGTTCTTCGTGACGCCCGCCGTCGAGCGCGCCTGGCGCCAGGCCCGGGGGGAACCCGACAGGATCGAGCGGCTCGGCGGGTAGCGCCCGGGCGCCCGGCGCTAGAATCCGGGCCGTTGCCCCAGAGACTCGACAGGGCCGTCATCCTCGCCGCGGGGCGCGGCACCCGCATGCAGAGCGGCGGCGGGGGCGCCCGGCTCGACGCGGCACAGGCGGCCGCGGCCGACGCCGGCGCCAAGGCGATGATGCCGGTCGGCCGGCCGCTGCTCGACTACGTCCTCTCGGCGCTGGCGGACGCCGGCATCCGCGAGGTCGCCATCGTCGTCGGCCCGGGACACCGAGCGATCCGCGAGCACTGCGAGACGCTGCGCCCCGAACGGGTGCGCATCACGTTCTGCGTGCAGGCCGAGCCCCGCGGCACGGCCGACGCGCTGCTCGCGGCGGAGACCTTTGCCGGCCCGGACGAGTTTCTCGCGCTCAACTCCGACAATTACTACCCGGTGTCGGCGATCCGGGAGCTCGTTGGTCTCGGCGAGCCGGGGCTGCCGGTGTTCGACCGCGAGACGCTCCTCGAGCACGGCAACTTCCCGGCCGAGAGGCTGGCCCGGTATGCGATCCTCGTGGTGGGACCGGACGGCTACCTCGAGCGCATCGTCGAGAAGCCCGACGTGGCGGCGCTCGAGCGCGCCGGCGGCCGCGTGCTCCTCAGCATGAACCTGTGGCGCTTCCCGCCCTCGATCTTCGAGGCCTGCCGGCGCGTGGCGCGCTCGGCGCGCGGCGAGTACGAGCTGCCCCAGGCGGTCGACCTCGCCATCCGGGAGCGGCGCGCGCGGTTCCGCGCGGTGCCCTGCGCGGAGGGAGTCCTGGATCTCTCGACGCGCGACGACGTGGCGGCCGTGGCGGCGCGGCTTTCGGGCGTGGAGGCCCGGCCGTGAGCGGCGTCGAGGAACCGCTCGTCGCCGCCGGCCTGCTTCCGGCGGAGGCCCGGCGAAAGCGCGAGCTCTTCGGCCCGGTGGACGCGGCGCTGCGCGCCCTCGATCCGGCGGCGGATTCGGACGGCGCGCGGCGCTGGTTCGTGCCGGGCCGCATCGAGGTGCTCGGCAAGCACACCGACTACGCCGGGGGGCGCAGCCTCCTGTGCGCGGTGGGCCGGGGAATCTGCATCAGCGCCCGCCCGCGGGCAGACCGCGTGCTCCGCGTGGCCGACGCCGGGCGGGGGCTTTCCACGGAAGTGCCGCTCGAACCGTCTCTCGTCCCGGCGTCGACCGGGTGGGGCGTGTACGTCGAGACCGTCGCCGCCCGCGTCGCGCGCAACTTTCCGGGCGGCCTGCGGGGAGCGGACGTCGCGATCTCGAGCGACCTGCCGCGCGCCTCGGGGCTCTCGAGCTCGAGCGCGCTGGTCGTCGCCCTCTTCACGGCGCTTGCCGACCTCAACGACCTGGCCGCGCGGGCGGAGTACGCCGCGAGCATCCGCACGCCGGAGGATCTCGGCGGATACCTCGGCTGCCTCGAGAACGGCCGCGGTTTCGGCGCCCTCGCCGGCGACCGGGGCGTGGGGACTTTCGGCGGCAGCGAGGACCAGACCGCCATCCTCTGCTGCCGCGCCGGGGAGATCGCGCAGTACGCGTTCTGCCCCGTGCGCCTCGAGCGTGCGATGCCGCTCGGCGCCGAGTGGAGCTTCGTCGTCGCGTCGAGCGGCGTCGCCTCCGACAAGACGGGCGCGGCGCGTGACCGGTACAACCGCCTCTCGCTCGCCGTCGAGGCGATTCTGGCCCTGTGGAACCGGTCGACCGGCCGCCGCGACGAAAGTCTCTTCGGCGCGCTCGCCAACGGCCCCGACGTGCCCGACCGCCTGCGGAACCTGGTCGGCCTGATTCCGGTGCCGGACTTTCCGCCGGCCTTCCTCGCGGACCGCCTCGAGCAGTTCCTCGAGGAGGCGCTCGAGATCGTTCCCGCCGTCGGCGATCTCCTCGCGAAAGGGGAGGTGTGGCTCGCGGGCGAGCCCGTCGACCGATCCCAGGCCCTCGCCGAGCGCTGTCTCGGCAACCAGGTTCCGGAGACGATCGCCCTGGCGCGTTCGGCGCGCGAGCTCGGCGCGGCGGCGGCCTCGGCCTTCGGCGGCGGTTTCGGCGGGAGCGTGTGGGCGCTCGTGCCGACCGAAGGCGCGGACGCGTTCCGCCGGCGGTGGGCGGAGAGCTACGCGGCCGCCTTTCCGGCGGTCACCGAGCAATCACGCTTCTTCGTCACGCGCCCGGGTCCGGCGGTAGTGAGGCTGTAGGGCGGCGGGGACGCCTCTCACCCCTTCCCTCTCCCGCCGGGAGAGGGGGCCTGAACACCCTCTCCCCCCGCAGGGGGAGAGGGCAGGGTGAGGGGGCGTCAACGCCCCGCGATCGCCTCCGCGAGCGGCGCACCCGCCTTCGGATTGAACCCCCGCCAGTTCTTTCCGAGGAGCGCCGCGACGGTGGCCGCGATCTGGCTCTGGGTCACGCGCGCAGCGCTCTTTCGTTCGCCGAGCGCCGGCGTGTCGGGGCCGAGCACGGCGATCCACATGTTCTCGGCGCCGTCCACGTTCCAGTCGTGGTGCTTCCAGTTCTCCGGGCCGTCGCCCCGGCCGTGGTCCGTCGTGATCAGGAAGGTCGTCCGGTCCCTGTATTGCGGCATCGCCTGCATCGCCGTCCAGAGCTCCCGGATGAAGGCGTCCACGTTGTGGGCCGACTGGAGAACGAGATCGTAGCGGCCGTTGTGCGCCCACTCGTCGGTCTCGCCGTAGCCGACGAAGAGCACGCGCGGCTTGTTCGTCTCCACGTAGTCGAGAAGCGTCTGCTGCAGGAAGGCGTCCCACGGCATGTCCGAGAATTCGTGTGTCGTCGTGCGGTAGAGCGTGTTCAGCAGGTCCTGCCGCGGCGTCGTTCGGCCCGCGAACGGCGTCTCCCACCCGGTGCGCATGTCGAGGCGGCTGCGCTCCCGGTTGAATATCCGCGGGAACGCGTCCCAGCCGCCGATGACCGCGACGCGGCCGCGGTACTCCGGCATGCCGTTCAACCATTCGAACACCGACACGTTGGGATTCGGGCCGTACTCGTTCTTGTCGATGCGCGGGTCGCCCGCGCCCGTGATGATCTCGTTGTAGCCGGGGTAGGAGAACTTGTAGCCGTTGACGACCTGCGAGGAGCTGCCGAGGTCCACGTTGCCGTAGACCTGGCCCTGGCTCGCGACGACCGACCACAGGAACGGCAGCAGGATCTCGCGCCGCTCCCTGGGCGTCTCGCGCCAGAAGGCGGCTTTCGTGGCCGCGACGTCCTCGACGCCGCCGGGCTTGTCGCTGACGAGCGCGGTCTCGGCGCCGCGGAAGACCTCCTGCCACCGCAGTCCGTCCGTGACGATCACGACGACGTTCTCGGTCTTGCGCGCGGGCTCGGCGGCGCCGAGCGGAGAGGTCAGGAGGACGGCGCAGGCGATCCGGGCGAGCAGTCTCATCTTCTCCTCACGAAGTCCTCGGCGAGGACGCGATCGAACGCCGCCAGGGCGCGGTCGGCGTCGGCCTCGGAAAAGCACAGGGGCGGCTTCATCTTGATGACGTTGTGGTCGGGCCCGTCGGTCGAGAGCAGGATGCCGTGGTCCTTCATGCGCTCGACGACGTAGGCGGCTTCGGCCGGGGCGGGCGTGCGCGCGGCGCGGTCGTTCACGAGCTCGATGCCGAGGAAGAGGCCGAGGCCGCGCGCGTCGCCGACGATCGGGTGGCGGGCCATCAGCCCGGACAACCCCTCCTTCAGCCGCCCGCCGACGCGCCGGGCGCGCTCGACGAGGCGCTCGTCCTCGATCACGTCGAGGACGGCCAGGCCGATCTCGCACGACACCGGGTTGCCGCCGAAGGTGTTGAAGTACTCCATTCCGTTGGCGAAGGCCGCCGCGATGGCGGGCGTCGTCACGACGGCGGCGAGCGGGTGGCCGTTGCCGATGGGCTTTCCCATCGTGACGATGTCGGGCACGACGCCCTGCGTCTCGAACGCCCAGAAGGCGTCGCCGACCCGCCCGAAGCCGACCTGCACCTCGTCGGCGATGCACACGGCCCCGGCCGCGCGCGCGTGGGCGTAGGCCGCCGAGAGGTATCCCGGCGGCAGCGGGATCTGGCCGCCGCAGGAAAGCATGCTCTCGCAGAGAAACGCGGCGGGCCGGCCGCCCGCGGCGCGGATGCGGGCCGCGGCCTCGGCGACCGATGCGCCGAACTTCGCGCCCCGCGACGGGTCCTCGCGGCGATGGAGCCCGCGGTAGTCGTCGGGCATCGGGACCTTGTGCGCCCAGGGGGCCAGCCCCCGTCCCCCGGGACCCTCGGCCTTGTACGGGCTCAGGTCCACGAGCGTCTGGGTGTTGCCGTGGTACGCCCCGTCGACCACGATGACGTCGCGCCCGCCGGTCGCGGCCCGCGCCATGCGCAGCGCGAGCTCGTTTGCCTCGCTCCCGGAGCAGACGAAGAAGCAGACCGAGAGCGGCTCGGGCAGCGTCGCCGTCAGGCGCTCGGCGTAGCGGACGATCGACGGATGGAGGTAGCGGGTGTTCGTGTTGAGGACCGCCATCTGGCGCGCCCCGGCGCGGACCACGCGCGGATGGCAGTGTCCGACGTGCGCAACGTTGTTGACCATGTCGAGATACGTGCGGCCCGTCGCGTCGTAGAGGTACGCTCCCGAGCCCCGCACGATCGTCAGGGGCGCCCGGTAGGCGAGCGAGAGCGAGGGGCCGAGACGGCGGCGCCGCTCTTCGCCGAGGCGCGCCCCGTCCTCGGGCGCCGCGCGGAAACGGCCCGGCCCCTTCAGGACGAGATTCGGATCGGGGCAGAGCGAGAGCCACGTCTCCCGCGCGCTCGCGGCCGCGACGCCCGGGAAGTCGCCGGAGAGGCCGAGCATGTCGGCGATGATCTGGAAATGGACGTGCGGCGGCCAGTCGCCGTTCTCGGGCGCCGGCCCGATCGTCGCGATCTGCCGCCCCTTCTCGATGCGGTCGCCCACGGAGAGTCCGGCGAGCGACGCGCGCGTCAGGTGTCCGTAGAGCGTGTAGAAGGCCGGCGCGCCCTCGGGCAAGTGCTCGAGGATGACGGTGGGCCCGTAGTCGAGGCGGGCCGCGTTGTCCTGTACACCGTGGACGCGCCCCGCGAGCGGCGCGAGCACGGGCGAGCCGGGCTCCATGAAGATGTCGATCGCCGTGTGCACCGTCCGGCGCTCGGGATGCTCGCCGCCCGAGCCCGCGAACGCGTCGCTCATGTAGAGCAGGCGGGCCTCGTCGTAACGGCCGATGCCGACCGGCGAGCCCTTCCTGCGCATGGCGCCGAAGAGCTTGGCCGACATCGCGGCCGTGTCCGTCGTCTCTCCGGGAGTGGCGAAGGCCGGGCTTCCCACCGACAGGTCGAAGACGACGGCGCGCGACAGATCGGCTCCGACGACGGGGCCGAGCTCCCCCGGGTGGCCGCGCAACCACGCCTCGATCGCCGGGGTCTGCGGGCAGGGGGTCCTTCCGCAGGCGGCGCGGAGCCGGTAGTGCGCGAGCCGCGGATGCACCGCCCGCATTTTCGCGAGAGCTTCCCAGGCCGAGCTCTCGCTGACCATCAGGTACGGGTTGTCGGGCTCGCTCGTGCGGCGGTGCGCCGAAAGGCACACGCTCGTGCAGAGGCGGATGGCCGCCAGCGTCCAGAGCGCCTCGAGCTCGGGGTCGGTCAGCGCGTGGACCTCGTCGTAACCGGCCGCGATCCCGCCCGCGGCCGAAACCGGGTCGGCCTTGCCGAAGATGCCGTAGGCGATCGCCACGGCGGGCTCGCAGACGGTCCAGGTCTCGACCATGTCGCCGAAGTCGAGGAGTCCCGTGACCGCGCGGCGGGACGGCGCAGGGTCGCCCACGAGGACGTTGTAGTCGTTGGCGTCGTTGTGGATGACGCTGCGGCGCAGGCGAGGCAGGAGCGGGGCGACGATCTCCCGGTGCCGGTCCACGAATTCGGCGACGAGGGCGCGCCGCGCCGGGTCGGCGATCTTCGCCGCGTGCCGCGCGATCACGTCGAGGGCGCGGTCCGGGTTCCAGAGCAGGTCCCTCCCGCGGGCGGCCGGGTGGGTGAATCCGTCGAGCGCGCGATCGAGCTCTCCGAGCAGCCGCCCCGTCGAGCGCAGCAGCTGCGGCGTCTGCGGCCGGGCGTCTGCCAGGATCGTTCCGGGCAGATACGTGAGCAGTCGTACCCGCCGGCCCTCGGCCTCGGCCATCGAGGCGCCGCTCACCGCCGGGATCGTCCGCGGCACGGGTAGCGTCGGAGCGCGCTCGGCCAGGTGCGCGAGCGCGCGGGTCTGGAGGTCGAGGACCTCCGAAGTCTCCGCGGGTCCCGCGACCTTGAGGACGAAGACGCCGCGCTCGGTCGAAAGCTCGAAGTTCTGGTCGCGCTCGCTCGGCAGCTCGCGCGCCCGGGCCGAGAGGCCGTAGAGGGCGCGCGCGAGGGCGGCCGCGCCGGCCGCGTCGAGGCGGGTCAGGACCGCCGCTCCGGGGGCAGCTCGGCCAGCGACGCCGCCGGACAGGCGTAGGAAACGAGGACGACGTCGAACCAGGCGCCTTCGCAGGGAGGGCAGTCGGTGATCGGCGACGCGGCGGGGCAGTCGTAGCACTGGCGCGGAACGGTGATGCGCGAGAGAACGAGGAGCACGTTCCCGCCGGCGGCCGCCGTCCGGTCGAGTTCCGTGCGATAGGGATCCCGGGTCCCCGTCATTCTGAGCTCCGTCCAGGCGGCGACCGGCTGCCTCGCGACCTCCCGGCACCCTCCGGGCATGGGATTGGCGGCGGGCCCGTCGAGCGGCGCCTGGTAGACGCGGACCCTGGCCGCGGCCGGCGGCAGCGGGGCGGTCGCGCACGCCGCCGAGATCGTCAGGACGACGAGGCCTGCCAGTTTTCCGAGCGTCATGACGGAGAGTCCTCCGGCTCCTCGCGCGAAGAGTAGCCTGATACCCTTCCGCCCGCCATGCAGACTTTGAGCACCGAAGGCGTTCTCGACGTGAAGACGATACGAAGCCGGTTCCCGGCGCTGCGGCGGGTCCATGAGGGACGGCCCGTCGCGTACTTCGACGGCCCCGGCGGCACGCAGGTCCCTCAGGCCGTCGTGGACGTCATGGGCGACTACCTCCTGCACCACAACGCCAACACGCACTGGCGTTATCCCTCCTCGATCGAGACGGACGCCATGCTCCAGGACGCGCGGACCGCCCTGGCCGACTTCCTGAACGGCTCGGCCGACGAGATCGTCTTCGGCCAGAACATGACGACGCTGACCTTTCACCTCTCCCGGGCGCTCGGAAGGCAGTGGGGGCCGGGCGACGAGATCGTCGTGACCGAGCTCGACCACCACGCCAACGTGGACACCTGGAAAGCGCTCGAGAAGGACCGCGGCGTGACGATCCGGACCGTCCCGATGCGGCCCGCGACGGGCCTCCTCGACGGGGAGGAGCTCGAGCGCGCCATCTCGAAGCGTACGAAGCTCGTGGCCATCGGCGGCGCCTCGAACGCCCTCGGGACGATCAACGACGTCCGGCGCATCGCGGGGCTCGCGCGCGCGGCGGGAGCCCTGTGCTTCGTGGATGCGGTCCACTACGCGCCCCACGTCCTCGTGGATGTCGCCGAGATCGGCTGCGACTTTCTGGCCTGCTCGCCTTACAAGTTCTACGGCCCCCACTGCGGCGTTCTGTGGGGCCGCCGCGGCCTGCTCGACGCGCTCGACGTGCCGAAGCTCGTTCCGGCGCCGGACTGGTCGCCCGAGCGGCTCGAGACCGGGACGCTCTCGCACGAGGCCATCGTGGGATCGGCGGCGGCCGTGGACTTCCTGGCCGGGCTTTCGGCGGATCCCGCCTCGGGCCGCCGGGCCGCGCTGGCGACGTCCTTCGCCGCCCTCCACGCGCGCGGGCGGCGGCTCTTCGAGAGCATGTGGTCGGGTCTCGGAAAGATCCCCGGCGTGAAGCTGTACGGCCCGCCTCCGGAAGCGCCGCGGACGCCCACGGTTTCCTTCGCCGTCGCGGGCCGCACCTCGGACGACGTCGCCGAGGCCCTGGCCCGGCGCGCGGTCTTCGCTTCGAGCGGCGACTTCTACGCCTGGACGGTCGTCCAGCGCCTCGGCCACGGCGAGGACGGCGTCGTGCGCGCCGGATGCGCCGCGTACACGACCGAGGAAGAAGTGGCGCGCCTGGTCGAAGGCGTCGCGGAGATCGCGGCCGGGGCCTGACGCCCGCCGGGGTCAGGTTCGTTCGAGCAGGGCGACCCCGCCCATGCGGCGGACCTCTTCCCACTTCGCGGGCGGCATGAGCTTCGAGACGAGCCGCCAGATCCAGGCCCCGCGCATCTCGCGCTTCAAGCGGCGCGCCTCTTCGAAGGTCGAGCGATACTCGGCTTCCCGCCAGCCCCACTTCTCGAACCAGCGCGTGCCCTCGGCCGGCGCAAAGCGAAGCTCGGCGCGGCCGGCGGCGAGGGAGGCGCCCCAGCGCCTGTTCAGCCGGCGCAGCAGCTGGGGCGCCACGATGTCGATGATCCACCAGCCGAAGGCGGGCGACGCGTGGAGGTCGGCGGCGAGCGCGCCGACGTCGTCGTCCGACAGGTATACGAGCAGGCCCTCGGTGAGGACCAGGGCCCTCTTCGATTCGCGGCCGACGCGCGCCAGGAGCTCTCGCCGCGCGCCGGCGTCGGTGAGGTCGGCCGCGACGAACTCGTGGGCGCAGGCGGGACGCTCTGCGCCGAGAAGGCCCGACTTGTAGGCCAGGATGGCGGGGAGGTCCACCTCGATCCAGCGCAGCCCCGGCGGCAGGCTCATCCGCCACGGCCGGGCGTCGAGCCCGGCGGCGAGGTTGACGACGGTGTCGACGCCGCGCTCGCGAATCGTGCGCGCGACGAGCTCGTCGAAGAGGCAGGTGCGCACGACCATCGGCCAGAGCCCCGACTGGAAGCCCGGCATCTGCGCCGCGATGGCCTCGCCGCGCTCCCCGGCGAGCCGCCGGGCGTGCGGGTCGCGAAAATGGGCGTCCGGCCGCTCGCTCTCCATCGCCCGGTACAGCGCCACCCAGCGGGCGGTGTCGCTGATGTTCTCGATCGGCGCCGGCATGACTCGCGTCGAGGGTATCCCGTCTGACCGATAATCGCATCCGTGAAGGCCGTGCGCGTCGAAGGTTCGGGCCACGTGTCGGTCGTGGAAGTGCCGGAGCCCGCGATCGGTCCGGGCGAGGCGCTGCTGCGCCCGCGCGTCTCGGGGATCTGCGGGTCGGACCTGCTCGACTGGTACGTCAGGCGCAAGGCCGGGACGATCCTCGGCCACGAGGTCGCCGGGGAGATCGTCGCGGTCGGTCCGGGCGTGACCGATTTCTCCCCGGGCGACCGGGTCGTCCCGCATCATCACGCGCCGTGCTTCGCCTGCCGGCAGTGCGAGGCCGGCGCCTACGTCCACTGCGCGGAGTGGCGCTCGTCGCGGCTCGACCCCGGCGGCATGGCCGAGCTCGTGCGGATCCCGGCGGGCAACCTCGCCCGCGACACGCAGCGCCTTCCGGATTCGGTGTCGCACGAGGAGGGAAGCTTCACCGAGCCTCTGGCCACGGTCGTCAAGGCCTTCCGGCGCGGGCGATTCGCCGCCGGACGATCGTTCTTCTGCGTCGGTCTCGGAACGGCGGGGCAGCTCGCCGTGCGGCTGGCGCGCGCCTCCGGAGCCTCGGCGGTCGGCGCCGCGGACCGGATCGGCTCGCGGCGGGAGCTCGCGCGCGCGAGCGGCGCGGATGGCACCGTGGACGTGGACGCCGAGTCCCTGGCCGCCGGGGCGGCGCGGCTCTCGGAGGGCCGGGGGTTCGACTTCGTGTTCGTCTGTCCCGGGAAGCCCGAGGTCCTCGGGGAAGCGCTCGCCGCCGTCGCCCCGGGAGGGACGCTGCTCGCGTTCACGATGGCGCCGCCGGGAGAGATCTGGCCGCTCGATCTCTTCGACGTGTACTTCCGCGAGATCGCCATCGTCCCGTCCTATTCCTGCGGCCCCGACGACACGCGCGAGGCGCTCGCGGCGATCACGTCCGGGCGCGTGCGCGTGGCGGATCTCGTCTCGCACCGCTTCGCGATCGGCGACGCCGCCGCCGCGTTCGAGCGGGCCCGGCAGGCCGAGGGCGCGATGAAGGTCGTGATCGCGTTTTGAAATCGCGCCTCGACCTGCTCCTCGTCGCGCGGGGCCTCGCCCCCTCGCGGGAGAAGGCGCAGGCCATGATCCTGGCCGGCCTCGTCGCGGTGGACGGGCGACGGGCCGACAAGGCCGGCGCGGCGTTCGCCGAGGACGCCGCGATCGCGGTGTCCGGCCCGCCCCACCCCTACGTCTCGCGGGGTGGCGTCAAGCTCGCGGCCGCGCTCGACCATTTCGGGATCGATCCCGCCGGCCTCGTGTGCCTCGACGTGGGCGCCTCGACGGGAGGCTTCACCGACTGCCTCCTCCAGCGCGGCGCGGCGCGCGTCTATGCGGTGGACGTGGGCCACGGCCAGCTCGACGCGCGGCTGCGCGCGGACCCCCGCGTCGTCGTCCGGGAACGCGTCAACGCGCGCTCGCTGTCGGCCGCGGACGTCCCGGAGCCCGTGGACCTGGCGGTCGCGGACGTCTCGTTCATCTCGCTGCGCCTCGTCCTGCCCGCGATCGTGGCGCTCGCGAAGAAGGGCGCCGCGCTCGTGACCCTCGTCAAACCCCAGTTCGAGGCGGGCCGCGCCGAGGTGCCCCGCGGAGGCGTCGTGCGTTCGGAAGAGACGCGCCGGCGGGTGGTCGCCGAGGTCGAGGAGGCCGGCCGCGGCCTCGGGCTCGCGGTTCTCGGCGCGATCGCCTCGCCGATCCGCGGCGCCCGCGGCAACGAGGAGTTTCTTCTCGGATTTCGTGTAAATTGAGCCTGATGAAGGGGTCGCGACGCTCGGCGCCCAGGTTTCGGCATGTCGGCATCGTGGCG
Source organism: uncultured Acidobacteriota bacterium (assembly GCA_963710945.1). GTDB lineage: Bacteria > Acidobacteriota > Thermoanaerobaculia > UBA5066 > Gp7-AA6 > DAHUXD01. The sequence continues at coordinate 517,026 of CAVQCH010000002.1, forward strand.
AAGATCGGGTCCGCCACGGCGGCGGACCTCGGCCGGACGCTCGAGAAGGCGCTTCGGCGCCGCGGCTGCCGGGTGACCTTCGACGCGGAGACGGCCGGGGCGCTGCGGCGGCCGGACGGGGTTCCGCGTTCGCGGATCGCCCGGGAGACGGACCTCGTGATCGTGCTCGGCGGCGACGGCACCCTGCTTTCGGTGGCCCGCGCCGCCCCGTCGGGGACGCCGCTGCTCGGCGTGAACCTCGGCCTGCTCGGCTTTCTCGCGGGTCTCTCGCGCAAGGAAGTGGTCGGCCGCCTCGACGACGTGCTGGCCGGCCGATTCCGGGAGGATCGCCGCCGCCGCCTCGACGTGTCCATCGCGCGGGGACCGCACCACGGCTCCTACCGCGTCCTGAACGACGCCGTCCTGAACCGCGAGGCGCTCGCGCGCATCTCGACGTTCACGATCGCGCTCGACGGCCTCCCGGTGACGGAGTTCCGGGCGGACGGCGTGATCATGTCGACGCCGACCGGGTCGACGGCGTACAACCTCTCGGCCGGCGGGCCCATCCTGCATCCGGCGCTTCCGGCGATCGTCATCACGCCGATCTGCGCGCACACCCTCGGGCAGCGGCCGCTGGTCGTCCCGGCGGCGACACGAATCCGGGTCCGCGTGCTCGGGCCCGAGCGCCGCGACGGCGGCGTGTACCTGACGCTCGACGGCCAGGAGGGCTTTCCCGTGCTCCCCGGCAGCCCCGTGGACGTGCGGTCGAGCGCCTCCTCGGTGACTCTCCTGCGTCCCGCCGAGTCGGATCACTTCGATCAGCTCGCCGGGAAGCTGTCGTGGGGAGTCTGAGACCCGATGCCCCGGGGGGATGAGGCGCCGCACGAGGCGCAGCCTCTCTCGACGTCCCGGCTCTTCCTGATCGTCGTCGTCTTTCTCGCGCTCGCCGACATACGCGATCTGGAACTCGGACCGCTTTCAGTCGCTCTTCCAGGGCGTGTCGCAGCAGCGCCTGTCCGAGATCCTGCAGAGGCCGGTGAGCTTCCGTCGCGTGGACTTCCAGATCCTCCCGCCGTCGGTCCACCTGGCCGACGTGAAGATCGGCAACGACCCGCGCCTGCCGGACGGGCCCCTGCTCGAAGCCGACGAGCTGACGATCGGCGGCGGCGTGTCCGTCACCGGCGGCGAGCTGCGCTTCGGCCGCGTGCGCGCGGTGCGCCCGCGCCTGTCGCTCGTCCAGTTCGACGACGGAAGCTGGAACCTGCCGCCCGGCCTCTCGCGGCCCTCGGAGAAGGGGGGCCTCTCCGTCAAGATCGGCGAGCTCGTCGTCCAGAAGGGTCTCTTCGAGTTCAACGGCCGCAAGACGGGCATCGACGGGCGGCTCGAGGACTTTGCGGCCGAGCTCGTCTGGCTCTCTCGCGGCCGCTCGCGCGGGACGCTCGCCTGCCGGCGGACGACGGTCGTCCTGGGCGGCGCCGAGCCCCTCGTCTTCGGCCTCGACGTCTCGTTCCGGTCGGATCCGGCCACCGGCGTGGACCTCGAATCCATGCGCATCGTCGGGGACTTCGGCGAGATCCGGGCGGCGGGGTCGGTCGAGGACCTGAAGAATCCGCGGGTGCTCCTGCGGGCGTCCGGCGAGCTCCACATCGAGGAGGTCGAGCGCGTGTTCCATTCGGGCCTCGGCTTCGGAGGGGACGCCCGGCTGGAGGCGCAGCTGCTCGTGCCGCCCGAAGGGGGCTTCCGGATCAGCGGGCGACTCGCCGTGCCGAAGCTCGACGCCAAGGGGTTCCCCTTCGAGTCCCTCGAGGCCACGGTCACGGCCCGCCCCGAGGCCCTCGTCGGGCGCATCGAGAAGGCGCGCTACGCGGGGGGCGACGTCACGGGGCTCTACCGGATCGAGAACCTCGCGCCGCACGGCAGGCCGCAGCCCATGACGCTGTCGCTCCAGGGCAAGGGCATCTCGGTCGAGCGGTTCTTCGGCGACATCGCCCTGCCGGGAACGGGGCTGTCGGGATCGGCCGCGCTCTCGGCGACGCTGCGGTGGTCGGAGGGCGGCATCGCGCACGCGAACGGGGAGGCGCGGCTGGCGATCGAGCCGGGCCCCGCCGCGTCGATCGTGAAGAGCCGCTTCGGGATCCCGATCGGCGGCGGGGGAGACCTGCCCGTCGTGGACGGGCGCATCCAGGTCGAGGGCGCCACGTTTCGCTTCCCGGCGTCGATGCTCGAGGCGACGGGAGGCCTGCGGATCGGCCAGTGGACGCCGGACTTCGACATCCGCCTGCGTTCGCGCGATCTCGCCGAGGTCGACCGCCTCTTCCAGAACTTCGTCGCGGCCTCGGGCGGCTCCCCCGATCCTCTCGGTTTCGGGGGCAGCGGCGAGGTCGAAGGCCACATCGCCCGTTCGTGGGGCGACCCCGACGCCTCGCTGCAGTTCTCGGCGGAAACCGCCCGCTATGGAGGCGTCCTCTTCGGCAGCGTGCGCGGCGCGGCCGAGATGCACGACGGCGCCTTCGCCTTCCATCCCCTCCGGGCGTACGAGGGCGCGGCCTCGCTCTCGCTCGAGGGAACGATGCGGTACCGCAATGACCCCGCGCGGCCCCGCCTCGACTTCACGCTGACGGCCAAGGACTACCCGGTCTCTCGGTTTCTCGAGTACCTCGACCTCGACTACCCGATCTCCGGGCGCGTCACCGGCAGCTTCCCGATCCAGGGCACGCCGCCGAACGCCGTCAGCGGCGGCGGAGCGGCCGCCCTCGACGACGCGGTCGTATGGGGGCAGAAGGTGGCACGGATCACGGGGCACATGGCGCTGACTCCCGGCCGCTTCGAGATCGACGACGTGCGCGCCGACGTGGGGGGCGGGATGGTGGGGGGGCGCCTCGCGATCGCTTACCGGGAGAAGACCTACGAGGTCCGCGCCGCCGGCGACGGCGTGCCGCTCGAGGCGCTCGGCGTCATGGAGGCCGCGGGCGGGAACGCCACGGGCAGGCTCTCCTTCGAGATCGCGGGTTCGGGCCTGTTCGCGCGGCCCGACCTGACCGCGTCGGCGTCGCTGTCGGAGGGGCGGTTCTACGGTCACGAGATTCCGGCGGGGATGGAGCCCCGCCTCGCCGTGAAGCTCTCCGCCGGCGTCATGGACGCCGCGGTCACGGTGCCGGAGCGCTGGAGCCTGTCGGCGAAGGGGGACACGAGCGCCACGCCGGCGGCCTTCGACGTCGAAGTCGACGCGCGGGATCTCGCCGCGCTGCTGCTCTTCACGCCGGCCGCGCTGCCGGAAGGCGACGGCGGCTCGCTGGCCGCCCGCGGCCGCCTGCGGATCCCGTCGGCGGAGGGCGAGAGGCCCTCGGGCGAGTTCGTGGTGACCGAAGCGCGCCTCGACTCGAAGGGCCATCCGGGCCTCGTCCGCAGCGGGGCGGACGTCCGGATCACCCTGGATAAGGACCGCATCGTCCTCGGCGACGTGCATGCCGTGGGCGAGGGCGTGGACCTCCGGCTTCACGGGGCCGTCGACCTCGGGGCCGACCCGCGCACGGTGGAGGCGCGGCTGAGCGGCAGCGCCGACGCCGCGCTGCTCTCCCTCGCGCTTCCCGACCTCGGGCTGACGGGCAAGCTGGTCGCGGACATCGCCCTGGCGGGTCCGATGGAGAGCCCCGGCTGGAACGGCTCGGTCCGCATCGAGAACGGCCGGTACCGCATGGCGGGCTATTCGTTCGAGGACATCGAAGGCGCGGCGCGGCTGTCCGGGACGGCGGGCGAGATCGAGGGCCTCCGCGCCAAGGTCGGCGAGGGCGACGCCTTCGTCGCCGGCAACTTCCGCGTCGGCGGCGGAGGGCTGAAGGACTTCCGGTTCACGATTCAGGGCCGCCACATCGCGGTGCGCGCGATCCCGGCGATGCGCCTGACCGTGGACGCGGACCTCGTCGCCGCCGGCAACGAGGCCGGCAACCAGCTGCGCGGCGAGGTCACGCTGCTGCGCGGCACCTACTCGAAGGACGTCGAGGTCACGCTCTCCGACCTGCTCGAAACGAGCCGCCCGAGCGGGGTGGTGATCGCGCGCGAGCCGTGGAAGGAGCGGACGTCGCTCGACGTGCGCGTCGTCTCGGCCGCCGCCCTCGAGGTGCGCAACAACCTCGCCCGGCTCTCCGGGGCGGTGGACCTGCGCGTGCGCGGCACGCTCGCCGACCCGGTCCTGCTCGGGCAGGTCATCCTCGACGAGGGCGGGCGCGTCGTCTTCAGCGACATCCGCTACGAGATCGAGGCCGGGACGATCACGTTCTCCAACACGGCGCGCATCGCGCCCTACGTGGACCTGCGCGCGCGGGCGGAGGTCAAGGGATACAGCCTCGTGGTCCTGCTCGCAGGCACGTGGCCCCGCATCACGGCCAACTTCACGTCGGACCCGCCGCTGCCGAACGACGCGATCCTGGGCCTGCTCCTCTCGGGCACGCCCCCCGACACCCGCAACCCGACCGACACCGCGAACCAGCTCGTGTCGGCCGCCGGCGGCGCGCTCGCCGGCGCCGTGACGGGAGGCATCCAGAAGCAGACGCAGCGCCTCTTCAAGCTCGACCGGTTCCAGATCGACCCGGTCTTCTCGGGCAGCCAGATCCAGACGGTCCGCTCCACCATCGGGAAACAGATCACCCAGGACCTCTCGGTGACGTCCTCGATCGCGCTCGACTCGAGCAAGCAGCCGATCATCCGCGTCGAGTGGCAGGCGACCGACACGATCCTGGTGCAGCTCCTCCGCGACGACAACGGGATCCTGTCGATCAGCATCCGGCGGCGCCAGCGCCTGTGATGCGGCGTTTCGCGGCGGGGATCCTGTTCGCCGGCCTCCTCGCCGGCGCCGCCCGGGGCGCCGACGCGCCCATCCCGGCCCCGGAGCTGCTCGGCCGGACCATCGCCTCGATCGCGTATACCTGCGACGGCCCCGCGGACCGGCGCGAGATCGAGAGCCTCGTCACGCTGCGCGTGGGCGCGGCCCTGGCCGAGGACGACACGGCCACGACCATCGAGAATCTCTTCGGTACGCTCGACTTCTCGAACGTCCTGATCGTCGCGGCGCCGGCCGGGGACGACGGGGTGGACGTCACCATCCACCTCTGGCGAGCCTACCGGGTCTCGCGCATCCGGATCGAGGGCAAGTCCTCGCTGTCGGGCGAGGAGACGCGCCGGGCGATACCCTTCGCCGAGCGCGATCCCTTCAACGCGGGGGCCCTGGCCGAGGGAGCGAGCGCTCTCGAGCGGCGGCTCGTCGCGGACGGGTACATCCACGCCTCCGTGGATCCCGAGGCGACCTTCGACCCCGCGACCTTCACGGTGGACGTCGTGTACCGCATCGCCGCCGGCCAGCGGGCCCGGGTCGCCGTGCCGCTTTTCGACGGGCGGATCGAGCCCTTCACGGCCGACGTGCTGCTCTCGGCGAGCCGGTTGAAGGTGGGAGCGGCCTACCAGGAATCGAAGGTGCGCGCGGCCGCGGATCGGCTGCGCCGCCACCTGCTCGAAGAGGGGCGCTACAAGGCGGTGGTCGAGCTCATCGCGGCCGAGCCCACCGAAGAGGGCGCGATCCGGCCGGTGTTCCGGATCGCCGTCGGGCCGCTCTACGAGATCGCGGTCACGGGGATCAAGGAGAAGACCGTCCGCCGCGAGTTCCTGGCCCTGCTCGACACACAGGCGTTGGACGAAGACCTGCTCGATCAGTGGACCACGACGACGCGGGAGGCCCTGCAGCGCGAAGGCCGCTACCGCGCGACCGTGTCGGCGACGACATCGGGCACGGACCCGGTGGTGATCAAGGTCGACGTCGTGCCCGGGGCGAAGTACGCCGTCGAGAGGATCACCTTTGCGGGAAACGGGTCCGTCTCGGAGGAAACGCTGCGGACCCTCATCGTGACGCGGAAGAAGGGAATCCCGTTCATCCAGAAAGGGCGCCTCCTCGACGCCGACCTCGAGGGGGACGCCAACGCCATCCTGGGCTACTACCAGACGCGCGGTTGGATCACCGCGAAGGTGGACCGGCCGGCCGTCACCGAGGGCTCGAAGCCCGATCTCCTCGACGTGGCGTTCACGATCGTCGAGGGGCCGCGCACCTTCGTCGCCGAGAGCCGCGTCGAGGGCGCCGACCACCTGACCCCGGCCGAGATCGAGGGCCTCCTCACCGTGCGGACGGGCGAGCCCTTCAACCCGAGCGCCGTGCGGCAGGACGTCGCGACCCTGACGACGCGGTACTGGAACACGGGCTGGCGCGAGGCGTCCGTGAAGGAACACTGGACGCTTTCCCCGGACAAGACGAAGGTGGACGTCCTCTACACGGTGGACGAGGGGATGCGCTCCTTCTTCGGCAAGACGATCCTGAGGGGAAACGGCGTGACGGATCCCAACCGGATCCTGCGCCAGGTGACCTGGAAGGAGGGCGAGCCCTTCTCGGAGGAGAAGGTCGCGGACACCCAGCGCAACCTCGCGCGCACCGGCGCCTTCCGCTCGATCGAGGTGCGCCCCCAGCCCGCCAATCCGGACAACCAGGAGCACACGGTCGACATCAACCTGACGGAAGCCCGGCGGATCTCGCTGCTCTACGGCGTCGGCTACCAGTACGCCAGCGGCGCGACGGCCCCGAGCGACCCCTTTGCCACCGCCGGGGTGACGTACCGGAACCTGTTCGGGCGGATGCAGTCGGCCTCTCTCGAAGTCCAGTACGCGCCGATATCGGGGCGCGGCTACGTGATCGCGAACTTCCTCGAACCCTACCTCTTCAACACGGACGTGCCGCTGACGATCGCCACCTTCGCCAGCCGGGAGCCGATCCAGGACATCGAGGTCGACCGGCTCGGCATCTTCTTCGAATCCGCCCGCCAGTTCGGGCACCTGCGGGCCGCCCTGCGCTACTCGTACCAGTACATCGCGCCGAGGAACCCCCAGGACCTCTCGGTGATCATCATCGACAAATACCCTCTGTCGGCCCGCCCGATCCGGCAGTCCGCGATCGGGCCGAGCTTCCTCTACGACCAGCGCGACGACGTGCTCGATCCGCACAAGGGGTACTACGTGACGATCGCGGGCGGATACGCCTTCCCGTTCCTGAACGCCACCGCGTCGTACGGAAAGGTGTCGGGGCAGGCGGCGTACTTCGTGAGCGTGCTCGGAGGGGTTCTGGCCGCCGCCTACCGCGTAGGCGCGATCTATCCGAAGGCCGTTTTCAGCGAGGCGGATACCGTGCCGGTCGCCGAGAAGTTCTTCGCCGGCGGATCGTCCACGGCCCGCGGCTTCGACACGAACCTGGAAGGTATCGCCGGGGAGACGGTGGACAACAGCACGCAGACGACGCTGGCGGCCAAGGGGCCGGGGACCGGGACGTGCGCGCCCGACTACACGTTTCCGGGCGCGTCCAACTACGACTGCAGCCCGGGCCCGCGGATCGTGGGCGGCAACGGGTTCATGGCATTCGGGCTCGAGTACCGGATCCCGATCGTCGGCAGCCTCGGCCTGTCCGTCTTCTACGACCTCGCGCAGGTCTGGGCGAATTCGGGAGACATCAACTTCGCGATCGAGAGGCAGACGTCTCCGCAGGGCCTGCGCCAGTCCATCGGCCTCGGCCTCCACTACATGACGCCGATCGGGCCATTGCGGCTCGAGGTCGGCCGGCCCGTCAACATCCGCGAGTATCCGGTGATCGTCACCGCTCCCACGAACCCGGATGGCACGCAGCCCCCGCCGCTCTGCGTCCCGGAGCCTGGCAGGTCCTGCGGGCCGCCCACCAAGGAGAAGGGGAGGATCTTCCTGTCGATCGGGTACCCGTTCTAGGACGGGATGCGGGATGCGGGATTGGGCGCTAGAATGCGGGCATGCCGCTCTTCGAGTATCGGTGCCGCGCGTGTGACCATCGCTTCGAGGAGTTCGTGCTCGGCGACGCGAAGCCGCGGTGCCCGGCGTGCCGGGGCGCGAAGCTCGAGAAGCTGCTGTCGGTCTTCGCGGTGAGCTCTGGCGGCGGTGCGACGCGGTCGGCGCAGGCCGCATCGGGCTGCGGGTCCTGCGGGGATCCCGGCGGGCCCGGCTCCTGCTCGATGAACTAGTTTAGGGCTGCCACGTCGTAGGCGCAGAGGCGCGTACTGCACTTCTCGTTGACGAGCCGTTTTCCGCCCCACGCCGATAGGCGCGAAACCACGTCTTCGCGCGGCGTGTATCTCAAGACGAGCGCCTTGTCGCCGATTCTCAGGTCCTCCGCGGCCGCCGCGACGGCCAGCGCACGGTCCGTGTAGTACTCGAAGAGGGGTCCCTGGAACCAGGGGTTGAGCGGTGTCTCGGTGACTGGAACGAACACGAATCGCTCGAAGCGATCGCCGCGCAGCGAGGTCAGAAAGGCGATGTCCTCGGGCCGGCCCAGCTGATCGCGGAGGATGCCCTCATAGGCCTCTCGAGCCGCGGAGAGGAGCGATATGAGGAGAAGGACGCACCCAGCCATTCCGGCGACGGACACGAAGCTGCCAGGCTTGAGCGAGGATACGAAGGCGGCGACGAGCGCGGCGATGGGAAGGCAGAACCAGAGCTGCCAGTAGATGTGGATGAGGCTGCCCTGCGGAAACGCGAAAAGCCATACGCACGCGACCGCGAGGCTCGACGCGAAGAAGAGTCCGAGCCCATGGCCCGGTAGCGAGGCGGCCGACTTGCCCCCTCGCGACTTCTCCCGAAGCCAGCGGACGCAGAGGAAGAGCGCGAGGCCGAGCACGACCCACGGGTAGGCGAGCCCGAAGTTCTGCCTGGCATACGCAGCCTGGCGCTCCCACCACGCTGCGGCGACTACCGTCGCGGACCGAGTGGCGAATGCCCTGGTCAGGGTCACCCAGGCCGGGTGCCATCCCTTCTGAAGGTAGGCCATGGCGGCCAGGAGAGCCGCGGCGCCGAGAGCGCCTGCAGCGATGGTCGTCCACAGGGCGTGCGTCGCCAGCTCGCGCTCGCGAGGTCGGAGGAGCATGAGAGCGATGGCCGTCAGCGCCACAAACAGCGCCGCGGTCCAGTGGGCAAGCGGCGCCAGCGCGACGAGCGCGCCGTACAGCAGGAGCGCTCCTCGTGTGCGCTTGCGCAGGTAGGAGAGCAGCGCGGCGAAGAGCCACACGCTCACGGCCATGCCGTCCGTCTCGAACTTCACGCACGTCTGGTACGTCGCGAACAGCGGCAGGCTCACGAGCGTCGCCGAGCCCAGAAGAGCCGCAGGCAGGCTGGCTGTCGTCTGGAGGAGGATCGTAAAGAGGCCGGCCGCGACCGCGAAGGAGAGGGCCAGGTAGAACGAGCGGGATGCCGACTCGCTCGTCCCCGTGATCCGCATGGACTGCTGGAGGAGCGCCTTGACGAGAAAGGGATGGTCTGTGTAGTAGGCCGCCGCGCCCCGGCGCTCTCCCCAGCCGGAATACTGGTTGAGCGTGACGCCGAACTGCGAGCGGAGATCCGCGTTGCGGATACCGTTGCGGGCCTGGAAGGTGAAGGCGGCGTTGTCGAAGTCGTAGTGGAGCCGGGTGTCCAGAAAGGGGCGGCCGAGCTGTCCCCGACACGTCCAGAGTTGAAGCGCCAGGATGCCGGCGAGCGAGATCGCGACCCACGCCCCGCGATGGATTGCCACTCGGCCGTCGGGTTGCGGGCGCGAGTCGCGTGGCGTCCTGCGCCGTCGCGTCGTTTTCCGGGTCATGTTCGTGGAGCTCGGTCCCTCGGAAACGCGAGAACGCCCGCCGGGCCATCCGCCAGCGCGCGTTCCTCGGCGGCGAGCGCGCGGCGTAGCGCTTCGGGGTCCTCCTGCGTCGAGGCGGCGAGTCCGGTGAAGGGCGCCTCCGCCAGCGCCTCCCGCCAGGGCAGGGATGGCAGGCCGCCGTCGCGCAGGGCGTGCACGAGCTTGAGCGTCCGGAACGCGTCGAACCACGTGTGGAAGTGGCGACGCATCGTCGCCGGATCGCCCGAACGCTCGACCGCCTCACGCATCGCGGGGAAGGCCCCCATCTTCTCGAGAGACTCGAGCAGCACCTCCGACCGGAAGAAAGGATTGCCGCGCGGCAGCTCCTCGAGGGCCGCCTCGATCTTCCCTCCCGAATCGGCGACCGCGGACAGAACGCGCAGCCACGCCCCGAGGTGCGCGAAGACGGCGGGGTGGTAGAGCCGGAAGCTCGACAGGGCCCGCTTTTTCGAGACGAGGTTGGAGAGGGACTTTCCCGTACCGAAGGGAACGCGCTCCGAGACGCGCCCTTCGAGCAGCAGGGGAGTGCCCGACAGGCGCGCGATCGAGCCCACCTTCGCGAGCTTGTCGAGGACGTAGAAATCCTCGGCCGCGTTCTTGCGCGGGAATCCGCGCACGGCGGCGTACGCGGCGGGGCGGATCGCGATGCAGCTGCCCATCGCCTCGTAGGCGTAGGGCGAACCCGCCCAGGCCAGGCCGAGGACGTAGTAGCGCAGCGAGATCTCGTAGAGCCGCGCCGCGAGGGCGAGGCTCTCGTCGGTCCTGCTGAACCGGTGCTCGAAGAAGTAGAGCGCCGCCGCGTTGCCTTCGGCCGGGACCGCCTCGGTCTGGTCGAAGTAGTCGTTGGCGAGCAGCGTGTCGGCGTCCGTGTTGTGGATCCACGGCGCCGCGATCCGTCCGGCCGCGTGGAGCGCCAGGGCGAAGTCGTTGCCGACCTTTCGCGCGAGCCCGACGCCCTGGCCTTCGGGCAGAAAGTGGCCCGGCAGCGCCCGATCGATCACGACGACGGCCCCGTAAGGGTAGGAGAGCGCGAGGACCGGATGCTCGCCTCCCAGATCGCTCGTGGCCGAGGCCGCCTCGGTCAGCCGGGCGCGGGCGGCCGCGTTCGCCTCGTGGACGGCGGGCGCGGAGGCCTCGCGCGCGTTCAGGACGACGACGATGAGCGTGTTGCCGCGCGGACCCCGGGGCACCGACCCGAGCGTGTCGAAAAGGCTCTGGCCTTCGCCGTAGGCGGGCACGACCAGCACGTGTCCGAACGATCCCTCGAGCCGCTCGGCCGCCGCGGCCTCGGGCTCGGCGTGCCGCGTGAGGTACTGAGAGACCGGTTTGGTGGTCATCACGCGGGGGAGACTATCGGAAGTCGCTCAATACAGCGCCGCCCTCACCGGCAGGCTCGCGAGCACCCGCGCCTCCGCCTCCAGCAGCGCCTCCAGCCGCGCCGCGACCGCAGGCGGCGCGAAGTAGAGCCGGGCGAGGTCGATGTACATCTCCTGGTGCCGCACCTCGGAGCGCGCGAGCTCGCGGTAGAAGGTCTTGAGCGTTCCCTCCGGCAGCGCCGCCCCGAGAAGGCCGAACCTCTCGCAGCCCCGGGCCTCGACGATTGCCGCCGTCAGCAGGCGGTCGAGGAAGTACGCGTCGCTGCCCTGGCGGAACTCCGCCGCGAGACGCCGCAGGTACTCGCTGCGCGTGTCCGGGCCGAGCGTGCGCCCGCGCTCCGCGATGCGGGCCTCGACCTGGCCGAAATGCTGGAGCTCCTCGATGGCCAGGGCGATGCACTCCCGGACGAGCTCGGGCCGGTCGGGGTAGTGCGCGACGAGCGCGAGGGCCGAGGCGGAAGCCTTGCGCTCGTTGGCCGCGTGGTCGAGAAGAAAGGCGTCGAGGTCCGCCATCACGGCCTGCGTCCAGGCCGGGGCCGTCGCCGCCTTGAGGAGCACTAGCCCCCGCTGACGGCGGGCAGAATCGCGATCTCGGATCCCTCGGGCACGCGCGTCGCGAGCCCGCTCGCGTCGCGGATGTTCACGTCCGCGACGAACACGTTGACATGGGGCCGCACCTCGCCCTGCTCGGTGACGACCCGGTCGCGCAGGCCGGGGTAGCGCAGGGCAAGGGCCGCGATCGCCTCGCCGACGGTGCCGGGCGAGCCCTCGAGGGCGACGGCGCCGCGGCCCTCCGAGAACGGCTGGAGCGGGCCCGGGATCAGGAACCGGACGGCCATCATGCCGCCTTGCGGGCGCGCCGCGTGGCGCCCTTGGCGCGGGCGGCCACCCGGACGTTTTCCGCGATCGCCGCCTTCACGCAGACGACCGGGGGAAGGCCCTGGAGCAGGAGCTGCCACGTGCGCCCCTCGTCTCGCGAGCCGTAGACCTTGCCGCTGCGCGTCCCGAAGTAGACGCCGGCCGGGTCGAGCCGGTCGACCGCCATGCCGTCGCGCACGACGGTCTCGAAGGCGTCCTTCTGCGGAAGGCCCCGCGTCATCGCCTGCCAGGACGCGCCCGCGTCCCGCGTGCGGTAGACGCGCAGCTTCCCCTCGGGCGTGCAGCGGAACCCGTCGGAGTGGAGCGGGACGATGAAGGCGGTGTCGGGATCCTTCGGATGGACGCCCATGCAGAATCCGAAGTCGGACGGAACGCCGTTGGCGACGTCCTTCCAGGAATCGCCGCCGTCGTCGGAGCGGTAGAGGCCCCAGTGGTTCTGGAGAAAGAGGCGTCCCGGGCGCTCGGCGTGGTGCGCGATCTTGTGGACGCACTGGCCGAACTCGGGGTGCTTGTCCGGCAGGAACTCGGCGCGCACGCCCCGGTTCTTGACCTGCCAGGTCCGCCCCGCGTCGTCCGAGCGGTAGACGCCTCCGGTCGAGCTCGCGACCGTGAGGCGCCCCGGGATCGACGGATCGACCAGCACCGTGTGGAGGCACAGGCCGCCAAAGCCCGGCATCCACTTCGCGCGGTGCGGGTGCTCCCAGAGGCCGGCGTTCAGGGTCCAGGTCTTCCCCGCATCGCTCGATTCGAAGAGAGCCGAGGGCTGGACCCCGCAGTAGAGGCGGTCCGGTTCGTCCGCGCGGCCCGGAGCGATCTGCCAGATGTTGGCGAGCGACGCTCCCGCCCCCTCTGGGAACTTGACGAGCGGCGTCTCGGGCCGCGACCACGTCTTTCCGAAATCGTCGCTCCAGGCGAGCTCCGCGCCCCAGTGCATGCTCGAAGGCGCCGCCCAGACGCGCCGGCGCCCCGCGCGCGTGTCGAGGGCGGCGGCGTAGACCGACGAACCCGGGAAAAAAGGTCCGGTCGCGTGCCAGCGGCGGCGGTCGGGCCGGGCGGTGAGGAGAAAGAGACCCTTCATCGTGCCGACGAGAAGGATCGGGTCGCCATCGCGAACGGAAAGGGGAGGCGCGGGTGCGATCTTTTTTGCAGGCATGAGGGAAGTCTACGAAAAAACGGCTCCCTGGTTCGAGCCGATCCAGTCCCGGTACAGCTCTTCGACCTTCCGGCCGAGGTCGGCGACCGTCCCGTCGTTGACGAGGACGTCCCGGGCGCGCCCTCGGGCGTCTTCGGGGGCGATCTGGGCGGCGATCCGCCGCCGGGCGTCCTCCGCGTCCCCGCCCTTGGCCTCCCATCGGCGCAGGCGGTCCGCCTCCGGCGCGAGGACGAGCAGGACGCGGTCGTAGTCCGATTCCGTGCGGGACTCGAAGAGCTGGGACGCCTCCGCCACCGCGACCCGCGCGCCCGCCTTCTCGGCCTCCGCGAAGCGGCGTTCCCGTTCGGCGCGCACGAGAGGGTGAATCCGCGCCTCGAGGGCGTGCCGCGCGGCAGGGTCGGAGAAGACCCGCTCGGCGATGCGCGCGCGGTCGATCCGCCCGTCCGGGCCGAGGACGGCGTCGCCGAAGAGATCCCGCGCCGCCGCGGCGCCGGCGCCCCCGGGGGCGTAGAGCTCGCGGACGATCTCGTCCGCGTCGAAGACCGCCGCGCCGAGGGCGCGCAGCATCCCGGCGACCGTCGACTTGCCCGAGGCGAGGCCGCCGGTCAGGCCGATGCGCAACATCCTTCTACTTGCCCTTCACGACCTCGCCGCCCTTCATCACCCAGTCCACGTTCTCGAGTACCGCCACGTTCTTGAGCGGGTCGCCCGGGGCCGCGACGAGATCGGCGTAGGCTCCCTTCTCGATCGTGCCGATCTGCCCGACCATGCCGAGCAATTCCGCGGCGTTGACCGTGGCCGTCCGGATCGCCTCGATCGGCGTCATCCCGAGGGAGACCTCGTACCCGAACTCCTTCGCCTGGTTGATCTCGGTCCAGGGGAAACCGCCGGCGTCGGTCCCGAAGACGATCTTCACGCCGGCCTTGCGGCAGTTCTCGAAGGATTTCGCCTGGATCTTCTCCGACTCGCTGCAGATGGCGCATCCCTGGGCCGCGCGGGGGCCGGAGACGTAGCGGACGACGGTGAGAGTGGGGCAGAACATGATTCCCTTCTTCGCCATCTCGGCCGCCATCTCGGGCCGGATCGAGTCGCCGTGCTCGATCGAATCGACTCCCGCCGCAACCGCCAGTCGCACGCCGCTGTCCGAGCGGGCATGGGCGGCCACCTTGACGCCGTGCGCGTGCGCCTCCGAGACGACCGCCTCGACCTCCTCCTTTGTCCAGTTGGGAGGCGAGTCGACGTATCCGTCCGCCGTGAGCCGGAGGCCGCCGGTATTGGCGTAGATCTTCACCCAGTCCGTCCCGTAGGAGAGCTGCTCGCGCACGGCCCGGCGGCAGCCGTCCGCGCCGTCGCAGACCATGACGCCCGACGGGAACTTCCAGTCGGGGCGGAAGTGCTGGATCGGGTAGGACCCCGTCGTCGAGAGGGCCGGTCCGACGACCTTGAGGCGCGGTCCGGGGACCACGCCCTCGTTGACGGCGTCGCGGATCGCGACGTCGTCGTAGCCGGCGCCCTCCGTCTCGAGGTCGCGCAGCGTGGTGAAGCCGTGCCCGAGGCCGATCTGCATCGCCCGAACGGCGCGGACGACCCGATGCGCCGGGTACTCCTTGAGGATCTGCTCGTCGTACTCGGCCGACGTCGCGTCCCCCTGGAGAAGGACGTGGGTGTGCGCGTCGGTGAAGCCGGGCAGGAGCACGCGGTCGCCGAGGTCGATGACCGTCGCGCCCGCCGGCACGGCCGTGCCGACGCTTTCGATGCGGTCGCCGACGACCACGACGACCGGGTGGTCCACGTAGCGGCCCGATTTCACGTCGAGCAGGCGGGCGGCCCGCACCGCCACGGCAGGCTTTGCCGGCGGCTCGGCGGACCGGGCGGTCCCGGCGGCCAGGACGCCGGCGGCGAAAACGGCGGAAATGAGTCCTTTTTTCACGGTGCCCCCTCTTTTGCGGGAAGCCTATCCCGGGGGGCCGAGAGAAAAATCGGGCCGACCCCTAAACAATCTACAGGAAGCGCCGTAGACTCCTGTAGAGAGCCTAGAGGAGGACCGATGACCCCGTCCCGCAGCGACCTTTTGCAGGGGACCCTGGACGTCCTGATACTGAAGACCCTTTCCCCGGGGGCGATGCACGGGTGGGGGATCTCCCAGCGGATCCAGCAGCTTTCGCAGGACGTCCTGGCCGTCAACCAGGGCTCCCTCTACCCGGCCCTGCACCGGCTGGAAGAGAAGGGGTGGATTTCAGCCGAGTGGGGTAGCTCGGAGAACAACCGCAAGGCGCGCTTCTACAGCCTGACCCGCCTCGGGCGCCGCCAGCTGGCCGAAGAGACCGAGAGCTGGGAGCGCTTCGCCGCGGCCGTCGGGCGAGTGCTCGCGGCGACGTAGGAGGAGCCATGATCCGGAAGATCGCGGGCAGCATCGGAACGCTCTTCGGCTCTCGCCGCCAGGAGCGCGAGCTCGACGAGGAGTTCTCCTTTCACATCGAGAAGGAAGCCGAGGAAAACGTCCGGCGCGGCATGAGTCCCGCGGACGCCCGGCGGGCAGCGCTCGTGCGCTTCGGCGGCGTCGAAAAGACCAAGGAGGAGACGCGCGAGGCCAGCCGGGCCGTCCTCCTCGAGACGGTCCTCCAGGACGTCCGCTACGGCTTGCGCTCGCTCCGGAAGAATCCGGGTTATGCCGCCGCGGCGATTCTGACGCTCGCCCTGGGCATCGGCGCGAACACGGCGATCTTCTCGGTCGTGCACGGCGTGCTCCTCCAGTCGCTGCCGTACGGGGGCGGCGAGCGGCTCGTGCGGCTTCGGGTCGACGCTGCCGGAGCCGGGATCCAGGACGGCCAGTTTTCGCCGCTGGAGATCACCGACCTGCGCGAACGCACGCACACGCTGGAGGCCGTGGCGGAGTACCACTCGATGTGGTTCGTTCTCCTCGGACGCTCCGAGCCCGAGCGCGTCCAGACGGGCGTCGTGTCCGCGAACTTCTTCGACCTGCTCGGGGTGCGTCCGATCCTCGGGCGCACGTTCCTGCCGGGCGAAGACAAGCATGGCGCGGAGGCCGTTCTCGTGCTGTCCCACGACTACTGGATGCGCTCCTTCGGCGGCGATCCTGCGGTCATCGGGCGGGTCTTCGAGATGAACGACCGTCCGCACACGGTCATCGGGGTCCTTCCCCCGATTCCGGGCTACCCTCAGGACAACGACGTGTACATGCCGACGTCGGCTTGTCCGTTCCGCTCGGATCCGTCGATGGAGACCGACCGGGACAGCGGCATGCTCCGCGCGTTCGGCCGCCTGAAGCCGGGCTCGGGCGTTCCGGAAGCCCGTCGCGACCTCGACGAGCTCGCGGCGCAGCTGACCCGCGACTATCCCAAGAGCTATCCGACGGCCGTCCCACCTGGCGCTCGCGCCACTGCCGCTGTCCGAGGAGCTCACGCGCAACGCGCGGCCGACGTTTCTGCTCCTGTTCGGCACGGTCGGCCTCGTGCTGCTGCTGGCGTGCGCCAACGTCGCCAACCTCATGCTCGCGCGCCTGACCCGCCGCCAGCAGGAGCTGGCGTTGCGGTCGGCGCTCGGCGCGGGCCGCGGACGGCTCGCGCGCCAGTTGCTGACGGAGAGCGTGCTGCTCGCGCTTGACGGGCGGCGCCCTCGGCCTCGTCGTCGCGGCGGCCGGACAGCGATGCTCGTCCACTTCGCCGAGCGCTTCACGCCGCGCGCGTCGGAGATCGGGATCAGCGCTGCCCGTGCTGCTCTTCTCTCTCGCCATTTCGCTGCTCGTGGGGATCGTGCTCGGGCTGATTCCCGCCCTGTCTCCCCGGCGCGCGCTGACGGTGTCGCTCCAGGAAGGCCGGGAGCGCACCACGGCGGGCGCGGGCCGGCTCGGGCGCGCAATCTCCTCATCGTGGCGCAGGTGGCGATCTCGTTCGTACTGCTCGCCGGGGCCGGGCTGATGTTGCGCACGCTCTGGAAGCTCTCGAGCGTGGATCCGGGGTTCCGGACGGAGAGGGTGCTGACCTCCCGGCTCGACCTCAACTTCACGCGGTACAAGACCGAAGAGGACCAGCGGACCTTCCACCGTCGTTTGCTCGAGCGTCTTGCGGCCGAGCCGGGCGTCCTGTCCGTGGCGCTGTCCGGGACGATTCCGCTGAACGAAGGCGGCCGCGCCAACAACGGCCGCTTCCAGATCGAGGGCCGGCCGCCGGTCGCGGCCGACGCGATGCCCCGGGCCGACTTCCAGCACGTCACCCCCGACTACTTCCGCACGATCGGCGTGCCGGTCCTGCGGGGCCGGGCCCTCCAGGCCACCGATCGAGCGGGCGCCGCCACCGTCGCCGTCATCAATCAGTCCATGGCGCGCCACCTCTGGCCCTCGGAGGACCCGGTCGGTCAGCGCATCCGGGTCGGGAGCCGCGGCGCCGCGGAAGCTCCGCCGCTGACGATTGTCGGCGTCGTCGGGGACGTGCGCCAGTACGGCCTCGCCGATCCTCCGGTCGACCAGGCATTCGTTTCCCTCGACCAGTTTCCCTGGCTGTCGACGACGTGCCTCCTGCGGACCTCCGCCGAGCCCGCGCGCATGGAGCGGGTCATGCGCGCCGCCGTGCATGCCGTCGGCCCGGACCAGCCCGTGGACCGTTTTCGCACGCTCGAACAGGTGCACTCCGGCGCGCTCGACACGCCGCGGCTGACGGCGATCCTGCTCTCGCTGTTCGCCGGGCTCGCCCTCGTGATCACGGCCACCGGGATCGCGGGCGTCATCGCGTTCTCGGTCGGCCAGCGGCGTCGGGAGTTTGGCATTCGGATGGCCCTGGGGGCGCTTCCCTCGAGCGTGCAGCGCATGGTGCTCGGGCAAGGGATGCGGCCGGTGCTGGGCGGGCTCGCGCTCGGCCTGGCCGGCGCGATCGTGGTGACGCGCCTGTGGGCGAGCCTGCTCTACGAGGTTTCGCCGACGGATCCGCCCACGTACTTCGTCGTGGCCGCGGTTCTCGGTGCGGTCGCGGCCGCGGCGTGCTTCATCCCGGCGCGGCGGGCGACGTCGGTCGACCCGATGGTCGCGCTGAGAGCGTGAACCGTCAACCATGAACGTGAACCGAGGGGGAGAGAGCCGATGATGCGCCTTCTCGTGGGCGCCCTTCTGTCGGGGGTTGCGGCGGCGGGCCTCGCCGTCGGGCCGGGCGAGGCGCCGCAGAAGAACGTGGCGATCCTGCTCTTTCCCGGCGTGCAAATCATCGACTACACCGGTCCGTGGGAGGTCCTCGGGCACGCGTCGGTGAACGGCCAGCGCGCCTTCCGGGTGTACAGCGTGGCCGAAAAGCCCGGCCCCATCACGACCTCGATGGGGATGAGCGTCAATCCGGCGTTCTCGTTCGCCAACGCGCCGAAGCCCGACGTCCTCGTCGTCCCGGGCGGCGGCGTGGGCCCTCAGCTCGACAGCGCGGCCACGCTCGATTGGCTGCGCGCGAGCGCGAAGAGCGCGGAGGTCGTCCTGTCGGTCTGCAACGGCGCCTTCTTCCTCGCCAAGGCGGGGCTGCTCGACGGCCTCGAGGCGACGACCTTCGCCGGCCTGATCGACGAGCTGCGCGAGGCCGCCCCGAAGACGAAGGTGGTCACCGACAAGCGGTTCGTGGACAACGGAAAGATCGTGACGGCGGCCGGGCTCTCCTCCGGGATCGACGGCGCCCTGCACGTCATCGAGAAGCTCTACGGGAAGGGCGCGGCGCAGATGGCGGCCGTCGGACTCGAGTACGACTGGAGGCCCGACTCGGGCTGGGCCCGCGCGAGCCTGGCCGACCGCCATCTCTTCGCAGCCTTCGACGCGCTGCGCGAGTATCCGCGGACTGTCGTGCGATACGAAGGCACCCGCGACCGGTGGGAGGCGAGCTGGCGGATCCAGGCGACCGCCACTCCCGCCGACGTGCTCTCGCGCCTGGACGCCGCCCTGTCGGGTCCGGGATGGGAACGTGTCGGCCCGGCGCCGGGTCCGGGCGCTTCCGAGAGCCGCTGGCGCTTTCGCGACTCGTCCGGCGCCGCGTGGACGGAGACCACCCGCATCGAGCCGGCCGCCGGGGGCAAGGGGCCGGTCGTGACTCTGATCGTGGCGCGGGCCGCGCGGGCCTGACGCGATTTCGTCCCCGACGCGGTCCCGTTCGTCCCCCGCGGGAAACCCGGAGCCCCCCAATTCGTTAGATTGAGGACGGGAGACGCGCACCGATGGCGACTTACGCGATCACGGTCAACGGCACGGGGAGGACGGTCGAGGCCGGCGATCCCGACATGCCGCTGCTCTGGGTCCTTCGCGACCGCCTCGGGCTGACGGGAACCAAGTACGGCTGCGGCGTCGGCGCGTGCGGCGCGTGCACCGTGCACCTGGACGGGGAAGCCATCCGCTCCTGCCAGGTGCCGCTCCAGGCGGCGGTCGGCAGGCGCGTCACGACGATCGAAGGCCTGTCGCCGGACGGCCGGCACCCGTGCCAGGTCGCGTGGCTCGAGGAAGACGTCGCCCAGTGCGGCTACTGCCAGCCGGGGATGATCATGATGACGGCCGCGCTGCTCGCGAAAAAGAAGCCTGCCACCGCCGCCGAGGTCGAAGCGGCCCTCTCCGGGCACGTCTGCCGCTGCGGCACGTACGGCCGGATGCGGAGCGCGGTCCAGCGGCTCGCCGGGCCGGCGGCGGCGCGATGAGCGCGACGCGGCGCCAGTTTCTCCGTGCGGGGGCGCTTTCGGGCGCGGCGCTCGTGCTCCGGATCCCTCTCTTCGCCGAGCAGGCGCGCCAGGGCACGGGCCGGTTCGCGCCGAACCAGTGGCTGCGCATCGGCGCCGACGGGAAGGTGACCGCCGTCGTCGCGCGCTCGGAGATGGGCCAGGGAGTGCGCACCGCGCTCGCGATGATCCTCGCCGAGGAGCTCGACGCCGACTGGAAAGCCATCGTTGTCGAGCAGGCCGTTCCCGGGCCCGACTATCCGCGCATGAGCACGGGCGGCAGCGGCAGCGTCGAGGGATCGTGGAAGGGTCTGCGCCAGGCCGGCGCCGCGGCGCGCGAGATGCTCGTCGAGGCGGCGGCCCGGCGCTGGAACATGCCCGCCTCTTCCTGCCGGGCCGAGGCGGGGACCGTGGTTCACGCCGCCTCGTCGCGCCGACTCTCCTACGGAGAGCTCGCCTCCGAGGCCGCCGCGCTTCCCGTACCGAAGGAGCCGCGTCTCAAGGACCCGAAGGACTTTCGCCTCGTCGGAACGCGCGTTCGGCGCGTGGATGGGCCGGCGATCGTGAGCGGAAGCGCGGCGTACGGCATCGACACCCGCATCCCGGGGATGCTCTTTGCCGCGGTGGCGTCGAGCCCCGTCCGGGGCGCCGAGCTGCTTCGGTACGAGGTGTCGAAGGCGAAGGCCGTCCCCGGCGTGCGCGACGTCGTTCCGATCGACGGCGCCGTCGCGGTCCTCGCGGACGACACCTTCGCGGCCCTGGCCGGCCGCGACGCGCTCGGCGCCGTGTGGAACGAGGGGCCCAACGGCGCTCTCACGACGGCCGATCTCTGGAGCCGGATCGACGCGGCCGCCGAGGAGCCCGGGCGGGTCTCGCGCCAGTCGGGCGACGCCGGGACGGCTCTGGCCGCGGCCGCGACGCGGCTCTCGGCGACGTACCGGACTCCTTTCCAGGCCCACGCCACGCTCGAGCCCGGCAACTGCACGGCGAAGGTCGAGGCGGGCGCCTGCGAGATCTGGGCGCCGACGCAGAACCCGCAGCGCGTCCAGCGGGAGGCGGCGAAGCTGCTCGGCATCGCGCCCGAGAAGGTGACCGTCCACGTGACCCTCATCGGGGGAGGGTTCGGCCGGCGGCTGGACGCCGACTACGCGCTCGAGGCGGTGGCCGTCGCGCGCGCCGCGAAGCGGCCCGGTGCAGGTGGTCTGGTCGCGCTCCGACGACTTCCTGCGCGACCGCGTCCATCCGGCCGCCCGCGTGGATCTTGCCGCGGGCCTGGACTCGTCGGGCCGACTCGTCGCCTGGTCGCACCACGCCACGACGTTTCACCTGTCCATGTTCGGGGCGTACAACGCCGACGAGGATCCCGAGGGCAACCCGTGGGGCGGCTACGACAATCCGTACGACATCGCCCACCTCGCGGTGTCGTGGAGCGAGATCGAGTCGCCCGTGAACACCGGGGCGTGGCGAGCGGTCTACTACCCGGCCAACGTGTTCGCGCGCGAGTGCTTCCTCGACGAGATCGCGGCGCGGGCGGGCAAGGATCCCCTGGCGCTGCGGCTCGAGCTTCTGGCCGGGCCGTCGCCGGCCGAGGTCGGCAAGCAGCGCTTCGACCGGGCGGGCCTCTCGCGCGTGCTGCGGACCGCCGCCGAGAAGGCCGGCTGGAACGGCGCCCTTCCCGCGGCGCGCCGGCCGTCGCTCCGGCCGCGGCCTCGCCTGCAACGTCTACGACGGGAGCACGCTCGTCGCGCAGGTCGCCGACGTCTCGATCGGCGCCGGGGGCGATCTGCGCGGTGCATCGGATCGTCACCGCGGTGGATTGCGGCCAGGCCGTCAACCTCCTCGGCGTCGAGGGGCAGGTCGAGAGCGGCGTCATCTGGGGCCTCTCGTACGCCCTCAAGGGCGAGCTGACCTATGCGCGCGGGCGCGTCGCGCAGACGGGATTCGCCGACTACCCGGTACTGCGCCTGGACGAGATGCCTTCGCTCGAGACGCACGTCCTGCCGGGGTCGGGCGCGCCGACCGGCATGGGCGAGATGCCCGTGCCCGCCGTGGCGCCGGCCGTGGCCAACGCCATACGCGCGGCGACGGGCAAGGGCGTGCGCCGCCTCCCGATCCGCGCCGACGACCTCCGCGCCTGAGGTCAGGACGCCCGCGGGATCCGCGCGGGCGCCTCGTCGGGGGCCGCGCGACGCGGCATGCGGGCGAGGTCGAGCGGCAGGCGGATGCGCACCTCGCACCCGCCCTCGGGCGCCGCGGCGAGCTCGAGCGCGTGGGTTCCCGGATAGAGGGCCTCGAGGCGGCGGCGCGTGTTCGAGAGCCCGATCCCGGTCGTCGCGTCGAACCCGTCCTTCGGACCGGGCCCGTCGTCGGCGAGGAGGATCGCGAGCTGCCCGCGCTCGGCCCGCGCCCGGATCGTGATGCGCCCGCGTCCCACGCGGCCCCCGATGCCGTGCTTGATCGCGTTCTCGACGAGGGGCTGCAGCAGGAAGCTCGGCACCTTGGCCGGGGCGACGTCGGCGTCGATGGCGATCGCGACGTCGAGGCGGTCGCGGAAGCGGACCTTTTCGATCGACAGGTACTTGTCGAGGATGCCGATTTCCTCCTCGAGCGTCACGAGGGGCGTGTCCTCGGACCGCAGCGAGAGCCGGAGCAGATCGCCGAGGCGGACGACCATCTGGCGCGCCCGCTCGGGGTCCTTGCCGATCAGGGGCAGAACGCTGTTGAGCGTGTTGAACAGGAAGTGCGGCCGCAGCTGGAACTGGAGGGCGTCGAGCTGCGCCTCGACGAGCGCGGTGCGCAGGCGCTCGCGCGCCTCGAGCCGGCGCACGCGGAGCCGATAGAGGATCGCGGCGAGCAGGGCCGCGGCGAGGAGCAGGGCCGCGCGGAATCCGACCGTCTCGGAGAGGTGGCGCGCGATGACGAGCTCGGCCGCCGCGCCGGCCGGGCTCCAGACGCCGTCCTCGTTGGCGGCGATCACGCGGAAGCGATACCGCCCGGGCGGCACGTTCGTGTAGTACGCGGTCCGGCGCGACCCGGCCTCGACCCAGTCGCGCTCGAGCCCTTCGAGGCGGAAGCGGAACCGGACCGCCGGCGGGTTGCGGAAGGAGAGCGCCGTGTAGCCGAACTCCAGCCGGTCGGTGCCGGCGGGCAGCTCGAGGACGTTCGGAGAAGCGCGGTGCGCGCCGCCGGCCACGATCTGCTCGATGACGACGGTCGGGGCGATCGGGTTGAGGGTGATTCGCGCCGGGTCGGCCGTGGCGAGCCCCTTGACCGTGGCGAACCAGAGCCGCCCGTCCCGCCCGAGCCAGGCGCCGTGCTGGGTGCCGTTGCACTCGGCCGGGATCATCCGCGTCGCCGTCGTGAACGTGACGTGGTCGCCGATCCGGCCCGCCGTCGCGGCGGCCGCCGCGAGCTCGGCGAGCGAGACGCGGAAGACGCCGCGGTTGCTGGTCAGCCAGAGATAGCCGCGCCCGTCCTCCAGGACCTTCTGGGCGGCATCGTGGAAGAGGCCTTCCTTCTGCCGATACGTCGTGAACCGGCCGTCGCGGTACCGCGAGAGCCCGCCGCGCGTGGCGAACCAGTACGTGCCCTCGGCGTCCTGGTACGCCGACATCACGACGTCGTGCGGCAGCCCGTCTTTCATCGTGAACGTCCGGAACCGGCCGTCGGCGAACCGGCTGACGCCGCCCCCGAAGGTCCCGATCCAGATCGCCCCGTCGCGGTCCTCGAAGAGCGAGAAGATGGCGTCGGAGGCCAGGCCGTCGCGCGCGCGATAGGAGACGAACCGCTCTCCCTCGAGACGGTTCACCCCCGCCGCCATCGTCCCCGCCCATACGGCGCCCCGCCTGTCCACGAGGACCGAGGCGATCGCGTTGCCGGAGAGGCCGTCGGACATCGTGTAGCGCCGCATCCGGCGCCCGTCGAGGCGCACGAGCCCGGCGCCGCGCGTGCCGACCCAGAGGGCGCCGTCGCGGCCCTGCGCGATGGCCTGGATCGCGGCGCCGAGGCGCAGGAACGGCTCGAAGCGCGCCGCCCCGGCGGCGCGGCGATTCAGGACGCCGTCGGCCGTCCCGGCCCAGAGGTTGCCGCGCCGGTCTTCGAAGACCGACCAGAGCCGGTCGTCGGAGAGCCCGTCCGACGTCGTCAGCATGACGGCCCGCGGCTTCTGGATCCGGTCGAGGCCTCCGTCGGACGTCCCGATCCAGACGCCTCCCTCGCGGTCGCCGGCGAGCGTCAGGATGCGGTCACTCGAGAGTCCGTCGGACGCGCCATGGCGCAGGAATCGCCCCTCCCGAAACCGGAACACGCCGCCGTCCGTGGCGAGCCAGAGGCTCCCCTCGGGATCGCGGTGAAGGGCGCGCACGAGATTGTTCGTCAGTCCCGCTCCCTCGTCGTAGACCGCGACGACGTGCCCGTCCACGTGCGCGAGGCCGCGGCCCGTGCCGACCCACATGCCGCCCTGCGGATCGGGCAGGAACGCGAGGGCCGCGCCCGGGAACCCGTCGCTGACCGTCCACGCGGCGAACTGGCCGGACGCGAAGCGCGCCGCGCCCCAGAGTCCGCCCACCCAGAGGCGTCCCTCGCCGTCCTGCCCGATGCTGCGAACCCAGTTGCCCGGCAGGCCGTCGCAGTCCGTGAAGGTCGTCGCCTTTCCGTCCGCGATGCGGGTCGCTCCCAGGTTCGATCCCGCCCAGAGCGCCCCGCTCGAATCCTCGAAGAGCGCGCCCACCTGCGCCCGGTCGAGGCCGCCTCCCCGGAAGGCGCGGAACTCTCCGCCCGCCAGGCGCACGAGTCCCGTGACGGTCCCGATCCAGATCGCGCCGTCGCGCGTCTCGGCCAGGGCCTGCACCCAGTCGTCGGACAGGGCGGGCGTGTTGCGCGTGTCGAAGATCGTGAAGCGGACCCCGTCGAAGCGCACGAGGCCCTCCTGGGTTCCGAGCCACAGGTAGCCGTCGCGCGCCTGGAGGATCGCCGTCACCGAGTTCTGGGGCAGGCCCGAATCGCTCGTCCAGACGGCGTGCTCGAGATGCGAAAGGGGAACGTCCGGATCGAGGGCGGCGGCCGGGGCGGCGCAACAGAGAACGAGCGCGAGGGGGACGAGAATCCGCCGGGCGCGGGAGAACGCCATGAGCGAGAGAACTCCAGGAACGCCGCGGGCTCAACGCTTCCGGGACGGGGGCGCCGCCTCGCGGGACGAAGGCCCCCGATCCCGGGACGAATCCAGCCGGGTCACATCGGCAGGCGCAGCCGCGCGATGCATCCGCGGTGGCCCTGCCGATTCTCGAGGGTCAGGCTGCCGCCGTGGGCCTCGGCGATCTGGCGGCAGAGCACGAGCCCGATTCCGGAGCCGCCCGGCTTCGTCGTGAAGAAGGGGACGAAGAGGTTGGCGGTGTTCGGCAGCCCCGGTCCGTCGTCGGCCACCCAGATCTCGAGCTGCCCGCGCCCGCGCTTCCAGCCGAGGGCCACGCCCCCGGAGGTTTCGAGCGCGGCGTCGGTGGCGTTGCGGACGAGGTTGATGAGCAGCTGCTCGAGCTGGTCGGCGTCGGCGGGCACGGTCACCGCCGGCCCCGGGATCACGCCGACCGGCATGCGGGTCTCGAGGCTGGCGACTCGTCGCAGGAGCGCGTCCACGGCGACGGGCGCCCGGCGAGGCGCGGGCAGCCGGGCGAGCTTCGCGTAGGCGGTCGTGAACCGCGACAGCGATTCCGCCCGCGAGGAGATCACCGCCAGGCCCTGCCGCATATCGAGACGCCAGTCGGCGGGAGGCGACTCCTGCGCGGCGAGCCCCTGGAGGCTGCCTGCAATCGACTGGATGGGAGCGAGCGAGTTGTTCAGCTCGTGCCCGATGACGCGGATGAGGCGTTGCCACGCCTGCCGCTCCTCCTCGCGCAGCGGACGGCTCACGTCGGCCAGGACGAGCAGGCGATGCGGGACGCCGCCCTGCCGGAAGACCGTGCGGCGGATCTCCCACCGTCCGGAGCCGCCGGGGAACGCCGCGTCCTGGATCTGCGGGGCGCCCTCGGCGAGAAACGCGTCGAGGCCGAGCTCGTTCGCGCGGCGGCCGCGCAGGCGCGGCTCGGGCTGCCCGAGGAGCCGTTCGCCGAAGCGGTTGACGAGCTGGAGCTGTCCGGCGTCGTCGAAGGCGAAGACCGCCACCTCGATCTCCGCCATGACCTTCGACAGGAGGGCCGTGGCCTCGAGGGCGCCGAGGCGCTGCTCGCGGAGGGTCTCGGCGAGCGCGTTGACCTCGAGCAGGACCTCGCCGAGGGAATCGTCGGTGCGCGCGCCGCGCGCCCGGATGGAGAAGTCCTCCTCCCGCATCGCCGCCAGCAGGTTGGAGACCGTCTGGAGCGGGCGCACGACCCGCTCGCGCAGCGCCTGCGTGAAGCCGAGCCAGGCAAGCACGACGAGCAGGCCCAGGGTCCAGCGCGCCTGCGGGCTGAAGGACCCGGTCCAGAGAAGCACCAGCGCCGTGACGGCGCCGGGCAGCGCGGCGAGCAGGGCGAGCAGAACGACCCGCCGATCGTGCGTGAGCGGCTTCATGGCCTTCTGTTTCTACTGCCCGTGCTTCTCCAGCCGCCGGTACAGGGCGCTGCGCGAGATCCCGAGCGCCCGGGCGGCGTTGCTGACGTTGCCGCCGAAGCGCTCCATGGCCTTGCGCACGAGCAGGCCTTCGACCTCCTCGAGGGACAGGTCCTCGAGTTTCGCGGCGTCGCCGCCGCGGCGCAGCGCCAGGTCCCGCGTCTCGATCCGATCGCCGCTCGCCATGAGGACGGCTCGCTCGACCGCGTGGTCGAGCTCGCGGACGTTGCCCGGCCACGGGTGCGCGAGCAGCGCCTCGAGCGCCGCGGTCTCGAAGCCGGAGATGCTCTTGCGATAGCGCCGGGCGTGGGCCTCCAGGAAATGCTGTGCCAGCAGGGGAATGTCCTCGCGCCGCTCGCGCAGGGCGGGGACGTGGATCTCGATCGTGTTCAGGCGAAAGAGGAGGTCCCGGCGGAAGCGCCCCGCGGCCACCTCCGCTGCCAGGTCGGCGTTGGTCGCCGACACGATGCGCACGTCGGCGCGGATCGTGCGCGAGGACCCTACCCGCTCGAACTCGCCCGTCTCGAGCACGCGCAGCAGCTTGGCCTGCTGCGAGGGGGGCACGTTGCCGATCTCGTCGAGGAAGAGCGTGCCTCCCTGCGCGAGCTCGAAGCGGCCGACCCGGTCGGCGCGGGCGTCCGTGAAGGCGCCGCGGACGTGGCCGAAGAGCTCGCTCTCGAAGACGCCCTCCGAGATGCCGCCGGCGTTCAGGGTCACGAAGGGCCGGGCGGCCCGCGTGGACGCGGCGTGGAGGGCCCGCGCGACCACGGCCTTGCCGCTCCCGTTCTCGCCCGTCACCAGCACGTTGGCGTCGGAGGGCCCGACCCGGGCGATCACTTCGAGCACCGGCCGCATCGCGGAGGAGCCCGCGACCATCGCGGGCGGCGAGGCCTCGTTGCGCAGGATGCGGTTCTCGGCCTCGAGGCGCTCGCCCTGGCGCAGCGCCCGGCCGAGCGCGATCTGCGTGCGCAGCGTCGTCAGCAGGCGCGCGTTGTCCCACGGCTTCTGCACGAAATCGCGCGCCCCGCGCCGCATCGCCTCGACCGCGAGGTCGACCGTTCCCCACGCCGTCATCACGAGGACCGGGAGGTGGGCGTCGAGCTCGCGGATGCGCGCGAGCAGGTCGAGCCCCTCCTCGCCCGACGTCGTGTCGCGCGCGTAGTTCAGGTCCACGAGGACCGCGTCGAAGTCGCGCGCCTCGAGCGCGGCGAGCGCCCCGGCCGGGGACGAGGCCGTTTCGCAGTCGAGCCCCTCGCCCTTGAGCAGCAGGCGGAGCGCGGCGAGCACGTCCTTCTGGTCGTCGGCCACGAGGACGCGGGCGGCGGCCTTCACGCCGTCCCCCCGGCGAACCGGTGGCCCGACGCCGCGAGGGCGGTGACGGCGCGCTCGAGCGTGTCCTCCTTCACGAGGACGTAGTCGGTGTCCCAGGTCGAGAGGGCGAAGATCGAGATTTCCGCCGCGGCGAGCGGCGCGGCGAGGGAGGCGAGGATGCCCGTCAGGGAGAAGTCGAGCGTTCCCGCGACGGCAATCGCGCGCCAGCCGCGGTTGGCATTGATGCCGGCGGGCACCGCGGCGTCCGCGCAGACGATCGAGAGCTCCGTGCGAGTCCGGGTGACGGCGCGAAAGTCGCCGCCCCCCGAAGCCCAGGACGGCGTCTCGACGGCCGGATCGAGGCGGCACACCGCCAGCCGGTCCGGCAGGATCGTGAGCTCGAGCGACGGCACGCGCCCCGGCGCCACGCGGGCTACCGCGGGCGGAAGTCGAGCGCCGCCGAGTTCATGCAGTATCGCAGCCCCGTCGGCTCGGGTCCGTCGTCGAAGACGTGGCCCAGGTGCGAGTCGCAGCGTCGGCAGAGGACTTCCGTTCGGGCGAGGAAGAGGCTGTTGTCTTCGTGCGTCTTGACGCTCGCCTCGGACACGGGCGTCGTGAAGCTCGGCCAGCCGGTGCCGGAATCGAACTTCACGTGGGAATCGAAGAGCGGGTTGCCGCAGGCCGCGCACGCGTAGGTCCCGGTGCCGTGGTGGTTCCAGTACTTTCCGGAGAAGGCACGCTCCGTGCCCTTCTGGCGCAGGACGCGGTACTGCTCGGGCGTCAGGTTCGCGCGCCATTCCTCGTCGCTCTTCTCGACGCGTTCGGCCCGGTCCTCGACCACGCGCGGAATCTACCACCAACGCGCGGGACCGGTCGGTCACTCGCCCCGCAGCGACGAGGCCGGGTCGATGCGCGCCGCGGCGAAGGCCGGTGCGGCGGAGGCGAGCGCGGCGACGCCGGCGAGCAGGGCGGCCACGCCGAGCCACGTCGGGGCGTCGAAGGGCGACACGCCGAAGAGCAGGCCGCGCAGCAGGCGGACGGCCGCGAGGCTGCCGAGCGCGCCGGCGCCGAGGCCGAGGAGCACGGGCCGGGCGCTCTGCGCGAGGAACAGGCGCACGACGTCGGCCGGCGCGGCGCCGAGCGCCACGCGAATGCCGATCTCCCGGCGGCGGCGGGTCACCTCGCGAACCGCCACGCCGAACACGCCGATCGCCGCCAGGCCGAGTCCCACGAGCCCGAACCCGCCGATCAGGCCGGCCGGGTAGCGCCGCTGGAAGACGGAGGGGGAGTCGTTCAGGCGCCGGGACAGGCTCCCGATCTGGCCGGCCACGATCTCGCGGTCCACCGAGGCCAGCCTCTTCACGATGGCCTCGCCGAGCGCCTCGGGGTCGCCGGAGGAGGCGCGCAGGACGACGGAGAAGGTCGGCGACGGGTCCTGGGCGGAACAGAAGTAGAGGACCGGCGTGAAGGACGACTCGGGGCCGGTCACGTTCTCGTCGGCGACGACGCCGACGACCGTGAGGGTCTCGTCCCCGATGAAGACGAAGCCGACCTGCTTGCCGATGGCGTCCCCGCCCGGGTAGGCCCGCCGCGCGAAGCTCTCGTTGACGATCGCCACGCGGGGCTTGCCGGCCGTGTCCTCGCCGGAGAACCCGCGCCCGCGGCGCAGGGCGAGACCCATCGCGGCGAAGTAGCCCTCGCTGACGGTCCGGATGTGCGCCTCGGCGATGAGCGGCCGGCCCTGGAACACCGGTGTGCCGGTGTCTCCGCCGCCGGGCGGCAGCCGGCTCGTCGAAGCGGCGGCCTCGACGCCCGGAATGGCGGCGAGCTCGGCGAGGACCTTCTTCTCGGCGGCGGGAACGGCGGAGGCGTCGGGATAACGGGAGGGCGGCAGCCAGACGCGCGTCGTGAGGATGCCGCCGGCGCGGTAGCCGGGGTCGGCGCCGAGCAGGCGCAGGGTGCTGCGGACGAGAAGCCCGGCAGCGGTCAGCACGACGAGCGTCAGGGCGATCTGCGCCGCAACGAGCGCCGAGGTCCCGCGCCGGCGATCGGCCGGCGTCGCCGCCGCCGCTTCGCCCTTCATGTTGGCAAAGGCGCCGGCGCGCGCGATACGCAGGGCGGGCACGAGGCCGAAGACGGCGGCCGCGACGACCGCGATCCCGGCGGCGAAAGCCGAGGACCGGCCCGTCGAGGGTCAGCCGTTCGAGGAACGGCATGCGCGCCCGGCCGCTCGCCGGAACGCCGGCGAGGAGCAGCCGCAGGACGACCTGAGCGACGGCGAGCCCGGCGACGGCGCCGAGAGCGGACAGCAGGAGGCTCTCGGACAGCAGCAGCCGCGTGATCTGCCCCCGCGTGGCGCCGAGGGCGACGCGGATCCCGATCTCCTTGCGGCGGCGGGAGGAGCGGCCGAGCATCAGGTTCGCCACGTTGGCGCAGACGATGAGAAAGACGCAGGCGACCGCCGCGGCCAGGGCCCCGAGGATCGGCCGCACGTCCCCGACGATCTCCTCGGAGAGCGGGTTGAGCCGCATCCGCACGGCCTCGTGAAATCGTGGATCCTCGGCTTCGCGCCGCGCGGCCACCGCGTCGGCGTCGGCGGTGGCGCGGGAGAGCGTGACGCCGGGCCGGAGGCGGGCGATCAGCCGGAACCAGTGCATGTACCCGCGCGTCTTCTGCCGCTCGTCCGGGCGCACAGGGAGCCAGACGTCGGGAGTCTCGGCCGGGGCGAACTCGAAGTCGGCCGGCAGCACGCCGACGACGGTGTGCGGCACCTCGTCGAGCGTGATCGTCGCCGCGGGCGTCAGCGGCGCGCCGGGCCCGAAGAGACGGGACCAGAGCGCCCGGGAGACGACGGCCACCGGCGCCGCGCCTTCGTCGTCCTCGCCGCGCGCGAAGCCCCGGCCGAGCGCGGGCGAAACGCCGAGCGTGGCGAAGAAGTTGGCGGTCACGCGCGCGGCGCCGACGCGCTCGCCGTGCTCGCGCCCGGCCAGCGTGACGCCGTCCTCCGCGTACCCGGCCACCTGGTCGAACGCGGCCGGGGCGCCGTCGCGCAGGGCGACGTAGTCGGGATACGACGCTTCCCGCCGCGCGAACGCGCCGCGAGTGCTGGTCTCCCACACGTGGACGAGCCGTTCCGGCTCCCGGTAGGGCAGGCCCCGCAGGAGGGCGGCGTGGACGATCGAAAAGATGGCCGTCGTCGTCCCGATGCCGATGGCGAGCGTGGCGACGGCGATCGCCGTGAAGCCGGGGCTCTGTCGAAGCGATCGAAGGGCGTAGCGCAAGTCCTGGAGGATCGGGATCATCGCGTCGCCTCCTTCATTCGCTGCGCAGGGCGGTCATCGGATCGACGCGCGTCGCGCGGCGCGTCGGCACGAAGCTCGAAATCAGGGCGACGGCGACGATCAGGGCCGAAGCCGCCCCGAGCACGACGGGATCGCGCGGACCCACTTCGAAAAGCTGGCTCGCGATCAGGCGCGACGACACGAGGGAGGCGCCGAGGCCGAGGCCGACGCCGGCGAGCGTCAGGCGCAGGGTGCGCGCGGACACGAGCCTCGCGATGCGGCGGCGGTTGGCGCCGAGCGCGATCCGGATGCCGATCTCCCGCGTGCGCTGGCCGACGAGGCCCGAGATGACGCCGAAGATCCCGACCGACGCGAGAAGCGACGCGAGACCGGCGAAGGCGGTCAGCATGCCGGCCGAAAAACGGCGGGGCGCGGCCGAGGCCGCCACGAGCTGGCGCATCGTGGCGACGCGGGCGATCGGCTGGTCCGGATCGATGCCGGCGATCGCGGCGCGCACGGCGCCGGCCAGAGCCGCGGGATGCGCCGCCCGCACGACGAGGACCATGGAGTTGTCGGTGAACTGGGCCCGCGGAAGGTAGATCTGCATCGTCTCCGGAGCGTCGAGGCCCGTGTGCCGGACGCTGCCGACGACGCCCACGACGGTCCGCCAGGGCCCGTCGGTCCCGCCGATCTGGACCCGTTTTCCGATCGGATCCTCGTCCGGCCAGATCCGGCGGGCGAGCGCGCGGTTGACGGCGACGACGGGCGCCGCCCCGGCGCGGTCGCCCGGCAGAAATCCGCGGCCGCGGAGGACCGGAATGCCCATCGCCCGGAGGTAGCCGTCGGAGGCCGAGTAGCGGTCGGCCCCCGGATCGGCGTCCGGGTTGAGCGACGGCTTGTCCTGCGCATGGACGCCGTAGCCGTCGAAGTCGCCGCCGAGCGGAAGCTGGCTGACGAGCCCCGCGCCGGTCACGCCCGGCAGGGCTTCCACCCGCTCGAGGACGCGGTCCCAGAACGCGTTGACGTCGGCGTTCTCGGCATAGCGGGCGCCCGACACGTCGACCTCCATCGTCAGGAGGCCCTCGGTCCGGAAGCCCGGCTGCACCCGGAGAAGCCGCGAGGCGCTCTTCGTCAGGAGGAGGGCTCCCGAGAGAAGCACGAGAGCCAGGGCCACGTCGAAGACGACGAGCGCTCCGGCAAACCGCCGCGCGCGGCGGCTTCCGGCGCCGGACGTCGTTTCGCGCAGGGCCGGCTCGGCGTGGACCCGGCTCATGCGCAGGGCCGGTCCGAGGCCGAAGAGAAGGCCGGTCGCGATCGAGACGCCGAGCGCATAGAGAAGGACGCCGCCCTCCAGGCGGACCTCCGCGATCCGGGGAAGGCTGGCCGGGGCGAGACCCACGAGCGTCTGGAGCGTCCAGGCCGCCGTCAGGATTCCGATGCCGCCTCCCACGAGGGCGAGGACGAGGGCTTCGACCAGAAACAGCGCGACGATGCGCGAGCGCGAGGCGCCAAGGGCCACGCGCACCGCGACCTCCTTGCGGCGGCGGCCAGCGCGCGAAAGCGTCAGCGTTGCGACGTTCGCGCACCCGATCAGGAGGACGAGGCCGACGGCGGCGAAGAGCGTCCACAGGGCCGGCCGCGTGCGCGCCGTCAACGTCTCCGGAAAGGGCTTCACGAACGCGCCCGCCGCCGAATACTCCGTCGGATGCTCGCGCAGGAGGGAGGCCGAGAGGGTCTCGAGCTCGGCCAGGGCCTGCGACGGCGAGACCGAGGGCTTGAGCCGCCCCATCGCCCTCAGGTGCCGGCAGGTGCGGCACGCCTGCGGGAGGGCGGCGTTGTAGCCGAGCGGACCCCAGATCTCGGTCGGCTTGCTCGGGTCCGGTGAGAATACCGACTCGAAGTCGCGGGGCAGCACTCCCGCCACCGTGTAAGGCGTCTCGCCCAGGTGAATGGTCTTGCCGACGATCGCCGGGTCGGCTCCGAAGCGGCGACGCCACAGGCCGTCCGCGAGCAGGACGACGCGGTTTGCCCCGGTCACGTCTTCCGACGGCAGGAAATCCCGCCCCAGCGCCGGGCGCACGCCCAGCATCCGGAAGAAGTCCCCGGAAACGCGCAGGCCCTCGATCCTCTCGGCGGGCATCCCGGGGGCGGAGGAGAGCTTCGGCATCCAGCTTGCGGCGACCGCGAGCTCGGAGAACGATCGGGTCCGGGCGCGCCAGTCGAGGTACGTGAGATAGCCGGTGTTGGTGGCGAGGCCCTCCTGGTCGCGTTCCTGCAGGACGACGAGGTTCTCGGGATGCGAGAACGAGAGCGGCCGCAGCAGGACGCCGTGGACGACCGAGTAGATCGCGGTGTTCGCGCCGATGCCGAGGGCGAGCGTCAGCACCGCCACGCCCGTGAAGCCGGGGCTCTGGCGAAGGGACCGGAGCGCGTGTCGGATGTCCTGCAGGATCGAGCTCACCGCGGCCTCCTTTTCCTACTCGGTCCGGAGCGCTTCGAGCGGGTCGACGCGGGCCGCCCGGCGCGCGGGGAGGTAGCCGGCGGCGAGCGCCACCGCCGCCAGGAGCAGCAGGCCGCCGGCGAAGACGGTCACGTCCGAGGCGTGGACTCCGAAGAGGATCGACTCCACGACGCGCGCGAGCGCGTAGGCGGCGGGCAGCCCGATCGCGGCGCCGACGAGCAGGAACCGCACCACCTCCCCGAGGATCAGCCGGCGGACCGCCTGCGGGTCCGCCCCGAGCGCCATGCGCACGCCGATCTCCTGGCGGCGCTGGGCGACCGCGAAGGCGAGGACGCCGTAGATGCCGATCGCCGCGAGCAACGCCGCGAGGCCGCCGAAGGCGACGGAGAGGATCATCGTCAGGCGTTCGGTGAGAAGCGATTCCTCGACCTGCGCGGCGAGCGTCTTCAGCTCGTCCACCGGCAGCTGCGCGTCGAGCCGGTTGACCGTCGCGCGCAGCGAGGAGGCCAGGCGGCCCGGATCCTGCTCGGTGCGCAGGTAGAAAGTCAGCTGGCCGAGGTGGGGATCCTGCAGATAGGGAACGTAGGCGAAGGGCTGGGTTTCTTCGCTGACCTGGGAGCCTTTGCTGTCGCGGGCGATGCCGACGATCTCGATGTCCGCCTTTTTGTTCTCCGCGCGGCCGAAGCCGAAATGCTGGCCGATCGCGCGCTTGCCGGGGAAGACCGTTCGGGCGAACGTCTCGCTGACGACGGCGACCTTGGGCGCCGTGGCATCGTCCGCCCACGAGAAGGCCCGCCCCTCGACGAGAGGGATTCCGAGCGTGACGAAGTAGTCCGGGCCGATCCGATTCTCGTGGCTGTGCGGCGAGTCGCCCACGTCCGGGGCGCCCTCCAGGAAGACGTTGGATCCCATGTCGTTTCCGGCGAGCGTGGCGATCTGTGCCGCGGTGACCGACCGCACGCCGGGCAGGGCCCGCAGCTCATCCGTCAGCCGCCTTGCCAGCAGGGCGGTGCGCTCGGGCGAGTAGCCGTTCAACTCCGGCGAGACGGAAAATCCGATCACGTGGTCGGTCTTCAGCCCGAGCTCCACGCGGCCGAGGTTGCGCAGGCTCCGCGTAAAGAGCCCCGCGGCGACGAGGAGAACGAGCGTCAGGGCGACCTGAGCGGTGACGAGGCCATTGCGAAGCCGCAGCGCCTCGCGGCCGGGCGACGTCGTACCGCGGCCCTGCCCGCGCAACGTGTGCGCCGGATCCAGGCGCGCCGCCCGGTACGCCGGTCCGACCCCGAACAGGACGCCGGCCACGAGGGAGATGCCGATGCCGAACGCGAGCACGCGCGGGTCGATCTGCGCCGCGATCTGCCGCAGCTCGGCCTCGGCGGGGAAGGTCGAAAGCAGGCCGCTCAGGAGCCAGGAGGCGAGGACGAGGCCGAGGGCTCCGCCGACGACCGAGAACACGAGGCACTCGACGATGGACTGGCGCAAGAGCTGCGCGCGGCTGGCGCCGATCGCGAGGCGGATGCCGTATTCGCGCTGGCGCGCGGCGCCGCGCGCGGCCAGGAGTCCCGCGAGGTTCGAACAGGCGATCAGGAGCACGAGGCCCACCATGGCCATCAGGGAGACCAGCGGCGTCCCGTATCCCTGCTGCAGGACGCGCCGGCCCCGCTCGCCCGGGAGAAGCTCGATCCGCTTGTTCAGGAACTCCTTCTTGCGCACGTCGGTCCAGCCCGTCATCCGCGGCAGAAGCTGCTGGAGGAGGGGCCGGTAGACCGGAAGAAGCGCGCGCTCGGCCTCGGAGCGCGAGATGCCGGGCTTCAACCGTCCGACGATCTGCAGCCAGTAGTCCTTGGGGTCGTCGAGGCCGTCCCAGAACGGCGTCATCTGCGGTTTCATCGTCATCGGCACGAAGATGTCCGCGCGGCGCCCGGCCTGGATGCCCTCGAAGGACTTGCCGGCGACGCCGATGACCGTGAACGGTTGTCCGTTGATCGTCACCGGCTTCTCCAGGATGGCGGAATCGCCGCCGAAGCGGCGCTGCCAGTATCCGTAGGAGAGCACGGCCAGCGGATGCGCGCCCTTGGTCCGGTCGTCGGCGGGCGTCAGGACCCGGCCGAGGGCCGGCGCCGACGCCGAGGACCCCGAAGTAGTTGCCCGTCACGAGCTCGCCCGTCGCCCGATCGGTCTCGCCCCGCGCGGCGACGCTGGCGTCGAAGGGCATCTCGCCGAGCAGGCCCGAGAACACCGTCGACTGCTCGACGAGATCCCGGTACATCGGGAAGGAGAAACAGAACGCGTTGTCGCCGTCGCTCCACGTGCGGCCCTGCTGGGGGCCGGGCGAGCGAAGCAGAACGAGCTGTTTCGGATCGCGCACCGGCAGCTGGCGGATGAGCACGCGATCCACGAGCGCGAAGATCGCGGCGTTGGCGCCGATCCCGAGGGCAAGCGTGGCGACCGCGATCGCCGAGAACGTCGGGTTCTTGGTGAAGGTGCGCAGGGCGTAGCGCAGGTCCTGGAAGAGAGCGTTCATCGTTCCACCTCAGTCGTTTCGCAGGGCCCGCATCGGGCTGATCCGCGCGGCGCGTCGGGCGGGCAGCCAGCTGGCCGCCAGGGTGATGATGGCCAGCAGGAGAAAGGCGGCGCCGAACGTCGGCAGGTCGAGCGCCTCCACCCGAAACAGGAGGCTCTGGATCACACGCGCGGCGATCAGCGCGGCGGCCGTGCCGATCGCGAGGCCCGCCGCCGCGACGCGAATTCCGCCGTGCATCACGAGCTGCACGATGTGCGCGGGCGCGGCGCCGAGGGCCATGCGGATTCCCAGTTCCCGGGTGCGCCGGGTGACCGAGTAGGCGACGAGCCCGGCGAGGCCGATCGCGGAAAGCGCGACCCCGATCGCCCCGAGCCCGCCGGCGATGGTCGCCGCGACCCGTTGCGGAAGAGTCGAGAAGCCGATGTGCTCGCGCAGCGAGATCACTCCGGTGACGGGCAGGGCCGGCTCGATCCGATGTATTTCGGCGGCCAGCGCGGCCGCGAGCGCCGCCGGCGTTCGGTCGCTCCGCACCAGGAACTCCTCCCGGACCCCGTCCTGCTGCCGGAACGCGACGTACAGGTACGGCCGCGGAGCTTCCCAGGGGTTGCGGTACTTGCCGTCGCGCGCCACGCCGACGACCGTCAGGGTCTTTCCGTCCTGGATCATGGTCTGGCCCACCGGGTCCCGCCCGGGCCACATCTTGCGGGAGAGCGTCTCGTTGACGATCGCCGCGAGCGGAGCGCCGGGAGCGTCCTCGCTGCGGAACGCGCGTCCGCGCACGATGGGGACGCGCATCGTCGAAAAGTAGGCTTCCCCGACGTCCGTGAAGTCGACGGAGACCTGGTCCGCGGGCGTCGACAGCCCCGGAAGCGATACCGCCGTCGTCCGGTGGGAGAGTCCGAGCGGGGCGACTCCGGCCACGGTGGCGGCCTCGACGCCGGGCAGTGTGGCGACGCGTTCGCGCAGCCGATCGTAGAAGGCCCGCGCGTGCGCGCCGTCGTAGCCCAGCATGGCGAGGTCGATGCGGGTCAGCGAGACCCCCTCGGGTTCGAATCCGGGGTCGAGCGTGCCGGCGCGGCGGACCGTGCGCAGGAAGAGTCCCGCCGTGACGAGCAGGAGAACGGACGCGCCGACCTGCAGCGCCACGAAGAGGGAACGCAGGCGCGCGAGAGAGGGCCGCTCGGTCGAGTCGCGGGCGCCGAGGGCCGCGAGGCTCGATGCGCGGGTGACCGGGATGGCCGCGATCAGTCCGAAGACCACGCCCGCGGCGCACGCGGCGAGTATCGAGAAGCCGATCACGCGGGGCCCCGGCGACAGGTCGAAGACGAGGGGAACGGGAGTCGGCAGGCGGAAGCGCTCGAGCAGGGGAGTCGTCAGCGTGGCGAGGAAGGCCCCGGCCGCGCCGCCGAGCCCGAAGAGGACGAGGGTCTCGAGAACGAAGAGCCGCAGCAGGCGGCCGCGGCCGGCCCCGATCGCCAGGCGAATGCCGACTTCCTTCTCGCGCGCGAGTCCGCGAGCGAGAAGCAGGCTCGTGACGTTGACGCAGGCGACGGTCAGCAGGAGAGCGGCGAGGCATGCGAGAACGGCAAAGAAGCCCACGGCCGGTTCCCGCAGAGAGTCCTCGAACCCGGTAGTCGGCCGCAGGTCGTAAGCGACCCCGCGCTGCGAGTCCGGATGCTCCTTTTCCAGCCGCCGCGACAGCACGGCCATCCGCTGCCGGGCCCCTTCGAGCGTGACTCCGGGGGCGAGACGTCCCACCAGCTCGAGCCATGCCCGCTCGCGCGACGCGATCGCGTCTTCCAACGAGAGCGTTGGGGCCATCATGCTGGGCACCCAGACGTCGAAGGGAAAGGCGAGGAACGTTCCGACGAACCCGGGCTCGGCCACGCCGACAACGGTGAAGGGGTGCCCGTTGAGCGCGATCGTCCGGCCGACGATCGACGGGTCGGCGGCGAAGCGCGTCGTCCAGGCGCGATGGCCGAGGACGGCCACCGCATCGCGCCCGGGCTCCTCGTCCTCCGCCGGGCCGAAGAACCGCCCGAGGGCCGGCCGCGCGCCGAGGACCGTGAAGTAATTCCCGGTGACGATCTGGACGATCGCGAGCTTGGGCTCCCCGCCGTCGGACAGGCTCGCCAGCCGCGACGAGAACGCGGCGAGTCCGGAGAAAGCGCCGCCGCCGTCTCCGAGGTCGCGCCAGGTCGGGTACGAGACCGAGTGGAACGTCGAGCCGTCGGGCGCGGTGGCATGCACGTTCACCAGTCGGGACTGGGCGGCCACGCCGGGCAGCGGCTTCCAGAAAAGCGCATCGACCAGCGAGAAAACGGTCGCGCTCGCCGCGATCCCCACGGCAACGGTCGCGACGACCACGATAGTCACGGCCGGCGTGCGGCGAAGGCTCCGCAGGGATGCTCGGAGATCCTGGAGTGCCAGCATCATCGTCCTCCGTCGTTCACGATCCATCCGTCGCGCAGACGGACGATCCGGTTGCCGTAGGTGGCGTTCTCCTCGGAGTGCGTCACCTGGACGATGGTCGTCCCCTCGTCGTTCAGCTTCTTGAAGAGCCGCATGATCTCGCGGCCCTGGTCGGAGTGGAGGTTGCCGGTCGGCTCGTCGGCCAGGAGCAGCCGCGGCTTCGCGATGAGCGCCCGCGCCACGCCGACGAGCTGCTGCTGGCCGCCGGAGAGCTGGTTCGGGAAGAGGTCCTTCTTGCCGACGATCTGGAACCGGTCGAGCGTGTCGGCGACGATGGCGGCGCGTTCGGAGCCCTTCACGTTGCGGTAGGACAGCGGGATGTCCAGGTTCTCGGCGACGGTCAGGTTGTCGAGCAGGTGGTACTGCTGAAAGACGAAGCCGACGTGCTTCTTGTTGAGCTCGATGCGGTCGCGCGGCTTCATCGCGTGGACCTCGTGGTCGAGGAACCGGAACTCGCCCTTCCAGTCGTGGTCGAGCATGCCGAGGATCGCGAGGAGCGTCGACTTGCCGGCGCCCGAGGGCCCCATGATCGGTCACGAACTCGCCCTCGGCGATGTCGAGGTCGATGCGCCGCAGCACGAAGGTCTCGCCGGCGCGGGTCGCGTAGCTTTTCTCGAGGCCGCGGAGCTCGATCATCGCTCCTCCTTCATTCCCCGCGCAGGGCCAGGCTCGGATCCACGGACATCGCGCGGCGCGCGGGCCAGGAACAGGCCGCGATCACGACGCCCGTCAGCAGCGCCGCGACGCCTCCGAACGTCGGGGGATCCCAGGGGGCGATGCCGTACAGCAGGCTCGAGAGGAACCGGGTCAGGCCGAAGGCCGCGACCGCCCCGATCCCCATCCCCACGGCGGCAAGGCGCATCGCCTGTCCGACGACGAGGCGCAGCACGTCGGCCGGCCGGGCGCCCAGGGCCGTGCGGATGCCGATCTCGCGGACGCGCCGCGCGACTCCGTACGACACCACGCCGTATATGCCGACCGAAGCAAGAAGCAGCGCGAGCGCGCCGAAGAGCCCGAGCAACTGAGCGACGTAGCGCCGGCCGGCGACGGATTCGGTCAGGTACTTGCTCGCCGGCTGGACGTGCGAGACCGACTGCTCCGGATCCACGCGGCGCACCGCCGCGGCCGCCGCGCGGGCCAGCGACATGGGGGACGAATCGGTCCGCGCCACCAGGGTCATGCCGGATTCCGGGTTCTGGGAGTAGCGGGAGATAGACCTCGGTCTGCACGGGGGAGTCGAAGCCCTTCTGCCGCACGTCTCCGACGACCCCGACGATCTCCCGGAACGGAGAGTCGTCCTGGGGAAAGCCCTGCTTGATCCGCTTGCCCAGCGGACTCTCGTGCGGCCACCAGCGGCGCGCCATGCTCTCGTTGATGAGGACGACGGGAGCCGCGTCCGCGGAGTCGGCGTCGGTGAAGAAGCGGCCGGCGCGCAGCGGGATCTCCATCGTGCGGAAGTAGTCGGGCTCGGCGACGTTGAAAGCGGAGCTCGGCAGCTCCGCCTGGGGCGGCGCCGGCCGATCCGAGAGGAGATAGACGGAGCCCCAGCATCGTCCGGCAAACGGCGGGCAGAGCGCGGCGCTCGCCGACCGGACGCCCGGCAGGTTCCGCACCTCGGCGACGGCACTCGAGAAGAACGCGTGCTGCTGTTCGCGCGAATACTTTGCGTCCGGAAGGTTCACGTCGAGGGCGAGGACGCCGTTCGGGTTGAACCCGGGGGGCTCGTTCTGGACCCGCAGCAGGCTGCGCAGGAGCAGGCCCGATCCCACCACGAGGACGAACGCCAGCGCGACCTCGGACACGAACAGGACGGCGCGCACCCGCTGCCGGCCGCGGCCGCTGGTGCCGCCGGGCCCCGTCTCGCGCAGGGTCGTCTGGGGATCGGGGCGCGAAGCCTGGACCGCGGGGGCGAGTCCGAAGAGAGTACCGGTGACGAGGGC
This sequence comes from uncultured Acidobacteriota bacterium, assembly GCA_963710945.1. GTDB lineage: Bacteria > Acidobacteriota > Thermoanaerobaculia > UBA5066 > Gp7-AA6 > DAHUXD01. The sequence continues at coordinate 557,386 of CAVQCH010000002.1, forward strand.
TGCGGCCAGCGTGAAGAGGAGCACGGCCGGATCGATCCGGGTGTCTCCCAGGCGCGGAATCTCCGAGGGGGCCAGGTGAAGGATGGGCGCGATGGCCCACATCGCCACGAGCAGGCCGAGAGCGCCGCCGAGCGTCGAGAGCAGCACGCTCTCCGTCAGGAGCTGCCGCACGATCCGGCGGCGGCCGGCCCCGAGGGCGACGCGGATGGCGAACTCCCTGCCTCGCGAGGCCGCCCGCGCGAGCAGGAGGTGGGCGACGTTGACGCACGCGATGAGCAGGACGAGGCTCACGGCCGCGAGCAGCGTCCAGAGCGGCGCCCGGACGTCGCCGAAGAGGGCCTCCGCCAGGGGCATCGCGATCACCTGCTGTCCGCTGTTGGAATCCGGGTGCTCGCGCTCGAGCTGCCGCATGATCCCGTCCATCTCGCTCTTGCCCGCGGCGAACGTCGCGCCGGGAGCCAGGCGGGCGAGCACGCGCATTCCCATGTGGTTCCCGCGGCTCAACCAGCCCCGTTCGGCGCCGTTCAAGCCGACCGGGCGTGTAGAGATCCATGCGCTCCGGGAAGAATCCGAAGGACCGCGGCAGGACGCCCACGACCGTATAGGGCAGCGCGTCGAGGCGCAGCGTCTTGCCCGCGATCGAAGGGTCCGAGGCGAATCGCGTTCGCCAGACCTCGTCCGAAAGTATCAACGTGCGGGGCGCGCCCGGCCGGTCGTCGGCCTCGACGAACGTTCGCCCGAGGGCCGCTCGGACGCCCAGCAGGGGGAAGAGAGACGCCGACACCTGGGCGACCCTCAGCATCTCCGGCTCGCGGTCCCCGCTCACGTTGGCTTCTGTCCTCCGGAAGCCCGCCAGTCCCGAGAATGCCCGGCTGCGTTCGCGCCAGTCGAGGAACGTCGGCCAGGCGACCCCCATGTCGCCGGCCTGATTGTGGTGCTCGCGCAGGACCACGAGCCGGTCCGGCTCGGGATACGGCAGCCGCCGCAGCAGCACCGCGTGGACCACGCTGAAGATGGCGGTGTTGGCGCCGATGCCGAGGGCGATCGTCAGGACGGCGATGCCGGTGAAGGCCGGGGCCTTCGCGAGAGATCGAAGCGCGTAGCGGATGTCCTGGAGCAGGGTCGTCATCGCGTCACTCCGTTCGCAGCGCGGCCATGGGGGCGATGCGCGCCGCGCGGCGGGCGGGACCCCAGCACGCGGCGAGGGCAGACAGTGTGAGGAGCAGGGCCACGCCGGCGTACGTCGCGACGTCCGCGGAGCCGATTTCGAAGAGGAGGCTCGACAGGACGCGGCTCGCGGCGAGCGCCGCCGCGATACCGAGAACGAGACCGATCCCCGTCAGGCGCAGCGCCTCGCCGAGGATCCCGGCCACCACCCGGCCGGGGGCGGCGCCGAGGGCGATGCGGACGCCGATCTCCGCCGTCCGCTGCCTCACCGACTGCCCCATGACGCCGGCGATGCCCACGCATGCGAGGAGCAGCGCGAGGGCGGCGAAGAGCGAGAGCAGTTGTGTCCGGAAGCGCTCTCCCGCGAGAGACGCGTCGGCGATCGACGTCAGGGCGCGCGCGCCCGGGACGGGAATCAGCGGGTCGACGGCGTGCACCTTCTCGCGGACGATCGCCGCCAGGGCCGTCTCGCCGCCCGATCCCCGCACGACGAGCTCCATCCAGCGCTTCCACGGCTGGAGCGACTGCGCGTACGGCGTGTAGACGGCGGACTGCTCGTCCTGGCCCAGGCCGAAGTGGCGGACGTCCGCGGCGACTCCGACGATCTCGATCCATTGCGGGTCGCCCGGCAGGCGCGCCCAGCGGATCCGCGCGCCGAGCGGGCTCGCGCCGGCGAAGTATTCGCGCGCGAAGCGCTCGTTCACGATGCCCACGAGGGGAGCTCCTTCCCGGTCGCGCGGCGAGAACGCGCGGCCGGCGCGCAGGGGGATGCCCATCACGCCGAAGTAGTCGCCCATGATGCTGCGGGAGTAGAGCTCGGGCTCGTCGCCTTCCGCGACCGCCGGCCGGCCCTCGATCACGAAGTTGTGATTGAGGGCGTCGCCCGAGAGCGGGACCTCGGAGACCATCGCCGCCCGGACGCCGGGGACCGCCTGGATCTGCGTCCAGCACCTGCTCGCGCCAGCGCGTCTGGGCGGGAACTTCGGCGTAGCGCGACTCGGGCAGATCGAGCCGGAGCGCCACGACGCCGCGCGGATCGAAACCCGGCTTGACGGAACGCAGGCGCGCGAGGGCGTGGAGGAGCAGTCCCGCTCCCACCAGGAGGACCATCGCGAGCGCGATCTCCGCGACGACGAAGGTATTCCGGAGCTTCCCCGCCGCGCCCCCGGCCTGGCCGCGTGCCCCCGAGAGCGCCGCGGCGAATCCGAGGCTCGAAGCCCTCCAGGCCGGCGCCAGCCCGAATGCGAGTCCGGTCAGGATCGAGAGGGCGAGCGCGAAGAGGACCATCCGCCCGTCGACGGAGACGCGCTCGAGGCGCGGCAGAGCGTCCGGCATCGCGGCGAGCAGGAGGCGGGTGCCCCACGCGGCGAGCGCCAGACCGGCGGCGCCTCCGGCCAGAGCCAGCACGACGCTTTCCGTGAGGGCCTGCCGCACGAGCCGCCAGCGCGGAGCGCCAAGGGCTGTGCGCACGGCGAGCTCCCCGCGGCGGGACCACGCGCGGGCGAGCAGCAGGTTGGCGAGGTTGGCGCACGCGATCAGGAGGACCATGCCGACGGCGCCGGCCAGGATCCACAGGGGACGCTGGGTGTCGCCGACGATGTGGTCGAGAAGCGGCACGAGGTCGGGGGAGAGGCCCTTGTCCTCGTCGGGGTGCGCGGCGGCGAGCCGCTCCATCGCCGCGGCGAGCTCGGCCCGCGCCGCCGCCGGCGACGCGCCGGGCGCCAGGCGCAGGACCGTGCGGAGGAAGTGGGCTCCGCGCGCCTCCGCTGCCACCGGGTACGCGACCCAGATCGGCACGAAGATGTCGGCGTCCGTCTCCGGCAGGCGGAACTCGGGCGAGAGAACGCCGACGACGGTGTAGGGCTCGCCGCCGAGCGTGATCGCGCGGCCGACGATCGACGGATCGCCCGCCCACTGGCGCTGCCAGAGACCGTAGGACAGAGCCACGACGCGCTCACCGCCCTTGCGGTCGTCGTTCTTCGCGAGAGGGCGCCCCGCCGCCGCGCCGGCGCCGAGAGCCTCGAAGAGGCCCGACGCCACGTAGGCGGCGCGGATTTTCCGGGGCTCGCCGTCGCCCGTCAGGTCCATCGGCATGGTGGTCGCGCCGCCCATCGCCGAGAACGAATGGGCGGAGGCTTCGAGATCCGCGAGCTCGAGCACCGAGACGTTGTGGGAGAGCGTGACCAGCCTCCCGGGCTCGGGATACGGCAGGGGGGCGAAGAGGACGCCATAGAGGACGCTGAAGATGGCGGTGTTGGCGCCGATGCCGAGCGCGATCGTCAGGACCGCGGTACTCGTGAAGGCCGGGGCCTTGGCGAGCGAGCGCGCGGCCTGGCGGACGTCCTGGAGAAGAGTCGTCATGGCGTCACTCGATCCTCAACGCGGCCATGGGGTCGATGCGCGCGGCGCGGCGGGCCGGCAGCCACGCGGCAACGAGCGCGCAGACGACGAGCACCGCGGTGACGGCGGCGAAGGTGACCGGGTCCGAAGGCGAGACGCCGTAGAGAAAGCCTTGGAGAAGACGCGCGGCGGCCGCGCCGAGGGCGAGTCCCAGGGCGACGCCGACGGCGACGGGCCGCGCGCTCTGCCGGACCACCAGGGCGCGCACGTCGGCGGCGCGCGCGCCGAGCGCCATGCGGATCCCGATTTCGCGGGTCCGCCCGGCCACGGAATACGAGATCACGGCGTAGATCCCGACCGCGGCGAGCGTGAGCGAGAGGACGCCGAAGAGGCCGAGCAGGGCGGAGCCGAGACGCTGGGGCACGAGCTGTCCCGCGATCTCGGCTTCGTACGGGTGGATGTCGGCCACCGGAAGGGCGGCGTCGAGCTTTCGGATTTCGCCGCGCACGAGGGGCGCGACGTCCCGCCGGGAATCCTCGCCGCGCACGACGAGGGTCATCGCCTGCAGGCCGGCGTTCGGGCCCGCCTGCGCCAGCGGCAGGTAAACCTCGGGAGCCGGGTCGTCGCGCAGGGATCCCGTACGGAAGTCGCGGCTGACGCCGACGACGGTGCGCTGCCCCCCGGCGATGTTTATGCGGCCGCCCACGGCGCTCCCGCCGGGCCAGTATCGTTTCGCCATCGCCTCGTTGACGACGACCGCGGGCGCCGAGTCGCCGCGATCGATCCGGTCGTCGAACTCGCGCCCGGCGGCGAGCGGGATGCCCATCGTGCGGAAGAACTCGGCGCCGACGACGTTCATCGAGACTTCGGGCTGCTTGCCCGGCGGCGCCGGCCGGCCCTCGATCGAGAAGCCCTCCACCCATTCGCCGCCGCCGAGGGGCACGAGCCCGGTCCAGCTCGCCCCGCGGACGCCGGGGGAGGTGGAGATGCGCTGGCGCAGCTCCCGCAGGAAGGCTTCGGCCCGGGGCGGGTCGTAGCGCTGGAGCCCGAGGTGCACGTTGGCGAGGGTGAGCCCCCGCGGCTGGAACCCGACGTTCGCCGCGAGGGCGCGCTGGAGGCTGCGCCCGAGAAGGCCCGCGCCCACGAGGAGCAGGAGGCACAGTGAGACCTGCGCGGCGACGAGGGCTCCGCGCGCGGCCGAGAGGGGCGTCCCGGCGGAACCGGAGCCCTTGAGCGTCGCGCCCACGGATCGCCCCGAGGCCTGTACGGCCGGAAGCAGGCCGAACGCGATGCCGGTTGCGACCGACAGCGCGAAGGAGAAGCCGAGCGCGCGCAGGTCGAGCGCCGGCGCGAACGTCGCGAGCGAGAAGTCGCCGGGCAGGGGCATCTTCACGATGAGCCCGAGCGACCAGCCGGCCACGAGCAAACCGGCCGCGCCGCCGGCGACCGCGAGCGTCACGCTCTCGGTGAGCAGCTGGCGCAGCAGGCGCACGCGGGTCGCGCCGAGTGCCTGGCGGATGGCGATCTCCCGGCGGCGGGACGCGGCGCGCGCGAACAGGAGATTGGCGAGGTTGGCGCAGGCGATCGCCAGCGCGATGCCGACGGCCCCGACGAGCATCGCCAGAAACCCCACCGGGTTTCCGGGCTGGCCGAATCCCGCAGCGTCGCGAAGCGTCGGCTGCAGCGTCATCTTCTGATCCGGCGTGTCGTCCGGGAAGGCGGCGGCCTCTCGATTGGCCGCGGTCTCCATGGTCGCCTGCGCCTGCGCGAAGGACACGCCGGGCTTTCGCCGGCCGACGACCGTGAGCCAGCTCCATCCCCGCCGCTGGAGGTCGAGCGTGCGGAATTCGCCGGTCGCCAGCCGGGGCCAGGCCCCGATCGGCACCCAGAGATCGGGCGCGAGGCCGAACGCCGTTCCCCGGAACCCGGCCGGCGCCACGCCGACGACGGTGAACGGGGACCCGTTGACCTGGATCACCTTGCCCGCGATGGCGGCGTCGGCGCCGAACCGTGCCTTCCAGAGCCCTTCGCCGATCACGGCGATCGCCTCGCCCGACTCCTCGTCGGCCGCGGTGAAGAGCCGGCCCGCGGCGGGGCGCGCTCCGAGAACGTCGAAGTAGTTGCCGGAAACGACAGCGCCATGAATCCGCGAGGGAACCGCTCCGCCGGAGAGGCTCATCTCGCGCTGCCGCCAGGCCGCGAGGCCGTCGAAGCTGGCCGTCGTCGCGCCGCGCACGGACTGGTACCACGGGTAGGAAACCGTCGGGCCCGAAAGATCCACCAGCTCTCCGGGGCGCGTCACCCCCGGCAGCGGATGGAGCACGACCGCGTCGATGAGGCTGAAGATCGCCGTGTTGGCGCCGATGCCGAGGGCCAGGATCAGGATGGCCGCGGCCGTGAACGCGGGGCTCTTCGCCAGGGATCGGGCGGCGTAGCGCAGGTCCTGCAGCAGGACGGTCATCGTTCCTCCCTCGTTGCCATCACTCCGTCCTCAGGGCGACGATCGGATCGACGCGGGCGGCGCGGCGAGCCGGTACGAAAGCGGCTAGAACCGCGATGCCCGTCAGCAGCAGCGAGACGGCGGCAAACGTCGTCGGATCGGCGGCGCGGATTCCGTAGACGAGGCCCGCGACCGTCCGGCCGAGCGCCAGCGCCCCGCCCAGACCCACGATCAGTCCGAGCATCGCCGGACGCAGCCCCTGAACGACGATCATCCGGACCACGTCGTCGCCGCGAGCCCCCAGGGCCATGCGAATTCCGATCTCGTTGGTGCGCTGGGCCACCGAGTAGGCCAGTACGCCGAAGAGCCCGATCGCGGCGAGCAGAAGCGCCAGGCCCCCGAAGAACGTCAGGACCTCGGCGAAGACGCGCTCGCGTCCGACCGTCGCGCGGGATCTCGCGGCCTGAGTGCCGACCTCGGTGACCGGGAGGCCTGCATCGAGGGCGTGAACGACGCGCTCGACGGTATGCGCCAGCGCCGCCGGATCCTCCGCCGCGCGGAGGGAGAAGTACATCTCTCCGACGTTTCGGGCATCCTGCCTCCAGGGCGTGTAGAGGAGAGGCTCGATCTCGCTTCGCTGGCTGTCGTACTTCGTATCGCCGACGACGCCGACGATCTCGGCCTCCCACTTCTCATCCGGGTCCACGACGCGCTGGCCGATCGGGTCTCCGCCGGGAAAGAGGCTTCGGGCGAGCGTCGCGCTGACGATCGCGACGCGCGGCGCGCGCTCGTCGTCACGGGCGGTGAAGGCGCGCCCGCGGAGCCGCGGGATCTCCAGCGCCTCGAAATAGTTCTCCCGGACCATCTGCCGATTGACGATGTGATCGCCGGCGGCGCGCGCCCGCTCGCCGGGCAGAAGGATGTTCGTGTTCCACGAGTACGCCCCGATCAGCGGAATGCGTGCGAACGTCGCGGCGCGGACTCCGGGCAGGGCGTCCAGGCGGGCGAGCAGCGTGTCGTAGAACTGCAGCAGGCGCTCGTTCTGGTATCCGCCCTGCTCGGGCCTCAGCGCGAAGACCATGAGGCGGTCCTGGTTGAATCCGAGCGGAACCGTCTCCAGGTTGTGGAGCGTTCGCAGTAGGAGTCCCGCGCCCGAGAGGAGGATCACCGAGAGCCCGACCTGCACCACGATCAACCCGCCGCCCAGCCGGGAGCGTGCCACCGTGCGGCGGTTCTGATTGAGCGTGCGAGCGAGGTCGAAGCGGCTCGTCCCCCACGCGGGGGCGAGCCCGAAGAGCAGAGCGGTCACGAGCGTCAGGGCAATCGCGAAGGCGATGACCGGCTTGCTCAGGCCGGCCGACACGCCGTGCGGCACGATTCCCGCCTCCGGACCGGCGATCGCGGCCAACGCGCCGGCGCCCCAGACCGCGAACAGCACTCCCGCGAGCCCGCCCAGGACGGCGATCAGAACGCTCTCGGTCAGGAGCTGGCGGATCAGCCGCGCTCGGCTCGCTCCGAGCGCCAGACGGGTGCGGATCTCGCCGCGGCGCAGGGCGGCCCGGGCGAGGAGCAGGTTGGCGAGGTTGGCGCACGCGATCAGCAGCACGAGCCCCACGACGCCGAACAAGGTGTAGATCGGCCGGGAATAACGCTGGCGCCGCTCCGTCAGGCCGAGACCGCCGGGCCGCGTGATCAGTCGGGGGTAGTCCCTCGGCTCGATCCGGCTCGGCTCATTGTCTCTCCTCGGCGGCGGCATCACTTCCAGGGCCGCGGCCTGAAACGCCGTGTTCAAGCTCTCCTGGGTCTCGTCCAGCGTCGCTCCGGGCTTGAGCCGTCCCATCACGTTCAGGAACCAGACGGGCGGCCGGTCGGCCGGGCGCACCAGGCCTTCCCCGAGCAGCACGGGCTCGAACGCGAGCGGGACGCTGACCTCCGGTCGATCGCCCACCTGCAGCGCGCCCGAGAAACCAGGAGGCGTCACGCCGACGACCGTGAAGGCCGTGCGGTTGATCGTCACGATCCTTCCGAGAGCCGCCGGATCTCCGCCGTACGCGTTCTGCCAGAAGGAGTGGCTGAGGACGGCGACGGGAGCGGCTCCCGGCCGGTCGTCGGCTTCGGTGATCGCTCTTCCCAGGATCGGCTGCACCCCGAGACCTTCGAAGTAGCCGCCGGTCACGACCTGTCCTCGGATGACCTCGGCGCGACCGTCGATCACCGAGGTCAGCACGTAGAGGCCCGCAAAGCCGAAGAGCGTCTCGAGCGGGTCCCGGGGCGCGGCCGCCCGGGCCTGCTGCATCCGCTCGAAGACGTCGTGGCGGAAGGCCGTCGATCCGGTCGTGTGGGGCGGCCCCGGCAGAGAGGAGTCGCGCCGCCCGGAGGTCCGGAAGGGCTCGCCGGCTCGCCACTCGAAGAGAACCAGTCTGCCGGGATCCGGGACCGGGAGCTTCCTCAGGAGCACGCCGTTGACGACGCTGAAGATCGCGGTGTTGGCGCCGATGCCGAGCCCGAGCGTCGACGACCGCGACCGCCGTGAACCCCGGGTTCTTCGCGCAGCCACCGCAGCCGCGTAGCGCAGGTCCTGGAGGAGGCGACATCGCCGCCTCAGCTGACCCGGTAGCCGCTCTCTTTGAGCTCCTCTTCCGAGTGGACGCGCTCCTCGCCCCTCTCTTCCTCCACGACGCGGCCGTCGAAGAGGTGGATGGTGCGGTCCGGCGTGCTTGGCGAAGCGCGGGTCGTGCGTGACCATGCAGATCGTCGCGCCCGCGCGGTGCAGCTCCTGGAGCAGGTTCATGACGGCCTCGCCGTTGACGGAGTCGAGGTTGCCGGTCGGCTCGTCGGCGAGCAGGATGAGCGGACGATCCGGCGATCGCGCGAGCGACCGCGACGCGCTGCTGCTGGCCGCCCGAGAGCTGCGACGGAAAGTGCTTCATGCGATGGGCCATGCCGACCTTCTCGAGCGACTCCTGCACGCGCTTCTTGCGCTCGTGCGCGCGGCATGCCGCGGTACGTCAGCGGGCAGCTCGACGTTTTCGTAGACCGACAGGTCGCCGATCAGGTTGAAGCTCTGGAAGATGAATCCGATCTCGCGGTTGCGGATCCGCGCCCGCTCGGAGAGCGTCAGCGACTCGGCGGGCTTTCCGTTCAGGGAATAGCGCCCCGCGGTCGGCGAGTCGAGCAGGCCGAGCAGCGAGAGCAGGGTGGACTTGCCGCAGCCGGACGGCCCGGCGATCGACACGAACTCGCCGTGGGCGATCTCGAGGTGCACGCCCGAGAGCGCGTGCGTTTCGACCTCGTCGGTGAAGAAGACCTTCTCGACGCCGTCGAGCTTGATGACCGGGTGCGGCCGTTTCCGTTCGCGCTCATGCCTCTCCCTCTCGTTAATGCTCTACTTCAGGCGCACTCTGTCGTACGCGTCCCACGCGCTCATGTCCGAAAGGATCACCTTGTCGCCGGGCTTCAGTCCCTCGAGGATCTCGACCGTGTTGACCGAGCTCTTGCCGAGCCTCACCTTCACGCGCGAGGCTTCGTCGCCGTCTTCGTTGACGCGGAAGAGGCCGACCTGGCTCTTTTCCTGGCCGAAGGCCGGCCGGCCGACGTAGAGGACGTCCTTCAGGCGGTCGAGCTCGATCGTGCCGTCCACCGACAGGTCGGGCCGCGCGCCCTGCGGCAGCCGCCTTCGACAGCGCCACGTCCACGGTCACCGTGCCGTTCTGCACGGCCGGGTCGATGCGCGAGACCTTGCCGGCGACGAGTCCGTTGCGCGTGTCGATCGAGGCGGGCTGGCCGATCTGGACGTCCTTGGCCTGCGTCTCGGCGATCTTCAGCTGAGCCTTCAGCTTCGACGGCTCCGCGACCTTGCGCGAGCGTCGGTGCCGGCGATCACCCGCTGGCCCACCTGCACCGGTAGCTCCTGGAGGACGCCGGAGATCCCGGCCCGGACGTGCAGGGCTTCCCGCTGGGAGCGCTTGAGCGCCGCGAGGGCCTTCAAGGCCTCGACGTGGGCCTCCTGAACGGCGATCTGGGCCTTTGCGGCGTCGGCCACGGCGGCCACGCGCCTCTCTTCGATCGCGTTGCGGGTCTCGAGCTCCTCCGCCCGCACCTTCGAGAGCTTCGACGTCAGGTCGGCGACGAGGCCCTCCTTGAAGAGGCCCTCGTTCGTCTGCGGCCTGGAGCTTGCGCCTGGTGGAAGTCGGAGCGAACGGTCGCCGCCGCGGCCTGCTGGTCCATGACGTCGCGATCCGCGTGGACGCGGACGTTGGTCAGCTCGGCCACGGCCGCGCGCAGCTGCGACTCTGCGTCGAGCGCGTCCCGCTCGAGCTCGGGGTTGGAGAGCTCGAGCAGGACCGAGTCGGGCTTGACCAGGGCGCCCGGCAGGATCACGAGCCGTTCGACGCGGCCGTCGGTGGCGGTCGAGATGAAGCGGATTTCCTCGGGCACGAGCGGTCCCGGTCCGCGGACCTGGCGCAGCATCGGGCCCGCGCTTGACCGTGTCCATCCAGATGGTGCTCTTTTCGACGGTCGGGGCAGCCGGCTTCAGGCGCGAGAGGCCGAGCGTGATGAGCAGAATCGCCGCTGCGCCCGCGGCCGCGATGATCAGGCGCTTCTTGCGCCGCTTCTCGGCGAAGTCTTCACGAACGATATCCACGGGGTCAGAAGAAGGCGAGAATCGTGCCAGGGTCGAACGGGGACAAACCACTGAAAACAAACGCCCTTGAGCCTCGACGGGTAGGACCACCTGGCCGGCTGCGGGACGCGGGTGTTCGATTCCGGACGCCCGCAGGGCCTCTCAGCTTCGCCCGTGGATCCTCATCTCCACGAGCTCGTCCACGGAGACGTCCGTATAGCGGGCCTTCATCTTCTTGACGTAGTCGAGCGAGACCCCGTGGATGCGCATCGCAACGAGATCGTCGGCCGAGACGTGCCGGTAACCGAGCTGCTGGAGCCCGCTGATGAAATCGGGCGACACGCCGTGAATTCTCATGGACACGACGTCGTCGGCGGAAAGCCGGAGTAACCCAGAGTCTTCAGCTCGGTGAGGAACTCGGCCGTCGCGCCGTGAATGCGCATGGAGACGAGGTCCTCGGGCGACGGATGCCGGGTAACCGAGCGCCCTTCAGCTCGTTCGATGAATTCGGGTGTGACGCCATGAATTCGCATGGATGACGAGGTCCTCGCCCGAGAGGTTGGCGTAACCGAGACTCTTCAGGGCTGCCGATGAATTCCGGCGAGGCGCCATGGATCCGCATCGAGACGAGATCGTCCGCCGATAAGCCCGTCGTAGCCGAGCGCCTTCAGCTCGCGGATGAACTCGGGCCCGGCGCCGTGGATGCGCATCGAAACGAGGTCCTCGAGCGGCAGGTGCTCGTAGCCGAGCGCGTCGAGATCGCGGATGAAGGTGCGGCTGACGTCGTGCACGGCGAGCGAGAACACGTCGTCCTCGTCACCGGTGCGATAGCCCATCTTTCGTCAGGGCGACGGAGTACTCCGGGTTGGGCGTGAAGGAAAAGCGCCCTGAGCCGCCGGCCTCGTCGAGGCGGCCGTCGAAGGCGATCGTGCCGGCGTCGCGGACGAGCTCGAAGTGGGCCGCGGACTCGGAGGACTCCGCTGCGGGCCGTTTCAGTCCCTGGAAGTCCGTGACCTTGTAGTCGTCCGAGCTGTTCCAGCTGCCGTGGCCGTGCGCAGTTGCGCTTGAGCGTGAGCTGCAGTGAGCCGTTCTCCTCGAAGTCGAGGAGCCAGCGGCCCTTGATGGACGAGGCGGCGCTCTGGGCGAGGCCCGCCGAGGCGGCCGCCAACAGCACGACCAGCGCCAGGGTGCCCGGAAGAATTCGATGGCGTCCGCAAGACGCGCGACGGATCATTGTTCGCCCTCCTCTTCGCCGTGGACACGGCTGTCGATCAGTTTGTCGGCCGACACCTTGTGGCCGACCTTCTGGTTCCAGGAACGGATGTACTCGGGGGTGACGCCGTGGATGCGGAACGACACGAGGTCGTCCGCGTCGATGGCGGTGTAGCCGAGGCCGCGGATCTCCCGAACGAATTCCGGGGTCACGCCGTGGATGCGGAAGGCGACCAGGTCGTCGGCCGAAAGCTCGGCGAAACCGAGCGAGCGCATCTCCCGGGCGAATTGCGGCGTGACGCCGTGGATCTTCATCGCCACCGCGTCGTCCGCGGAGAGCTTGCCGAGGGTGGTTTCGAGCTCGCGCGCCGATTCCGGCGTGAGGCCGTGGATGCGGAACGTCGCGTAGTCGTCGAGGGGGAGCTTGCCGAAGATCGCGGTCATCTGACCGATGTACTCGGGCGTAACGCCCTGGATGCGCAGGCTGACGAGATCGTCGGCGGAGGGCTTCTCGTAGCCGAGCGCGACGATCTGATCGATGAACTCGGGCGTCACGTCGTGGATGCGGAACGCGACGAGCTGATCGGGCGTGAGAAGGCCGCCGTTCTTCGGCGAGGCCTTCTTCGCGGATTGGCGTGCGGGCGCCGGCGTCGGAGCGGCGGCGGCCTTAGGCGGGGTCGCCGCTCCCTTGGCCTCTTGCGCCGGCGCGGTTGCGGGTGCCGGCGTCGGGTCCGCCGCGGCCGGGGGAACGGCGGCCCCGCCGAGTGCGAGCACGCCGCCCAGGGCGAGCGCGGCGGCGAGCCATCGCGGCGAGCGGGCCGCCTCGGTTTCGGCGGAGGGAAAGAGCCGGGTGATGCGGTCCCACAGGCGGCCGCCATCGGCGGCGACGGCCAGGCGCGCGGCGGGGGCGCGGCGTTCCTCGAGATCCACGAGAGCGCGCGCGTAGACCTCGCGATCGCCGGTCGCCTCGACCGCAAGATCGTCGCAGGCGTTCTCCCGCTCGATCCGGATCCGGTGAGAGACCCACCAGACGGCCGGATGGTAGAAGAGAAGCGTTTCGGCGAAAGCCTGCAGCAGATTGACGAGGCAGTCGGCGCGGCGTACGTGCGCGAGCTCGTGCGCGAGGAGCGAGTCGAGCTGGGCGGCGGTCAGCCCGGTGGCGAGGCCGAACGGCACCAGAACGACGGGGCGAAGGACACCCACGGCCGTCGGCACCTCGACGAGCGCCGACTCGAGAAGGCCCGACCGGCCGTGTAACCCGCAGCCGGGCGGCAAGGGCGGCAAGGCGCGCTTCCCACTCGGGCGGAGCGGACCGGACGCCGCGGCGTCGGAGCGCGTCGGCCTGGAGAAAGCTCGCCATCAATCGGGCCGAGAGAAGCCAGACTCCGCCGAACCAGGCGAGCACGATCCACGGGGCGAGCCGGTCGAGCCGCGCCGGTCGAACCGGGGACGTGAAGGCGCCGGCAATTGCGGCCCGTGCCGGGGTGGCGTCGATGCGTGACGCGTCCGTCGCTCCTTGCGGCGCCGTCGCCCTCGACGACAGGCGCCAGGCCGTTGCGGCCGGTAGCACCAACATCAGCCCGAGCGCGGCGCAGGCCGCCGCGTATCGCGCCCGCGCCGAGGCCCGCCGAAGGATGCCGTCGACGGCGAGGAGGGCGGCCGCGACGAGGGCGCCCTGCCAGAGGAAGTGAACGAGCGTGAGCGCCAGAGTCCGGTACGCGGCCGGCGTCAGGAGACCGGTCAATCCCTTCATTTCCGCCCCCTTTCGAGCTCGTCGAGAAACGTCCGGATCCGGGCGATCTCCTCGGCAGATGCCCTTTTCGAGCTCAACGCCTGCTGGACCATTCGGGCCGCCGAGCCTCCAAACGCCCGGTCGAGCAGGTCGCCCACGAGCTGGCGCTGCGTCTCTTCGGCGGGCACACTCGCCGTATAGACGTGGGCGCGCTCGCGCTCGTTGCGCCGGACAAGCCCTTTGTCGGCCATGATTTGGAGGAGTTTCAGGACCGTCGTGTAACCGACGTCCTTGGACGCCGCGATCGCGTCCTGGACCTCGCGGACGGTGGATGGGCCCCGTCCCCAGAGGACCCCGAGTATCTCGAGCTCGGCCTCGGTCGGGGCGGGGCGCGGACTTTCGGGCCATGGCACCTCCTCGCCACTGATACGAGGAATTTAGTACGAGGTTCTTCGTAGATTGGAAAAAATCTTCGAGGGGGCCCCCGGGGAATACGATCGTGTCAACGTGCCCGATCCGGACGAACCACCGAAGACCCTGGCTGCCGGAGCCGTCTCCTCCGGGGGCTCCTACGATCCGGAGCGGTTCTGGAACGCGAAGGCGCTTCGCAGCGGCGGCGACCCGGCCCGGGCCGTCTGCTCGGACGATCCGGACACGAACCGCTGCATCGATCGCGTGCAGCATCGCCTGCTGGATGCCGCGGGCCGCCATCTGTCCCGGCGCATGGATCTGCGCGATGCGGACCTGCTCGACTTCGGCTGCGGGTCGGGTCGGTGGGTGGATCTATTCCGGCGATGGGGATGCCGGTACAGCGGGGTCGAGATCTCGGGCGAGCTTCTTCGCATGGCGCGCGAGCGGCATCCGGACGCCGCATTCGCCGGGCGTCCGGGACGACATCATTCCCTTTCCGGACGGCAGCTTCGACGTCGTCTGCTCGGTGGCGGTGATCCACCACAACCCGTACGAGCGTCAGGACCGCATCGTCTCCGAGCTTTGTCGCGTCCTTGAGAGCCGGCGGCCGTCTCGTTCTGTTCGAGAGCGTGCGCCCGCGCGTGGGGCCGGGCGGGAACGAGTTTCCGCGGCCGATCGAAGACTGGCAGTCGCTGTTCTCGGATCGCGGAATGACGCTCGAGCTCCTGCGCGGCGGGCGATACGGCATCCTGCGATGGCTCGTCCGGAGAGCGACCGAAGAGATGCTCGGGTGGAAGGGATCCGCTGCCCCGACCTGGGTGACCGGCGCCGGCAAGCCCGCCTGGCAACTGGTGATCGACCGGCTGGACGTTGCGCTCGATCCGATCCTCGGCGACATGCTTCCGATTCGTTCGATTCGGCGGGCGCTAATGGTGTTCCGGAAGGCGTCCTGAGCCGTCGGCTATTTCTCCAGAGCTCCGTTGCCGTGCGGCAGGGCTTCACTCCCGCCGCGCACTCTCGATCTCAGTAACTGCCAGATCGGTGCGGCCGCGATGAACAGGAGAACGGGCTCCAGAGCGATCCTCATTCGGCTGAACAATGGCTCCTGATAGGTCGGAGAGAGCCACGACGAGCCAGTAGTACAAGACCATCCCTGCGCTGACGATGCCGATGGGCCGGTCGCGCGAGACGACCAGGCACGACGTGAATCCCACGACGAGCAGAATCGTCAGAACGGGCAAGCGCCATCCCCGGACGTGGACCTGAAACAGGGCGTCGTAGATGCGTGAATAGACTTGCCGCGGTCCATTTCCCAGGCCCGGAAAGAGAAGGCGCTCCTGGGAAGGCGGGTGGACCGCGAAGAAGCCCGGGGCCCTCCCGAGCTGCAGCTCGAAGTATCGAAGGCCATCTTTTCGAAGGATGGCTTTCTCGAAAGCGGTATCCGTTCTGTATTTCCAGGGAATGGCCTCTTTGAGTCGGGCAAACTCGTTGGAGTCGTCCCAGGTCAGTCGAAGCGCCCGATCGAGGAGGCCGTTGGCGGCGAGAAACTCATACAGGGGAGTTCCGGCGCCGTCACGCGTCATTCCGCTTCGGATGGCGGACATATTGATGTTGGCGGGTCCGGTGCGGCTCAGTTCGTATTGACCGTACTTTTGCATGAGGAAGAGTTGCCACGGGCCCACGAGGGCGAGGTGGGCGAAGACGACCATGGCGGCGAGGGCGAAGCCGCGCGAACCGCTCCCTCGCCGAGACAGGACCACCGCAACAGCCAGCGGGATCGCACCCAGGACCCAGACGGGTTTGACGAGGGCGGCCAGCCCGCTCGTCGCGCCGCACAGCAGGGCGGCCCGAAACAGCCGCCTGGAGCTCCGGTCCGGCGAACACGACAGAAGAACGGTTTCTCGCCAGAGCAGCGTCAGCATCAGAGCGAGGCAGACCTCAGGCAGGACCATTCCGCTCGTGAAGAGCAGGCCCGGCGTTGCGCAACAGGCGGCTGCCACCATGACTGCCGCCCAGGGTGGCACCGACATTCGCCGCAGGACGTCGGCGACGGCCGCCGCCGCCAGCGCGAGCATGAGAGCCTGCGTTGCGATGACCGCGTGCTCCCATCGATCGCCGAACAGCCACATGCAGAGACGGAGAAGCAGGGGATAGACGGGGGGGCGATCTCGCACCTCGACGTCGAAAGCGTTGTGCGCGATCGAGACGTAGTCCTCGGTGTCGTCGTCGTACCCGAGGCGATCGAATCCCGGGTTGGCCAGCCAGGCGATGGCGAGAACGATGGCGGCGGAGAACAAGCAGACCCGCAACCCCATTGAGACGGGCAGTGCGCCTGCAGGCAACCCACGTGACGTCACGGGCAAGGTCCTTTCGAATCGCTCCGCTGCGTGGAAGGCGTTATGAGAATGGTGCCCCAGTTGAAGGCGGGACGCCAGCGGCCAGGCGCTCGGCCTGGTGAAAATCCGAGCGGGCCATGGCGCTTTTCGACGCGGCCGTCGGCGCACGAGGAGCTGCGGTTCCGGCGCAGTCGGAGGTTCTCTTGCAGTTGCGGGCAGCGCTCATCGCCCTGTACGATGGCTTTTGCCCTTGGGTTGAAGAACGCGGCAGTTGGTTCCGCGGCGTCTGCGGCGGCAGGGAGCAGTACGAAACGAGCCTCCGAAACTGTCGCGCCGACCCCGCGTAAGGGCGTCTTCGAAGGTCCGAATGCACTCAAGGACTTTCTGAATCCTGCCAACAATCCGCCTCTACCGCTCGTCGAACTCCCGGATCGCCTGAATCCGTTTCGGAAGCAGAACGTTCGGATCTTTGGCAAGCTGATGTACCTGCTCCCGCTGCTGAGCGTCAACTCGCTTTCCGGCCCCCAACATGCTGCTGGAGGCCGAAGCAGCGGATGACCTTGATGGAGTCCATACGATTGTCGAGAATTCGTCCGGTAACACGGCGTTCTCGCTCGGCGTCCTCGCGAGTCTCTTCGCAATTGATCGGGTGGTTGCAATGGTGCCCTGGGACATAGCGCCCGGGAAGCTCGAACGTTCATTCGCGTCTGTGGCGTTGAGCCCCGATTGGTGAGGGGCACGGCCGGTCAGCCGAGCGGCATCGCCCAGGCACGCGATTCCGGGAATCAATCGGCTGGTTCAATCCCGCTCAATACGAGAATGATGCAAACCCGGCGGCGACGGAAAAGTGGGTTGCCCCCGAGATCTGGAGTCAGACGGAAGGGAAGCTCACGGTATTCGCCACCGGCTTGGGGACTGCGGGGACCCTCGTCGGCGCCCGCCGGTACTTCGGGCGCACCACGTCGCGGGTGACGCTGGTCGGCGTCATCTGTGGTCCGAACAGCGCGGTGCCCGGGGTGCGTTCCGAGGTCGGCCTTGGCGAAATCGCTTTTCCCTGCGCGATGCTGCGGACAGCATCGTCGAGGTCGAACCAGGAATCCTTCAAGAAGAGCCTCGAACTCTGCCGCGTCGGCTTGATGGGAGGTCCGAGCTCCGGCTTCGCGCTCAGCGGTCTTCTCAAGTTCTTGAAAGCGCGGGAGGCGTACCGCCTCCGGCCTGGAAGCGCTACGCAATGACGACGGCGAAGTGATCGCTATATTCATGTGTACCGACACTCCGTTACCGTACCTCGACGAGTACTCAGCGCACCGTGGATTCCTCGGACTTCTGATGAATTCCAGCAAAGTCGTCACGATTCCGGAACCGCGGCTCGAGATCGCGGGACCGGACGTATGGCGGATCGTGGCGTCGGTCGAGGGGACGGAGGTGTTTGTCGAGTCCGTCACGTGCCGCTTTCGCCTCGACTCGAGGTATTCGTTTGTCCGTTTTCGTTGCCAGCGATGTCTCAGGCCGCCAACCTCGACGTGCTGCTCCATTGAGCCCGGCTTTCTCGAGAATCTCGCGTTTGTCCGCAAGCGCGCCATGGAGTGGTGGCCGGCTTTGTCAGCTGGAGAGATTCGCGCCCCGATTGGCGATGCTTCGCCGAAAGGGCCGCATTTCGCGGTTTGTTTTACACGGGCGGCGCCGATTCGTCTTATGCGCTGCAGCAACTGCATTCCGGCTCCGCTACGCCGTTTTCGCCGAGGGCTTCGACATACGCCTGGACGATTCGACCCGCCTCAAAGGCGCCCGTGAGTGGCTCGGGGCGACCGTGCGAGCTTGCGGCCTCGAATTCATCGTGATTCGGACCAACTTGCGCAAGCATCCCTTATTCAGGGGGACTAGCTGGGAGATCACTCATATTTGCGTTGGCCGCCTCGTGCGGTTCCGGTCAACATGTTCACACGATGTACG